>CAVWKC010000015.1:0-22960 GCA_963755525.1 uncultured Solirubrobacterales bacterium | reverse complement strand
GCCGTCGTGGCGGCAAAGGATCCCCTCCGCCAGGCCCTCGTGCTCAGTATCTACGGACTGGCGCTGACGATGCTGTTCTTCGTGTTCCAGGCGCCCGACGTGGCGCTTTCCGAGATCGTGGTCTCGACGGTCGGCTTGCCGGTCATGCTCCTGCTCGCGCTCCGCAAGATCCGTGAGCACGAGCGCGCCCGGCGGGAGGAGGAACGTCGAGCCGAACGGCCCGGCTGCTCCTGTTCGGCGTCGGCGCCGCCGGGCTCGGCGTGGTGCTCGTCTACGGCCTCGGCGGCATTCCCGCGTTCGGTCACTATCAGGGCGTGTACGGCCGCGTGCTCGACGGCATCGGCGTCGCCCAGCGACACGCCACCGATCTCGTGACCGGCCTCAACTTCGACTTCCGGGCGTTCGACACGCTCGGCGAGGAATTCATCCTGTTCGCCTCGGTGCTCGGGATCGTGCTGATCCTGCGTGAGATGAGGGACGAGCACGAACGACCGCGCCAGGAGGAGGGGGACGAGCACCAGTTCGCCGGCGCCAGTTCCGCGCTGCGGGCGCTCGCGCTCGGGCTGATCCCGAGCATCATTGCGCTCGGGGTGTACATCGTCGTGCACGGACAGATCACGCCGGGAGGAGGCTTTCAGGGCGGCGTGATCCTGGCCACCGGCCCCCTCGTCGCGTTCCTCTCGGGTCGCTATCTGCGCATGAAGGCGCTCGCGCCCCACACGGTCATCGAGCTCGGCGACGCGGCCGGGGCCGTGGGCTACGCGCTGATCGGACTTGGTGGGCTCGTGTTCGCCGGAGTGTTCTTCAAGAACTTCCTCCCACTGGGGATCCCCGGGCACCTGCTGTCAGCCGGGCAGATCGACGTCGCGAGTGTCGCCGTCGGGCTCGAGGTGAGCGGAGCCTTCCTCGTCGGCTGGAGCGAGTTCTTCGACCAGGCGATCCTTGTCAGACGCGAAGGCGATCGATGAGATGAGCTTCCTCCCCTACGCCGTGGCCGCGTGGCTGTTTCTCGTGGGCCTGTACGGGATCGTCTCGACCCGCAACCTCGTGTGCGCAATCCTGTCGCTGACCGTGGTCCAGTCGGCCACGTATGTGGTGTTGCTCGCGGTCGGCTACACCAGCGGCGGGCGGGCTCCGATCTTTGCCGACATCCCGCAGGTGACGAAGGCGGTCGATCCGGTCGTGCAGGTGCTCGTGCTGACCGACATCGTGATCGAGGCCACCGTCAGCGCGATGCTGCTCGCGCTGGCCGTGCAAGCCCACAAGCGCTTCGGAAGCATCGACCCGCAAGAGCTTCGCGCGCTGCGCGACTAACGCGCGCGCGGGCTCGGGAGACGAGCGCTCGATGCATGTCACTGCACTCGCGGTCGTCGTGCCGTTGATCGGAGCCGCCGCGCTGGTGGCGGTAAGGCACTGGTCGCCGCGGATGGTTAACGACCTGGCCGCCGCCGGCGTGGCAGCGGCCGTGGTGACACTGTGCGCGATCCTGCTCGTCCGCGCGGTCCATCATCCGTTCGCCTACTGGATGGGCGGCTGGCGCCCGAGTCACTCGGTCACGATCGGGATCTCGCTCTCGATCGACCCGATCGGGGCCGGAATGGCGACCCTCGCGGCGGTGCTCGTGACCGCGGCGCTGATCTACTCGTGGCGTTACTTCGACGACGCCGACGGCCTGTTCCACGCGCTCATGCTCCTGTTCATGGCCGCGATGGTCGGCTTCTGCCTGACCGGCGACCTTTTCAACATGCTGGTGTTCTTCGAGTTGATGGGCGCGGTCGCCTACGCGCTGACCGCGTACCGGATCGAGGAGCGCGGGCCGATCCAGGGCGCGATCAACTTCGCGATCACCAACAGCGTGGGGGCATACGCGATCTTCATCGGCCTGGCGTTGCTGTATGCCCGGACCGGCGCGCTCAATATGGCGCAGATCGGCGCCACCCTCGATGGTCACCGGGCCGACGCACTTGTGATCGTGGCGATGGTGCTCCTGTTCGCCGGCTTCCTGACGAAGGCCGCGGCGGTCCCCGTGCACTTCTGGCTCGCCGATGCGCATGCCGTGGCGCCGACCCCGGTCTGCGTCCTGTTCTCCGGCGTGATGGCCGAGCTTGGCGTGTACGCAGTCGCGCGGCTGTACTGGACGATCTTCGCCGGCGCGCTCGGTCCCCACGCGGCCGAACTCCGTGTGATTCTCGTCGCGCTCGGGACGGTGACCGCGCTGTGGGGCGCGGTCATGTGTTACACGCAACGCCACCTCAAGCGGCTGCTGGCGTTCTCGACGATCAGCCACATCGGCGTGTTCGTGTGCGGGATCGGATTCCTCACCGCCCACGGCGTCGCCGGCGTGGCCACGTATGTGATCGGTCACGGGCTCACGAAGGGTGCCCTGTTCATGCTCGCCGGGGTTCTCCTGCACCGGTTCGGCACCGTCGACGAGTTCGACCTGCACGGCCGGGGGCGCGAGCTTCGAGTCGCGGGCGTGCTGTTCGGCGTCGGCGGGCTGCTGCTGAGCGCGCTCCCAGGCGTAACTGCGTTCTTCGGCAAGTCGCTCGTCGACAGTGCGGCGCTCGAGCAAGGGTTTCCATGGCTTCCGGCCGTGTTCGTAACCTCGTCGATCCTGACCGGCGGCGCCGTCCTGCGGGTCACGGGCCGTGTCTTCCTCGGGTGGGGGGCGTCCTCGCGAGAGGAGGACGTGCAATTGCGCCAGCCGCCCGAGGGGGACGAGGAGCGTGTCGAGCGCGACTTCACCCCGCCGCCGATGCTGGCCGTGCCCGCGGTGCTGCTGCTCGCCGCGATCGTCGTCGGCCTCATCCCGGGGCTCGTCCCGGCGGTCGAGGCCGCAGCGGCACGTTTCACCGATCACGCTGCCTATGCCACCTGGGTGTTGCGGGGCGGCGCGGCGCACTTCGCCCGTGCGGCGACGAGCCACGTCGAGACGTTCGACTACCTGTACGGCGCCGCGGGCGCGCTCGGTGCCCTGGCGATCGCGGCGCTGACGCTGTTCGGCGCCCCGCTCCGTCAGCGGCTGCCGAGCGGCCTCGAGGGACCGCCGCGAGCCGTACTCACCGCTCTGCGTGAACTCCACAGCGGCCACATCGGCGACTACGTCGCGTGGTGGACGGCGGCCACGGCGGTGCTCGGCGGAGCCTGCCTGATCCTGCTCACATGAGTCGGCGCTCGATCATCCGCCGTCTGGTCGCCTGCCTCGCGGCTGCGGTGGCGCTCGCCGGTGCGGGGTGCGGCGCCACACCGCCGCAGGCCCCGTTCGCGCAGGCGAAGAAGCTCGAGAGCGCCACCGGCGACATCTCGACCGACTGCGGACTCAGCTACCAGGTCACCGCGTTCCCGGGTGACCACCGGGCAGACATCGCGAACCTCGAGGCCTCGGCGACATCGAGCGCGCGCAAGCTGGCCTCGGTGTACAGGCGCAACCCGGCCTGGATCTATCAGGGGGACTCCGTCCGCCGGATCGTCGATGACGGTTTCGTGATGTTGCGCACGTGCGGCCTGAACGGCGCCGCCCGCGTCCTGAGGATGCTCGCCCCTGTTCGTCCCCGGGTTCGCTGGGGTAGGGGATGAAGTAGTACCCGAGAACGAAACGAAAGGAGCCCCGGCATGGCCGACGAGCTCAAGGGCAAGCGTGTGGCATTCCTGTTCACCGACGGGGCGGAGCAGGTCGAGGTGACCGAGCCGCTCGAGGCGGTCCGCAAGGCGGGCGCCGAGACCGACATCGTCTCGCTCGAGAAGGGCGAGGTCGAGATGTGGAAGCACTTCGACAAGGGCGACAAGATGACCGCGGAGGTGGCAGTCGCCGACGCCGACCCGTCCGATTACGACGGCCTCGTGCTGCCGGGTGGCGTCGCCAACCCGGACCAGCTGCGGCTGAACAAGGACGCGGTCAAGTTCGTCCGCGCGTTCTTCGAGCAGGACAAGCCGGTCGGAGTGATCTGCCACGGACCGTGGATGCTGGTCGAGACCGGCGTCGCCAAGGGCCGCAAGGTGACTTCGTGGCCGAGCCTGGAGACCGACCTCCGCAACGCGGGGGCGGACTGGGTCGACGAGGAGGTTGTGGTTGACAACGGCCTCGTCACTTCCCGCAATCCGGATGACCTGCCCGCGTTCTGCGCGAAGATCGTCGAGGAGTTCGCCGAGGGCAAGCACAAGCAGCCGGTCGCCGCCTAGCGAATCGTCATCGCGGGGGCCCGGGGGCTCGAGCCGGTTCGAGTACAGACATGCGTAGACCGCGATTACGTCGCTCGGACTGCTCGAGCCCCGGAATCAGCCGCGTACGCCGGGGCCGCGGTTTCATGTATGCGGACGAGCGCGGCCGACGGATCGATGATCCTGAGCAGCTCGAGCGCTTCCACGAGCTCGCGGTGCCGCCGGCGTGGGAGGACGTGTGGGTGTGCCCGGACCCGCTGGGCCATCTCCAGGCGACCGGCGTCGATGCCGCCGGCCGGCGACAGTACCTGTATCACCCGCGCTGGCGCGAGCGCCGAGACCAGGAGAAGTTCGACCGGATGGTTAGTCTTGCCGAGTCGCTGCCACGGTTACGCCGGCGACTCCTGAGGACACTGCGCGATGGCGACGAGCCGAACCGAGAGCGCGTGCTCGCCGTGACGGTTCGGCTGCTCGACATCGGTATGTTCCGCGTCGGCAGCGAGCAGTACGCCGACGAGGACAGCGGCATCGGCCTGGCCACGATCCGCAAGCAGCACGTCCGGATCGAGGACGACGCGATCGCGTTCGATTACCCGGGCAAAGGAGGCGCCTGCCGCCGGCAGGTGATCGAGGACCCGACGTCGATCGAGCTGATCCGAACGCTTAAACGGCGCCGGGGCGGCCCGGAGGGATTGCTCGCATACCGCGACGGGCGAACGTGGCACGACGTGCGCTCGGATGACATCAACGAATACCTCAAGGAGCATCTCGGGGAGGAGGCCAGCGCCAAGGACTTCCGGACCTGGAACGCGACCGTGATGGCAGCCGTCACGCTCGCAGCCGATGGACGGGAGGCGGGATCGAAGACCGCTCGCAGACGCGCGATCAAGGATGCGGTGGGGTCCGTGTCGGAGCTGCTGGGTAACACGCCCGCGGTGGCGCGTAGGTCGTACATCGATCCACGAGTTTTCGACCGTTACCTGTCCGGGTGGACGATCGCCGCAGCGCTGGAGCGGATTCCCTCGCTCGACGTCGCTGACGATCGCGTGCGGACGAGGGTCGAGCGCGCGGTCCTCGAACTCGTCGACGGCAACACCAAGTCCTCAGCGCTCGAGCGCGTCGCCGCGTGATTCAGGGTCCGTAGGATCCTTAGCGCAGAGGCGTTTCGTCGAGCTTCTCACACAGCTCGACGACCGACTCGAACACGGCCGCGGCACCCGCGTCCTCGAGCTCCGCCGCCGCGAACCCGCCCGTGCGGACTGCGAGCGTCGGCACACCTGCCCTACGTGCGGCCTCGACGTCCCATGGAGTGTCGCCGACCATCACCGCATCGTCCGAAGAGCTTCCGACGCGCTCGAGCGCCGAGCTCACGAGGTCGGGCTCGGGCTTGGTCGATTCGACGTCCGCGGATGTCGTCCACGCGTCGGCGAGTTCGCGCGCATCGAGCAAGTCGAGGTAGTGGTCGACCTCGTCAGCCTTGGCCGAGCTCGCGAGCACAACCGCATGCCCCCGGCGCTTGAGTTCTTCGATCAGCTCGCGCGCGCCTCCCATCGGCTTGACCTCGTCGATCAACTGGAGGTACAGCCGCTTCTCCGCGTCGCGGATGTCGTCGCCCTGCTCGTGCTCGGTCCGCTCGTCGGTGAGCGCCTTCACTGCCTGGTCACCGCCCATCCCGATGTGGCGGTGGATCCGCCAGATCGGGAGGACGATGCCGTGCCGGCAAAACGCTCGGAACCACGCGATCGCGTGGTGGTAATTGGTGTCGACGAGCGTCCCGTCGATGTCCAGAACGGCTACAGACTGCGGCGACATGCCGGCGTGTGTGTCAAGTGATCAGTGACTACGCCGTCTTGCGCTCGAGGTCAGCGACCTCTTCGGCCTTCTCCTGGACGCGCTCCTTGTCCTTGCTCAGCTCCTCCTTGGCCTCGCCCTTGCGCTCCTCCTGACGCCCTTCGCGTCTGAGCGACGGGTCGTCAGCGAGGTCGCCGGCGGCTTTCTTTATCCGGCCTGTGACTTTGTCGGTGATGCCCACTTTCGAGCTCCTCTCGTTTGCGGTCCCCGTCTAGCCCTACCCGACGGTCTGTCGCGGAAACACGCCCGGGTCGGGGCGCCACGGGCGCGATGCCGGTGTACGGCCGCGCCTAGAAAGCGCCGCCGGTCCGATCCGTCACCCCGGTCCGGGTCCGACATCCCCTCCGGGTTCTCCACCCCGGTCCGGATCCGCGGCTGTGAAACGCAGCAAACTTCGCCACCCGCGGCCCGATCGACCACATAAGCACCGAGGCGATGCCTATGTTGCCTTTGCGGCGCGAGGGGTGGTGGTTTGCTGCGTTTTACAGGGCGGGTGCACCCCGGCGCCGTGGGAAGAGCCAGCTCGGACCGTCGTGGCGCGAATACGCCTCCGCCCCGGCCGATACCGCCCCGCCGGATACCGCCTCCGCGAGGCCCGGCCGCGACTGCGGCTCGGGCCCGCGAGGATCAGCCGAGCCGCGTGCGCGTACTCGGCGCCAACGCGTAAGCGCTAGTAGTAATGCGCTCGCCCACCGACGGCACGGCCCATCATGCCGAGCACCGCCAGTATCAATCCGACGACCACCAGGATGATGCCGATCGTCCAGAGGATTGCGATCTTGGCAATGAAACCGATGATCAGGAGTATCACTCCGAGTGTTATCACTGACCCTCCCTCGGGGTTTGTGAGTTGTAGCCAACCTCTACCCTCGACTACCACTTTGAAGCGTGGGCGCTGCCTCGCCGCGAGCGCGGGGACCAAGCGTCAGAGCCGGTAGTGCTCCGCAGCGGCCTCGCGGTGCCGCTGTGCGTCGGTTCGCTCGCTGTAGCGTTCGTCGAGGTAGGCGATGATCTCGTCGGTATCGCCGCTGATCGCGCTCCCGTCCTCGAGCAGCAACGCTGGGATCTCATCGCTCCCGGTCTTGCGCCGCAGCTCCTCGCGATCTGCACGCTCCGCCGGCACGGGGCGAGCGACGAAAGAGACGCCCAATTCGGTGAAGCGTTGGCGAACGCGACGCGAGTACGGACACCACTCCGCCTGAAAGAGCTCGTCCATATCTCACCTGGCTACCCAACGCCGGGATGCGTACGCAGTCCTCCGGTCGAGGAGCTCACCACACCTGAAACAGTGACGGTCGGAGATCTTGAACGACGGCATGCCTTGATTGAACGCATCGCCTGCGGGTAGCTCTGGGTGAGAGGTTCCGCGTAGACGAGCTAGGCGGGACGGTACGCGTGGGTGCGAGGGGAGGATGTAGATCCGATGTCCGGGAATGATGTGCGTCGCGAGAGCGCAGACTCGAGGCTGAGTGATCGCTCGATCGCCGCGCTTCTCAAACAGCTGTCCGATCAGACCACGACGCTGGCTCGCCAAGAAGTGGACCTGGCCAAGGCCGAGCTTGCTGCGAAAGGCAAACAGGCCGGGCTCGGCGCTGGGATGTTCGGCGGCGCGACCATGTTCGGTCTGTACGCCCTCGGGGCGCTGACCGCTTGCGTGATCCTGGCGCTGGCCACGGCGATGACGGCGTGGTTGGCAGCTCTGATCGTCGCAGCCGTCTACGCCGTGATCGCGGGCGTGATGGCCGTGGCCGGCAAGTCCAAGGTCCAGAAGGGCGTTCCGCCCGTGCCCGAACAGACGGTTGAGACCGTGAAGGAGGACGTCGAATTGGCCAAGCAGCGCGCGAAGGCGGGTCGCCGATGAGCGCCGCCGCTGACGAGGGCCGTCAGAAATCCCCAGAGGAGATCCGCGTCGACATCGAGCAGACGCGCGAGGAGCTAGGCGACACGGTCGAGGCGCTGGCCGCGAAGACCGACGTCAGGGCGCGAGCCAAGGAGCGGATCGACTCGCTCAAGGACACCGCCCAAACCAAGAAGGACGAGTTCGCCTCGCGGGCTAGGGAGACCGCACCCGATTCCGCCGGCGAGGGGGCACAACAGATCACCTCGACGGTCAAGAACAGGCCGGTCCCGTTCACCGCGATTGGTGCGTTCGCGGCCGGGTTGCTCGTGGGCTGGCTGCTTCGGCGGCGATAGACCAAGTCCCGCGGGCACGCGCGCCGCGCCCGCAGCAGGTGGTCAGCGTCGGGAGCGCTTGCCGAGTCGCCGCCCGCGGCTGTCGTCAAGGCTGCCGTCGGTCTACCGCTCGGCGAACGTCTGGCCGTTCTTCATCTTGTCGGCCAACGGCGCCTCGATGATCTGGACGGTCACGACCTCCGGCGCAACGCGGAGGTTGTCGACCAGCGCACGGGTGATGTCGAGCATCATCCCCTTCTTCTGTTCACTGGTCCGACCGGCAGCCATGTAGACGTGAACCTCGGGCATGTCACTCTCCTCTTGGTCTCTCGGTGCATTGGCTTGCGGTCGCAGCCACCGGTCCACGGTACTCGCGGCGCCAGAACACGGATCCTTGAACGATCGGCCTTGCAAGCAGACCGGTATGTCTGCTAGGCGCGCCCGGCCAGACAGAAAAGTCTGTTCACACGCAAAGGACCCGATATGAGCTCGCTCCCCTCCGCCCTTAGCTTCAATGGATCCAGCCGCCGGCTCCTCGGCGCGCGTGCGCTCGTGACGGGCGCCTCGGATCTGAAGCCTCGCGCGGCGTTCGCGCTGCTCACGTCGATCCTCGTCACGCTGCTGGCCAGCTCGAGTGCGCCGACGCCGCTCTACGCGATCTACCAGGCGCGTTGGGGGTTCTCGCCGGTGGCGGTCACCGTCGTGTTCGGTGTCTATGCGGTGGCCGTGCTGGTGTCGCTGCTAGTGCTTGGCGCGCTGTCTGACCACATCGGCCGCCGGCCGGTGCTAACGGCCGCGCTCGTCGCGCAGGCCGGCGTGATGTTCCTGTTCGCCACGGCGAGCGGGCTTGACGTGCTGCTGCTCGCTCGCGTCCTCCAGGGCCTTGCCACCGGCGCCGCGGTCGGGGGGGCGGCGCGGGGGGGGGGGGCGGGGGGGGGGGGGGGGGGGGCGCGGGGGGGGGGATGGGGGGGGAAGGGGGGGGGGCGGGGATCGGGGCGCGGGGGGGGGGGGCGCCCCCGCCCGAGGGAGGGTTTTCTCGGGTTGTTCGCGCTTTTTTTTCTCGGGGGCCGGGGGGCGCGGAGAGGCGGGGAGCCCCCGCGGGGTCCCCGGGGGGAGTGGCGGTGGCCGATGGCGCTCCCCGGCCCGAGTCCGTGGCGCGCTTGCGGTTGCCGCGCCGTCGCTGGTCGCCGTGTGGGCACTGGCCGGCTTCTACGCGTCGCTCGGCCCATCCCTCGCCGCCCTCGTCGACGGCTCGAACTCGACGATCCTCGGGGGCGCCGGGCTGTTCGTACTCGCAGGCAGCGGCGCGCTCACCGTCCTCGCGTTCCACCGGACCGACGCGCGCACGTTCGCGCTCGCTGGCGCCGCCCTGATCATCGTCGGCGTTGCGCTCCTGCTCGCGGCCGTGCCGGCCCGCTCGCCGATTCTGTTCTTCACCGGCACTGCGATTGCCGGTGCCGGGTTCGGCGGCGGGTTCCAGGGCGGCCTGCGGACGATCGTGCCGCTCGCCCCGGCGGACGAGCGCGCCGGCGTGATCGCCGTCGTCTACGTGATCTGCTATCTGGCGCTCGGACTGCCCGCGATCGGCGCCGGCGTCCTCGTCGTCCACACCACCGTCACCCACACCGCCGTACTGTTCGGCCTCGGCGTGATCGCCCTGGCCGCCAGCACCGCGGCCGGCATCCTCGTCAACGGTCGTCGCGCCCGCGCCAACAAGACCAGCGCGGCAACCACCGGCTGCCTCGCGACCCTTTAGCCACAACCCTCCGACTGGAGAATCACCATGACCCGTGAAATGAAGATCCCTGGCCTCGATCATCCGATCACGATCGAGCCGAGCCCGGACCGCGTGATCGTCCGGGCGGGTGGCACGACCCTCGCCGACAGCACGACGACGCTGGTGCTCCGGGAAGCCGACTACCCGCCGGTCCGCTACATCCCGTTCGCGGATGTCGACCAATCCCTGCTCACCCCAAGTGACACGTCGACGTACTGCCCGTATAAGGGCGACGCGTCCTACTGGTCGATCAATACCGATCCAGAGCGGGGCGAGGATGCGGTGTGGTTTTACGACCAGCCGTATGCCGCGGTCGAATCGATCCGCGACCACGTCGCGTTCTACGCCGACCGCGTCGAGATCGCGATCCAGGAGTCCTGAGATGCCGTCCGCCACGAGCACCAATCCCGACAGCACGCGCCGCTCGCCGCGCGAGCGTCTGCTCGAGGCGGCGGGCGAGCTGTTCTACGCCGAGGGCGTCCAGTCGGTCGGGATCGACCGCGTGATCGAGCGGGCCGGCGTCGCCAAGGCATCGCTCTACAGCACGTTCGGCAGCAAGGAGGAACTCGTCCGGGCCTACCTCGACGAGCGCCACGCGCGGATCGTCGGACGGCTCTACGCCGCGGTCGACGCGGTCGACGCGGTCGACCCGGTGGCACGCATCCTCGCGGTGTTCGACGCGCAGGCGGAGCTGTTCGACCGTCCGGACTACCACGGCTGCGCCTTTACAGCGGCGGCCGCCGAGGCGCCTCGCGACGGGCGCATCAATGACGCGGCACGCGCCTACCGCCGCGAGATCCGCGAGCTCTTCACGGACCTAGCGGCCGCCGCCGGGGCGCCCGATCCAGCGTTGCTGGGCAGCCAACTGCAACTCCTCTACGACGGAGGCTCAGCCGCGGCCAACCTCGACCAAGACCCAACGATCGCCGGGCCGGTCCGCGCCGCAGCAGTCTCTCTGATCGCAGCCGCGATCGAGCGCTAAACCGCGCGGGGATCGAGGGCGGCGCGGAGTTGTGCCCTGGCTAGGCAGCTAGATGCTGCTCGTACTCGGAGCAGGTTTGAGACTGGCCCCGATCGTCGCGAGCTCGTCGCGCGTAAGTGTCTGGGACGTCAGGATCACGAACGTGTCGCCGTGCTCGAGCTGCGCCTGTGCCTCCGAGCTGGCGTCGAGCCTGGTCGCACGGATCGCTGTCCCCTCGGGCCCCACGTCCTCCCAATCGTCATCGGCAAGCATCATCGAAGACTTGTCGGCGGCCCTAAATTGCGAGAGCGACACACTCTCATGTCCGTCGTCCGATCTGTAGATGAGCGCGACACTGCCTGGCCAAGGCGGTCGACCTGACGCTTCTCTGAACAGACAGGACACGCGCCAGTCACTCGGGATCCGATCGGGAATCAGAACGGTGAACGCCGCGCGCTGCTGGGCCTCGCGAACCGAGATTCGCTCCGGCGGGTGTCCCCAGGTGGGCTGGATTTCTTCGCCGACGGGCGGCTCGAACGTAAACCGCTCCTCCGGAAGGAAGGGGGGGGGGGGCGCCGTGGGAGGCGCGACCTGAGCAACACCCCACGGTGCTCTCCAGCGTGTAGGGTCAGCGCCGGGTCCGAGCTGTAAAGCTCGAACGACCGCGGATGGTGGCGCGGATCTCGCCGGCGCGGAACCGCCTCGGCGGTAATCGTCTCGCGCCCGGCCACCCGGCTGTGACCGACGACGGCGAATCTGAGCAGCCCCAGGAGCGGCGTGGGATCGAGCATGAACGAGAGCCCTTCCCCGATACCGCTCCCGAGCTTCGGGTCCGTTTTTGGGCGCGCCCCCCCCTTCCCGGGACCCCCAGCCCCTGCGCACCGCATAGGCACCGTGCCGTGGACCGCCCTCTTGCTCTTCGCGAGCCCGACCGTCAGCCCGCCAGATTTGCAAGACCTCCTCACGCTCC
Source organism: uncultured Solirubrobacterales bacterium (assembly GCA_963755525.1). GTDB lineage: Bacteria > Actinomycetota > Thermoleophilia > Solirubrobacterales > Solirubrobacteraceae > Palsa-465. Next base: position 11,071 of record CAVWKC010000015.1, on the reverse strand, counting down.
ACGGGCTCGGTCGAGGTGCACGAGGCGCCGTAGGTCGAGATCGCTGCTCCGCGTTCCTTCTCCTCCTCGATCCCGGCACGCCAAGCCGCCGAGGCGCGCTCCTCGTGTCGCCATATCCGATACGTCGCCTCAACCGATTGAACCTGAGTATCCGCCCGATGTAGCAACACCAACAGCGAGCCGAGCTCCCGGTTGTCGCGATCCGGCGTCTCGAGCACGTCAGACACACGGCCAAGAGTAAAGACCGCCCGATGCGCGTCGACAGGCGACGTCGCCTGGGCCGGTTAGGCTCGCGCGATGATTGCATCGGATCCTCAGGCCGATCCACCCCGGCTTGGTCGGCGGATCGTCCGCTTGTTTCGGCCGCATCGCGGCACGCTGTCGGTGATCGTCGGGATGATCTTGATCAGCTCGCTGTTGAGCGTGATCAGCGCGCTGTTGGTTCGTCGGGTGTTCGACGACGCGCTGTTCGTTCGAGGCGGTCCCGATCTCGGAGTGCTGTATCCGCTTGTGGCGGCGCTGATCGCAATCCCGATCGTCAACGGGATCCTGAACGTCGGTCAGACGTGGCTGACCGAGATAGTCGGCAACCGGGTGCTTGAGCAGCTTCGCAACCAGCTGTTCGAGCATCTGGAGCGGCTCTCGCTCGCGTTCTACACGGCGACTCGCAGCGGCGAGGTTCAGTCGAGGCTGGCCAACGATGTCGGCGGCGTGCAGACGACGATCACCTCAACGGCGTCGTCGGTCGTCAGCAACGTGGTCACGTTCGTGTCCTCCGTTGTGGCGATGCTGGTGCTCTCGCCTCTGCTGACGGCGATCTCGCTGGCCGCGACGCCCGTGTTCGTGCTGTTCAGCCGGCGGGTCGGACGCGCCCGGCGAAGAGCTCGCCGCGACGCCCAGGCTTCGCTGGCGGCGATGGGTTCGATCACCCAGGAGACCCTGTCGGTGTCCGGGATCCTGCTGGCCAAGGTGTTCGGCCGCCAGGAGCACGAGGTCGACCGATACCGCACCGAGAACGCCAACCAGGCCGACCTGCAGATCCGACAGGCGATCACTGGGCGATCGTTCTTCGCCGTGACCCAGGCGTTCTTTGGGATCAGCCCGGCGCTGGTCTATCTGGTAGCCGGCCTTCAGGGCACTCACGGCGACCTCTCGGCGGGGACGCTGGTGGCATTCACGACCCTGCAAAGCCGGCTGCTGATCCCGATCAACCAGTTGCTCCAGGTGTCGGTCGACGTGCAGTCATCGCTCGCGCTGTTCGGGCGGATCTTCGAGCTGATCGACCTCCGGCCGCGGATTACCGATCGACGCGGCGCGCTCGACCTGAACGCAGGCGAGATCCGCGGCGAAGTCGCGCTCGAGCACGTGTCTTTCCGCTACGGCGGCGGCGAAGATGGCGGAGCGCCGGCACCGACGGAGGCGCTCCGCGGTGTCTCGATGCTGGTGTCGCCGGGGCAACTCGCGGCGCTGGTCGGGCCGTCCGGAGCGGGCAAGACCACGATCTCGTACCTGATCCCACGCCTCTATGACGTCGAGAAGGGAGCGGTCAGGCTCGACGGTCATGACGTGCGCGACCTCACCGCGGCCACGATCGCACGCGCGGTCGGGGTGGTGACCCAGGAGAGCTACCTGTTCGGAGGCACGGTGCGCGAGAACATCAGTTACGGGCGCCCAGATGCGACCGACGAGGAGATCGTCGCCGCCGCCAAAGCCGCGTTCATTCACGATCGAATCACCGCGCTCGAGCACGGCTACGACACGGTTGTGGGCGAGCGCGGCTACCGATTTTCCGGCGGGGAGCGCCAGCGCCTGGCGATCGCGCGCGTGATCCTCGAGGACCCGCCGATCCTCGTCCTCGACGAAGCAACCTCGGCGCTGGACACCGAAAGTGAGCGCGTCGTTCAGCGGGCGCTCGAGTCGCTGATCCAACGCCGGACCACGATCGCCATCGCACACCGGCTGTCGACGATCCGAAACGCCGACGTCATCTTCGCCATCGCCAATGGCACGATCGTCGAGCGCGGCACCCACGACGAACTCCTCGCCGAAGGCGGCCTCTACGCGCGGCTCTACGAGGAACAGTTCGGCAACGGGGTCGTCGAGGCACATTGCAGCGACGGCGTGATCCTGGCCAACGGCCAGCCGTGCCGACCGTCGACCCGGCGACCGCAGCCGGGCGCGCAGATCACTATGCCGGTGACGGCGGAACCGCCGCAGTCAATCGCGGAAGTCCCGGCTGAACTGCGGACCGTGCTGACGGCATAACACCAGCCTTAAAGCTGAACTGTCGGCGTTAGCAATTCCCGGTCCCGCAGGCTACGGTCTCATCCGATGCCGAGCGCGAACCGCTGCCCGGAGTGCCGGGAGACGATTCATCCGTTCGCCGCCACATGCCCGTTGTGCGGTGCTGATCTTGATACTCACCGCCGCCGAGCGGCCACCCGGCGGCAGCGGCCGCGGATCGAACTCCCACGTGTCACCAACCGTGCCGTTGACGTTGTTGTGGTGACGTTGATCATGCTGCTGCTTGCGCTGTTCGCGCCGCTGTTCGGTGCACTGCTGGCGCTGTTCATCGTTTGGCACGGGCAACGCAGTGGCGAGATCGCTCGCCGCAACATTGCCGTCGTGTGCGCGGCTATCGCGATCTTCAACCTCGCGGACCCGGGAGCCTTGCTGCCCCATCTGCTCTGAGGGGGCTTCGCGTTAGCGACGGCGCGGGCCTAGACGCGCCCGGTCGGCCGCGCGTACGGTAGGCTATTACCTAGCGAGGATCGCGGATCGGGGTTTATGAGGCAGGCTTTTCATCGGGGCAAGATATTCGGCTGCGTCTTGGGGATGTTGATGTGCGCGGCGGCGTGGCTCGCGCCCGCGGCTTTCGCCTCGGATGCCATCTATTGGTCGAGCTACACGAGCCCCGGGGCGGTGCGGTTCGGCGACCTCGCCGGTTCGGGCGCCCACGACCTGGTCACCGGCGAGAGCAGTCCCGACGGGGTAGCGATCGACCCGGCGGCGGGGAAGATCTACTGGGCTGACGCGACTTCGGGCGCGATCCGGGTCGCCAACCTGGATGGCACGGGTGGACGGGATTTGTATACGGGCGAGAGCTCACCGTCGGGCGTGGCCATTGATCCGAGCGCCGGCCTGATCTATTGGGCGAACTCGGTGTCGCGCACCGGGTCCATTCGCGTCGGGAACCTCGACGGCAGCGGTGCCAGGACGCTATTCGCCGGGGAGTCCTACCCGGTCGGGGTCGCGATCGATCCAGCCGCCGGGAAGGTCTACTGGGGCAGCTACGACACGTTCAAGATTCGGGTCGGGAACCTCGACGGCACCGGCGCCACAGACCTGTTCACCGGCGAGAACTATCCGACCGGGTTGGCGATCGATCCCGCCGCGGGCAAGCTCTACTGGACCAACGAGTTCGCCGGCACGATCCGGGTCGGGAACCTCGACGGAACCGGCGCCAGCAACCTATACACGGGCGAGGCCAGCGGCGTCGGGGGGCTCGCGATCGACGCCGCTGCCGGGAAGATCTACTGGGGCGACTTCTCGGCCGGGACGGTCCGGGTCGGGAGCCTCGACGGCACGGCTCCGCCGCAGAGCCTCTCAACGGGCGAGACCGACCCGTGGTTCGTGGCGCTTCTCCGCGCGCCGCTCGGGACCGGCACTCCGCAGGTCTCGGGGGCCGGCCAGGTCGGCCAGCCACTCTCGTGCAGCTCGGGGAGCTGGGCAGCCGATTCACTGAGTGGCTTCCTCTACCGCGCCCCGCAAGGCCTCGCGTATGAATGGACGGTCGGTGGCGTGCCCATCGCCGGCGCCACGACAAGCTCTGTACTGATCAGCTTGCCAGGCGAGTATCAGTGCGAGGTGACCGCGACCAACGCCGCCGGATCGACTACGCAAACGAGCGCTCCCACGAGCATTTCGGGGCCTCCCGTTTTGACCGCTTCGCCGCCGTCTGTCGGAAGTCCGACCACAGCTGGGTTTTCCGGGGCCATCAATCCGGGCGGGCTACCGACGACGGCTCATTTCGAGTACGGGCTCGATCCGAGCCTGCGTGCGACCGCTGGCCCGCCGTATGACCAGACAACGTCTGCTCAGTCCGTCGGGTCGGACTTCGCCAGCCATCCGCTGGTCGCGAACGTAACCGGGCTGGTCCCGAACGCCGTGTACCACGCGCGCCTCGTAGCCACGAACAGCGCCGGCACGACGTTCGGTCCCGACCAGACGTTCCGTACCAGCCAGGCCCCGCAGCCGCCGGTGCCGCTGCTGGGCAGGACAGAGAACGCCGCGCCCGTCAGCGGCAAGGTGTTCGTGCTCAGCAACGGCCGGCTCATTCCCCTGACAGGAGCGAGGCAGATCCGGTCCGGAGCCGAGGTCGACGCGCTTCACGGCACGCTTTCGCTGACCAGCGCCACCGGGAGCGGGAAGAAGACGCAAACCGGAAAGTTTGGTGGCGCGGTCTTCAAGGTGACACAGGCGAAAGCCGGGGCAAGCAAGGGCCTGACGACGCTGACACTCGTCAACAACGCATTCAAGGGCGCGCCCTCATACGCGACCTGCAAGTCCCACAAGTCGCTCGATACGTCGGCCGCCGCGTCCTCGAGCCGGACGCTCCAGCTACTGCGCGCCAGCGCTCATGGCAGATTCCGGACCCGCGGGCGGTACAGCGCCGCCACGGTGCTCGGCACGATCTGGTCGATCGCCGACCGCTGCGACGGAACGCTCGTCCGCGACATCACCGACTCCGTTCTAGTCAACGACTTCGTCCACCGCAAGACACTCGTCCTGCACCCCGGCCAGACGTACCTAGCGCGGAAGCCGAAATAGATCGTGTGAGCCGCCCGTCACGTCAGGCGAGCTTCAGCGGGACCGGACCGTACGGGTCGAGGCGATACAAGAGTGACACACGGTGGTAACCGTCGGCGATGTCCGCGCCGGCCTCGCCGCTGACGACGAGCACGGGGCTGAGCTCCTTGCCCTCGATGACCTTGATCAGGTCCTTCATCACTCCCGGATCGTCGAGCGGGGCGGGAGTGAGGCCCGCCGCGCGCAGGATGTCGTTGGCGCGCCGCCGAGTGATCGGCGCCTTGCGCAGTCGCTTTACGACTTTGCCGGCAGACTCGACGTCGAGCTTTAGGGACAGGTAGGCCTCGGCGGCGGCGTAGTCGTGGTCGGCGACATCGCCGAGCCATTTGATGTTCTCCACCGGTCCTGGCTCAACCGCGTCCGCTTTCTTGTTGGCCATCCACGCATGATGTCATTCCGCGCGTCCCGACGCGAGCCCAAGAACGCTCGGCCGATACTGGGACCCGACAGCGCAGACGCCGCGACACCTTGGGGGGTCGCAGCCGACACCTGTGGTGCGCGGGTCGAGACCCGTGTCCCCTCCTGCGCGGGCGTTCGGGAAGGGAGCCTGTGGCCATGCCCTCCGACTCCGATAGCGCCGCAGGACTCGGGCGTCGGGGGCACCCACACCTTCTCTCTCCAAGGAGCAACCCCGTGAGCATCGCACTCTCCCGATCATCGATCCGGTACGGCGCCGTCGCGCTGGCCGCGACCGCGGCGCTGGCCCTGGCCGGCTGCGGAGCCTCGTCGTCTTCATCGCGCTCGGTGGCCGAACCCGCCACGACGCCGGCTGCGACTTCACCGAACACAACTGCAACGACGGCCAGTTTGAGAGGCACATCGACGACGACGACGTCCTCGGGACGCGTGACCAGTAGCGATAGAGGCTTCGCGGCGGCGATCCCCGCCGGCTTCAGGAACGCGACCAAGTCGGCACAGGGCGGACCGATCAACATTCTGTACCTCGCGACGGGGCCGCGCGCGGGAGGACTGACCACGAATATCAACGTGGTTCGTCAGCCATCCGCTGGGGTGACAGACATGAACGCGATCGTCCGCGCTGAGCTGAGCGGGCTCAGGGTCATGCTGCCAGGGACTCTCCGGATCTCGACTCCGGAGCGGACAACAGTCGGTGGCCCGTCGGCGCGCGTCTTGGACTACCTATACGGCCCGGCGACACGGCGGCTACATCTGCGTCAGGTGATCATGGAGCACCAAGGCTGGATCTACGTGATCACGTATACCGCCTCGTCGACGGGGTACACGGCGAGCCTGCCCGCGCTCGCCCGGGTGATCAGCTCATGGCGCTGGAGCTAGTTGTAACTGGTGGGTAACGCCGTTACCTCAGTGTTATGCGTCGCCGCGTATAAGCGAGTAGCGGCCGATGGCGAGGGGACAGACAAACCCGCATGCACGGCGGAGGAGCGCTGCGGCGCGAACTCCCTCGCCATTCTCCGACAGGTCTCGATCGGCTCCGAGCGCCAAGCGGCGTCGCGCGACGGCACTTAGGCAGCACTGGCCTAAACCGGCTCGCCCCACTGGCCATCCCCGTGATCGCGCGTGCTCTGATCGACGACGGCGGGGGATGCCTCCGGTCCGAAGCCGGCCTGCTTCAGCATCCGCCGCAGATCGACGAGGATCTGGGCGTCGACATCCTTACCGTGAGGCGCGGGCAGCACCTCCGTCTCGGGACCGAGCGCGATCTTGAGCTTGCCGTTGTGCTCGTGCGTCACCGTTCCGATCGTCTCCAGGAGCGAGACGACCTGACGCCACTCGATGTTGCGGCTCGGGGGATGGCTGAAGATCCTTTCGATCGTGTCGCGGTGATGGCTGCTGAGGTGCGCTTCCATCGGGATCCCTTTCGTCCGTTGGCTCTCGCCGTTGATGCCGGAAGCTCATGATCGCACCGCGCCTGCTCCCGCGAGCATTGGGGTTACGTCCGTGTAACTCGCAGTCCGGTAGACCCGACGAGATCGTGCCCGTCGCTCATCTCCGCGGGCTGGCTTTGGTGGCCGTCGCTTGCGCCATCGCCGTGGCCGCTTGTGGGTCCTCGGGCAAGCCGGGTAGCTCGGGCTCGAGCACGTCGACCGGTAGCCGGTCCAGCGCGACCGGTTCGAGGCTCGCCTTCTCGAAGTGCATGCGCGCCAGCGGTGTGCCGAACTTCCCCGATTTGACCACCAACGGGATGCTGATCCAAGGGAACGCGCGCACGATCTCGGTCAACGGCGTTTCACTAAACGCGCCGGCGTTTCTGGCCGCGCGTGCGAAGTGCCAGAACTACCTGCCGTCCGCCTACGCGAGTGCGGCACAAACGGCGCAGCAGCAACGACGCGGACTGAACTTCGCGAAGTGCATGCGCAGCCACAGCGTGCCGAACTTCCCCGACCCGGAGGTCATCAGCAGCTCCGGCGGTAACCAACTGGTCTACCTGCCGGGGATCAACCTGCAGTCGCCGGCGTTCCAAGCCGCCGCCAAGGCCTGTGGCGGTGGCCCCAAGGGGCCGTGAGCCGCCAGCGCCTGGAACCGCGTACGCCTTGCTCAGCCGGGCGCGATCCAGAAGGCGATAACCGCGTACTGAAGGACGGCGGCGGCGATCACGAGAATATGGAAGACCTCGTGGTATCCGAGTACCGCCGGTACCGGGTCCGGACGCCGAGTTGCGTAAACCACGGCTCCCACCGTGTAGAGAACACCGCCGAGGCCGAGCAGCGTCAAGCCCCAGGGCCCGATTGCCGGCCCGAGTTGGGGTAGCGCCGCCACCGCGATCCACCCAAGCCCGACGTAGAGCGCGGCCCGGAACCACGTCGGCGTGTTCCTGCACACCAGGTTCAAGACGACCCCGAGCAGCGCTCCGGCCCACACCGCGACGAGGAGCGCGACCGCCACCGGGCCGTGTAGCACGAGGAGCGCGAAGGGCGTATAGCTGCCCGCGATCATCACGAAGATCATCGAGTGGTCCAGCCGACGCATCCAGTCGCGCCCCGTAAGCGAGCGCCAACTGACCCGGTGATACAGCGCGCTGATCCCGAATAACGCCACGAGGCTGACCGAGTAGACAGTGAGCGCAATCCGGGCGCGCGTCGTCCCGGCCACAATCACGAGCACGACGCCGAGCGGCACCGCGCCGACGCACGCCCATTGGTGAAACACGCCGCGCAGCCTCGGCTTAAGGGCTGGCGCAGCTCAGGCATGCCGCAAACGCTACCGGCCGGAGTCCCCGCCCGATGCCAACAGGAGATCCGGGCTCTGGGCGCTGGCGTCGTTGGAGAGCAACGATCGGAGCTTCGCCCGCGCGCGGTGCGCCCGGACCCGCACGACGTTCGCGGAGATGCCAAGGACTTGTCCGATCTCCCGGGGCGTGAACCCATCCCAGGAGATCATCGTGATGATCTCCTGATCCACGGCCGATAGCTCTGCGAGGGCGGCCGTGATCGATTCGGACTGATCGGGCGCGAGGGCGGGTCGGGCGCTTGCTGTCGACTGCAGCTCCTCTGCGAGCGACTGCGCCGCGACGGCGAGACGTCGGTGACGTTCGTGGCCCCGACGCATCACGTTCCGCGCGACGCCGAACAGCCACAGGCGTGCCTCCGCCCCGGCGGGTATCCGATTGCGTTTCTGCCATGCGACGAGATAGGTCTCGGCCAGGCAGTCCGCGGCGTCCTCAGGTGTCGAGCAGCGTCGAAGCAGGAACGCAAGTACGTCAGCACTGGTCTCGGTGTACAGCGCGGCGAAACTCGCCGCGTCCGCGGCCGCCCCGCTCATCGACCGCCGTCCACGGTGCGGTGATACGGCACACGTGCTCCGCCGGGAAGATCCTCGATCGAGTTGACCACCCCCCGCTCGATGAACACCGTATATCTCAGAACGGTCCCCCGCGGCAACGGGGCGGTGCCGGGGATGTCGATCAGGGGTGCCGTCTGGACCAACTGTGTCTGGAGCGGCTCGCCGGACGCGGGGTCGAACAGCAGCTCTCGGCGGGTGGCCTCGTCGCCAATCTCTGCGTGTGAGAGCGCCACCGCGATGCCGCGCCGTCCGAGCCGATCGGTCTGCCAGCCGAGAAGCTGGACCCCGGGCAGGTGCGCGATCACCCGATACAGGGCCGCCCGCAGCGCTGGGGAGGTTGCGGCGAACAGCAGCCGATCGGCGATCACCTCGAACACACTCGCAGTGGCGACTTCGGAGACCGTCGCACCCGCCGTCGCCGTGGGCGGGGTCCGCGTGGCGCGCACCTCGCGCTCGATCGCTCGCAGCAGGGCCGCCGGCTGCGTCGGCAGGCCCGCCGGGTCGTAGTCGCTGTAGAAGGCGCCGACCCCCGGATAGGCCGCGTCACCGTCCTGGTTTGGCATGTACTGGGCCAACGACAGCCCGTGCGCCCGAGCGATCGGCCGGTCCAGAGGGGCAAGGAAGCCCTCCCGACTCTGGACGATCCGCTCACGCCCTGAGCCATTTGCCCTGTACCAGTCCTGCTTGGTATCGGATTGCCAGAAGCGAATGCCGACGCCCGCGAATCCGACTGACGACGTCACGCCTTCCTGCACCTTTACATACTCGTACTGGCGTGCTGTGGGATAGACGGCCGTCTGGCGAATCGCCGTGCTGGCAGCGCGATCAAGCGCGATCGTGGCCGACGCCGGCGTCGGTCCGAGTTGCGCGTCGTCACTTCCGCCGGCCGGCAGCAGCGCGGCCGCAATCAGAACCCCAGCCGCCAGCGTGGCGACGACACCCCCCGACACGGCCAGACGCCGCCGACCAGCGCGCCGCCTGCGCGAACGAGGCGGCCTCGGGCGGCTAGTGCGACGGGCCTCTCGGATGATCGCGTCGCCCAGCACGTCCCGGGCGGACTCCACGCTCTCGGCGGATAAAACATCGCGGTCGAGCGGATCCACCAATTTCAAAAGACGCTCGACATCTTCATCTGAGAACACCGTTCGGGCCATCTTCTTCTCCGTCCGTCGTGGTCCACCCATACATCCGCGAGAAGGCCGTTTTCATTACACACCGGGCCGCGTCGCGCGGCTAGCCGGAGTTCGACGTCGGCGTGGGCAACAAGACCTGCGTTGCGGGCACGTCTACCGACTCCACCACAAACGTCGTCAATCACGGTCCCGGTACGGTTCCGGTATGTCGCGGAGTCGCGTCAAATCGAACGTGATCGCGCTGGAGCTGGCGTGCGGAGTGACCGTAGGGCCGCTATTCGTGAGTAGCTTCACTGCGATCGGGGCCAAACGCGCCGGGTACGACTGGCGGCGTCACGCCGTGAGTTCCCTCGCGGTCGGCCGCGGTGGATGGTTGCAGCGCGCGAACTTCATCGTTGCCGGGTCGCTCTTCTGCGTCTCGGCACACGGTCTCGCGCGAAGTCCGAACCAGATCGTCGGCCCGCGGATCGTGCCGGCGTTGACGTTCGGGGTCGGCGCTGGACTGATCGGCTCTGGTCTTTTCGTCACCGACCCGGTGGCTGGTTACCCGCCGTCGCCGAATGATCACGACAAGCCTGATCGCACGCAGCCGGTCGCCCCCAGTCGCGAGGGCACGCTCCACAACCTCTGCGCGATCCCGATCTTCGCCGGGATACCGATCGCAGCCTTGGCTTGCGGTACGTCCGCCGCGCGCACCGCGGCCTATCGCTGGGGCTCCTACTCGGCCGGCTCAGCCATCGCGATGACGATTGCGTCCGCACTGTTCGGTGCAGCATTTGGTGGCGCGCCGCGCCTCGCCGGCTACGGCGGTCTTCTGCAGCGCGTCTCGATTGCAACAGGATTCGGGTGGCTGAGCGCGCTTTCCCTTCGCGCATTGATCTAATGGAGACCGGTTGACCGAGACCGATTCATCGCTGCCACGCGGCGCGGTGACGCCGCCCAGCCCGGTCACGGTGGATGACTTTGACAGAGCGCACGGGGAAGCGGCGAGGAGCGATCTGTTTTGGCAAGTGTGCCTGTGGCTGGCGCGCGCGCTGAATGTGAGCCTCGTCGGCGTGGATTGGTCGGCGACCGGGGTCCGCGCGGGGGGCCGATCGATCGATCGGGTTCGTGCCCCTGGACGCGCCCGATTCCTACTCGGCGACATCACGGACACGGGCCCGGACGCTGAAGGCATCGATGGGGCGATCTGCGACGATCTGCTCGAAGAGGCGAAGAGCGTTGGCCCGACTCTGTCCCGGCGCACGGGAGGGTTTACACCGCCGCAAAACCCAGCCGCGCAAACACGGCTGAGGCCCGCTCACCCT
>CAVWKC010000014.1:0-126161 GCA_963755525.1 uncultured Solirubrobacterales bacterium | reverse complement strand
GGCCACGACCGCCACGCGCACCTTGATCGATCGCGTGCCCATCTCCTCGCTCCGCTGTGAACCTTCCCGCGGGCGAGCCTACAACTCGGTCGATCTAAGTCAAGCTTGCGGACCCAACCGAAAGTGAGGTGTGATGCTGGCTCTGCGCCCCAACTGCGAACTCTGCGACGTCGATCTCCCGCCGGCATCGCCGAACGCGCGGATCTGCACGTACGAGTGCACGTTCTGCGCCGACTGCGTCAAGAACACGCTGCACAACGTTTGCCCGAATTGCGGCGGGGGCTTCGCGCGTCGCCCAATCCGCCCGCAGCGGGCCTGGCGCGAGGGCGCCGGCCTGGTCAACGATCCGCCCGACTCACGCCGGCGCAACCTCCGTTACTCGATGGAGCAGGTGCTGGAACTGGTGCAGACGCTCCGAGACGTGCCGCCGGAAGACCGCTGACGCTCAGTGCGCGATGGCTTGCCCGTCCCGGCGGCGCTGGCCCACGAGGTGGCCGTAGCGACCGAGGAACATCGTGTGCATGCGGCGCGAGGACGCCTTCATGCCGCGGAACGATCTGACCACCGGCGGTCTCACCAACCCTCCCAGGACCGCCAGCGCGATCAGGCTTCCCACCAGCGGGGTGTCGCGCGACGCCGGACCGGCGACGCCGTATATCGACTCCCGCAGCACACCCATTCCGATCGTGGCGTCGGCCAGCGTTGGGCGGCGCGATGGTCTGACCTTCACCGCCTGGGTGTGGATCGCGTCCGCCGCCACCAGCGCGAGCATCACCGTCGTCAGGTTGACCTGATCGCGCGAGACCCCGAACGTCCGCTCGACCGTGCGGTAGCGGGCTTCGTTGAGCAGCATCAACGTGCCCCACAGGTCGACGACCAGCATCTGCGTGCCGCCGGGCTCCTCGCCGGCGCGCGGCGCCGTCGGGAGTGTCTCGGCGGCGCCGGTGGGCGGCGTGCCTGCCTGCTGCGCCGGTGGCGCCGTCGGTGGAAGCGTGACGATGCTGTCCTCGACCACGAGCGGGCCCGCGGCCGCTCCAGTCGTCCGGAAGCGCCGGCGCAACGAGCCCGGCGTACGCGCGGAACTCACGGTCTTGGTCCGGCGGGCCACTGGGATTCAGAATCTCCGCCTCGCCCACTCGGAGCAATCGTGCGCACAGGTCAACCGGGGGTGCTGCACACCACCCCGCCCCGAGCACCGACCGCGGCAGGGGTCCTCCACCGCGCCGTGGGGTAGCGCGGTGGAGGACCGATCCGCACGGCGGTTACGTACCGGCGCGGTGCCGGGCCCGACGCGCCCCTGTTCGGTCCCGGCGCGTGCCCCCGTGTCAACGAGGCGCCGCGGCGGCGCCCAGCGTCAGCGCCGCCGCGTTTGCACTCTCTCAGTCGCACGGACTGTTAGGTATATAACCTACCAGACGGATTCTGACTCCGTCAAATGAAGCGATGATTTCTGGCGGCGACCGACCAGGACCACCGCTCGACCGAGTTCTACGAGGCTCTCGTCTTCGAGAAGCGGACCGACATCCCGTTCGGCGACAAGTACCGGTGGGCCGAGGTGTACCCGCCCTCAGGCAGCACCGGAATCGCGCTCGCGCCGCCATGCCCGGGCACGGATCAGACCGGCGCCGAGACCGGGATCATCCTGACCACCGACGACATCGCCGCCACTCATGCGGACATGCGGTCAAACGGCGTTGACGTCGACGCCAAGGTCGCGCGGATGGGCGACCCAGTCCCGCCGATGTTCTGGTTCCGGGACCCCGACGGCAACTCGCTGATGATCGTCGGGCACGCCTGAAAGCGGGCGTTCGCCGGCGACCGGCTCGGAATCCCGACGCGATCCCGAGCCGGCCCGCCGGCGCTTACCACTTGGCGCTCTTGAACCGCGGCGAGGGGCCGATCCGATTGTTCGCACGGGACGCGTAGCCAATCGCGATCCCCGGGTCGAAGATCCCCGACGCCGCGTAGTGCGTCGACCGGCCCGGACACGTCGGCGAAGCGCTCTCGCCCGGCGTCGTCACCCACACGAACCCATCGAGGTGCGGCGAGTACATCCCGTACGATCGACCGTTGCTCGCGCCCGGCTTCGGCCCGAGCCCGCGACCGGGCGGGTTGCACAACTGCTCGATCCCTTGCGTGACCGGGTGCGGGTTGAGCAGCGGACCGTTGCCGTCGCCGCGGGTGTCGACCAGGAAGTGCAGTCCCCCCGTCAGCGCCGAGACCTTGTTGGCGTACTCGATCTCCTTGTAGGCCCAGTTGAAGTGGGTGTCGTTGGTGAAGAAGCCGCGGATCTTCGAGGCGTCGCTCGCGTTGAGGACCCGTGCGGCCTCGGCCGGGGAGTTAGCGTCCGACGTGCCGCCCTCCACGTACAGGAGCGCGTGCGGAATCTGCGACAGCGTGTCGATCTCGTACTTGAGCAGTGCCTCCCGTTGGGCGACTGCCGCGGGGCTGCGCCAGCAGATCGTGTCAATCGCGTCCTCCTCGACGAAGATCAGTGCGGGGAAGTTGCCGACGGCGTCCTTGAACGCGTTGACCTCGGCGTCGAAGTTCGGGTTGTTCCCGCCGTTGCAGCCACCGCCGTGCGGGATGAAGTAGGTCGTCATCTCCGCCGCCGCGCCCGGATCCGTTCGCTGCATGCGGCACAGGTAGTTCTGCACCTGGGTGAAGATCGCCGGTCCCGAGCCACCGGCGGTGTACAGGCTGAACTGATGCGCCTGCGGGTAGTTGCCGATCTTCTCGAGCTCGTGCACGCTGTACGAGACGGATCGCGACAGGTGCATCTTGTTGACGCGGGCCTCGAACTGCGCCCACGGGATCGGCGTACCGCTCTCCTCGCTGCTGAGATAGCCGAGACCGACGTCGTTGGCGATTGCGTCCGCGGCGTCCCCTCCGTATTGCCACGGGCTCTCGACGAACAGGTGCGCATTGTCCATCGGGTCCGTCCCGCTGAACCCGGCCGTGTCGAGCGGATTGGCCGGGTTGCGCGGACCGGTGTCGCTGGACGAGCACGCCCCGGCGGCGTGGGCCTGGCGTGCCCCGCCCCGCGCGCTGTATAAACGCGACCCGCGAGACGCGCCCGACGCACCCGAGGCGCCGACCCAGGCTGCCAAGCTCAGCACACCGACCAGCCCGATCGTGACGACAAACCTGCTCCGTGGGCGCGTGTACATACCTCGCTCCTTGCCGGTGGACGATGCAGCGCTCGGCTCGTGGCCGAGCGCGGTGTGCCTTTCCCAGCACACCAGCGCGAGGGTAGGGTACCGCCGGGGCACGCGGCGCCGAAACGCCCGAGGAATGTCAACCGATCGGGAGCAATGCGCAGCGAATCACAACGCATCGGGGAGGCGCACCGACCGTGCGCCTCCCCGGGATGTTCTCCGCAGTCCTCTGACCGACCCGATGCAGACAGGCTCACTCCCGCTCTCGCGGGAGCGTTGGCCTCGCCTACGCGAGCGCGGCCTGAGGCGCCCCCGCAGGATCACCCGCGCCCGGCTGACGAGGGAGCGCCTTGATGTCGGCGATCAGCTCGTCCCATGCCACGCCCGAGGGTCCTACGCCCTGCTTGTTCAGCATCTCCTTGGTCACGACGACGTGCGCCTCCTGCGCGTAGTCCTGGTGGAACGGGACCGTGAGCAGCAGCTCCGCGCCCCACGTCACACACGAGAAGGTTTCCTGGTCGTACTCCCGGTAGGGGATGCCGTGTCCGCCCCATGAGCCCGGAGCGCTTTTCCCGGTCTTCCCGTCGCCGACGACCGTCCACTCCTGCTGCCCCTGCGCGCTGGTCGGCAGCGCAATACCGATCTGCAGATCGACGAACTCGTCGATCGCGATCCGGCATTCGTTGAGGTTGCTCGGGTCGACCGCCACCGTCGCGACGATCGTGTGCTTTCCGGCGTCGGTCGTCTTCAGACCCGGGTGCTCCCAGTGCTTCATGGCTGCGCTCTCGTCCGTCCCGCGATCGGTGCTCGGGTCGCCCGGCACGTAGCCGGTGATCGCCGAATAGATGCTGATCGCGTCTTGGTCGGTGAACGCCGGCACCGGAGTGCCGTCGTCCAGGTGGAAGTCCTCGATCGAGTGGAGCATCATCGCGATCACGCAGTCGCCGATCTGGTCGTTGGCCAGCATCCCCCACTGGAAGCCGGGGTGCGGACGCGACACCGCGGCGGGCGGATTCGCGAGGTCACTACGGATGTAGTTGGCGAGCTTCAGCGCCGGCCGGTGCAGCGTCGCGAGATTCAGGCCCGTCTTCGGCGATGCCGGCAGCGTCGGCGGCGTGTGATGATCGCGCAGGCGGAAAGCCGGGTCGGTGATGCGGCTCATATGTTGGTGCTCCTCAAGTGGACGGTGATGGAGGAGACCGTAAGTCCGGGCCCGACCGCTGACTAGCCACCCTTGGTGACGAGCCGCACACCTTCTCCCGGGCCCACCACCCCTCCTCTCGGAGGCCTTCCGGATCGGTTACGGTCGGCAGCGCACATGCCGAACACGACCGGGACCCGCCCGAAACTTCGGACGCGCTGGACGCGTCGGGGCGGCAGGCTGGGGTCCGCCGTCAAGCCGCACCGCGCGTTCGATCCGCGGCGCGTCGGTGGTCTCGAGACGACGGCGTGGGTCACCTACTACCGGCGCGAGTGGCTGCCGTTCCTGAGCTCGGCCGTCGGCCTCACCCGTCACACGTTCGGACTCTCCTGGCCGTCCACGCTGCGCGGAGCGTGGCTTGTGCTGCGCGCGAACCAACTCTGGGCCCCGTACCCGGACAACGACCCGGACGGCGCGCGCCGGGCGATGGAGCGGTTCTACCGGCTCGTCGCCGAGCGCCACGGCGACACGTTCGACGCCCGCCGGGCATCGGAGCTCGAGGTCGAGTGGTGGCGGGTGCACCGCGCCCACCAGCACGACGGCAGCGGCGGCGCGGACGAAGGCCCGCTGATCGCGGCTCTATGCGCGCTGTACTCATACGTCTACGGAGTCCCCGGGGCGCAGGTGGCGGTCGCGGCCGAGCAGCGGGCGCTCGCGATGCGGTACTCGGACCAGTGGGTGCGCGAGGGCTGCGACCTCTCGAGCCCGCTGATCGAGGAGGAGCGAGCCGCGCTCGTCCGCTCGTACGCCGGCCTCCTCGCCGCCGTGCACCGGGTCTGAACGCCCGGCGCCGCCCGCTTCGGGAACCCGCCACGGCCAGCATCGCGGGCACCGCCACCGCCACCGCGCGCCCCTGGCCATTCGGCCCGTAAACCCCCGATCCGCATAAGTTTCCGGCCGATCGGCCGAGAACCCGACCTAGGGGCCGAGGTTAAGCAATCCTCATGGCACAACAGGCACGGGACAACTTCAGCGTGGACGGCGACGACACGAGCGCCTCGCTTCACGCCGCCTTCGGGCGGCAGCCGCATCCGCGGCGCCGCGCGCACGATCGCACGCACCGTTTCATATACGCCGCCTATGCCGTTCTCACCGCGCTGGTGATCGGCTACGTGGTGGTCGACGCGCTCGGAGTGAACTGGTCGTGGCTGGACGGCTGGGGCGTCGACGCGTTCGAGATCGTCACCGGCGCCCTCTGCATGCTGAAGGCCGCCGGCCTGAAGCGCGGTCGCGCCGTGCCGCTACTGCTCGGAATCGGGCTCCTGTGCTGGGCGGCGGGCGACATCGTCCTGACGATCCAGTCGCTCGGCGGCGCCACGCCGCCATCGCCTTCGATCGCCGACGGCTTCTACCTGACGTTCTATCCGGTCACGTACTTCGCGCTGATGCTGATGCTGCGCAACAGCGTCAAGCGGTTCAGCCTCGCCACCTGGCTCGACGGCGCGGTCGCCGGGTTCGGCGCCGCGGCCGTCTGCGCCACGTTCGCGTTCAAGGACGTCCTCCACCACGCCGGCGGGTCCGCGGCCGGAGTGGCGGTCAACCTCGCCTACCCCGTCGGCGACATCCTGCTGCTCGGACTCGTCGTCGGGAGCGCTGCGATCGTCCCCGGCAAACGGAAGCTCCCTTGGCTGCTGCTCGCCGCCGGCTACGCACTGAACGCGGTCGGCGACTTCTTCAACGTGCTCGGCTCGACCTCGCAGGTGGCCACGGTGCTGAACGACATCGCCTGGCCGGTGGCGATCCTGCTGGTCTCAATCGCAGTTTGGGTCAGAACCCCGACGCGCCGCCCATCGCTGAGCGTGAGCGACGAGCCTGCTGGATTCGTGCTCCCGGCGCTCGCCGCGGCCTCGGCGCTCGTGATCCTGTTCGTCGGCTCCCTGCATCCGGTTGGCCGAGTGTCGCTCGGCCTGGCCGCGGCGACGCTGATCGTTGCCGGCGCCCGCTCGGCGCTGTCGCTCGTCGGCCTGCGCACGCTCACCGAGCAGCGCCGGCGTGAGTCAGTCACCGACCAGCTGACCGGACTCGGCAATCGCCGCGCGCTGTTCCAGTTGCTCGACGTGGTCGCGGCCGAGCACCAGAAGCCGAATGGGGACGCGGAGGCCCGCAGCCTCGCGTTCATGTTCATCGACCTCAACCGCTTCAAGGAGGTCAACGACTCGTTCGGCCACGCCACCGGCGATGAGCTCCTGAGGCAGCTGGGCGCGCGGCTCAAGGACTCGCTGCGCAGCTCGGATCTGGTCGTCCGCCTCGGAGGAGACGAGTTCGCGCTCGTGCTGCTCGACGCCGGCGCGGATTACGCGGCGACGGTGGCCGGACGGGTCGCGGCCGAGATCGAGCAGCCGTTCGTGCTCGACGCGGTGCGGGCGCAGATCGGCGCCGCCACGGGTATCGCGGTGTTCCCCGACGACGCCACCAGCCCGGCCGATCTCATGCGGTGCGCCGATCTCGCGATGTACCGCGCGAAGCTGGCCGGCAAGCGCTTCGCCATCTACCAGCAGGACCTCGACGGCGCGGCCAACCGCATGCAGCTGGTCGAGGAGCTGGGCGCGGCGATCGAGCACCGTGAGCTCGCGCTCCACTATCAGCCCCAAGTCGATCTCGCGACCGGGGAGATCGGCTCGGTCGAGGCGCTGGTCCGCTGGATGCATCCGCGCCTTGGGTTCGTGCCCCCGCTCGAGTTCATCGGGCTCGCCGAGGACGCCGGGCTGATGGGCGCGCTTACCTCGTTCGTGCTCGACGAGGCCCTTTCGCAGTGCGCGGCATGGCGTGCCGCCGGCAAGGAGCTCACGGTGTCGGTCAACATCTCGGCGTCCGACCTGCTCGACCCCGGCTTCCCGGATCGAGTCGAGCGGCTGCTCTCAGGCCATGCGCTCCCGCCCGAAGCGCTCGTGCTCGAGATGACCGAGACGACCGCGATCGCCGACTTCGAGCGCTCCCAGCTCGCGATCCAGAAGCTTCACGACCTCGGGCTGATCGTCTCGGTGGACGACTTCGGCGCCGGGTTCACATCGCTGGCCTACCTCGGCAGCCTCGCCGTCGGCGAGCTCAAACTCGACCGGAGCTTCATCACCCGGCTGGCCGAGGCGGAGGATGGCCGGGACGTCGCGCTCGTCCGAGCGACGGTCGAGCTCGCCCACGCCCTGGGGCTGCGGGTCGTCGCCGAGGGCGTCGAGGACAACCATTGCCTCGGACTGCTCACGGGGCTGCGCTGCGATCTCGTGCAGGGGTACGTGATCTCGAAGCCGAGGCCGGCCGACGAGCTCGAGCTGGCACGCCGGACGCTCCCGGCCGTCGCCCCCCGCCGGGCAGCCTGAGCCAAAGCACCATAATCTGCGCGTGCGCCCGCGCGAGACTCCGTTCGTCACCGGCCTCGTCCTCGCCGCCGGCGGCTCCAAGCGGCTCGGGTCCCCCAAGCAGCTGCTCCCGTACGGCGACGCGACGCTGCTCGACCACGTGCTCGCCACCGCGCGCGAGTGCGACTTCGATCAGTTGCTGTGCGTGATTGGCGGGAGCGCCATGGAGATCCGGGAGCGCGTCGACCTGAGCGGCGCCACCGTCGTCGAGAACCAGAGCTTCGGCGAGGGGTGCTCGTCGTCGATCGCGGCCGCCCTGACCGCGGTCGACGACGAAACCGAAGTGCTCGTGTTGATGCTCGGCGACCAGCCCGGCGTGACCGCGGCGACGATCCAAACGCTGGTCGAGAATCGGCGCAACGCAACCATCGCCGCGTGCGCGTACGAGGACGGCCGCGGCCATCCGCTGGCGTTCGCTCGCGCCATGTTCGGCGAGCTGGCGACGCTGCACGGCGACAAGGGCGTGTGGAAGCTGCTCGACCGTCACGGCGCCGATGTCGTCGACGTGACGATCGCCGGCGCGGTCCCCTGCGACGTCGACACCGACGAGGACTACCGCGCCGTGCTGTCCGAGTTGGAGAAAGCCAGCGCATGGTCATCCCGTTTTTCTGGTTGACGCACAATCGATTGCGCGGCAGAGTTCAACGGACAGGAAGGTCGCCGGCCAGCCCGGCGTCCTTCGGCGAGAAGACGAGGGACGTAGACACAGGAGGTGTGAGTTGAGCTTGATCGGTGCTTCCACCGGTTGGTACATCGGGCTCGTGCTGGGCATTGTCGTCGCGGCCGTCGCGGCGGCGATCGTGATCACGATCGTGCTGCTTGCGAGGAGGATCTCGGCGCAGGCGCGGACGGCTGTGGAGGGTGTCGAGAAGGTGCGAGCGCAGACCGACGGGCTCGCCGGGGTCGGACGGATCAACGACTCTGGGGTCCGGATCCTGCACTCGGCGCGCGCGCTCCGGAAGGTGGCGGTGGGCAAATGACCGTGTTCGCCACATTCACCAACCACGACGCGTGGACGGTCGCGCTGGTGATCGGACTCGTCGTGGCGCTCGCGGTCGCGGGCCTGCTGATCGTCCTCGTAAGAACCGTCGGCGACATCCGGAAGTCCGTCGGCGCCCTGCTCGACGTCGCCGGCAAGGTCGCCGGCAACACCCAGAACATTCCCCAGCTGGGCGCAACCGCGCCCGTGCTGGGACTAATCGTGGAGGAGGCCGTGATCCAGGACGGCTACATGAACGCGCTCACCGACGGGTTCGGCAACGGGAACGGTGACCGATGACGACGCTCATCATCCTCAGCATCGTGCTCGCGCTGATCATCATCGCGGTGGTGGCCGCGGCGCTGATCAAGGTCCGCATCGACCTGGAAGCGACCTCGGCAGACCTTGCCACGCTCGCCGGCGCGCTCAAGATGGTCGAATCCGAGCACCTTCAGCCACTCGAGCCCGCGGTCAAGGCGATCAACGGCCAGTTCGACGTGATCATCGGGGCGTTCCCGGGGATCGCGCGCAAGGCCAAGATCGTCGCCGAGAGGAGGCCTCGATGACGCTCGAATGGATCGGTGACGCGATCCTGCTCCTCGTCATTCTGCCGGTCGTCGTGTACTTGCTCCGTGGCGTGCTGAACGCGGCGAACAGCATCGTCCCGAGCGCCCAGGCGATCGCGATGGCCGCGACCGCCGGGTCCAAGGACCTCGACGCGACGGCACTCCTGCTGACCACGCAGGACCAGGTAAAGACGACGATCGAGGTCGCCGCGGACTACGGCGGCTCGCTCGACGTGATCCTCGACGACGCCCGATAGGAGGCACGAATGCCAGCAGCTGGTGTAGTCATGGTCATCGCGGTCCTACTTGATCGTGTTGGCGGTCGTCTACTACCTCGTCTCGACGATCGTCGCGCTGCAGCGGATCACGAACGGACTCGATGAGGCGATCACCGGAGTGGTCGGGATCATCGAGAAGAGCGCGCCCGTCGACGACGTGGTGACGTCGATCAACGCAAACCTCGACGCCGGGGTCGACCTGCTCGAGGGCCTGCTCGTCAAGAAGGCCGGCATGCAGGACGCAGTCGGCCTGGTCGACGGCCTCTACCCCGGCGCCGCGGCCGAGGGGTTCAGGAACTTCCCGGAGAGCAAGGAGACCAAGGCCCCGCGAATCAGCGAGGTGTACACGAAGGGGACGCTGACGCTGGCCCGCCTCGGACGGGAGGCCCCGATCGCGGCCGCCAGCCCGAACGGCCCTGCGCTCCGGAACCCGGCCTACGGCAGCACGGCCGCCCGCGCGCTGTACCCGGAGATCAGGCAGACGCGGCCGCCGTCGTTGGCCCGCTCGCCGGTGATCGGCACCGATTCGCCGGTCCAATACGAGCCGAGCGAGTCCCCCGGCGTCCGTAAGCGCATGCCGGTCGCGGTCGGCGCGCGGTCCGAGGCGACCGAACAGCAGGTTCCCGCCGAAGCCGAAGGCGGAGTTGTGAAGTCTGGCCTCGCCTTCCTGCGACGTCTGAAGAACGACGACCGATAAGGAGATCCGGTGCAGACCCCCGCTCCGTTTGAGTACGAGCGTGCGACGAGCGTCGAGGGCGCAATCGCCACGCTGGCAAAGATCGGCCCCGAGGCGCGGCTGATCGCCGGTGGCCACAGCCTGCTGCCGATGATGAAGCTGCGGCTCGCGAACCCCGAGTACCTGATCGACATCAACGATCTGGAGGAGCTCTCCTACATCGACGAGCGGATCACGGAGATCCGGATCGGGGCGCTGACGCGGCACGCCGAGTTGCTCGAGTCCGAGTTGCTCGCGCGGCGCGCGCCGGTGTTCCGCGACGCCGAGGTGGTGATCGCCGATCCGGTCGTGCGCAATCGGGGCACGATCGGAGGGTCGCTGTGCCAGGCCGACGCGGCCGAGGACCTGTCCGCGGTGTGCGCCGCGTTGAAGGCGACGGTCGTCCTGCGCGGACCGGAAGGCGAGCGCGCCATCAGGCATGGACGGGTTCTACATCGGCCCGTTCACGACCGCGGTCGGCGCCGACGAGATCCTCACCGAGGTCCGGATCCCGTTGCGAAGCGGGGCCGGCAGCGCGCACGAGAAGGTCGAGCGCCGCGCCGGCGACTTCGCGATCGCGGCGGTGTCGGCGGCGGTGTGGATCGAGGGCGGCGTGATCGTCGACGCCGGGCTCGCGCTCGGCGCGCTCGGCCCGACCACGATCATCGCGACGCGCGCGGAGGAATTGCTCAAGGGCAAGCCGCCGTCGGAGGAGTTGTTCGCCCAAGCGGGCGACATCGCGAAGGAGGACTGCTCGCCGGTCCCCGACGGCCGCGGTCCGGTCGACTACAAGCGCCACCTTGCGAGCGTGCTCAGCGTTCGCGCACTCCGGCGCGCCACCGCCCGCGCCCTCCAGCAAGAGGACAGATGAAGCCCGCGCCGCCCGAGGAGGATCATTGACATGGAAGTGAAGATTACGATCAACGGGCAGGAGGTATCGCGCGACGTCGAGCCGCGCACGCTGCTCGTGCACTTCATCCGGGACACGCCCGGATTGACGGGCACGCATTGGGGGTGCGACACGTCCAACTGCGGCGCGTGCGTGGTGCTGATGGACGGCAAGCCGATCAAGTCATGCACGACGCTCGCCGCGATGGCTGCCGGACACGAGATCCGCACGGTGGAATCGCTGGAAACCGAAGCCGGCCTTGATGCGGTGCAGCTGGGCTTCCACGAGAAGCACGGGCTGCACTGCGGCTTCTGCACCCCCGGCATGCTGATGACCACGCGTGCCTTACTGAACGAGAACCCCAACCCGACCGAGGCAGAGATCCGCACCGCGATCTCGGGCGCGATCTGCCGCTGTACCGGCTACAAGAACATCGTCAGCGCGGTGCGCTGGGCGGCCGAGCACGAGGCCGCGATGAAACAGGAGGCGTGAAGCATGGCCACTATGGAAACCGCCACGACTGAACGCCCGATTGGCTTCGGTCGACTGAAGCGCAAGGAGGACGCGCGGTTCATCCGCGGAAAGGGGACCTACCTCGACGACATCCGCCTCCCCGGGATGGTGCACGGGGTGATGCTGCGCAGCCCCTACGCGCACGCGAGGATCGTCTCGATCGACACGTCCGAGGCGCTCGCCCACCCCGGCGTCGCCGCGGTCGTCACCGCCAAGGACCTCGAGACGCTCGGGCTCGCGTGGATGCCGACAATCTCCTACGACACCCAGGCGGTGCTCGCCGGCGACAAGGTCCGCTTCCAGGGACAGGAGGTGGCGTTCGTGATCGCGGTCGACGAGTACACGGCTCGCGACGCGCTGGCGCTGATCGACGTCGAGTACGAGCCCCTGCCCGCGGTCGTCAACGCGCGCAAGGCGCTCGACCCCGACGCCCCGCTGATCCGCGACGACAAGGACGGCCAGCGCGACAACCTCGCGAGCCCGCTGTGGGAGGCCGGCGACGAGGCCGCCACCGACCGCGCGTTCGCCGAGGCCGACACGATCGTCACCCGCGACATCATCTACCCGCGCTGCCACCCCGCGCCGCTCGAGACGTGCGGGATGATCGCGGACTTCAACCCGAACACCGGCCAGCTCGACATCTACAACGGCAACCAGGCGCCGAACGCCCACCGCACGGTGTACGCGCACGTCGCGGGGCTCGCCGAGCACATGATCCGGATCCGCTGCAACGACATCGGTGGCGGCTTCGGCAACAAGGTGCCGGTGTATCCGGGCTACGTGTGCGCGATCGCCGGCTCGATCGTCGCCGGCGTCCCGGTCAAGTGGATCGAGGATCGCTCGGAGAACCTGATGTCGACCGGGTTCGCGCGTGACTACGTGATGCACGCCGAGATGTGCTCGAAGGACGGCAAGATCACCGGCCTGCGCGTCGACGTGATCGCCGACCATGGCGCGTTCGACTCGACCGCACAGCCGACCAAATTCCCGGCAGGCTTCTTCCACATCGTGTGCGGCTCGTACGACCTCGAGGCCGCCCACGTCCAGGTCAAGGCCGTGTACACGAACAAGGCCCCGGGCGGCGTCGCCTACCGGTGCTCGTTCCGGATCACCGAGGCCGTGTACCTGGTCGAGCGGATGGTCGATGCGCTCGCGCTCGAGATGAAGGTGGATCCGATCGATCTGCGGATGAACAGCTTCATCGCCCCCGAGCAGTTCCCGTACGAGACGACCACCGGCTGGACGTATGACTCCGGCGAGTACGCGAAGACGATGCGCGAGGCGATGCGGATCGCCGGGTACGACGAGCTGCGCAAGGAGCAGGCCGAGAAGCGCGCCCGCGGCGAGCTGATGGGTATCGGCGTGTCCTTCTTCACCGAGGGCGTCGGCGCCGGACCGCGCAAGCACATGGACATCCTCGGCCTCGCGATGAACGACGGCGCCGACCTGCGGGTACACCCGTCGGGCAAGGCGGTGGTCAGCATCTCCGCGCAGACCCAGGGCCAGGGGCACGAGACGACGTTCGCGCAGATCGTTGCCGAGGAGCTCGGGATCCCGCCCGAGGACGTGCAGGTCCGCCACGGTGACACCGACAAGACGCCCTACGGCCTCGGCACCTACGGGTCTCGGTCGACGCCGGTGAGCGGGGCCGCCGTCGCGGTCGTGTCGCGCAAGGTGCGCGACAAGGCCCGCCTGATTGCGGCATCGATGCTCGAGACCCGGGCCGAGGACCTCGCCTGGGAGAAGGGCCGCTGGTACGTCAAGGGCGACCCCGAGAAGGGCGCGATGATCGAGGACATCGCCGCGTACGCGTACAGCGGCGAGGCGATGCCCGAGGGCATGGAGGGCGGTCTCGACGCGCAGGTGATCTACGACCCGCCGAACCTGACCTACCCGTGCGGCGCGTACATCTGCGTCGTCGACGTCGACCCCGACACCGCGGCGGTCAAGGTCCGGCGGTTCATCGCGGTCGACGACTGCGGCGTGCGGATCAACCCGATGATCGTCGAGGGCCAGATCCACGGCGGCCTCGCCGAGGGGATCGGGATCGCGCTGATGGAGGTGATCACGTTCGACGACGAGGGCAACTGCCTGAACGGGTCGTTCATGGACTACCTGATCCCGACCGCGCTCGAGTGCCCGGACTTCGAGTTGGGCGAGACGATCACGCCGTGCCCGCACCATCCGCTCGGCGCCAAGGGCGTCGGCGAGTCGCCGAACGTCGGCTCCCCACCGGCGATCGTCAACGCGATCATCGACGCGCTGCACGACAGTCACGGCGTCGACCACATCGATATGCCGTGCACGCCGGCGCGAGTGTGGGCCGCAATGCAGGGTCGGCCGGAGCCGCCGCAGTGATCAACGGCCCGCTGTCAACCCGTGCTCGGGAACTGACCGCGCAGGGCTGCGCGTTCGTGACCGCCACGGTGGTGCGGGTCGAACACCCGACGAGCGCACGGCCCGGCAACGTCGCGCTCGTCCACGAGGACGGGAGCATGGAGGGGTTCGTCGGCGGGGTGTGCGCGCAGAACAGCGTGCGGCTCTACTCGCTCAAGGCGATCGAGCGCGGAGAGCCGCTGCTGCTCCGGATCCTGCCCGAGGGCCCGGGCGTCACCGCCGCCAAGAGCGCCGTGAACGTCGATCATCGGCCACGAGGTCGCCCACGACGAGGGCTCGGTGACAGTGCAGAACCCATGCCTGTCGGGCGGCGCGATCGAGGTGTTCCTCGAGCCGTTCCTGCCGGCTCCCCGGATGATCGTCGCCGGCGACACCCCGATCGCGGCGGCGTTGCTGCGACTCGGACCGGAGCTGGGGCTCGAGGCGATCGACTCGCGCGGCGAAGACAGTGGCGCGCCAGTGCCATCCGCAGACGATCTCGCGGTGATCGTGGCCGCGCACGGGCGCGACGAGCTGGCGATCCTCCGCGCGGCCCTGGAGGCCGGCGTCCGCTACGTCGGGCTTGTCGCCAGTCGCAAGCGCGGCGCGGCCGTGCTCGACGCGCTCCGCGACGACGGCGTAGCGGAGGCGCTGCTCGAGCGAATCGACACACCGGCCGGGCTCGACATCGGCGCGCGCTCGCCGGCCGAGATCGCGTTGTCGATCCTCGCGTCGATCATCGAGGTGCGACGGCAATCGAGCACGACGCCGCGCTCGTGGGCGGCCGCGCCTCCCACCACGGCGGTCGACCCGATCTGCGGGATGACCGTCGTGATCGCTCCCGACGCGCTCTCGTCCGAGCACGGCGGCGAGACTCACTACTTCTGCGGCGAGGGGTGCCGGAAGGCGTTCGAGCGCCAGCACGCGGCATGACCCGGGTCACCGGCGAGGCCGCGGACGAGATCCGGCAGCTCGTCCCTGACGTCGAGATGCTGGCCCAGCGCCTGGCCGCTGTCGATTACCTCGTCGACGAGGGGCTCGCCACGTCGATGTTCCTGAGCCTGCGGCTGCCCCAGCCGCTGCTGCTCGAGGGCGAGGCCGGCGTCGGCAAAACGGAGGCGGGCAAGTCGCTCGCGGCGGTGCTCGATACACCGCTGATCCGCCTCCAGTGCTACGACGGGATCGACGCGGCCGAGGCGCTGTATGAATGGAACTATCCGAAGCAGCTTCTGAGCATCAGGGTCGCGGAGGCCCGGGGCGCCGAGCTGCGCGAGGAGGACCTGTTCGGTCGCGACTACCTGATCCGCCGTCCGCTGCTGCGCGCGCTCGAGCACCCCGGGCCCCGGCCGGCGGTCCTGCTCATCGACGAGATCGACCGCGCCGACGACGACTTCGAGGCGTTCCTGCTCGAACTGCTCGCCGAGGCGGCAGTCACGATCCCCGAGATCGGCACGATCCGCGCGACCCACCCGCCGATCATCGTGCTCACCTCGAACCGCACCCGCGACCTGCACGACGCGGTCAAGCGCCGGTGCCTGTATCAGTGGATCGACTACCCGACGCCGCAGCGCGAGGTCGAGATCGTCCGCCGGCGCGTGCGCGGCGCCTCGGAGACGCTCGCCGTGCAGGTGGCCGACGCGGTGGCGCGAATGCGCGACAGCGACGTGCAGAAGCCGCCGGGCGTTGCCGAGGCGATCGACTGGGTCGCGGCGCTGTCGATGCTCGGCGTCGAGGAGCTGGACGTGGCCGCGATCGACCGGACGCTCGGGTCGGTGCTCAAGTACTCCGAAGACCAGGACGTGATCCGCGCCGCGGGGCTGGAGGAGCTCGTGATCCCCCGATGACGTCGCAGCCGTTCAGGGTGCGCACGCTGGCCCTCGACCTGCCGGAAGTCACCGGAGCGTTCAGCCGACGGCTCCACGACGCCGGCGTACCAGTGACGGCGGAACGCGCTGCCTGGTTCGCTGAGGCCCTCGCCGTGGTCGAGCCGATCTCGCGCCGGCGGCTGTACTGGACGGCTCGCGCGGCGTTCGTGTCCGACCGGATGCAGGTGCCCGCGTTCGATGCGGTCTTCGCAAGCGTGTTCGGCGCGGCCCCGGTGGACGATCCGTCAGGTCCCGTTCCCGCCGTCCCCGAAACCGAGCCGGCCCCGGCGAACGAGCAGCGGCGAAGCTCCGAGAGCCGCGACTCGCCACCGTCGGGCGCGACGCGCTCCGACGCATCCACCCGCGGCCCAACCGAGGCTACCCACGACCAGCCGGTTCCCGTCCTCGCCAGCGACGAAGAGGTACTCCGCTCCAAACGCTTCGACGCGCTCGAGCCCGACGAGCTCGCGCGGCTGTATCGGCTGATGAGGCAGATTCGCGTCGCCACCCCGACGCGTCGCACCCGGCGCGCGGAGCGAGAGCGCCGCGGTGAGCGGATCGACATGCGCCGCACGCTCCGCGGGAGCCTCCGGACCGCGGGCGATCCGATCCGGCTCGCACGCCGGCGCCGGCGCGTCGTCCCACGTCGGCTCGTAATGCTGTGCGACATCTCCGGCTCGATGGAGCCGTACGGGCGGGCGTATCTCCAGTTCGTGACCGCCGCGGCCGGCGGACCGGGCTCCGGGCGCGCGGAGGCCTTCGTGTTCGCGACCCGGCTCACCCGCGTGACGCGTGCGCTGTCCTCCCGTAACCCCGAACGCGCGATCCAGCGTGCGGCCGCCGCGGCGCCCGACTGGTCGAGCGGCACCCGGATCGGCGACGCGCTGAAGGCGTTCAACGATCGCCACGGCCGGCGGGGCATAGCCCGCGGCGCAGTGGTCGTGATCCTGTCCGACGGCTGGGAGCGGGGCGACCCGGCGCTGGTCGCGCAAGAGATGCAGCGGCTGCGCCGGCTGGCGTACCGGATCGTCTGGGTCAACCCGCGCGTCAGCGCCCGGGGTTTCGAGGCGCGCGCCGGCGGCCTGGTGGCGGCTCTTCCCTATTGCGACGCGCTCGTGAGCGGCCACAGCCTCGAGGCACTCGACGAGGTGGCGGCGGCGATCGGCGCGTCGCGCACCGGCGATCTGGGCATCCCTATCGAAGGCCCGGCGCCCGAGCCCGAGGAGGAGCCGTGGCCGAGCGCGACCCCGGTGCCGGGCAGTTCGGTGGCGATGCCGAGCGGCTACGGGCCGAGCCGGGGCCGGACGACGCCCGGATGGTCTCTCGGAGGGTCATGAGCGACGCCGGGCCGAAGATCTGCATCTATCCCGGGTGCGACCGGCCGGCGGTCCCGCCGCACCCGCTCGGCGGCCCGCAGCCGAGCTTCTGCGATCTCGAGGAGCACAACGCTTTGTCCGTCCATCAGGAGCGCCAGCGGCTGGCGCGCGAGGCGGAATCAGACGACACCGGACAGGAGGTTCAGTAGATGGCCGATGAGGCATACCGGGCGGTGTTCCTGCGGGTGCACCCGACCGGCAAGATGGTGCTCAGCCTGACCACGGAGTCCGACGGCGAAGAGGCTCGCTACGCGCAGCTCGTCGCCGGCGAGCTCGGCGTCCCGGCGCTCGACGTCAAGGTCGTCCCGGCTGACGAGGACCGGTTCGGAGCCGGCCATGGCTACAACACTTCGCCGTCGGCGCAGACATCGGTTGCGATCCAGAGCGCGGCCGGGAAGATCCTCGACAAGGCACGGCTGCTCGCGGCGGCCGCGCTCGAGACCTCGCCAGACACGGTCACCTGGGACGACGGCGCGTTCGTCTCGAGCGCCGACCCCGCCCAGCCGAAGACGATCGCCGATATCGCCCTGTACGCGCACGGCACCGGCGTCCTCCCGCCCGGCGTCGAGGGCGGGCTCGACGCGCAGACCGTCTACAAGGATCAGTGAGGCCTGGCGTCGATCTCGATGTCGACCTCGTCGGCGACCTTCAGCGCCCCGAACAGCGCCGAGTACGGCTTCATCCCGAACGCGGTCTGCGCCACCTTGGCGACGCCGGTCACGTGGCCGTCGTCGCCGGTCGTGAGGTCAAACGTCACCGGGGCCTGCTTGCCGTTGAGCGTAAGCTCGCCGCTCACGCTCAAGCCTCCAGCCGTTTTCTGTGCCTCGCTCGAGCGGAACTCGATCGCGCACCCCTTCAGCACTTCCTTGTCGATCGTCTTCTTGATGTCGGCCTTGTCGCCGTCGCTCAAGGATTTGAGGCCGCCGGTGCCCTCGAGCACGCGCAGCGAACGCGAGTCCGCGGTCAGCGTCAGCGCGGGCTGCGCTTCGGGGTCGAGCACCGCCTGCCAGGATTCCACCTCGATCACCAGGTCGTGGCCGGCCTTGGCGGCGCCTCCGGTCCGGCGGGTCCTGATCTTGAGGCTTCCGTTGTCTGGTCCAAAGTTCTGTGACATATCCGCAACCCTAACCCAGGAGACAATCAATGGTTGAACTGGACCATTCGTACTCGAACGGCAAGCCGATCGAGCACAACTGGGAGACGATCCTCGACCTCGAGAAGCTGGTCTCGTGCGTCGAGGGCGGCAGCGTGACCGAGGCCACCGCCCCGGACAACGTGAAGGCTCAGATCAAGGTCAAGATGGGCGCGATGTCGATGACGTTCAAGGGGACCGTGGCCGTGATCGAGCAGGACGCCGACGCCCACCGCGCCGTCCTCCAGGTCAAGTCTCGCGAGGCCGGCGGACAGGGCCACGCCAACGCCGACGTGACCTTCGAGCTCTCCGACGGAGGGGGCAAGATCCACACCGCGGCGCAGATCACCGGCAAGGCGGCGTCGATGGGCGAGGGCGTCGTCCAGAACGTGCTCGAAGCACTGATCAACAGCTTCACCGAGAACCTGGCCGCGCTGTAGGCGGATCTGAGATGGCGACGCTGGCGATGAGGCACGTGCGCGAGGGCGAGGTTCCGCGCGACGGCGGCACGGCGGTCCAGGAAGCCGTCGATCGCCCGGTGTTCCACGGCAACGGGCCCGACGACTACGTGTGCGTGGAGTGCGGCAACCTGCTCGCGGCCGCGATGCCGCCCGAGTACATGAACCGGAAGTTGCGCATCAGGTGCGCCCACTGCAAGACGGTGAACGTGGCGATCGAGGTCGAGGGCGTCGACTACGCGTCGGCGTTCAAGCGGCGCGCAAGCTAAGAGCCCGTCGCAACGCCGGCCGCCTCGCGCTCGTAGTCGAGTTCGGTCGCGACGCCGAGCTGGTTGAGCGCGTCGTTGGCCTCCTCGAGGCTGCCGGCGTCCGCGACCGCCCGGGCCAGGCGCCCCGTGGCCTTGATCGTGATGTCGACGTCGAGGTAGAACGTCAGCGCCGCGGCCGGGGTCAGCTCGAGCGTCCGGGTCCCGCCCCGGATCGTCGTCGTTCCCGAGACACCGCGGAACGCACGGACCGCCTGGGCGCTCGCCTCGGTGCTGACGAGCTCGATCGCGGCCTCCATCCGCTCGGCGACCGGTCCGGTCAGGCCGCGGGCGCCGCACAGCCCACCGGCCGCCGCGACCTCGGACACACGCGTCAGCACCTCGTCGGACGTCAGCTCCGCGTCGCACCCGATCCCGAAGATCCCCAGCAGCACCGGCTGGCCGCGCCTCGACAAGAGGCCTCCGACCGCCAGCATCAACGCGTCGCAGAGCGGACTCCGCAGCCCCGGCTCGTCGCCCCGCGCCACCACGTCGCCGCCGACGTCGACGAGCACGAGCAGGTCGCACTTCAACGCCGCGATCGCGTGGGCGAGCCCGTCGGCGACCGGGCGGGGACCGTCGTTGATGTCGATCAGCAACGTGCGCTGTCCCAGGAACTCAGCCATCCGCGACTCCGCGAAGAACACGTCCCGATCGCGCAGCCGGGTGTCGGGGCCGGCCAGCAGAATCCCGGGCGCGAGCTCCTCGGCACCCGTGATCTCGGCGGCGCTACGGGGCCCCGGCACGGGGTCGAACGGCCGGCGCTCCCAGGTCAGTCCGCCGAGCACCGGGTCGCCGCCGTCGTACAGCCGGACCAGCTCGGCGGTGGCCAGCGCGCCCACGACGTCGCCCCCGCCCCCCATGCCGATCACCAGCGGCCGCCGGGCACGACGAAGCAGCAGCTCGGAATCACGCATCCACTAGTTGTACCGGGCGCTCGTGAGACAGACGTTTACACCGTGTCACGGCGCGGACCGAACCTTGGCGCGGCGTTTACGTCAGCCGGCCCCGCGAGACTCGGCGGCGCGGCGCATCGCGTAGCGGAACCAGCGGTCGCCGTACGGGACGTACACGCGGACCGGCACACCCCTCGCTGCCAGCGGCTCGAGCTCTTCGGTGCGGACGCCGAGCAGCATCTCTAGGACGGTGCCGGGCAGGGCCGGGAGCAGCGCTTCGCGGATCACCGGATCGTGGGTGCCGAGCGACAGCGTGACTCCTCCGGCGCGGAGCGTGTACGCGAGGTCGATGAACGCGATGTCGGTGTGGTCGCCCCATGCGTGGGCGAGTTCCGGGGTCTCGACGTAGGCGCCCTTGACCAGCCGGATCGGCACACCCGCCTCGGCGAGCTTCTCGCGCGTCCTCGGGGGTCCGCCGGAGGTTGGCCTGAAGCGTGGCCGCCACCGGGCCGCCGCCCCGCGCCACCGCGAGCACGGCATCGAGGATCCGGTCGACGCGCGCGGCCTGCTCGGCGCCCACCTGGATGCGGGCGCCGGTCGGGAGCGCCACCGCGATCCGCTCGATCCGCCGGCGCGCGCCGTCGCCCGGCTCGTCGATCCCGACGTGGGACAGGTCGATCGAGAGGTACGTCCCCGGTGGCGCGTCCGTTGCCAGTCGGCCGGCGAGCGCGACGTATGCGTCCGCGACGCGGTCCGCCTCAGCCGGATCGGTGACGTTCTCGCCAAAGAAGTCAATCGAGGCGTCGATGCCTTGCGCCGCGAGACGGCGCGCGGTGGCGAGCGCGTCGCCGGCGGTCGTGCCCGCCACGTATCGGGTCGCCAGGGTGTAAGCGGCCCGCTCGCCCGCGGGCGCGCCGCGCACCGCGCGCTCGAACCGTTCGCTGGTCGCGAGCTTGAAGAGGATCGGCCGCGGTATGCCCTTCATCGCGGACCCAATTCTGCAGGCGTGCTCAAAGAACCACGAATAGCGTGGGTTTGTGAGCACCGTACCCTCGCGCTCCTTCTAAGTCGATCGAATTAGTGATATATTCGGCACGGATGGGCTTCACCCCAGCAGAGCTCGAAGACTTCGTCGCGGATCTCGCCGCCACGCCCGCTCGCTGGGGCCACCTCGTCCACCACGCCACCGACGTCCGCGTGTATGAGCAGATCGTCGACGAGGAGGGCGTCAACGCCTGGGTGATCTGCTGGAGCGAGGACCAGGACACCGGCTACCACGACCACGACGAGTCGTCGGCCGCGATCGCCGTGATCTCGGGCGAGGTCCGCGAGGACCGGCTCCGGCTCGGGGATGCGCCGCGCTCGCGGGTGGTAGGCCCCGGCCAGGTCTTCACCGTGCCGGCGGTCGCGATCCACCGCGTGCTCCACGCCGGCGGCGGCCCGGCGGTCACGATCCACGCCTACTCGCCACCGTTGACCCGGAGCGGCGCGTACCGGATCGGGCCGGACGGCGAGCTCGAGCGCGAGCTGCTGTCCAACGAGGACGAGCTCCGCGCCGAGCCGGCGCTCGCCTGAACGCACCCGCACCCGCCGCCCTCATAACATCCCCGTCGGTGACGGGAGTCGGACGCTACGTGAAGTTCACCGCCCAGCCAGGTGGCGGCGACGAACTGGCGGAGCTGCTGCTCGCCGCCGCCGAGTCACTCCGCGAGACAGCCGGCTGCGAGCTCTACCTGATCAATCGCGCGGCCTCGGAGCCCGACGTCGTCTGGGTGACCGAGCTGTGGCTGAGCCAGGAAGCGCTTGACGGCTCGCTCGAGCAACTGCAAACCGACGAGGGCAAGGCGACGCATCGCACAGGTCAACGCCCTCCTCGGCAAAGCCCCCGAGCTGATCGAGCTCGAGCCGCTCGGCGGCGTCGGCTACCTCCCGGGCGGCGCCGGGTACACGCTCGTCAACCTCGAGGACGTCGAGGACATGGCGAAGCGATTCGGGCTCGGCGACCAGGGAGAGGCGCGGTTCGCGAACCGGCCACTGCACGCGGTCCGCACCGGCCTCAGCCATCAACGCCTGCGCCCGGGGGTGCGGCAGTCGTTCGGCCATCGCCACCAGCACGCCGAGGAGGTGTTCGTCGTCCTCGCCGGCAGCGGCCGGGTCAGGATCGACGACGAGATCCGGGACATCCGCCCGCTCGACGCGATCCGGATCGCGCCCGATTCGCCGCGAGCGTTCGAGGCCGGACCCGACGGCCTCGAGTTCGTCGTCGTCGGGCCTCACCATGCCGGCGACGCCGTGATCGACTCGAACTTCTGGCCGGCAGAGGAGACGTGAGCGCCTTCACGTTCGCGAAGGTCCACCACGACGGCCGCGACGACGAGGTCGCGGTCGAGGAGCCGCTTGAGATCCGGGTCGACGGGGTCCCGCTCGTCATCACGATGCGAACACCGGGCCACGACGAGGAGCTCGCGCTCGGGTTCCTGTACGGCGAGGGCCTGATCGACGGCCCGCACGCCGCGGGCCCGACCGACGACTTCGCGAACAACACGGTCGAGGTCGTCGGTCCGCTGACCCGCGATCCCGGCGAGCGCCGCTTCTACACCACGTCTTCGTGCGGCGTGTGCGGCAAGGGCGCGCTCGAGGAGGTCGCGGTCCACAGCGCACCGCTCCCCGCCGGGCCGACGGTCACCCGGTCGCTCCTCGCCGGCCTGCCCGACAAGCTCGAGCAGCCGGCGTTCGAGCGCACCGGCGGCGTCCATGCCACCGGCCTGTTCGAGCCGACCGGCGCGCTCTTGCTGACGCGCGAGGACGTCGGGCGGCACAACGCGATGGACAAGGTGATCGGCCGCGCGCTCCTCGACGGCCTCGTCCCGCTCGGCGAGCGGATCCTGTGCGTCAGCGGCCGGCTGTCGTTCGAGCTCGTGCAGAAGGCGGCCGTCGCCGGCGCCCCGATCCTCGTCGGCGTCGGCGCCCCCAGCTCGCTGGCGGTCTCACTCGCCGACGACCGCGGGATGACGCTGTGCGGGTTCACCCGGCGCGGCAGCACGAACGTCTACACGCACCCTGAGCGCGTACGTGGACGGCTGATTTTGGGTCTCGCTGCGCTCGACGTCCATGGGGCCGTTCCGCCGGGCGTCCGTGCCCGGCGGCGCTGGTCGCGGTCCTCTGTCCGGGCTTGGACGCCGGGCGGATAACGGCGGGCGCCTGGAGCTGGGTGCGGTCGTCCCCCGGGGCGGTGCAGCGGGTCCGGGGGATAACGGCGGGCACATGAAGGGGGGTGCGGTCATCCCGGGGACGGGTCGCGGGGTCCGGGGGATAACGGCGGGCATCTGAGGGGGTGCGGTCGTCCCGGGGACTGGTCGCGGCGCGCCGGGCATGCATAGCTCGACAATCGAGCCGATCCGGCGGGGCCGTGCCGTACTACGCACGCATGGCATGCGTCACACGGCACGGCCGGCGCAAATGCCCTCGATTGCCGTGTTATGCAGGTTCGCTCGCAGGATCGACCCGCGAGGAGCCCGCCGCACCCCCCTCCAGATGCCAGCCGTTACACCCATCCGCCCGACGACCGCCGAGGGGGGTGCCGCGGTCCCCCGGGGCGGGCTTGGGGGCCCCGCGGATAACGGCAGGCACCTGAGGGGGATGCAATCGTCCCCCGGGGCCGTGCCGCGGGCCGGGGGGCGGTGCAGTGGTCCCCCGGGGCCGTTTCGCGCGACCCGCGACATGCATGACGCGCCAATTGGCGCTCGCCGGCGAAGCCGTGGCCTCTCACGCATGCCCCACATGCCTCACACGCCACGGCCGACCCGGATCGCGCCAAATGGCGCGCCACGCATGCTCCGCGAGCCGCCCCGCGCCGGCAACCGCCCCCACCCCTCTCCAGGTGCAAGCCGTCGGACCCAATCCGCCGGCGACACCGACGCACGCTGAAACGACTGCTACGGCCGCCGGGCACGGACGCCCGGCGGAACCGGCATTGCGGCGACGGCCCGCTCGGCATCCTTGCCTCGCCTAACGGGCCTGCCGCAATTTCATCCGGAGGACGCCGCCGCAGGCGGCCCAAAATCTCACGGAGCGGCCAGCGCCACCAGCCGCTCTACTTCGTCCTCCGACGTCCACGCGCCGACCGACGCCCGCACGAGACCGAACGCGGGGATGCTGCGGACGATCACGCCCTCGCCGGCGAGCCGCGCCACCTCGGCGTCGGGGTCCTCGGCGGCCCATGACACGAGCGTCGAACGTCCCCGCGGCCAGACCGACAGCCCGCGCTCGGTGAGCCGGTCGGCGAGCCGCGCGGCCAGCGTCGCGGCGCGTTCGTGCACCCAGTCCCAGCCCGCCTCCTCGAACACGCCGAGTGACGCGGTCGCCCACGCGCTGCGCATCCCGGCCGGGAAGCCGTGGTCGAAGCGTTTGACTCCCTCGGCCTGCTCGAACTCGAGCGCGTTGGCGGGGTCGGCCACCGAGCCGTACCCGGGCCACGGAACGAGGAGGTCGTCGAGGCGGTCGGGCCGCACAAACAGCGCGCCGCTGCCCTCGGGGCCGCACAGCCACTTCTGGCCCGAGCCGGCGTAGAAGTCGCAGCCGAGTTCGTGCACGTTGATCGGCACCGCCCCGAGCGCCTGGGCGGCGTCGAGCAGCAGCGGCACCCCAGTGGCGACCAGCGCCGGGACGTCGGCGACCTCGCCGCCGACCCACGACACGTGCGAGCAGGCGATCAGCCGGGTCGTGCTCGAGACCGCGCCGGCAATCTCGGCGAACGGGACGACGCGGATCTCGACTCCGTGGCGCCGGCGGGCCCGCCCCAGCGGCGCGAGAAGGCCGGGGTGCTCCTGGTCGGAGGTGACGATCTCATCGCCGGCGCGCAGGTCGAGTCCCCCGATCACGGTGTTGACGCCGTCGGTCGTCGAGCCCGTGAGCGCGACCTCGGACGGATCGCAGCCGAGCGCATTGGCGTATCCGGCGCGCGCCCGGCCGGCGAGCGCCATCAGCTCCTCGAAGTACGGACGCCCGCAGCGGCCGCGATCGGCCTCGATCTCGATCCGGCGACGGACCGCCTCGGCGGCGGCGCGGGGAATCGGGCCTTCGGTTCCGGCGTTCAGATACGAGAGCCGCTCGAGTACCGGGAACTGGGCGCGGAACGTGGTCGGGTCGGCGGCGGACGTCGTAGGTTCGTTCATCCGCCTATTCTGTCGGGCTCGATGTGCTTCGACTTCGACGCCCGGCCGCCGGCGCCGCCTGAGGACCTCCTGCTCGCCCCGATCGCCGGTGGCGCGGGGGCCGAAGTGCTCGAGCTCACCTCGGCCGACGGCACGCATTTCTCCGCCGCGATCGCCGAGAGCGCCTCGGACCGTGGCGCCGGCGTCATGATCTTCCCCGACGTCCGCGGCCTGTATCCGTTCTACTCGGAGTTGGCCGAACGGTTCGCGCAGGCCGGCTACCACGCGATCGTGATGGACTACTTCGGGCGCACCGCGGGCCTCGGGCCACGCGACGAGGAGTTCGAGTACATGCCGCACGTCCAGCAGCTGACGGTCCCGGGCGTCCAGCAGGACGCGGCCGCCGCGATCGACGCGCTCCGCGAGCGGACGGGCGCGAGCAAGATCGCCACCGTCGGGTTCTGCCTCGGCGGGTTCGAGTCGTTCCTCGCCGGCGCGGACATGCCCGACCTCGCGGCCGTGATCGGCTTCTACGGCGTGCTCACCGGCTCGCGGTTCGGCGTCGATGGCCCGCTCGAGCGCGCCGGCGACATAACGGTGCCGCTGCTCGGGCTGTTCGGTGGCGCGGACCAGGGGATCCCGGTCGAGCAGGTTGAGGAGTTCGACGCGAAGCTAACCGACGCTGGGCTCGATCACGAGATCCATGTGTATCCGGGCGCCCCGCACTCGTTCTTCGACCGGCGCTACGAGGACTACGCGGAAGCGTGCGAGGACGCCTGGCGCCGGATGCTCGGCTTCCTCGAGAGCCACACCGCCGGCTAGCTCTTCGCCTCCTCCTTCTCGTCCTCCGTCTCATCCAGCTCGCGCTTGAGGACCTTGCCCGTCGGGTTGCGCGGCAACTCGTCTAGGAACACGACCGCGCGGGGCACCTTGTAGTTCGCGAGGTTGTCCTTGACGTAGCCCTTGACATCGTCCTCGGACAGGTTCGCGCCCTTCTGCAGCACCACGAACACCTTCAGCCGCTGCCCGAACTTCTCGTCCTCAACGCCGATCGCCGCCGCCTCCTGGATCGACTCGTGCGCGCCGAGCAACTCCTCGACCTCGGCCGGGAACACGTTCTCGCCACCCGAGACGATCATCTCGTCGTCGCGGCCGTCGATGTACAGGCGACCTTCGGGGTCGAAGTGGCCAACGTCGCCGGATGACATCAGGCCCTCGACGAACTCCTTGTTGCCGCCGCCGGTGTACCCCTCGAATTGCGACAGGTTGCCGACGAAGATCCGGCCGGTCTCGCCCTTCCCGACCTCGTTTCCGTCCTCGTCGAGCAGCTTCACGATCGAGCCGCGGACGACCTTGCCGACGCTGCTCGGCTCCTCGCACAGATCTTCGGGGGTGGCGATCGTCGCGTACGCGATCTCGGTCGACCCGTACAGGTTGTAGATCACGGGCCCGAACGCACGGGTCGCACGCTCGGCGAGGTCGGCGCCGAGCGCCGAGCCGCTGACGAAGATGATCCGCAGCGCCGAGGTGTCGCGCTGCTTGACCTGATCCTCGCCGAGGTCGACGATCCGGGAGAGCATCACCGGGACGACGACCATCGCGGTCGCGCGGTGCTCCTCGAGGCTGTCGAGTGTGACCTCGGGATCGAAGCGCCGGCGCACGACGAGCGTCGACCCAAGGCCCACGCCAACGATCGCCTGCATGAACCCGAGCGCGTGGAACATCGGCACGCACAGCTCGGTCACCTCGCGAACCTTGAACGGCACCTTGCTCAGCAGGCCGCCGATCAGCGACAGCGACCGGGGCTCTGATCGTGGCGCGCCCTTCGGCGTTCCGGTCGTGCCGCTCGTCAGGATCGTAATCCGCGGCGATTCGGCGGGCCTCGGCGGGGCGCTCCGATCGGCGCCGTCGATCAGCGCGTCGAGCGTGTCGTCGCCGGGTTCGTCGGCCCACGCGCGGAACCGACCCCGGGGCGGATCGTCAATCCCCGCGAGCACCTCCGAATACTCGTCGTCGTACACGAGCAGATCGGTGCCTTCTCGCTGCGCCACCTCGCGGATCTGGGGGCCGGCGAACGACGTGTTGAGCAAGACGATTCGCGCGCCGCACTTGGCCGCGGCGAACACCGCCTCGAGGAAGCCGCGGTGATTGCGCGCGAGGATCGCCACTCCCTCGCCGGCCTCGAGTCCGTGCTCGCGCCAGGCGTTGGCCAGCGCGTTGGTCCGCTCGTCGAGTTCCTTGTAGCTGAGCTCACCGCGCTCGTCGATCATCACGGCTCGGTCGCCGTGACGGAGCCCTCCCGCCACGACCGCGCCACCGAGCAGGCCGTAGCGCTGGAATCCGAGCAACAGCCGGCCAACCGTCTGCGGCGACTCCGGGCCTAGCAGCCCGCTGCGAATGCACAGCGTCGCGAAGTACGCCTCGTCGCCGGCACGCTCGGCGAGCTTGGCGGCACCGTCGATCAGGCCCTTGGGGTCGCGCGCGGCGTTGAGTATGGCCTTGGGGTCCAAGTTGACGATGGGACTCTCCTCCTCGTACGGCTAATTCACCGCTTCATGGAATTTTGGTTGCTTCGGGAAGGTTCTCCGCGCTGGGGCGTCGGTGTGAACAGGCACCGAAAGGAGTTCCAGAGACATGCATACCGCAAGGAGACGCAGAATATTCCTGCTAACCGCGATCGCGACGATCGCGGTGACCGGGACGGCAGCGGCTTCGGCCGCCGCCAAGCCGTTCATCGGCAGCCTCACCAAGATCACCACGATCGCCTCCGCGGTCCCGAAGAGCGGGCCCGCGAAGGGCGACGTCAATCCGTACGGCGTTGCCGTCGTCCCGCACACCGCGGGGAAACTCGTCCGCGGCGACGTGCTGGTCAGCAACTTCAACAACAAGGGCAACGACCAGGGGACTGGGTCGAGCATCGTCGAGATCTCGCCCCATGGCAACGCACGGGTGTTCGCGGTGATCCCGCGCGCTCCCAGCGAGCCGGCGGTCGGGCTCACGACCGCGCTCGTGGCGTTGCGCAACGGCGACGTGATCGTCGGCAACCTGCCCGCGGCGGGCGGCGACCTCGCCAAGGGGGGGCCGGGCGCGCTGATCGTCCTCAACCCGGCAGGGCAGGTGATCGACCGGATCACCGCCGCCGACATCAACGGGCCGTGGGACATGGCCGCGGTCGATCACGGCAACAGCGCGGTCCTGTTCGTCACCAACGTGCTCAACGGGACCGTCGCGGCGAAGGGCCACAACGTCGATCAGGGCACGGTCGTCCGGATCGGACTCAGCTTCAGCGGCGGAGCCGCGCCCACCGTCACCTCGAACCAGGTGATCGCCGACGGCTTCACCGAGCACACCGATCCGAACGCGCTGGTCGTCGGGCCGACCGGTGTCGGCCTCGGTCGCGGCGGCGTTCTGTACGTAGCCGACTCAGCCGGGAACCGGATCGCGGCGGTCCCCGCGGCGTTGACGCGATCGACCGCGCTCGGCGGCGGCGGCCAGACGGTCGCGTCCGGCAAGCCCTTGAACGATCCGCTCGGGCTGACGATCGCCCCCAACGGGGACATCCTCAGCCAGAACGGTGCCAACGGCAAGATCGTCGAGACAACTCCAGCGGGCAAGACCACGAGCAAGACGCTCATGCCTAACGGGGCCGGAGATCTGTTCGGGCTCGCGCTCATTCCGGGCGGGCGCGGCCTGTACTACGTGAACGATTCCGGATCCGGGTCCGCAGCGAACTCGCTGCAGTCTGTGCAGCGATGAAATGGCGCCGCCGCCGACCCCACGCGGCGGCGGCGTCCCCATCGCGCCCGCCAACGCCGTGAATCGTTTGCGACTTCATGGGTAGTACACGTAGGGATGGCGAGCAAGCTCATTACGCTGCCGCTGCGCGTTTCGCTGCGCTCAGCGCTTCTCCTGACCCGCGCCGCGAGCGGAGTTGCGGGGCATGCAGCATCGATCACCGAGTACGCAATCGGCGTCGTATCGCCCGGCCGGTTCGATCGCGCCGGCGATAACAGCGCGCCGACGCCGCCGCCCGAGACCAGAGTGTCCCCGGCCCGCGAGCCGGCCCGCGACGCGCCTTCACCGGCGCCCCGCGCGGCGGCTCCGCCGGTCGTCGGGGCACCCTCGCCGCTCGCCGAGCCGAGTCACGTCTCCGAGGAGCCGGAACTGGTCGCAGCCACCGCCGAGCCCGGTGCCGAGGACGGCGCCGGCGCGGGCATCACGGTCAAGGAACCGTGGACCGGCTACGGCCAGATGAACGCCCGGGACGTGATCGACCGGGCGCGGCTCGCGAGCGTCGCGGAACTCGCCGCGATCAGCTTGTACGAGGCGCGGCACCGCGCCCGCCGGACCGTGCTTGTCGCGGTCGAGCGCCAGCTGAAGCTGGCGAACGGCAATCGCGCAGCCTGACCCGGCGCGACCCCACTCTGTCCCCGCCCCGTCGACGAAAGGACAATCGACATGCCTGAAGCCAAGACCCTGAACCGCCGCGACGCGAAGCTGGTGAGTTGGTTGGGCGAAGCCCACGCCAAGGAAGCCGAGCTCGAGGCGGACCTGGCCACGCACATCTCGGTGACACAGAAGGCGGCCTACAAGAAGCGCCTCCAGACGCACCTGAAAGAGACGCGCGACCACAAGCGCCGCGTCGCCGCGCAGATCAAGAAGCTCGGCGGCCCGACCGGCCAGGGGCTGCTCAGCCTCACCGGGACCGTCGGCGAGGTCGCCGGCAAGACCGTCGCCGCGGTCAAAGGACAGGTGGGACTGGCTCGCGCGCTCGTCAGCGAGCAGGCCGAGACCCATCTGCGCAACGCCCAGGACGAACTCCGCGAGGAGCACACCGAGATCGCGCTCTACACCCGCATCGAGGTCTTTGCCACCGAGGTCGGGGATCGCGAGACGGCGCGGCTCGCGCGCGACATCCGCCGCGATGAGGAGCGCATGGCGAAGTACCTCGCCGCCGAGCTGGGACGGCTCGTGAAGGACGTGGTCCGCGCCGAGATACCGCGCGATCAGCGAGCGACGTCGTCGCGCTCGCGACGGTCCGCGAGCAAGCCTCGTGGTCGCTCGACGTCGCGGCCGGCGACCCGCACCTCGTCCGCGCGCAACACGTCCGCCCGCAGCACGTCATCGCGCAGCACGTCATCGCGCTCGCGAGGCACGGCGTCCACCCGCAGCCCGCGAAAGCGTTCCACCGCGCCTCGGGCCACCGCGCGCAGCTGACCGCCGCAAACAGTGGCGACCCGGCTGGACTCGAGTCCAGCCGGGTCGCCGGGCGCGCGTGTGAGGTCGGGCACGCGCGCCACTTGATGTCGCGCTCTCTGCGCTTGCCCCCTTGTTCGCCTCGGCGGCTCGCCAGCCACCGAGGCTCATCGAAATGAGCCTAGGCGAGCGTACCCCGACCCGTGTTGTCGACCGGTGAATTTAGACCCGACAATCCGAACGTTCGCGTTGGGAAACGGGTGTATCCGGGTAAACCGATGCTGTCGTCGTCGAGGAGAGACCGATGCTGACCGACATTCACCTTGGCCTTGCGGACCCACACGAGGGCGAGCAGCCGTCCGGCCTGACCTGGTTCGCCGAAGAGTGCATGAACAACGGCGCGCCGCTCGAGAGCTACATCGCGCAAGCCGAGAGTATCGGCGATCGCGAGCTCGCGACCTTCTTCCGTCGCGCGCTCGCGGAGTGCCGGCGGGTGAAGCCCGGGGAACGGCGGCAGTGGACCCGCCGAACCCACCGAGACCGGCGCCGCGACTAGCGGGTCATCCCCGGCGGCCGGGGATCGCGCGCGGCGAGCCTGAGCCCGGCACCGACCGGGACGACCGTTTGCGTCAGCTCGGGCACGGCCTCGATCAACTCTGTGAACTCGACCAGCTCGTTTGCGTGCGACTCGACGTTGTCGACGGCGAGAAGACCGCCGGGCGCGAGCGTGCGCACCAGATCGCGAACGTACGACGGGTACGACCGGCGCTCGGCGTCGAGGAATACGAACTCCCACTCCCCGTCGCCCGACCGCTCGAGCGTCAGCGCCGCATCTTCGGTCCGTAGCTCGACGCGCTCCTCGAGCCCGGCGCCGCGAATGTTCTCGCGCGCGAGCTCGGCTCGGGCAGCATCGACGTCGACGCTCACCACCGCTCCGCCGGTGGCCCCTGCCGCGTCGGCAAGCCGGATCGTCGAGTAGCCGTTGGACGTGCCGAGCTCGAGGATCCGGCGGGCTCGACTGGCACGGATCAGGACGCCGAGCAGCTCCGCGGTCGGCGGCTCGACGTTCCGGAAGCGCTCGAGCCGATCGCTACGCGCCTGGTCGTGGGCGCGGCTTAGGGCGTACAGCTCGTCGGCGATCCGGCGTCGTGCCTCGTCCATCGACCCGCCAGACTACGCGACCAGCTCGACCGCCTCCGGCACCGGCGCGGGCGGCCGGACGTCCTCCAGGCGATCGACCTCCGCGAGCGCGGGGAACAGGCGGCCCCAGCTGACCGCGAGCAGGATCGTCATCACGCCGCCGCCGACGACCGCCGGGACGGTCCCGACCAGGTAGGCGGCGAGGCCGGACTCGAACGCGCCGAGCTGGTTCGACGCGCTGATGAACACCATCTCGACAGCGTTGACGCGCCCGCGCAGTCGGTCCGGCGAGGCGAGCGCGACCGTGGTCGAGCGGATATTCATGCTGTAGAGGTCGACGAACCCGCTCACCCCTAGCGCGAGCAGCGAGATCACGAACACGCGCGAGAGGCCGAATACGATGATGCTCGCGCCGTACAGCCCGACGACGAGCAGGAGCGTCCGGCCGGCGTTGCGCCGGAGCGGGTGCCGGGTGAGCCAGGCCGCGGCCAGCAACGCCCCCACCGCCGGCGCGGCGCGCAGCACTCCGAGGCCGGTGGCGCCGACGTGGAGGATCGAGCGGGCAAACACCGGCAACAGCGCCACCGCGCCGCCGAACAGGACCGCGAGCAGGTCGAGCAGGATCGCGCCGAGGAGAATCTCGGTGCGGCGTACGAA
Organism: uncultured Solirubrobacterales bacterium; assembly: GCA_963755525.1. Lineage (GTDB taxonomy): Bacteria > Actinomycetota > Thermoleophilia > Solirubrobacterales > Solirubrobacteraceae > Palsa-465. The sequence continues at coordinate 93,955 of CAVWKC010000014.1, read as the reverse complement.
GCGGAGTCCCTCGAGCACGCTCTCGACGTTGGCAGGCTGGACGCCGCCCTCCTCGTCGACGTCGGCCGCCGCACCCGGATGCATCGCCATTACGACCGCGCACGAGATCACGCACGAGCCGGCCGCGAGCAGGTACACGAGTGACGGCGAGACGCCGTACAGGAGCCCGCCGAGCGCGGGACCGATGACCATGCCCGCCTGGCTCGCGATCGAGCGAAGCGTCATCGCATTTTGCAGCAGCTCGACGCCGACGAGCGTCGGCGGCATCGCGCGCGCGGCCGGCCAGCCCAGCGCCATCGCGATACCGGCGCCGACGGCAAGCGCCAGGTACGGCCACACCTGGGTCGTCCCGGACGAGCTGACCAGCGCGAGGCCGACGCTGATGCATGCCGCGAACAGCAGCGCGCCGGCGAAGATCAGCCGCCGGGGTACACGGTCGGCCAGCTGCCCGGCCGGCAGCGCGAGCACGAACAGTGGGACGAACTCGGCCAGGCCGATCCAGCCCAGATCGAGCGCGCTCCGGTGAAGGGCATACACCTCCCAGCCGATCGCCACCTCGATCGCCTGGAGGCTGATTCCCATCCCGAGCAGCGCCAGCCACCAGAGGCGGAAATCGCGCACCTCGAGCGCGGGACCGAGGCGTTTCAAGGCATCGGTACGACCAGGGCCATACCGCTCAGGCTAGCTCGGCTGAGCGAGACGGCTCCCGGGGGGCGACGGATCGAGCGTCAGACTCCGGTGGCACCGCGCCGGCGAACGAGCGAGTCGATTGCCGCTGCCACCAGGAGCACGAGTGCAGTTGCGATGAACTGGCCGGCCGCGCCGGTTCCCATCAACGCCAGGCCGTTGTATACAACTCCGATCACGAGCCCGCCCAGCAGCGCCTGGATCGGCTTGCCGCGCCCGCCGAACAGGCTCGCCCCGCCGATCACGGCCGCCGCCACTGCGTACAGCGTGTACGTCCCCCCGTCGACGCCGGTCGAGACCGACCCCAGGGTGGACGCGTAGACCAGCCCGGCGAGCCCTGCGGTCATCGCGCTGAACACGAACGCCACTCTGCGCACGCGCGGCACGTTGATACCGGCGCGGCGTGCGGCCTCGGGATTTCCGCCGATCGCGTACATGTACCGCCCGAGCCGCGTCCGCGCTAGGAAGATCGAGTACAGGAGCAGCACGAGCCCGACGAACGGAACGACATACGGGACCCCCTTCAGGGGCGTAAGCAGGCCGCGGTTCTGGGTGCACACGTACACGAGCAAGATGCCCCCGATCGCCGCGGCGCCGATCTGGAACAACGTGATGCTGAGCGGTGGCGCACTCAGCCCTTGGGCGCGACGGTGCGCCGCGCGGCGTATCGACACCGCCGCGTATATCGCGAGCACCACGATCAGGCCGATCCAGCTCGCGGCAACGCTGATGTTGCCGTTCACCAGCTTGAACACCGGGCTGCTGGTCGAGACCGATATCACGCCGCCGACCGCCTGTTTATCGATCGTGGCGAGCTCGATCAGCACGCCCTCTAAGAACAGCAGGCCGGCGAGCGTCACTACGAACGACGGAATGTGGAGCCTGGTAATCAGGGTCCCCTGGATGTAGCCGATTCCGGCGGTCACAGCGACACCGCAGATGATCCCGAGCCACCACGGGAAGTTGACCGGAGGGGCGATCAACTCGGCGATCACCATCCCGCCGACGCCGAGCACGAAGCCGACCGACAGGTCGATCTCCGACAGGATCAGCGCGAAGATCTGAGCGGCGCCAAGGAGGATGTAGATCGACGCCTGGTCGAACAGGTTGACCAGATTCCCGTCGGAACCGAATCTGGATCGCTCGGCCTGGAAGAAGATGACGATGATGATCAGTCCGGCGACGACAGGCAGCGCGCCGCTCTCCCCGCTCTTGATGCGGCGCCACTGCGCGCCCAGGTAGTCGCCGAGCGAGTCCGCCAGTACCTCGGGCGCGGCGGTTACAAGGTCGGCGTCGGTCACGGGGGACGCCTCGTCCTCTTCCAGCTCGGTCGAAAGCGGCGGTTCCTCCAGTTCGGAGGGGACGCCGGGGCTTGAGAATTCGTCGGGCATCAGTCCTCCTGTCCGGCCGAGCGTGGGACCGCCGAGTGATCCACGGCGCGCGACGAGCGCCCGGTCGTCATGTAGTCAACGACGGAGGTGGGATCGAACTCGGACACCGAACCCTGAGCGACCATGTTGCCCAGATACAAGATCACGACGCGGTCGGCGACCGCGAACACATCGTTCAGGTTGTGCGAGACGACCATCACGGCCACGCCTTGCGAAGCGAGCCGTTTGATCAGGGCCAGAACCGTCCGCGTCTGCGACACACCGAGGGCTGCCGTCGGCTCGTCCATGATCACGAGCTTCGCCTTCGCCATGACCGCCTTGGCGACCGCGACCGACTGCCGCTGGCCGCCTGACAGCGACGCTACCGGCTGGCGGATCGACCTGATCGTCTTGACCGAGAGCTCCTCGAGCGTCTGCTTGGCGGACGTCTCCATCTTCGCCTCGTTGAGCAGTCCGCGCTCGAGGGGCTCGTGGCCCAGGAACATGTTCTGGACGATGTCGAGGTTGTCGGCAAGCGCCAGGTCCTGATAGATCGTGGTGATTCCAGCGGCCTCGGCGTCGCGCGGCCCATGGAAGTGGACCGGTTGCCCCTCCCACACGATCTCACCCTCGTCGGGCGACCACAGCCCGGCGATCGTCTTGATCGTCACCGACTTGCCGGCGCCGTTATCGCCCGCCAGCGCCGTCACCTGACCCGGCAGCACCTCGAAGTTGATGCGCGTCAACGCCTGTACAGGGCCGAACCGCTTGGTGACGCCGCGAAGCTCGAGCAGCGGCGCGCCGTTCGAGCTACTGGGCGCTGTGGACGGCTCGGTGGCGGGACTGTCCGAAGTGCTCATCGTCCTCCCTATGTGCGGCGGGCCCCTCCGGTGCGCCGGAAGGGCCCATACACACTATCGCTTCGACAAGGATTCCTCGATCAACTGGTGATCCCTGCCGCCTTACATTCGGACGCGTACTTCCCGGTGCATAGCTGCGACGCGGGCACGAAATTGTCCTTGATGACCGTGTCGTTCATGTTCGCGGTCGTGACCCACTCGGGAACCAGCAGCGAGGAGGGGACCGAGACATGCGTGGTCGGATCGACCGTGTTGGCGTTCAGCAGCGACGCCGGCGCCGTCTTGCCCGCCCGGAGGTAGAGGCCGAGCGCAACCGCCGCCTGCGCCTCCAGGTAGATCGGCTTGTACACCGTTCCGCACTGGTAGCCGGAGAGGATGTTCTGCAGACCGGTCAGGGTTGCATCCTGCCCCGTCGTCGGGAACGTCTTCGGCTTGACGCCGTGGCTCTGCAGGTAGGAGATGATCGGCGCACCGTTTTCGTCGTTCGGGATCACCGCCGAGTTGATGTTGTGATGGGCGGTGTACGCGCCCTCGAACTCCGTCAGCGCTTGAGGCGGCATCCACGTCCCCGCGGGCCGGGTGACGAGCACGTACTTCCCGGACTGGAAGTAGGAAGCGAGGACCCCGTTGTAGCCCTGGGCAAACAGCGTGGCGTTGTTGTCGGTCACGGCGCCTGCCATCACGACGACGTTCGGCTTGGCAACGTGCCAGGCGTTGACGCACTGCACAAAGCCCGAGCCGATCAGCTGGCCGACATGCACGTTGTTGAAGCTGACGTAGTCAGCCGTGCCTGCCGGCGCACCCAGCGTGAGCCGGTCATAGTCGACCACGGCGACGCCGTGTGCCTTGGCGTAGCGCTGCACCGTGACGCCAGTACCCGAATCCTCCGGGTCGATCAGCAGCACTGTCGCCCCGTTCGTGATGGCGCTCTCGGCATCGGTCACGAACGTCGCATCGCTACCCAACGCGTTCTCTACGGTCATGTCTCCGAACTGGGCAGGCCTGCCGCGGCGGCAGCCTTCTTAAGGTAAGGCGCGTCGAACTCGACGTAACGAGTCGAACTCGTCGTGTCCGGAAGGATCGCCGCCATCTTGCCCTTGCCCGACGCCGCGAGCGGCTTGAGGGCGTTCATCGCGGAGAAGTCGTTTGTGAACGATGTAACTGAAATGCCCGGCGTCGCGGACCCACCCGACGATGTGCTGGTAGCGCTGGTGGCGCTGGCGGCACTCGTGGCGGAACTACTGCTGCTCTTGGAGCTGCCACAACCGGCAGCCAGTGCCGCAACGGCAACGGTTAAGACACACACTCGTAAGTAACGAGTACTCATACCTGCGCGCTCCTCTCAATCGGCGCGAAACGTCGACTAGTAACAGTTCTCGCCGGTCCTCCACCCCGGCCAGAAATACACTGGCAAACCGCAGCGCCGTCGTCCACTGCGATTAACAGAGCATAAACATCGGGCCCGTTGGCTCGGCTGGTGCGCCGCACCGCCGAGCCGTTCGCAGGGAACGCAGCTACGCGAACGTTTGCCGCGGGGGACTGCGTGCGCTGTCGGTCTGGAAGGTCACCTCTCTCTCTACTCCCGGCGGAACTCGCGTCAACTCGAAGGCTTGCGGCTTGTTCGAAGGATCCGTTGCACGGCAGGGCCTCTCGCGAGCGGATTTGAGCGTGTACCAGTCAAAAGCCGCGAGGATGAGGCGGGCTCGCACGCTAACACCCCGGGCAATCCCGCGTCAAGCCAAGAAATGTTTGCCCGTTTTAGCCCGTAGCAAGCCAAAAAGGTTGGACGTCGGCTAGTCTGCGCGCGTGGCCCAAACGTCGGACCCCGAACTCGCCCCGGCGACCGCACACACCCTTCTGCGCGCCCATCTCGTGTCGATGATCCGCGACGAGGGCCCGATCAGCCGGTCGCAGCTCTCGCGGGCGATCGGATTGCCGCGGAGCACGACGACGGCGCTCGTCGCCGAACTGCTCGAGGAGGGACTGATCGACGAGGCCCCGGCTCGCAGCGGCGGCGCCGGGTCGGGCAGCGGGCGGCCGGCGACCCTGCTGTCGCTCCACCGGCCGGACGGACTCGTCGCCGGCTTCGATTTCGGTCACCGACATATCCGGGTGGCGGTCGCCACCAGCGAGGGCCAGATCCTCGCCGAGGAAAGCACCCTGCTCGACGTTGACGGCGGCGGCGGCAGCGCGCTCGACTCGGCCCGCGAACTGTTCGCCCACGTCCTCGAGCGTGCCGGCGTGTCGGCTGGCGACATACGTGCCGCCGCGGCCGGCATTCCCGCCCCGCTCAACAACCGGACCAACCGGGTCGGCTCGCCGACGATCCTCGCGAGCTGGGCCGAGCTAGACCCCACCGAGGAGCTCCGGCGCCGCACCGGCCTGACGTTCACGCTCGGCAACGATGCCGCCTTCGGCGCGCTCGGCGAGATGACCTACGGCGCCGCCCGCGCTTTCCGGGACTTCATCTACGTCAAGGCCTCGAACGGGATCGGCGCCGCGCTCGTCCTGGGCGGCCAGCTGTACCGCGGGTCTCACGGCATGGCCGGCGAGATCGGGCACACTCAGATCGACCCCACCGGAGCCTGGTGCCGATGCGGCAATCGCGGCTGCCTCGAGGCCACCGTGTCGATCGACGTCGTGCGCCGGCAGCTCGAACCGCTCGGACTCGATCCGCACAACCCCGCGGACATGGAGCATCCGGTGGCGACCAAGGTCCTCGCCGAATCGGGTCGCACCGTCGGCGTCGTGATCGCCAACCTGTGCAACACGCTCAATCCGGAGGCGGTGATCCTCGGCGGCGACCTCGCGTCGACCGGCGCCCACTTCACCGCCGGCGTACAGGACTCGGTCCGGCACCTCGCGCAACCCGGGCCGGCCCACACCGATGTGATCACGACGAGCCTCCAGGGGCGGGCCGAGCTGCTCGGGGCGGTCGCGTGCGCCGCCGCCACGCCGGTTCCGGCCCAGCCGGCCTGACGCGGCTCGACCGGGTTCCGCAGTTGGTCGTGACGTAGGCCGTGCTCGCGCGTAGTCTCGGTGGAGAGTCGTTGCCCCGCGTTCGCGCATCCCACTTCCGCACGACCGCTGCCCTCGCAGCCGTCCTGACATCAGGCGCCGTCGCCCTGGCCGCGTGCGGCTCCGCCACCGAGCAAGGACGTACGGCCACGAACGCTGCGACCACATCCCCCGCGGCCACGGCTCATGCGGGCACGCCCCCTGCGCCCGGGGCGACGGCTCCGGCGCGCGCGGCCGCGACCCCCGCGCGTTCCGCCAGCAACACCGTCGCGCGCGCCGCCACGACGGCCCGGGCGCGGGTACGAGCCCAGCCGAGCCACCACACCCGCAAGGGGAAGTCGGTCCGTCGCGCGGTGGTGCCTTCACATCTCATGCTCCCGCCGCCACCGGTGCACCACCTTGTGACACCGCTCATGCCCTTGCGAGCCCACCCGATGACTTCCGAGCACCTCCCGCCGATGCCGTCGCCGGCGCGCCTCGAGCGGCCGGTCAGCTAAGCGGCGTGGCGCGGCGCGGCGTCAGGTCGAGATCGGCGCTCTCGAACACGACCCCGATCTGATCGAGCACCACGCGGCGCCGGCCTTTCTCGACACCGCCCGCCACGCTCGCCGCGAGGCCAAGCCCGGAGGCGATCCGGACCACCTCGTCGGCTGACCCCCGCGCGCAGTAAACAGCGAACCCGCAGCCCATGTTGAACGTCGAGTAGGCGGCGGCGGGTGACATGTCCGTCCGCGCCACCAGGAACTCGAGCACCTCGGGGACATCGGGCAGCCGCGCCACCGTGTAGGTCAGCTCGCGGCGCGGCCGCATCAGCTTCAGCAGCCCGTGCCCGGTGATGTGGCTGAGATAGTGGACCTCGACCTCGGCCTCGCTCGCGAGTAGCGCCCGGACGAGGGCGGCGTACATCGGCGTCCGGTCGAGCAGCGCCTCGCCGAACGTCCGCCCGCTCGGGAGCGGCGTCCGGTACCCGTCCGGCAACCCTTCCGCGACTCGCCGCGCCAGCGATGAGCCGTTCGCGTGAAGGCCGTTGCTCGCGACGATCACGATCTCGTCGCCCGCCGCCAGCTCCGCACCGAGAATCGGCCGGTGTCCGGGAGGGACGACGCCGACGGCGCTGCCGGCGAGCTCGATGTCGTCGGTCGCGACGAGCCCCGGCAACGACGGCGACTCGCCGCCTCCCCAGGTGGCGCCGGCGTCGACACACGCCTCGCGCCAGCCTGTCACCAGCCCGGCGTTCCGTTTTTCGTCCGCGTACCAATCTGAGGAGCCGGTGGCGAAATAGGCGTTCACGACCAGCGGAACCGCTCCGACGCAGCAGAGATCGTTGACGATTGCCGCCACCGTGTCGTACGCGACGTTGTCGAATACGCTCACGCCGAGTTGCTCCTCCACCTCGCGGGCGATGATCGACTTGGTGCCGAGGCCTTCGACGACGAATGCGAGCGTCTGGCCGCCGGCCTCGAACACGAACGCCGGCTCACCCCGCGACTCGTCGACGGCGCGCCCGCCGGACGCGGTCAGTAGCCCCGAGGTCGCGAGCGCTTCGGTCAGCGCGTTCCGCTTCCCGGCGTCGAGCGCCTCGTAGTCGACGCCCGCGGCACGGTATGCGGAGCTGCCTGGGGTTCCGGGATCGGCCATGCCCCGAAGGCTAATCGCCCGGTGGCGGGACCGTCCCGGTCAGTCGGTCGGCCACTCGCCGCCTCGGGACCGCCCCCTCAATCCGTCGGCCACTCGTGGACCGGCGCGTTCGAGTGCATGTGCTCGCGGTAGCGCCGGGTCATCTCGCGAAGCGCGTCGCCGCGGTCCATTCCCTTGCCGTCGTATAGGTGGTGGAACATCGCGCTCTGCCAGGAGGCGCCGTTGCGCAGCGTCACGCACCGGCGCTCGATCATGCTGAGCAGCCGGGAGGCGTCACGCGAGTCGACCCCCCAGCGCTCGAGGCCCTCGTGCGCCAGCGGGAGCAACCGCCTCAGGACCAGCTCGGCCGCTGGTACCTCGCCGAGCCCGGGCCAGTAGACCCGGGCGTCGATCCCGTCGCGCGCGCCCGCGTGGAAGTTCTCTTCCGCGGCCGAGAACGACATCTGCGACCAGACCGGGCGCTCGGCTTCGGCGATCACCTTCAGGAGCCCGTAGTAGAAGGCGGCGTTGGCGATGATGTCGGCGACGGTCGGGCCCGCCGGTAGCACGCGGTTCTCGACGCGCAGATGGGGCTGGCCCCGGACGACGTCGTAGATCGGGCGGTTCCAGCGGTAGATCGTGCCGTTGTGGAGGCGCAGCTCGCCGAGTTGTGGGACGTCGCCGCGCTCGAGCGTCTCGAGCGGATCCTCGCTGTCGCACACGGGCAGCAGCGACGGGAAATAGAGCACGTTCTCCTCGAACAGGTCGAAGATCGAGGTGATCCAGCGCTCGCCGAACCACACCCGCGGCCGCACGCCCTGGATCTTCAGCTCCTCCGGCCGCGTGTCGGTCGCCTGCTCGAACACCGCGATCCGGGTCTCTCGCCACAGCTCCTTGCCGCAGAAGAACGGCGAGTTCGCCGCGACCGCGACCTGCACGCCGGCGATCGCCTGGGCTGCGTTCCAGTAGCGGGCAAACGCCTGGGGCTCGACCTGCTGGTGGAGCTGAACGCTCGTGCACGCGGCCTCCGGCGCGATTGTGTCGGCGTGGGTCGAGAGCCGCTCGACGCCGGCGATCGTGATCTCGAGGTCCTCTCCCCGCGCGGCGAAGATCTGCTCGTTGAGCAGCGCATAGCGCGGGTTGGCGCTGAACACCTCGGCTCGCAGCTGCTCGGGACCGACCGTGGGCAGGATCCCGATGATCATCATGTGCGCGCCGACCGTCCGCGCCTTCTCCTCGGCGTCGTTGAGGCTCGCGCGTGCCTCGCGCTCGAGATCGGCGAACACCTCGCCCTCGAGCAGCCGCGGCGGCACGTTGATCTCCACGTTGAACTGACCGAGCTCGGTCTGGAACGCCGGGTCGGCGATCGCCTCGAGCGCGGCGGCGTTGATCAGCGCCGGATCCCCGGCGTCGTCGGTGAGGTTGAGCTCGACCTCGAGCCCGAACGACCGGGTCTCGGGGTTGAACCGCGCCTCGGACAGCATCCGCGCGAACACGTCGAGGTTCGCCCGCACCTTCATGCGGTAACGCTGCCGGTCCTCGCGGCTGAAGGTTCTTGCAGCTACCTCCTGGCCCACGAGGCGATTATCCCGTGACGCGCGCCGGCTCTACAACTCCGCCGAGGCGATCTGGGCGCCCTCGACGAGCGAGCCCATCTTCAGCCACATCACGCCGGGGTCGACGAGCGACCAGCGGATGAACGTGCCGAAGCCGCAGTCGGTGCCGGCCATCAGCCGGTCCTTGCCGACGTACTGGGCGACCTGCACGAGCCGGTCGGCGACCAGGCGGGGATGCTCGACGTAGTTGGATTTGACGTCGATCACGCCGAGGATCACGCCCTTGTCGGCCGGGAGCTCGACGTCCCGGAATACGCGCCATTCGTGCGCGTGGCGGGGGTTGGCGCCCTCGACGTAGATCGTGCCCGCGTTGACGTTGAGCACGTGGTCGATGATGTCTGCCAACGGAACGTCGAGGTGGTGCGGGGTGCCGGTGTTGCCCCAGCACACGTGGAACCGGACCCGGTCGGCCGGGATCCCCTCGAGCGCCCCGTTCAGTGCCTCGACCGCCAACGGGAGGTGGTGGTGCCAGTCTCCGACGCTGCTTCCGACTGAACGCGCGTGCGCGGCCATCGCCATGTCCGGCGAATCGATCTGAAGATTGAACCCGGCGTCGATGATCGCGCGGTACTCGTGCGCGAGCGCGTCCGCGCACGCCGCCAGATACTTCTCGTGCGACCCGTAGTGCTGGTCGGGATAGTTGAACGCGATCTGCCCCGGGCTGATCGTTCCCATGAACGCGCCCGACGGATCCGCATCACCCAGCGCTGCCTTGAACCGGGCGATATCCCGATTCACCGCTTCCTTGTCGGCGAGCTCCACCGGCCCGATGCAGTACGAAAATCCCAGGTGAGCCGTCTGTGGATTCGCGAACAGCTTCATCGCGAGCTCCGGGAACGGCGCGACGTCATCGGACTGGAACTCCGACGTGCCACCGCCGAACCCCGAGAAGCGGTCGCTGATGTACGTGCTGAACCCGGGCTTGCTCATCTCGCCGTCGCTGATCACGTCGAGGCCAACCTCGCGCTGCTTGCCGACCAGGTCGGCCACCGCTTCGTCCATCTTCGCCTCGAGCCGCGCCTCGTCCACGGCCTCGCCGTCCATCCGCGCCCACACCATGTCGGCAAGTTCGTCGGGGCGGGGCAGGCTGCCGGCGTGCGTGGTCAGGATTCGGTCTGCCATCTCTTCACCTCTCGAGTCAGGACTACGGCGTCTGCGACTTCTATCGCACCGTGCGCCGGCGCCGCCAGGGTTCCGCGTGCTCTCAGCGCGATCCGTGCACGGATCGGCAAATCGTGGTGCCTAACCCGCCAGAGCGGCATCCGCGCGACCACCCCGTGCACATAAGCGCCCGGGTGGCGCTTATGTGCAGTCGCCGGTGGTCGTCGGGGCGCTTTGGCGAGTTGAGCACCCGCCGCCGCCACCGCGCGCGCCCCGCCACCGCGCCCACCCGCCCACCACCACGCCCACCCCACCACGCGATCGGCGATCCTACGCTCATGCCCAACGACACCAACGTATTCGAGACCACAGCCTGGGAGCGCGACATCGGAGCGGCGCGAGGAACGCGGGTCGGTGCCGCCGCCGGCGCCCGCGAGCTCGGGTGCACCCTGTACGAGCTCGACCCCGGCGGCCAGGCCGCGCCGTACCACATGCACCACGCCAACGAGGCGCAGGCGCTGGAAGCCGACTCGGGGACCTAACCGCGCCCAGGCGCGGCGCGACCAGGCGCGGCGCGAACACCGAGAGCCACCGCCACCGCGAGCCTTAGACAGCTTTCATCCGGCTTAGCGCCCGCCCCCGGACCCCTCCCGGCTCCTTTGTAAAAGTTTAGTGTTGTGTTAGGTTCGTGTTAGTAGAACCGGGTACAACCTGGCGGTGCCCTCCGACTCTTCCCCGCGCCACCAGCCAGGGCACTGGGGGGCACGATGACCGCCTCTGGCTATGCCGCGGTGATCGCGCTAGCGAGCGTCGAAGGGGCGCTCGTGGCGCTGCCGCGGGCGGACGCGCTCGAGCCGCTGAGGACCCTGCGATCGCCGGCGTGGGCTGCTCTTCTACCCGGATCGATCGTGGCCGGCACATTCCTGCCGCTCGCGATGCCCTCGATGGCGCTCGGACTCGTGTTGATGGCCGGCGTGATCACCCCGCTGCTCGCGACGATCGCGATCCTCGAGGTCGTCCGCGGACCCCGCCACGCCGGATCCCGGCGCGCACTGCTGGCGGTGGCGTTCGCGCTCGCGGTGATCGCGGCGCTGATCAGCGGCTGGGAGGCCCAGCTCTCGGCCACTGCGCTGACCGCGCTCGGATGCCTCGCGGTCGGCACCGCGCTGGCCCGGTTGATACCGCGCAGCTGGTTCGTCCTCGGCGTGGTCGGCATGTGCCTCGCGGACGTGGCGCTGCTCGCGTCGGGCGTGGGCGGGTCGGCCGCCCAGCTTATGGCCGCCGCCACCCGCGACGTCCACGGACCCGTTTTCAGCCAGGCCGACATCGGACGGGTCACGACCGACTATCCCGACCTGGTGCTCGCGGCCGTGCTCGGCGGATTCCTCGCCGGCCGCCACCGCCAGCTGCTCGCCGCGTTGCTCGTGACGGTGCTCGGTGCGGCCTACGGACTGCTTCTGCTGCCGATTGCCCACCTGTTGCCGGCGACCGTGCCGATCGGGCTCACGCTGCTCATGCTCGAGAGCGTCGACGCGCGCCGGGCCGCTAATCGGGAACGAACAGCCGCCCCTGCATCTGTTCCTCAGTCTGCGGGTTGAACTCCCACAGGCCCTTGAGCTCAGCGCGTAGGTCGTCCGGAAGTCGCGCCACGCCGTGGTGGTCGATCTCGACGAGATTCCCCGCGGGATCGCGCACATATAGCTGAACGACGTCGCCCGGAAGCTCGACCAGATGGTTGCGGAACGCCTGGCGGTCGAACGCATCGCGGCGCTCGGCGGCCCTGTACACCGGCTCGAGATCGTCGACGGTGATCCCGAGGTGATGGTGGCTGCTCGGCTGCACGTCGCGTACGAACAGGTGCAGCTGCGTGCGGCCTAGCGCGAGCCACTGCACCGGCAACCCGAAGTTGGGCGTCGCGATCAACTCCGCCCCGAGCAGGTCGACGTAGAAGTCCACCGACTCCTGCAGATCACGGGCGTTCACGCTGACGTGATTTATCCGTGCGCTCACGGTCGCTCCTCGGTCGAGATCCCCTGAGGTGTCAATGGTGGCACGCGGCCAGAGCGTTCGCATAGAACGCGAGGTAGTCGCCCCAGTGGCTGTCCCAGTACGCCTGGTCGTGTCCCCCGGTCCACACGTGGAAGTCGACCGGCTGCCCGTCATGGCGCAGCGCGTCGGCGAACGTCGTGTCGGCGGCCCGGAACGGATCCTGGGTCCCGACGTCGATCCACACCGCCATCCCCCGGTACGGATCGCCGTGACGGGCGATCGCGATCACGTTGTTCAGCGCGAAGTCCTGGGCATCGTCGAACGCGCCGGCGGGCGTCTGGGCGGCACTCACCCACATCGCCGGCGAGTGGCCGCCGACCGCGCAGAACTCGCGCGGTCTCAGCCTGGCGAGGTCGAATGCGCCGAAGCCGCCCATCGAGATCCCACCGATCGCGACGCGCTTTGGGTCGGCACCGAGACGTTTCACCGCATCGCCGATCACCTCGTCGAGCACGTAGGCGCCCCAGGCTCCACTCGTACGGGTGTGCCAGTACGAGTCGGCTCCGCCGTACGGGAACACCACGTCCGGGGCGCGTGGCCCGAGCCGCGCGAGCGCCGCATAGAACGCGTCGTCGAGATTCGAGTTCTGGTCCTGTCCCTTGGCGTGCAGGAAGATCAGCAGGGGGCGGGGCCCCGCGCTCGCGCCCGCGGGAACGACGGCGGCGACCGGCAGCGATTGATGCACGAGCGGACTGTCGATCGTGAACCGGACCACGTGCGCTCCGTGTGTATTGGTGCTCACCGATCGAACCAGGAGCACCACGCCCGCGACGACCGCGGCTACCGCGACCGCGAGCACCGCGAGCACCGCCAGCGCCGCCACGCGCCGGCGCCACACGGCTCTCCGCCGATACCGCATCGACGACCGGGGTGCCTGCTGCAGAACCCCGAGGCGTCGAACAGGCTGCTGCCGCCCCATCGCTCCCAGTATCCCAGCCAGACCAGCGGCTAGACAGCGGAGGCTGCGCCGGTCACTTTCCGTGGCTGGACGAGACGGGGTGCGTCGCGCTGCTCAGACGCCTTGCTGCCGCACGCGCGCGAGCTTGACCGGATCGACCAGCAGGTCCATCTCGGTGACGCGGTCGCCGACGATCGTGAATGCGACCAGCGACACCAGGCGATCGGGGAGAGCCACCATCGCACCCGGCCTGCCGTTGACCACAACCGGCCGGCCCAGATGCGCGAACGGCGCGCCGCGCTCGAGCACGATGGTCGCGACGTCGCGAGCGCCGCGAACCGAGCCCGGGACGAGCGGACCGGTCAAGCCCGCCTCGGCCCGGAACACGACGTCCGGATCGAGCACCGCGAGCAGCGCCTCGAAGTCCCCCTCCCGCGAGGCGGCCAGGAACGCCTCGACGACCTTCCGCTGCTGATCCAGCGGCGCCGCATCCGGCGCGCGAGCGCCTCGGACCCGCCGGCGCGCGCGGGAAGCAAGCTGGCGCGCCGCGGTCGCGTTGCGGTCGATGATCTGGCCAATCTCGTCGAACGGGACGCCGAACATGTCGTGCAAGACGAACGCGAGGCGCTCGGCCGGCGCCAGCGTGTCGAGGACGACCATCAGCGCCACCCCGACGCTGTCGGCGAGCAGCGCCTCGTGCTCGGGATCGTCCTCTCGTCCCTCGAACCGGGCGACGACCGGCTCTCCCGACCACTCGTCGACGAGATCCTCGCGCCGCGTCTGACGGGCCCGCAGCATGTCGAGGCAGATGCGGCTGACCACCGTCGTCAGCCAGGCGCGCATGTTCTCGACCTCGGCCGTGTCAGAGCGGCTGAGCCGGAGCCATGCCTCCTGCACCGCGTCGTCCGCCTCGGCGGCTGAGCCCAGCATCCGCTGCGCCACTGCCCGCAGATGATCCCGGTTCTGCTCGAACTCCTCGGTCGCTTCCATCGGTCACATCCTCTCGTCTGCGTTCGTCAAAGGGGTGACGTCCCGGACACCACAGAAGTGACAGGAGGAACTGAACATGCATGCCATCGAGGCACACGATCTCCGCAAGACATACCCGGGCGGAGTCGAGGCCGTCAGGGGAATCGACTTCGAAGTCCCCGAAGGCGAGGTCTTCGGGCTGCTTGGCCCGAACGGCGCCGGCAAGTCGACGACCGTGGGGATGCTGACCACGACGATCGTCCCGACCGCCGGCACGGCCCGGCTCGCCGGCCACGACGTGGCGAAGTCGCCGTTGCTGGCCCGGAGCGTTTCCAGCGTCGTCTTCCAGGAGGCCGTGGTCGACCGCGGCCTCACCGGCCGCGCCAACCTCGAGCTCCACACGAAGCTCTGGGGCGTGCCGCCGCACAGGGCCAAGCGGCGCACCGAGGAGCTCGTCGAAGCGCTCGGGCTGAGTGAGCTCATCGACCGACCCGTCCACACCTACAGTGGTGGCGAGCGCCGGCGCCTCGAGATCGCGCGCGCACTGTGCTCCGAGCCCCAGGTGCTGTTCCTCGACGAGCCGACCGTCGGGCTCGACCCTCGCATCCGCCATGAGTTGCTCGACGTGATCGCCGGCCTACGCGCACGCGACGACCTCACGATCCTGGTCACGACGCACTACCTCGACGAGGCCCAGCGCCTGTGCGACCGGGTGGCGATCATCCACGAGGGCTCGCTGCTCGCGCTCGACTCTCCCCAGGCGCTCCTCGCGAGGCTCGGCCGGGAGATCCTCGAATTCCGCGTCGACGGACGTCCGGACCGCGCGCTCGGAAGCCTCCGGGAACGGAAGATCGCAGGCCCCGACGCGTTCGCGATCGGCGCGCGGATAACCGTCCCGCTCCACCACCACTCGGCCACCGACGCGCTCGCGGCGATCGAGTCAGAACACGTGCGCGCGTCCGAGATCGCGACACGGGCTCCAAACCTCGACGACGTCTATCTGCAACTGACGGGCGGCGCGCTCCGCGACGCCGCGTGAACTCTCGAAGAAACGCCAGGAACAAGGAGTAACACACACATGTCAGCCATAGCCGAATCCATACCAGTCACACTCAAGTCGCCTCGCCGTGCGCGCACCACGAGCGCACTCGCGACCCTCGCGCGCCGGCGCGCGGCACTCACCGCCAGTAACCCCAGGCAGATCCTCGTGCCGTTGATCGGACCCGCGCTGCTGGCGATGGTCGTCGCGCCGGCGCTCAAGGTCGCGACCGGAGGCCTGCACTCGGGCATCGACTACGAGTCGTTCGTCGGCGTCGGGGCGGTGGGCCTGGTCGTCCCGCTGAGCTGCATCTTCGCCGGGCTCAGCGTGATCGTCGATCGTCACAGCGGCGCCCAGCGCGAGTTGCTCGCGGCGCCGGTGCCGCGCTCCTATCTGGTGATCGGAAACCTCGCGGTCGCGCTCGTGCTCTCGGCCCTTCAGGTGATCGTGTTGATCGGCCTCTCAGCGCTGCGGGGCGGGGTGTTCCACATCACCGCCGACGGCGTCGCGTGGTTCGCCGGCGCCGCGTTGCTGTTCACCGTGTTCATGTACGGGGTCGCCGAGACCCTGGCGAGCCGGATCGGCAAGCAGGAGGAGTACGTCGGCGCGGTCCCGGCGGTCGCGATCCTGCCGTTCTTCCTCGCGGGAGCGCTGTTCCCGATCGGCGCGATGCCGGGAGCGCTGACCACGATCGCGAAGTTCCTGCCGCTCACCCACGCACTCGCGCTGATGCGGTACGCGTTCGTGGACCCGTCCGGCAAGGGACTGCACGACATCTGGGGCATGAGCAACGTGACGACCGAGGCGTGGCTCAGCCTCGCGGTGGTGGCCGTGTTCGCGGCCGCGCTGACCGCGATCTCGATCCGGATGTTCTCGCGGTCGGCGGTGAGCTGAGACCAGGCGGGCACGCGGCGGGTAGGATCGCCGCGTGCCCAGTCCCGCCGCCCGATCAAAGCTGAGCGCGCGCGTCCAGCAGTGGGGCGCGCAGGGACTCGACGCGCTCCCGCCCGGCCTCAAGATCCGCCTGTCCGGCAAGCCGCCGGTCGTGATCGACGGCGAGACGCTCGCGCCCGAGACGCAGCTCGTGCTCGCGGTCCTCGCTCGCCGGAAGGAGCCGCCGCTCGAGACGATGACACCGGCCGACGCGCGCGAGGCACGGCGCCGGCTGACCGCCGTGTTCGGCGGCAAACCGCTCGCCGTCGGCGCCGTGCAGGACTTCGAGATCGACGCCGCGGCCCCGCTACGCGCACGGCACTACGCACCCCCCGAGTCCGGCGGTCCGCATCCGCTGCTCGTGTACTACCACGGGGGCGGCTTCCTCTACGGCGACCTGGATACGCACGACGGCGTGTGCCGGATCCTCTGCCGTCACGCCGGCGCGCACGTGCTCGCGGTCGACTACCGCCTGGCGCCCGAACACCCGTTTCCCGCGGCGGTCGACGACGCCCGCGCCGCGCTCCGCTGGGCGTACGCGAACGCCGAGCGGCTAGGCGCCGATTCAAGCCGCGTCGGCGTCGGCGGCGACAGCGCCGGCGGCAACCTCGCCGCGGTGGCGTCGCAGCTGGCGGCGCGCGACGGCGGCCCGGCGCCCGTGCTCCAGCTGCTGATCTACCCGGTGACCGACTTCACCGTCCGGCGCCGCTCCCGCGATCTGTTCGGCGACGGCTTCCTGCTCACCGACGCCGAGATGAACTGGTTCGAGGACCACTACCTCGGGGCTGAGCGCGCGAAGGCGAACGATCCCCGCGCTTCGCCGCTGCTAGCCGAGGACCTGTCCGGGCTCGCGCCGGCGTTCGTCGTGACCGCCGCGTTCGACCCGCTCCGCGACGAGGGCGAGGCCTACGCCGACGCGCTTCGCGCCGCCGGGACACACGCCACCCTGCGCCGGTTCCCGGGCTTCATCCACGGCTTCATCAACGGCGCGGGCGTCAGCCGCACTTCACGCGACGCGGTCGTAGAGATCGCGGGCGCGACCCGGGCGATGTTTTCCTCGACCACGGTAGGGTCCGCCCCGCAACCCTGATCACCGTAGACAGTGGTTGGGGCGCCACCGCTCGCGGGCGGCGGCGCCGCCCGTTCCTACTGATCGGCTCCGAGGTCCACGACCGGCGCGATCAACTGACTTACGTCGGGATCCACGGTCACGCGATCCTTCCCCGCCAGCGTGTTCACGTGGAGCGTGTCGAGCGCAAGCTCGCTACCCGAGATGCTCAGCCGAGGCACAAGCCCGGTCGTCTGCACCTGCTGGCCCGAGCGCACCACGTGGACGCGGTCCGCCCCGGCCGTCCCGTTCTCGATGACCGTGTCGGCCGCGCCGTCACCGATTCCCGAGCCCGGAGTGCCACTCAGGTCGACGTTCGCGGTTCGGACGTCGGTCCCGGTTAGATCGTTGACGGTGATGGTGTCCGCGCTCCCAAGCGCGGTCACGTTCAGACCCTCGATCCCGTTCAGGTCCATCGTCACGTTGGCCACATCGCGGAACAACCTGACCCGCGACCCGTTCGCCGAAAGGTCGATGTTCTCGGGCGCGTTGGAGCCGTTGAAATCGAGCGTGTCGCTACCGGCCTGACCCTCGACGGTGTCACTGCCGTCGCCCGGCTTCCAGGTGAACGTGTCGTTACCCGAACCCATCAGCACGGTGTCGCTCCCGCGGCCGCCGTCGATAACGTCATTCCCCGAACCTCCGATCAGCGTGTCATCGCCGTCACCACCGCGCAGCGTGTCGTCGCCAGCGCCACCCTCGATCGTCAGATGGGTAGGGCCGGCGATGCCGTTCTGCCCCGTGATCGTGTCGTTACGGGCAAGGCCGCGCACGTCGAGGTTCTCGACCGTGCCCGCGACCACGAACGGCGCTCCCGTGGTGCCGAACGTGGCCACCCCGTCGGCGCTCGGAGCGATCCCGATCGTGTCGTCCGACGCCGTGCCCGAGTAGACGGCGGTGTCGTTCCCGACGCCGCCGTCGACGTCGACCTCCGCCGGACTGGAGAGCCCGAGCCCGGCTTTGATCGTGTCGTCGCCGCCGAGCGTGTTGACGTCGACCTTGTCACCGGTGGCATCAGCACCGCCGACGTCCACCGTGGCGTACAGCCCGGACACGAGCACATCGCCTCCGGTCGAGCCCACCTTGACATTGTCAGCGCCGTCGGTGCCATCGACGGTGACGGTGTCGGCCGCGCCGTCGCCCGTGCCGGAGCCCGGCGTGCCGCTCAGGTCGACGTTCGCGTGTCGAAGGTCGGTACCGGTGAGGTCGCCCACCGTGACCGTGTCCGCGCTTCCGAGCGTGTTCAGGTTCAGCGTGTCGATCCCGTTCAGGTCCATCGTCACATCGGCCACGTCGCGGAACAGGCGCACGCGCGACCCGTTCGCCGAGATGTCGTAGTGCTCGGGCGCGTTCGAGCCGTTGAACTGAAGGACGTCCTTCCCGCCCTGACCCTCGACGGTGTCACTTCCGTCGCCGGGGTTCCAGACGAACGTGTCGTTGCCCGAGCCCATCAACGCCGTATCGCCCCCGCGGCCGCCGTCGATCACGTCATTTCCCGCACCACCGATCAGCGTATCGTTGCCGTCGCCGCCGATCAGCGTGTCATCGCCAGCGCCGCCGTCGATCGTCACGTCGCCGAGCTGGGCCCCGGGAGCGATCCTGACCTCATCGTTGCCGCCGCCGGCCTGCACGTCGATCGCGCTGAACGTGCTCCGGTCGAAGGCGAAATCGATCGTGCCGTCCTCGCCGACGTCCAGCTCGACGATGTTCGGATTGTCGGGGGCGGTCAGCGGTTCGAGCTTGTCGCTCGCGCCGTCACCGACTATCTGAAGCGTCCCGGCCTGAACCTGCGCCTTGTACGCCGCCGCCGCCGGATCGACCGCGACGCCCAGCAGTGCGCTCAAGCAGGCACCGCTGACGACCGTCATCACGAGCGCCCGTCGTCGGCGCCCACCACCATGAATCCACATCATGCTCCTTTGCGTGTAGCTGGGGAGCGGCGAAGCTAGATCGCGTCGCTTGAGCCGACAATCGGGGCGGTGCCCTGATCTTTGGCGGACCCCACCCTGAGCTCGCGGGGGAAGTCTGGAAGGAAGCATCGAGTGTCTGCGTCCTTACCTACCAACCATGCACCAAGACCCATCACATATCGAGGCCGCGCTGGTCGAGCGTGCGGCCGAACTCCACGTGCTTGAGCGCGCCGTCGCCGGCCTCGCCGGCGGACCCGGTGGCGTCGTGGTCCTCGAAGCACCCGCCGGTCTCGGGAAGACGGCGCTGCTCGACCATTCGGCACGCCTGGCTCGCGACGCCGGTTTCCTCGTTCGTCACGCCGCGCCCGGGCCGCACGAGCGCCAGTTCGCGTTCGGCGTCGTCCGGACGTTGCTCGAAGCACCGTTGCGCAACTTGCCCGCGAGCGAGCGCGCGGCGATTCTCACGGGCGCGAGCGCGCCCGCCGGTGCCCTGTTGCTCGACGGCGAGATTCCCGGGGCAGCCGACGCCACCGCCATCGCGCACGGCGTCATGTGGGCGTGCGCCAGCCTCGCCCGGACGCGCCCGCTCGTGCTGATCGTCGATGACGCGCAATGGTCAGACCGCGCCTCTCTCCACGTTCTCTCCTACCTCGCCGGCCGGGCCGGCGACCTGCCGCTGCTGATCCTGCTTGCCGGGCGCCCCGACGACCCTCGCGCGGCGAACGACCTGCTGGCGCTGCTCGGCGGCGCACGCTCGGCGACCGTTCTCCACCCCCAGCCGCTGACGCCGATGGGAGCGGCTCGACTGATCCGCGGACTTGCGCCCGAGGTGTCGATCCGTCTGTGTTGTGAGTGCCACCGCGCCGCCGATGGCAACCCCTGGCTCCTCGCCGAGTTGGGTCGCCAGCTTCAGCTCCATGGTCCGGCGGCGATCGCTCAACCCGACACCGTCGAGCCGCGGATGACCCCATCCGCCCGCGCCGTCGTGCGCCGGCGGATGGCCGAGCTCGAGCCGCGCGACCGCGCGGTCGCGGCGGCGCGCGCGGTGATCGGCGACGGCGCCCCACCGCACGCGATCGCTGAAGTCGCCGCCGTCGCCCTGGCCGAGCTCAGTCCGGCCCAAGACGCACTGACCGCGGCGGGCCTGCTGCACCCGGACGTCGAGGGCACCGCTCACGGGCTGATCGCAAGCGCGATCAGGGACGACCTCGCGCCCGCCGAGCGCGAGCGGCTTCATCGTGGGTCGGCCCGGGCGCTGATCGAACTCGGCGCGGCGAGCGAGCTGGTCGCCCACCACCTGCTCCAATGCCGGCCACACGGCGACGCGGAAGTGAGCGACTGGCTCGAGCGGGCCAGCGAAGTCGCCGTCCAGCGCGGCGCGCCCGCCACCGCAGTCAATTACCTCGAGCGGGCGCTCGAGGAGCGCGCTGACGTCGCGAGCCGCGGGCGCCTGCTCGCCAACCTGGCCGCCGCCGCATTCGACGCGGGGGCGCCGGCCCCGCGGACGCGGCTTCGCAGCGCGCTCGAGGAGACCCCCGACCGGTCCGATCGCCTGCACCTGCTCACGCGCCTCGCCGCGCATGACGTCGTCTTCGGCGGCGACGGCGGCGACGTGCAACTGCTCACGGACGAGCTGGCCGACCCCCGAACCGGACCCGAGGACCAGGTGCGCGTGCAGACCGCGCTCCTCGACGCACTGCTCGCGCTGCCCGAGCGCCACGTCGACCGCGCGCGTCGCGCGGCTGCGATCGATCTGAACGGCACCGGCGACCCAGTGCTGCGCCGGACGGTGATCGCCCACCGAGCATGGCTGGCGACCGAGCTTGGCACCGCCGATGCACAGACTTGCGCCGCGATGGCGCTCGACGCGCTCGACGGTGGATTCCTGCTCCGCGTGGCCCGGCACCGTGCCGCCTATCACCTGTGCGTCGCCGTGCTCGTGGCGACAGATCACGCGGCGCAGGCACACCGCGCGATCGTGGCGCTCCGCGACGAGGCGCTCGCCCGCGGATCGATGCCGTTGCGGGGTGCCGCGGCCACCTACGCCGCGGAGCTGGCGCTGGCGGAGGGCGATTTCGAGCGGGCGCACGCGCACGCACGCGACGCGGGCGCGCGCGACGAGCAGCGCGGCCGACCGAACCCCAGCTCTGCCGGCTGGCGGTCCATCGCCTCACTCGCGCTGGCGCACCTCGGCCGTCGCGAGCAGGCGGTCCTGCTCGCCGACGGCGAGCTGGCATTGGCGGAGTCGTTCGGAGCGCCGGTGCCGATCGCCAGGGCGATGGTGGCGCGAGCCGTGGCCGAGCCCGACGATCGCACTCGCATCCTGATCTGCCGGCGTGCGCTGGCGTCGCTCGAAGCGAGCCGTGCCTGCGGCGAGCTCGAGTCCGTGGGTCTGCGGCTCGAGCTCGGGCGCACGCTGGCGAGGGTTGGACGTCGCATCGAGGCGCGCGAGCTTCTCCGGCCCGCGCTGGCCGATGCCGACGCGGTCGGGGCCTCGGAGCTCGCCGAGCGCGCCCGCCGGGAGCTGGTCGCGACCGGCCTCCGTCCGCGCCGCGCGGCGCTCGAGGGCGCGTCCGCACTGACGCCGCGCCAGCGTCAGATCGTCGAGCTCGCGGCCGCGGGCAAGGGGAACCGCGCGATCGCCCAGCAGCTGTTCCTCAGCATCAAGACGGTCGAGACCCATCTGGCCGCGGGCTACCGGAGACTCGGCGTCAGCACGCGTCTGGACCTGAGCGCGGCGGTCGTCGGCCAGTCGCGGTAGCTGCTGCTGTGGAACGTTCCAATCTGGAACGTTCCACTAACGGCACAAATCAGGGACCGCGGCCGGCACAACCAGGGAAACTCCCCATACCGCAAATGCGTGAGATGAGCGAAGCTGCGGACATGGCGAAGCACGTCCTCACGCACCGGCACCAACCCGAAGAATGCGCGATCGCGATCGCCGCATGGAAGGGGTTCGTGAGCCCGCTGCGCCACGGGCGGCCGTTTGGCTCCTGCGCCAACGGCGGCCACCGGATTTGGTGGACGGTCGAGGCCGAGGACGAGCGCGCGGCGCTGTCGCTGCTGCCTCATTACGTCGCGCGGCGGACCGTTGCGGAACGGGTCGATGAGGTGCCGCTCCCGTGATGCTCGATCCCGATCGGCTGGGCGATTACATCGACCCGATGTACCGGGCCGCCTGGGCGCTGTGCGGATCGCGCCACGACGCCGAGGACCTCGTCCAGGAGACGTTCCTCAACGTGCTCAAGCGCCCCCGGTTCGTCCGTGACGGCAACGAGATCGCGTACCTGATCCGGGCGCTCCGCAACACGTACTCGAGCCGCTACCGCAGCGCCGCGCGCAGGCCGGCCGAGCGCCGGCTGTTCGAGGAGGACGATCCCGCGGTTCCTCACAGCGACGACGACATCACGGCGCGCGAACTGATGGAGGCGGTCGCCAGCGTGCCACAGCCGTACCGCGAGGCCGTTATCGCCGTCGATCTCGTCGGCCTCTCGTACCGGGAGGCCGCGCGCTCGCTGCACACCCGCGAGGCGACGATCACGAGCCGCCTGCATCGCGGGCGCCAGCACATCGCCCGTGTCCTGACCGAGGCCACCGCGAGCGTCGCTTAGCGGAGCGCCGGTTCGCCTTGCTCGGTGGAGCCGGCACGTCCAAGGGCGGTGCCGATCAGCGCCCGCGCGCGTGCGCCGAGTACAGGATTGCCGGCGGACTCCGCGAGCGGTAGGGCCTCCCTGGCGGTGTCGATCGCCGCCGCCGGGTCGCCGCGTGCGAGCAGAACCGCGGCCCGGGCACAAACCGCGCTCGCGGTGCGCTGGGGCAGCAGGCTCGCCCGGGCGCGCGCGTCGGCCGTCGCCGCCGCCTCGGCCGCGGCGTCAAGCTCCCCGAGCGCCAGCAACGTGCGGGTCAGGAGCTCCCAGCCGTTGCCGCCGCGCAGGTCGAGCAGACGCTGACCCGGCCCCGTCTCGACCGCGGCGAGCTCGGCCCGAGCGCCCGCCGGGTCGCCGGCGGCGTTCAGCGCCGCGGCGAGGTGCAGCCGCGACAGGCTCGAGAAGAACGTCTCGGTCAGGCGTTCGGACCGGGCCACGGCCTCGCGCGCGCTCGCCAGCGCCCTCGCGGTCTCCCCGGCGAGCGAGCACACCATCGAGTCCGCCCACAGCACCCAGACGGCGACCTGATCGTTGCCGGTCAGCACCGCGTCGGTGGCGGTCTCGGCGACCGCGACCGCCTCTGTGATCCGTCCCTTCATCACGAGCGCGTTCGCCTCGATCACCAGCAGGCACGGGATCAGCGGGCTCTGGCCCGTCCGCTCGGCCAGCTCGAGGACCCGGCTCACGTACGCGAGCGCGTTGTCGGCCCGCTCGAGCGCGGCGGCCGCCTGGGCGATGTAGCCGCCAACGTCGAGGTGCTCGGCCAGCAGCTCATCGGGCAGGGCGTCGTAGGCGACCTCGGCCTCGCGCAGCTCGATCAGCCCCATGCCGGGCCGGCTCAAAGAGCTGCTGGCGAGGCTGCAGAGCGCGGCGCCCCAGGCCCAGCACAGCGCCTCGCCGCCGAACCGAGCGCGGTCCGCGACGTCCCGCGCGACGTCGTACATCTCCCGGAACTCGCCCCGCCAGTAGTGATCGAGCGCGAGTTCGAGCGTCAGCCCGAGCTCGCCGGAACTGTCGCGAGCCAGCGTCTTCAGGGTGCTCTCCACGAGCCCGCGCGACTGGAACGGATGCCCGTTCATGCGCCTCGCAAAGGCGATTCGCGCCACCAGTTCGGCGCGCTCGTCGACGCGCTCGGGCGGCAGCAGGCGGCTGACGGTGTCGAGCACGCCGAGCGCCTCGTCGTACGCGCCGGCATAGGTGAGCGCGGTCGCAGCCTCTCCGAGGAGCTCGAGGCGCCGCTCGTTGCCGTCGGCGGGTGCAAGCAGTCGCGCGGCCGCGAGCAGCCAACGCCCGGCCGTCTCGGGCGCGCGCGCGGCGGCGTCGCGACCGGCCTGCACGAGCAGCGAGATCGCCCGCTCGTCCCCGACCGCGGCAGAGCTCTCGACGTGGTGCGCCCGCGCGCTCGCGGGCGCGTGCGCCGCCTCGAGTGCCGCCGCCGCCCGAGCATGGGCGCCGATCTGCCAGCCCTGCGGGATGCCGTCGTACACGGCGCGCCGCACGATCGGGTGGCGGAAGCGGAACCGTCGCGGCGTCTCCGTCGGCCGGATGAAGTCGGACGTCAGCAGCTCGTCGAGCGCCCCGAGTGCGGACGGCACGCTCTGCTCGGCGATCGCGGCCACCATCTCGGGCTCGAACGACTCGCCCGCGACCGCCGCCGCCTCGAGCGCACAGCGCGACGCGTCAGAGATCGTGACGACCTCCTCGCCGATCGCCGCGAGCACCGCGCGCGGAACCGCCGCCTCTCGCGCTCGCGCCGCGACTCGCCGCGCGCGGATCCGCGGGGCGTGACCAGCCCTGACGAGCTGCTCGATGTAGAAGGGGTTACCGCCGCTCTCCCGGTACAGCGTCTCCCGCGCGGGATCGTCGATGTCGGACCCCATCAGGCGGTCGGCCTCCTCGGGCGTCAGCAGCGCCGGCTCGAGCCGGCTACCGCGTCCCGCGCGTGCGGCGCCCTCGAGCGCGGCCAGCAGCCTCGATGGCGCCTGCCGGTACGCCACCGCCATCAGCCCCGGCCCGCGGAACCGCCGCAGCAGATGCGCCAGCATCTCCACCGACGCCGCGTCCGCCCAGTGGACGTCGTCGAGCGCGAGCAGCAGCGGCTGGCGCCGCGCCAGTCGCTCGAGCACGCTCCGGACCGCGTAGTGCAGCCGGTAGCGCTCGGCGCCCTGGCCCCTGCTCACCGCCGTGTCTGGATCGCGCGGGAGCGCCGGGAAGATCGCGGCCAGCTCGCGCGGAACGTCGTCGTCGAGGGCGCGCAGTACGGCCGGCTCGAGCGACCCGAAATAGTCGTTGAGCGCGTCGACGATCAGCCCGAACGGGATGTCGCGCTCGAACTCGGCCGCGCGCCCGTTCAGGACCAGATAGCCGCGGTCCTCGCCGCGCCGGCAAAGCTCCGCGAGCAGCCGCGACTTGCCGATCCCGGGCTCACCGACGATCTGCACGCACCAGGGCATGCCGGCGGCGAGCTGATCGAGCGCTCCCTCGAGTTCAGCAAGCTCCCGAGCACGACCAACAAGCGTGCGCACATGCTCTGACTCCATTAGACCCCCCGGGGATCACAACCAGCGTACCTGGTGAGCTCGGCCGGCGCGGGAAATCAGGGCGTGCTGGGCGAGGGTTCGAGCGGCTGACGCGAGCTCGAGCTCAAGATCGATCTGGGCCCCGCGACCGGCTCGGGGGTGGAAGCGAAAACGTCGCAGGAGGGCTCGCGCGGGTCGGTTCTCCCACAGGGTGGTGGCGGTGAGCATCCGGAACCCGCTCGCCCGCGCCTGCTCGAGCAGCACGGCTGCGAGCGCAGTGCCGATCCCTCGGTTCTGGAGCTCGTCGATGACCTCTAGGGCGACGTCCGCCACCCCCGGGCGCCCGGGCTGCTGGACGTAGCGGGCAGTCCCTACGATCGACCCGTCGCGGCGATCGACGGCGGCCACGGCCACGTGGCGGACGTGGTCGACGTCGGTGAGGAACGTGAGCTCGCGCTCGGTCAAACCCGGCTTTGCCGTGAAGAACCGCCGCCTCCGCGACTCGAAGCTGAGCCGGTCGTACATCGAAGCCACGCGTTCGCGGTCGTCGGCACGGATCGCCCGGAACTCGAGCTCCGGCAATGGCCGCCCACCACGTGCACCAAGTCCGAAATAGGTGTCGAACTTCATCTTGCAGAGCCAAGACGAACGCGACGGGATGATCCTTCCAGCGGGAGCCAGCTGCTCGTCGCCCGTTCGCAGGCCCGCTGGTTGCTGTGGGCAGAAGCGCTCGAGCCGCCGGCGGCGGCGGCCGCGGGCGAGCGGCCCCGATCGCGCTCTCAAACCGCCGGCAGGCGTGGACGGTCGGTGCACGATGAGCGCTCGCCAGCCGGTGGGACGGCCGCGCGACGATGGCGAGCCCAACCCCGTGAACGACCTGCAAAACACGACATTTGACGCGCCCGGCCGAGGCCGTGACCCGTCAAGCATGTGGGGCATGCATAGTGCGCCACGGCCCGACCGAATCGCCTCGAATGTCGCGTTATGCATGATCCGCGAACCGTCGCACGCCGGCAACCCGCCCCCAATCGCCGAGCCGTCGCGCGCCGGCAACCCGCCTCTACCCGCTCCAGGTGCCCGCCGTCAGAGGCCCGCCTGCCCCTCCGGGCTCGCCAGGCTCGCCGACTCAGGCGGCGTAGCGCTGCGCGGACCGAGCCCGCGCCTTGGCGGCCTCGGCCTCGCGGTTCTTTGCCGGCGCGGTCGTCGACAGATCGTGGAGCAGGTGCATGGACGCGTGCGCGACCTCGTCGATCGCGCGCGCGAAGGCCTCCTCGTTGGCGCGCGAGGGCTTGGTGAAACCGCTGATCTTGCGCACGTACTGGAGCGCGGCGGCTCGCACCTCCTCGCTGGTGGCGGGCGGATCGAAGTTGTGGAGAGTTCGGATGTTTCGGCACATAAGTGCAAGCGTAAAGGTCGCGAGCCGCGGGCTCGTCCGTGAACAAAAGCGACGGATTCCTTGATCGTCAGCGCCAGATCACGCAAACGGCGCTTTAGCGGCCTCCGGACGCGGCGTACGATCGCGCGCTCATCGTCCACAGAGGAGAGGATGCATGCGTTCACTCAAGCTTCGGTTCGCGTCGGTGCTGCTCGCCGCCGCCGCCTCAATCGGCGCCTACGCAGCCGTCACGGCCGCCACCGCAACCGCGCGCCCCAGCCACGCCGCTACCGCGAGTGGCCCGAGCGTCAAGCGGTTCAACCTAAACGGCTACGTGATCAACGCCGACTACAGCCTGGGGCGGAATACCGGTAACACGTTCCAGCAGACCTACAAGAGCAAGACCGTGCACGGCGTCCCGATCGCCGGCCCGTACGTCGGCACCAAGTTCCCCGTCGAGGACTACGTAGCGATGCCGATCGGCAATCACGAGGTTTACGTCGCCTGGCTCGACACGAAGACCAAGGCGCTCCTCGACGTGTTCGTCATGAACTTCGCGACCCACGTCGTGTTCGACTACGCCCCCGGCAGCCTGCATCCCGAGAGCTCGGGCACGATCACGGTCGTGCACAAGGGCTCGAGCCCGCTGCCGTAGACACCATGCCGTAGTCACGCGTTCAACCAGCGCGCGGCGTATCGTCGGCCTCTGTGAGAGGCAGCCTCGGATGCGCCGTCGCGCTGGTTCTAGCGCTCGCCGGCTGTGGCGCCACGGGGCGAACCCAGACCACGACCACTACCACTAGCGCCGGTGGCGCGGGCCAGGGGCCAACGGTGCATTTCACGGGCGGGAGCCTCCCCGGCACCGTGTATCTCGGCGTCGGCCCCGATGAGCTGTCGCTAGACGCGTACCGCCTGAGCGGGCCGCTGTCGGAGGCGAAGCGCCTCACCTACAGCCCGGTCGGGCTGGGCATCCAGGGCCTCGGCGCCAGCCAGCGCTACGTCGTGATCCAGCGCATCTGCTGCGGTGGGCTGATGTTCATGGAACAGCTGAACCTGACCCGGCGTGGCGGCCTACCGGGAACCGTGCTCGGCTCGGGCGGCGCCGCGGCGATCGCCCCGGATGGGCAGTTTGCCCACGTCGTCCAGAACTACCCCGGATGCGACTGCGACGTGCTGATGGTCCGGCCGACCCTGCTGGGGAGCGATCGGATCGTTTACCGCGATCGCCATCCCGGCACGATCCTCAGCGATGTTTGGAGCGTCGAGAACCGGCTCGCCGTGCTGGTCGCCACGACGGGCAAAGACGGCCTCTGGACCAACACCGAGGTCGTCCTGTACCCGGGGACTTCTCAGCAGCAGACGATCAAGCCCGCCGCGATGATCGACGTCGACAGCGGGATCTGGTGGGGTCCGCGCGGACAGCTGAGCTACGAGATCCTCGGTCCGCGCGTGGTGATCCGATCAGCCTCAGGGCAAAGCCAGTCATTCCTGCTCGGCAACTGGCACGCCACCTGCTGGCTGCACAACGGCACGATCTTCACCGTCAACGAGATCAAGAGCACGTTCGGAACGCTGAACGCGAATACCGGCACGATCACGACGATCGGGCGCTTCCCGTCGTCCGCGGACCTGTTCGTGCTCGACTGCCCACATTAGGACTTCGGTTCGAGCGACAGAAGCGACGTCCCAGAAGCCATCCAGGCGTCACCGCTGACGTCGTCGGCGGTCGCGATGTCGCCAACCGAACCGTGGATGGCAAGCGGCGCACCCGTCACGGGGTTTGACTCCGAGTTGATCAAGGTGAGGGTCTCGTCGCCCGCGTTCGCGACCCATATGTAGTTGCTCGAGACAGCGAGCCCCGTCGGGTCCTGGCCCACCGGAACCGGTGGCGCCACCGACGCACCGGTCGAAGGATCGAGCCGCCACGCCTCGGCGGCGTCGTAGTCAGCCACCCACAGCACGCCGGTCGAGTCGACCGCCATCGCGGTCGGAAGCGCGACCCGGATCGAGTGGTCGGCGACGCGCTGAAGGCTCGCGTTGAACTGCTCGAGCCGGACCGGGAACGCGAACGTCGCCAGCACGCCACCCTGGTGCGCGATCAGGGCCGTGCCGCTCCCGCCGGGCGTCACTGGCGCACCAACGACACGCATTCGAGTCGCATCGACGCGGACGAGCCGCCCGGGGTTCCCCTGCTGCGCGACGACCTCGTCGGGAAGGACCGCGAGATCGTCGGGGTCGAGCGGCAGCGAGATCGTCGAGAGCACCCTGTGGCTGCCGAGCGCGATCGCGAGAAGCTTGTCGTTCGCGAGCCCGACCCACAGCAGCTTGTGGCCCGGGTCGAGCGCGAGGCTGCGCGGCTTGCTCGGCAGCGGAATCCGGTTGGGTTCGCCACCGGTCTGGACGACGTCGACGTAGGGGCCGAACTGGTCGAGCACGTACGCGGTGTCGTCGCTGCCGACCGCTACACGGATCGGCTGGCTCCCGGCTCCGAGCTGCGTCCGCGTGATCGTCGCCGGCGCCACCGCAGGCGGGACGACCTTGTGCGGCGACGAGCCCGAGGACGCGACGATGATCGCGACCGCGACGATTACGCACACGGCGAGCACCGCGCCTCCGAGTGCGAGCACGCCTGTCTGGCCCCCGGGGAGCCGACGCCCGGCACCCGCGCGCCGCGGAGAAGGCGCCGCAGCAGGCTCTCGAGCCGCGGCCTCCGGGGCCGGCCCGAGCGGAGCGGCAGGACGATCGATCGGGCCGGTCGCCGTGCCCCGCGCGGAAACGAGCGCGTCCGAGAGCGCCTCGAGCAGCCGCTCGCCGCTCGTGTACCGCTCGTCGGGATCCTTCGCCAGCCCTCGCGCCAACACGGCGTCGACGGCTCGCGGTAACGCCGGCCGGCGCTCGCACGCCGAGGGCACCGGATCGCTGTAGTGCGCCCACATCGTCGCCCACGCGGTGTCGCGGTGAAACGGCGGCGAACCGGTCAGCGCCTCGAACAGCACGCAGGCCAGGCCGTAGCGATCCGAGCGCGCATCGGGCGGCGCGCCCCGGATCACCTCGGGGGCGACGTAGTCGACGGTGCCGAGCCAGTTCCCGGTCGCGGTCGCCTCGAGGCTGCGCCCGGCCCCGAAGTCGCTCAGGAACGCCCGGTCGCTCCCGGAGCTCCGATGCTCGATCAACATGTTGGCCGGCTTCAGATCGCCATGGATCAGCCCGTGCGCGTGGACCGCGTCGAGCCCGCTCGCGACCTGCGCCAGCAGTAGCTGGGCGCGGGCCGGATCGAGGCCGCCGGTGCGCGCGATCTCGTCGGCGAGATCGCCGCCGTCGATCCAGCGCATGCTCAGGAACAGCCGGCCCCCGGCCTCGTCGGCTTCGTACACGGGAACGACGTTGGGGTCGTCGACTGAGGCGAGCAGACGGGCCTCGCGCTGGAAGCGCTCGCGGAACGCGCCATCCGACGCGAGTTCGGGCGCGATCACCTTGAGCGCCACCACCCGGTCCAGCCGGATCTGCGTGGCGCGGTACACCACTCCCATCCCGCCCCGCCCGGCGACCTGATCGAGCCGGTAGCCGCCCAGCGTCTGACCGAGCGTCAGATCGGTCATGACTCCTCGAGCTCGCGGCTGGTCACCAGTCCGGTGCGCAGCGCGGTCTCCGCCAGACGGGCACGCTTGTGTGTCTGCCGTTCCTCGGCGACGCCGAGCAGCTCGAACAGCGTCCCCAGGTGGGCCTTGACCCGGTCGACGCTGAGGAACACCTCCGCGGCGATCTCCCGGTTGGATGCGGGCGTCGCGAACGGGGTTCCCTCCCGATAGGGCCGGCACAGCGCGATCAGAATCCGGCGCTGGACGTCGGACAGCTGTGGCGGTGCCCCGCCGGTCGCCGCGCGCGTGGGCCGCGCCGCCGAGTCCGCCGGCGAGCGGAACAGCAGGTGGGTGGCGCCAATTCGCAGCACGTCGCCGTCGTGCAGCACCCGCTGTCCGGAGACCCGTTCTTCGTTGACGAATGTGCCGTTGCGCGACAGGCCGTGGTCGGCGAGCGTCCACACGTCGCCGACATTCTCGAGCTCGGCGTGTAGGCGCGACACCCGATCGTCGTGGGCGAGGCACAGGTCACACATCGGGTCGCGCCCGACCCGCAACCGGCCTGCGGACGGCTCGAGCGTGAGGATCTGCTGCGCGTCGTCGGCGTCGCGGTAGACCAAGAAGGGCGTCTGCGCGCGCTCGGCCGCGATCTGCTGCTTGAGCTCACGGGGGGACGAGCTGTGCGGTGAGAACGGCCCTCGAGGCATGTGCACATTGTGAGATACCCGCAACACCTTGGGGGGTGTCACCCGACACCCGTGGGGTGGCTCGACGAGACCCGAGTCCCCTCCCGAGGGGCCATTCCGACGGGGAGCCTGTGGCCATGCCCTCCCGGCTCCAGCCGATACGAAAGAACCGAATCGGCCGACCCTGGCGCCGGGGGGGCAGTCAAATCTCCCTCTCTCCAAGGAGCGCTCTCGTGAACACCCCTCTGTCCTCAGATCGACTCTCGACCTCGATCCGCTACGGCGCGGCTGCGCTCGCCGCAAGCGCGGCCCTGCTGACGGCGGGCTGCGGCTCGACCAGCGTCGAGCACCACCACAACGTCAGCCAGCGCACGTTCGCCTCGAGCCACAGCGTCCAGCAGGTAGAGCAGCACTTCCAGGCCGCCACCGGCCAGGCCCTGACCGACAGCCCCGTCGGGAGCTGGGAGACGCTGTCGCTGCCGGCCAGCAACATGCAGGACTACAACCGCTTCGGCGCGTTCACGATCGACGTCATCCACAACGCGAACGACCTGAGCGCCTTCACCACGCAGAACGGCCACCGGCTCTCCCCGGACCCCCAGGGCGTGTACTGGCCGCTCAGCGCGGACGCCAATGGCTACTGGAACCCGGCGAAGGTGTACGGCAACGTCGTACTGACGTGGAGCACGCAGTCCCACGCCACCAACTCGCAGTTCACGCTGCTGAACGCAATCCTGTCGACGCTGGGCCAGCCGGCGTCGGCCGTCACCGCCGAGCTTCCCGCGAGCGAATTGTCGTGCGAGGCGCAGGGGATCACCCCGACCGGGTCACGCGCGGGTACGTGTCAAGAGGACGGTGTCACCCGCACCGTAGTCAACCGCAGCGGCACGCTGCACGCGCCGGGCATGGACGTCCGGGTCACGAAGACCAAGGTCGGCAACGTCATCAACCCCGCGCCCTCTTCCTACGAGCCGCGGCTGTACGCCAAGGGCGCGTTCGTCGCCGTCCAGCTGAACGTCGACAACACCGGCTCCTCCCCGCTTGACGACGTCGACAGCGCCGAGCTCGAGGTCGGCGGCAAGTACTACTCCCAGGACGACGACGCGAACTTCGACCTCGACTCGCTGAACACGTTCCCGATGCAGCCGGGCGACAGCGGGAGCACTGCGCTCGCGTTCGACATCCCGAAGGACGTCGCGTCGGGCGCGCTCTCCGAAGGCGAGCTCGTGTTCCCCGACGGTCCGGACGACGAGATCGACTTCTCCACAAAGCTCTACGCGATCAAGCTGGCCGAGCCGACCAGCGAGGGTGGCCAGGGAACGGCTTCCACACCCTCACCGTCGGCCACGCCCGAGCCGCTCGCGCCTGCGGGCGGCGCCAGCTCGATCTGAGCCGGCTTGACGTGCAGGGGCCCGGACAGGGAGCGCCCGCCGCGACACGATGCCGCGGCGGGCGCCGGGCGTTAACGGGCCTGGGCACTCGCCAATCCGTGCACGCGAACCGGGTTATCCGCGCTGAGGTCGCGCCGGCTACCTAAGCAGTGCTTGAGCACCAAGTGCTTGAGCCGTAAACTGTGTGCCGAACGACCTGGCGCTCAGGTTCGCTCCACCGGGGGTGCAGCCGGTGCCATGAGGGAGGTTGTAGATGGGGGTTGTCCCGATCCGTCAGATCCTCGACGCTGCGTTCGCCGATCGCTACGGAGTGGCAGCGATCAATGTGGTCGACGATCTCTCGCTGGAGGCCGTGCTCGCGGCCGCGACCGAACTCGACGCCCCGCTGATCGTTCAAACGTCGCTGAAGACCGTCAAATCGATCGGCGCCAAGCCTCTGTACAGCATGTGGCGCGCTAGAGCGGACGAGGTCCCGGTACCGGTGTCCCTGCACCTTGACCACTGCCCCGACCGCGAGTGGATCAGCATCTGCCTCAACGCCGGCTGGAACTCGGTGCTGTTCGACGGGTCGCACCTCGACGTCGCCGAGAACACGCGGCAGACGATCGAGGTCGTCGCCGAGGCCGAGCGTGTCGGCGCTCAGGTCGAGGGCGAGATCGAGAGCGTGCTCGGCGTCGAGGACGGAGTGGGCTCCGACGAAGCCGCGGAGATACACCCCGTGGAGGTGTCCGCACGGTTCATCGAGAAGACCGGCGTCTACTCGTTTGCGCCCGCGATCGGCACCGCGCACGGCCTCTACAAGCGCGCGCCCGAGCTCAAGCCCGAACGCGTCACCGAGCTCGTCGAACTGCACCCGATCCCGATGGTCCTGCACGGCGGTACCGGCCTTACCGAGGCCCAGTTCACGGATCTGATCGCTCGCGGCTGCGCCAAGGTCAACATCTCGACGGCGCTCAAGATCGCGTTCGTCGATGCGCACCGCGAGTACCTCGACGCCAACCCCGGAAAGCACGACCCGCCGTCGATGCTCAGTCACGTCAGAGCCGCGGTCAAGCAGATGGCCGAGTACCACATCGGGATGTTCGGATCGGCCGGACGCGCTCGGACGCTGTCCGCATCGGTCGGTTGAGCGCGTGCCGGCACTGATCTTCGACTGCGACGGAGTGCTCGCCGATACGGAGCGCGACGGGCACCGCCCGGCCTTCAACGCCACCTTTGCCGAAGTCGGGCTCCCGGTGAACTGGTCCGAGGAGGAGTACGGCGAGAAGCTCAAGATCGGCGGCGGCAAAGAGCGGATGGCGTCGCTACTGACCGACGAGTTCGTCCGGGCCAACGGCCTCCCGACCGACGCGGAGGGTCAGAAGGCGATTCTCGCCGACTGGCACAAGCGCAAGACCGCGCGGTACAAGGACAGGGTCCTCGCCGGACAGCTGCCGGCGAGGCCGGGGATCGCGCGGATCGTCGACGAGGCGATCGCTGCCGGCTGGACGCTGGCGGTGGCTTCGACCTCGGCGGAGGAGTCGGTCAGGGCCGTGCTCGAGCACGCGGTCGGCGCGGACAACGCGGCTCGGTTTGCGGTGTTCGCCGGCGACATCGTGCCCGCCAAGAAACCCGACCCGGCGATCTACACGCTCGCGCTCGAGCGACTGGCGCTCGAGCCCGGCGACGCGGTCGTGATCGAGGACTCGCGGAACGGGCTGCTCGCCGCCGTCGGCGCCGGGCTGCGGTGTGTGGTGACGGTCTCGAGCTACACCGCGGACGAGGACATGAGCGAGGCAGTGGTCGTGGTCACGAGCCTGGGCGATCCCGGCGAGCCCGCCGTGGTGCTGGCAAATCGTGGAGCCGCGGAGGTGGGCGAGCTGGTCGTGCTCGCCGACCTCGACGCGTGCCGGAGTCAACCCCTACTCGACAAGGAGACTGTATGAGCGAGAACGCGCTCCCCCGCGCGGAGATGGTCGTGCGGGTGATCGCCCAAACCGCGGTCGACAACGAGACGTACTTCTGCGAGCTCGATGCGGTCGTCGGCGACGGCGACTTCGGCTATTCGCTCGCCCGCGGCTTCGAGGTCGTGCTCTCCGATTGGGACGCGATGGAGTACTCCGACGTCGGCGGGCTGCTGAAGAAGACCGCGATCGTCCTGTCCAAGCGCATCGGCGGCACATCGGGGCCGATCTGGGGGACGGCATTCCTGCGCGGCGGTGGCGCGCTGAACGACATCCCCGACCCGACCGGCGAGCAGGTCATCGCCGCGTTCCGCGCCGCGATCGAGGGGATCAAGCAGCGCGGTAACACCGATCTCGGCGACAAGACGCTGCTCGACGCGCTCGTCCCCGCCGTCGACGAGCTAGAGGCCGCTCTCCCCGACGGCGCAGCCGCGGCGATCGCGCGGGCGGCGACAACCGCGCGTGAGAAGGCCGAGGCGACGAAGGGCATGGTCGCCATGCGCGGCCGGGCGTCGTACACCGGTGAGCGCAGCCGGGACTCGGTCGACGCAGGCGCGATCGGGATCGCGGTGATGTTCGAGGCGGTGAGCAAGGCCTGGCAGGAGACCGAGCTGGAGCTGGCCTGACGGTCAGAGCGGCAAGCGGGTAAGGGGGCGCGGGGTTGGACGCTGGCGAGATCCGTTCAGCGACGCTAAGAGGCAGGACACTCGAGAGGAGAAGTCGTGAAGAAGTTCGTCAATGACCCGCAGCAGTTCGTCCCGGAGATGCTGAAGGGAGTCGAGCTGGCCAACCCGGGCAAGCTCCGTTACATCCCTGAATACAACCTGATCATGCGCGCCGACGCGCCGCAGGAGAACAAGGTCTCGATCGTCCAGGGATCCGGGTCGGGCCACGAGCCGGCTCACGTGATGGTCGTCGGCAAGGGCATGCTCGACGCGGCCTGTCCGGGCGACGTGTTCGCGGCGCCGCCGTCCGATTACGTGTACGAGACGACCAAGCTGCTGGCGAGCCCGAAGGGCGTCCTGCACATCATCAACAACTACACCGGCGATCGGATGTCGTTCGACATGGGACGCGAGCTCGCCGAGGCAGAGGACATCAAGATCGCGACGATCATCGTCGACGACGACGTGGCCGTGAAGGACTCGACCTACACCGTCGGGCGCCGCGGCGTCGCGGGTAACTTCTTCGTGATCAAGGCGGTCGGCGCGGCCGCTGAGCGCGGGGCGGAGCTCGACGATCTCGTCAAGCTGGGCGAGCGCGTGAACTCGGTCACGCGGACGATGGGCATGGCGCTGACGTCGTGCACGCCGCCCGCGAAGGGCTCACCGCTGTTCGACCTCGGCGACGACGAGATGGAGATGGGCGTCGGCATCCACGGGGAGCCCGGGCGCAGGCGCGAGAAGCTCGCCAACGCGAACGCGATCATCGACGAGCTGCTCGAGGCGGTTGCCTCCGATCTGCCTTATTCGTCGGGCGACGACGTCGCGCTGATGATCAACGGGCTCGGCGGTACGCCGATCTCCGAGCTGTACATCCTGTACGGGCGCGCTCATCAGCAACTCGCCGACCGCGGGATCAACGTGACGCGAAGCTACGTCGGCGAGTACTGCACCTCGCTCGACATGGCCGGCGCCTCGCTGACGCTCGTGAAGCTCGACGACGAACTGAACGACCTGTTCGACGCGCCCGCCGAAGTGGCGGTCCGCATCTTCTAGGGGCGGGCCCGTACCGCTGTTCATCGCCCGACACGGAGAGACGGTCGACAACGCGAGCGGCCTGATTCTAGGCCGCCGCGATCCGCCACTCTCCGATGTCGGGCTGGCGCAGGCGGCGCGGCTGGCCGCGCAGGCATCTGAGTTGGGCCTGGTCGCGCTCTGGTGCTCTCCGCTGCTACGGGCTCGCCAGACCGCGAGCGTCGTCGCCGATTCGATCGGTGTCGCGCCGACGATCTTGGACGGGCTGATCGAGTCCGCTCGGGGCAGCTGGGAGGGGCAATCGGTCGCCTACCTCGCAAGGACCGAGCCGGCGCTGTTTGCCGCGTTCGAGGCGGGCGACATCGACTTCGCGTTCCCGGGCGGCGAGTCGCTCCGGGAGCAGGTCGAGCGGACGCGCAGGGCGCTCGATGTCGTCGCGTCCGGCCCGGCGCCCGCGTTGGTAGTCGCACACGCCGGGACGATCCGCGCCGCGCTGATCGCGGTGGGCGACCCCGCGCCGCCCGAGCGCGAGTTACCTCACGGCGAGGCGATTCCGCTGACCTGGCGATCTGCATGAATTCCGCCACCCCTGATTCAAAAGCCGCCCGAGCGGGCAGAACCGGTCTGCTCCCTCCCTGCCTGCTGCCACAGATGAGTGACCGATTCATCCGCGCCATGCTCCGTGGCGCTACCGCCGCAAAGCTGCTCGACGGGTGGCAGGGACCGCATCTTGCCGAGCGGACTTACTGCATCGCCCCTCGCCACGCCGCGGCCATGGAGCGCCCGCTCGATTACGTGATCGGCTACTGCGAGTTACTCGCGGCCGCGGGCGTCGAGCCGCTTTACCGCGCGTCCGAGCCGCTGTTCTAAGCAGCGCCCGGACCTGGCTACTCGGTGGATCCCGGGGGTTCATCGGGCGAGACCCGGGCGACGCGGTTTCCGACCCACCCGTCTTGGGAAAGGTCAGAGGTGTCCTGAAGGTCGCTGGGAGGTGGGTGTTGATGGGTAATCGACGAATTGCAACTGTCGTCGCCGTTCTATGCGGTGCTGTGTTTGTCGCGGCACCGACCGGTGCGTCGGCCGGCGCTTCCGCCGCGCGCCACAAAACGCCGTCCGTCGGGCGCCACAAAACGCAGTATCCGAACGAGCCGACCGCGGTCGGAAGCGGCGGCGCCGTCGCCTCGATGGATGTAGGCGCCAGCCGGGCTGGGATTGATGTGCTCCGTAACGGCGGCAACGCCGTCGACGCGGCCGTCGCCACCGCCAGCGCGCTCGGGGTGACCGTCCCATTCGTCGCCGGTCCGGGCGGAG
This sequence comes from uncultured Solirubrobacterales bacterium, assembly GCA_963755525.1. Lineage (GTDB taxonomy): Bacteria > Actinomycetota > Thermoleophilia > Solirubrobacterales > Solirubrobacteraceae > Palsa-465. The sequence goes on along the minus strand of CAVWKC010000014.1, from coordinate 56,633 downwards.
GTGGCTTCATGGTCATCTACAACGCGCGCAAGCACACGGTCACGACGATCGATGGCCGCGAGACCTGCCCCTCGGCGTGCACGTCGAAGCTGTTCATCGACCCGATGACCGGTCAGCCGATGGGCTACGACGCGGCCTCCGACCAGCCGCTCTCGACCGGCGTGCCCGGGAACCTCGCGACGTGGGCGACGGCCGTGCACAACCTCGGCCGACTCTCGCTCGGCGACGACCTGCAGCCGGCGATCGGCCTCGCCAAGCGCGGTTTCGCGGTCAACTTCGACTTCAACCAACTCGAGCAGTCCGGTCTGTCGACCCTCCAGGCATACCCCGCGAGCCGCTCGCTGCTGCTGACGCCTTCTGGCAATCCCCTACCGGTGGGGACGTGGCTGCGCAATCCGGACCTCGCACACACCTATGAGTTGATCGCTCGCCGCGGGCCGTCCGCGCTGTACGACGGGCCGATTGGACACGCGATCGTCCAGGCCGACGATCATCCCGTGCTCACTCCAGGTCAGACGATCGTCACGAACCCGGGGATCATGGCGATGAAGGATCTCCAGTCCTACCGCACCCGGATCCTCGCGCCGACCCACGTCACCTACCGGGGTCTCGACATATACGGGATGGCGCCGCCGTCGAGTGGCGGTTCGACCGAGGGTGAGATCCTCAACATCCTCAACGGGTACTCGCTCGGTTCCGAGCCGCGGGTCCAGGCTCTGTTCCAGTACCTCGAGGCGTCCCGGCTGGCCTACGCCGACCGCAACGCGTACGTCGGCGACCCCGACTTCGTCAACGTGCCGTTGTCGGGCCTGCTTGATCCGGCATTTGCGGCGGAGCGCCGTTGCCTGATCGGCAGCACCGCGGCCACCTCACCGGTCGCGCCCGGCTCACCGTTCGCCCCGTTCTCGGCCTGCGGCAGCACCGCCGCGTCGACTCAGGCCTCGTCCGCATCCCCTGAGGCGCACCACACGAACAACATCGTCACCGAGGACAAGTGGGGCGACATCGTCGCCTATACGAACACGATCAACTTCTTCGGCGGCAGCGGCCAGGTCGTCCCCGGATATGGCTTCCTGCTCAACGACGAACTGACCGACTTCGATTTCGCCCCGCCCTCGCCCGGCGCATCCGACCCGAACCTGCCGGCGGCCGGCAAGGAGCCGCGGTCGAGCATGGGCCCTGTGATCGCGCTCCGTGACGGCCACCCCGTCTTCGCGATCGGCGCCGCCGGCGGTTCGACGATCATCACGACCGTCGTCCAGATCCTGATGAACCACGTCGACTTCGGCATGAGCCTCCCGGATGCCCTGGCGGCGCCGCGCGTGAGCCAGACGAACTCGTCGTCGAACACGTCACTGGCCGAGCCCGGCTTCTATGACAGCGCGCTCGCCCAGCAGCTGACGAGCCAGTACGGCGAGAAGTTCTCGCTCGCCACCGGGCCGATCCTCCCGCTCGACAACTACCCCGGCGATGCGACGGCGCTGCAGATGCTCGGGCGCGGCCGCGCCGAGGCGATCGCCGAGCCGGTCCGGCTCGGCGGCGGCAGCGCACTCGTCGTGAAACCGAACCCCAAGTGACGGTCGGTTGACCAGCGGTCGGGGCCTGGCTTAGCATCCCGGGCTCCGATGGGGGCACTGTTGCTCGTATGCCGCTTGGGGCTGGCGGTCGTGTTCGTCACCGCCGGGGTCGCCAAGCTAATCGACCGCGCCGGAACGCGAGACGCCGTCGTCGAGTTCGGAGTCGGTCGACGGATGGCGGGCGCGGTGGCCGGTCCGCTGCCCGTGCTCGAGATCGCGATCGGCGTCGCGCTCGTCCCTGATGTCACAGCGCCCTTCGGGGCGGTCGGCGCCGCCCTGTTGCTAGGGGTGTTCACGGTGGCGATCGCGCGATCACTGGCGCGCGGGCAGGCGCCCGATTGCCACTGTTTCGGCCAGGTTCACAGCCGCCCCGTCGGCCGAGGCACGGTGGTGCGCAACGTGGTGCTGTTCGCGTGCGCGGCATTCGTCGCCGTGGCGAGCGGTCCGTGGCTCGTGGCGGCGGCGGCCGGCGTGGTGATCGTGGCGCTGATCGCGTTTCAGGTCTGGTTCTCCTCGCCGAGGGACCCGGCCGACGCAGGCCTGCCGCGCTTCGGGCTCCCGCTCGGCGTCCCGGCTCCGGACTTCGAACTCGACGACGTCGACGGCCGCCGGAGGTCCCGCTCCTCGCTGCTCGCCGAGGCTCGTCCGCTCCTGCTGGTGTTCACCGCGGCGGGATGCGTACCTTGCGAGTCCCTGCTGCCGGAGCTTGCAGGCTGGCAGCGGGAATACCGCGACCGCCTCACGATCGCGTTGATCGCGCGCGGCGAGCGCGATCGCAACGAGCGCACGGCGCGCGAGTACGGGCTCGATCTGGTGCTCCTCGGCGAACGCGGCGAGCAGGCGGCTGACGCGTACAAGGCGCATGGGACTCCGATGGCGGTGCTCGTCGCGCCGGACGCCACGATCGCCAGCCAGACGGTCGCCGGCACCGGCGAGATCGCGACGCTGATCGCTCGCGCCGCCCGGCCCGTTCCAGACGCGACCGCTCGCATCGGCGAACCCGCCCCGTCGCTGATCCTCGACGACCTCGCCGGCAACCCGGTGCCGCTTGTAGACCTGTACGGCGAGCCGGTCGTCGCGCTGTTCTGGAGCCCGACCTGCGCGTACTCCCGACAGATGCTCCCGATCCTGCACGCGGTCGAGCAGAGTCCGCCGGCGGCAGCGCCGCGGGTCGTCGTGATCAGCGGGGGTGACCCCGGGGAACTGCGCGAGCAGGCGATCCGCTCGACCGTGCTGCTCGACCCCGAAGGGCACGCGATGCGCGCGTTCGAAGCTCCCGGCACCCCGATGGCGGTGCTCGTGCAGGACGGACGGATCGCTTCCGATATTCACGCCGGCGCCGGCGCGATCCTCGAGCTCATCACCACCGCTCCGGCCACCGCGGCGAACTAGCACCAAATGTCGGGATAGCCATAGCAGTAGAGTCGCGTCGGGATGACGCGTGTCGCGATCATCGGCGGTGGGATCGGCGGCCTGGCAGCGGCGCGCGCACTCTGCCGGCGCGGCATCGAGGTTGCGATCTACGAGGCGTCGCCCGAACTGCGCGAGATCGGCGCCGGAGTCGCGCTCGGCCCGAACGCGATGAAGGCGCTGAGGTCGCTCGGTCTCGAGGATGACGTTCGCGGGATCGCCGGGCGCTGGGATTGGGCGGTCACGCGCAACGGGAAGACCGGCCGCGCGATCTCGAGGACGAGCCGCGACCAGCAGGCCGTCCTGTTCGGCGCCGCCGGCGCGACGGCCCATCGCGCGGACCTGCTCGACGTGCTGTCACACTCGCTCCCGAGCGACATCGTCACGCTCGGCGCGCGCTGCACCGAAGTCGAGCCCGACGGCCAGGTCGCGGTTGCAAGATTCCAGGACGGCCGCGAGGTCGAGGCCGATGTGATCATCGGCGCCGACGGGATCCACTCGGTCGTCCGGGGCTCGCTGTTCGGCCCGGATGCTCCGCGGTTCACGGGCAAGATCTGTTACCGCAGCGTGGTTCCGGTCGATACCGTGCCGGGCGAACCGCCTCCGGCCGAGAACGTGCAATGGCTGGGGCCTCACGGCACGATCGTGCTCTACCCGGTGCGGCGCGACGAACTGATCAACGTCGTCTGCCACTACGACGACGAGGACTACCGCCACGAGTCCTGGGTGACCCGGTGCGAGCGCAGCGAAGTACTCGAGCGATACTCCGATTGGGACGAGTCGCTGCTGCGGATCTTCTCCGCGGGAGACGTCTGGTACAAGTGGGCGCTCTACGACAGGGACCCGATCCCGCGATGGACCCGGGGGCGTGTCACGGTCCTCGGTGACGCCGCGCACCCCATGCTGCCGTACCTCGGACAGGGGGCGTGTCAGGCGATCGAAGACGGCGTCGTGCTCGCGGCGGCGCTCGCGGCGGAACCGGACGATCCCGTCGTTGCTCTTGGCCTATACGAACGCTCGCGCCGGCCGCGTGCGAGCCAGGTCGTCCTCACGTCGCGAGAACGCGGCGTCAGCAACCATCTCGCGTCGCCCCTCGCGGCGCTGAAGCGAGATCTGTCGATCGCGGTGAGGCGGCGCATCGGCCGGGATCCGGACGGTCGTGGGACCGGCTGGATCCCGGAATACGATGCAAGCTCCCCCGACGTGCTCGCCGCTCAAGCGCCGATTACAGAACGAACGGGATGAGCATCTTGGTGCTCATTCGGTACGCAGGGTACGCGGTGGGAAAGGTCGCCGTGAGGTTGTGCTCCTCGACGGTCGCCGAGTAATAGAAGTAGCCGCACAGGACCGGGACGAGGATCAGGCCGAGCAGGTTGGTCGCGAGCGCGGTCCCGAGTAGCCCGAGCAGGAGACCCGAGTAGATCGGGTGGCGAACGAACCGGTACGGCCCCGACGTGACGAGCTCCGGCTCGACCCTCTGGCTCATCGGCATGCCCCAGTTGCTACCGAGGTAGACCCGAGCCCAGACCGCGAGCGCAATCCCGCACGCGAACACGATGGCGCCGATCGCGCCGAGGATCGGGCTGTGGACGACAAAGCTCCCGCCCTTGATGACGCGAGTGAGCAGGAACACGCACAGGACGCTGATGCCGGCGAGGGGCCGCCACCCCCTCCCCTTGACGCTCGCCTTTGCGCCGGCGGCGGAGAGGAGCCAGTAGCCCCAGAAGACGAGCCAGGAGATGCCGATGACGGCTTTGAGTGTCTGCATGTCGTTCGGTGGGTCGTGGGCGTGGTGGTGCCTTTCACCGTACGCCCGGAACGACAGGTTGTCATCGGCTCTGGGATGGATCTTTCGGCTCCACCCAGGGGTTGAGGGCGAGCCGCGATCGCGATCGCTATCTCGACCTGGAGAGGCCTCGCGGCCCTCGTCTACAGGGGCGGGACCTGGTTATTGACCTGCGGGCCGTGATACAGGTGGTTGTGGTCCTTGCACGCGGCCGGGAAGAAGAACTGGACGCTGTCACTCCGCACGCCGTTGTAGCTCGCGAACAGCGTCACGTGGCCGATGGTCCCGACCTTGCAGCGGGGGTCCGTGCTGCTCTGCACCCGGACGATGATCTTCATGATGTTCCCCGGGAAACCCCACATCTGCGCGGTGTGCGAGTGGTAAACCAGATGGTGCTCGACCGACATGATGATCAGGCGATCGGGCTGGTTACGCACACGAAAGACCTGGCAGAGGATGCCGGACACGGTGTTGGCATCCAGATTGATGTCGCCGTGGCCACGGGCGTAGGTGCCGGTCGCTCCACTGATCGGCGCGCCCGTGTTGAACCCCCAGGGCGGAGTCCCGTACACGATCGGAACCGAGGAGCAGTACTGAGTCGTGTATCCGCTGGCCGATCCGGCCATCCCGATCAGCGCCAGCAGCGGTGTCATCACGAGAACTGCAAGTCCTAGGCGTCGTGCGATGTGGTTCCTCATGCGGGGCGACTATAGCCGGGATTCGGCGATCTGCAGACCCGAGTGCCTCCGCGCCCGCCTGACCCGATTTGACGCTCCACAAAGGTGTCGAAAACTCGGCGGGCTCGACTCCAGATGGTGCGCCACTACAAATCGAGCGTCAGCTCGGACCTGGGTCGAGTGCTGCACACGAGCACTCGGCCGTCAGGCGGCAGTTCCAACGGTTCGATGTAGTAGGTGACCTCGCCGGCGAGGAGCCCGCTTTCGCAGTTGTGGCAGGTCCCGTTGCGGCAGCCGAAGGCAACCGGCACGTCGCACGCTTCGGCGAAGTCGAGCAGGCTCGGGTATCGGTCGTCCCACGGCACCGCGAGGTCGCTGCGCGAGAACGTCACCGTCGGTCCGGTGCCAGGTGGGCCCTCCGGAGCGTGTGGCGCGCGGCCGTCGCCGTCGACGATGCCGGAGCGGTGGACGGCGATTGCGCCGAACACCTCGGTGGATATCCGATCCGGCGTGATTCCGCGGGCGGCGAGGGCCGCGCCCATCGCGTGCATGAACCCGTCAGGTCCGCACATGTAGTAATCGGCGTCTTTTGGGACGCCCGCGGCTTCGAGGACCGTGAGGTCAAGCCGGCCTGAGAGATCATGGTCGGGCGCGTCCCTGTTGGTGGGCTTGCTGTAGGCGATGAGTCGGTGACTGCCGGGAAGCTCCGCGAGCAACTCGTCGACCTCGGGTCCGAAGGCGTGCTCGGCGTGGTTGCGTGCGCCGTGCAGCCACCACACCGTCCGCCCGCTGTGCTCTCGGACCAACTCGTGCAGCATCGCGAGCACGGGCGTCGCCCCCACCCCAGCGCTCAGCAGTACGACCGGACGGGTCCCTTCGCGCAGGATGAAGCTCCCGCGTGGAGCGGCAACGTCCAACACGTCGCCGACCTTGACGCGATCGTCCAGGTAGCGACTGACCGCACCCTCGCGCTTTACGCTGATCCGGAACCCACGCTCGTCAGCGACGTCCGACAGCGAGTAGCTGCGGACGAGCGGCTGCTCCTTGGCGTCGGGTCGCACCCGCACCGTGAGGTATTGGCCGGGCGCCGCTACCGGCGTCGATTCCGCGTCCTCGGTCGGAACGAGCAGGAACGACGTGATGGTCGAGCTCTCACGACGGATTTCGGCGACGCGCAGCGGCTGAAACCCGCTCCACGCGGGCGCGGTCGGCGCGTCACGGTCGAGCTTGGCGAGCAGCTCCCGGAAGCTGCCCTGCCAACCTTGGCTCAGCGCCGGCACGCGGAGAGCGCGGTCGAGCAGCGCACGCGACTTGTTGGGCAAATACAGCAGCGCGTCGATATCCGCGACCGTCAGACGCTCTGGTCCGTCGGCGACCTTCTCGATCTCGTCGCCGGCCTGGACGATGCCCTCCTCGAGGACACGGAAGTAGAACCCCGGGCGGTGGCGCGCGACGAGCAACGTCGGCATCGAGGGCTCGTTCATACGGATGCCGACGCGGTAGCACGTCACGCGCGGCTGGGTGACCTCGAACAACGCTTCGCCGATGCGGTAGCGATCTCCGATGCAAACCTCGTCATCCGGGAGGCCCTCGACCGTGAAGTTCTCGCCGAACTGGCCGTAGGTGAAGTCGTCGCGTCCGAGCTCTCGCTCCCAGTAGTGGTAGGAGTCGATCTGATAGACGAACACCGCGCGGTGCTCGCCGCCGTGCGCGAGCCGGTCCGCCTGGTCGTCGCCGTCGATGTTGATGTGGCGAACCATCCGCGGGCCCTCGACCGGGTCCTTCCAGATCGCGGTTCGCACGGTCTTCCCCTGCCACTGCACCTCGCGGGGTCCTCCTACGTTCAGCGACAGCAGGCGTCCGGTCATGACATCACGTGAGTGCCCCGCCACCGTCGCGTCTTACCGCTAATCCGGCTCCGGCCCGACGTCGCCGAAGCGTCGGGCGGCCTCGAGCACCCCGTCGTGATCTGCGCGACAGCCCGAGCACACGCGCAGATGGATCGCCGTCCCGGGAAAGCGCTCGCTCGGGTCCTCGCCCCGCAGCTCGATCTCGACGTACTGGTCCATGATCGGCTCGCCGGCCTCGCAGCCCGCGTCGCCTTCTTGGGCGCGCAGAACCTCGTCGATTGCGTCGCGGTCGGTCATGCGCTCAGCTCCTCGTCGGTGAGCGGGTAGCCCGCCACGGCAAGGCTGCCACGCAGCTTGCGGCGGGCATCGAACAGGTTCTTGTAGATCGCGTTGCGGTTGGAGCCCAACTCGAGGGCAAGCACGTCGATCGCCACGTCGTTCAGCGCGACCGCGACGAACACCTCGCGCTGGCGCGGCGTCAAGTCACCCTCGATCGCGTCCTTCAGAGCGACGAGCTGCTCGTGGCGCTCGGCCTGATCGCTCGGTCGAGGCGCCAGGCTGTCGGGAATCTCGGCGAGCTCGAGGTCGTCGCGGCTGGGCGGGTGGCGCTGCCACGCGTGCCGGGCGAGCTTGCTCGACACCTCGAAGATCGCGAACTTGTATGCCCACGTCGTGAACCGGCTGAGGCCCTTGAAGTCATCTAGCTTCGCGAGGATGTTCACGAGCGCGTCATCGGCGCACTGCTGCGCCACGTCGTCAAGCTCGGGACCGGCCAGTGGCGGCACCAGCGTGCCGCGACGGCGGAGCTCGTGGTGCGCCGCCCGGCGCAGGACGTCGTGGAGCGTTGCGACAGTCTGGTCGTGGCGGGGATGGCCGGGATGCAGCTGCTCGACCCAGCGGCGCGAGCACAGGTCCCCAGGCGCTGGTCCTCGGCCGGCCGTCTCGGCCACCGGGCGCTCGACAGTCACGAGCAGATCGTAGACAGGCTCGCCGTACGCCGCTAACCCGTGGCCGGTAAGACCGCGGCAGGCATGGCCACGAATTCCCGTGACGGTCCCGGCACGACAAGACTGGAGCGCAAATGGGTCTCTCATGGCAGCAAGGGCCACTCGGCCGCAACCCCAACGGACAGTTCCTCGTCCCCGGCATGCCCGAGCGCGTGCTGTACGCCGAGCCGCTCCGGCGCCGCATGCGCGCCGAATTGGGCGGCCGCACCGTGGTACGGAGCGACAACGCCGTCCTGCTGTTCGAGCCCGGCCGCTACCCGGTCGCGTACTTCCCGATCGGAGACTTCGTCGAGGGCGCGCTGCGGCCGACCGACCACCGAACCACTCACCCCGAGCTAGGCGAGACCGCGTGGTTCGAGGTCGTCGGCGACACCCGCTCCGCCGGGCGGGGTGCCTGGCAGCACGTCGGCCTCGCAGCACACGGCTCGATCCTCGACGGCAAGATCGCGCTCGCCTGGCGCGCGATGGACGCCTTCTTCGAGGAGGACGATCGTATCCTCGGCCACGCCTCGGACCCGTATCACCGCATCGACATCCGCCGCACCTCGCGACACCTCGTCGTGCGCGCCGGCGAGCGCGTCGTGGCCGACACCACCGGCCCCCTGGTGCTGTACGAGTCCGGCTTCGCGCCGCGGTGGTACGTACCCCGAGACGACGTCGTCGCCGATGCGCTGGCGTTGACCGACCTGCGGACGTTCTGCCCGTACAAGGGCATCGCCTCCTACTACGACATCGACGGAGCCGACAACGCCGCGTGGTCCTATCGCGCGCCCTTGCAAGACATGGCGCCGTCACTCGATCCCGGCCGCCGCCCGCGCTGCAGACCTCTCCGTGGCTGATCCCGTCAGCCATCATGGCACGCCCGGGCGGCCCGCCACCCAACGGTTTCGGCGCAATCCTCGAGGGTAGGCGATGACGATGAGCACTGAGATGACGGTTCAACTAGAGGTCCCTCAGCCCAACGAGCCGCCCACCTCCCCGGCGCCGAACGAGCCGGCCCTGCCGATCGACCCCGATCCCGGCACACCGGCGGATCCGAGCAAGCCCGCAGACGTACCCGGGGTCGACGAGCCGCCGACCCCGATCGTTCCGGACCCGGCCCGCGAGCCGGCTCCGGATCCGGCCCGCGGGGACGAGCTCCTATGAATCTTGTTAAGACGCGCAATCGTTGGGTACGGGTTAGTCGACTGCCGGCTGCGAGCGGGGCGGACCGGTCGGACCAGGCAGGGGACGGCCGGCCGTACCGCCCGCCGGTAGCCACGGCGATCTGTCCCCGACGTCGGTTACCGGAAGTAGCTGCCTAGGATCGCCGCGACAACGGGGTCGGCGGGAATGTGCTGCTGTCCCTCGACGATGAGCTCGCTGGCGTGCGGTAGTGCGGTGGCGAGCGTCGCGATCGTCGATGCCGCCCAGGGCGGGCTGGCTCCGCCCGCGAGCGCGAGCACGGGGGCATCGATCCGCTTGAGCCGATCGATCGGTACCTGCCCGCCGTTGGCAAGCCTGAGGTCTTGCGAGAGCGTGTGGGCGAGCGCCTGCCTGCGTGCCCAGCCGGCGCTGCGCTTGATCGACTCGATGACCGGGGGCGGGGTGCCGGTCATCGCGAGCCACTGCTCGGCCGCCTGCTCACGGCATCCCGCGCTCACGAGTTGGTCGAGGTGTTGGCCGAACTCGGGCCAGGATCGTTGTCACCCGTGTACGGCGGCTCGTAGACCGCAAGGCCGCGCATCTCCACGCCGCGCGCGGCCGCCTCCAGCGCCAGTATGCCGCCGGAGGACTGGCCATATACGAACGGAGGCTCCCCGCCGGCTGCGATCACCGCCACCAGGTCCTCGACCTCGCGCTCGATCGAGCACGGCAAACCGTTGCCGCTGTCGCCGCGTCCGCGCCGGTCGTACTGGTACACGGTGTAACTCGTAGCAAGCATCGCGGCCAGCGCTTTGCTTGTCGATCGGTCGCAGAACGCGCCGAGCACGATCACGAGCGGCGACACAGCGCCGGATCGATTGAACGCGATCCTCGTCCGGTCGGCCGACTCGACTAGTTCCGTTGTCTCTCCCTGTTCGGTCTCGCGGCGTCGAGCGTTGGTTACAGGCAGGATCATGGACCTAAGCCCGCACTGACACATCGGGCATAAGGAGCGATGGCGCGTGCACCACCCCTTACGGCGACACACCAGCCCCTTAGCCCGCGCCCGATAACAGGCGCATAACGGCGTTATGTCCGTGTTAGGTGCCAGTGCGTAAACCGTCGCCTCACAGTTCGTCCATGCGGAGGCGGAGTGAGGCGGCATGTCACGACGCGGCGTCAAATGGAACAGGCGTGAGCGGCTTGACCCGGTCGAGCTGCTCGTGCTGGCCGTGTTCGCCGCGATGTCGGTGTGGGTGCTTGCGCTCGGCCTGTGGTGGACGATCACGGGTGAGCGCATCTGGACCGGGGTGAACGGGGTGTACGTCCAGGACGTGACCCAATACCTGGCATGGATCAAGGATGCGTCGCGGCATGTACTTGCGTCGGATCTGTTCGTGTTGCGCCCGTCACCTCACGACTACCTGCAGCCCGCCATCGCGATCTCGGGCGGCCTGGTGGCGATCGGTATGGCGCCGTGGCTCGCTCTGGCGTTGTGGCAGCCGGTCGCGGTCGGGGGCGCGTTGATCGCTATCCGCTCGCTGGTGCGCAGCCAGCTAAGTGGACGGTTCGGTCGCCGAGCGGCGTTGGTGCTCGCCCTGTTCGGAGCTTCGATCGGCACGTTCCAGGACCTGTGGTTGCCGTGGTGGACGTGGGGATATGTGTTCGGGGTGCTGTCGCTGGCGGCGATGGTCGGTTCGCTGCTCATGTACGAGCGCGCGGTCCGGGGCGCCGCCTCGGTGTGGCCGGCGGCGGCGCTTGGCGGGCTCGCGGGCTGGCTGCATCCATGGCAGGGCGCGGTCCTGGCGCTGATCATCGCCGGCGCCGAGATCGTGAGTTTGATGCAACCCGTGGAGTCGCCGGGAGCGCCACGGCGACGCAGCCTCTCCCGGCCGGGGCTGGTCCTGGTCGCGATCACGCTCCCGCTCGGCTACTACGCAGCGCTCGACCGGGCCGATCCGGCCTGGCGACTCGCCGGCCAATCGCTTGTCGGAGCGGTCCCTGCTTGGCAGGTGTTGCTGATGCTCGCGCCACTGCTGGCCCCCGCCCTGCTCGCGTATCGGCTGAGGCCGGTGTCGTTTACCGCGGCCGCCGTCCGCGTCTGGCCACCCGCCGCGTTCGCCGTCTACCTGGCCGGTGAGCACGGGCTCGGCAACGAGCCGATGCACGCCTTCCTCGGGATCAGCGTTCCGCTGGCGATCCTCGCCGCCGAAGGCGTCGGCACCCTTCGCTGGCCGCCGGCCACGCCGCGGCGCGCGCTCGCCGTGCTCGCACTGCTCGCACTGCTCGCGCTCACCGTGCCCCAGGCCGTGAGCGAGGTGACGGACAAATGGCGATTCGTTCGCCCCAGCACGACCCCGATAACACGCAGCGACTGGCGGGCAGTCCGCTACCTCAGCCACGATCCACTGCCGGGCGGGGTGCTCGCCGGCTTTCCCATCAGCCGCTACATCCCGGCGGAGACGGGGCGCCGCACCTACATCGGAGACGTGTTCTGGTCAGAACCCCGCCCGAAGCAGCGCCAGGCCGAAGTCGCACGCCTACTAGCCGGCCGGCTGACCCCCGCGCAGGCGCAACGGTTCGTCGCAGGCACCGGCGCCCGCTTCTTGCTCGCCGATTGCACCACGCGCGCGATCCTCGCGCGCGAGCTCGCGCCGATCATTGCCTCGGTCCACCGCTTCGGATGCGCAACCGTCTACCAGCTCGACCGCTAGATCAGTGGACGCCTCGAAGCGACCATCCCGCGTTCGCAGGGCAGCCGTTACATCGCCGACGCCGGTTACGCACGCTACCTCCAGATGCAGAAGCGATTTGCGCAGGACACGGGACACGTGCATCTGCGAGTAGCCGATCCGTCGGCTGATCTCGCGCTGGGTCAGGCCCTGGCCGAGACGCAGTCCGAGCACCTGGCGCTCCATCGCGCTGAGCGTGCCCCAGTTGGCCGCGAGCGCTTGGCGCTCGTGGGCCAGGTCGAAGCCGTCCTCCTCGGTGCCGAGCGTGTCCGCGAGCGGGCAGCTGTCCTCTTCGTCCTGGTCGACGGGCGTGTCGAGCGAGACCGGGTGGTAGTTGTGGGAGCGCCGATCGCCTCGACCGTCTGTTCGGCGGTGCATTCGAGCGCTCGCGAGAGCTCGTCGACGGTCGGCGTGCGACCAAGCTCCGAGGAGAGGCGCTCGCTGTGCCGGCTGACCGCCAATGCCCGCTCCTGAAGATCGCGGGGGACGTGCATGCTCCAGCCCTTATCCCGAAAATGCCGCTTCAGTTCGCCGAGGATCGTCGGCGCCGCGTAGGCCGTGAATGGCCTGCCCAGGCCGGGCTCGAACCGATCGATGGCGTTCAGCAATCCGATCGCATGCCACCTGCACCAGGTCCGGCATCGGCTCGGTCGTATGCATGTAACGGTGCGCCAGTTTCCGGGCGAACGGCATGAAGCGTTCGACCAGTTCCTCACGGGCCGCGACATCGCGCTCCTCGTAGTGGATTTGAAGCAACTGTTCGTCTGTCAGACGCGCGAGATCGCGCGCAAAAGCCACGGTGACACTCATCGAACCTCCAATTAGGACATTGCTAACGCGAGGTCCGCGCGGGGTCCGCTCTGAGGCGTCCCGAGCGTCGTCCGACGCTTATGCGCTTCGGAAGCGACTTGATCGAAGCCGCGCCGAAACTAAGTCGATCCTGTCCGGCGCTTTGGTGCCCGAAACTAGCGACGTACGAATCCGTACGTCCGGACCGTTACCGCGCCGGGCCGGCTATCAGTGCTCGTACGTACCGATAACGCGCGCCTGCTCGATCACGTGATCCTCGATCCGGCCAAGCAGCGCGCGGCGGTCGATCCCGGGCTCCAGATCTAGATCTGAGTCGAGCGCGTACAGCCAGAAGTAGTAGTGGTGGAGCCCGTGGCCAGGCGGTGGCGCGGGCCCGTTGTAGACGGTGTTACCGAACGAGTTCGGTCCCATTATCAGGTCATCGGCGCCGGCCCGGGCGCCGGTCGATCCACTCGGGATTCCGTAGGCCACCCAGTGAGTGAAGCCGTCAACAAGCGGCGCGTCCGGGTCGTGCATCACGATCGCGAACGCCCTCGTGCCGTCGGGGACACCCGACCACGTCAGCGCGGGTGACACATCCTCACCATCACCGGTGTGCCGCTCCGGAATTGGACCGTGGTCATCGAACGCGGGAGAGGAGATTTGAAGTTCTGCGACGTTCAGTTGCTGAGCCATGTCGTTCGCGTACCCATCGATCCCGAGCGTGAATCAGGCGCGCGGAAGGTGCTGTCACGCTGTCGGTGGGTAAAGGGGGAATGATGCCGAGGCTGGCCCTCACCTTCGACGACGGTCCGGATCCGGAATGGACGCCGCGCCTGCTCGACTTGCTCGCAGAGGTCGGCGCCCACGCCACCTTCTTTCCGATCGCGTCGCGTGCCGCCGCGCACCCCGAGGTGATCTCGCGGATCGTCGACGGCGGTCATGTCATCGGTCTCCACTGCGATGAGCATGTCCGGCACTCGCAGCGCTCGATCGAGTGGGGACGGCGAGACACCGCCCGTGCGCTGGACCTGCTGGGGTCGTTCGGCGTACAGCCGACGTTGTGGCGGACTCCGTGGGGCGACACCGCGGCGTGGTCGGATGAGGTCGCAGTCGAGAACGGGCTGCGGATCATCTGCTGGACCGTCGACACCCATGACTGGCGGGGCGACGCCGCCGCCGACATGTTCCGGGCGACGCGGGACGGCCTGCGCGACGGCGCGATCGTGCTCGCCCACGACTGGATCGGCCCGGGAGCGAGGAGGACCGACGTGCGCGAGACGATCGCCTACACACGGCTCGTTGCCGACCACGCGCTCGAGGCCGGTCTCGAACTGGAGCCAGTCGCGTGAGCGCATCGGTGGACGCGGTGCCGTCAGATCTGGATGACGTGCTCGCCGAGATCGAGTCCGGTGCCGCCGCGCGCGACGACGAGGCTAACGCCAAGCTTTCCCGACGGACCCATCGGGCTGCTCGAGCGCGCCGGAATGCTGGCGTGGAATGCGCGCGCGGGAACGTCGCGCCCGTCCGCCGCGGAAGAGCTCGACCTCGTCAGGCAGGTGGCGCGTGCCGACGGTTCGGTCGGGCGTATCTTCGACGGGCACCTGAACGCCGTCGAGCGCCTGGCGGTGCAGGCTCCCGCCGAAGTCCGAGACCGTGAGCTCGCGGCGGTGGGCGCCCGGCATCTGCGCGCGGGTGTGTGGGGCGGCGACCCGGTTCCGGGGGAGGGGCCGCCAGCGGCCCTGCTGTCGCTCGACGGAGTCGATGTATTGCGCGGCGTGAAGACGTTCTGCTCGGGCGCCGGCGGCCTCGATCGGGCGCTGATCCTCGCCCGGCAATCCGCTGACGGTCCGCCGCTGGCGGTGTGGGTCGACCTCACCGACAGCCGCGTCGAGGTCGACGCGAGCTGGTTCCGGTCACATGGGCTGAGGGCGTCGGTGTCTCACCGGGTCGTGTTCCGCAACGCCCCGGTGATCGCGCGGTTCGGCGCGCCAGGATCTCTCGCCGCGCAACCGTGGTTCTCGCGGGACGCGCTCCGCACCGCGGCGAGCTGGGCCGGGCATGGCCGATACGGCTGTGCGCGCTGCACTCGACGAGCTCGCGGCGCGCCCCGGACACGGGCCGCTCGAGGCGCTCGCCGCCGGCCGCATCCTCACGGCGCAGCGGACGATCGACCTGTGGATCGAGCGAGCGGCACGTGCCATGGACGCCGGCGAGGAAGCGCTTCCGGACATCTCGGTGCAGGCGCGCGTGGGCATCGCCGACTCGTGCCGGGTGCTGCTCGACGAAGCCGCGCGCGCGTGTGGGTCGAGGCCGTTCGCGCGCGGCGGCGCACTCGACCGCGCCCGGCGCGACCTCGAGGTGTTCCTGCTCCAGCACCGGCTCGACCCGCTGCTCGCGCGTCTAGGCGACGCGGCACTCGGGGGGAGTTGATCCGAATGCGGATGTCACTTGCCGACTTCGAGGCCCGCTACCAGGTCGATCCCGATCCCTGGCGATACGCGTCGAGCGAGTACGAGCGCGACAAGTACAGCGCGACGCTCGCGGCTTGCGGCGACGGACCGTTCGCCGATGCGCTGGAGCTGGGAGCCTCGATCGGCGTGTTCACCGAGCTGCTCGCCCCTCGTTGCGAGCGGCTGACCACGATCGACGGCGCCCCGACGGCGGTCGAGGCCGCCCGCCGTCGGCTCGCCGGCGTCCAGCAGGTCGACACGATCCTCGGCGAGATCCCCGACTCGATCCCGATCCGGCGTTTCGACCTTGTGGTCGCCTCCGAGATCCTCTACTACCTCACCGCCGGGGAGCTCTCCCGGACGCTCGGACGGCTTGAGTCGTCGATGATCCGGGGCGGTCGTCTGGTCGCGGCTCACTGGCGTCCCACCGGACCGGAGCGACCGCTCGACGCCGAGCAGGTTCACACCGCCTCTGCAAGAGCAGCCATGGCTGGCGACGGTCAGCGCCGGCGGCACCGGCGACTACCGGCTCGACGTCCTCGAGCGCGCATGAGCGACGAGTTCGAACTGCTCGTGGTCGGCGGCGGCCCCGCCGGGCTGTCCGCGGCGCGGGCCTATCGGGACGCCCGCGGGCGCGGCACCGTCGGGATCGTCAGCGACGAGCACCGGATGCCGTACAACCGCCCGCCCCTGACGAAAGAGCTGCTTCGGGGAGAGTCCAGCGAGGACGATCTGCCAATCGAGGGCGAGGCGTGGTTGCTCGAGCAGGACGTCCGCCTCCTCAGCGGACGCGCGGTCAGCCTGAACCCGGACGACCACGTGGTGGCGCTGTCCGGCGGGCGGGAGCTCCGCTACCGGAGCTGTGTGCTCGCGACCGGCGCCGAGCCGATCCGGCTGCCGATTCCCGGCGCCGACCACCCCGCGGTCCGAGTGATCCGGACGCTCGACCACGTGCGCGAGTTGATCGCACGCCTGGAGAACGGAGGCCCCGTCGTCGTGATCGGCTCAGGCTTCATCGGGTGCGAGATCGCGGCGTCGCTCAAACGGCGCGGCGACGACGTGACGCTGATCTCGGACGAGGAGCAGCCCAATTCCGCCCGCCTCGGTCCCGAGGCAGCGACGGAGATTACCGGCTGGCTGAAGACCGAAGGCGTCGACGTCAACCTCGGCGCGGAGGTCGAGGAGATCGCGGCCGTCGATGGCTCGCTCGAGGTGCGGGCCGGAACCGTCCGCACGCAAGCTGCGGTGGTGGTAATGGCCGCCGGCGTGGCGCCGCGCGGCGAGCTTGCGGCCGCCGCCGGGCTCGAGCTGTGCGGAGGTGCCGTGCCGGTGAACGCCGCGATGCGCACGACCCACGACGGTCTCTACGCCGCCGGCGACGTCGCCTTCGCCGAGAACGCGGCCGCCGGTCGGTCTCTGCGCGTAGAGCACTGGGGCGATGCGCTCGGCCAAGGCGAGGTCGCGGGGCGCAGCGCCGCCGGGGAGGAGGCGCGCTGGGACGCCGTCCCCGGATTCTGGTCGACGATTGGTGCCCATGTCCTCAAGTACGCGGCCTGGGGAGACGGGTTCGATCAGTCCCGGCTCGAGCACCACGGCGGTGGCGCATTCACCGCGTGGTATGGCCGTGACGGAAGGATCGTCGGCGTACTCACGCACGAGACTGACGAGGACTACGAACGCGGCCGCTCACTGATCGCCGAGGGAGCGCCATGGCGCTAGCGAGCATCGTGGTGATCCCGGCGCGCGACGAGGAAGACCATATCGCGGGGTGCGTCGCCGCGCTGGGCGCCCAGACGGTGTCGCGAGACCAGTTCGAGGTGATCGTCGTGATCGATGCCTGCTCCGACCGAACCGCGGACGTCGCCGCGCACGCCGCGAGCAGGTTCTCGCTCCGGCTCTCGCTGGTCGACGGACCCGGCACCGGCGCGGGCGCGGCGCGACGGGCGGGGATGGATGTGGCCGCCGAGCGGCTGCTCGCGGTCGGACTCGACGACGGACTTGTGGCATGCACGGACGCCGACTCCCGGCCCGCCCCGGACTGGCTCGCGCGCCAACTCGCGCACGTCCGTGCCGGTGCGCGTGCGGTCGCCGGACTGATCGAGCTCGCGCCGGAGGAAGCAATTCGCCTGGCCCCTGCGGTGTTGCACCGTCGCGAGCGCGACGCCGCCCAGCGGCTCGAACGGATCCGTCGGAGCGATCCGGGCGCCGCTCACCATCACTTCGCGGGCGCATCGATCGGAGTCACCGCCTGGGTGTATCGCGCGGTCGGCGGCATCGAGCCGGTGGCTGCGCTCGAGGATGCCGCGTTTGCCGAGCGACTGGCCCAGGCCGGGATCCCGATCCTTCGCACCGACGATGTCCGCGTGCGCACCTCAGCTCGGTCCGTGGGCCGCGCCGCACGGGGGCTGTCGGTCGACCTTGCCGTGTCTTCGTGGGCGGCGCATCGGCGCTATGTGGCGAGCGCGTTCCCGCCCGAACGGCTGTGCGATTGGAAGCGTACGACGTCGGTCGGGGTGGTGGTCCCGACCAAGGAGTGCGCCGACACCGTCGCCGGCGTGCTCACGGGTACCGTCGGTCCACTGCGCGCCGAGGGCGTGGTCGACGACGTCGTGGTCGTCGATGCCCATTCGGTTGACGGAACCGCGGGCGTCGCGCGCGCGGCCGGCGCGCGGGTCATCGACCAGGACGAGGTGCTTCCCGAGTACGGTCCGGCGCTCGGTAAAGGCGACGCGATGTGGCGAGCTCTCCACGTCTGCGATACCGACATCGTGTGCTTCCTCGACGGGGACACGGCAAACCCGGATCCCGGGACACCTCCAGGGACTGATCGGACCGTTGCTCGCCGACCCCTCGCTACAGCTGGTGAAAGGTGCGTTCGATCGTCCGCTGCTCGCCGGCGGCGTCGCCTTGCCGAACGAAGGCGGGCGGGTCACCGAGTTGATGGCGCGACCGCTGATCAACCTTCACGAGCCGAGGCTGGCCGGTTTCGCGCAGCCCCTGGCCGGAGAGTTCGCCGGTCGCCGGCCGCTGCTCGAATCGATTCCGTTCCCGGTCGGTTACGGAGTCGAGATCGCGGTGCTGATCGACGCGCTGCGTCGGCACGGCCTCGAGACCCTGGCCGAGTGTCATCTCGGCGAGCGGCAGAACCGCCATCAGCCGCTGCGCGCCCTCGGGGAGATGGCTTACGCCGTGCTCGCCGCGGTGGAGAGACGGATCGGCGGTGCTCGGAGCACGGCGGGCGGTCACTACCTCCGGCCGTGGGATGACCATGCGGTTGCCGAGGTACCCGTGACCGAGCGACCGCCGCTGGTCACGCTCAAGCCGGCGGGCGCGGCGCGGGCGGGGACCATTCTGCTTGCCCGGTCCGCCCCTGGGTAACGGCGGTCGTATGGCAGCCGACGCCGACATCGACCGTGCGCTCGCGGCCAATGAGAGTTAGAGGCAGGCGCTTCATAGCGTGGTGGCTCGGCTGGCTGTTCGCCGGAGCGCTTTACCTACTGCTGATCGACACCACCGACCTGCCTGAGCTGATCGTCGGAGCAGGGGCGGCGACGATCGCGGCGACCGGGTTCGAACTAGCACGCGAACAACGCGTGGCCGGCGGGATGAGCGCACGATTGCGGTGGCTCGGGCGCCTGTACCGGCCGCTCCGGGGCGTCCCGTCGGACGTGCTCGCGCTCACCTGGCTCGCCGCCCGCCAATTCATCCGACCGCGCGAGGTCAACGGGGAGTTCCGATCTGTGCCGTTCCAGACGAACGCCGAGAAGCGCGAGACAGCGCGCCGGGCGCTCGCGGAGTCGTTCGGCTCGTTCGCGCCGAACACGATCATCATCGGCGTCGACGCCGAACGCGAGTTGCTGCTCGGCCACCAGCTTCGCCGGCGTGGCGGCGACGAGGCGATCGACGTCCTCCGCCTCCGACGCGAATGAGCGGGAGACGACGATGAACGAGTGGGAGATCGCCGCCGCCGTCCTCGGGTTCGCGCCGATCCCGTGCCTCGCGGTCGCACTGGTGGCCGCACCCCCACACGGCTTGGCCGCGCTGGAGGTGGCCGCGGTCCTGTTGAGCACGATCCTGATGCTCCTGGCCGAGGGCTTTCACCGGCAACCGTTCGTCGACCTCGCGGTCGTGTTCGTGCCGATGTCGCTCGTGGGCTCGATGCTGTTCGCGCGGCTGATGGAGCGTGACCTGTGAGCTGGCGCGCAGTGGTGGCGGTCGTACTCCTGATCGCGGGCGGCCTGCTCGAGCTGATCGCCGTACTCGGGCTATGCGTGATGCGCGACGTCTACGACCGCCTGCATTACGTCGGCGTGGCCGGGTTTGGGGCGCTCCTGATCGGAGTCGCGATCGTCGTGCGCGAGTCGTTCTCGCTGATCGGCGATAAGGCCCTGCTGGTCGGCGTCGTGCTGGTGCTGACCGGGCCGGTCATGGTCCAGACGACCGCCCGCAGCCTGCTGATCCGCGACCACGGCGACTGGCGCGCGAAGACGCGTGACAAGGACGAACAGTGACCGTGCTCCAGATCGCGGCGCTCGCGGCGGTGGCGCTCGGAGGCGGCGCCGTCGTGGCGGCAAAGGATCCCCTCCGCCAGGCCCTCGTGCTCAGTATCTACGGACTGGCGCTGACGATGCTGTTCTTCGTGTTCCAGGCGCCCGACGTGGCGCTTTCCGAGATCGTGGTCTCGACGGTCGGCTTGCCGGTCATGCTCCTGCTCGCGCTCCGCAAGATCCGTGAGCACGAGCGCGCCCGGCGGGAGGAGGAACGTTGAGCCGAACGGCCCGGCTGCTCCTGTTCGGCGTCGGCGCCGCCGGGCTCGGCGTGGTGCTCGTCTACGGCCTCGGCGGCATTCCCGCGTTCGGTCACTATCAGGGCGTGTACGGCCGCGTGCTCGACGGCATCGGCGTCGCCCAGCGACACGCCACCGATCTCGTGACCGGCCTCAACTTCGACTTCCGGGCGTTCGACACGCTCGGCGAGGAATTCATCCTGTTCGCCTCGGTGCTCGGGATCGTGCTGATCCTGCGTGAGATGAGGGACGAGCACGAACGACCGCGCCAGGAGGAGGGGGACGAGCACCAGTTCGCCGGCGCCAGTTCCGCGCTGCGGGCGCTCGCGCTCGGGCTGATCCCGAGCATCATTGCGCTCGGGGTGTACATCGTCGTGCACGGACAGATCACGCCGGGAGGAGGCTTTCAGGGCGGCGTGATCCTGGCCACCGGCCCCCTCGTCGCGTTCCTCTCGGGTCGCTATCTGCGCATGAAGGCGCTCGCGCCCCACACGGTCATCGAGCTCGGCGACGCGGCCGGGGCCGTGGGCTACGCGCTGATCGGACTTGGTGGGCTCGTGTTCGCCGGAGTGTTCTTCAAGAACTTCCTCCCACTGGGGATCCCCGGGCACCTGCTGTCAGCCGGGCAGATCGACGTCGCGAGTGTCGCCGTCGGGCTCGAGGTGAGCGGAGCCTTCCTCGTCGGCTGGAGCGAGTTCTTCGACCAGGCGATCCTTGTCAGACGCGAAGGCGATCGATGAGATGAGCTTCCTCCCCTACGCCGTGGCCGCGTGGCTGTTTCTCGTGGGCCTGTACGGGATCGTCTCGACCCGCAACCTCGTGTGCGCAATCCTGTCGCTGACCGTGGTCCAGTCGGCCACGTATGTGGTGTTGCTCGCGGTCGGCTACACCAGCGGCGGGCGGGCTCCGATCTTTGCCGACATCCCGCAGGTGACGAAGGCGGTCGATCCGGTCGTGCAGGTGCTCGTGCTGACCGACATCGTGATCGAGGCCACCGTCAGCGCGATGCTGCTCGCGCTGGCCGTGCAAGCCCACAAGCGCTTCGGAAGCATCGACCCGCAAGAGCTTCGCGCGCTGCGCGACTAACGCGCGCGCGGGCTCGGGAGACGAGCGCTCGATGCATGTCACTGCACTCGCGGTCGTCGTGCCGTTGATCGGAGCCGCCGCGCTGGTGGCGGTAAGGCACTGGTCGCCGCGGATGGTTAACGACCTGGCCGCCGCCGGCGTGGCAGCGGCCGTGGTGACACTGTGCGCGATCCTGCTCGTCCGCGCGGTCCATCATCCGTTCGCCTACTGGATGGGCGGCTGGCGCCCGAGTCACTCGGTCACGATCGGGATCTCGCTCTCGATCGACCCGATCGGGGCCGGAATGGCGACCCTCGCGGCGGTGCTCGTGACCGCGGCGCTGATCTACTCGTGGCGTTACTTCGACGACGCCGACGGCCTGTTCCACGCGCTCATGCTCCTGTTCATGGCCGCGATGGTCGGCTTCTGCCTGACCGGCGACCTTTTCAACATGCTGGTGTTCTTCGAGTTGATGGGCGCGGTCGCCTACGCGCTGACCGCGTACCGGATCGAGGAGCGCGGGCCGATCCAGGGCGCGATCAACTTCGCGATCACCAACAGCGTGGGGGCATACGCGATCTTCATCGGCCTGGCGTTGCTGTATGCCCGGACCGGCGCGCTCAATATGGCGCAGATCGGCGCCACCCTCGATGGTCACCGGGCCGACGCACTCGTGATCGTGGCGATGGTGCTCCTGTTCGCCGGCTTCCTGACGAAGGCCGCGGCGGTCCCCGTGCACTTCTGGCTCGCCGATGCGCATGCCGTGGCGCCGACCCCGGTCTGCGTCCTGTTCTCCGGCGTGATGGCCGAGCTTGGCGTGTACGCAGTCGCGCGGCTGTACTGGACGATCTTCGCCGGCGCGCTCGGTCCCCACGCGGCCGAACTCCGTGTGATTCTCGTCGCGCTCGGGACGGTGACCGCGCTGTGGGGCGCGGTCATGTGTTACACGCAACGCCACCTCAAGCGGCTGCTGGCGTTCTCGACGATCAGCCACATCGGCGTGTTCGTGTGCGGGATCGGATTCCTCACCGCCCACGGCGTCGCCGGCGTGGCCACGTATGTGATCGGTCACGGGCTCACGAAGGGTGCCCTGTTCATGCTCGCCGGGGTTCTCCTGCACCGGTTCGGCACCGTCGACGAGTTCGACCTGCACGGCCGGGGGCGCGAGCTTCGAGTCGCGGGCGTGCTGTTCGGCGTCGGCGGGCTGCTGCTGAGCGCGCTCCCAGGCGTAACTGCGTTCTTCGGCAAGTCGCTCGTCGACAGTGCGGCGCTCGAGCAAGGGTTTCCATGGCTTCCGGCCGTGTTCGTAACCTCGTCGATCCTGACCGGCGGCGCCGTCCTGCGGGTCACGGGCCGTGTCTTCCTCGGGTGGGGGGCGTCCTCGCGAGAGGAGGACGTGCAATTGCGCCAGCCGCCCGAGGGGGACGAGGAGCGTGTCGAGCGCGACTTCACCCCGCCGCCGATGCTGGCCGTGCCCGCGGTGCTGCTGCTCGCCGCGATCGTCGTCGGCCTCATCCCGGGCTCGTCCCGGCGGTCGAGGCCGCAGCGGCACGTTTCACCGATCACGCTGCCTATGCCACCTGGGTGTTGCGGGGCGGCGCGGCGCACTTCGCCCGTGCGGCGACGAGCCACGTCGAGACGTTCGACTACCTGTACGGCGCCGCGGGCACGCTCGGTGCCCTGGCGATCGCGGCGCTGACGCTGTTCGGCGCCCCGCTCCGTCAGCGGCTGCCGAGCGGCCTCGAGGGACCGCCGCGATCCGTACTCACCGCTCTGCGTGAACTCCACAGCGGCCACATCGGCGACTACGTCGCGTGGTGGACGGCGGCCACGGCGGTGCTCGGCGGAGCCTGCCTGATCCTGCTCACATTCGGCGCTCGATCATCCGCCGTCTGGTCGCCTGCCTCGCGGCTGCGGTGGCGCTCGCCGGTGCGGGGTGCGGCGCCACACCGCCGCAGGCCCCGTTCGCGCAGGCGAAGAAGCTCGAGAGCGCCACCGGCGACATCTCGACCGACTGCGGACTCAGCTACCAGGTCACCGCGTTCCCCGGTGACCACCGGGCTGACATCGCGAACCTCGAGGCCTCGGCGACATCGAGCGCGCGCAAGCTGGCATCGGTGTACAGGCGCAACCCGGCCTGGATCTATCAAGGGAACACGGTCCGCCAGATTGTCGATGACGGTTTCGTGATGTTGCGCACGTGCGGCCTGAACGGCGCCGCCCGCGTCCTGAGGATGCTCGCCCCTGTTCGTCCCCGGGTTCGCCGGGGTAGGGGATGAGGTAGTACCCGAGAACGAAACGAAAGGAGCCGTGGCATGGCTGACGAGCTCAAGGGCAAGCGTGTGGCATTCCTCTTCACCGACGGGGCAGAGCAGGTCGAGGTGACCGAGCCGCTCGAGGCAGTCCGCAAGGCGGGTGCCGAGACCGACATCGTCTCGCTCGAGAAGGGTGAGGTCGAGATGTGGAAGCACTTCGACAAGGGCGACAAGATGACCGCCGAGGTGGCGGTCGCCGACGCCGACCCCTCCGATTACGATGGGCTGGTGCTGCCGGGCGGCGTCGCCAACCCGGACCAGCTCCGCCTCAACAAGGACGCAGTCAAGTTCGTCCGTGGGTTCTTCGAGCAGGACAAGCCCGTGGGCGTGATCTGCCACGGACCGTGGATGCTGGTCGAGACCGGAGTGGCCAAGGGCCGCAAGGTGACATCGTGGCCGAGCCTTCAGACCGACCTGCGCAACGCGGGCGCGGACTGGGTTGACGAGGAGGTCGTGGTCGACAACGGCCTCGTGACTTCCCGCAAGCCGGATGACCTGCCGGCCTTCTGCGCGAAGATCGTCGAGGAGTTCGCCGAGGGCAAGCACAAGCAGCGCGTCGCCGCGTAGCGATTCGTCGTCGCGGAACCGGGGGCTCGAGCCGTTTCGAGGGCAGCTGTGCGCAGACCACGCCTACGTCGCTCGGATTGCTCGACCCCCGGTATCAATCGCGTGGGCCGCGGCCGTGGCTTCAGCTATGAGGACGAGCAGGGGCGGCGGATCGACGACCCCGAGGAGCTCGAGCGCATCCGCGAGCTCGCGATCCCGCCGGCGTGGAAGGACGTGTGGGTGTGCCCGGACCCGCTCGGCCATCTCCAGGCGACCGGTGTCGATGACGCCGGCCGGCGGCAGTACCTGTATCACCCGCGCTGGCGCGAGCGCCGCGACCAGGAGAAGTTCGACCGGATGGTGGGCTTTGCCGAGTCGCTGCCACGGTTGCGCCGCCGACTCGCGAGGACACTGGGCGATGGAGAGGAGCCGAATCGCGAGCGCGTGCTCGCCTTAGCGGTACGGCTGCTCGACATCGGCATGTTCCGCGTCGGCAGCGAGCAGTACGCCGACGACGACAGCGGCATCGGCCTCGCCACGATCCGCAAGCAGCACATCCGGATCGAGGACTGCGCAATCGCGTTCGACTACCCGGGCAAGGGAGGAGCCCGCCGTCGGCAGGTGATCGAGGACCCGACGTCGATCGAACTGATCCGAACGCTTAAACGGCGCCGGGGCGGCCCGGAGGGATTGCTCGCCTACCGCGACGGGCGAAGGTGGCACGACGTGCGCTCGGATGACATCAACGAATACCTGAAGGAGCATCTCGGGGAGGAGGCCAGCGCCAAGGACTTCCGGACCTGGAACGCGACCGTGATGGCAGCCGTCACGCTCGCAGCCGATGGACGGGAGGCGGGATCGAAGACCGCTCGCAGACGCGCGATCAAGGATGCGGTGGGGTCCGTGTCGGAGCTGCTGGGTAACACGCCCGCGGTGGCGCGTAGGTCGTACATCGATCCACGAGTTTTCGACCGTTACCTGTCCGGGTGGACGATCGCCGCAGCGCTGGAGCGGATTCCCTCGCTCGACGTCACCGACGATCGCGTGCGGACGAGGGTCGAGCGCGCGGTCCTCGAACTCGTCGACGGCAACACCAAGTCCTCAGCGCTCGAGCGCGTCGCCGCGTGATTCAGGGTCCGTAGGACCCTTAGCGCAGAGGCGTTTCGTCGAGCTTCTCACACAGCTCGACGACCGACTCGAACACGGCGGCGGCACCCGCGTCCTCGAGCTCCGCCGCCGCGAAGCCGCCCGTGCGGACTGCGAGCGTCGGCACACCTGCCCTACGTGCGGCCTCGACGTCCCATGGAGTGTCGCCGACCATCACCGCATCGTCCGGAGAGCTTCCGACGCGCTCGAGCGCCGAGCTCACGAGGTCGGGCTCGGGCTTGGTCGATTCGACGTCCGCGGATGTCGTCCACGCGTCGGCGAGTTCGCGCGCATCGAGCAAGTCGAGGTAGTGGTCGACCTCGTCAGCCTTGGCCGAGCTCGCGAGCACAACCGCATGCCCCCGGCGCTTGAGTTCTTCGATCAGCTCGCGCGCGCCTTCCATCGGCTTGACCTCGTCGATCAACTGGAGGTACAGCCGCTTCTCCGCGTCGCGGATGTCGTCGCCCTGCTCCTGCTCGGTCCGCTCGTCGGTGAGCGCCTTCACTGCCTGGTCACCGCCCATCCCGATGTGGCGGTGGATCCGCCAGATCGGGAGGACGATGCCGTGCCGGCAAAACGCTCGGAACCACGCGATCGCGTGGTGGTAATTGGTATCGACGAGCGTCCCGTCGATGTCCAGAACGGCTACGGACTGCGGCGACATGCCGGCGTGTGTGTCAAGTGATCAGTGACTACGCCGTCTTGCGCTCGAGGTCAGCGACCTCTTCGGCCTTCTCCTGGACGCGCTCCGTGTCCTTGCTCAGCTCCTCCTTGGCCTCGCCCTTGCGCTCCTCCTGACGCCCTTCGCGTCTGAGCGACGGGTCGTCAGCAAGGTCGCCGGCGGCTTTCTTTATCCGGCCTGTGACTTTGTCGGTGATGCCCACTTTCGAGCTCCTCTCGTTTGCGGTCCCCGTCTAGCCCTACCCGACGGTCTGTCGCGGAAACACGCCCGGGTCGGGGCGCCACGGGCGCGAGGGGCGGTGGTTTGCTGCGTTTTACAGGGCGGGTGCACCCGGCGCCGTGGGAAGAGCCAGCTCGGACCGTCGCGGCGCGAATACCGCCTCCGCCCCGGCCGATACCGCCCCGCCGGATACCGCCTCCGCGAGGCCCGGCCGCGACTGCGGCTCGGGCCCGGGAGGATCAGCCGAGCCGCGTGCGCGTACTCGGCGCCAACGCGTAAGCGCTAGTAGTAATGCGCTCGCCCACCGACGGCACGGCCCATCATGCCGAGCACCGCCAGTATCAATCCGACGACCACCAGGATGATGCCGATCGTCCAGAGGATTGCGATCTTGGCAATGAAACCGATGATCAGGAGTATCACTCCGAGTGTTATCACTGACCCTCCCTCGGGGTTTGTGAGTTGTAGCCAACCTCTACCCTCGGCTACCACTTTTGAAGCGTGGGCGCTGCCTCGCCGCGGACGCGGGACCAAGCGTCAGATCCGGTCGTGCTCCGCAGCTGCGTCGCGGTGCCGCTGCGCGTCGGTTCGGTCGCTGTAGCGTTCGTCGAGGTAGGCGATGATCTCGTCGGTGTCGCCGCTGATCGCGCTCCCGTCCTCGAGCAGCAACGCTGGGATCTCATCGCTCCCGGTCTTGCGCCGCAGCTCCTCGCGATCTGCACGCTCCGCCGGCACGGGGCGAGCGACGAAAGAGACCCCCAATTCGGTGAAGCGTTGGCGAACGCGACGCGAGTACGGACACCACTCCGCCTGAAAGAGCTCGTCCATATCTCACCTGGCTACCCAACGGCCGGGATGCGTACGCAGTCGTCCGGTCGAGGAGGCTCACCACACCTGAAACAGTAACGGTCGGAGATCTTGAACGACGGCATGCCTTGATTGAAGGCATCGCCTGCGGGTAGCTCGGGTGAGAGGTTCCGCGTAGACGAGCTAGGCGGGACGGTACGCGTGGGTGCGAGGGGAGGATGTAGATCCGATGTCCGGGAATGATGTGCGTCGCGAGAGCGCAGACTCGAGGCTGAGTGATCGCTCGATCGCCGCGCTTCTCAAACAGCTGTCCGATCAGACCACGACGCTGGCTCGCCGAGAAGTGGACCTGGCCAAGGCCGAGCTCGTCGCGAAAGGCAAGCAGGCCGGGCTCGGCGCTGGGATGTTCGGGGGCGCGACCATGTTCGGTCTGTACGCCCTCGGGGCGCTGACCGCTTGCGTGATCCTGGCGCTGGCCACGGCGATGACGGCGTGGTTGGCAGCTCTGATCGTCGCAGCCGTCTACGCCGTGATCGCGGGCGTGATGGCCCTGGCCGGCAAGACCAAGGTCGAGAAGGGCGTTCCGCCCGTGCCCGAACAGACGGTTGAGACCGTGAAGGAGGACGTCGAATTGGCCAAGCAGCGCGCGAAGGCGGGTCGCCGATGAGCGCCGCCGCTGACGAGGGCCGTCAGAAATCCCCAGAGGAGATCCGCGTCGACATCGAGCAGACGCGCGAGGAGCTAGGCGACACGGTCGAGGCGCTGGCCGCGAAGACCGACGTCAGGGCGCGAGCCAAGGAGCGGATCGACTCGCTCAAGGACACCGCCCAAACCAAGAAGGACGAGTTCGCCTCGCGGGCTAGGGAGACGGCACCCGATTCCGCCGGCGAGGGGGCACAACAGATCACCTCGACGGTCAAGAACAGGCCGGTCCCGTTCACCGCTCTTGGAGCGTTCGCCTGCGGATTGCTCGTGGGCTGGCTGCTTCGGCGGCGATAGACCAAGTCCCGCGGGCACGCGCGCGCCGCGCCCGCAGCAGGTGGTCAGCGTCGGGAGCGCTCGCCGAGTCGCCGCCCGCGGCTGTCGTCAAGGCTGCCGTCGATCTACCGCTCGGCGAACGTCTGGCCGTTCTTCATCTTGTCGGCCAACGGCGCCTCGATGATCTGGACGGTCACGACCTCCGGCGTAACGCCGAGGTTGTCGACCAGCGCGCGGGTGATGTCGAGCATCATCCCCTTCTTCTGTTCACTGGTCCGGCCGGCAGCCATGTAGACGTGAACCTCGGGCATGTCACTCTCCTCTTGGTCTCTCGGTGCATTGGCTTGCGGTCGCAGCCACCGGTCCACGGTACTCGCGGCGCCAGAACGCGGATCCTTGAACGATCGGCCTTGCAAACAGACCGGTCTGTCTGCTAGGCCGCGCGGCCAGACAGAAAGGTCTGTTCACGACGCAAAGGACCCGATATGAGCTCGCTCCCCTCCGCCCTCAGCTTCAATGGATCCAGCCGCCGGCTCCTCGGCGCGCGTGCGCTCGTGACGGGCGCCACGGATCTGAAGCCTCGCGCGGCGTTCGCGCTGCTCACGTCGATCCTCGTCACGCTGCTGGCCAGCTCGAGTGCGCCGACGCCGCTCTACGCGATCTACCAGGCGCGTTGGGGGTTCTCGCCGGTGGCGGTCACCGTCGTGTTCGGTGTCTATGCGGTGGCCGTGCTCGTGTCGCTGCTAGTGCTTGGCGCGCTGTCTGACCACATCGGCCGCCGGCCGGTGCTAACGGCCGCGCTCGTCGCGCAGGCCGGCGTGATGTTCCTGTTCGCCACGGCGAGCGGGCTTGACGTGCTGCTGCTCGCTCGCGTCCTCCAGGGCCTTGCCACCGGCGCCGCGGTCGGGGGGGGCCCCGGGGGGGGGGGGGGGGGGGGGGGGGGGGGGGGGGGGGCGGGGGGGGGGGCCGGTTCGGGGCGGTGGGGGGGGGGCCCCGCAGTTGTTTTTCTCGGTGGGGTGTTGTTCGGGGGGCAGAGCGCGGGACTCCGGGGTCCCCGGGGGGGTTTTACCCGAAATTGGGGTTCCCGGCCCGTCCGTGGCGCGCTTGCGGTTGCCGCGCCGTCGCTGGTAGCCGTGTGGGCACTGGCCGGCTTCTACGCGTCGCTCGGCCCATCCCTCGCCGCCCTCGTCGACGGCTCGAACTCGACGATCCTCGGGGGCGCCGGGCTGTTCGTACTCGCAGGCAGCGGCGCGCTCACCGTCCTCGCGTTCCACCGGACCGACGCGCGCACGTTCGCGCTCGCCGGCGCCGGCCTGATCATCGTCGGCGTTGCGCTCCTGCTCGCGGCCGTGCCGGCCCGCTCGCCGATTCTGTTCTTCACCGGCACTGCGATTGCCGGTGCCGGGTTCGGCGGCGGGTTCCAGGGCGGCCTGCGGACGATCGTGCCGCTCGCCCCGGCGGACGAGCGCGCCGGCGTGATCGCCGTCGTCTACGTGATCTGCTATCTGGCGCTCGGACTGCCCGCGATCGGCGCCGGCGTCCTCGTCGTCCACACCACCGTCACCCACACCGCCGTACTGTTCGGCCTCGGCGTGATCGCCCTGGCCGCCAGCACCGCGGCCGGCATCCTCGTCAACGGTCGTCGCGCCCGCGCCAACAAGACCAGCGCGGCAACCACCGGCTGCCTCGCGACCCTTTAGCCACAACCCTCCGACTGGAGAATCACCATGACCCGTGAAATGAAGATCCCTGGCCTCGATCATCCGATCACGATCGAGCCGAGCCCGGACCGCGTGATCGTCCGGGCGGGTGGCACGACCCTCGCCGACAGCACGACGACGCTGGTGCTCCGGGAAGCCGACTACCCGCCGGTCCGCTACATCCCGTTCGCGGATGTCGACCAATCCCTGCTCACCCCAAGTGACACGTCGACGTACTGCCCGTATAAGGGCGACGCGTCCTACTGGTCGATCAATACCGATCCAGAGCGGGGCGAGGATGCGGTGTGGTTTTACGACCAGCCGTATGCCGCGGTCGAATCGATCCGCGACCACGTCGCGTTCTACGCCGACCGCGTCGAGATCGCGATCCAGGAGTCCTGAGATGCCGTCCGCCACGAGCACCAATCCCGACAGCACGCGCCGCTCGCCGCGCGAGCGTCTGCTCGAGGCGGCGGGCGAGCTGTTCTACGCCGAGGGCGTCCAGTCGGTCGGGATCGACCGCGTGATCGAGCGGGCCGGCGTCGCCAAGGCATCGCTCTACAGCACGTTCGGCAGCAAGGAGGAACTCGTCCGGGCCTACCTCGACGAGCGCCACGCGCGGATCGTCGGACGGCTCTACGCCGCGGTCGACGCGGTCGACGCGGTCGACCCGGTGGCACGCATCCTCGCGGTGTTCGACGCGCAGGCGGAGCTGTTCGACCGTCCGGACTACCACGGCTGCGCCTTTACAGCGGCGGCCGCCGAGGCGCCTCGCGACGGGCGCATCAATGACGCGGCACGCGCCTACCGCCGCGAGATCCGCGAGCTCTTCACGGACCTAGCGGCCGCCGCCGGGGCGCCCGATCCAGCGTTGCTGGGCAGCCAACTGCAACTCCTCTACGACGGAGGCTCAGCCGCGGCCAACCTCGACCAAGACCCAACGATCGCCGGGCCGGTCCGCGCCGCAGCAGTCTCTCTGATCGCAGCCGCGATCGAGCGCTAAACCGCGCGGGGATCGAGGGCGGCGCGGAGTTGTGCCCTGGCTAGGCAGCTAGATGCTGCTCGTACTCGGAGCAGGTTTGAGACTGGCCCCGATCGTCGCGAGCTCGTCGCGCGTAAGTGTCTGGGACGTCAGGATCACGAACGTGTCGCCGTGCTCGAGCTGCGCCTGTGCCTCCGAGCTGGCGTCGAGCCTGGTCGCACGGATCGCTGTCCCCTCGGGCCCCACGTCCTCCCAATCGTCATCGGCAAGCATCATCGAAGACTTGTCGGCGGCCCTAAATTGCGAGAGCGACACACTCTCATGTCCGTCGTCCGATCTGTAGATGAGCGCGACACTGCCTGGCCAAGGCGGTCGACCTGACGCTTCTCTGAACAGACAGGACACGCGCCAGTCACTCGGGATCCGATCGGGAATCAGAACGGTGAACGCCGCGCGCTGCTGGGCCTCGCGAACCGAGATTCGCTCCGGCGGGTGTCCCCAGGTGGGCTGGATTTCTTCGCCGACGGGCGGCTCGAACGTAAACCGCTCCTCCGGAGGGAGGGACACCCAGGCCGATTAGGGGAGGGGGGCTCGTAAAGTGAAGAGGAGGTGGCGCGGATCTCGCCGGCGCGGAACCGCCTCGGCGGTAATCGTCTCGCGCCCGGCCACCCGGCTGTGACCGACGACGGCGAATCTGAGCAGCCCCAGGAGCGGCGTGGGATCGAGCATGAACGAGAGCCCTTCCCCGATACCGCTCCCGAGCTTCGGTTGTGGCTCCGGGCATAGGCACGGGGACCGCCCTGTGCTCTTCGCGAGCCGCTCAGCCCGCCAGATGTGAAGACCTCCTCACGCTCAGGGCTGGTCGAGGTGCACGAGGCGCCGTAGGTCGAGATCGCTGCTCCGCGTTCCTTCTCCTCCTCGATCCCGGCACGCCAAGCCGCCGAGGCGCGCTCCTCGTGTCGCCATATCCGATACGTCGCCTCAACCGATTGAACCTGAGTATCCGCCCGATGTAGCAACACCAACAGCGAGCCGAGCTCCCGGTTGTCGCGATCCGGCGTCTCGAGCACGTCAGACACACGGCCAAGAGTAAAGACCGCCCGATGCGCGTCGACAGGCGACGTCGCCTGGGCCGGTTAGGCTCGCGCGATGATTGCATCGGATCCTCAGGCCGATCCACCCCGGCTTGGTCGGCGGATCGTCCGCTTGTTTCGGCCGCATCGCGGCACGCTGTCGGTGATCGTCGGGATGATCTTGATCAGCTCGCTGTTGAGCGTGATCAGCGCGCTGTTGGTTCGTCGGGTGTTCGACGACGCGCTGTTCGTTCGAGGCGGTCCCGATCTCGGAGTGCTGTATCCGCTTGTGGCGGCGCTGATCGCAATCCCGATCGTCAACGGGATCCTGAACGTCGGTCAGACGTGGCTGACCGAGATAGTCGGCAACCGGGTGCTTGAGCAGCTTCGCAACCAGCTGTTCGAGCATCTGGAGCGGCTCTCGCTCGCGTTCTACACGGCGACTCGCAGCGGCGAGGTTCAGTCGAGGCTGGCCAACGATGTCGGCGGCGTGCAGACGACGATCACCTCAACGGCGTCGTCGGTCGTCAGCAACGTGGTCACGTTCGTGTCCTCCGTTGTGGCGATGCTGGTGCTCTCGCCTCTGCTGACGGCGATCTCGCTGGCCGCGACGCCCGTGTTCGTGCTGTTCAGCCGGCGGGTCGGACGCGCCCGGCGAAGAGCTCGCCGCGACGCCCAGGCTTCGCTGGCGGCGATGGGTTCGATCACCCAGGAGACCCTGTCGGTGTCCGGGATCCTGCTGGCCAAGGTGTTCGGCCGCCAGGAGCACGAGGTCGACCGATACCGCACCGAGAACGCCAACCAGGCCGACCTGCAGATCCGACAGGCGATCACTGGGCGATCGTTCTTCGCCGTGACCCAGGCGTTCTTTGGGATCAGCCCGGCGCTGGTCTATCTGGTAGCCGGCCTTCAGGGCACTCACGGCGACCTCTCGGCGGGGACGCTGGTGGCATTCACGACCCTGCAAAGCCGGCTGCTGATCCCGATCAACCAGTTGCTCCAGGTGTCGGTCGACGTGCAGTCATCGCTCGCGCTGTTCGGGCGGATCTTCGAGCTGATCGACCTCCGGCCGCGGATTACCGATCGACGCGGCGCGCTCGACCTGAACGCAGGCGAGATCCGCGGCGAAGTCGCGCTCGAGCACGTGTCTTTCCGCTACGGCGGCGGCGAAGATGGCGGAGCGCCGGCACCGACGGAGGCGCTCCGCGGTGTCTCGATGCTGGTGTCGCCGGGGCAACTCGCGGCGCTGGTCGGGCCGTCCGGAGCGGGCAAGACCACGATCTCGTACCTGATCCCACGCCTCTATGACGTCGAGAAGGGAGCGGTCAGGCTCGACGGTCATGACGTGCGCGACCTCACCGCGGCCACGATCGCACGCGCGGTCGGGGTGGTGACCCAGGAGAGCTACCTGTTCGGAGGCACGGTGCGCGAGAACATCAGTTACGGGCGCCCAGATGCGACCGACGAGGAGATCGTCGCCGCCGCCAAAGCCGCGTTCATTCACGATCGAATCACCGCGCTCGAGCACGGCTACGACACGGTTGTGGGCGAGCGCGGCTACCGATTTTCCGGCGGGGAGCGCCAGCGCCTGGCGATCGCGCGCGTGATCCTCGAGGACCCGCCGATCCTCGTCCTCGACGAAGCAACCTCGGCGCTGGACACCGAAAGTGAGCGCGTCGTTCAGCGGGCGCTCGAGTCGCTGATCCAACGCCGGACCACGATCGCCATCGCACACCGGCTGTCGACGATCCGAAACGCCGACGTCATCTTCGCCATCGCCAATGGCACGATCGTCGAGCGCGGCACCCACGACGAACTCCTCGCCGAAGGCGGCCTCTACGCGCGGCTCTACGAGGAACAGTTCGGCAACGGGGTCGTCGAGGCACATTGCAGCGACGGCGTGATCCTGGCCAACGGCCAGCCGTGCCGACCGTCGACCCGGCGACCGCAGCCGGGCGCGCAGATCACTATGCCGGTGACGGCGGAACCGCCGCAGTCAATCGCGGAAGTCCCGGCTGAACTGCGGACCGTGCTGACGGCATAACACCAGCCTTAAAGCTGAACTGTCGGCGTTAGCAATTCCCGGTCCCGCAGGCTACGGTCTCATCCGATGCCGAGCGCGAACCGCTGCCCGGAGTGCCGGGAGACGATTCATCCGTTCGCCGCCACATGCCCGTTGTGCGGTGCTGATCTTGATACTCACCGCCGCCGAGCGGCCACCCGGCGGCAGCGGCCGCGGATCGAACTCCCACGTGTCACCAACCGTGCCGTTGACGTTGTTGTGGTGACGTTGATCATGCTGCTGCTTGCGCTGTTCGCGCCGCTGTTCGGTGCACTGCTGGCGCTGTTCATCGTTTGGCACGGGCAACGCAGTGGCGAGATCGCTCGCCGCAACATTGCCGTCGTGTGCGCGGCTATCGCGATCTTCAACCTCGCGGACCCGGGAGCCTTGCTGCCCCATCTGCTCTGAGGGGGCTTCGCGTTAGCGACGGCGCGGGCCTAGACGCGCCCGGTCGGCCGCGCGTACGGTAGGCTATTACCTAGCGAGGATCGCGGATCGGGGTTTATGAGGCAGGCTTTTCATCGGGGCAAGATATTCGGCTGCGTCTTGGGGATGTTGATGTGCGCGGCGGTGTGGCTCGCGCCCGCGGCTTTCGCCTCGGATGCCATCTATTGGTCGAGCTACACGAGCCCCGGGGCGGTGCGGTTCGGCGACCTCGCCGGTTCGGGCGCCCACGACCTGGTCACCGGCGAGAGCAGTCCCGAGGGGGTAGCGATCGACCCGGCGGCGGGGAAGATCTACTGGGCTGACGCGACTTCGGGCGCGATCCGGGTCGCCAACCTGGATGGCACGGGTGGACGGGATTTGTATACGGGCGAGAGCTCACCGTCGGGCGTGGCCATTGATCCGAGCGCCGGCCTGATCTATTGGGCGAACTCGGTGTCGCGCACCGGGTCCATTCGCGTCGGGAACCTCGATGGCAGCGGTGCCAGGACGCTATTCGCCGGGGAGTCCTACCCGGTCGGGGTCGCGATCGATCCAGCCGCCGGGAAGATCTACTGGGGCAGCTACGACACGTTCAAGATTCGGGTCGGGAACCTCGACGGCACCGGCGCGACAGACCTGTTCACCGGCGAGAACTATCCGACCGGGTTGGCGATCGATCCCGCCGCGGGCAAGCTCTACTGGACCAACGAGTTCGCCGGCACGATCCGGGTCGGGAACCTCGACGGAACCGGCGCCAGCAACCTATACACGGGCGAGGCCAGCGGCGTCGGGGGGCTCGCGATCGACGCCGCTGCCGGGAAGATCTACTGGGGCGACTTCTCGGCCGGGACGGTCCGGGTCGGGAGCCTCGACGGCACGGCTCCGCCGCAGAGCCTCTACACGGGCGAGACCGACCCGTGGTTCGTGGCGCTTCTCCGCGCGCCGCTCGGGACCGCCACTCCGCAGGTCTCGGGGGCCGGCCAGGTCGGCCAGCCACTCTCGTGCAGCTCGGGGAGCTGGGCAGCAGATTCACTGAGTGGCTTCCTCTACCGCGCCCCGCAAGGCCTCGCGTATCAATGGACGGTCGGTGGCGTGCCCATCGCCGGCGCCACCACAAGCTCTGTACTGATCACCTTGCCAGGCGAGTATCAGTGCGAGGTGACCGCGACCAACGCCGCCGGATCGACTACGCAAACGAGCGCTCCCACGAGCATTTCGGGGCCTCCCGTTTTGACCGCTTCGTCGCCGTCTGTCGGAAGTCCGACCACAGCTGGGTTTTCCGGGGCGATCAATCCGGGCGGGCTACCGACGACGGCTCATTTCGAGTACGGGCTCGATCCGAGCCTGCGTGCGACCGCTGGCCCGCCGTATGACCAGACAACGTCTGCTCAGTCCGTCGGGTCGGACTTCGCCAGCCATCCGCTGGTCGCGAACGTAACCGGGCTGGTCCCGAACGCCGTGTACCACGCGCGCCTCGTAGCCACGAACAGCGCCGGCACAACGTTCGGTCCCGACCAGACGTTCCGTACCAACCAGGCCCCGCAGCCGCCGGTGCCGCTGCTGGGCAGGACAGAGAACGCCGCGCCCGTCAGCGGCAAGGTGTTCGTGCTCAGCAACGGCCGGCTCGTTCCCCTGACAGGAGCGAGGCAGATCCGGTCCGGAGCCGAGGTCGACGCGCTTCACGGCACGCTTTCGCTGACCAGCGCCACCGGGAGCGGGAAGACGA
The DNA here is from genome assembly GCA_963755525.1 of uncultured Solirubrobacterales bacterium. Taxonomy (GTDB): domain Bacteria; phylum Actinomycetota; class Thermoleophilia; order Solirubrobacterales; family Solirubrobacteraceae; genus Palsa-465. The sequence continues at coordinate 20,714 of CAVWKC010000014.1, read as the reverse complement.
CGCAAACCGGAAAGTTTGGTGGCGCGGTCTTCAAGGTGACACAGGCGAAAGCCGGGGCAAGCAAGGGCCTGACGACGCTGACACTCGTCAACAACGCATTCAAGGGCGCGCCCTCATACGCGACCTGCAAGTCGCACAAGTCGCTCGATGGGTCGGCCGCCGCGTCCTCGAGCCGGACGCTCCAGCTCCTGCGCGCCAGCGCTCACGGCAGATTCCGGACCCGCGGGCGGTACAGCGCCGCCACGGTGCTCGGCACGATCTGGTCGATCGCCGACCGCTGCGACGGAACGCTCGTCCGCGACATCACCGACTCCGTTCTAGTCAACGACTTCGTCCACCACAAGACACTCGTCCTGCACCCCGGCCAGACGTACCTAGCGCGGAAGCCGAAATAGATCGTTTGAGCCGCCCGTCACGTCAGGCGAGCTTCAGCGGGACCGGACCGTACGGGTCGAGGCGATAAAGGAGTGACACACGGTGGTAACCGTCGGCGATGTCCGCGCCGGCCTCGCCGCTGACGACGAGCACTGGGCTGAGCTCCTTGCCCTCGATGACCTTGATCAGGTCCTTCATCACTCCCGGATCGTCGAGCGGGGCGGGAGTGAGGCCCGCCGCGCGCAGGATGTCGTTGGCGCGCCGCCGAGTGATCGGCGCCTTGCGCAGTCGCTTTACGACTTTGCCGGCAGACTCGACGTCGAGCTTGAGGGACAGGTAGGCCTCGGCGGCGGCGTAGTCGTGGTCGGCGACATCGTCGAGCCATTTGATGTTCTCCACCGGTCCTGACTCAACCGCGTCCGCTTTCTTGTTGGCCATCCACGCATGATGTCATTCGGCGCGTCCCGACGCGAGCCCAAGAACGCTCGGCCGATACTGGGACCCGACAGCGCAGACGCCGCGACACCTTGGGGGGTCGCAGCCGACACCTGTGGTGCGCGGGTCGAGACCCGTGTCCCCTACTGCGCGGGCGTTCGGGAAGGGAGCCTGTGGCATGCCCTCCGACTCCGATAGCGCGGCAGGACTCGGGCGTCGGGGGCACCCACACCTTCTCTCTCCAAGGAGCAACCCCGTGAGCATCGCACTCTCCCGATCATCGATCCGGTACGGCGCCGTCGCGCTGGCCGCGACCGCGGCGCTGGCCCTGGCCGGCTGCGGATCCTCGTCGTCTTCATCGCGCTCGCTGGCCGCACCCGCCACGACGCCGGCTGCGACTTCACCGAACACAACTGCAACGACGGCCAGTTTGAGAAGCACATCGACGACGACGACGTCCTCGGGACGCGTGACCAGTAGCGATAGAGGCTTCGCGGCGGCGATCCCCGCCGGCTTCAGGAACGCGACCAAGTCGGCACAGGGCGGACCGATCAACATTCTGTACAACGCGACGGGGCCGCGCGCGGCACGACTGACCACGAATATCAACGTGGTTCGCCAGCCATCCGCTGGGGTGACAGACATGAACGCGATCGTCCGCGCTGAGCTGAGGGGGCTCAGGGTCATGCTGCCAGGGACTCTCCGGATCTCGACTCCGGAGCGGACAACAGTCGGTGGCGCGTCGGCGCGCGTCCTGGACTACCTATACGGCCCGGCGACACGGCGGCTACATCTGCGTCAGGTGATCATGGAGCACCAAGGCTGGATCTACGTGATCACGTATACCGCCTCGTCGACTGGGTACACGGCGAGCCTGCCCGCGCTGGCCCGGGTGATCAGCTCCTGGCGCTGGAGCTAATTGTAACTGGTGGGTGACGCCGTTACCTCGGTGTTATTCGTCGCCGCGTATAAGCGAGTAGCGGCCGATGGCGAGGGGACAGACAAACCCGCATGCACGGCGGAGGAGCGCTACGGCGCGAACTCCCTCGCCATTCTCCGACCTAACTCCCACCCGATCCGAGCCACCGGCACGAAACCTCCCTGATCCCATGCTGCGGTGAAATGGAGGTGCGAGAGCTCTTCCACCGGCTGCAAGGACTGCCCAATACCGAACAGGTCTCGATCGGCTGCGAGCGCCAAGCGGCGTCGCGCGACGGCACTTAGGCAGCACTGGCCTAAACCGGCTCGCCCCACTGGCCATCCCCGTGATCGCGCGTGCTCTGATCGTCGACGGCGGGGGATGCCTCCGGTCCGAAGCCGGCCTGCTTCAGCATTCGCCGCAGATCGACGAGGATCTGGGCGTCGACATCCTTACCGTGAGGCGCGGGCAGCACCTCCGTCTCGGGACCGAGCGCGACCTTGAGCTTGCCGTTGTGCTCGTGCGTCACCGTTCCGATCGTCTCCAGGAGCGAGACGACCTGACGCCACTCGATGTTGCGGTTCGGGGGATGGCTGAAGATCCTTTCGATCGTGTCGCGGTGATGGCTGCTGAGGTGCGCTTCCATCGGGATCCCTTTCGTCCGTTGGCGCTCGCCATTGATGCCGGAAGCTCATGATCGCACCGCGCGTGCTCCCGCGAGTATTGGGGTTACGTCCGTGTAACTCGCAGTCCGGTAGACCCGACGAGATCGTGCGCGTCGCTCATCTCCGCGGGCTGGCTTTGGTGGCCGTCGCTTGCGCCATCGCCGTGGCCGCTTGTGGGTCCTCGGGCAAGCCGGGTAGCTCGGGCTCGAGCACGTCGACCGGTAGCGGGTCCAGCGCGACCGGTTCGAGGCTCGCCTTCTCGAAGTGCATGCGCGCCAGCGGTGTGCCGAACTTCCCCGATTTGACCACCAACGGGATGCTGATCCAAGGGAACGCGCGCACGATCTCGGTCCACGGCGTTTCACTAAACGCGCCGGCGTTTCTGGCCGCGCGTGCGAAGTGCCAGAAGCACCTGCCGTCCGCCTACGCGAGTGCGGCACAAACGGCGCAGCAGCAACGGCGCGGACTGAACTTCGCGAAGTGCATGCGCAGCCACAGCGTGCCGAACTTCCCCGACCCGAAGGTCATCAGCAGCTCCAGCGGTAACCAACTGGTCTACCTGCCGGGGATCAACCTGCAATCGCCGGCGTTCCAAGCCGCCGCCAAGGCCTGTGGCGGTGGCCCCAAGGGGCCGTGAGCCGCCAGCGCCTGGAACCGCGTACGCCTTGCTCAGCCGGGCGCGATCCAGAAGGCGATAACCGCGTACTGAAGGACGGCGGCGGCGATCACGAGAATATGGAAGACCTCGTGGTATCCGAGTACCGCCGGTACCGGGTCCGGACGCCGCGTGGCGTAAACCACGGCTCCCACCGTGTAGAGAACACCGCCGAGGCCGAGCAGCGTCAAGCCCCAGGGCCCGATTGCCGGCCCGAGTTGGGGTAGCGCCGCCACCGCGATCCACCCGAGCCCGACGTAGAGCGCGGCCCGGAACCACGTCGGCGTGTTCCTCCACACCAGGTTCAAGACGACCCCGAGCAGCGCTCCGGCCCACACCGCGACGAGGAGCGCGACCGCCACCGAGCCGTGTAGCACGAGGAGCGCGAAGGGCGTATAGCTGCCCGCGATCATCACGAAGATCATCGAGTGGTCCAGCCGACGCATCCAGTCGCGCCCCGTAAGCGAGCGCCAACTGACCCGGTGATACAGCGCGCTGATCCCGAATAACGCCACGAGGCTGACCGAGTAGACAGTGAGCGCAATCCGGGCGCGCGTCGTCCCGGCCGCAATCACCAGCACGACGCCGAGCGGCACCGCGCCGACGCACGCCCATTGGTGAAACACGCCGCGCAGCCTCGGCTTGAAGGGCTGGCGCAGCTCAGGCATGCCGCAAACGCTACCGGCCGGAGTCCCCGCCCATGCCAACAGAATCCGGGCTCTGGGCGCTGGCGTCGTTGGAGAGCAACGATCGGAGCTTCGCCCGCGCGCGGTGCGCCCGGACCCGCACGACGTTCGCGGAGATGCCAAGGACTTGTCCGATCTCCCGGGGCGTGAACCCATCCCAGGAGATCATCGTGATGATCTCCTGATCCACGGCCGATAGCTCTGCGAGGGCGGCCGTGATCGATTCGGACTGATCGGGCGCGAGGGCGGGTCGGGCGCTTGCTGTCGACTGCAGCTCCTCTGCGAGCGACTGCGCCGCGACGGCGAGACGTCGGTGACGTTCGTGGCCCCGACGCATCACGTTCCGCGCGACGCCGAACAGCCACAGGCGTGCCTCCGCCCCGGCGGGTATCCGATTGCGTTTCTGCCATGCGACGAGATAGGTCTCGGCCAGGCAGTCCGCGGCGTCCTCAGGTGTCGAGCAGCGTCGAAGCAGGAACGCAAGTACGTCAGCACTGGTCTCGGTGTACAGCGCGGCGAAACTCGCCGCGTCCGCGGCCGCCCCGCTCATCGACCGCCGTCCACGGTGCGGTGATACGGCACACGTGCTCCGCCGGGAAGATCCTCGATCGAGTTGACCACCCCCCGCTCGATGAACACCGTATATCTCAGAACGGTCCCCCGCGGCAACGGGGCGGTGCCGGGGATGTCGATCAGGGGTGCCGTCTGGACCAACTGTGTCTGGAGCGGCTCGCCGGACGCGGGGTCGAACAGCAGCTCTCGGCGGGTGGCCTCGTCGCCAATCTCTGCGTGTGAGAGCGCCACCGCGATGCCGCGCCGTCCGAGCCGATCGGTCTGCCAGCCGAGAAGCTGGACCCCGGGCAGGTGCGCGATCACCCGATACAGGGCCGCCCGCAGCGCTGGGGAGGTTGCGGCGAACAGCAGCCGATCGGCGATCACCTCGAACACACTCGCAGTGGCGACTTCGGAGACCGTCGCACCCGCCGTCGCCGTGGGCGGGGTCCGCGTGGCGCGCACCTCGCGCTCGATCGCTCGCAGCAGGGCCGCCGGCTGCGTCGGCAGGCCCGCCGGGTCGTAGTCGCTGTAGAAGGCGCCGACCCCCGGATAGGCCGCGTCACCGTCCTGGTTTGGCATGTACTGGGCCAACGACAGCCCGTGCGCCCGAGCGATCGGCCGGTCCAGAGGGGCAAGGAAGCCCTCCCGACTCTGGACGATCCGCTCACGCCCTGAGCCATTTGCCCTGTACCAGTCCTGCTTGGTATCGGATTGCCAGAAGCGAATGCCGACGCCCGCGAATCCGACTGACGACGTCACGCCTTCCTGCACCTTTACATACTCGTACTGGCGTGCTGTGGGATAGACGGCCGTCTGGCGAATCGCCGTGCTGGCAGCGCGATCAAGCGCGATCGTGGCCGACGCCGGCGTCGGTCCGAGTTGCGCGTCGTCACTTCCGCCGGCCGGCAGCAGCGCGGCCGCAATCAGAACCCCAGCCGCCAGCGTGGCGACGACACCCCCCGACACGGCCAGACGCCGCCGACCAGCGCGCCGCCTGCGCGAACGAGGCGGCCTCGGGCGGCTAGTGCGACGGGCCTCTCGGATGATCGCGTCGCCCAGCACGTCCCGCGCGGACTCCACGCTCTCGGCGGATAAAACATCGCGGTCGAGCGGATCCACCAATTTCAAAAAGCGCTCGACATCTTCATCTGAGAACACCGTTCGGGCCATCTTCTTCTCCGTCCGTCTTGGTCCACCCATACATCCGCGAGAAGGCCTTTTTCATTACACACCGGGCCGCGTCGCGCGGCTAGCCGGAGTTCGACGTCGGCGTGGGCAACAAGACCTGCGTTGCGGACACGTCCACCGACTCCACCACCAACGTCGTCAATCACGGTCACGATACGGTTGCGGTATGTCGCGGAGTCGCGTCAAATCGAACGTGATCGCGCTGGAGCTGGCGTGCGGAGTGACCGCAGGGCCGCTATTCGTGAGTAGCTTCACTGCGATCGGGGCCAAACGCGCCGGGTACGACTGGCGGCGTCACGCCGTGAGTTCCCTCGCGGTCGGTCGCGGTGGATGGTTGCAGCGCGCGAACTTCATCGTTGCCGGGTCGCTCTTTTGCGTCTCGGCACACGGTCTCGCGCGGAGTCCGAACCAGATTGTGGGGCCGCGAGTGGTGCCAGCGTTGACGTTCGGGGTCGGCGCTGGGCTGATCGGCTCTGGTCTTTTCGTCACCGACCCGGTGGCTGGTTACCCGCCGTCGCCGAGTGATCACGACAAGCCTGATCGCACGCAGCCGGTCGCCCCCAGTCGCGAGGGCACGCTCCACAACCTCTGCGCGATCCCGATCTTCGCCGGGATACCGATCGCAGCCTTGACTTGCGGTACGTCCGCCGCGCGCGCCGCGGCCCATCGCTGGGGCTCCTACTCGGCCGGCTCAGCCATCGCGATGACGATTGCGTCCGCACTGTTCGGTGCAGCATTTGGTGGCGCGCCGCGCCTCGCCGGCTACGGCGGTCTTCTGCAGCGCGTCTCGATTGCAACAGGATTCGGGTGGCTGAGCGCGCTTTCCCTTCGCGCGTTGATCTAATGGAGACCGGTTGACCGAGACCGATTCATCGCTGCCGCGCGGCGCGGTGACGCCGGCCAGCCCGGTCACGGTGGATGACTTTGACCGAGCGCACGCGGAAGCGGCGAGGAGCGATCTGTTTTGGCAAGTGTGCCTGTGGCTGGTGCGCGCGCTGAATGTGAGCCTCGTCGCCGTGAATTGGTCGGCGGCCGGGGTCCGCGCGGCGTCGATCTAGAACTTGTCCGGCGTATCCAACTCGCGCCAAAACACGGGTGTCGGCCGCTCCGTGACGCCGGCCTCGGCCATCATCGGGCCGACGTCGGGGGTGCTCTCCTCGAAGAATCGCACGAAGGAGGCAGAGTCAGGCCACTCGTCGACGATGAGGACCTCGCCACCGGCCTCGTTGGCGAAGAACCTATGGTGGATGCACCCGGCGTCTCGGGCGCGTTGGGCGATTCGCATCAGTCGTTCCGGATCGCTGTTCAGGGCTTCCTCGACTCGTGCCGGATCGGCATTGATCCGCAGCCCCATCATTACCGACATCTCGTCTCCTTTGGTCGGGTCTGTGGGACGATTCGATCAGGCACGAGGGATCACGTCAAGCGGCGCGACTGCGAGTCTTCAGTGCTCGGTGGGCTTTCGGGACCGTTCGGTCGGAGCGGGAGACGGAAGGCCAGCCCTCGTGGCCTGGCGGCAGTTGCTCAGGTTGGACGGTCGCTGGATGGGTCGATTAGGTACTTCGTTCCGGTGCTGCGCCGTGCGACGACGGCGAGGACTTCAGGCTGAAGGACGTCGCCTAGCCCGATGGTCTGCGCGTAGCGCGAGGCGAACGTCGTCTTAGCCTCGGTCAGGACGCGGGCGCGCATCCGGCCGATCGCCTCGCCGCCCAGCCGCGCCAGAGCGTTCGTTAGAAGGTATCCGCCGATGTTCCAGGCCAGCCCAAACTTGCGATCGATGACGGTGGGGGAGAAATCGAGCGAGCCATAGATATAGACCTGCTTGTGCACCGTGGTTCCGTAGGGCGTGTACGACGTGAGCGGCGGCTGCGCGCGTTCCATCGCGGTGAGGATCTCCCCCGCCAGTGAACCGCCGCCGATGGCGTCGAAGGCCAGGCTTGCGCCGGTCTCGCGGATCGCTTCGGTGAGACGCTTGGCGAAGTCCGGGCCTGAGGAGTCGACGACGTGAACCGCGCCGAGGTCGCGCAGCACCTGGGCCTGCTCGGCGCGGCGCACGATGTTCACCAGGCCGACGCCGTCGGCGGCGCAGATCCGCACGAGCATCTGCCCGAGGTTGGAGGCGGCGGCGGTGTGAACGAGGGCGCTATGGCCCTCGGCGCGCATCGTCTCGACCATCGAGAGCGCGGTGAGCGGGTTGATGAACAGCGCTGCGCCCTCAGCGGTGCTCACGTCGTCGGGTAGCACCACGACGGCGGCCGCGTCGGCTACGCGGTAATCAGCCCACATCGACCCGCCGAACAGCGCGACGCGACGGCCGATCAGCGCGGCCGCCTCCCGGCCTGCCGCGATGACTGTGCCGGCGCCCTCGTTGCCGACTGGCAGCGGCTTGTCCAGCCGGTCGCGATACACCGCTAACGCCGCCTCTGGAACTTCGCCCACGAGATCGGCCCCGTCGGTCCGCAGCGCGCCCGGCGCGACCGCACCCAGCAGCATGCCGAGATCCGAGGGGTTGATCGGGGACGCTTCGACGGCCACGACCACTTCACTGCCGCCAGGCTCGGGAATATCGCGCTGGGCCAACTCCAGCCGCAACTCGCCACTGGAGGAGATAGTCGACCGCAGACTGCGGCCGCGCGTAGGAGTCGCATCGGGAGACATCAAAGGAAGCCTTTCGAGTCGGAGATCGCAGCCTACCTAGCAACGGGACACGTCCTCGATGCCCGCACCGACGCTCGCAGCCTCAGGCAAACCGTCGACCCCCCGAGGCCCGGAGCGACCTCACCTAATCGATCACGGCGAGATCGGGCAGACGTCAGTCGGGATATTCGTCCTTGCGCCAGGAGCGCGGCTCCTCGGGCTGGGGCTTTGGTGCCCGGTCGAGCAGGAAGCTGAAGTAGGGCGCGACGAATGGATCGGGCGCCATCACCGTGTAGGTGTGGTAGACGGTTCCGTTGTCACACGCGAAGGCGATCCAGCCGGGGCCCTCTCGAAGTCCGTCCTTCAGCTCGGCCCCGGTCTGCCGTGACCACTCCTCGAGCCACTCGGGCGGGCTATCGATCATTTCCTTCACCGCGGGGATCTGCTCTGCCTGCCGTTCGGTCATCGCAAGGCCGAAGTCGAACGCGAAGTCGGTGTTGTATGTAGACACGTAAGGAAACTGCCAGCCCATCCGCGATTTGTAGGCGGCCAGTCGCTCGATCGGGGCCCGCGAGAAACAGATGAGGGTCACATCGCGATGGTTGACGTGGATGAGCGCTCCGTCGAGACCGTCCGCGAGGCTGGTACATCCGGGGCAGGCGCCGTTCTCGTAATCCGGGCCGAACATGATGTTGTAGGCCAACAGCTGCGAGCGGCCATCGAACAGCTCCGCGAGCGTCTTCTTGCCGCCCTCGGTTTCGAACTCATACTGCTTCTCCACCGGCACCCATGGCAGCTCGCGGCGCTTGCGCTTGATCTCCTCGTTTCGCTCCGCTTGCTCGCTCTCGAGTCGTGCGAGCTCGTCCCGAGCCGCCTGCCATTGCTCGCGCGTTCCGATCTGGTGATCAGGCATCTTCTGTTCCTCCTTTTGACTCGACCGCGCTCGCGTAAGCGCCGCCGCGGTCACGGGGCGCTATAGCGACCTCGTACAAAGGACTTTCGCCGCGGACCAAACTCATCGCACGCTATCTCGACCTGCAAGTGGCGGGACCGAACCGCGCCCACCGAGCCTTTCGTCGCAAGCTCGCTCACGCGGATCAGGTGAAATCTCCGCGGCCGGCGTTAGCCGTCGACAAGCAGACCGTCGACGGGTCCGAGGAGCGCCCTCGAGCGGCGCGATACGCCCGGGAGCTCTAGCAGCCGATGGGTCCGCGGTTCGCCGCGGCGTCGGCGCTCGAGCTGCTCGCCGGCGATCGGACGCCACAACGTATCGACGACACGGGCTGGCTCGCCGGAGACCTCCTCGACCGAGCGCTCCAGGTGCTCGGCCCAGAGCCGCAACCGTGTCTCGCGCGCGACCGCGGGGTCGCAGGTCACGACGTTCATCTCAGTGTCGTTGAAGAACGAATGCTCGTTAAGGTTGGCCGACCCAACCGTCAGCCAGGCGTCGTCGACGATCCCGATCTTGGCGTGAACGTACAGCGGGCCGGCGAGTCCGCCACTCCGGGCCGAGATCGTCGTGGCCAGGAAACGACCATTCCCGTCGTCGGCGTCAACCAGCATCCCTAGCTGCCCGCGCGTGGTGTCGGCACCGTTGTTGGGCTTTGCGGGCAGCAATACGACGATGCGAAACTCGTCGCTCGGCGGAGCACGAAGCTTGCTCGCGAGGATGTCAACCACCTGGGGTGACCACAGAAACTGGCTCTCGAGGTAAACGAACTTGCGGGCCGAGCGCAGCGCGCGCGTGTATGCCTCGACGATCCGGAAGTCACCCTGGGGCAAGAAGTCATAGACCTTGTCAGGGACGGTCCGCACCACTTGGAGCTCCACGCCCCCAGCGGCGGCGGGCGGCGGCGTGTCCTCGAGCTGCTCGGCGGCCGCCTCGCGCCAACGGGCGGCGAAGTGCGCCGCTACGTCGCCGACCGCCGGGCCGCGCACACAGCTCGAGGCGTCGTGCCATCCCAGACGGCCGCGCATCGGATGATCACTTGTGTCGAAACGGTCCCCGCCGAGCGAGGTCAGATCGATGCCCCCGACAAACGCGACCTCACCATCCACGATCACCAGCTTCTCGTGATGACAATGCATCGGCCGCTCATGCGAATCAAGAGCGCACCGCACCCGGGTGCCGCGGATCAACTCCTCGCGCACGCGGCGCACCGCCGCGCGAGCAGGCGTGAACGCCCGTACCGGCGCTCCCGCCCACAACATAACCCTGACCTCGACGCGCTCAGACAACTCGCCGAGCAGATCGCGCAACCGAGCCGCCCGATCGTCGCGTGTCAGCCCGAACTCAGGCGTGACGTGCCACCCGGCGATATGCACATGCGAGCGAGCGCCGCCCAGCGCCTCAGCGATCCGTGGCAGCGCCTCCCCGCCATCCACCAACACCTCAAGCGCTCCCCCCGCCCGCGGCGGGGGATCGGCCGCAGCCCACAGCGATCGGCCGGTTGGCGGTTCCAGCTGTTCGATCCGGCCAACGCGCTCCAGCCGGCGACGATGACGCCGCCCGATCATCGTCTCGATGCCCTGACCCGCCCATCCATCCACGCGATCAACCAAGCGACTTGCCACCTACAGAGCCTAACCCGCAGGACGACCCAAGAGCGCAGGCCTGCGGACAGCGTGCACCACGAATCGGCTCGGTTACGCGCGAAGCGAGCGATCAACCGCGCGCGCGACCTGCTCGCGTGAGCGGGCTCGGACCGCGCACCCTAGAGCAACGCGCCAGCGTTCGGGACTCCCCGCGGAGCACTTCAGCCCCAGGTCGGCGAGGACCACGGCTTGGTCAACGTGAACGGCGATCTGCTCGGCGCGGCGCTGGGCGGCGATATGTTGGGCGCGGGCCAACGGTGTCCTGCCACGGTCGCCGGCAAGCCTGAGGAGATCTTCCGACACCAGTGGTACCGCGCGCCGCGCGCACCTCTCCCACGGCGCGTCAGTCGCCGAATCGACGACAACCTGACGCACGACTCGCCAACCAGCATGGTGCGAATCGCAGCGCGCAACGAGGAACCGAGCCAGCGCCTCGGCTACCCCCGCAGCTCCTGGCTCGCCCCCGTGACCGTCCAGGTGCCGCAGTGCGGCACCCACGTCCCGGCCGCCCTCGACCGCCCTCGCGAGCTCCCGGGCAGTCCGCCGCGGCTTTGCGTCGTTCATCATCGATCTCTCCACCGTACTCGACCGGAAGTCCGCCCTCCATGCTGGACTCCTACGACTAGCCGGAAGTTTTTGAGGGTCTGAGGCCCGATCGCCCGTATCTACGGGGATCGGGCTTTCTTTTTGTGGTTGGATGTAGCCAAAGTCATGCCTTGATTCCGTCCGACCCGGCAGCTATTCTGTCGGTGATGCCTCGACGTGGCGGCCAAGCGCACGTAGCCACAATCAAGACGAAGGGGAAGGGCGGGCAGGAATACACGTCCTACCTGCTGCGCCGCTCTTACCGGGAGGGCGGCAAGGTCCGTCACGAGAACCTCGGGAACCTGTCGCACCTGCCGCTGCCGGTGATCGACGCGATCCGCAAGATGCTCTCGGGCCGGGTGCTGGTTGACCTCGACGAGCAGCTGCAGATCGAGTCCTCGCTGCCGCACGGGCACGTCGCCGCGGCCCTGGGCGTACTCAGAGGGCTCGATCTCGAGCGGCTGCTGGCCCGCGAGCGCTGCCGCGAGCGGGACCTGTGTGTCGCGATGATCTGCCAGCTGGTGATCGGCTCGTGCTCGAAGCTGTCGATGACTCGCCGGTTTGCGCAGACCACGCTCGCCGACGAGCTGTCGCTCGGTGAGGTCACCGAGACCGAGCTGCTCGCAGCGATGGACTGGCTGCTTGCGCGTCAGGAGCGGGTCGAGAACGCGCTCGCGCGACGGCACCTCGCTGACGGCGGGTTCGTGTTGTATGACCTGTCTTCGTCCTATGTGGAGGGGCGCTGCTGTGAGCTGGCGGCGCTGGGGCACAGCCGTGATGGCAAGAGCGGCAAGCTGCAGGTCAACTGGGGGCTGGTGTGCTCGCCAGAGGGCCGGCCGATCTCGGTGCAGGTCCATCCGGGGAATACCGCCGACCCGAGAACCGTGCCGGGCGTGATCGACACCGTCAAGGAGCGGTTCGGGATCGAGCGGGTGATCCTGGTCGGGGACCGGGCGATGATCACCGACGCGCACGCCGCCACGCTCAAAGAGCTCGGCGCCGGGTTCGTGTCGGCGCTGAAGACCGCCCAGATCCGCAAGCTGATCGGCGCCGGCGATCTGCAGCTGTCACTGTTCGATCAGGCCAACCTCGCCGAGATCTCAAGCGAGGAGTTCCCCGGCGAGCGGCTCGTCGTCTGCCGCAACCCGCACCTCGCCGCCGAGCGAGCGAGAAAGCGTGAGGACCTGCTGGCCGGCACCGAACGCGAGCTCGCCAAGGTCTGCCAGATGGTCTCAGGGCCGCGCGGGACGCTGCGCAACGCCGACGCCGGGAAGATCGGCGAGCGCGCCGGGCGCGTGATCAACAAGTACAAGGTCGCCAAGCACTTCGACCTCCAGATCGCCGACGGCTCGTTCAGCTATGAGCGCAAGACCGAGCAGATCAACGGCGAGGCCGCGCTCGACGGGCTCTACGTGTTACGGACCACCTGCCCCACCGAGCAGCTCACCACCCAAGCGGTCGTGCGCGTCTACAAGCAGCTGAAGATGGCCGAGCGCGCGTACCGCACGATCAAGGACGCGCTCGATGTGCGCCCGATCCGTCACCACCTCGAAGACCGCGTGCACGCGCACTTCTTCCTGTTCCTGCTCGCCTACTACCTGCTGTACGAGCTCCAAGCCCGGCTCGAGCCGATGCTATTCACCGACGACACACCGATCGCCCCGACCGATCCCGTCGCGCCCGCCAGACGCTCCCCGGCCGCGAACACCAAGGCCGGTCGCGCCCGCACGCCCGACGGCCTGCCTGCCTTCAGCCTCGCCGACCTGATCGCCGAGCTCGGGACCGTCTGCCGCAACCAGCTACGAATCGGCGACAGCCCCCACACCTTTCCGCGGCTCACCAACCGCAACACCGTCCAGGCCAAAGCGCTCGGCCTGCTCGACGTCACCCTCGCCAAGTAGCCAAAGCCAAACCAGCCCGCAACACCCGAATCCCGCGCCAACACGCGGGATTCGTCATCTCACAACCGAAAACTTCCGACTAGCGTCCAATCACCCCCAACCTCGTGGGTACGGATGATTCGGCTTTGACCGACCGATCAGTCACCGATCTCCGATGAAGTTTCTGGAATACACGCGCGAGCCCGCCGCGGGCTGGTTCTCGGCTAAAAACGATGAGGGGATCACGCGACGATCACTCAGCGTCGGTCGGGATGGCTCTTGGGTGATCGGACGCTGCCTCGAGGCGGATGCCGAGGCGGTGTAGGGCTTTATTGCCGGCTGGCGTGAGTTCGAGGCGGCGTGGCTGCGCGGTGGGCTCGATCCAGCCTCTTTGGCGCAGGGAGGCCGCGAGCTGGGCGCCGAGTTGACCTCCGAGGTGTGGTCGTCCGATGCGACTGTCCATGCAGGAGAAGGCGAGCATGCGGCGCGCTGGCTTGGCGGGCAGCTCGACTCCGAGCTCGGCAAAGCCGCGGGCGGCTTCTGGGCCGAGCTTGAGTTCCCCTTCGCCGTCTCTGGCCTCAAGCGCTCCTGATTGGACGAGGTGGTCCATCAAAGCGACGCCGACCTGGCCGGCGAGGTGGTCATAGCAGGTGGCGGCCACCCGCACCGGCCGACCTGTTCTTGCCGTAGCTCCACGTAGGCCGTTGAGAATCGAGAAGATCTCCCGGAGCCCCGGCTCGGCGAGCTCGTAGAGCGCGAGGCGGCACCATAGGAGGCTCAAAATGCTGCATTCCGCTGTCGCTCGAGCGCTCGCCACCGCTCACATCGAGGACCAACTGCGCGCGGCCGCCCGTTGGCGCACTATCCGCCTCGCCCGTCGTGCACGAGCCACGCATGGCGGCTACCTTCAATCGCCGTGCAGCGATCCGCGTCGACTCGACTACGTGGACTGCGCCGGCCCAGGCCCGCGGCATGACACGAACCGAGATTCCTCAAGCGGCCCTATGGCCGGGCCTATCCGTCGTCGACGTCTCCGGCCGCGAGCCGGGATCGATCGGGCATCGAGTAAGGCGCGGCCTGCCTCCTCCCACACGCGGACTTCGCGCGGGTCGGAGTAGCTCGTGTTCGAAGGCTTCACGCTCGAATATGTCGACGTCGGCGAGGTGACTCTGCGCGTACGGCACGGCGGCCACGGGCAGCCGGTGGTGCTGCTGCACGGCCATCCGCGGACGCATACAACGTGGCACCGGGTAGCACCGCAGCTGGCCGGCTCGTTCTTCGTCGTCTGTCCTGACCTGCGCGGGTACGGCCGGTCCACGCTACCCGCCGATGCGCCCGAGCACGCCCAGTCCTCCAAGCGAGCGATGGCCGGCGACGTGGTCTCGCTCATGCGGCGCCTCGGCCATGAGCAGTTCGCAGTGGTGGGCCATGACCGCGGTTCGCTGGCCGCCTTCCGCACCGCCATGGATCACCCACGGGCGGTGACGCGGCTGGTGGTGATGGACGGACTCCCCATCGTCGAGCATCTCGAGCGCCTCAACGAGGTGTTCGTACGGACCTGGTGGCACTGGTGGTTTTATGGCCAGACCGAGAAGCGCGCGGAGCGGGTCATCAACCTCGACCCTGACGCCTGGTACCGGACTCCCTCACCGCAAGAGATGGGAGAGGGCAATCACGCCGACGTCTGGGCGGCCCTACGCGATCCCGCCGTCGTACACGGCATGTGCGAGGACTACCGGGCGGGCCTGCGCATCGATCGCGCGCACGAGGAAGCCGACCGGGCCGCCGGTCGCCAAATCGCCTGCCCGATGCTGTTGCTGGCCGCGACGCTGGACGACCTCGACATCCATGGCGACCCCGAGGCGATCTGGCGACCCTGGGTGGCCGGAAAGCTACACAGCGCGCCAATCGAATCCGGTCACCACCAAGCCGAACAGGCACCGGACGAGCTCGCAGAGGCGCTACGCGAGTTCCTCGCCACCCCAACTCCATATGGAGCGCAGCCTTTCGATGCGCGACCGTAAGCAGACCAAGGGCGAGCTCTCCGTCGCTCGCGGTGCGTTTGCGTCGGGGATCGAGGCCGACGCGAACCGGCGACCCACCGACGGTCTCTCCGATGCCGCACTCACGCTCCGGTTCCGCGCCGCCCGCCGCCAGCGCGTCGCCGGTTCTCACGAAGCCCCGGTCAGCGAAACCGAAATCACAATCGATGGTGACCGTGAGCCGTTTCTGACTGTCGGTACCCCGAACGCTCGCTGGGTTGCGGTGCGTCGCCACCACGGCGTGACGATCACGATCGCGGCGCGTGAGATCGACCCGGCATCGTTGATCATCGAGCCGATCGCGGATCCGGTTGCCCGCCTCCTCGGTCCGGAGCCCGACGAGCCATGAGGCGCTCCCGGCTCGACTAAGGGCATCAGACCGAAGGCGCGAGGTCCGCCACCGCTGTCCGGTCGAGACGCACAGGGTGTAACTACAGGCCCACATGCTAGGTCCACGGGTCGTCCACGATGACGTGACGCACGCCACCTGCGTCGGGTGCTAGGTCCTTCGCATTCCTCTGTGAATGCTGCGCGCGGGGCCGAAGAAACGGAGAACCCGGGCGATACGTTAACCATACTCCCCCAAAAGGTGAACCGGACCGGGTTTTGCTGAGACTTGGCTTGGAGGTTTTGACCGTTGTCCAGCGACCTGAACGCAATGGTGACCTTTGGCGGTCGTTTAGCCAGCCAACTTATGCGTCCGCGTCGATAGCCTGGCTTTGTAGATCGGATAGGAGGGGGACGCCGAAAGTCCGACGAGTTAGCCATGCGCTCCCGCCGACCCACTCAGGAAGATTTTGACCTCCGGTGCCCATATCGACTGAAATCGGAGTACAGTCGTAGATGAGCTGGCCCTGCGGCCAGGATTCTCACCCCAAGCCCGAATGCCACCGACGGCGCAATCTGCGCCACAAGGCGGGAGGCTTGGGCCACTGGTTTTGACTGCGGGGCCGGTGCCGTACTTCTGGGCTTTACCCCACCGGCTCGGTGGACGCGTCCCAGTCTGATTGACCGCGCGACGGCTCTACCCCTCTTCCGTCCGCGGACCCGAGAGAGGGGCGAGAAGGCTTGAAACCGCATGGCACGGACAGAACATGATCGGGCAGCGCGTAGGCGAGGCGGGTTGACTTGCGATCGCGGATCGCTTCGGCTCTCGTCGTCAATTGACGCCCGACGACGACTGAACACCCGGCGACCGGATGGCCCCCGGACCAAAGCAGATCGACACGACCTGAGGCACGGGCGCGACGCCTACCTGATGCGCTCGCACGACTAGGCGAGCCGTAGCGAATAGCCCCGAGAAGAGATCGAGGAGATCACGTGTTGTCTTCCGAGCGGAATCGGCTGGCGACCTCGACCGCGAGGCTGACAGGTGCGCGAGCCGGGGATGCCGTGATCAGCAGACATTAGTGAGACCGAAAGGAGACAGCGGTGGCAGTCAAGCAGAAGGTGACCGTATCGGTGCAACCGACGGCGCGGCACGAACCGCGTCACACCCCCGCCCAAGTCGAAGCGGTCACGACGGGGTGGCGATGGGTCCGCGCATCGATCTCACGCGTCGGCGGTCGATGTCGCGTGCTTGCTCAGGTGTTGGTTGGCAGTTGCGGTTTGAGCAGGTCGAGGAATGCGTTGGCGGCCGGTGACAGGTCGCGGTCAAGCGGGGTGACGAGCATAAGATCGCGTGGTATCGGTGGGTCGGTGGCGAGCCCGATCACTCGGCCGCCGGTCGTGCGGATCGCGGCTGGGGGCAGGAGTGAGACGCCCAGTCCCAGAGCGACAAGCTCGACGAGGTCCGCGATCGTGTCGACCTCGCACGCGACTCGCCGCTGAAGTCCCGCGGCTTGGCACGCTTGGTCGATGCTGGCGCGCAGTGAGGAGTCCGGCCGGTATTCGACGAAGTCATGGTCGGCAAGGTCGGCCAGTCGCACGCGGTGACGACTGGCGAGCGGGTGATGCTCGGCGACGCCAAGCAGCAGCGATTCTGTGCCGATCGGATGGGGACTCACTCGGCCCGCTTGCGGTCCGAGGGGTAGGTCCACGATCGCTAGCTCGAGCTCCCCGTCGGCCGTCTGATGCACGAGTGAGGACACGCCGGCGTGGTGCAACCGCAGCGTGACCGCAGGATGCCGACGGTGATAGCGGGCCAGCAAGGCTGGGACGTCGATGGGACCGATGGTCTGGATGACGCCGATCGCCAGTTGCCCGCGCACCAGCCCGCGGACCCCGGCAACCGCGTCAAGGCCGTCCTCGGTCGCTGAGACGGCGCGACGGGCGGCTGGTAGCAGCGCCCGCCCGGCTTCCGTGAGTTCGACCCGGCGCGTACTGCGCACGAACAGCTCGGTGCCCAACTCTCGTTCAAGCGCGCGGATCGAGCTCGACAAGCTCGATTGCGTCAGGTGCACCCGTGTCGCTGCGCGCGTGAAGTGGTTGGCCTCGGCCACGGCCAGGAAGTGGGTCAGCTGGCGCAGCTCCATTCATTGATCGTATCGCTTGCTCATAACGTAACTATCTGTTGGACAGCTGAGGCAGCATCACCCAGACTGTGGCCTCGTCGACGTGTGAGAACACCGAGACTGCCCAGACCACCAGCCAGCTCAGAGGAGGACCCCCCGACCATGCTCATCAGTCCCAGCGAGCTACCGGGGCCGCCAGGCGGCCGTTCCTTCGTCGGCGCCGACCATGGGGGCGTGCCGATCTCCCTCTTCCTGGTCGACGTGCACCCGGGATCGGGACCGAAGCCTCACCGCCATCCCTACCCGGAGATCTTCGTCGTCGGCACCGGGCAAGCCACTTTCCAGATCGACGATTCCCTCCTCACCGCGCACGCCGGGGACATCCTCATCGCGCCCGCCGGCTCCGCTCACCACTTCACGAGCACCGGCGAGGTCCAGCTACGCCTGACCGCGATCCACGCGGCAACCACGATGGAGACCGACTGGCTCGAGGTAGACGCAGAAGAGACGCCAACGAGCAGAGCCGGCACCGCCTGACCGCGCCGTCCCCGACACCGCGGCGTGCGACATGCCAGTCACCCGAACGTAAGGAGCGCCAATGCTGACGACCATCGGATCCTCACTCTCAGGAGTGATCGCCGTCGCGATCACCCTTATGGGCGCACGGTATCTCCTCGATCCCCGGCTAGCCGCCGCCGGATTCGGCATCCCCGGCGAGCTCGGCGACACCGTCCAAGGATCTGCCTGGCTCGCGGTCAAAGCGACCCGGGACATAACCGTGGCGATCGTCATCGCGATCCTCCTCGTCAACGGAGTGCCCCGGCTGCTCGGCTCTTTGATGCTGGCCATCGCCCTGATCCCCATCGCCGACGGGACGATCGTCCTGCGCAGCGGCGGGCCCAGAGCGATCGCGTTAGGCGTCCACTGGGCCACCGCCGCGCTCATGCTCATCATTGCTGCGTTGCTCATCGCCTGAGCCCCGAACCGCCTCACCTCCATGACACGACCGAATAACCCGAAAACCTACATTGCCCGCGCCAGCGTCACGGATCAGTGGCATTCGCGGTGGCTCGTCCCGCTTGTCCCCGCCGCCGTCGGGGGTGTCATTCTCCTCGCCGCGGCGACGGCCGGGCACGTCCTCAGCGGCTTGATGTGGTTCGCAGGTCTCGCGGCCGTCGGCGCACTGTCGGCGATCGCCGGACGGTTCGAGGCCGCCCGTCGCGGACGCTGCCACGTCGACGACGAACGCGACGCGATCATCAACGCGCGCGCGATGTCGATCGCCGGAACGGCGCTCGTCATCGCGATCACGGGATGTACCGCGTTCACGCTCGCGCGGGGACAGAGCACCACCCCTTATACGCCGCTCCTGGCCGTCGGCGGGATCTCCTACGTCGTCGCGTCGCTCGCGCTGCGAATGAAAGGGTAATGAGCACCCGCAGCACGTGGAACGCGCAGCCGACGCCGCCACTCCCCAGCAAACCGCCAGAGCCCCTTCGGCCGAGCAGACCTGCGCGAGACCCAGCCCAGTGCCACCGGGACCAGGGACCCGGGTAGCCGCATTGCCGCTCACGCGGCTTCAGGGCCTGCGTCAGCCGCGTGACCCCTCACCCGCGGAGCAGCCACGACGTCAGCGCCGACCCGGGCGACGAGCACTGCCGAATCGGACAACCCCAGCCACGAGACCGACGAGCCCGCTGCGACCGCGATACGGGCTTCGCCGGGGACGAGGCACTCGAGTTCATGCCAAAGCGCAATTCCGAGCTGGTCGGCACAACGGCTGGACGGTCGACGACGCGGTACGTCGCGGCGTTCGCGTGGCCGCGTCCTCTTGGTCGGGTTTCGGCGGCTCGGCCCTTAGCAACCTTTCGGGCCGCCGCGGGGGTTATATGGATTGATGGCTCGCACTGACGGGACGAGTTCGGCGAACGGTAACTCGCGCGCGCGAGATGGTGACCAAGGACGCCGCCGGCGAGTACGTGATCGACACCTACGGCGCGATCAAGTACGGCTGGCAGCTACAGGAGGTGAGCGGATGACAGCACCCCAATCGGCAGGCGGGCCGCGGATCTCACGGCGCGTGTTGCTGCAACGCGCCAGCGCGCTCGGGCTGACGGCCGCGAGCGGCGCCTGGCTCGAGCCCGCGCAGGCGCTCGCCTGCCCCGGACCGCACCGTCATAGGGCCGCCCAGCCGCGGGCGGCCGCAGCAGACCATCTCGTCGTTGACTACCTACCGAGTCAGCCGACCGGCTGGGGCGGGGTCACGATCGGCGGGCACGTCGCATCGGTGCCGTTCACGTTCCAAGGCAGCCCGTATGAGATCAGCCTGCTGGGGTTCGGACAGACGGGGAGCGCTCCGGACCCGGTCTACGAACCCGAGCCATCGGACCCGACGATCGACTTCAAGCGCACTCTGCAGAAGGCATGGGGCGCTCATTACTCGTTCCGCTACCGCGGCGGGTTCCGCGGACACAGCAAGATCAGCATGCAGTCCTACAACGTGCTGGCACGATCGCCCGCCGCGACCCAGCCCGCGGCCGCCTCAACCCACCCGCCGACACGCTCAACAGTCCAGGGCGGCGGCGTCAGCTACGGCGGCGACCTGTTCATCGTCTACGAGCCCGACCGAGCCTCCACCGATCCTCCGATCAACGACGATCTGCGGTGGATCCAGGTCGTGCATACCCACGGACGGTCGTTCGTCGACGGACACGGGCGCGACCCCTACTACTCCCGCGCCGGGCTCACATCCATTCATGGCAAGCAGGTATGCGACTTCTACGACCGCCCCGGAACAGGAGTCGGAACCGGAGTCGCGGGCAAAGGCCCGATCACCATCGCGAACCAGGAAATGTTCGAGACCTTCCTCGTACACGACACCGGGCGCAAGGACCGCGCCGGCAAAGGCATCATCGACATCTACGGAGGCATCAAATGGGGCTGGCACGTCCAAGCCGCGCAATCCTGAGACCTGGCTGCGCAAAGCATCAACCCCGGCTTCTCTTCGCCGTCGTCGGCAGCGCACTCGTCATCGCCGCCTGCGG
>CAVWKC010000013.1:0-78079 GCA_963755525.1 uncultured Solirubrobacterales bacterium | reverse complement strand
CGTCGAGCGTCTCGGTCTTGAGCAGCGCCTGGGCCAGCGTTTCGAGGCGATCCCGGTGCTGGGTCAGCGCGGTCGTCACGTCCAGGTGGGCGGTCTCGATGAGCTGGTGTACCTCCTCGTCCAGGACGCGCTGGGTGGCCTCGGAGGTCTCGCCGGAGCTGCCGAAGAAGGATCCGCGTCCGTCAGAGGGGAGGACCCTGACGAATCCGATCGCGTCGCTCATGCCCCAGCGGCCGACCATCTGGCGTGCGATCGTCGTGACCTGGTCGATGTCGGACTCGGCGCCGGTGCTGATCGTGCCGAACACCGCCTCCTCCGCCACCCGGCCACCGAGTGCCACCTTGATCTTGGCGAGCAGGGCCTCGCGGGTGTAGGAGACCTGGTCATCATCGGGCGCCGAGAGGGTGACGCCGAGGGCGGCCCCGCGCGGGATGATCGAGACCTTGCGCACAGGATCGGCACCGGGGGTGAGCATTCCGACCAATGCGTGACCGGCCTCGTGGTACGCGGTCCGCTCGCGGTCCGCGGCCGACAGCACGATTCCGCGTGGAGCGCCGAGCAGGATCCTCTCCAGCGAGTCGGTGAAGTCAGACGTCTGGACAGTGCGGTGGTTGCGGCGCGCGGCGAGCAGTGCCGCTTCGTTAGCGAGGTTCGCCAGGTCGGCGCCGACCATGCCGGGGGTCGTGGCCGCGAGCGCTTCCAAATCGACGTCCGCGGCCAGCGGGATCGACCGAGTGTGGACCTCGAGGATCTGCCGCCGCCCAAGTCGGTCCGGTGGCTGGACGGCGACGCGGCGATCGAAGCGTCCCGGTCTCAGCAGCGCTGGATCGAGGATCTCGGCCCGGTTGGTCGCGGCCAGCACTACGACCGCCTCGACCGACTCGAATCCATCCATCTCGGTGAGGATCTGGTTCAGCGTCTGCTCGCGCTCGTCGTTGGAGCCGGCGATCGAGACCGACCCCTGACGGGAGCGCCCGACCGCATCCAGCTCGTCGATGAAGATGATCGACGGCGCGGCCTCCTTGGCCTTGGCAAACAGATCTCGCACCCGCGAAGCACCCACCCCGACGATCGCCTCGATGAACTCCGAGGCCGAGATCGAGAAGAACGCCGCGTGTGCCTCTCCAGCGACGGCGCGGGCCAGCAGCGTCTTGCCCGTCCCCGGTGCGCCTGATAGAAGCACACCGTGGGGCATGCGTCCCCCGAGCCGACCGAAGCGCGCGGGGTTGCGGAGGAAGTCGACGATCTCCGTCAAGTCTGACTTGGCCTCGTCGATCCCGGCCACGTCGGCGAACGTGATCCTGATCGTTGCCGGGTCGATTCGCCGTGCCTTGGAGCGCCCGAAGTTGCCCAGCGCACCCATGCCCCCGCTCTTGGCGGCCCGGCGGGCGAACACGACGAACAGCCCGACGATCAGCAGCGTCGGCCCGAAGCCGAGCAGTAAGGACTCAATCAGGGGCGTGGTCTGGGTCGTCGACTGCGCGTTGACCTGGACTCCCTCGGACCTGAGTAGGGCGGTCAGCTGGTCGTTGTTCCAGAAGCTCGGAACCTCGGTCGCAAACAGGGTCGTCGGCGTGGCCTTCGCGTCCGAGGCCGGGTAGCGTTCGGCCGACTTGAACGTTCCCTGAATCGTGTCGCCCTTGGAAGCGATCGAGCCCACCCGGCCGGACTGCACCTGGGACAGGAAATACGGGCTGAACGGGACCTTCACCCGCTGCTGCCCTCCGTGCGAGAACAGGAACACCGACGCCAGATTGAAGGCGAGCAGCCCGGCCGCGAACCAGATAAACCAGCGAGAACGATGTGGCGCCCGCGTTTGCGGCGGATCGGGCGCCCCGCGCCCGTCGGGACTGGGAGCGACCCGCCAGCCCCGGTGATCACGGGGCATCGGCTTGCGGTGGTCGGGCCCTGAGCTTAACTGGGACATCACTCGTCCTTCTTGCAGAGCACGCGCGAGGCTCGGCGCTAGCTCGCGTGCGGTTCGGCGTCGTCCGATGGGGCAGCATGTTCGGAGCCCGCGGTCGGGTAGGCGTCGACCATGTATTTGTCGCCGCGGAGAGCGCTCAGCACCGTGGCGATGGCGCTCCTGACCGGGTTTCGTCGTCCGGGCTTCGGCCGGTCTCGCCTCTCGGTGACCGCAGTCAGGGGGATGGCGTCGCTGGTGACGTGAGCCGGCTCGGGGATGATCCCGGGCGCTGGTGAGAGGTCAGGCTGATTGGTGGCGGTCATGAGGCACGAGCCTTCCATTCGTAGAATTTGTCGCCACATCTGGGGTGGAGGGGAGCTCGGCGGCGGCTTTGCTCTCGCGTTCCATGAACGCTCCGAGCTCGGCGATGGTGCTCATCAGCGGGGCGGGGAAGACGACGGTGGAGTTCTTGTCGACTGCGACCTCGACCAGGGTCTGGAGGTTGCGTAGCTGGAGGGCGAGTGGGTGGGCCATCATCACGTCGGAGGCCTGGGCGAGCTCGCCGGCGGCGAGCGCTTCGCCCTGGGCGGCGATGATCTTGGCGCGCTTCTCGCGCTCGGCCTCGGCCTGGCGGGCCATTGCGCGTTGCATGCTTTCGGGCAGCTGGATGTCGCGGAGCTCGACGACCGTGACCTTGACTCCCCACTCCTCGGTCTGCACGTCGAGGATCTCGCGGATGTTCTGGTTGATCGCGTCGGTCTCAGACAGCGTCTCGTCCAGCGTGTGACGTCCGACGACGGCGCGTAGGGTGGTCTGGGCGATCTGTCCGATCGCGGATTGCACGTTCTCGATCGCGACTACCGACTTGACGGGATCCTCGACGCGGTAGTAGGCCACCGCAGATACGTCGATGCTGACGTTGTCCTTGGTGATGATCCCCTGCGATTGGATTGGCAGTGTGACGATCCGCAACGACACACGGTGAATGCGCTCCACGAACGGCATGATCAGAATCAGGCCGGGTCCGCGCGCCTCGCCGGTGATTTTTCCGAGCTTGAACACGACTGCGCGCTCGTACTGCTTGATGACATAGAAAGCGATCATGGTCCTGCCTTTCTGGCCTCGTTGGGCAGCGCGGGATCACGTGTCTCGCGCGCGCCGGCCGATTGCTGAAGCCGGAAAGCGTGGCCGCCGAGGGTCGAGGCGAACCACATATCGATAGTACTCCGCGGCGGAGCGGGGCGATGCTGGTGTCAGTCGGTGGTCGAGCTCCCAAGCGCGTCCGCGAAACGAGTCGGCTCGCATGCGGTTGAACGGGAGCGCCCGGCAAGCGGACGCGGCTCCACCGTGATCCGGCGGGGACGGGTTCCAGAAGCTCAGGCGCGAGGGCGTCGCCTCGACGTGGTGATCGTCTGTCAGTTGACGCGGCGGGCGAGCGCGCGGACGAGCAGCCCGGTTCCGATCAGTGTGCCGCCGCCGATGAGTAGCAGGACGACGTCGAGGCCCGTGAACGGAAGAGAGCCAGAATTCGTCGCAGCGGTTGCGGCGCGAGGGCTGCGATGGGTTTCATCAGTTCTTCCGATCCGTCGTTTGGATCCAAGGCGGCGGTCGCGGCCGCCCGGGAAGGTCAGGGCGCACATTCATGCCCGGTTCGCGCGCGCTGACGAAGGCGCGCGGAGCGTTTCGCGGCGAGCAGGGCACGATCGGCGGCCGCGAGCACCTCCTCGGCTGGCATGCCGGGGCCCCATTGCCCGACGCCGAGCGAGGGGGTCAATACACGCTCGAACGATGCGGTGGGTGAGTTCACGAGCTGTGAGCGGAGCCGTGCGGCGATCTGCTGTGCCTCATCCCGGTTGGTCTGCGGGAGGATCGCAATGAGGCCGTCGCCGCCGTCACGCCCGACCGTGTCGAAGCTGCGCACGCTTGCACGCACGATGCCGGCAGCCAGCGCGAGCATCGCGTTGCGGCGCAGATGGCCGGGGTCGTCGTCGACGCGTGTGAAATCGTCGAAATCGATGACGCAGACCGAGAGCCGAAGTCCATCGCGGGCGCTGCGATTGATCTCGCGGTCGAGCTCGTGACGTATCCCGTCGTAGGTCAGGCAGCCGGTGAGACCGTCTTGGCGTGCGAGCAGCTCGTCCAGCGCTCGCGGATCCGTCAAGTAGAGGGCGATAAGCGCGGCGTACGACTCGGCCGTCCACAGCGTCAGCGTTCGGTCTCGTGGTGGCGTTACGAACCCGGCGATCAGACGGCCGGCCGGCCCGTTCGGGAGGCGGACCGGCGCCGCGGCGGCGTAGCTCAGTGGCGGGTCGGTCGCGTGCACCAGGCTCGAATCGAGGAGGGGATGAAGCGGGAGCCCGCCTTCGCGCTGTCCCGTGTCTGCTCGTGGGTTTTCGCCGGGGGAGGGACGGGGGCGCGTCCAGTGTTGCCCGTTTACACAGATCGCGACCTGGAATGGATGAAGCGAGCGAAGTCCCCGATCAGGAGGTCGAGCCTCCAGCCGCTGAACCAACCCACTGGGTAGCGGCGCGGCCGCCTCCGTTCCACCGCCATTACGGTTCCCGTCGCCCCGTTGTGCGCGAGCTGCCCGTCCCGCGGATGCATGCTCAGGGTCCCGGGGCCTTCGCGCGCGCTCATACCACCCTGTCAGAGCCACCAACGGCGGTCAGGTTCCGGTTGGCGCCCGGTCGCCCGCTTGCCGACGCCGTTGCGTGCACCGCGAGCGGGGTCAGTATGAGCAGCGCCCCCAGCGGGGGGCCGCAGCTGGTGATCCGCCCTTGAAGCCGGGTCTCCGGCTTGGCGACCGCGCGTAGCTCGAGCCTGTTCGACGGCTCGGCGCCAGCGAAGGCGAGTTCGACCAGTGCCGCCAACTCGCCCCGATCGTGATCGCCGTCGTTGCAGATGAGGAACTCCTCGAGCGGCGCACCGAGGCCGGCGGGCTCCTTGACCGACAACGCCGCCTCGGCGCGGCGTGAGACCGCCTGGACCGCAAGCTTCCGATCGACAATCACAAACGGATCGTCGTAGCGCGGCTCTGCCCCCGCGGGGGCCTTGAGAACCACCCCCATTTGACACCGCATACACACCCGGTGGGCACGGACACGCCACGGGCCCATCGGCGGATACCCACAATAGCTGCAGAATGCGCGGCTCAGATCGGCGCGCGATGGGTGCGGCATGAGAGCTCCCGTGGACGGGGTGGATGTTGTCCTTGCAACACCCCCACATGCCGCCATTGGCCGCCGCGAGCGCGCTTCGTTCCCTGCGGTAATGCCTGGCTGCCCCGCGCGCAGGCGGCGCGGCCAGGCCTCAGAGATCGACACTACTCCGATCCCGACCGAATACAACTCCGCCGGCAAACCCGAGGCGCCTGACCGGTAAGCCCGTCAGGCGCCTCGGCTCAGGCGCTCGGTTCCGGCGGCACGTTCCTGCGCCGCACCGCGATGGGTCGAGACGTCAATCGAGCCCCTCACGCTCGTCGCGGCAAGTGTCAACCGCCCCCGGGAGGTCGATTACCTCAGCCAGGCCCTCGGTGATATTTGACCCGAACCGTCGGTCGAGGAAGAACGCCTCGACAATGATGTCGGGGTCGACATGCGCCTGCGAGAGCAACGCGACGACCGTTCGTCCGGTGACCTGTTCGACTGTGTGCGTGTAGCGCCGGGCCATCACGCGAGCGAATTCCGCGCGCAGAGCGAGCACGCGCTCAGGTTCGCCTCCATCCACCATCGACTTCTCGAACGGCGTGGGGTGCTTCGACCGCACTACCACCACGATCATGTCCTGGATCGCGTGCGCGCTGACCGTGATCGACTCCCGACCATAGTGCTTGCGCTGCAAACCGGCCATCGAGCGGGAGATCGCCGCCAACTGCTGTCGGCCCGTCAGCCTGGGCCCTGAGATGCTCACGCCAGCCTCGTTCCCAACTCTTCTCGCAGAGAAGACCACCGCTGGGCTGAGAGAGAGGGAGAGGCCCCACGAAGGCGTGCTCCACAAGCCTAGCGTCCCAGCATCAGGGCCCATCGAAGGCCTCGGCCATCGGCAACGCCCCAATCCTGAAAGAACCCGCCTGTTGCTGGCTTCCACAGGCATGGCCCGCGGGCGGCCCCGCTCTTGCTGACCACGCTGCTCGGCCTCGCCCTCGGGGACACCGACGTCGAAGCTGACTCCTGGACGCGATCAGGCACGTCGCAATCCGGCGGCAGCCCGATTACTCGCTATTACCGCCAGCAACAACTACCGTGTGACCAATGGACGATCTCGAGATCCACGCACTCGTGACCAGACTGTCGCGTCCGCACTCCTCGGGCGGAGTCGTAATCGAGCGAGCTGCAATCCTCGCCGAAGGCGCCGACTTCGCCGCGGTCATCAACTGGATCACCGCACACGACGGCACGCCCGACACCGCCGTGTCCGCGACTCGTGGCCGGGGGCTCCACGGCGCGCGGATGAACGGCGGCGACGGGACCGCGCCTCGGGTGCCGTTGCGCTTCGTGCTGCCGCACGGCGCGCTGAACTGACGCCGGGCATCGAAAGGCCCGCGAAGGGTCTCGCACAGCACCGCGCAGAGGCCCGAGGGGAGGCGAGGGTTGCCGGGGTGGGGCGACTCGAGAAAGCGTCCATAGTTCGCGCTCTCGAGCTGACTCGCTCGATCCGCCGGTTACGTCGGGTTGGCCCGCCCACCGGTCGTGAACCCGTCACAGAGCCTTCCCTACGTGCTACCGCCTAACAAAAGCGGGGCTTTTCCAGTGCGCCCGAGAGGACTCGAACCTCCACGGACCATAAAGTCCACAAGGCCCTCAACCTTGCGCGTCTACCAATTCCGCCACAGGCGCTGGAGGCGGCCAGTATAGCCCTGCGCGGTCCGCTCGGAGCGGATCTCTGGCTCGACGGGGCGGGCTGGTCCGGCCGCTCGAAGCGGTCGCGGCCGCTGATCCGCGGCACGTTCGAGCCAACGGGTTGAGTCCGTCCTAGCGGAGCGCTACAGTGCCGAACACATGTTCGACTCACTCCCCACAAGCGAGCCAATCGAGCAAGGAGGGAACCGGTGGATCTGACCAAACGGCAGCAGGAGATCTTCGACTTCATCAAGCGGTATTCGGCGAAGTACGGGTATCCCCCGACGGTCCGCGACATCGGTAAGGCGGTCGGCCTGGCTTCGTCGTCGACGGTTCATGCCCACCTGGCCAATCTCGAGAAGATCGGCCTGCTCCGGCGTGATCCGTCGAAGCCGAGAGCGATCGAGATGCTCGACAAGG
Source organism: uncultured Solirubrobacterales bacterium (assembly GCA_963755525.1). Lineage (GTDB taxonomy): Bacteria > Actinomycetota > Thermoleophilia > Solirubrobacterales > Solirubrobacteraceae > Palsa-465. Next base: position 70,915 of record CAVWKC010000013.1, on the reverse strand, counting down.
CCACCGCGGGGGTGCGAAGCCTCGTGCGCCCGGGGCTACCGCTGGTCGGCCAAGTCGCGGCCGGGCAGCCGATCCTCGCCGAGGAGAACATCGAGGACTACGTACAGACACCATCGTATGCCGGCGGGACGGACGGCGAGTATCTGCTGCGCGTGCGGGGCGAGTCGATGAAGGACGCTGGCATCCTCGAGGACGATCTGGTCGTGGTGCGCCCGCAGGACACCGCGCAGGATGGCGACATCGTAGTGGCGCTGGTCGGAGAGGAAGCGACCGTGAAGCGCTTCTTCCAGGAAGCCGATCACGTGCGGCTGCAGCCGGAGAACGAGTCGATGGAGCCGATCCGAAGCCGGGACGTGCGCGTGCTCGGCAAAGTCGTCGGGTTGATGCGGAGCATGACGTGACCAGTTGCGCGCTCCCAGAGGCTCCGTCGCTGTTCGAATCGGTCGACGAGGGAGGCTCGCTGGACGAGCTGATCGTCTCGGTGTGGGAGGGCCTGCGGGCCGACGCGATCGTCGCGTGTCCGGTCTGCCAGGAGGAGATGGCGCCGGAGTACGGTGTTCACGCGCGCGCGATCGGCGGTCGCTGCTCGACGTGCGGCTCGTCCGTCCGCTGACCACCGCTCGAACGGGGCGGGCGCGGAGTTTCGACCGCGCGCTGGGTGCGGCGTTCCGGCCCCACTGGGTACGGGCTATGCTTGCTCGCTGGAGGCCGAGCGGTCGCGGAGGTGATCAGCCTTCGAGGAAAGTCCGGACATCACAGGGTAAGGGTGGTCGGTAACGCCGACCCGGGGAAACCCGCGGGAAAGTGCCACAGAAAAGACACCGCCTAAGCCTGGAGCCGCTGCAGAGCCCCAGGTCGGTAAGGGTGAAATGGTGCGGTAAGAGCGCACCGGCGTCGCGGTGACGCGGCGGCCAGGTAAACCCCACTCGATGCTAGGCCAAGCAGGACCGTTTGCAGGTGACCCGCCAAGGTCCGGGTAGGCCGCACAGATGGATGGCTGCTCTCGACAGAATCCGGCTTACAGGCCTCCTACGGAAAGACCCCGCCCCGGCGGGGTCTTTCTATTGGGTTCGGTGGCGCGATGAGTGGGATTGTGTTCGTGGCGGGCCACAGCGGACTTTGGCGCCGAAGCTGACATATACGCGGCTCAATCACCGGAGTCCGTGGATCGCGCCAGGGGGGCCGAGGCGTCGTCGGCGCCGTCGCGATCGTTCGTCCGCGAGCGCGGCCCGCGCGGCGGCGTCGCCGGGCACGCCGTGGACGGCGCCGCCCGGGAATGCCGCGGCGCTCCCCAGATAGAGGCCGCGCAACGGGGTCCGGTAGGGTGACAGCCGGGGGACGGGCCGGAACACGACCTGGCGCAGGCGGTAGCTGCCGCCGCCCACGTCGCCGCCGACGAGGTTGCGATCGCGACGTTCGAGCTCGCCCGGGCTCATCACGTGGCGCGAGAGGATCAGGTCACGGAATCCGGGCGCGAACCGCTCCACCTGGGCCTCGATGCGCTCGATGAGCGGCGCGACCTCGACGCTCCAGTCGATCCCGGTGCGCGGCCCGTGCGTGTAGGCCCACGCCGTGTGTTTGCCGGCGGGCACGCGAGACGGGTCGGCGAGCGATTGCTGGCCGAGCAGCAGGTACGGCCGGTCCGGGAGCCGCCGCTGGCTCGTGGCGATCGCCTGGATGAGCTCCTCGTCCCCGCCGGCGACGTGCACGGTGCCGGCGCCGCGGGGCTCGGCGGCCTCCCAGGGAATCGGCCCGTCGAGCGCCCAGTCGACCTTGACCGTCGCCGGCCCGTACCGGTAGCGGCGAAGAAGCGCGAGGTAGGCGGGGGACAACGCCTCGCCGGCGAGCGCCGCGAGCGCGTGCGGCGTCACGTCGGCGATGACCAGATCGGTGGCGATCCGGTCCCCGCCGGCGGTCCGGTCCCCGCGGGCGGTCCGGTCCCCGCGGGCGGTCCGGTCCCCGCCGGCGGTCCGGTCCCCGTCGGCGGTCCGTACGGCCCTGACCCGGCCGCCGGCGGACTCGACCGCGGCAACCGATGTCCCCGTCCGCACCTCGCCGCCAAGCTCCCGCAGGTAGCCAACGAGCGCGTCCGTGAGCCGCTCGGCGCCGCCGGCGGGGCTGGGCCAGCCGACGGCATGGCCCAGAAGGTTCAGGTAGACGGCCGGCGCGGCGCTGCCGGCGGCGGTCGGCGGGACATCGCCGTGGGCCGCCGAGCCATAGAGCCAGGCTCGCGACCCGCCGCCGTCGAACAGGCGGCGCCCGAGCCCCTGCGCCGAGCCCGCGAGCAGCGAGGCGAACCTTGCCGTTCCCAATAGCCCGATATCGCCGAGCAGCGCGCCCACGCCGGGGATCGGTGGGAACGAGCCAAGCATCGTCGCGCGGATCGCCTCGAACGAATCGAGCAGCGGCGCGACGAACGCGCGCCATCGCGCTCCGTCGCCCGCCCGAACGGCGTCGAGGCTCGCCGCCGTCCGCTCGACGTCGCGGTACAGCGCCACCGACCGGCCCCCGGGGAGCGGATGCGCGTAGCAAGCCTCCGAATGGATCCATTGCAAGCCATGGCGCTCGAGCGGCATCCGCGCAAACACCGGCGAGGCCGCCGCGGCCGGGTACACGGAGGAGAACGTGTCGTGGAGAAAGCCCGGGAGCGTCAACTCATCCGTTCGCACCGCGCCGCCGGGGCGATCGGCGGCGTCGAGTACCGTCACCGCTTGTCCGTGCTCGGCGAGCCTGATCGCCGCGGCGAGGCCGTTCGGTCCGGCGCCGATGACGACAGCACTCACGGACCTGCGGCCTCAGAGCGGGACGGGCGCGCCGGCGAGCGCCAGCACCATGCCGACGACGGCCGCGCCGACGAGCGTCGAGACGATGCTGCGACGCAGCAGCAGAAGGGCGATCGCGGCGACGCCGAGCACGACGAACTCCCACGTCTCGCGCAGGGCCGCCGTGAGTGGAATCGCGGCGCCGAAGATCGCGCCGATCGCCGCCGGGCCGGCGCCGGCAAGAAACGCCTGCGCTCGTGGGCTCGTCCGCACGCGCTCGAACTGACCTCCGCCGATCAGGACGAACAGGAACGACGGCAGGAACGCGATCAGGGCCGCGAGCGCGCCGCCGCCGACGCCGTGCGCCGCGTAGCCGACCGCGGCCACGGTGGCGACAACCGGACCCGGGGTGATCTGGCCAAGCGCGACCGCATCCAGGAACTGGGACGACGTCATCCAGTGGTAGGTGTGGACCGCATCGCCCTGCATCAGCGGGATGATCACGAAGCCTCCGCCGTACGACAGCGCTCCGACCTTGAAAGCGACCCACGCGAGTGCGCCGAGCCCGCCCGCGCCGGCGACCGCCGCGGCCGCCGGCGCTATCGCCGGCGCCCAGCCGCTGAGGCGCGACCGGTCGCCGAAACCGCGGGCGATCCCGAGCTCGAGCAACCCGCAGCCGATCAGCACCAGCACCAGGTAACGCCCGATCAGCGCGGCCGAGGCGAGGCCGAGCACCAGATAGACGAACCAGCGTTCTCGCTGCGTCGTGCGCTTGAGGCTCGGCCCGGCCAAGCTCGCGGCGGCGCTCACCGCGACTGCCGCGACCGCGGCGCCCGCTCCGGCCCCGAGGCCGCGCACCCACACGGGGGGCGACTCGCCGAGGAACACCACGGACAGCAGGATGATCAGGACGACCGCCGGCACGATGAAGCCAAGCCCGCCGACAACCGCGCCCCAGGGTCCGGCGACCCGCCGGGCGAGGAAGATCGCGAGCTGGGTGGAGGCGGGACCAGGCAACAGATTGCAGGCAGCGAGCGCGTCCTCGAACTCGCGCTGGTCGATCCAGTGCTCGCGCTCGACGACTAGGCGGCGCAGCAGCGCGATGTGGGTGGGCGGCCCGCCGAAGCCGGTGACGCCGATCCGCGTCCATTTGAGGGCGATCGTCCGCAGTGGAACGCGTTCCGCTGCGGTCACGGACATCAGGCTGCCGGCCCGAGGCCGCGGCCGACTCGGTCGAGCGCGGCGCCGTCGAGGCGGTGAAGGACCCACTCGTCGACGGGGGCGGCGCCGATCTTGGCGTAGAAGCTCAACGCTGGTTCGTTCCAGTCGAGCGCCGCCCACTCCAGCCGTGTGAACCCGCGCGCCACGGTGATGTTTGCGAGGTGTGACAGGAGAGCGCCACCGACGCCGTACCGGCGTTGGGTCGGAGGCACGTACAAGTCCTCGAGCCAGATGCCCGGCCGGCCCTCCCAGGTCGAGAATGTCTTGTAGAAGAGCGCGAATCCGGCCGGCTCCCAGGGTGCGTCGGAGTCCGAGCGCACCTCGGCAATCAGCGCCTCCGCGGACGGCGTCGGTCCGAACAGCGCCGCCTCGAGGAGCTCAGCGCTTGCCGCGACCTGGTCGCGCCCGTGCTCGTAATCGGCCAGCTCGAGGACCCAGCCGAAGATCAGGGCGACATCCTCGCGCCGGGCATCGCGAACAGTGAGGTCGACGGGCAAGGCGGCCTGACAATAACCGCTGCGCGGGTTGGCGCTGGCGCCAGGCGAGTGGTTCCGACAACATGGGTCGCCGATGCCCCGCGTGCCGAAGACGATCACCGCGCCGGTCAGCCGCGTAGGCGCGGCCGCACAGAACGCGCTCGAGGTCGCTCGCTTCGGCGGACTGGCCACCGACGACAAGCCGTCGCCCTACGAGGTGATGGCCGAGGAGCGCGTGTTCAAGCTCCGTCGCTACTACCCCGGGACCAACGAGGACGCGCCGGCGGTTGTGCTCGTCCCGCCGTTGATGCTGGCGGCCGACGTCTACGACGTGTCCCAGCGCAGCAGCGCGGTCACGATTCTGCACGAGCATCGGATCGATCCGTGGGTGATCGACTTCGGCGCGCCCGAACGCGAGAAGGGCGGCCTCGAGCGCACGCTCGGCGACCATGTGCTCGCGGTCTCCGAGGCGGTCGAACGCGTGCGGGCGGAAACCGGCCGCGACGTTCACCTCGGCGGCTACTCGCAGGGCGGCATGTTCGTCTATCAGGCCGCGGCCTACCGGCGCAACGACGGGCTCGCCTCGCTGATCACGTTCGGCAGCCCCGTCGATACGCGCCAGGGGGCTCCGTTCGGGATACCGGGCCGATTCGCCGGCGAGGTCGCGGAAGTACTGACACTCCTGTTCCGGGGCGGCGGCGTCCCGGCCTGGTTCAGCCGTAACGGCTTCCTGCTGCTCGACCCGGTCAAGACCGCCCGCAACCGGATCGAGTTCCTGCTCCAGCTCCACGACCGCGAGGCGCTGCTCCCGCGCGAGCGGCAGCGCCGGTTCCTCGAGGCCGAGGGCTGGGTGGCGTGGCCCGGGCCGGCGCTGGCGGAGTTCGTGAACCAGTTCGTCGCGCACAACCGGATGCTCGAGGGCGGGTTCGTGATCGAGGACCGGTCGGTGAGCCTCGCCGATATCGCGGTCCCCGTCCTGTCGGTGGTGGGGACCGTCGACGACATCGCGCCCGCCGGCGGCGTCCGCGCGATCCGGCGGGCCGCGCCTCGCGCCGAGGTCTATGAGCTCGCGCTGCACGCAGGACATTTCGGGCTGGTCGTCGGGTCGCTCTCGACTGCGGTGACGTGGCCGACGGTGGCCGCTTGGGCCCATTGGCGATCGGGCGAAGGGGACCTGCCAGACAACGTCAACCCGATCACGGATGACGGGGTGCTCGAGGTCGCGCCCGAGGTACGCACTGGCGTCGGCTACGGGGTGGAGCTCGCCACCGGTGTCGGGGTCGGGGTGGCACGCTCGGCACTGGCCGTGGCCGATCGCGCCGTCCGCGGCGCGCGTGCGCTGTCACGCGAGGCGGCCGCGCAGCTCCCGCGGCTGGCGCGTCTCGAGCAGATCCAGCCGAACACCAGGGTCTCGCTCGGGCTCCTGGTCGAGGAGCGCCGGCTCCGGGCACCGGGCGATGTGTTCTTCCTCTACGAGGACCGCGCGTACGAGGCCCGTGAGGTGGGGGAGCGGATCGACAACGTCGTGCGCGGATTGCTGTCGATCGGCGTCCGCCAGGGAGAGCACGTCGGCGTGCTCATGAGCGCACGCCCGAGCGCGCTCGCGGCGGCGGCCGCGATCAACCGGATCGGCGCGGTCGCGGTCCTGATGCGCCCGGATGGCGACCTACGGCGAGAGGCAACGCTCGGACAGGTCGAGCGGATCGTCGCTGATCCCGAGCGCGCCAAGATGGCCACCGAACTCGACGGCGTCGAGGTGTTCGTGCTCGGTGGCGGCGGCGCGCCGCGGGACCTCGGGATCGCCCGCGCCACCGATATGGAGCAGATCGATCCGTTCGCGGTGACGCTTCCGCGGTGGTATCGGCCGAATCCAGGGCGCGCCGCCGATCTCGCGTTCGTCGTGTTCGGCGGCGAGGGCGAGTACACCAGGGCGAGCCGGATCACGAACCGCCGGTGGGCGCAGTCCGCGTTCGGCACCGCCACAGCGGCCGCGCTCACCCCCGCCGACACCGTGTACAGCATCACGCCCGTGTACCACCCGTCGGGCCTGATGACGAGCATCGGCGGTGCGATCGCCGGCGGCGCGCGCCTGGCGGTGGCCCGCCGCTTCGATGCGGCCACATTCTGGGACGAGGTCAGGCGCTACGGGGTGACCGTGGCGTCGTACACCTGGACGATGCTCGACGCGGTCGTCGATGCCCCGCCGCAACCGGTCGAGCGCCACCATCCGCTCCGTCTGTTCATCGGCTCGGGAATGCCCAGCTCGCTATGGAGGCGGGTCGAGGAGCGGTTCAGGCCGGCTCGCGTCGTCGAGTTCTACGCCTCTACGGAGGCGGGCGCGATCCTCGTCAACGTCAGTGGCGCGAAGGTCGGCTCGATGGGCCGGCGGCTCCCCGGCAGCGCCGAGGTGCAGATCGCAGCTTACGACCTCGACGCGCAGGGCCTGGTGCTAGATCGTGACGGGTTCGCCAAGCCCTGCGGCGCTGACGAGGTCGGGATGCTGCTCGCGCGGGTCGGCCCCAACGACCAGCTCAGCACCACGCCGCTGCGTTCGCTGTTCGAGCGCGGCGACGCATGGGTCGTGACCGGCGACCTGTTCCGGCGCGACGCTGACGGCGATTACTGGCGGGTCGACGGCGCGGCGGACGTCATACGCACGGAACAGGGTCCGGTATTCACGACGCCGATCCGGGACGCGTTGGGCGCGATTCCGGCGGTCGATCTCGCGCTCGCCTACGGTGCGGCTCCGGAGGCGAATGACCGCGAGATCGCGGTGGCGGTGGTCACGCTGCGCTCCGGTCGCGAGCTCACCGCTCGCGAGATCGGCCGCGCCGTCGGCGCGCTCGAGCCCGAGCAGCGCCCGGCGCTCGTCCACGTCGTCGACCGGATTCCGGTCACGACCTGGTTCAGACCACTGACACAGGCGCTCCGCGCCGCCGGCATCCCCGAGCCCGGGGAAGGCAAGCAGGTCTGGTATCTGGACGCCTCGGGCGCAACGTACCGGCCGCTGACCGCGGCGGCGCGGCAGCGACTGATCCGCACCGCGTCGGCTACGACGAAGCGGGGAGCGTCTCGCCCGAGTACAGCTTGACGATGCGCACGGTGCCCGCCGGCGCCTCGTTGATGCACAACTCGCAGAGCACGCATTCGTCGAGGTTGTCCTCGACGATCTCGACGCCGTTCGGCCCCGCATGGAATATGTCGACCGGGCACACCTCGGCGAGCTTGGCGGCGAGCCCGGGGTCGCTCGCGACCGGCTCGTCGACCTCGACCGCGATGAATAAGGCGCCGCCGTCAGGCGCCGCCGACCTTCCCATCCCCGGGCTCATACCCTCGCCCCGATCCGGTCCTTGACGATCCCCGGAATCTCCGAGATCTCCTCGGCGACCACGATCCCGGCGTCGGCCAGGCGCGCGATCTTCTCGGTCGCCGTGTCCTCCTTGCCCTCGACGATCGTGCCCGCGTGCCCGAAGCTCATCCCTGGCATCTCGTCCATGAACCGGCCCGCCATGAACGCAACGATCGGCAGGCGCGACTTGTTGTCGGTCACCCACCGCGCGAGCTCGGCCTCCATCCGGCCGCCGGGCTCGGTGTAGATGACGATTGCCTCGGTGTCGGCGTCGGCCTCGAACAGCGGCATCAGCTCGGCGTAGGTCGAGCCGATGATCGCGTCGCCGCCGATCGAGACCGCGGTGGACTGGCCGAGGCCGGCCGCGGTGAGGGTGGACGACATCTCGGTGGTCATGCCCCCGCTCCGCGAGATCACGCCCACGGAGCCGGGGCTATACGACTTGGCGGCGTCCTTGGCCGGACCGCCGATGCCGCCCATCTTGATCACGTCGGGGACGATGATCCCGAGGCAGTTGGGTCCGATGATCCGGGCGCCACGCTCGGAGGCGAGCTCGACCATCTGCGCGACGTCCCCGCGCGGGATCCGCTCGGTGACGATCACGACGAGCTTGACGCCGTTCTCGAGCGCCTCGAGTACGGCGTCCTTGGTAAAGGCGGGGGGGACGGTGACGACAGAGCCGTCGATCGGCGCGCCGTGATGCTCGACCGCCTGGGCGACGGTGTCGAACACCGGCACGCCGTGCACGTCGCGGCCGAGGCGACCCGGGGTGACGCCGCCGACGATCTTCGCGCCAGCCCCGTAGTCGAGGCACTCGCGCGTCAGGTTCACGGCCTCGCGGCCGGTTATGCCCTGGACGATGAAGGTCGTATCGGCGTCGATGAGGATGCTCATGCGACAGCCTCCGCGCCCTGGATCTTCACGACCGCGCGGCGTGCGGCCTCGTGCAGCGAGACGCTGCGATCGGCGTACTCGACGCCGTACTTCTTGAGGATCTTGAAGCCCTCTTCCTCCCAGGCGCCGGGGATACGGAAGATCGCGATCTTCTCCGCCGGGTCGTAGCCGAGCTCGACGCAGGCCTTGATCACGCCGCGCGCGACGATGTCCACCCGGGTGTTGGAGACAATCGACATCATCACCGCGATCTTGTCAACGCCGGGCTTCTGGAGGACGAGCTTGGCGAGCCCGCACGCCTTGCGGACCGACGGGTTGCCGCCGATCTCGCAGTAGTTGGCCGGGTCGCCTCCGTGGGCGCGGACCGCGTCGAACAGCGTCAGCGACCCGCCGCCGGCGCCGATCACGAGGCCGAGGTTGCCGGTGAACTCGGTCACGTTCCCGGCCACGCCGCGATGATCCTGGGCGTCGACCTGTTCGCCGGCGAGCTCGAACGGCGTCGGCTCGCGGGCCAGGCGCGTCTCCTCGTCGCCGACCCCGAGCTCATGCAAGATGGCCTTCTGGCGCGGACGGGCCTCGTTCTCCATGTCCATGTGGGCGTCGAGCGCGACGAACGAGCCGTCCTCGAGCTCGCCGAGCGGGTTGATCTCGGCCAGCGTCATGTCGTACTCGAGGAACAGTCGGCTGAGGCGGGCCACGATCGGCGTCAGGCGATTCAGCGCGCTTCCGCTGATCCCAAGCGAGGCGATCAGCTGCTTGGCCTCCCAGTCGGAGAAAGGGGCGCGGGTCGAGAAGTGGCGGCGGGCGACGTGATCGGGGTGCTCCTCGGCGACCTGCTCGATGTCGATCCCGCCCATGTCGGAGAACAGCATCACCGGGCGCTTGCGGATCCCGTCCCAGACCACGCCGGCGTAGTACTCGTGCTTGACGGCCGCCCGCGAGTCGACGAGTACGCCGCGGGGCATGTGGCCGCCGATCTCGAGGTCGAGGATGTGCTCGGCGTCGCGGGCCGCCTCGTCGGGCGTGTCGGCGAACTTGACCCCGCCGGCCTTCATCCGGCCGCCGCTCAGGACCTGGGACTTGATCACGACCGGTCCGCCGATCTGCTCGGCGACCCGGCGGGCCTCGTCGCTGGTCTTGGCGAACCCGTGCTGGGTGACCGGGATCCCGGCCTTGGCGACGATCGCCCGCGATTCGTACTCGAAGAAGCGCATCGGGGCGCCCGAGCGTAGCGGAGCGCGGCGCTCCGTGACGCGATGGCTACGGTGGCGTAGCTTCGCGGGTCTCGGTGGACCCGTGCTGTGGGCGGGTTCGGCGGACCAAATGGAGTAAGCCGATCATTCTGGTAATGTCGATGAGGTAACTGAGGTATGCCGAGCGGCCTGCGGGGGTTTTCCGGTCTCCGGTGGCCTGCATGCAGAGAACACGCCGCCACCAGGAGGTCTTAATGAGAGCAAGATCACACCGCACGGTCGTAGCCCGCGCCTTGACCGCCGCCATCGCCGTCCTCGGTCTCGCGGCCGCGGTCGCCGGTTGCGGCGGTTCCTCTGACTTCACGACCAGTTCGAGCTCCGCGAGCGGCGGATCCTCGAGCAACGCAGCGGCCACGAGCGGCTCCGGCGACACGCAGCTCCAGCTCGTCGCCTACTCGACCCCGAAGAAGGCCTATGACGCGCTGACCACAGCGTTCGCGCAGACCAGCGCCGGCAAGGGGATCTCGTTCGGTCAGTCGTTCGGCGCCTCGGGGTCGCAGAGCCGCGCGGTCGACACCGGCCAGCCCGCTGACGTGGTCGCGTTCTCCACAACGCCCGACATGACACGGCTGGTCAAGGACGGGATCGTGTCCAAGAGCTGGAACGCGAACCCCGAGCAAGGCTTCTCGAGCGACTCGGTCGTGGTATTCGTGGTGCGCAAGGGCAACCCCAAGCACATCACGGGGTGGGACGACCTGATCAAGCCGGGCGTCGACGTCATCACTCCTAACCCCTCGACGTCGGGTAGCGCCCGCTGGAACATTCTCGCCGGCTACGGCGCCCAGCTGAAGGAGGGCAAGACGCCGGCGCAGGCATTGGCCTACATCAACACGCTCCTGACCAAGAACGTCAGCGTGCAGGACTCCGCCGCGAGCGCGGCGCTCCAGACGTTCACCGGCGGTAAGGGCGACGTGCTGCTCGACTACGAGAGCGACGCGCTCGCGGCCGAGAAGGCCGGGGACGCGATCCAGATCGTGTATCCGCAGCAGACGATCCTGATCCAGACGCCGATCGCGATCACCACGAAGAGCTCGCACCAGTCTCAGGCGCAGGCGTTCGTCAACTGGCAGTGGTCAACCGCCGGCCAGACGATCTGGGCGCAGCAGGGCTACCGCCCGGCGGCCGCGTCGGTCGCCAAGCAGTTCGCGAGCAAGTTCCCGACTCCACCCGATCTGTTCACGATCGACTACCTGGGTGGCTGGACCAAGGTCTCGAAGGTGTTCTTCGCGCCGTCGACCGGCACGATCACGAAGATCGAGGAGGCCGCGGGGGTGCCAACTGCCAGCTGAGACTCACGCGCTGCCGGCGCCACGCCGGCGCCGGCAGCGCCGCATCAGCCCCGGCGAACGGGTGCGCGGCCGTTAGCAATCGGAGCGAGCGGGCTCGGGCTCGGCGTCTGCATGCTGTATCTCAGCGTGATCGTGCTGATCCCGCTGGCGGCGGTCGTGGTCAAGGCGTTCTCGTCGGGGCTCGGGTCGCTCTGGAGTTCGATCGACAACACGCTCACTCTTCATGCGCTTGTGATCACGGTCGGCGCGTCGCTGATCGTCGCCGCGGTCGGCGCCGTGATGGGGACGCTGGTGGCGTGGGTGCTCGTTCGCGACTCGTTCCCGGGCAAGCGCGTCGTCAACTCGCTGATCGACCTGCCGTTCGCGCTCCCGACGGTCGTCGCCGGGCTGACGTTGATCGCGCTCTACGGACCGAACAGCCCGGTGGGGATCCACCTCGCTTATACACGCGGGGCGGTGCTCGTCGCGCTCCTGTTCGTGACGCTCCCGTTCGTCGCCCGCTCGGTGCAGCCCGTGCTGATCGAACTCGACCGCGAGGTCGAGGAGGCTGCCGCGTCGCTCGGCGCCTCCAACACGACGACCTTTCGGCGAATCGTGCTCCCGGCGCTCCGCCCGGCGATCATCTCGGGAGCAGCACTCGCGTTCGCGCGGTCGGTGGGTGAGTTCGGCTCGCTCGCGCTGATCGCGGGCAAGGTGCAGATCGCCTCGATCGTCATCTACGCCGACATCGAGAGCGGCTCCGAGCAGGCGGCGGCCGCGCTGTCGGTCGTGTTGATGGTGATCGCGCTGGCGGTGCTGTTCGCGCTGAGGCGATTCGGGGCGCGCGTTGACCGTTAGCCGCCGCACCACGCTGTCGCTCCGGGCGGTGGCGCTCCTATACCTGACGCTGCTGCTGCTCGCGCCGCTGGCGATCGTGTTCGGGCGCACGTTCGAGCACGGAATCGGCACCGCATGGGCGTTCATGACCACGCCGGCGGCCGTCAGCGCGTTCTGGCTGTCGGTGCTGATTGCGGTGATCGCGGTGCCGCTGAACACGATCTTCGGCGTGGGCTGCGCGATGGTCCTCGCGCGGAGCAGGGCCCCGCGCGCCGGCAAGGGCATTCTCGACGCGCTGATCGACCTGCCGTTTGTCGTCTCGCCGGTGATCGCCGGGCTCGCGCTGATCCTCGTCTACGGCCAGGGCGGCTGGTTCGGAAGCGCGTTCCTGAACAACGGGATCCGGATCATCTACGCGGTCCCCGGGATGGTGATCGCGACCGTGTTCGTGTCGCTCCCGTTCGTGGTGCGCGAGGTCACACCGGTGCTGCGCGAGGTCGGCGACGAGCAGGAACAGGCGGCGGCGACGCTGGGAGCGTCGTCGTGGCAGACGTTCTGGCGGGTCACGCTGCCGACGATCCGGTGGGGCGTCGCCTACGGCGTCGTGCTCACGACGGCGCGGGCGCTCGGCGAGATCGGCGCGATTCTCGTCGTGTCCTCGAACGTGGCCGGGTCGACGCTGACGCTGCCGCTGCTGCTCTATCAGCGAGACGACCAGGTCGGCGGTCAGGTGACGACGAGCGTGTACGCGCTGGCGACGGAGCTGGCGGTGATTTCGGTGGCGGTGCTGCTGCTGATGACCTTGTTCGGGTCCAGAAGGGAGAAGTCGGGATGAGGATCGAGGCCGAGAACATCTCCAAGCAGTTCGGCGACTTCACCGCGCTAGACAACGTCTCGATCGACGTCCCCGAGGGAGCGCTGACCGCGCTGCTCGGGCCTAGCGGCTCGGGCAAATCGACGCTCCTGCGGATCGTCGCCGGCCTCGAGGAGCCCGATGGGGGCATGGTCCGGATCGCCGGCCAGGATGTGACCCGAGTGCGCCCACAGGACCGGGGCATCGGGTTCGTGTTCCAGCACTACGCCGCGTTCGCGCACATGACCGTGTTCGAGAACGTCGCCTTCGGGTTGAGGATCCGTAAGCGCAAAGGGGACGAGGTCCGCGCCCGCGTGGACGAGCTGCTCGAGCTAGTCGGGCTGACCAAGTGGTCCGGTCAGCGACCGCATCAGTTGTCCGGCGGTCAGCGTCAGCGGATGGCGCTCGCCCGTGCGCTCGCCGTGCAGCCGAAGGTGCTGCTGCTCGACGAGCCGTTCGGCGCACTCGACGCCAACGTCCGCGCCGAGCTGCGGCGCTGGCTGCGCCGCCTGCACGACGAGCAGGGCGTGACCACCGTGCTCGTGACCCACGATCAGGAGGAGGCGATGGAGGTCGCCGACACCATCGCCGTGATGAACAAAGGGACGATCGAGCAGGTCGGCCCGCCGCGCGAGGTCTACGACAACCCGGCGAGCACGTTCGTGATGGGTTTCCTCGGACCGGTGAGCAGCATCGACGGCAGGCTCGTCCGTCCGCACGACGTGAAGCTGTCGCTGACCGAAGGTCCCGGCTTGATCGAGGCGATGGTCAAGCGAGTCGTGCACCTCGGGTTCGAGGTCCGGATCGAGCTCGAGCTGACCGGCGGGGAGCCGGCGCGGGCACAGCTGACGCGCGGCCAGAACGAGGAGCTCGAGCTCGCCCCGGGCGACATCGTGTTCGTGCGCCCGCCCGCGGCGACCAACGTTCCCGGCGATCCGGCGGATGCGACCGCGGCCGCTGCCGGAGGGGCTGTCGAAGGCGCGGAACTCAGCGCGTAACCCAGGCCTCCGGGTCCTCGGCGAGCCGATCGATCGCTGTGGGCAGCTTCCCGGACGCCACATCGGCGACCGTCACGTGCTCGACGACCCTGCGCAAGTTGGCCCTGACAGCGATCCAGACCCGTGGCAGCGCCTCCGAGGCGCCCGGGTAGGACGTCTCCTCGGGCGGCCCGCCGCGGACGCTCGCAAGCGGCCCCTCGACCGCCCGGATGATGTCGGCGATCGTGATCTCGGCGGCCGGCTTGGCCAGCCGGAAGCCGCCGTCGGCGCCGCGGTGGCTGCGCACGATTCCGGCGTGGCGAAGTTCGCCGAGGATGTTTTCGAGGAAGTTCAGCGGGATGTCCTGGGCGGTCGCGATCCGCTCGGCCTTGACCGGCTTCTCGTCGGTCGCCGCGGCCAGCTCGACCGCGGCGCGCACCGCGTAGTCCGCCTTAGCCGAGATCCGCACCGCCCAGACCTCCTACGCCGCCGCCGCAGGCGCGAAGCCGTAGGCCTCGGCGAGGTCGGGGTCCTTGTGGGCGAGCATCTCGGCGAGCGACACCATCACCTTGCACTGCTTCCAGGTCGCGTCGTCCTGCATCTTGCCGTCGATCATGTGGACGCCGCGCCCGTCGGGGATCGCCTCGAGCACCTTCTTGGCGAACAGCACCTCGTCCGGGTCGGGGCTGAACACCTTCTTGGCGATCTGGATCTGCACCGGATGGAGCGACCAAGCGCCGACGCACCCGAGCAGGAACGCCGCCCGGAACTGCGTCTCGCATCCCTGGACGTCGCGGATGTCGCCGTACGGGCCATAGAACGGCAGGATTCCGGCCGACGTGCAGGCGTCGACCATCCGCGCGATCGAGTAATGCCACGGGTCCTGCTGCGCGGTGGCGCGCGGCAGCTCGGGATCGCTCGCGTCGGGGTCCTCGATCACGCGATAGCCCGGATGTCCGCCGCCGACTCTTGTCGTCTTCATCCGGCGCGAGGCGGCGAGGTCGGCGGGGCCGAAGCTCATTCCCTGCATCCGCGGGCTGGCGGTCGCGATCTCTTCGAGGTTGACCACGCCGAGCCCGGTCTCGAGGATCGCGTGGATCAGGATCGGCCGCTCGAGCCCGGCGCGTGCCTCGAGCTGAGCGAGCAGACGATCGACGTAGTGGATGTCCCAGGGGCCCTCGACCTTCGGGATCATCATCACGTCGAGCTTGTGGCCGATCTCGGTGACGATCGTCGTGATGTCCTCGAGCACCCATGGCGACTCGAGGCTGTTGACGCGCGTCCACAGCTGCGTGTCGCCGAGCTCGACGTCCTTGCCCACGCGAATCAGCCCGGCGCGGGCGGCCTCCTTGCGGTCGACCGGCACGGCGTCCTCGAGGTTGCCGAGGAGGATGTCGACAGTCGGGGCGATGTCGGGCACCTTGGCCACCATCTTCTCGTTCGAGAAGTCGAGGAAGTGGATCATCCGGGAGGGCCTGAACGGGATCTCGAGCGCCGGCGCGGGGGCGCCGATCGCCAGGGGCTTTCCAAAGTCACGGGGATTTCGCATCGGGGGAACGTTAGCCCCCGTGGTGGTCCAGGGGCGGCGCGTGCCGTGCGCGTGGGCCATGCCGCCCTGGCTCGGCATCCGGCCTCCCGCTTTTTTGGGGCGGCGCGTCACGGTCGTCCGGACCTGACATTCTCCGCCGAATGAACCAAGTCGACACTGATCAGACCGTTCGCGAGGCCTCTGGCGCCCACCCGTACGGACGCTACCTCGAGGAGTTCGAGGTCGGAGCGGTCTACAAGCACTGGCCGGCCAAGACCGTGACCGAGGCCGACGACCACCTGTTCTGCCTGATCACGATGAACCACCACCCGCTCCACATCAACGATGTCTACGCCCGACAGTCCCAGCAGGGCCGCAACGTCGTCGTCGGTCCGCTCGTGTACTCGCTGGCGCTCGGCATGAGTGTCTCGGATGTGAGCGGCAAGGCGATCGCGAACCTGGCCACCGAGGAGCTCAAGCACCCCGCGCCGGTGTTCCACGGCGACACGCTGTTCTGCGAGTCCGAGGTGCTCGAGGTGCGCCCCTCGCAGTCCAAGCCCGACCGCGGCACTGTCCGCGTGCATACACGGGTGCTGAACCAGGACGGCGTGCTCGTGGCAGAGTTCAAACGCCTCGTGCTGGTTCCAAGACGGGAATCGGGGGACAAATCGGGTGTCGGCCAGTCGGCCGAATCGAACGTCGAATGAGTAGTTAGCCGAACTGTGTTTCGGCCATATGCGGGTCATATTCGCGCTGGCCCGGATAGGATCGGGAGTCCCTCGAGACACTAGGAGTTGCTGAACACCCATGGCCCATACCGCACCGACGCACCAAGCCAGCTCCAATCACTCCCGCTTGCAGGGGTGGGTAGATGAGGTCGCGGCGCTCACCCAGCCCGACGACATCTACTGGTGCGACGGCTCGGATGAGGAGTACGACGAGCTCGCCCAGACGCTGATCGATGCGGGTACGTTCGAGAGGCTCTCGGATTCCAAACGACCGAACTCGTATCTCGCGCTGTCGGACCCCGCCGACGTGGCCCGGGTCGAGGACCGTACGTTCATCTGCTCGGCGACCGAGCAGGACGCGGGTCCGACCAACAACTGGACCGACCCCGAGGAGATGCGCCAGGCGCTCACCGAGCTGTTCCGCGGCTCGATGCGGGGCCGGACGATGTACGTCGTCCCGTTTTCGATGGGACCGATTGGCTCGCCGATCTCGTACATCGGGGTGCAGCTGACCGACTCCCCCTACGTGGTCGCCTCGATGCGGATCATGACCCGGATGGGGAAGGACGCGCTCGACCAGCTCGGCGACGACGGCGAGTTTGTGCCCTGCCTGCACTCGGTCGGCGCGCCGCTCCTCGACGGTGCCCAAGACGTCCCGTGGCCGTGCAACGCCGAGAACAAGTACATCGTGCACTTCCCCGAGACCCGCGAGATCTGGTCGTTCGGGTCGGGCTACGGCGGCAACGCGCTCCTCGGAAAGAAGTGCTTCGCGCTCCGGATCGCCTCGGTGATGGCGCGCGACGAGGGCTGGCTCGCCGAGCACATGCTGATCCTGAAGATGACCTCGCCCGAGGGCGTCAGCAAGTACATCGCGGGCGCGTTCCCGAGCGCCTGCGGCAAGACCAACCTGTCGATGATGATCCCGACGCTGCCGGGCTGGGAGGTCGAGACGATCGGCGACGACATCGCGTGGATGAAGTTCGGCAAGGACGGCAAGCTGTACGCGGTCAATCCCGAGGCCGGCTTCTTCGGCGTCGCGCCGGGAACGAGCAGGAAGACGAACCCGAACGCGCTCGCGATGCTCGAGCGCGATGTGGTGTTCACCAACTGCGCCAAGACCGACGACGGCGACATCTGGTGGGAGGGGATGGGCGACCGGCCGGCGCACCTAACGGACTGGCGCGGCGACGATTGGACGCCGGAGTCGGACAAGACCGCAGCCCATCCGAACGCGCGCTTCACGGTGCAGATCGGCCAATGCCCGTCGGTCGATCCGAAGTGGGACTCGCCCGGCGGCGTACCGATCGACGCGATGCTGTTCGGCGGCCGGCGCGCCACCGTGGTGCCGCTCGTGTACGAGGCCCGCGACTGGGAGCACGGCGTGTTCCTCGGCTCGACGATGTCCTCGGAGAAGACCGCCGCGGCCACCGGGAACGTCGGCGAGCTGCGCTTCGACCCGATGGCGATGCTGCCGTTCTGCGGCTACAACATGGCCGACTACTTCGCGCACTGGCTCGAGATCGGCCGCCGCCAGGGCGCGGAGCTGCCGCGGATCTTCTACGTCAACTGGTTCCGCAAGGACGACGACGGCAAGTTTCTGTGGCCGGGATTCGGCGAGAACTGCCGCCCGCTGGCCTGGATCTTCCGTCGCCTGGAAGGCCAGGCGGAGGCGAACGAGACCGCGATCGGGCTCGTCCCGCCGGTCGGCGACGGCGGCATTGACACGAGCGGGCTCGACATCGAGCGCGAGGCGGTCGAGAAGCTACTTGAGGTCGACCATGACGCGTGGACACAGCAGCTCCCGCAGATGCACGAGCACTACGGGAAGTTCGGCAACAGGCTGCCGGATGCGTTGCGCGCGCAGCTGTCCGAGCTCGAGGCGCGCCTCGGCGCCGGCTCGTAAGAGCGGTTCTTAAAAACGCCACGTACTCTGACGGGCGTGGCGCTCCCGTTCATACCGTCTGACGCAGCCATGCTCGCGGTGCAGGCCGGCGTGGTCGCGGCGCCGCGGCCGATCGCCCGAGTGGCGTGGCTCGAGCGGTTCCGCGGCCGCGGGTGGGCGCTCGTCCCGATCGGCTCGATCGTGGTCGTGATCTTTGCGATCCGGTACGTGTCCGACACCGCCACTGGCCTGACCGACCTCGCGCTCGTCGCGGTGCCGATCCTGGCCGCGGTCGCGCTCGGGTGGGCGATGCGCGGCGCCAAGCCGCTCGCGGCGCTCGCGGCGATACCGCTGTTCGTGCTCGCGTGGCGAAGCGAGAACACGCTCGCCGGCGAGGCCGCGGGCACGCTGCTGTCCGCGCTCAGCTGCGTGACGCTCGGCGTGCTGCTCTCAGCGGTGACCCCGGCGCGCTGGCTGAAGCTCGGGATCGTGCTGATGGCGGCCGCCGACGTGTGGCTGGTGGCCACCGACCTGCTCCAATCCCCGAACAGCGTGCTCGTCGCCGCGCAGCCCCCGGCGGGACTCCCGCAGCTCCAGGCCGAGGTCTTCGGGACGGTGTCGATGGGTTACGGGGATCTGTTCGTCGCCGCGCTGCTCGGAGCCGTGCTCGCGCACCAGTGGCGCCGGCAATGGCAGGCGGCGGTGCTGACGCTCGTGATCGCAGGCGCTTTCGACCTGCTGTTCTTCTTCATCAACGAGCTCCCGGCGACGGTGCCGGTCGCACTCGCCCTGCTCGTGACCGAAAGCTGGCAGTGGCGCCAGCAGCGGCGGGTCAGTGTTGCCCCTCGCCGCCCGTCGATGCGGGCGGACGCGATTCCTCGGCAAGCGAGGTAATCGCCAGCGTGCCGCGCGCGGCTTCCTCGAGCACCTCGGTGGCCTCCTCGGCCGAGCGCGCGTAGAGCTCGACGAGCAGGTGGACGACGATCCGGTCGTCGTCGTGCTTGTGGAAGCGCACGTGGGTGAAGAACTCGCGCGTGCCGTGGTCACCGAATGCCGCGTAGGAGAGCGCGTCGCCGGCCTCAGGCCCCGAGCACGTCTCGACGTCGTCGGCGTCGACCGTGACCGTGCAAGATGCCACCCACGGCGTCCCGGCGATCATCCGCTCCCAGCGGTCCTCGATCGGCTCCACCCGGCCGTTGTGGAAGCCGAGGTGCGGCTGGTCGTGCATGCACTCGAGGCATTGGACGACCGCCTCCTGCATCTCGTCGACGACCTCGCCGCGCTCGCCGGTCTCCGGATCGATCCGGTGGATCCCCTCGTAGTGCACCTGGACCTCGAGGTTTTGCGACCAGCAGCGATAGCAACGGAGCCAGCTCCGTACAGACGTTGAGCCCTCCATCGCCTTGATTCTACGATGGCGCTGTGAACGAGCACCGCAGAGGGGGCTAATGCGGTTCCGCACGAGGCCAATCGGCGCGATCCTGGCCGGCGGAGGCGGTCGTCGCATCGGCGGGGACAAGGCGATCGTGGAGCTCCAGGGGCGACCGTTGATCTCCTATCCGCTCGAGGCCGTGCGGGAGGCGCTCGGGCAGGTCGCGATCCTCGCCAAGGCCGACACCAAGCTCCCGTACGTGTCCGGGGTCACGGTGTGGATCGAGCCCGAGCCGCGCGCCCATCCGCTGATCGGCATCACGCAAGCGCTGGCGCTCGCCGACGGCCGGCCGGTGCTGGTGTGCGGAGCCGATCTGCCGTTCGTCAGCGCTCAATTGATCCGGAAGCTCGCGCGGGCCAATCCGGGCCGCGCGCCGGCGGTGGTGGCGTGTGCACGGGGGGCGATGCAGCCGCTGCTCGGGTGCTACCAGTGGCGGGCGCTTGAATCGCTCAGGCAAGGGGCGGCGGACACCAGTCGCCCGGTGCGCGACTGCATCGAGGCGCTCGAGCCAGTGCTGCTCGAGGTCGACGATCCCGACGAGCTGTTCGACGTCGACTCGCCCGACGATCTGCTACAGGCGGCGGCAATGCTCGACCGCCGCCGGTTGTCCACGCCGTACTAGGGGTCGAGTGCGCACTCGCCATCCCGCCACGGGGTGAATGCACGTTCAGCCACCTCCTGTGTGGCTAAGAGCACGATCGACCGAGGGCGCAAGGCGAGTGAGGGGTTGGCCACGACGCACACCGGGGTGCCCGGTCCCGCAGCCGGATCGCGGCGTTTGTCTAGCCGAACGTGAAGTCGTACGCGCTCACGCCGGGCGGCAACTGAACCGTGAACGTGAACTGCTGCGCGGTCGGGAACGAAACCAGCGAGTAGAGGCGTTCGCCGGTTACGGTCAAGACGCCGTTCTTGACGTCCGTGCCGGCGTGGGCGTTCGGGATCGGCTGCCCGTCGAGCAGCACGCGACCCTGGCGCGGGATGTTGCCGGCCGACGTGAGCACGAGGTACAGCTTGGCGGCCTGGACGGCGCCCGAGATCGAGGCGCCGGACCCGTTCACGGTGATCGACTCCTGTGAGGCGTTCCATGGGCCCTTGAGCGCGAACTGGTTCAGGCTGAGGCTCGACGCGCCCGGGTAATCGTGGTTGCCGGAGACCAGCTTGGTCGCAAAATTCTGCTGGCGCGGCTGGGTGTCGAGGTAGGTCTCAGCCGTCCCGAGCCCGGCCGAGGCCATGATCGCGGCCGCGGTCATCGGCGGTGGCAGGCTCGTGGCCCCGGCGTCGGCCAACAGCGCGCGGACCGCGGCCTCGCTCTGCTTGTAGTCGCCCTCGCCGAACTGAACGTGGCGGACCTGCCCCTTGGCGTCGATCAGGTACTCGGCCGGCCAGTACTCGTTCTGCCACGCGTTCCAGGTGCCGTACTTGTTGTCCTGGACCACGGGGTACTCGATCCCATCCGAGCTGATCGCCTGGCGGACGTTGCTCGCCTCCTGCTCGAACGTGAACTCGGGCGTCTCGACGCCGACGATGTCGAGGCCGTACTTGTGGTACTGGGCGTACAGGCCCTTCAGGAACGGGAGCGTCCGCAGGCAGTTGATGCACGTGTACGTCCAGAAGTCGACCAGCACGACGTGGCCGCGCAGCCCCGCGAGGGTCAGCGGCTTGTCGCCGGGCGTGTTGAACCAGTCCTGGTTGTCGGTGAAGTCGGGAGCGGTCCCGAGGTCGGAGAGCGACGGAGTTTTGACCCCCGGGATCGCGACCTCGCGCTCGGCGGCGGTCGAGACGGGCTTGGTCGAGGCATCCTTCTGCGCGGTTACAAACCGGGACGTCCGGCGCAGCGAGGCGAGCCGTTTCTGAACGGCGCTCGAGTTCTCGAGCGCGCGAGTCGGGTCGACGAAGACCGCCGGGAGGCTCGTGTCCTTGGCGAGGTCCTCCTCGAACCGGACGTCGACGTTGAAGATCATCAGCACGCCGGTCGCGAGCAGCACGACGCCGAGGGCGCGGTTGATCGTGTTACCGCGCCCGACGCGGCGGATCCGGTCGATCACGGCGCGCCCGGCGAAGGCATACACGAGCAGCACCGCGCACAAGCCGACCGAGTAGGAGATCGCGACGAGAACGACCTTGGCATTGGCGCCGCTCGAGGCGCTGACCGACGTCACAGCGGCCAGGATCGGGCCGGCGCACGGCGCGCATACGAACCCGAGCGCGGCCCCGACGCCGAGACCCGACCAGAAGCCGGTGCCGCGAGACTTCGGGCCGAAGCGACCGAGTCGCGACAGCGGCGCCTCGATGCGGGCCGTGAGGTCCGGTATCAGCAGCGCGATGCCGAACACGATCAGGACCACGATCGCCAGCGTCCGCGCCGCGCCGCTCGCGAGGCCCACGCCCTTGACCAGCTGGGCGAGCAGGACGATCGCGATCGTGAACGTGACGCCGAGCCCGATCACTATCCCGATCGGGCGGCGGCGGCCGCCGGTGGCGCTCGAGGCCAGCAGCGCGGGCACGACCGGCAGGACGCACGGGGTAATCGCCGTCCCCGCGCCGGCGATCAGGGCAAACAGCATCAGCAGGAGCATCTGCGCGCTAGATGATGCGCTCTAAATTCTTGCGAAAGAGTTAACCGGGACCCGGTTCTTACGAAGCTCTTCGGCGCCGGGGTCCCTCAGCCGCCGATCGCGGACATGCTCCGGGCGGGCTGGATGAAGCCGGGCTCGCCGACGTGGTGCTTGAGCTCCTTGCGCCAGACCGCGTCGCGGATGATCTGCTCGAGCTCGCGGTCGTCGGCACCGTCGCGGATCGGGCTGCGCAGGTCGGTTTCGTTCAGCGAGAACAGGCACGTGCGCAAGTGGCCGTCGGCGGTCAGGCGAACGCGGTCACAATCGCTGCAGAACGGCTCTGAGACCGGGTTGATGAAGCCGATCTTGCCGTTGCCGTCGGCGAACCGGTAGACGCGGGCGGTGGCGTGGGGCTCGCGCGGCTGCGGCTCGAGCGGATACACCGCGTCGATCGCGTCGCGGATCTCGGCGCCGGTCAGCACCTGATCCTCATTCCACGCGTGGTCGGCGTCGAGCGGCATGAACTCGATGAAGCGAACCTCGTACGGGGTCCGGCGAGCGAACTCGGCGAGCGGGATCGCCTCGTCTTCGGTGAACCCGCGGATCGCGACCGCGTTGATCTTGATCGGGTGGGCCTCGGGGAACTGCGCGAGGCACTCGAGCCCTCTGAGCACCTGAGGGAGCGCGTCGCGGCGGGTGAGCTCGAAGAACCGGTCGCGCTGGAGCGAGTCGATCGACACGTTGAAGCGGTTGATGCCGGCGCGGACGAGCGCCTCGGCGTCGCGCTCGAGCAGGAAGCCGTTGGTCGTGACCGACAGGTCGTGCACGGCGTCGATCTGGCCGAGCATCTGCGCGAGGTGGGGAAACTGCTTGCGAACGAGCGGCTCTCCTCCGGTCAGGCGCACGTCGTGAACGCCCATGTCGGCGAACAGGCTGACGAGACGCTCGATTTCCTCGAAGGTCAGAATTTCCGCTCGTTCGAGCCATGGCAGCCCCTCGGCCGGCATGCAGTACTGGCAGCGGAAGTTGCAGCGATCGGTCACCGATACCCGGAGATCCCCGATCAAGCGGCCGTGGCCGTCGCGAAGTGGCTCGAGCCCCATGTCCACGGAAGGCTAGCGGGAGGAGCGGGTCAACCTCGGACGTCGGTCGCGAGCAGGCCGAACGCGACCATGTCGTCGCGGCCCGTCTTGCCGACCATGTACGACCGCAGCACCGCCTCGCGGGTGAACCCGCACCGCTCGGCGACGCGCTGGGAAGCAGGGTTCTCGGTGGCCGCCATCAGGTCGATCCGATGGAGCCCGAGGTGCACGAACCCCCAATCGCTGATCAGGCGCACCGCGCGGGTCATGTGCCCCTGGCCGCGCCCGTCCGCTCCCAGCCAGTACCCGACCTCGGCCCGCGCGTTCTTCCACGAAAAGCGCATCAGCGAGATCGATCCGAGCAGGCGGTCCCGGTTGACGGCGTCGACCACCGCGAACGGGGCCGACGCGCCCGCATGGAGCGCGTCGTGGCGCTGGAGCAGGTACGCACGCGCGTCTGACGGCCCGTAGGGGTACGGCACCCGCGTCCAGCGCGAGATCTCGCGGTCCTGACACGCGGCCACCAGCGAGTCGAGATCCGAGTCGCGCCACGCGCGCAGGGCCGTTGGGCCGTCGAGGAGCGGCTCGCCGGGGAGCACGATCCGGCGGGGCAGGCTCTGGCGGCGGCGAACTCCCCTCAACCGGCGCTCCCTGCGCGCTCCGCCAGCGCGTGTTCGAGCGTGGCCGCGTCGAGCGCCGGGTCCTGCCGGGCGAGCCAGCGGTCGGCCTCGAGCCGGCCTCCGAGCGCCCGGAGCCCGCGCTCGCCGTACTCGACCGCGAAGTTCTCGAGCGCGTGGCGCCGGCGTGCGCGCTGGCGCCGCTGTGCGAGGTCGATGCGGTCGCGGTGGTCCTCCAGCGCCTGTGCGAGTTGCTCGATGCCCTGTGGCGGTGGAACCGACGACACCGGGCAGACCTCCGTGTCAGAGGCACCGAGCGCGAGCAGCGCCGCCTGTAGGTCGGCCATCGCCCGGTTGGCGATGGCGCCGAGATCGGTCTTGGTGAGGACGAGCACGTCGGGCACTTCCATGATCCCAGCCTTGAGGAACTGGAGCACGTCGCCTGAGGCGGGCTGAAGCACCACCGCGACCGTGTCGGCGGCGTCGGCGATCTCGGTCTCCGACTGGCCGACGCCGACCGTCTCGATCACGACGACATCGAACGCCGCCGCGAGCGCTGTGGCGGCCGCGCGGGTGGCGGGAGCCAGGCCGCCGAGACGAGCGCCCGCCGCGGTCGAGCGGATGAATACCTGGCGGTCCTTCGGATCGGTCTCGATCCGGGCCCGATCGCCCAGCAGCGAGCCACCCGAGCGCCTGGAGCTCGGGTCGACCGCGAGCACGGCCACAGACTGGTCAAGCGAGCGCCAGTGCTTCACGAGCTGCGACAGCAGCGAGGACTTGCCGACCCCCGGAGGCCCGGTCACGCCGACGATGTGGGCGGCCGGCTCGTGGCCGAGGGCGGCGGGGGAGACCTCGGCGAGCAGCGCCGGCGCCTGCTCGCGCGCCTCCGGAGCTCGGCTCTCGAGCAGGTTGAGCACCGCGGGCGCGGCGCTCAGGTCGTGGTCGCGCAGGCGCGCGCCGAGGTCACGGCCCGAGGGCACGGCGCGGGCGCCGCTCAAGCGCCTACGGTCGTCTCGACGCCGTGGCGCGCGGCGACCAGCTCGATGATGTCGCGCATCATCCCGTTCAGGTTCCAGTCCTTGGGCGTGTAGACGGCCGCGATCCCCGCCTCGCGCAGGGCGGCGGCGTCCTGGAGCGGGATGATCCCGCCGACCACGACCGGAACGTCCTCGACGCCCGCCTCGCGGAGCGCCTCGAGCACCGCCGGGATCAGCTCGCGGTGCGATCCCGACAGGATCGAGAGCCCGACCACGTGGACGCCCTCGTGGGCGGCCGAGGTGGCGATCTGCGACGGGGTCAGGCGGATGCCCTCATACACCACGTCCATGCCGGCATCGCGAGCCCGGACCGCGATCTGCTCGGCACCGTTCGAGTGCCCGTCGAGGCCTGGCTTCCCGACCAGGAACTTGAGCCGGCGGCCGAGCCCTTCGCTAACGCGCTCGACCTCGTCGCGTAGCTCCGCCAGGTCCTCGCTGGGAACGGACGCGGCCTCGCCCACACCCGTCGGCGCCCGGTACTCACCGAACGCTTCGCGCAGCGTCTGGGCCCATTCGCCGGTGGTGGCGCCGGCGCGGGCCGCGGCGATCGTGGCCGCCATGATGTTCTCGCCGTCGTTTGTTGCGGCTTCGGCGAGCGTCTTGAGCGCCTCGTCGACGGCGTTCTGGTCGCGCTCGGCGCGCCACTGCTCGACGGCGTGGCGCCGCTCCGCTTCGATCTCAGGATCGACCACGAGGATCCCGCCGTCGGCGCCGGCGGTCAGCGGCGAGGGCTCTGTCGAGGTGAACTTGTTCATCCCGACGGCGATCTGCTCGCCTGACTCGATCCGCCGCCAGCGCTTGCGGTGCGACTCGACGAGCGCGGCCTTCATGTAGTCGACGGCGTCGACCGCGCCGCCGAGCTCCGCGACGCGATGCATCTCCTTGCGCGCGTCCGCTAGCAGCTCGGCGACGAGCCCGTCCATCACCTTGGAGCCTTCGAAGATGTCCGGGTACTCGAGCAGGTCGGTCTCGTACGCGAGGATCTGCTGGAGCCGGAGCGACCATTGCTGGTCCCACGGCCGGGGCAGGCCGAGCGCCTCGTTCCACGCCGGCAGCTGAATCGCCCGCGCGCGGGCGTTCCGGCCGAGCGTTACGGCCAGCGCCTCGAGCGCGATCCGGTAGACGTTGTTCTCCGGCTGGGCCTCGGTCAGGCCGAGTGAGTTGACCTGGACGCCGTAGCGGAGGCGGCGGTGTTTCTCATCCTCGACGCCGTAGCGGTCCCGGCCGAGCTCATCCCACAGGATCGCCATCGCCCGCAGCTTGGCGTGCTCCTCGATGAACCGGACGCCGGCGTTGACGAAGAACGAGATGCGGCCGAATACGCTGCCCATCAGCTCCGGCGCCACGCGCTGCTTGACGGCGTCGAGAACCGCGATCGCGTTGGACATCGCGAACGCGATCTCCTGGACGGGCGTCGCGCCGGCCTCCTGGAGGTGGTAGGAGCAGATGTTGATCGGGTTCCACTTGGGCACGTGCTCGACCGTGTAGGCGATCGTGTCGGCGATCAGGCGCATGCTCGGACCGGGCGGGAACGCGTACGTGCCGCGGCTCAGGTACTCCTTGAGGATGTCGTTCTGGGTCGTGCCCTGAAGCTTGTCCTCGGCGACGCCCTGATCCTCGGCGGCGACGATGTACAGCGCCAGCAGCCAGGCCGCGGTGGCGTTGATCGTCATCGAGGTGTTCATCTGGTCGAGCGGGATGCCGTCGAGCAGCGTCTCCATGTCGCCCTTATGGGAGATCGAGACGCCGACCTTGCCGACTTCGCCCTTTGCAAGCTCGTGATCGGGGTCGTAACCGGTCTGGGTCGGCAGATCGAACGCGATCGACAGGCCGGTCTGGCCCTTCTCGAGGTTCTTGCGGTACAGCTCGTTGGAGCGGCGGGCGTCCGAATGCCCGGCGTACGTGCGCATCATCCAGGCGCGATCGGGCTCGGGCAGGCGGTGCGACGGCGGTTCCGGCATCGGGCCGAATTGTATGAATCCTGCGATCGCCGGGCGCAGGGTTGCCCGTTCGGGGCGACCTCACTCTGTATGGTCAAGACCATGCCCGATCAGAGTTCAGCCTCCACCGAACACGCGCTTATCCAGGAGATCACCGGGCCGCTCGCGACGCTGCCCGCCGATCCGCTGCCGGTCGTTGCCGACGTCGAGTTCCCGACCGCGCTGCGCGGGTACGACCGGCTCGCCGTCGACGCCTACGTTCGCAAGACCAGCCAGCTCGTCGCCGAGCTACAAGCGACTCGTTCACCCGACGCGGCAATTCGGCGGGCGCTCGAGCGCGTCGGGGAGGAGGTGTCGGGAATCCTCCAGCGCGCCCACGAGACCGCCGGGCGGGTCACCTCCCAGTCCCGCAGCGAGGCAGAGGACCGGCTCGAGGTCGCGCGTCAGGAGGCGGCGCAGATCGTCAGCTCCGCCGAGCAGCGGGTCCGCGAGCTCGACGCCGAGACCGACCGGATCTGGGCCGAGCGTCACCGGATCGTCGAGGACACGCGCGAGCTGGCCCAGGAGCTGTTGGGGCTGACGGATACCGCCGCGAACAGCTTCCCGGCCGAGGCCGTGCCTGCGGAAGGTGTCGACGCGGCCGAGGGCGTGGGGGTCATAGCCGCGGCGACCGCGGAGGTCGAGCCCGAGGACATCTTCGCCGAGGAGCATGCGCCATTCCTGGGCGACGACGAGTCGTTCGCCGAGGAGGAAGACGAGGAGCCGTTGGCGGAAGATGAGGAGGTCTTCGCGGACCGCGAAGAGGAGCCGGGATCGGACGTTGAGCCGACGGCGGTTCTCCCGGTCGTGGAGCCCCACGCCTCCGAGGATGACGACAAGCCCCGCTGAGGCGCGCCGGCGTCGCATTTGATGCGACTGATCGACGTCATGCACCTCGGCGTCCCCCGGGTGATCGGAGCCTGGGTCGTGGATGACGTGATCATCGATCCCGGCCCGACGTCGTGCCTTGGCTCGCTGCTCGAGGGGCTCGATGGCGAGCGCCCCCGGGCGCTGCTACTGACACACATTCATCTAGATCATGCCGGCGCCAGCGGCTCGCTGGTCCAGCGCTGGCCCGACCTCGAGGTGTACGTGCACGAGCGCGGCGCCCGCCACATGGCGGACCCCGAGCGGCTGCTGGCCAGTGCGCGGATGCTCTACGGCGAGGACATGGATCTCCGTTGGGGCGAGATGATCCCGGTGCCCGGGGAAAACCTGCGCGTTCTATCCGGTGGGGAGCGGTTGTTCGACGGGGCGTTCGAGGTCGCATACACGCCGGGGCACGCGTCGCACCATGTGTCCTACCTGCACGAGGACGGCACCGCGTTCGTCGGGGACACCGGCGGCGTCAGGATCGCGAGCTCATCGCTGACGGTTCCGCCGAGCCCGCCGCCGGACATCGACGTCGAGAAGTGGCACGAATCGATCGAGCGGATCGCGGCGTGGAAGCCGGAGCGGCTCGTGATGACCCACTTCGGCGCGAGCGAGGACGTCGAGGCGCAGCTCGCGGAGCTCTCGGCGCGGCTGGATAGCTGGGCGGCGTTGGCGCGCGAGCAGGACATCGATTCGTTCATGGCCGCCATCCGTGCCGAGATCGCGGAGCATGCCGAACCCGAGCTGCTCGAGACCTACGAGCAGGCCGCGCCGGCCGACCAGCTGTACGCGGGACTCGAGCGGTACTGGCGCAAGCGGGCAGACGCCGTCCGTGCGGGCTGATCAATGACCGCGAGGTATCCTGGGCGAGATGTCACAGACGGTTGAGCTGCCGCGCGTAGGCGGGCCGGGCAGCGACGTCGGCGGGCTGTGGCGGGTCGTTGTGCTCAACGACGACTTCAACACCTTCGACCACGTCGCGGAGACGCTGTCACGGGTGATCCCCGGCGTCACGCTCGCGCAGGGATACCGGCTGGCCGATCGCATCCACAAGACCGGCTGCGCGATCGTGTGGAGCGGCCCGCGTGACGAGGCCGAGGGGTACTGGGAGCAGTTGAACGGCGCCGGCCTCACGATGGCGCCGCTCGAGTCGGCGTAGCCGCCGCTCTAGTCGGCGTAACAGTCTGCGCGGTCGCTACACCGGGCCGGGGAGCGACTTCGCGCGCTGGCGCTCGGGGCTGACGCGGACGACGTTCCACACGATCCCGAGCTTCTCGAGCAGCGCGATCAAGAGTCCGGTCGGGTCGGCCAGCCGCTCCCACGGACGCAGACCGTGAAATGCGGATGTCGGGAACGCGTGGTGGTTGTGATGCCAGGCCTCGCCCATCGACAGCGGCGCGAGCCAGAACACGTTGCGCGACTCGTCCTCGACGTCGAACCTTACGCTACCGAAGAAGTGGCAAACGGAGTTGATCGACCACGTGACGTGGTGGAGCAGGAACACGCGCACGAACCCGCCCCATAGGACCGCGGTCAGCGCCGCGCCGATGCCGCCACCGACGACCCACCCGAGGGCGAACGGGATCGCGAACCCGAGCACCACCCAGAGGAAGAACAGCTTGTCGATCGCACGCAATACCCCGTCTTTGAGCAGGTCGCCCGCAAAACGCTCGCGGTCGGCGGTGCCAACGGACTCGAACAGCCACCCGACGTGCGCGTGCCACAGGCCCTTCACGCCACCCCAGAACCCCGGTCCGCTCAGGTGTGGCGAGTGTGGATCGCCCTCCTGGTCGGTGAACGTGTGGTGCTTTCGGTGGTCGGCCACCCAGGTGATCACCGAGCCCTGCATCGCCATCGAGCCGAGCACGGCGACGATCGCGCGGAACGCGCGGCTGGACTCGAACGCGCGGTGGGTGAACATCCGGTGGTAGCCGAGCGTCACCCCGAGCGCGGTGAACACGTAAAGGCCGACCAGCAGCCCAAGCTCAAGTGGCCCGATCGCCTGATTCCACAGCAGCACGATCGCGGCGATCAACCCCACGAGCGGTAGCGGCACGCCGATCAGGTTGACGATCTTGTGGGCGCGCGTCATATGGGCCAAGCATAGGCCTTCATCCCGGCGGCGGGAGTTGGTTTACGAGGTTTTGGTCAGGCGACGGCGGAGGGTTCCGGCTCGGGCGTTTTGGTCAGGCGACGGCGGAGGGTTCCGGCTCCGGCTCCGGCGCCAGTTCCGGCGCGAGACCGACCTCGGGGCCGAGCGCGCCAGCGACGAGCTCGTCGTACCACGTGTAGGTGATCGGAATCTGGTACTTGCCCGAGAGCCGGCGCCGGAACGCGACCATCTCCGGCCCCTCCCAGTAGCTGTACCAGGCCGGCTTGGACTCGAACCAGGCCATCTGCGTGATCTTGTAGTGGTCGTCCCGCGATCGGTGGACCGCATACTGCGTGGCCCCGTAGCGGAGCGCCAGCGGCGCCACCCCCGCAAGCTCGGCCGCGAACCGATCCTGCCGCAGCACGGTCGCGTACCAGTCGACATGCATGACGCCTGCCATCAGGCACCCACCTCCGCTCGAATCGCACCCGGTCCCTCGGCCGTCTTGCCCTGACCCTCGTCGGTGGCGCCGACGAGGATCGCGATCTTGCCGAGGTGCTTGTTGTCGCGCAGAAGCTGGTGAGCCTCCGCGACCTTTTCGAATCCCATCGTCTGCCACAGCACCGGGCGCACCTTGGATTCCTCGATCAGCTGGTTGGCCTTGGTCGCCTGCCAGGCGTTCGCGAAGTGCGATCCGATGATCTGCTTCTGGCGCATCCACAGATAGCGTACGTCGAAATCGAGTTGGTAGCCCGACGTCGCGCCGCAGATCACGACCTTGCCGAACGGCCTCACCACGAGCACCGAGGTGGGAAAAGTGGCTTTCCCGACGTGCTCGAACACGATGTCGGGCGGTTCGCCCAGAATCGCCTCGACGGCCTTGCAGAAGCGCCTCGATTCCTTGAACCGCGCTCGCTCCTCATCGACCGTCTCGTCGCCGCGGCGCATCATCCCGGTGAACTCGCTGCGGTTGATGTACCCGACCGCTCCGAGCTGCTCGATCAGCTGCCCCTTCTCCTCGCTCGAAACGACGCCGACGGCGTCCGCGCCGGAGAGGGCGCACAGCTGGGTGGCGAACACGCCGAGGCCGCCGGCGGCGCCCCAGATCAGCACGCGATGGCCGGCCTGGAGCTGGCAGCGGTCGATCAGCATCCGGTACGCCGTGAAGTACGTGAGGCCGTAGGCGGCGGCCTCCTCCCACGCGAGGTGGCTCGGCTTGGGGAGCAGCTGCTGAGCCTGGACCTTGCAGAACTGGGCGAATGATCCCCAGGTCGTTTCGTAACCCCAGATCTGCTGGCTCGGGGCCGCCAGCGGGTCGAATCCGTGGACCTCGGGGTCCTCGTAAGAGGCCTGGTTGCAGTGGATCACCACCTCGTCGCCCGGCTTCCAGCGAGTCACCCCGGGGCCGACCTTCCACACGACGCCCGAGGCGTCAGATCCGCCGATGTGATGACCCCAGCGGGGATGGTCGCCGTAACGCCACACGCCAATCGGCTCCCCGAGCGCCGCCCACACGTTGTTGAAGTTGACTCCGGCCGCCATCACGCGGACGATCACCTCGAACGCCTCGGGCTCCGGAACCTCGATCTCTTCGATCTGGAAGGCGTCGGTCGGCTCTCCCTCGCGCTCCTCTCGGATCACCCAGGCCGCCATCGTCGGCGGGAGGACGCCCGGCTCGGTCTCAACATGTGCGACTTGACTCAAGTCAACGGCCACTCGTCTTGCACCTTCCTAGGGTCGGCGGAACTCAGCGCCCGATGCTACTGACGTGTAGCCAGGGAAGGGTCAGACCAGGCTGATCTCGGTGGCGGCCTCGTCGTCGGCCTGCGACTGCGCCTGCGGTGCGGTCGTGGCCTGCGCGGGCACCGCGGCCGGAGCGACCACCCGCGGCCGGATCAACGTCCACGCGACGACCGCGCCGGACAGGGTCACAAGCGAGCCGACGAGCAGGCCGATGCCGAGTGCCGAGACGAACGCGTCGTTCGCCGCGGCGACGATGCCGGCCGATGCATGGCCCCCGATTGTCGCTCCGCTCCCGAGCGCATTCGTGATCGCGTCGCGGGTGATCGCCGGGACGTGGGGGAGGAGCGAATCGATCTTCGAGCCGCCGATCGTGGTGACGAGCGCGCCCATCACGGCGACACCGAAGGTGCTGCCGACCATCCGGCTCATCGACAGGACGCCAGAGGCCGCGCCGGCCTTGCTGCGGTCGACCGCGTTCATCGCGGCGGTGCTCATCGGCGACATCACGAGGCCCATGCCGAGGCCCATCAGCACGAAGCCGGGCAGCAGCAGCCCGTATCCGCTGTGGATCGTCAAGCGGGACTCGATGAACAGAGCCGCGGCGACGATCGCGAGCCCGATCGTCATCAGCGGCCGCGAGCCGACCCGATCCGCGAGGCGACCCGCCAGCGGCGCCGTGACCATGATCACCAGCGTCGAGGGCAGGAAGCGCAGACCGGTCTCGAGCGGCGAGTAGTGCAGGACGTTCTGCATATACAGCGTCAGGAAGAAGAACTGCGCGAACATCGCGAACGAGATCAGGAACCCGACGGTGTTCGCGCCGATCGAGGTCCGAGAGCGGAAGAAGGTGAAGTCGATCATCGGAGCCTTGACGCGTCGCTCGATGACCACGAATGCGGTCAGGGACAGGGCTGCGAGGACCAGCAGCGAGATGACGCGAGCCGAGCCCCACTGCCAGCTATTGCTCTGAACGAGGGCGAGCACAAGTGCGGTCAGCCCGACCGTAAGCGTGGCGATGCCGGCGAAGTCGACGGTCTTGTCCACGGTCTCGTCGCGCGACTCGCGGGCGGCGAACAGCGTCACGGCGATCGCGACGACGGCGATCGGCGGGTTGATGAAGAAGATCGCACGCCAACTGACGTACTCGGTGAGGAAGCCGCCGACCACCGGGCCGATCGCGAGCGCCAGCGCACTGACCCCGGCCCACGTCCCGATCGCGGTTCCGCGCTGCTCCGCCGGGAACGCCTGGGTGATAATCGCGAGTGTCGCGGGCATCATGAACGCGGCACCCACGCCCTGGACGGCGCGGAAGGCGACGAGGAACGTGTCGTTGGGCGCAAACCCGATCGCGAGGCTGGATAGGCCGAACACGGTCACGCCGAACAGGAACATCCTCCGGCGCCCGAAGATGTCGCCGAGCCGGCCGCCCGTGACGAGCAGCACCGCGAACGTCAGCGTGTATGCGTTCACGGTCCACTCGAGCGCCGCCAGCGAGGCGTGCAGGTCGTGCTGGATCGACGGCAGCGCCACGTTCACGACCGTGTTGTCGAGCATGATCATGAACAGCGCGAAGCACATCGCGCCGAGCGTCCACCACTTGCTGTTCTCGTCGTTCACGAGCCGGTGGCGGTGAGCGAGGATGCGATCGGTCATGAGGTGATGGCCTCCTCCGGGCGGCAGGCGGCGATGTCCTCGCGCTCGAGCAGGTGTTCGAGTGCGCGTGCCAGCGATTGGCGTTCGAGGTTTCTTCAGGTCGTTTGCGAACTGCTCGAGGCCGCTCAGGCGCGCGGCGTTCAGCCGGCGGATCGCCGCGCGGCCGTTTTCGGTCAGGCAGACGCGCTTCATCCGGCGGTCGTCGTCGTCCTCGCGCCGCTGCGCGAACCCGCGGCGGACGAGGTCGTCGACCATCCGGCTGGCGGCGGGCATCGAAACGTGGACCACCTCGGCCGCCTCCTTGAGCGACAGCTCGCGCGGCTGGTCCTCGAGATGGTGGAGCAGCTTGATCTGGCTGAGTGAGAGCTCGAGCGCGCCGACGGCTTCGAACAGGTCGGCGTTGCAGTTCTTGTGAAGGAAGACGATGAGCGCGTAGAGGTCGTTGGCGAGGGTCGCGTCGTTAGTTGCTTCTACGGCGTGTATTGCTTGCACGCATGCAAGTATTGCAGAAAAGCAAGTTGGATGTGGGCCGGTGGCGGACGAGGTGCGTCGGTGTGGCCGGGCCGGTGGCGGACGCGGGCCGGTTTTTGGCGCCTGGAGGGGGGTTCGGCTGGGGCCGGCGGCGGACGAGGGGCGGCGGTGGCGACGGCGGGGCCGGCGGTCCGTAGACCATGTAAAACGCAGCAAACCTCCGCCCCCCGCGCCGCGAAGGCAACATAAGCATCCCCCCGGCGCTTATATGCGCTCGGCGGGGCCCCGGGGCGAGCTTTGGTGCGTTTTACATCGGAGACGGGGCTCCGAGGGCCGGCCCGCCCACGACGTCTCCGGGAATCAGGGCTGCAGGAGCTGGCTGTCGCTGCTGGCGCGCTGGTGGCCGACGCGGATCAGCGCCGCGCGGATCGAGGAGCCGGATCCGGCGCCGTCGCCGCCGGTGGCGACTGAGTAGCTGCCCGGATGGGAGAAGTCGACTGTTACCTGGGCGGTTCCCTGGGGGTTGATCGGCCCGGTGTTGGCGAGCGGTTGGCCGGCGGAGGCACCGGCGGGAAGGACCGCCAGTGACTCGGTCTGGGTGGCCTGGTTGGTGATGATGAACTCGACCGGGCCGGCGCCGACGGTCGATGGGGACACCGACACGCGGCTGTTGTCGATGAACACGGTCAGGTTGACCGGCGCCGCCGGTCGCGGGTTGACAATGGCGGGGGCGGTTGAGCCGCACGCCGAGACCACCAGGGCGGTGCCGGCGAGCATCGCGATCGTCCTCCTGCACATCCTCGGCGTAGCCTCCTCTGCGGGACCGTCTAAAGAACCAGGAATCGCCTGGAATCCCGAGCGGGGGCGAACCCTAGCGACGGGCGGCGAAATCTGGGGTCCTTTCTACCCGTACACACGAACGTAACACCGATCGGTGTCGACTTCGTGGGGTTCGCAGCGGTGCGTGCCCGCGGCGGCGGCCGCCGTGAATTGCCGGCGACGCGGGTGGAGCCGAGCCGCGCTATGCGGTGGCGTTCTGCGTCAGCGAGGCGCGCCGGCGCTCGAGGCGCCCAAGCTCTTGCTGAAGCTCGCTCCACGAATCGCTCTCGGCTTGCTCGTACTCATCGCCGGCGAGGTCGCGGAGTCGTTCGCTGTATGCGATCCATGCGCGACGCATCCATTCGTCAAGCTCTCGGAGCTTTTCGGTGTCAGAGACGGTAGTAGTCACGTCACCTCCTTCCCGAGGATTGGTGCTGACGATCCTACCCATGCGCTCGGTCATCGATACAGATGCGACGGGAAGCGGTGCAATCCTGCTTGCTTGCCGTCCGGCCCGCGGCGTATCACGCGTGCATGACGTTGCTCGAGCAGCCGATCGCGAGCGCGGAGTTTCTGGTGGTGGACACGGAGACCAACGGCCTCGGTGGCGATGCGTGCGAGATGACCGAGGTGGGCGCGGTGCTCGTCGGCGGTGGCGAGTTGCACGACCGCTGGTCCACGCTCGTGCGCTGCAACCGGCCGCTCGGGCGGGGCATTCAGCGTTTTACCGGGATCACGCAGGAGATGCTGGCGGATGCGCCAGGCCTCGAAGCGGTCCTGCCGCCCCTCGAAGAGCTGCTGAAAGGCCGCGTTCTGGTGGCGCACAACGCGCCGTTTGACCGGCGAGTGCTTCGTCGCGCGTTCGAGCTGATCGGCCTCGATTGGCCGAACCCGCCGGTCCTGTGCACGGCCGCGCTCGCGCGCAAGCTGCTGCCGCTGCAGAACAAGCGCGGGCTGGGCGTGCTCGCCGATGCGCTCGGGGTCGAGGTGGAGACAGCCCACCGCGCGCTCGCCGACGCGGAAACCTGCGCGCGCGTGCTGTGCGCGATGTTCCCGCGCCTGTGCGCGAACGCGCTCACGATCGCCGACGCGGTGGCGCTCGTGAACGCCCGCCGCCGGCGCACCACGGCGCGCAAGCGCCGCACCCCGGCCCTGACCCCGCCGCCCCAGCTCGACTTCGGCGAGCTGCCCAAAGACCCGGGCGTGTACCTATTCCGCGACGACGCGGGCCGGGTGCTGTACGTGGGCAAGTCGATCTCGATCCGCAGCCGCGCCCGCGCCCACTTCGCGCCCTCGAGCCTGCCCGCGGATTGGACCGTGCAGGCGACTGTGGTCGACTACCAGAGCACGAATTCCGAGCTCGGCGCGCTCGTGCTCGAGAACCGGCTGATCAAGCAGCACCGCCCTCCCGGCAATATCCGCCTGGCGAAGAAGGACGAGCGCCTGTGTTACATCCGCTGCCGGCTCGACATCGCGTTCCCGATCCTCGAAGTCGCGTCCGAACCGGCGGCCGGGCACGCGGTCACGATCGGACCTCTACAAGGCCGGCGCCACGCGCACGAACTGGTCGAACAGCTCGACTCGCTGTTCGGGCTGCGCCACTGCGGCAGGAAGCTCAGGCTCCGTGAGTACCCGTCCGCTTACGGGCAGATGGGGCGGTGCCTGTCGCCCTGCCTCGGAGACCTCGACCCGAACCTTTACCGGCGGCGGCTCGACGAGGCGCTGCGGCTGTTCGTCGACGGGGCGGACGGCCGAAAGCGCCTGCTCGGCCACGTCGAGGCCCAGATGCGCGCGGCGTCCGAGCAACAGCTGTACGAGCGCGCCGCGTGGCTGCGCCGGCGCCTGCGCCGCCTCGGGATGATCCTCGACCGGCTCGGTGGAGCGCTTGAGGCGACCCACGCACACGCCCGGCTGCTGCTCGTCCCGCATCCGATCGACCACGACCGCCAGGACGCGTTCTGGCTGATCGGCGGGCGGCTCGTCGATTGGGGCGCCGCGCCGGCCGACACGGCCGCGCTCGACCAGCGGTCCGAGGCGGCGCTGAAACGCGGCGGGCGCGCCGGCGAGCTCGGCGCCCATGTCCCGCCGACCGAGATCGACGAGCTGCGGATCGTGTCCAACTACCTCGCCTCGCACCCCGACACGAAGCAGCTGGTCCTGGAGCGCCCCGCGTCTGGCGCCGACCGTATAGCGCTGCCCGCTTAGAGCGGCAGCTCGGTGACTTCGCCCACGAGCTCGCCGCCGTCGCCGACCGCGACGACGGAGCCCGGCGGGGCCTCGCGCCGCACCAGCGCAAGCCCGATCGGGCCGAACCGCGGCGACTGGGCGACGCTCGCAACCCGCCCCACCACGCGCCCCTCGAACGACAGCTCGTCTCCAGGCGAGGCCGGCGCCGACAGCCGGAGCCCCCGCAGCTGGCGGTTCGGCTTGCCGCGGTAGTACAGCCGGGCGACCGTCTCCTGCCCCACGTAGCAGCCCTTCGTGAACGACACCGCGCGCTCGTTGAGCCCCGCCTCCTGCGGGATCACTGAATCGTCGAGGTCGATCCCGTAGCGGGGGCGGCCGTGCTCGATCCGCAGACATTCGACGGCCGCGTCCGATACCCCGACCGCGCCAGCGTCCTCGAGCGCCGCCCGCAGCGCGTCGACGTCCTCTGCGGCGCACAGCAGGTCGACACCCACATCGGTCCGGATCGCGCGCGCAGCGACACCGCTGCCCGGCACGTCGACCGCCACGTGCGCGTGCTCCTCGGCAGGCAGCGAACCGGCTCCGGTGACCGCGGCCGCATCCGGGCCCATGAGCGACAGCAGCCCGCACTCGAGCGTGCGCTTGTGCAACTCGACGTCGTAGCCGATGCTGAACCGCCGGATCATGTTGAACAGGCCCTGGAGCGCGACGCGCTCCGTGTCGAGCAGCAGCTCGTCGCCGGCGGCCAGGATCCGCAGATCGCCGAGCATCTTGCCCTTGGGCGTCAGGAACGCGGCGTAGCAGCCGGCGCCGTCGGGGAGCCCCTCGACGTCGTTCGTCACCTGGCCCTGCAGGAAGCTGCGCGCGTCCGCACCCCTGAGCGCGAGCTTGCCGCGCTCGGAGCGGTCGAATAGTCCGCACGCTTCGGTGATCGTGCGGTAGTCGGTCGCGAGGGTGTCGATCGAGGCCATCCAGACACAGGATAGGCATCCGGGGATTCCGGCAAACCCTTGCGAAATTGGAATTTAGGCGTACCATAATTTCCGTCATGGCTAGCCAGAAGTCGCATTTGTTCCGGTCGCAGGCGATCGAGGATTACGCGAAGGCGATCTACGCGCTCGAGTTGCGCGAAGGCGAGGCGGTCAGTACCAACGCGCTGGCCGGGCGGCTTGGCGTCACGCCGGCGTCGGCCTCGGGGATGGTCAAGCGGCTCGACGAGCTCGGGCTGCACTGCCATCACGATGACCAGCACGCGCAACGCCCACAACCCCGCGCTGGCCCGCCGCCCGAGTCTGGCCCGCGGCACCGGCCGGCTCGTATCGGCCACAAGTTGGTCACGCTCCAGCTCGTCACGTACACGTTCATTGCGCAGCTCGGACACTGACCGCCGCGGATCGCTACGCTCCGGGCGAGATGGCGCTCGCGGACACGTTTCAGCAGATCGTCGACTCGCTCCCCGACGACTGGACCGATCTGGAGCTCGATCTGCGCATATTCGATGAGCGACGCTACGTCGACGCGGCGGTGCTGCTGGTCACGTGCAACGCCCAGCCGTACTCCAAGAACGATTGGCACTGGCGGCTGCTGGTGGCGCACCGGTTCGGTCACGCCGCCTCGGCGCAGGCCGTGCACACGGCGCTGCACCTGCTGGACGACGCGGGAATTGACGGCGAGATGGCGGTCCGTGAGGCCCGCACCGGCCGCGCCGAGGTGAACCCTATGTGGGGGCGGACCGAGTCCGTGCGCGAAGAGTTCAGGCGGCTCCGAGCCCAGTAAGGGCGCGGCGACGGCCGGCAGAGAAATGGCGCGGGTGGTCGCGTTCATCCCGGATCTACTGTTCGGCTCGAACGTGGTCGGCGCGCTTCAGGCCGGGGGATACGAGCCGGTCCTGGTCCCGGACGTCGATTCGGTCAGCCGCGAGCTGCCCGGCGCCCAGGCCCTGATCGTCGACCTGACCGCGGATGCCCGTGAGCGTCTCGAGCAGCTCGAGGGAATCCCGCATGACTACGTCAAGACGCTCGCGTTCTACTCGCATGTCGAGGCAGACGTGCGATCGCAGGCCGAGCAGGCCGGTTTCGACCTCGTCGTCCCGCGGTCGCGGATGGCGCGCGAGGGCGCTGGCCTGATCGACCGGTTGCTCGAGTCACCCGCGCCCGGCTAGGGCACGGTCACGCCCTGCAGCACAACCCGCCCGGATTGCGTCCGGGTCGAGTTCCTCTTGCTGCGTGTTCCTGCGACGACCGCCGGACGGCGCGAATCGTCGACATCACCTTGGGCACCATGCCCGGGCGATACGAGCAGATGGGAGCCGTATCGCCTCGGTCGGACAGACGGCGAAGTCGTCGAGCGTTGCCGGTGGCGGCCGGGAACTGGACGAAGTCGCGTGCCTGATAGGAGTTGAAGCCGTTCTGCCCGGTCAGCGCAACCGCGAACGTCCAGCCTGAACCGACCGTGCCGAACACCGACTCGGGCAGGACCAGGGTTGCCGTGCCGCTAGCGTTGTCGACGACGAACTGTCGCGCCCGCAGCGCCGTGCCGGACGCGTTCTGCCAGACCAGAGCCGCGAACCCCTGAGCTTCGAGGCGCTCGCTCCAGGCGTCAGCCGGGCGATCGTGTAGTTCAGCTGCGGGTACGCGGCGGCCGTCGATAATCGTCGTCGCCGCCGGGTTGTGCACGTACAGGTCGAGCAGCTGGGCGCCGAACGGATTTCCGAAGATCTGCGTGAGGTTGCGCAATCGTCGAACTGGATGTAGACGTCGCTCCCGTCTGACTGACCTGCATCTTGCTCAGTTCGAACGTCCTGGCGGGAACCCCAGGCCGGGCGGGTACTGGTAGGTGCCGGGGCCGTTGTCATTCCGGGTCGGAGTTGGTGACCGTGAGCACGTTGGTGCCGGGCAGCGCCACGTTGATGACCGCGAGCTGGCTGTAGGCGGTGCTGCGGTGGAGCGTGGCCGTGACTGTGATCGTGGTGCTGCCGAACCCGGTCGGCAGCGTCAGCATCCAGTCGCCCGTGGTCGGATCCGCGTTCGATGGCGGCGATCGCGGCCGTGCCGCCGCTGGCGCCGACGCCCTTCGGCGACGACGTGCGCGCCGGGGGCCGTGGTGCCGGTGACGGTGACGGTGGAGGAGTCGATGCTCTCGTCGTTGGTCGGCGAGGTCACGGTCAGCGGCAGCGATCCCGGCGGGCCGTGCGTCACGTAGCGGTCGGTGACGATGTCCGGCGTCTCGAGGTTGCGGCCGGCGCTGAGGTCGAGCGCCAGCCGGGCGTATGACGCCTGCGCCCACGTGAGCGGGCTGGCCGAGCCGGCAGGCTGACCGTCGACGAAGCCGATCGAGGCGGTGCTCGGGTCGGTCCCGTACGGCGAGGCCGGGACGGTCGGTTGGTTCTCCCAGACCTGCTCGGGCTCGAGCCCCTGGCCCGAGGTCATCTTCCGCATCGCGGTCAGCAGCGATCGGGCGTCGCTGCTTTCGGTGTTCGCGATGTCGTACTCGCCGCGTTCGGCCGACAAGACCGGCCACAGGTGGCCGGTACCGGTGTCGGTCGGCGGCCACGGGGCGCCGATCATCTTGCAGCTGGTCCCGCTCGGCTGGAAGCAATCGCCGTACCCGTCGACGGACTCGGTCGAAGTCGTCCCGTACCGGTACCAGCCGGGTCCGTTCGGGGTCTGGCGCTCGATCGTGTCGTCGATCACCTGGACCGAGGCCTGGACATCCGGATCGCTTGCGGAAAGCACGCCGAGACGAACCAGCTCGAGGAAGCCCGCGTCGACGACCGAGCGCTGGTCGTACGGTGCCGCTTCCGTTGCCGAGGTTGTACGAGATGGCCGCGTTCGGATCGCCCGTCTTCGAGACCCGGATGAAGTACCTGGGAGCGAACGGGCCGGTCGTCGTCACAGTCCAGCCTTTGATGTTGCGAGCGAAGTCGTCCGCGGTCGCCTGGTAGAGGCGGGCGCGGGGGATGTCGCCCTGGACGCGTGCGATCGCGGCGGCCGCCGTCAAGCCCGCGATCTCGGCCGCGATCGTCGACGGCGAGTAGCCGCTCTGCTCCTCCCAGCGCTCGGATCCGTCCGACGGACCGTGGGCGACCACGAAATCAGCGGCGGGGATCACGTGCTGGAGGTAGAGCTGCCGATCGCCCGCCAGCCCGGACTGCCAGTCCATCAGGATCGGGTACGAGCACTCGTCGAGCTGGAGGCCGCCGGTGTCAGGGGCCGGCTTGCCGTTGGGCAGCGAGTTGCGCGGCATCGACCCGTCGGGCTGCTGCTGGCGGTCGAACAGGAACAGCGTCGCGTCGCGCGCCGTCTGGATGTCGCCGGCGACCAGTAACCCGGTGAACGCCTCGTACATGTCGCGCGAGAACTCCTCGCGGTAGGAGCCGAAGTACGTCGGCTCGCCGTTGGTGAAGTTGCCGGCCGGGACCGACTGGCCCCACGGGGAGGCGAGGCCGGCGGCGATGGCTCCCGTGAAGGTCTTGTCCTCGCTCGCCTTGACCACGTTGACCGACTCGTAGTACTCGCGGATCGCGGCCGGGCCAAGCCGGCGCGCCGGCTTGCGCAGGCCGGCGTCGTAGCGATACCACTGCCGCTCGTAGTCGAGCCAGGCGCGTCCGAAGTCCTGTGAGGCGGACGCGTGAGCGACGTCCAGGGCGGCCTTCTGCGTTTGGCCGAACCCGAGCGCGAGCGTGACCGACGAGTCCGAGTGCTTCGGACTCGTCGGCAGCTCGGCGGTCAGCGTCACGTGCCCGTCGGGCGCGGAGCCGTACTGGGTGGTGAGGGCGTGGGAAGTGTCGAGCATCGTGAGCCCGTCGCTGGCGGAGCCGGCGTAGCCGGCGCTCGCATTCGAGAACCCGCCGTCGGAAGACTCGAGCGCCATGAACGTCGGAACCACGTAGTCGGAGCGGTTGACTGCGTTCGTCACCGTGTTCGTGTTGGACGCAACCGGGATGTTCCCGGGAGCGACGACGGCGCTGTTCCCGCCGGCGTTCTCGGAGCCGCCACCGCCGGTTCCGCCGGCGAGCGGATCGAGGCGCAGGTACAGGCGCTCGCCGTGCCCGCCCTTGAACGAGGTCCGCATCAGCACGGCGTCCCTCGCCGGGTCGGCGATGTAGGTGGTGACGATCCGGTAGCCGTGGGAGGCGTTCGCTTGGTTCGGCGTGGCGACCACGGTGCAGCTCATCCCCGTCGGGTCCGGGACGACCTGGTAGGTCATGTCCCGCGTCTGGAGATCGGTGAAGGTCTTCCCGTCGGTGACCAGATACTGGAGCGTGTTGACGTTGGTCGCGTCGATCGTCGGCCAGTACGTGTCCGACAGCACGCCGTCGGCCACCGTGAACCACACCTTGGAGGTCGTGTTACGGGCGGTCCCGACGCAGTCCTTCCGCGCGAGGTCGAAGTAGCTCTCGCTGCCCGGGGACCCGGGCGCGGTCGACGTTGGTTGAGCTGCGGCGCTGGCCGCGCTCACCATGGCGATCACAACGAGCGCGACGAGGATCGCCGACGCGCTGAACACACGAGCCTTCATAGTGCTACCTCCCTCGTCAGACCGGGCCGGGCCTAGCCTATGGCCGCGGTCGCCCGACGGTCAAGGTCATCTAGCCGGCGGGAACCGCCATACGGCGCCCGGTCCGCTCCGCCGGTCCGTGCTCTGCATGCCCCGAGCGGTAGCGCAGCGCGACGATCGCGACATCGTCGCGCGGCACGGCGCTTGCGCGCCCGGCCTCGTCACGCAGCGCGTCTGCTAGGGCGTTGGCGGTCGGAGCGGTGCTCAGGCCTCGCAGGGCGTGCTCCGGGGAGCGCGCGTCGCCCGGTCCCGGGTCGGTCACGCCGTCGGTGTAGAGGACGATGCTATCGCCGTCGCCGAGCCGCAACGAGACCTGGTCGAGCCGGATCTCGGGCCAGATCCCGAGCAGGTCGCCGCGCGCGGCGAGCGTCGCCGGCTCCCCGTCGTTCGAGACGAAGATCGCGGGAGGATGGCCGGCGCAGGCGACCGTCAGATGCGTCTCGTCGGTGCCCACGGCGAGCAGCGCGTAGACGATCGTGATGAACCGGCCGCCTAGGTCCTGACGAAGCATCAATTGGTTCAGAGTCCGGAGCACGTCAGCCGGGGGGCGGGGCGACCCGGCGAGGCTCCGCAGTGTCCACCGCGCCATCGCAGTGACGGCGGCTGCGCCCGGCCCCTTCCCGCACACGTCGCCGATCACGATCGCCCAGTGATCGTCACCGACTGCGAACACGTCGTAGAAGTCGCCGCCGACGAGGTCGCCCGCGCCTGCGGGCGCGAAGCGGATCGCCACCTCGCACGATGGGATGCCCGGGATCGCGGCCGGTAGCAGGCTGTGCTGAAGCGTGCGGGCGATGTGGTCGCTCCTGCGGTACAGCGCCTCGGTGCGCGCCTGGAGCGCGCGGGCATGGAGCGTCAGCGCCAACCGCGTGCCCAGACCAGAGATCTCCTCGACCTCCTCGCGTCGCCAGCTGCGACCTCGTCGCGCCAGCTCGACTCGCGCGATCAGACCGCCGCGGGCCACGGCCGCGAGCGCGAGCACGTGCACCTCCCCGTCGTCGGACTCGAGCGTCGCGCCGCGGGTGGCGGTCGCGCGCCGGGTCCGCGCGAGCAGCCGGGCCTGCTCCCACGCGGCGTCGACCGCGGGCCGGGCGCCCGGCGGCACGAGGCCGGAGTCCCCGGCGCTGGCGCGTCCGAGCTCGAGGTCCGGCGTGGGGGGCTCTCCGGCGGCGAGCTCCTGCGCCCCGCAGTAGCCGCTCCCGCGTTCGACCACGAGCGCGGTGAACGTCTCGAGCGCTTCGGTGCTCGTCGTGCTTCGGTCGAGCACCGTCCCGGCCTCGGCCAGGAACGCCGCCCGCTCGCGGGCGCGCTCGCGCCCGACCAGCAGCCACCCGAGAAAGCCACCGAGCGCGAGCGTCAGCCCGGTGAGCACGACGAGCACGACCATGCCTACCGCCACGGCGGCGTTCGCGGAGCTCTTGGCCGAGCGCTGGCGCGCGGCCTGGCGCTCGGAGATCAGGTGCTCGAGCTGCTTGGTCTGCGTGCGGATGCCGTCGACGAGTTGTTTGCCGCGTGCGGTCGTCGCGA
Source organism: uncultured Solirubrobacterales bacterium (assembly GCA_963755525.1). Lineage (GTDB taxonomy): Bacteria > Actinomycetota > Thermoleophilia > Solirubrobacterales > Solirubrobacteraceae > Palsa-465. The sequence continues at coordinate 27,261 of CAVWKC010000013.1, read as the reverse complement.
ACGACTTGGCCACCGCGGGATCGATCTTGACCTCGCGCTGTACGTCGGGGACGTACGAGGTCATGTAGAAGCGAGCAGCGGCGGCCAGCGCGGTGGCTCGGCTGACGAACGCCCCATCGTGCCCCGCGGCCTGCTCGAGCGCGAGCGTGGCCGCCGGCAGATCCGACTCCGCCGCTTGCGTCGGCGACAGGAACACCGGCTTGCCCGTGAGCACGTAGCCGCGAAGGCCGGTCTCGGCGTCGACGATGTCGCTCTCGAGGTCGATCGTGGAGTCGAGGTACGGGCCGGTGCGAAGCGTCGCGTTGGCGGTCGTGCGAAGGTCGACGATGTGCACGAGCAGCAGCGCGATTCCGAGCGCGACCGCGGCGGCGCCGATCGTGACCGCGGCAAGCACCCCGGCGATCAGCCGGTTCTGCGGCCTCATCTCGATGTGACTCCCATCACGATGTACCTACGGTCAGCCGCCGGGCGGGCTCGCGGCGAAGACGGGGTCGAAGATTGTGTCGACGTCCGGCGGCCGGGTGACGATCCCGAACCGAGCCTCCCACCCGGCCCACGTGTCGAGGCTGGCCTTGTCGAGCTCGCCGACGTGGCCGTCGGCGGCCTTGAAGGCCGGGAGCAGCACGGCGAGCTGGGCCGCGACGAGCTTCGGATCCAGCCCCGGGGCCGCCCGATCCAGGTCCTCGGCCGCCTGCTGAGGGTCGCTCAGGGTGTAGTCGTAGCCGCGGATGAGCGCCTCGACGACGCCGCGGGCGAGCCCCGGGTCGCGTCGCAGGGTTTGGGCGGTCGCGCAGACCACGAGCTCGGGGTAGGAGGGCGCGCCGTAGTCGTCGACCCTGAACACGTGGTAGCCCGGCTGCTTGGACCGGATCGTCACTCCCTCGTCGTTCCAGAACCCCAGGGCGCCGGAGACGCGGCCGGCGAGCAGATCGGCGACGGCGTTATAGCCGATCGTGATCGTCTTGACCTTCGCGGGATCGCCACCGGATCCGATCACCTCCGATCGGAGCACCGCGGTGTCGCTCGGGACGCCCGTGATCCCGACCGTCTTACCCTCGAACGCCTTCGGAGAGGCGATGCCGGGAGCCGCGAGCACCGCGGCCAGCGGGCGCTCGACGATCGCCATGATCCCGACGATGCCCGGGTGGGTGGGCGCCGACGCGTCGGCGATCGCCAGATCGTGGATGTCGAGGATCGCGAAGTCGACCTTGCCGGTCTCGAGTAGCTTGATCGAGTCGGTGGTGGCGGTCGGAGCGATCACGTGCAGATTTACGCCGGCGTCGCGGTCGTAGTGACGGGCGAGCGCGGCGTAGATGCCGGTGTGGACGGCGTTCGGGGTGAAGTCGAGGATCAACGTCGCGTTCTGAGGGTGCGGAGGCGTCGCCGGCGCGGCCGCCTTGGCCGCCGCCGTAGACGCGGCTAACGCCGACGAGGACGACGACGATCCGCCCGACCCGCAGCCGGTGGCCGCGACGGCCACGGCAGCCAAGAAGAGGCAGGCCGACGCTGCCCGTGCACGGATCGCTCCTTGCATCAGCCGCGCCAGGATAGGCGCTCCAAGGGCGCGCGGTGGTCGATTCGTAGAATGGGCCGCGCGCATGCGCCGCCGTGTCACGTTCAGCCGGAATCTCACGCTGTCGCTGTCGCGGACATGCCGCTGCTACTGCAAGTACTGCGCGTTCGCGACCCACAAGCCCCATCTGCACGCGCCCGAGGAGGTGCTGGAGCTGCTCGATCGGGCCGTTTCGCGCCATCACGTGAAGGAGTTGCTCGTGCTCACGGGGGAACGGCCTGAGGTGAACGCGGGGGTCGCGAAGCGCTTGGCTGAGTACGGGCACGAGGACTTCACCTCGTACGTCGTGTGGGTCTGCGAGCGAGCGCTGGAACGGGGGCTGCTGCCGCACACGAACCTCGGCGTGCTCGGGCGTGGCGATCTGGCCCGGCTCCGCGAAGTCACCGCGTCCCAGGGCCTTATGCTCGAGTCGATCAACCCGGATCTCGTCGTTCACCAGGGCTCCCCGACCAAGGACCCGGCGGTTCGGCTCGAGGCGATCGCGGCTGCTGGGGAGCTGAAGATTCCGTTCACGAGCGGGATCTTGGTCGGGATCGGCGAGACCGAGGACGAGCGGGTCGCGGCGCTCGAGGCGATCGCCGGGCTGCACGAGCGGTACGGCCACATCCAGGAGGTGATCCTCCAGAACTTCGTCCCGCATCAGAGCTACTACGGCCGCGAGCCGGCTCAGATCGCCGGCGATGCCGCGGCCGAGTACTGGCGGACCGGAATGTGGGACGGGCCGCATCTGGACGCCCCTGCGTGGGCGTGCGAGGTCACGCTCGAAGACATGAAGCGGCTGATCGCCGAGACACGACGGTTGATGCCCGATGTCGGCATCCAGGTTCCGCCGAATCTGTCGGACTGGTGGCCGGAGCTGGTGCGGGCCGGCGCCACCGACCTCGGCGGGCTGAGCGCCAACGGCGACCACATCTCGCCCGAGCACCCGTTCCCCTCGCCGACCGAGGTGCGCAAGCGCCTGCGCCCCGACGGCGTGGCGCTGTCCGAGCGTCTGTGCGTGTATCCCGAATACATCGACCCGGAGTGGATCTCGCGGCCGGTGATGGACGCGATCAAGACCGCGTACTGGTCGTTCATTCCGCGGCGCGGCTCGGGGCGCCGGGGGTCAGTCGAGGTCGGCGACGACGTTGCCCCGAGGGCGGTGTCGCGGGGCCGCGAGGGGCTGGCGCTGACCCCCGAGGAGCTGACCGCGCTGTTCGCCGAGACCCGGCCTTCGGTGATCGAGGACATGCGCTGCGCAGCCGACGAGCTCCGGTCCGAGTTGGCGGGGGACACGGTCACATTTGTGGTCAACCGGAACATCAACGTCTCGAACATCTGCACGGTCGGGTGCGCGTTCTGCGGTTTCGGGCAGTCGCGCCGCTCGCCCGACGCGTACGAGCACTCCGAGGAGGAGTTCCGCCAGCGCATCCAGGACGCGCTCGAGTTCGGCGCCACCGAGATCTGCATGCAGTCGGGGATCCATCCCGACTGGGGCCTTGCGGACTATGAGAAGTGGCTCAGGGTCGCCAAAGACGAGGCTCCCGAGATTCACATGCACGCGTACTCGCCAATGGAGGTCGCGCACATGTGCGACGTCAGCGGTCTTTCGCCGCGGCGCGTGTTCGACCGGCTGCGCGAGGCCGGCCTCGGCTCGACGCCAGGCACCGCCGCCGAGGTGCTGCATGACGGCGTCCGCGAGCGGATCTCGCCGAACAAGCTGCCGGTGGCGCGGTGGGTCGAGATCATCGAGGCGTCCCACGCGGAGGGGATCCGCTCGACCGTGACCGTCATGTTCGGCCACGTCGAAGAGCCCTGGGAGCTGGCCGAGCACATGCGTGTGGTCCGCGAGCTCCAGGAGCGCACCGGCGGGTTCACGGAGTTCGTGCCGCTGTCGTTCATCCCGTTCCACACGCTGCTCGGCCGCACCCACGGGGTCGAGGAGATCTCCCGCGAGGAGAACCTGAAGCACACCGCGGCGTTCCGGCTCGCGCTCGGCAAGACCATCCCCAACCTCCAGGCGAGCTGGGTCAAGATGGGTCTCGACGCCGCCACCGAATCGCTGCACTGGGGCGTCAACGATCTCGGCGGGACGCTCATGGAGGAGTCGATCTCGCGCATGGCCGGGAGCTACCACGGCGTCAAGCTGACGCCGAGCGAGCTGGTGGCGGCGGCGCACCGGGGCGGCCGCCCGGCGGCCGAGCGCACGACGCTGTACGAGATCCGCCGGCGCTACGAGCTGCCGGCAGCGGTGGCGTGAGCGTCGACCAACCGATCGCGGATCGAGCCCCGTCGCTGTTCGCCGGCGTCGAGCCGCTCGAGGTGTTCGTCGAGTTGCTCGCCGAGATCGACATGCACACCTCGCCGACGGAGTTCTACGACCGCATCTGCGAGGCGATCTGCCGCCTCACCACGATGCGCCGGGCGGCGATCTTCATGGCCGATGCCGCGCGCCGGCGGGTCCGCGCGATCGGCTCATACGGGATCCCGTTCGAGCAGATTTCGGGGATCAGGCCGACGCTCGTCAACACCCCGATCGCGCAGCGTGCGCTGCTCGAGGACAAGGTCGTCGTGGTCTCGGAGCGGATCGAGGAGGAGGTTCCGCCCGAGTACGCGCAGCTCCTCGGGATCACGACGCTCGTATGCACGCCGTTGAGCGCGGGCGGTTACGCGTACGGGGTGATCTGCGCCGACCGTGGCGGGGGGCGGTTCGAGCTCTCAGACGGCGAGCGCCATCTGCTGTGGACGCTCGGCAAGACCGCGGCGCTGGTCGCGGCGGCGCGCAACGTCACGCGTGCTCAGGAGCGGACGCGGCGGCTCGGCGAGCGCCTCGACCTCGCCCGCGAGATCCATGAGAGCGTGCTCCAGCGCCTATTCGGCGTGTCGCTCGCGCTCGGCGCCGAGCAACTGGACCGTGCCGAGCGCGAGCGGTGCCGGATCGAGATGCAGGAGGCGCTGGCCGACCTGCGGCGCGCGCTCGAGCGGCCACTCGCGCCGATCCCGGCGGAGACGGGCACGACGCTCGCGGCCGAGCTCGAGCGGGTGCGAAGGTCGCCGGGCATGTTCGTGGAGGTCGACTGGCGGGGCGAGGCGAGCGTGCCGGCCGATCTCGAGCCGCTCGCGCAGTCGGTGCTCGCCGAAGCTCTGCGGAACATCGCCAAGCACGCCGACCCCACACGCGTCGAGGTCGCGGTCGCGCGCAACCAGGACACGTTCACGCTCGAGGTGCGCAACGACGGCGTCGGACCGGGCGCCGGCGATCCGGGGATGGGCCTGCGCCTGGCCGCGTTCGAGGCGCTCCAGCTGGGCGGGGTGGTCGAGTTCGGGCCGTTTGAGGAGGATCGGTGGCGCGTGCGCCTGGCGGTGCCGCTCGAGCAGGCACCGCGGGACGCGGACCCGCTCGAACCCGAGGAGTTTTAGTGTCGCGAGCCGGGAATTCGGGGCCGCTCGAATGCCATCCAATTCCTGGATCGGGGCACTGAATGGACGATCGCAGGCTCCGTGTGCTCGTCGTGGACGATCACGACGTAGTGCACTGGGGCTTTCGCGTGCTGCTCGGCGAGCAGCCGTGGGTCGAGCGGTTCTTCCAAGCCCGCACGGGCGCGGAGGCGATCGCGCTGGCCCGCACCCACAAGCCGCACGTCGCGCTCGTCGACCTGTTCCTGGCCAATGAGTCCGGCGCCGAGCTGAGCGAGACAATCCGCGAAGCCTCGCCGGCGACGCGCGTGTTGTTGATCTCGGGCGCCGGGCGGATGTCGCCGGCGGCCGCGCGGGCGGCCGGGGCGTCGGGGTTCGTCTCCAAGGACTGGGACGCGAGCCGGGTCGCGGCGGCGGTGCGCCGGGTGGGGCTCGGGATGACGACGTTCCCGCCCAAGGCCGAGCAGCCGGCGCCGCTGCTCACCGAGCGGGAGCGCGAGGTCCTCGACCTGATCGCGGTCGGATCGACCAACCGCGAGATCGCACAGCAGCTGTACCTGAGCCCGCACACGGTCAAGGAGCACACGAGCGCGCTGTACCGGAAGCTCCGCGCGCGGAACCGGGCCGAGGCTGTGCAGAGGGCCCAGCGGATCGGTCTGCTCGGATAGGGATTTTGGGGCCGCCTGCGGCGGCGTCCTCCGGATGACTCCCGGCCGGCCCGGCCTTGGCGAGGCCGGATGCCGAGCGGGCCGAGCTGGGAGGCCGTTCCGCCGGGCGTCCGTGCCCGGCGGTCGCTGTGTCCGTGGTGGTCGTGGGGCGGGTTGGGGTTTTTAACGGCGGGCATCTGGAGGGGGTGTGGTGTTCCCGCCGGGAGCGGCCGCGGGTTCCGGGCATGCTTCACGCGCCATTTGATGCGATCCCGGTGGGCCGTGGCGTGTGAGGCATGTGGGGCGTGCGTGAGAGGCCACGGCTCCGCCGGCGGGCATCGATTGGCGCGTCATGCATTCGGGGTCCGGGGAGACCGCCCCCGGGGGGGCACCGCAACCCGTTTGGTGGTCGTGGGGCGGGTTGGGTTTTTAACGGCGGGCATCTGGAGGGGGGTGTGGTGTTCCCGTCGAGGGTCGCCGCGGGTTCCGGAGCATGCATAACACGGCAATCGAGGGCATTTGCGTCGGCCGTGCCGTGTCAGGCATGTGGGGCACGCGTAGTACGGCACGGCCTCGCCGGATCGGCTCGGTTGTCGTGCTATGCATGCCCCGCGCGCCGCGTCCCGTCCCCGGGACGACCGCACCCACCCTCAGCCGCCCGCCGTTTCCATCCGCTGGCTCTCAGCCATTCAGGGGTGCGCGCCCGCCGGGCATGGACGCCCGGCGGAACGGCCCCATGGACGCCGAGCGCAGCGAGGCCCATTCCCGGAAACGGCGCATTCGCCACCCCGCGCGCGGTGAATGCCGGTTCACCCGGCTCTGGCACGGAGAGCGGGACACTCGCGCTCGGTGGCGAGGCGAGTGTCCCGTTGTCCGCGTTTACTTCTCGCCGCCGGGGCGCATGAACCGCTCGAGCGCCGGCAGCTTGAGCGCGTGCGGGATGTAGCGGCTGGCGAGCATGCTGACGCGCATCGGGAGCCCTGGGACGACGACGCGCTCACCGTGGTCGAGGCCCTCGACGCCGGCGCGCGCGGCGTGCTCGGCCGAGATCAGCGTCCCGGGCACGGCCCGCTCGAACGACTTCCCACTCGCGGTCTCCCAGCCGGCGATCTGCCAGAAGTCCGTCTCGACCGGGCCCGGCGCGAGCGCGGTGACTGTCACGCCGTGCCCGCGCAGTTCCTGGTGGAGCGCCTCGGAGAACGTCAGCACGTACGCCTTGGCGGCGGAATAGCCCGCCGAGTAGGGCATCGGCTGCATGCCGGCGGTGGAAGCGACGTTCAGGATCCCGCCGCGGCCGCGCTGCACCATCGCCGGCGAGAACATCCGGGCGAGGACCACGGGCGCCTCGACGAGCACGCGGATCTGCTCGAGCTCACGTTCGGGGTCGGCCTCGTAGAACGCGCCGCCGGTGGCGAACCCGGCGTTGTTGACGAGGATCTCGACGTCCAGCCCGAGCTCGTCGATCTGTCCGGGAAGCTTGCCTCGCGGCGCCGCCTTGCCGAGATCGCACGCGATCGTCTCGGCCCGCACGCCGTGCTGTTCGCTCAGCTCGTCGGCGAGCGCGACGAGCCTTTCCTTGCGCCGGGCGACCAGAACGAGATTGTGGCCGCGCGCGGCGAGCAGCTTCGCGATCTCGCTGCCGATGCCGGCAGAAGCGCCGGTCACGAGTGCCGCGGATGACGGAGTTGGCTTGGGGAGGCTCACGGCTTTCGGGCCCTCCAGAAGGGGCATTTCGGCCCTCCCCCCGAACGGGGGGAAGTCCGCTAAGGGGCTGTATCCGGATCCGGATTGCCGCGTAGGGTGATAGCAGAATGGGAGTGACTGCGATCCTGTTTCCGGGTCAAGGCAGCCAGACCCCGGACATGCGCGAAACCGTGTCCGAGCTGCGCCCGGATCTCCTCTCACTCGTCGACCAGATCGTCGGCGAGGACCCGTTCGTGCGCGCCGAGGAGGGCACGCGCTTCGCCCAGCCCGCGATCTTCTGCGCGAGTCTGGCGGGCTGGGAGGCGCTCGGGCGGCCTTCTGGAGATTTCATGGCGGGCCACTCGCTCGGAGAGCTCGCGGCGCTGGTCGCGGCCGGTTGCCTGACCGAGCGGGAAGGGCTCGAGCTGGTGGCGCTGCGCGGCAAGCTGATGCAGGAGTCCGGCGAGCGCGCCGGCGACGGCGGGATGCTCGCGCTGCTCGGCGCCGGCGCCGCCGACCACGCCGGCGAGCTGGCGGACGCGCACGGCCTGGCGGTGGCCAACGACAACTCGCCCCAGCAGGTGGTGCTGTCCGGCGACCGGGGGTCGTTCGACGCCGCGAGTGCTGCCGCGAAGGAGCTCGGGCTGCGGCCGATGGACCTGCCCGTCACGGGAGCGTTCCACTCGCCGATGATGGCCGAGGCGGTTCCGTCGTTCACGGCCGCGCTCGAGCGCGTCGAGGTGTCTCCGCCCCAGGGCGTCACGGTGTTCTCCGCGGTGACCGCCGCGCCGTTCGAGGACGTGCGGGCGCAACTCGCGCAAGCGCTGACGATGCCGGTCCGGTGGCGCGAGACGATGCTGGCGATGCACGACCGCGGCGCCGAGCGGTTCGTTGAGGTCGGCCCCGGCCGCGTGCTGACCGGGCTCGCGAAGCGCACGCTGAAGGACGTGGAGCTCGCACATGCTTGACCCGAGCGGGATCCACGAGTATTCGCATGCCGCCGGCCAGGGCGCCGCGGCGGCGCTTGCCCCGGCGCGACCCGCGATGCTGTCGGTCGCCGCGACGGTGCCGTCGACGCGCGTGACCACGGCGGAGCTCGCCGAACGCCTCGGGGTCACCGAGGACTGGATCGTTTCGCGCACCGGCATTCGCGAGCGCCCGGTAGCGAGGCCGGACGAGCGGCTGTCGGACTTCGCGGCGGAGGCCGGCCGACAGGCGCTGGGCCGGGCCGGCGTCGACGCCGCCGACGTGGATTTGGTGCTCGTCGCGACGTTGACGCAGGACGAGTTGATGCCGAACGCCGCCCCGATCGTGGCACACGAGATCGGCGCCATGCGCGCCGGGGCGATCGACCTCGGCGCCGCCTGCACGGGGTTCCTGTCGGGGCTGTCGCTGGGCGCGGCGCAGATCGAGACCGGGCGTGCCGAGTGCGTGCTCCTGATCGGCGCCGACTTCACCACGCGGATTGTGGACTGGGACGACAAGCGGACCGCGCCGCTGTTCGGCGACGGCGCGGGCGCGGCGGTGCTCGGTCCGGCCACGGGCGACCTCGGGTCGATTGGGCCGATCGTGCTTGGCGCGGACGGCTCCGGCGCCCCCGCGATCCAGATCCCGCACGAGGACCGCAAGCTGCGGATGGACGGGCCCGAGGTCTACCGCCACGCGGTGGCGCGGATGGCGCAGGCGACGCTGACCGCGGTCGAGAGCGCCGGCCTCGCGCTCGAGGACATCGACCTGTTCGTCTATCACCAGGCCAACGGAAGGATTCTCCGGGCGATCGCAGAAAGGCTTCAGCTCCCGTCCGAGCGCGTCGTGGATTGCATCGAGAAACTGGGCAACTCCTCAGCGGCCACGCTGCCGCTCGGACTCGTCTTTGCCGAACGCGAGGGCTGGTTGAAGCCCGGCTCGCGGGTCCTGCTCAGCGCGTTTGGCGCCGGGTTCACCTGGGGCGCCGGCGTGATCGAATGGGGAGGCTCGGACAATGGCTGAGCCCGCGCGGCAGCGAGAGGGATCGGCGCTCGTCACCGGCGCGTCGCGCGGAATCGGCGCGGCGATCGCGCGTTCGCTCGCTCGTGAGGGCTGGCGAGTCGGCGTCAACTACCGCACCGACCGTTCAGGGGCCGAGGCCGTGGTGAGCGCCATCGAGAGCGAGGGCGGCGTCGCGGTCGCGCTGGGCGCGGATGTCGCCGACCCGGGCGCGCCCAACGAGCTGTTCGGAGCGCTCGAGTCGCATTTCGACGGTCCTGTCCTCGTGCTCGTCAACAATGCGGGGATCAGCCGGGACGACCTCACTCCCTCGCTCGGCGACGAGGAATGGGATTCGGTGCTCGAGACGAACCTGACCGCGGCCTTCAGGCTGACGCGGCGTGCCTTGAAGGCGATGCTCAGGGCACGCTCCGGGCGCATCGTGAACATCTCGTCGGCGGTCGCGTTGCGCGCCAACCCGGGGCAGGCGAACTACGCCGCCGCCAAGGCCGGGCTGATTGCACTGACCAAGACCGCTGCGGTCGAGGTGGCGCGCCGCGGAGTGACCGTGAATGCGGTCGCGCCCGGACTGATCGACACCGAGTTCATCGGCGGAGCGTCGAAGGAGATCATCCAGGCGATTCCCGCCAGGCGCGTCGGGACCCCCGACGAGGTCGCGGCGTGCGTGCGCTTCCTGACTTCCGACGAGGCCAGCTATGTCACCGGCGCGGTGCTCACCGTCGACGGTGGCCTGGCGGCATAAGCACTACTGACAACTGAAAGGAGATCAATCCATGGCAACCGTCACTACAGAACAGGTCGAGGCCCGCGTGGTCGAGACGCTCGCGAGCTTCGGCCCTGACGCCGACCAGATCAGCCGCGGCTCGACGTTCGAGGAGCTCGATATCGACTCGCTCGACCTCGTCGAGCTGGCGCAGGTCGTCGAGGACGACTACGGCGTCGTCCTCAAGGGCGAGGACATGAAGGAGCTCAAGACTGTCGGCGACGCGATCGACCTGATCGTCAGCCGCGCGGAGTGAAGCCGGGTTTCAGGTGAGCGACGTGCATTCAAACGGCCGGCCCGCGCGACGTAAGGTCGTGATCACGGGGCTGGGCGCAGTGACGCCGCTCGGCGTGGGCGCCGAGACCCTGTACTCGCGCTGGGCGGCTGGCGATTGCGGGATCTTCGACGGCGCCGGCGCGTGCACGGACTTCGAGCCGAGCGAGCTGTTGACGGTCAAGGAGATCCGCCGGCTCGACCGGTTCTCGCAGCTCGCGCTGGTGGCGGCCGGTGAGGCGATCGCCGACGCCGGCTGGGACGGCGAACTCCCTTACGACCGGATGCGGCTCGGCTGCATTCTCGCGACGGGAATCGGCGGGATCCAGACGATCGAGCTCCAACACGACGTGCTCCGCGATCGCGGCCCGGCGAGGATGTCGCCGCTAGGGATTCCGGCGCAGATGTCGAACGCCGCCGCCGCGGCGGTCTCGATGAAGTACGGCCTGCAGGGCCAGATGTACAGCATCGTGTCCGCCTGCTCGAGCGGCGCCCACGCGATCGGGGCCGCGCTCCGGATGATCCAGTACGACGATGCCGACGCAGTCGTGGTCGGCGGCGCCGAGGCGACGCTCACGCCGTTCGGGTTCGGGAGCTTCAACTCGATGCAGGCGCTATCGCCGACCGGGATCTCGCGGCCGTTTGATGCGCGGCGCGACGGGTTCGTGATGGGTGAGGGCGCGGGGGTGCTCGTGCTCGAGGAGGCAGGCGCTGCCGCGGCTCGCGGAGCGAAGGTGCTCGGCGAGGTGACCGGATACGGGTCAACCTCGGACGCCTATCACCTGACCGCGCCCGAGCCGAGTGGTGCCGCGGCGACGCGTGCGATCGAACTGGCTTTGAGCGACGCGGGCATCGGTCCCGACGAGGTCGACTACATCAACGCCCACGGGACCTCCACGCAGCTCAACGACGCAGCCGAGACGGCCGCGTTGAAGCGAGCGCTGGGGGAGGAGCGGGCCCGCAAGATCCCGATCTCCTCGACCAAGTCCGCGATCGGGCACCTGCTCGGGGCCGCGGGCGCCGTTGAGGCAGTCGCCACCGTGAAGACTTTGTCCACACGGGTGATTCCGCCGACGGTCGGCTATGAGGTGTCAGATCCGGACTGCGATCTCGACTACGTCCCCGGTGAGGCCCGGCCGCTGGTTCTGTCGAACGGCCATCCGCCGGTGGCGATCTCGAACTCGTTCGCGTTCGGCGGCCACAACGTGACGCTGGTCTTGAGGGGCGCGGAATAGTGAGCGCCACGATTGAGCGTGAGCAGGCCAGGCGGCTCGACCCGCTCGAGCGGCTCGAGGCGTTGTGCGACCCCGGCAGCGTGCGGCCGCTGCGCTCCCGCGTGCTTTCGCGCCGGGTGGGCGCCCGTGCCGTCCCCGGTGACGGCGTTCTGGGCGCGACCGGCAGCGTCGCCGGACGGCCGATCGCGTGCTACGCCGAGGACGGCTCATATCTCGGAGGCTCGCTCGGGGAGCAGCACGCGGACACGATCGTTCGCGTGCTCACGACCGCGGAGCGCGCCCGGATCCCGGTGGTCGCGTTCGTCGAGTCAGGTGGGGCTCGGATGCAGGAAGGCCAGGCCGCGCTCGCCGGGTACGGCCGCATCTTCCGCCATACGGTCGGGCTGACCGGCGTCGTGCCGCAGATTTCGGTCGTGTCGGGCGCATCCGCCGGCGGCGGTGCGTATTCGCCTGCGCTGACCGACCTGATCATCATGACCGAGGACGCCGCGATGTTCCTGACCGGACCCGGCGTCGTCCGCGACGCGCTCGGCGAGGAGATCGACGCGGTGTCGCTCGGGGGCCCGCGCGTGCACGAGCACAACGGCGTCTGCCATCTGGTCGCGCACGACGAGATCGCCGCGGCCTTGCGGGTACGGGACTTGCTGTCGTATTTGCCGTCTTCTGCTGGTGGCGGGTTGCCTTTTGTCGATCCGCTTGGTCCGGAGATCGGCGACCCGGGCTCCGTGGTCCCGTCCGAGCCGCGCCGCGCGTACGACGTGCGCGATGCGCTGGCTGGGATCGTCGACTCGGGCTCGCTGCTCGAGCTGTGCCCGCGGTGGGCGCGAAACGTGGTGACGACGTTCGCCCGGATCGAAGGCCGCCCGGTCGGGATCGTCGCCAACCAACCGCACCATCTGGGCGGCGTTCTCGACGCCGAGGGGTCCGAGAAGGCGGCACGGTTCGTCACGTTCTGCGACTCGTTCGGGCTGCCGCTGATCGCCGTCGTCGACACCCCCGGCTTCATGCCCGGCTCGAAACAGGAGCGGGCCGGCGTGATCAGGCATGGAGCGTCGCTGGTGCGGGCATTCGCCGCCGCGCGGGTGCCGAAGCTGACAGTCGTCCTGCGCAAGTCCTACGGCGGCGCCTACATCACGATGAACTCGCGCGACCTCGGCGCCGATCTAGTGCTGGCGTGGCCCGAGGCCGAGCTCGGGATCATGAGCGCGCGGGCCGCCGTCGGAGTCGTCAATCGCCGCGAGCTGCGCGCCGCTGCCGACGTCGAGGTGGAGCGGACCCGGCTCGCGGACGAGTACTTCGACGAGCACCTGCGGGCCGAGGCGGCCGCCGCCTCCGGGTTCGTCGACGAGCTGATCGAGCCGGCGGACACGCGCGAGCGCCTTGCCGGCGCGCTGTGGACGCTCGGCGACGCTCGTGCTCGCTAGCGAGGGGCCGTGATCCTCGAGGGCAAGAAGCTCGTGATCACGGGGGTGATCACCAAGGACTCGATCGCGTTCCACGCGGCGTCGCGCGCGCTGGAGGAGGGGGCCTCGATCGTGCTGACGAGCTTCGGGCGGGCGCGCCGGATGACCGAGCGAGCGGCCAAGCGGCTGTCGACCGAGGTCGATGTGCTCGAGCTCGACGTGAACAGCCCGGGGGATCTGGATGCGTTGACCGGTTCTCTGCGGGACCGCTGGGGGTCGGTTGACGGAGCGCTGCACGCGATCGCGTTCGCGCCCGAGGATGCGCTTGGGGGGCGGTTCATGACCACTCCTCCTGAGAGCGCGAGTGCCGCGTTCCAGACGAGCGCGTTCTCGTTCAAGTCGTTGGCCGGCGCGTTGGAGCCGTTGATGGCGGCGGGGTCGAGCGTCGTCGGGCTCGACTTCGACGCCACCGTCGCGTGGCCGATCTATGACTGGATGGGCGTCGCGAAGGCTGCTCTGGAGTCGGTCTCCCGATACCTGGCGCGCGACCTGGGGCCGCGTGGGATCCGGGTTAACCTGGTCTCGGCAGGGCCTTTGGGTACCGTCGCGGCTCGCGGCATTCCGGGATTCGAGCAGCTCGCGGAGCTCTGGCGGGCGCAGGCGCCCCTCGGCTGGAACGTCGAGGATCCCGCGCCGGTCGCCGACACGATCTGCTTCCTGCTGTCGGACTACGCGCGCGCGATCAGCGGTGAGATCGTGCACGTCGACGGCGGCTTTCACGCGGTCGGCGCCCCGACGCAGGGCTAGCTCGGCGCGCGTTTGTTGGACGTTCTGGCGGCCTGGAGAGGGCTAGCCTGGGTTGCGTGGATCGCTGGCTCGGCAACCCCCGCCTCGTGCGCGTATCCGCGCTGCTCGGCGCGGTGGCGATCGCGTTCTCGAGCATCCTGGTCAGGCTGAGCCACGCCTCGCCGTCGACGGCGGCGATCTTCCGGTGTGCGTTCGCGCTGCCGTTGTTGGGACTGCTGGCCTGGCTCGAAGGCCGCCGGTACGGAGCCCGACCATGGACCGATCGCCGGATCGCCGTGGCCGCCGGAGTGTTCTTCGCGGCCGACCTGATCCTCTGGCACCACTCGATCGACGACGTCGGTGCGGGGCTCGCCACGGTGCTCGCGAACATCCAGGTGGTGATCGTGCCGCTGGTGGCGTGGGCGCTGCTCGCCGAGCGGCCGGGCCGGCGCGTGCTCGCGGCACTCCCGATCGCGCTGCTCGGCGTGTTGCTGATCTCGGGTGTGCTGGAGCACGGCGCCTATGGCCGGGCCCCGGGTCGCGGCGCCGCATTCGGGCTCGCAGCGGGACTCGCGTACGTCGGCGTCCTGATGCTGCTCCGGCGCGGTAGCTCCGACCTGCGCAGGGTGGCCGGGCCGCTGTTCGACATGACCGCGACCGCGACGGTCTGCGCCGTGGCAGCGGGGCTCGTCGTCGGCGACGCCGATTTGCTGCCCGCATGGCCGGGCGTGGGTTGGCTGATCGTGCTCGCGCTGACCTCGCAGGTGATCGGCTGGCTGCTGATCACGACGTCGCTCCCGCGTCTGCCGTCCGCGATCACTTCGCTGACCCTCACCGTTCAGCCGGTTGGCTCCGTGGTGCTCGCGGTTTTGATCCTCGGCGAGGCGCCTACGGGGCTTCAGCTGGTGGGGGTCGCGATAGTCCTGGCGGCTGTGATCACCGCGACGGCCCCCGACGTCCGCGCGCTACCGGAACAGGTCCTCCGACTCCGGGCGAATCATCGCGACCGCGCCGGGGCCGTCCTCGGCGCTGACGTGACGGTCAGCGCCGCGCACGACGACCACGGGTAGCGCCCCGTCCTTGGTCCGGGCGAGGTCCGCGGCAGCCGCGAGTTCGTCGGCGACCGCGATCCAGGTGGCCTTGAGCTCGCGCCCGACCGTGTCGGGGCGGCCCCGCCAGTCTTCGAGCGGAGCCAGCCCGGCACAGCCGATAGCGATGTCGACCTGCCCGCGGCGCCAGGCGCGGCCGAACGAGTCGGTGATGACGATCGCGGGGTTCGCGTTGGTCAGGTTTCGTATGCGGGCGCGGAGCTCCCGGGCGGAGGCATCGGGATCCTTCGGGAGCAGGACGAGCGTCTCCTCGCCGGGGACGTTCGAGGCGTCGACGCCGGCGTTGGCGCAGATGAACCCGTGATGGGTCACGCAGATGAGGACGCCGTGCGACGCGCGCAGGACCTCGCGCGACTCGTCGAGCACGACCTGGACGTGGCGCGGGTCCTTGCCGAGCGTCGGACGCGAGCTGTCTCGCCTGTGCTCCTGGGTGGACGTCGCCGAGCGCGCGGACACGGCCTTCGGCCTTCGACACGACCTTGTGCGCCGTGACGAGCACGTCGGTGTCGGTGAGGGGCGGTGTGTGGCCGGGGTGGCGTTCGATGGCGGTCGCGATCAGCGCGGCCAGGTCGTCGCCGGGGATGACCTCGGGGAGTCCCTCGACCGCGGTCGCCGTGATCGAGCCCACGGAGAGCTAGGAGCGGGCGCGCATCAACTGGTTGAGCATCCCGCGAGTATGAGCGGCCCCGCCGCGGATTTCGGTGAGACGTTTTTGTAGTGCCTCGAGGTCGTCCGGGGTGTCGACGTCGAGGGCGAGGCTGGATACCTCGACCACCTCCGCGGCCACGCCGGCCACCTCGGCATCGGCCGCGTGTCGCATGCGGCTGTCGGGTCCGAAACTCGGCGCCAGGGAGTCCGGCGGCGCGAGCAGCAGCGCGTTCGTGCCGGTGCCGTGGCGATCGGGCACGATCAGCGCGGATCGGTCGCCGGCCCGGTGATTCAGTAGGTCGTCGACCTCCTTGGGGTCGAGCAGCGGGCAGTCCCCGGGGACGAGCAACACGCGCTCGATCCCGTCCTCGAGAGCGGCCTCGATTCCCTTCGTGGCCGCGGCATTGTGCCCGCGCTCGTCGTCCTCGACGATCGTGGCCCCGTATCCGGCGCCGATCCGCTGGGCGACCCGATCGCCGCTGACCACGACGATCCCCTCGAGCGCCGGAACGCGGCGGAGCGCGACCAGTACGTCGGCGAACATCGCGTCGACCAGCGCGCGCCGGTCGGCTGCGCTGAGCTCTTGCCGCAACCGCTGCTTGGCGTGCGAGAAGCTCTTGATGGGCAGGATCGCGAGGGTCCGCATGGCGCGGGACGGTACCTACCCGAGCGCTCGGGCGAAGCGGAGCGTCTCCTCGGCGACCCGTTGGCGTGCGGCCGGGGTGTCCATGAGCACGTCGGTCTCGAGGGTCGGGAGCTCTTGAGCGCGTCGGTCGGCGACGAGGCCGTCGATCACGCCTTCGTAGTGGGCCGCGATTCCGTCGCTGGTCAGCGGCCGGCCGGCCCACGCCATGAACGCCTCGGTAGGTCCCTTGAGGACAGCGCCGGCGACGAGCGGACTGACGGCGACCACGGGCGCTGGGCTGTGTTTGAGTGCGGCTTTGATGCCGGGGACCGCCAGGATCGAGCCGATCGAGATGACCGGGTTCGACGGGCCGATCACGATCGCTCTTGCACTCGTGAGCGCGGTCTCAACCTCTGGTGTCAGTCCCGCGTTGTTGGCGCCGCGGAAATCGACCTCCTTGGATCGGTTGGGCGCCCCCGGACCTGATCATGTACTCCTGGAACGGCCACCAGCGGTCGCTGGCCATGACCCTCGTCCGCACGGGCTCGTCGGTCATCGGGAGGACGTGGCCGGGGGCCTTGAGTGCTTGGACGATTGCGGCGTGGGCATCGGTCGGTCTCTGTCCTTGGTCGAGCCGGCGAGCGCGTTCGATACCGATCGCGAGGTCCTCGTCGCCGAGGTTGAACCACACGTCAACGTTCAGGTTTTTCAGGCCGTCCATCACTCGGAAGGTGTCGCCGGCAAGGCCCCAGCCGCGCTCATCGATCCGGTCGGCGAGCCAGAACGTGACGAGGTCGGGGTCGGGCGAGACGTAGGCACCGTAGATCTCGATGTCGTCGCCGGTGTTCGCGATCACGACGAGCTCGTCGGAGCCGACCACGTCGAGCATGCCGCGCGCGAGCTTGGCGCCACCAGTCCCGCCGGCGAGAACGACGACCGGCCGGCTCAATGCGAGTTGAGCCCGGTGATCTTGATTCCGGCGCGGACCTTGTTGCGTACGTTGATCGAGATGAGCAGCGGCGTCAGCGTCTCCACTATCCGGGCCATCTCGAGCGGGCCGCAGTCGACCGGGCGTAGCCCGTCGATCTGCGTGACGAGTTCGGCCACCTTGGCCTTGTCGTCGCGTCGGTCCCCGCAGATCAGGACGTCCTCGTCGAGCTTGTGGTCGAGGTCGCTGAGGAGTGCGGCGCTGACCGTGTGGAATGCGGAGACCACGTTCACGCCATCGGGCGCCATCTCCTGGGCCTGTTGAGCGGCCGAGCCCTGCCACACGCCGAGCGTCCGGGTGGCCTTGCCGCTGACAGCGGCGGCGAGGGGAACGGTGGCGTCGACGAGCAGCTGCCCGGGCCTGAGAGCACGTTTTGAGGTTTGTGAGCGTCTCGGACTGGTTGCGGAACGGAACGCTGAGGATCACGATCTCCGAGTCCCGGACCGCCTCGGTGTTCTCGGCCGCCGCGCACGAGGCCCCCGGGACCTGCTCCGCGTGGCGTTCGGCGGCCTCCTGCGCCCGGCCCGCGTCGCGCGAACCGATCACGATCGGCACGCCGGCGCGGCCGAGCCTCACCGCGAGCCCGAACCCGAGCGCGCCGGTGCCTCCAACTATGCAGACGGGGCTCTCGGGCAAGGCGGGGGAGTGTATGGGCTACGGTTCGGAGAGATGGGGGACAGGTCGTTGTGAGGGTTGCCCGGGGTCTAGTGCCGTCCGCGGTGGCCGCGCTGGCGGTGGCGGCGCTGGTGGTCGCGGCCACGGCGCTCGGCGCCGGGAGCGGTCCCGCCCAACCGCTGGGTGTGCAGGCAGCCTCCCTGACTGAGGTGGGCCAGGATCTCGTCTGGCAGGTTGAGCTCACGCACCCGTTCTCGCCGGCCGGACTGCGGCGTGATAGGCGCTCGCTCTGTCTGCTGATCGAGCGGGGTCCTGGGGGGTCGGTCGTCTCGCAGGTGTGCCTCGCCGGGCCCCGCCGCGGCTCGCCGTCGCCTTCGGTTTTGTATTCGCCGATCACGCGGTCTGGTGCGGGCGCCGCGGTGGCGATCGCCGCGACCGTAACGCGGTCGAGCGACCGGGAGCTGACGGCGAGCTTCCTCCCGTCGAGCATCGGGCTTCAGTATCGCCCGATTCGCTGGCAGGTGGTCAGTACGGTTCGCGTGCCTGGGTGCGGTTCGGTGGTGCAGGGGACGTCGATGTGCTCAGAACTGTTCCCGGCAACACCCGCGGTGCTCGTGTTGCACACTCCGCGTCTCGTCGGCTGCGTCCCATCGGGGCCCGATTGGGTGTTCACGGGTCCCCGCAACGTCCACGACATCGCGCTCACGTTCGATGATGGCCCGTGGTGGGAGCCTCCCACCGAGGACTTCGTCAACGAGCTCGCCCGTTTACGCGTGCCCGCGACGTTCTTCGAGATCGGCGAGCACATCCCGACCTACGACCCTCACGGCGCGGTCGAGCGGCAGATGCTCGCGGACGGGGACATGATCGGCGATCACACGTGGAGCCATCCGGACATGCTCGGGCTGTCTGTCTCCGAGCAGCGACAGCAGCTTTCGCTGGCCGCCGCCGCGATCCGGAAGGCGACGGGCGGATTTGAGCCGTGCTTGTTCCGGGCACCCGATGGGGCCGTCGACCCGTCGCTGCTGGCGCTGGCGCGCTCGATGGGATTCACGACGATCCAGTGGGACATCGACCCCCGAGATTGGGCGCTCCCCGGAGCGGACGAGATCGTCGAGGACGTCGTCGAAAACGCTCACAACGGGGGGATCGTCGAGGAGCATTTCGGCGGGGGTCCGCGGTTTGAGACGCTCGATGCCTTGCCGGCGGAGGTTGCCGGTCTGCGCGCACGTGGGTATCAATTCGTGACGCTCACGCAGATGCTGGGGTACAAGCTGGTGTACCGCTGAGCTGCCCGTCGTTCCTAGAATCGGGAGCGTGAGCGACTTTCCAGCGCGCGTGCGGATCCGCGAAGTCGGGCCGCGAGACGGCTTTCAGAACGAGCCCGAGGTGATCCCGACCGCGGACAAGGTCCGCCTGATCGAGATGCTCGGCGCCACGGGGCTGCGACGGATCGAGGTTACGAGCTTCGTCCGGCCCGACGTGATCCCGCAGCTGGCCGACGCGTCGGAGGTGCTCTCGTCGGTGTCGCTCCCTCCTTCGGTTTCGGTGGGCGTGTTGATTCCGAACGAGCGCGGTCTGGAGCGTGCGCTGCCCCTGCGTGATCGGTTCCAGGAGATCAACGGCTTCCTGTCGGCGTCCGAGACGCACAATCAGAAGAACGTCGGGCGCTCCGTGGCGGAGTCGCTGGCGGGATTGGAGCGGACGTTCGCGCGAGCACTGGCCGAGGGGTTGCGGTGCGAGGGCGTCATCTCGACCTCGTTCGGGTGTCCGTACGACGGTTATGTCCCGATCGATCGGGTTTTGGACATCGCCAGTGCGCTCGTGGATTTTGGGGCGGTCGAGGTCGGGTTCGGCGACACGACCGGGATGGCCAACCCAATACAGGTGCGGTCGTTCTTCACGGCTGCGTTTGAGCGGCTGCCGGGCGTCGAACTGACGGCGCACTTCCATAACACGCGCGGTCAAGGACTGGCCAACGTGCTGGCGGCGCTCGAGGCCGGCGTCGAGAGCTTTGAATCGAGCTTCGGCGAGCTCGGCGGGTGTCCGGTGCCCGCGGGCGCGACCGGAAACATCGCCACCGAGGACCTCGTGTCGATGCTGCACGAGATGGGGATCTCGACTGGGATCCACTTGGGCGCGCTGATCGCAGCCTCGCGTGCCGCGCAGGAGGTGCTCGGACGTCCGCTCGGGAGCCATGTGCTGCTGGCCGGGCCGGTGTCTTGGGGGGCGGATCAGCGTTGACCGACGTAGATCGCACCGATCCGCTTGATGTCGCGGTTTCGCGGGCGCGTGCCGGCGGTCCGGAGCGCCACCGCGAGAAGGCGTTGTCGCAGGGCAAGCTGCCGGTGCGCGAGCGGGTCGAGCGACTGTTGGATGCCGGCTCGTTCGCGGAAGAGGGACTCCTCGCGGGCTGGCAGGAGGACGGGCTCGGCGCCGAAGGTGTCGTGACGGGTGTCGGCACGATCGCCGGCGCGCCGGTCGCGGTGATGGCCAACGACCCGACGGTCAAGGCCGGGTCGTGGGCGCCCAAAACCGTCGAGAAGATCGTGCGGATCCAGGAGCGCGCGCTGTCGCTGCGGATCCCGCTTGTCTATCTGGTCGACTCGGCTGGGGCGCGGATCGACGAGCAGGTGCAGATGTTCCCCGGCCGTCGCGGCGCCGGCAGGATCTTCTTCAACCAGGTTCGCATGTCCGGGGTCGTCCCGCAGGTGTGCGTCCTGTTCGGGCCGTCCGCCGCGGGCGGGGCGTACATCCCCGCGTTCTGCGACATCGTGATCATGCGCGACGGCAACGCGTCGATGTACCTCGGGTCGCCGCGGATGGCCGAGATGGTGATCGGAGAGAAGGTCTCGCTCGAGGAGATGGGCGGGGCGCGGATGCACACCTCTCGGAGCGGCGTCGGCCACGCGCTGGTGTCGAGCGACGAAGAGGGGATCGACTTTGCCCGGCGCTACCTGAGCTACTTCCCGTCGTCGTACTTAGGCGAGGCGCCGAGCGCCCCGCCGGCGCCGCCGGCCCCGTCGACTGAGCTGTCGATCCGCGAGCTGATCCCCGTCGACGAGAACAAACCGTTCGACATGCGGTCGCTGATAGATGCGTTGGTCGACGGTGGGTCCTTCTTGGAGATTCACGCACGATGGGCCCGCGAGGTGGTCGTGGGCTACGCGCGCCTCGACGGCCGCGCGGTCGGGATCGTCGCCAACCAGCCGAAGGTCAAGGGCGGCGTGCTGTTCGTCGACTCCGCCGACAAGGCCGCCCGCTTCATCTGGACGTGTAACGCGTTCAACATCCCGCTGCTGTTCCTCGCCGATGTCCCCGGGTTCATGATCGGCACGCAGGTCGAGCGCGAGGGCATCATCCGGCACGGCGCGAAGATGATCAGCGCGGTGTCCGAGGCGAACGTCCCGAAGATCTCGGTGATCGTCCGCAAGGCCTACGGCGCCGGGCTGTACGCGATGGCCGGGCCGGCGTTCGACCCCGACTGCTGCGTCGCGCTGCCGACCGCGTCGATTGCTGTGATGGGTCCTTCCGCCGCGATCAACGCGGTGTATTACAACCAGCTACAGGCGATCGCGGACGAGGGCGAGCGCGCGGCGCGGACCGAGGAGCTCCGGCGAGAGTACGCCGAGGACATCGACATCCTTCACCTCGCGTCGGAGCTCGTGATCGACGCGGTCATCCAGCCAGAGGATCTGCGGCCCGAGCTGATCCGTCGGTTCGCGCTCGCGGCCGGCAAGCACCGCGAGTGGCCGGACAAGAACAATCCAGTCACGCCCGTCTAGCGCTGCTGCCGAGTGCGGCTATCAGCGTCAGACCGAGGGCAACCGCTCGGTTCAGCGCGGCCTCGTCGACGTGGTCTTGCGTGTCGCTTCGCTCGTGAGAGCGAGGGGCGAGCCCGCGATCGTCGAGGCAGCCGATCGCGATCGCCGGCAGACCGGCGGCGCGGGCGGGGAGAGCCGGGGTCGAGCCCCGGCCGCGGTGGGTGGTCGCCGTCGTGCGCTCGGCGAGCGTTCGTAGGCTGCGTCCGTATCGAACCGGTATCAGTCGGCCGTCACTGAACCACCACGCCGGCTGTCCGGCGCCGCAGGCCGCGATCCCGAGCACCGCGACGTTCGCGTGTCTCAGCTCGCGCTTGCGGGCCTTCAGGTAGCGGCGGAGCCCGATCTGCTCGTCCTGGCCGGCGCCCTGGAGCACGAGTTCGATCGTGAGGTCCGCTGTCGCGGTGCGCGCGAGGTCCGCGGTCGCGGTCCGCGCGAGGTCCGCGGTCGCGGTCCGCGCGAGGTCCGCGGTCGCGGTCCGCGCGAGGTTCGCGGTCGCGGTCCGCGCGAGTTCCAGTGCGACCGCGGTGCCGGAAGCGTTGTCGCCGGCACCGGGGCCGTAGCCGGCGCCGGCGGCCTCGAGCAACAGCGCGAGTGCGAGGACGAGCGCCACCGCCGGCGGCAGCTGTAGCACTCCGAGCGCGTGCGGCGGGTGGTGCTGTGTGACGCGAACGATCGCGATCGCCAGCTCGTAGGCGAGCGAGAGCACGACCCAGGCGAGCCAGCCGGGCGCGAGGCCGCCGGTGGCGCGTCGGACGCGGGCCGCGGTGGCGCGGACGCGGTCGCGGTAGATCAGGCCGGTCCGACCGGCGTCGTAGTTGGCGGTCACGATCAGTCGCGCCGGCGGGTCTGATTCCGGTTCTGACCGCGGTCCTGCTCCCGGTCCTGCTCCCGGTCCTGGTCCGGGTCCTGGTCCCGAGGAGCGAGCTGTGGCGATCACGTTCTGGCTCGCGCGCTCGGGGGTCAGGCGGCGTCCGAGCGACGTTCCGAGCACGTCGTCCGCGACGGTCGATGCGAGCGCCACCGCGAGCAGCGCCGCGCCGATCGTCGGGTGGCTGACCGACAGGAGACTGCCCACGAGCGCCAGCGCGACGTGCCATGCGTGCGCAAGCGCCCAGTTCGGACGGCACCAGAACGTCTCGACCCGGACCCGCTGGCGGTTCGCGACCAGGTCCCGGGCCAGCCACTGGGCCGCCTGCCGCTCCGCGTCGGTTCCCGGGCCCCGGCCCTCGAACGCCGCGAGCGCCGTGATCGTCTCCCGTGGCCGCATCGGCGCCGGATGATCGCAGCCGGAAATCCGATAGAACCCGGTTGGATGACGCCGAACGATGAGCAGGACCTGCTCGCGGTGGCGCGGGAGGCGGCCGTCGCGGCGGCGGACGAGCTGCGCCGGCGCTACGCGGGACCCGCCCGCGGCGTGCGATCCAAGAGCGGGCCGACGGATCTGGTGTCAGACGCCGACCTCGCCGCCGAGTCGGCGATCCGGTCGGTGCTCGCCGCGCGACGACCGGGCGACGCGATCCTCGGTGAAGAGGGCGGCGAGACGGGGGAGGGCGAGCTCCGCTGGGTCGTCGATCCGCTCGACGGGACGATCAACTACCTCTACCGGATCCCCGCGTTCGCGGTCAGCATCGCCGTCGAGGATTCGGGCGGCGCGCTCGCCGGCGTCGTGCTCGACCCGATCTCCGAGGAATGCTTCGAGGCGACACGCTCCGGCAACCCGACGCTGAACGGAGACCCGATCCACCGCGACGGCCACGCCGAGTCGCTCGGCTTCGCCATGGTCGCCACCGGCTTCAACTACGACGCAGCCGTCCGCGCCCGCCAGGCCGAGGTGATGCAGCGCCTGTTGCCGCGGGTGCGGGACATCCGCCGCGTCGGCGCGGCCGCACTCGACCTCTGCTGGTGCGCCGTCGGACGGTACGACGCCTATTTCGAGCGCGGCCTCAACCCCTGGGATGTCGCCGCCGGCAGCCTGATCGCGACCCGCGCCGGCCTGGACGTCCGCGATCTGGTGGCGGCCGAGGGCGAGCCGGCGGGGATCGTGGCGGCGCCGGCGGGGTTGATCGACGAGCTGCTCGGGCTGATCCTGGGTTAGAGGGCGGCGGCGGCCGTGCGACCTGTCTCGGTGGGTGCTGGATTTGGGGGCACGTCGACCGAAATCCAGCACCCGGGCGGCGTGTCGTCGCGGACCTGCGTGACGCGCCAACGGACCGGCGCCGGCACCACCGTGGCCCGTCAGGCCTGTGGGGCATGCGCGACAGGCCACGGTCGGGCTCAGAGGGCTCGAGTGGCGCGCTTCGCAGGTCCAGCCGGCGCGCTCCGCACCGCAACCCCCGGACCGGCGGTGCCGGCGACCCCAATCCCTGATGACGGAGCAGCACGACTAAACTGCCGCCGAGCGCGGCGGTGGCGCAATCGGCTGACGCGGTGCCCTCAAAAGGCACTGTCCTTCGGGACGTGCGGGTTCGAGTCCCGCCCGCCGCACTACTAGATCGTTGGGTGGTTCAGGCCGTCGCGGGCTGGGGCGGAGGCGACGAGTCAGGTGGGTTGTAGCCCCGCCTGCGGGCTTCGTCGACCGGAACTTCCTGCTCGACGTTCCAGCCCTGTGCGAACGCCCGCATCGCGAACACGATCAGCAGGAGCTGCACGGGGATCAGGAGCAGGGTGATCGTCCCGAGCGTGTCGGCGCTGAGCCCCTTGCCTCCGAATAGCGATTGCGCCGGCGCGAAGCCGGCGTGGCTGCGATCGAACCAGCTGGTTCCCGACAGGCCGAGGCCGGCGACGACCGCGATCATCAGCAGCAGGAGCGCCAGGCCCGCGGCGATCGGAAGCATGCCCCGCGCCCACCGGCCCCAGACGTAGAACGCGATGATCAGATAAGCCGCGCACCAGATGAAGTTGATCGGCTTCAGCCCCTCCAGCTGCGACCAACCGCCGATCGTCACGATCAGGAGCAACCCCACCGACGCGAGCAGGATCAGCGCCACGATCGCCTTCATCAGCTTGCTCGAGGCCTTCTCGCGATTCGGGTACACGACCGCGTAGCCGGGCGTCAGAGTCCGGTGCTGGACCATGCCGGGACCTTACAAACTGGTATCGCGAGATGCGACGGTTCGGCTGCCTGGTTGCCCGACGTTTTCGGGCCGACGTATTCATCCATCAGTTGGACCGAGGCAAGTCGATAGATAGCCACCTCTTTGTGGCTCGGACGGGTCCAGCGGATCCCGAGCGCATCGCAGCTCCTGCAGAACAGGGTCTTGATGTCTTCCGATCTGTTGCTGAAGCCGTATCTAGGCGCTTCTCGAACGCGGTTCGATTGACGCTCTACGGCGACGTGCCGGGGCAGCCGTCGCTGTGGATCAACCCCCGGAGAAAGCGACCGTGTTGGTCGCTGACGATGCTTTGCTGCCAATCCGCGAGCAGAATCGGTCGCAGATGCTTCCGTCCCGGTCCGTGCTGCGGGAAGAGACATGGCCAATGCTTCGAGTACATCGAGACGACCACGCAGCCGGAATCTCCCTGCCGAGCCGTATGTGCGTGCTTCCCTGGAAACATCGCCTCCATCGCGCGACAACGCTCGTTGATGATGCCTGGGTACCGGACATCCATCGAGACTCTGAGGCGCCAAACGCCTGATCGCGGATTGACCGACAGACATCCATCTCCGAGATAGAGCCCAAGGAGGTATGCGTATTCTTCGGCGGGAAGCGGCAGGTGCTCCTCCGCGGAGCAGTCGGCACCACCGGGACGGCGCGGGTAGTTGCCACGTCGCCAGCCGCGAACAGTCGTGCGTGGGATCCCGGTACTCCGGGCAATCTCACAGTCGTTATGCCCGTCGGCGACGAGCTCAAGAACAAGTCTCACGTCGCGCCGGGACCGCATCGCCGATCCAAGTCGAACATATGTTCGCAGTTTGGCGACGAAGGCGGACAGGTCTTTTCCGAGCACCACCTAAGATGCGAGTGGCAAACGCGGGCGTGGCGAAATTTGGTCAGACGCGCCGGCTTTAGGTGCCGGTGGGCTTAGCTCATGGGGGTTCGAGTCCCTCCGCCCGCATTTGCTTCTCTCTCGGCTCGTGGTGCTCGGGCTATGTCCTGGGTCCGAGCGGTACCATCGCGACAGGCCCAGGGGAGTGAGTTAATGGTTATGCGCATGGTCTCCAAAACCATGAATCCGGGTTCGAATCCCGGCTCCCCTGCTTGAACTCCCACACGGTCTACCGCACGTTCAACACGCGCGAGCGCCGCGAGTTCATCCGGATCACCGAGGACGTGGAGGAGGCCGTCAGCGACGCCGGCATCAGCGAGGGGATGGCGCTCGTGTGCGCGATGCACATCACCGCGGCGGTGTGGATCAACGACGACGAGCCGGGGCTTCAGGAGGACGTGCTCGAGTGGCTCGACAAGGTGGCGCCGCCGAGCTGGCACGAGCCGGACGGCGAGGTTGCGCGAGAGCTGCTGCCGAATCCGGGCGACTACCGGCACCATCGGGGTGGGGAGGACAACGGCGACGCCCACCTGAAGAACCTGCTCGTGCACCACCAGGTGATCGTTCCGGTGACCGACGGCCGGCTCGACCTCGGGCCGTGGCAGCAGATCTTCTACTGCGAGTTCGACGGGCGACGGCCCAAGCGGCTCGTGATCAAGGTGCTCGGCGAGTGACCGCGCCGTCCTCGCGCGTCTTCGTCGACGGCGCGCTCGAGGGGCGGGTCGCGATCGTCACGGGTGGCGGCACCAACCTCGGCAAGGCGGCCGCGGCCGAGCTCGCGCGCTGCGGCGCGTTCGGTTCTGATCGCCGGCCGGCGCGCGGACGTGCTCGAGGAGGCGGCCGCCGAGATCGGCGACCGCTGCGCCTGGGTGGCGGATGACATCCGTGAGCGCGCAGGCGCCGAGCAGATTGTTGCCACCGCGCTCGAGCGCTTCGGCCGTCTCGATCTCCTGCTCAACAACGCCGGCGGCCAGTACATGGTCCCGGCCGAGGGCCTCGCGACGAGAGGCTGGCGAGCCGTCCAACGCCTCAACGTCGACGGAACGCTCGCGATGTGCACCGCGGCCTACGAGCTTGCGATGCGCGACGCTGGCGCCGGCACGATCATCAACGTCACCGTCTCGCCGCACCACGGGATGCCCGCGATGGCTCACACAGGCGCGGCGCGGGCGGCGGTCGAGGCGATCACCCGCGATTTGGCGTCCGCCTACCGAGGTCACGGGATCGCCGTGATCGCGGTGGCGCTCGGGCGGTTCGACACCGAGTCGCTGCGCAAGTACCCGGCCGAGCTGTGGCGGAGCGCGGCCGCCACCGTGCCCGTCCAGCGCCTCGGCAGTCTCGAGGAGTACGGCTGGCTGATCGCGCTGCTCGCCACGCCGCTGGGCGCGTCACTCTCGGGCTCGGTCGTCACGCTCGACGGCGCGCTCGACAACTGGAGCGGCCCCTGGCCGCCGTCCGGGCTAACCCGGGACGGCGAGGTGCCGACCGAGGAGCGCCGACCCGTCGCCTGAACGGGGCGATGCCCGCCCCAACGGCACCCCGGCTACCATCTGGCCACCTCGCGGGCGAGGTGTCAACGGTTGCACGGGAGCCTTCCAAGCTCTAGGAACGGGTTCGACCCCCGTCGCCCGCTCTCGGGTTCGGCGTAGAATCGACGGATCCACGGGGAGTAGCGCAGTCTGGTAGCGCACCCGGCTGGGGGCCGGGCGGTCGCAGGTTC
>CAVWKC010000012.1:0-69331 GCA_963755525.1 uncultured Solirubrobacterales bacterium | reverse complement strand
CCCCTGACACCACACCGCGTTGCCGGAGGCGATAGCCGGAAGGTGCTGCCGCTGCTGGTCGGTAGTGCCGAAGTGCATGACCGCGGGTCCGACCCAATTCACCCCCATGTACTGCGCCCCCCGAGGCTCGTGATGTGCCCAAAACTCCTCTCGCAGGGCGGTTTGCTCCCAGATCGTCGCTCCTCCCCCGCCATGCGCCTCGGGCCACGCGAAGGTCGACAGCCGGTCACGCGCAAGGCGCTGGCAGAATGCGTTCGCTTCTTCCTGCCATTCCTCGCTTGCGACGAAGCCACGGAGGAACTCGGACTATCATTTCGGCCGCGATCATCGCCCTGACCTTTTCCCGAAGCGCAACGATCTCCGGGATGTTTCGGAATGTCATCACCGCCGTCATAGCTTGATCGTCTGGATCAATCACTCACCGTGGAAGGCCTAGGATCTGCTCGCCGATGATGTTGCGCTGGATCTCGGAGGTCCCGCCGTAGATCGTCGAACCAAGCGCCTCGATCTCACCCGAGAAGATGTCACCGCCGAACGAACTTGTGGTCCGCACAGCGCCGCTCGACTACCGGCCGCGCGGCTCGCAAGATCGAACGCCCGCTGCGCCGTCTCGGTGGAGACGAGCTTGCGAAGCGGGGTGCATCGGTCGGGCCGGCCGGCAATCCGGTCAGCGAGTCCTCGCAGGCCAGTTAGCCAGATTGAGTCGGCGTCACAGCCAAGCCGGGCAAGATCGACTCGGAGCGCCGGATTCTGCTTCTCCTCCAGTGAGCTTCGAGCGAGATCGAGCGCCTGCTCGATCTCGACGAGGTTCATGATCCAGATCATGTCGCGCTCCTCTGACAACGAGGTCATGGCAACCGCCCACCCGCCGTTCATAGGGCCGACCATCGCGCTCGCGGCTACCCTCACGTCATCGAAGAACACCTCGCAGAACTCCTCATCGCCGGCGCCGAGCTTGTCAATTCTGCGGACGGTTATGCCAGGTGTGTCCATGGGAACGATGAACGCCGAAATGCCGCGGTGGCGCGGTTCAGACCGATGGGTGCGCCAAAGAGGAGACAAAACGCCGACTGTCGAGCGTGCGACGTCCAAACCTTTTGACCGCTGATGACGAAATCATCATAGAGCGTCCCGTCGAGCCGCAGTGCGAAGCGACGCCAGATGTGAGCCGGCGTTCGGCTCCGACATCCCAAGGCACCACCATTCATCCCCGCGGAGCACCGGCTTCACATGCTGTTGCTGAGCATCGCTGCCGAAGATCTTGAGCGCGGGCGCGACGACCCCCGGCCCTTGGACATTCGGGAGCTTGGGCGCAGAAAGCCGCGCATAGCGCAGCTTGATCCACAGCTCGGCCTCCTGGCTCACAGACCGTCCCCCCAGCCCCGGCTCCCAGCTCGGCATCAGCCACCCTTCCTCGAACGCAGCTCGTTGGTAGTCGCGGCGGAAGTCGAGGTCGAACCGGTAGCTCCTCAAACGCTCACGGTAATCCTCCGGCAGCCAACCCCTCAGCCATGCTTCCGCGTCGGCACAGACCTGCTCATCATGGCCTTCCGGTTCGAGTCTCATGGCCGCGTCAGAACCCCGCGCCCGACCTCCGACAGCGCCCGGCGATCGATCTTCCCCATTGCGTTGCGCGGCAGGCTGTCCACCGCGGCGACGAACTCGGGAACCTTGTACTGCGCCAACTCGGCGCGACAGTGATCCATGAGTCCCTCGATGTCGCCGTCGTGGCCGGGCTTGAACTGAACTAACATGCCTACGCGCTGACCGAGTCTCGCGTCCGGTAGTCCCAGCACCCCGCACGCATCCACGGCCGCAAACTCGAGCGCGACCCGCTCGATCTCCGCTGGGTAGACGTTCGCCCCCCCGCGGTTCAGCACCAGATTCAGCCGGTCGGACACGATCAGGTTGTTGTCCTCGTCCATTGCGCCGGCATCGCCAGTGTGGAGAACATCACCGCGCAAGACTGCTGCCGACTCGTCGGGCCGGTTCCAGTATCCGAGCATCGGCTGATAGCGGGGCGGATCCGGCCAGGTCTCGCCGTCCACGTTCCAGTCTTCGGTCAGCCGTTTCCGTACTTCTGCGCGATCCCGTGACCCGACACAGATCTCGCCAACCTCACCCGATGGAAGCACCCGGCCGTCCGGATCACGGATCGTGACCTCGAGGTGCGGTAATGGGATGCCACTCGAGCCGGGAGCATGCACCACTCCGGGCACCTCGATCGTTATGACCGTCGGAGCCTCCGTCTGGCCATACGTGCCTCGGATCTGTACCCCGAACTTCGACTCGAATGCCGAGCGGATCGGCTCTGGGCAGTCGGCACCGCCACTCCAGACCTCTTGGAGAGTCCCGAGGTCACTCGCCTGGATCCCGTCGTCGTGCGCCATCGTGTAGAGGACGGGAGGCGGGCCGTTCCATACCGTGACGCGTTCCCGTCGGATCCAGTCCGCCACGTCGCGAGCCTTGAGGCTGTCCATGATGATCGCAGCGCCTCGCGCCTGCGCGGTGAGGAGCGTCGTCAGCACCATCATGTTGATGATCGTCAGCGGGAAGCAATCTCCCTTTCGCAGCCGCTCGTCGTACTTGCGCGTCGCGACCAGGTGTGCGCCGGGGGCGAGCAGATTGTGCTGAGAGTGCACGGCTCCCTTGGGATAGCCGGTGGTGCCACTCGTGTAGGCAATAGCCGCGGGCGCATGCGGATTGATCGTCGACTCGAACCTCGTCGCGGACTCGGCTTCGAGCGACGCTCGCCAGGAAATCGCGCTCCCGCCCGTTCCCGCCGCCCCGAGCGGGACGATGTCCCGAAGCTCCGCGAGGCTCGATCGATACGCCTCCACCTGGCCAGCTGTCGCCTCGTCGCACAGCAGCAGACACGTTCCGCTGTC
Organism: uncultured Solirubrobacterales bacterium; assembly: GCA_963755525.1. Taxonomy (GTDB): domain Bacteria; phylum Actinomycetota; class Thermoleophilia; order Solirubrobacterales; family Solirubrobacteraceae; genus Palsa-465. Next base: position 66,443 of record CAVWKC010000012.1, on the reverse strand, counting down.
GCGGAGCATGTACGCCTTCTCGGGTGGGGAAAGGGCTTGGTTGACCCCGACCCATATCGCGCCCAGCCGCATGACACCGTGAAACGCGATCAGGATGTCGATGTCATTCGGCAAGCACGCCGAAACGCGCTCTCCGGGCCTCACGCCCCATTCCCGCAAAGCTCGAGCACATTGGTTCGCTCTCGCGTCAAGCTCGGCGTATGTCGTCGCGCCCGATCGCGTCGTAACCGCCATCCGATTAGGGCCATGCTCGAGCTCGACATCGAACACGCGGCTCACGTTGGGTGGAAAGATCATCATGGGTTCCGCTCGCTCGGTGCTGCCATCGGCTCGTAGAACGCCGCCACTATCGACGACCGGTCCAGCGCCGCACTGCTCGGCATCTGTCCAGCGGCCCGGGCCTCAGCTAGGGCCCGCGGTATCTCCGCAATGTCGTCGGTTTCCACCTCGTAGAGCGCCAGGTATTTCGGCAGCCCCACCTGGGGCGAGTCGACTTCTGCGAGGGCGAATCGTTCGCCGGAGACGATCCCTGGTACACGAACCGTGTCGCCCAGATGCCGCCCGTCATACCACTCGTTGTACTCATCCTCCTGACCTTCAATCGGTGCCGTGAAAACAACGAATAGGAACCGCGCCATTCTCTACCTCCGCGTCATCTCTAACCGGCGACAGGGATAGTGCCGCCATCGACTGGCAGGCTCACTCCGGTGATCCAATCGGCTCGCGCCGAGGCCAAGAAGGCGACTGCGTCGGCTATCTCCTCGGGCTCGCCGAGCCTCCCGGCGGGAATCGGCGCTTTCTGCAGCGTTCGGGCCATGACTTCCTCGGCACTTGCCCCGGTCGCCGCCATCGCCCTGGCGATGTTCTCCTCGATCAGCTCAGTCCGTGTGATTCCCGGAAGAATGCAGTTGCAAGTCACCCGGTCGACTGCGAACGACACCGCGACCGTCTTCGAAAAGCTGACGAGCGCGGCCTTCGCCGCACCGTAGATCGGGTAATACGGATCGGCAAGCTTCGCCGTAGTGGATGACACGTTGATCACGCGGCCCCACTTCCGCTCGATCATCGGCGGGAGAAACGCGCGCGTGAAGCGCACCGCGCTCAGGAGATTGATCTCGAGACCTGCCTCCCAGTCCGCGTCCGTGGTGCGAAGGAGCTTCTTCGGTTCTGCCAGCCCGGCGTTGTTCACCAGAATATCGACTTGCCACCCGCTGCGTCTGACCTGATCGAGCACTCGGCCAGGCGCCTCCGGATCGGTCACGTCGCAAGGTGCCGGGATGGCACCCGCCCCGACGGTCTCGAGCTCGGACGCGAGCTGGCGCAACCCGTCCTCGCTCCTCGCGCAGATGACAACACGCGCGCCCTCCCGCGCCAATCGCAACGCGATCGCCCGGCCGATGCCTCTGCTGGCGCCGGTCACCAGCGCAGTACGGCCGGTCAGCTCGAGGTCCACGCTCTCTCCTCCGCGATCGGGCTTGCTGAGGAGTCGGGCGTCACGACAACGCGAAGTCGAGGATCGCCGGCGCGAGCAGCTGCCAGTTGGAAAAGAAACCGCCGTCGCCGGCGGCGACGCGCTGCTTCGTCTTGAACCACCCATCGCGCCCCCACGGTGGCTCGGCAAGGACCGCGCCCGGTATGAGTTCATGCACTGCGAGCGACGTCTCGGCCGGGTGGTAGATATCCCCATCGCCATTCCGAAACACGAGCGTCGGGACAGCGACTGTCCGGATATCCGCGGCATCCACCCCGGGCACCGGCTGATCCTCGCGCGGAATGTAGGCCGAGAGCCACTGCGTCAGGGTGTCGATGAATCGTTGCCGGTCCATCGCGAGGAGGATGCTCTCGTTGTCGGGATTTGCTTGGATGCTCGCCTGCATGTCCGGAAGCTTGGTCACAGGCTCCATACCGCCGAGCCAGGCTTCGGCGATGTGGGGCAGCAGATACTGCATGGCGAGAAACATAGTTCCGAATCTGCCGCCGGACAGCGACCAGAGCACCAGCTTGTCGACCACTTCCGGATGGCGCATAGCAGCGATGAGCGACACTCGGGATCCGGCTGATCCGCCGGCGATGATCGCCGGTCCGAGATCCAAGGCCTCGAGCAGGCCGGCCAGATCGTCGGCGGCCATCTGCGACTCCGAGTCGCCCTCGAACTTAAGCTCTGATCCACCGGTGTTCGGACGATCCCACAGGACAACGGTCGTCGAGGGTGCGAGCGCCTCGGCGAGTGGGCGTAGTCCCTCGACGTCCTTCCCAAAGCGGCCTCCGGGTGTAAGGATGAGGGGCGGACCCTCCCCAATCACCTCGTACACGATCTTGCTGCCGTTTACGCTCACACTGGGCATTTCACTCCTCTCGCCGACAAGTCATGCGATTCGTTTGTATGCGGTTATTCACGTTCCACTCCACTGAGGCGTCCGACGCTCGACGAAGGCTCGCGCGCCCTCGCTCGCATCGTTCGAGGCCAACACCGGTTGCCTCAGAAGGTGCTGCCTGCTCCACATCTCGCTCGTCTGCCAGTCCCGGGACTGCCGGACGATCGCCTTGGTCGCTCTGATCGCCAGAGGTCCGTTCTGCGCGATCCGGTCTGCGAGTTCCAGCGCTCGACCGAGCGCGCGCCCATCCGGAACCACCTCGTTGATGAGGCCCATCGCCGCCGCGCGAGCCGCGTCGACGGGATCCCCGGTGAGCAACATCTCCATCGCCAGTGCTAGGGGGACGCGCCGGGGCAGCAGCATCGCTCCGCCTCCGCCTGCAACGATCGCCCGCTTGACCTCAGGGAGCCCAAAGCGGGCACTTTCGCCGGCAATCACGAGGTCACAAGCGAGAACTAACTCGAGTCCGGCTGCCAGCGCCCAGCCCTCTACGGCGCCGATAACCGGCTTCTCGGGCGGGTCGACCGTGATCCCGCACACTCCACGCTGGCCGACCTCCGCGGTCTCTCCGGCGAGAAAAGACTTCAGGTCCATCCCACTGGAGAACACGCCCCCGCTACCGGTCAAGATCACGACACGGATCTCGTCATCCGCCTGCGCCTCGTCGATGGCCGTCGCCACGCCCCGGGCTACTGCCGCGTTGATCGCGTTCGTGACGTGCGGCCGGTTGAGCCTGATGACCTGAACACGATCGCCGTGTCGCTCGACGATGACCTCCGTGCCCAAGATCAAACCTCCGCTCCGGATGCGCCGGCGGCTGTGGCCTCGTGGCCTATACGTCTCAAACCTGCGGTGTTCCCCTCGAGGTACGACGTGATGACAGACGAGCGGTTCTGCACCAGTTGCTCTGGCCGGCCGTCGAATTCGATCCGGCCAGCCACGAGCAGACAGACTCGGTCCGCGTAGCGAAGTGCGTTATTCAGGTGCTGCTCCACGAGCAGCACCCCAACTCGCTGACCATCGGCCGCTGCACGGACGGCTTGGAGCAAGCGTTCAGTCACCATCGGCGCCAGCCCGAGCGACAGTTCGTCGGCCATCAAGAGCTTTGGCTGCCTGGCGAGCGCCCGGCCGACCGCAAGCATCTGTTGTTCGCCGCCCGAGAGATCACCCGCCTTGATGTCCAACCGCGCCTCTAACTCGGGAAAGAGGGCAAGACACACGCCATGTTCGATTCGGGCGAGCTTGAGATTTTGTCTGGTCGTGAGTCTGCGCAGCACCGATCGGTTGTCGTTGACGAATGAAAGTCCATTGCGCGCCCGCTCGTGCGCGGGCGACGAGATATCGGTTCCTTCCCAGCGCACCACACCCGACGTTGGTCGCAGATAGCCGCCCAACGCCTTGAGCGTTGTCGTCTTCCCGGCACCGTTAGGTCCAACCAACGCAACGATCTCGCCCGCGTGCACGTGGAGATTCATCTCGCGCACCACGGGAATCCTCCCGTACCCAACCGACAGCTGAACCGCCTCTAGGACGGGCGTCTGTGAATCGCTCATCGCTCGCCCTCGGTGACGCGGGACCCATGCGCCGTCAAGCGACCTTCCACGGCACTGGTCGCACCGCCCGGCGCATCAGATGCGTCCGTCTCCCCCAGGTATGCCGCAATCACCCCAGGATCTGCGCGCACCGCGGCAGGGGCGCCAGAGCAGATCACCTTTCCGAAGTCGAGAACGACGATCCGATCGCAGACCTCCATCACGAGGTTCATGTCGTGCTCCACGAGCAGAATCCCCACGTCAGAGTCCCTCGCGAGCATTCGGAGCAACGATGCGAATCGTGCTGTCGTGCCGTCATCGAGGCCCGCCGCAGGCTCGTCCAGGAGAAGCGTGTTGGGGCTACAGGCGACAGCACGCGCAATGCCCAGCAGCCGCCTTGTCCCATACGGCAGATCTCGCGGGAACTGCTCGAGATACGGGCTCAGGTCGAACGAGTCGATGACCCCGGCCGCGGTCTCACTCAACGTCGCTCGTCCGGGGCGGACGAGTCCGGTGACATATGCCTTTCGGTCGCGAGGCTCGATCGCAACCTGAAAGTTGTCCCACGCGGAGAAGTCCTCAAATAGCTCGAGCGACTGGAACGTCCGCACGATCCCCGCTCGTGCCCGCTTGTACGGACGTACGCGACTGACGTCTTCATCGCCGAGAAAGATGGCGCCGGCCTGGGGCGCGACGAATCCCGTGACCGCGTCGATGAAGGTGGTCTTTCCCGCTCCGTTCGGGCCGATGAGGCCGACGATTTCGCCAGGCGCCACCTCGAGGCTCACGGAGTCGACAGCCACCACGCCGCCGAACCGGACGGTGAGGTCGGTAATCCTGAGACGAGCCCTCGGCGATGCGAACTCGGTTCCTGCGAAGGACTGTCCGCTCCTCGCCTTTTTGCCCGCCGCCGGGAGACGGCCCTCGGCTGTCTCGGGGACGGCCTTCCCGACCTGCTCGGATGCTACGGGGACTTCGGGCGATGGCCTGCGGCGGTGGGTCAGTCGCCTGATCCACTTCGGCGCCGGCGTGCCCGCGATCCCGTCCGGGTTCTGAATCAGGACCAGGATCAGCGCGACGCCTCCGATCACGGGCAGCCATGCGTCGAGGTTTCCGAACTTGCTCAAGACCAGGGATCCGAGCCCACCATTCTGAAAGCCGGAGCCATACAGCGGTCCGGCGAGGTGCCCGATGCCGCCGATCGTCGCGTAGCCAACGAAGTTCACGGATGTCAGAGGATCGAACGAGTTGAACTGCAACACCGGATTCTGAAATGCCAACAGCACTCCGCCCAGGCCGGCGACCCCTGCCGCGAGCGAGAACGCGTAGAGCTTCGCGCCCGTAACGCTGACACCCAGTGACGCGGCGGCCCTCTCGTTCGCCCTGACCGCGATCATGCGCCGGCCGACCCGCGATCTGCGCACGTTACCCACTACGACGGTTACGGCAAGTAGGCACAAGCAGCAGAAGATCGCGTACCGGCCAGGCGTCTCGATCGGATCGATCGAGAGCCCGAACAGCTTGGGGGACGCAACCGTCGTTCCGCCGAAGCCGCCGGTGTAGTTCGGGTTGAGAAAGATCAGATCCTCGACGGCGACGGCAAGGCCGAGCGTGATGATCGCCAGGTTCACGCCGCGGGTGCGCAGCGCCGGCGCCCCGATCACCGCGCCGGCACCTGCGGCGCCAAGAACCCCGGCGATCAGGCAGAGGATGAACGGCCATCCCTGGGCAGCGGACAGGCGTCCGGCGACGTATGCACCCATGCCGGCCAGTGCGAACTGCGCGAGCGATAGCTGGCCCGCGTAGCCCGTGACCACAACTATCGAGAGAAGGATGATTGCGACCGTGACCTGCACCGTCAATGCGAGCGTCAGGTTCTGCGAGAAGACCGTCTCGGTCCCGACACAGAGCAAGACCGTCAGCGGCAGGATCACTCGAAGCGGCACGACTCCGGATGCGAGCCGCGGCAGCTGATCCAAGACGTGACCACGGACGGGGAGACCCCGTCCGCGCACGACCAGAGCGACGGTGATCACAAGGAACGGCAGCGAATCCGACCATCCGGGCGCGGTGACGTATCGAGCCATCTCCGACTGAGCGACGCCAATGACCACTCCGGCGGCGAAGACGATCGGAAATGACTCAAACCCGCCTAGGAGCGCCGCGGCCATCGCGCTCACCACGATCAACGTCATGTTTGTCACGACCAAGCCCGTTGTCGGGGCGATCAGGATTCCAGCTATCCCGGCGAGGGCTGCCCCGGTACCCCACGTCAGCGTCGCCAGCCCTTGCGGAGACCAGCCGAGCGTGGCGGCTGCCTCTGGGCTTTCGGCGACCGCCGTTATGGCCAGACCGCGAGCCGAATATTTGGTCCAGCAATACAACGCGAAGCAAATCACCGCGCCGATCCCGAGAAGGCACAGCGACTGCTTGTCGATCGTATAAGAGCCGATGTGGAGCGGCCCGTGGGGCAGAATCGGTGGGACCACCGTGTTCGTGCTCGCCCCGAACCATTTCGAGAAGAGTCCGTCGAGAAGCGCGAGCACGCCCAACGTTCCGATCAGGCGAGAGATCGGCGCCGAATCTCGGAGGCGCCGCATCAATATGACCTGGGTGAGAACACCGATGAGCGCGAGCAGCGCGACGCTTGCGACGAACGCCAGCTCAACATTCCAGCCCTGGACGCGGTCGAGCTCGTAGAACGTATAGGCAGCCGCCATCGCCATAGCCCCGTGCGCAAAGTTCACGAGCCCGGAGCCGCGATAGATGAGTACCAACCCGTTGCCGAGCAAACCGTAGACCCCCCCGATACCCAGGCCGAGGACAGCGAATGTGATTACGGTGTGCATCGAAACGTGTCAGCGACTCCGAATGCAGATCTCGTCTCTGATGGACCGCTGCATGTCACCGCCGGAGGGGTGGCGCCGCCACCTCGGTGCCGGCGCCGTGACCTCCTGTACACGCAGCTTCTGGCCGATCCCGGCGCGCAACCTAACCGGTCACGAACGACTCGACGCTGAAGGACGTGGGGTAGGCGAGCGCAAACTTGCCATTGACGAGCTTCATCATGTACTCGTTCCAGTTATTTACACGTCCGAAGCCCTTCGGTCCCGGAGCATTCGGCGTCCACGGCGGCTGGAGACCCAGCTGGACGTTCTTCGCGGTCAGAAGCTCCTGCAGCGTGGACGCTGCCGTGATCGGACCCTTGATCAGACTCATGACCTGATACGCGGCGTGGAAGGCGTACCAGACCTCTTCTTGAGCAACCGACTGATATTGCGGGCCGGCGTATTTGTCGCCGCTCTGCGCCTCCGCCGCCATATCCGATTGGAACGTCTTGAGCACCGGATACTGAGTCGAAGCCGACGGCGGGGGAACGTCGCCCCCGAACAACATCGCCTTGCCGAACGTGGTGTTTGGCCCCAGAGTGGCGAGCGTCGCCGGCGTGTAAGCAATGGCCGTAACGAACGCGTGGAACGTATAGCCCGCCGACTCGGATGCGAGGGCAAACTCTGCAGATTGCTGACCGCTCATCGCCAGGTAGACGATATCTGCGCCCTTCGACGAGGCAGCGGCCGCGTACGGCGCAAACGATGTCGTGCTCGCCGGCATCGCAATGAACCCCTTCCACTCGCCTCCCTGCTTCTTGACGGTCGACTGGACACCGGACTCGAGAGCCGCCACGACCGGAAGCTGCACGCCGACGAAGCCAAACGCGTTTTGATTTGCAAGCTTCAAGCCGTAATACGTGCCCGACGCGAACGTCCCGACAAACCCAGAATTGATCGGAAACTCAATGGAGGACGCATACTGTGATGCCGCCGTGATTGATGAGTCGGCGATCTCGGGAATACTGGCCGACTGCAATACGGCCGTTTGCTGCGGCCCGTAGTTCGTGTTGTCACCGACAACCGCGGCGACGTGGTCCGATACAAACTTCCGAGCACACTCCTCCGCGACGTTGACGCTGCTCTGAACGTCGCAGTAGTCGAGTTGTACCTGATGGCCGTTTATCCCACCCCTCGAATTGATCCCCTTCACCGCCGCTTTGGCGCCTGCAAGACCGTCGGGGTACTGGGTGTCGGTCCCAGTCAGATTGACGAAGAACCCGAGCTTGACGGGGGAGCCACTGGCGCTACTCGCTCCACTCGCCGCGGTCGTGCTACTCCCGCTGGCGGATCCACCGCCGCTCGAGCCAGTGCTGCTACTACTGCTGCTGGACCCGCACGCCGCCAGCAGCACCGCGGACAGCAAGGGGAGTACGAGTAGACCGAGTCTTCTACGCCGGCGACTCGGCGTGGCTTGGTCGAAGGCGCTGGTCGCGTGTGGGGTCGACTCGGACCTCTGATCGCACATGGCCGTGTGTTCCTCTCTCTCCTCAAAGGTGATCGCGCAGCACGCTTCTCCGCTTGGCGCATCGATCCTCATCGCACGGCCGAGCCGACGGCTCGCACGTAGCGCTCGATTGCGTGTTCGCGCGTCCCCAAAGGTCAGCAGGGTTGTCCTCGAAGAGATTTCTATCATATAAATGATGAGCAGCGCAAGGGTCGACTCCGCCGGGCCGAGGCCTACCCGCCAGGGCCGCCAACTTGCCAGGAGCTGACCCCCGACGCGCCGCGAGACCGTCTCGGACGCTTCGGTTGTAAAGCGCTCGAGGCTGGCTACTGCCAGCCGCCGGTGCGCGCAGTCGGCTCCGGCTCCAAGACGTCGAGGAACTGGTCGCGGTCGCTCACATACGGCTGCGACTTCGCGAGATGCGTCCGCATCGACTGGATCGCCGTATCCGGGTCACCTTCTTCGATCGCGCGAACCACTCTGCGATGCGCGCGCAGCGCCTCACCCTGCGCTCGCGGGTCGGGGTAGCCGCCGTCATGGCTCACTCGCTCGGCCCAATGGCGCTCCTGCGAGCTCCACACCGCCTCGAGGGCGCCGGCGAGAACCGCGACCGTGGTGTTTCCGGACAGCTCGACGAGCGCAGCGTGGAACTTCAGCGCGCTCTCGGTGAACGCATAGGACTCGCCGAGGCATGCCTCGTTCTCGTCAATCAGCTCGCTCAACTGCTTCACGATCTTCTTGCGAGAACGGGCGTCCTGGCTTGCCGCAAACCCGGCGCAAGCCGGTTCCAGGACGCCACGTGCCTGGGCCAGGTCACGGAGGGTCACACCTCTGGATTGGAGGGTCAGCCCCACGTGGTACGCGGTGCTCTGTGCAGTCGGCCTACGCACGATCGCGCCTCCGACCTTGCCCCGCCGGATGCGGATCAGGCCCTCGGTCTCGAGGATGCGAAGCGCCTCGCGGAGGCTCGGCCGGCTCACGCTGAACTCCTCCAGCAGCTCAGCCTCACGCGGAAGCTCAGCGCCGTCCTCGAGGTTGCCGCCGATGATCCGCCTCCGGAGGTCCGACGCCACGAGTTCCGCCATCCGCGGAAGCCGTGGGGGTACCCCGGGGCTGTGGTTGCTCCTAGTGGCCACTTACCATCTCAATCATAGATCGAAAGACAGGCCCTCGGGAGGGCACCTCCAGACGTCCGCCAGGCTGGCGGGTCATCAGGTTCAGCGCGCGGGCGGTTTTGGGGCTCGCTGAGAAGGGACCGTCCGTTCGTCGGCTCGCGCGCCCCCGTCGTTCCCCGTCAGCCGACCCGCCGATCGCAGGTACCTCCGGTTGTGGTCGAATGATCTAAATGATATACCTCCCGTCCGTGTCCGATGCTCCTCCGTGCGACGAAGCGGGTCGAATCGCCGTGGTGACGGGTGGAGCCGGCGGCATGGGATTCGCATGCGCGCGGCGCCTTGGACGACGGATGCGGGTGCTGCTCACGGACTCCTCTGAAGCCGGCCTGCGCGTCGCCGTCAAGCGCCTCGAGGCCGAGGAGCTACAGGTCAGCAGTGTCGTGTGCGACATCACCGACGCGGAGGCGGTGCAGGGACTCGCCGACGAGGTGTCTCAGACCGGAGAGCTCGCCGCGCTCGTCCACACAGCCGGCATTTCGCCATCGATGACGACGGACCCAAGACGGATCCTGGAAGTCAACCTCGTCGGCACCGCGATCATCGTCGATGCCTTCTACTGGAAGGCAACTCTTGGCACGGCCGCGGTATGTATCGCCTCGACATCTGCCTATCGACGTCTCCCGCCCGACGTCGAGCGCGTCCTCCTGGAACCTCGAAGTGGCGACTTCTTCGACCAAATCGAGCGGGTCACCCCGCTTGGTGGAAGGACTCGGCTCGCGTACGCGTTGGCAAAGCGAGGAGTCAGGTTGCTATGCCAACACCGTGCGCGTCAATGGGGACAGCGCGGTGCGCGTCTGTGTTCGCTATCTCCAGGAGGGATCACGACCCGGATGTCGGAGTTGGAGCGAAACCGTGGCGCGAAAGGGCTCGTCGAAAACACCGCACTGGGTCGCCGTGGCGGTCCGCGTGAAATCGCGTCCGTCGTTAAACTTTCTCTGCAGCTCGGATGCCAGCTATATCACGGGTTCCGACGTCGTCGTGGATGGCGGGATGATCGCCGGCTACCTCCACCACGCGTCTACGGATGTGCGCGAAGCCTGGCAGGACGCGCTCGCGGATTGATCAAAATCGACGGCGTCGAACTCCCGCAAGACGCATCATGAGCGTAAGAATGGACGACGCTGAGGTCCGGGACTTTCTCGAAACCGGTCACAGCGGAGTCTTCGCCACCGTGCGGGCGGACGGTTCCCCGGCGTTAGTGCCGCTGTGGTACGTCATGGTTGACGGCTCGGTGTTCGTCCGCACGTTCGCGAAGTCGGCAAAGGCCAAGCACATCCGTGCCGACTCACGCGTGTCATTCCTCGTCGAGTCAGGGCGTGCGTGGGCCGAGCTCAAAGCCGTCGTGATCTACGGCAACGCCGTAATCGAGACCGCACCGGAGATCGTGGCGAGTGTGGACGACACCTTTGCGGCGAAGTATCAGGCGTTTCTGATGCCGAGCACCGCCCCCGACAAGACGCAGCAGCATTACGCCCAGGAGCGGATCCACGTTCGCATCGTGCCGACTCGGCGGGCGCTCACCTGGGACAACTCCAAGATCCTCCGCAAGCCGTGACTTTTGTGCTGCCCGAGGAGGCCGCACCAGGCGTGCGGCTCCTGACGTTGAACCGGCCGGAGAAGCGCAACGCGGTGAATCAGCAGATGTTCGACGAGCTCATCGCCGCCTTCCGGAGCGTCGACGCAGACGAGGAGGTTCGAGCTGTCGTTCTGACGGGGGCCGGCACAGCATTCTGCGCCGGCGTGGATCTGAAGGACGTCGGCGATCCAGCCCTTCTCGAGCAGCGCCGGCGCGCCGGCGTGAGCCCGGCCGCTGCGTTGCTGCAGGTGCAGACACCGGTGATCGCGGCCGTCAACGGTGCGTGCGTGGCCGGCGGCCTCGAGCTCGTGCTCGCCTGCGACATTGTGATCGCCGCGGACGAGGCAACGTTCGCGGACACGCACCTTCATCTCGGCTTGCTGCCGTCCTGGGGCGGTGGCGCCCTGCTGCCGCTCGCGGTCGGGCTGAGACGCGCGAAGGAACTCGCGCTGACTGGACGGTTCGCCACCGCACTCGAGGCGGAGCGGTACGGTCTCGTCGCGCAGGTCGTCGCGCCGGAAGCCCTGTTGTCGACCGCCATGCGGCTGGCGACGCGAATCGCCGCGGCCCCAGCCGAAAAGGTCCGAAGCCTCCTGCGGATCTACGACGAGGGCGCCGGCCTCGCCGAGGGTATGGCGCGCGAACGCCGGGTACTGCTCGGCTCACAGCTCGATGTGAGTCGGGTGCTCCCCGGCAGCAGGCGTCACTACCAAGGTTCGGGCGAGCCTGGACATAGCTGAACTCCGGCGCGATCAGAAGTCCCCGAACTCGCGCGGGGGGGTTATCCGAAGCGTGGGCATCGTCTCGTTGAGCGGCAGGTAGCGGCTTTGGGCGAACCGCTTTGAAGTTGGGGCACCTGATACGGAAACTGTCGGTCCGAAGGCGATCGCGCCCCGTAAGGCTCGTGGCGGAGATGATCCAGGATAGGTTGGAAGCTTGGAAGTGCCGCAGCGGCTCATGGGCCGATCCTCCCCGAAGATGCCCGCAACGACACGCACAAAAGGTGCGCAAAACAGACGTTCTGCCTCTATAACGGACCGCCGGTTGCGGTTCGGAGCGCCGCGGATAAGGAGAATGCTCCCTCGGACTGTGCGGATGAATCAACTGGCGGTCGATCACTGCTCCTCTCGCACCCGTAGAGCGCCGTCGCTCCAGGATGCGGCGGACGACTGCTTTCGTCCTGCCGGCATCTCGCGTCCCGCGAGTGCTTTGCCAGCGTGAGAGACCCGGCGGTACTGCTGACAGCGGGCGTAGTTCCCGCTGCGACCGCCTTGACCGGGCGCCCGCAGCCGGACGCGCTCTCGCTCGCCCTGAGCGGTGCCATCGCTCGGTGCTGTGACCGGCGCCAGACGGCCCGGACCCGGTCACTAACGGCCCGAAATTTGACCCGTTCTCTGCGGTCCCGCGCGGCGGATCCTCTTGCAGCCTGCCCCCAAATCTGCCCCCAAACCCCCTTTTCGCGCCCTAAAAAGTGGCCATTTGCAGGGAGAAAGCGAGTACCGCTACCGGGATTCGAACCCGGGTTTCCGCCGTGAGAGGGCGGCGTCCTAGTCCCCTAGACGATAGCGGCGAGAGACGGACCTAAGCGCGACCTGTTCGCGCCTCTCGCCCGAGTCCGAGGGTACGGGCGGCGCGAGCGGCCACGAACGGCCTGATTCAGCGTAGCGGCAAGGCTACCGTTCCCGGCGATCGGACGAAACTCGAGCATCCCGTCCGACGATGCTCGGTTCACGAGTTGGTGGCTTCGGGCCGACCGGGTCGTGATAGCTCGCGGCCGCGCGTGGAGGCGCCCCCTGTTGCGGCCGACTGATCCCCTCAAGACGACCGACCCTGTCACCGACGCCCTGCGGGGAAGCACCCGTCGGTCGTTTCTGATCGACGGGGCCGGCGTGCTCGCCGCTGGCTCGCTCGCGGGGGGCCTTCTCACGTCGCGGCGGACCTGGGCCCGGGGCGCTGATCTCACGGAGCCGGCGGCGTCGCAGGTCGCGGCGCTCCGTGTCCTTGGCCGGTCCCGCATGCGCCTGCCGGACGCTCTTCCCAACCCTGCCATCTCGGCCGCGACCGACACGCTCCCGCAGATTGAGCACGTCGTGGTGCTGATGATGGAGAACCACTCGTATGACAACTTCCTCGGGATGCTCGGCCGCGGCGCGGGCCAGGTGGCTCGCGGGGACGGGTTCACGCTCGCGTCCGACGGACTTCCGAACGCGACCAACCCGTACGCGAACGGTCAACTCCAGCGCGCGTTCCACATGCCGACGACCTGCCAGGTGAACGACCACCCCTCACAGGAATGGCAGTCCTCGCATATCCAGTACGACAGCGGCACCAACCAAGGGTTCGTGATCTCGCCCAGCGGAGCGGTCTCGATGGGCTACTGGACGGGCCAGGATCTCCCGTTCACGTACGACCTCGCGACCCAGTTTCCGATCGGGGATCGCTGGTTCTGCAGCGTGCTCGGCCAGACCGACCCGAACCGCCGGTACCTGATCGCGGCCACCTCGGTGGGGATGACCGACGACATCGGCGAGTCGCCCGGCAACTTCGTCCCCGACACATCGCTGCCGATGCCGGCCAACGGCACGGTCTTCGATCGGCTGACCGCGGCCGGATCAGCTGGACTGACTACAACGAGAGCTTCCCCGAGGGCGCGACGATGGAACTGTTCCCGACCGACGACACCGCGTTCGCGGAGACGAACTCCACGCCAATGGCGCAGTTCTTCACCGACGCGCAGGCCGGGACGCTGCCGAGCTTCAGCCTGCTCGATCCCAACTACGACACCCAGTCGCAGGAGAACCCGCAGAACATCGTCGTCGGCGAGGCGTTCATGGCGCAGGTCGTCCAGGCGCTGGGCAGCTCGCCGCTGTGGCGGAGCACGCTTCTGATCCTCACCTACGACGAGCACGGCGGCTACTACGACCACGTGCCCCCGCCGGCGGCGCTGGCGCCCGACCCGATCCCGCCGATGGTCCAGCCCGGCGAGTCGACCTATGACGGCTTCCACCGCTACGGGTTCCGGGTGCCGGCGGTGCTCGTCGGCCTGTACATCAAGCGCAACTACGTGAGCCATGTGGTCTACGACCACACCTCGATCCTCGCCTTCCTCGAGCGCAAGTGGAACCTGCCGGCCCTCACCCATCGCGACGCCAACGGCAACGACCTCACCGACTTCCTCGACCTGGGCGCGCTGGCCGCCGGACAGCCCACGTCCCCGAGCTGCCGAGCCTGGCCGCGCCCGGCGACACCCCGGCCGCGCTCGCCTGCCTCAGCACCGGCCCCGGCACAATCCCGCCGGCATCCGCGGCTCCGTTGCCGGCGCCGCCGATCCGGCTCGAGATCAAGCGTGTGCGTCAACCGGCGGCTGCGCGGGCTGGTGGTCGAGCTCGAGACCAACCGCGGCTCGCTCAGGGCTCGTCGTCGAGCTTCAACCACGAGCAGCATCGGGTGGCGAGCGCACGGCTGGCGCACGTGTCGACTCGGTCGGTCCGCGTTTGTGCTGCGCGAGCACCACAAGGTTCCGCCACGCGGCTGGTACGAGGTCGTCGTCCGGCGCCGCGACCCCGTCGTCGCGAAGCGCGCCGTGCGGGTGCGATAGCCGCGCCTGGCGTCCTCACATCGTCCAGCCATCAGGAACCGGGTACTTGCAGGCATTTCGCATCCGAGCGGCAGCCTAGGATACGAACATGCGTTCCCATCAGCGGACTCGACTCGAGAGGCTAACTCATGCTAGTTTCAGCATCCCGCGGCTGTGGTGAAATTGGTATACACGCGGCGTTCAGGTCGCCGTGCCCTTACGGGCGTGGAGGTTCGAGTCCTCTCAGCCGCACTTTGAGGCTGTGAATGCACAGCCGATCTACTGTCGCGCAGGCAGTGTCTTTGCACGAGCAGGGGCTCGGCGCGAGGCGCATTGCGCAAGCAGCTGTCGCTGCCGGTATCGACGGTCCGCGATTGGCTGGCAGGCAGCCTTCCCGCTCACACGCGACGAGGAGATCCAGGTGCCGCGATCCGGTGCTCTACTTGTGGCGGCGTCCCCCACGACTTCGAGCTCCTCACCGCCGACTACGTTTATCTCCTCGGGCTGTACCTAGGCGACGGCTGTATCTCCTCGCACCGTCGAGGCGTCTACCGATTACGGATCGCCCTGGATGTCGAAGTACCCGGGAATCATCGATTCGGCTGTTGGAGCGATCGCGTCGGTTCGTCTGGGCCGAGTGTCTACACAACTGCGTCCGCAGAACTATGTCGAGGTGTCGTCCTACTGGAAGTCCTGGCCGTGCCTCTTTCCGCAGCACGGCGCCGGCAAGAAGCACGAGCGGGCGATTGGGCTAACTGATTGGCAGTCGGCGCTCGTTGATCGCTGGCCCGAGCAACTGCTGCGTGGCCTGATCCACTCTGACGGATGCCGCTTTCAGAACACCGGTAGGAACTGGGCGTGGCCGCGATACAGCTTCAAGCAAGTTTCCGACGACATCCGGACGATCTTCTGCGATGCGTGTGATCGGCTCGGGCTGCGCTGGACCGCGGCACGAACCACCATCTACGTGTCCCGCAAGGCCGACGTCGCGATCCTCGACGAGTTCATCGGACCCAAGCGATGATCGAGAGACGCGGACCTAAGTCCTCTTCGAACGCCTCCCCCAGGCGCACCCGTGGGCGGCGACCGCCGCCGGCTACAGCCAGCCCTTCTCCTCCGCCACGCGCACCGCCTCCGCCCGGTTACGGGCGTCGAGCTTTTGCATAGCCGAGGAGAGGTGGTTGCGAACGGTTCCCGGCGACAGATAGAGCGCACGCGCGAGGTCCGCCACGGTGGCGTGCTGGCGTGAGGCGAGCAGGACCTCGTGCTCGCGCGGGGTGAGTGGGCTGTCGCCCTGGCTCAGCGCCGCCGCCGCTAGGCCGGGATCGACGACGCGCTCTCCGGCGACGGCGCGGCGGATCGCGGCGGCCAGTTCGCCGGCGGGCGTGTCCTTGAGGAGGAAGCCGGCCGCGCCGCTCTCCATCGCCCGGCGTAGGTAGCCCGGGCGGCCGAACGTGGTCAGGATCAGGATGCGGCAATCGGGTAGCGCGCGACGAAGCTCGTCGGCGGCGTCGAGGCCGGTCGCGCCCGGCATCTCGATGTCGAGGAGCGCGACGTCGGGCGCGGACGAGTCCGCTGCCGCCGCCACCTCATCGCCGCGTGATACCTGCGCGACCACCTCGATGTCGGGCTCCAGGTTGAGGAGGCTCGCGAGCGCGGTGCGGACCATCGTCTGGTCCTCGGCCAGGAGCACGCGGATCACGCGGGAAGCACTCGCCTCACGCGCGCCGGACCGCGACCGGGACGGTTACCGCAAGCCGGAACCCGCCGCCGTTGAGCGCGCCCGCCACAACCGTCCCGTTGAGGGTGCGCGCGCGCTCGGCCAGCCCCGCGATTCCGTGTCCGCCCGTCACTTGTGGACCGCCGGCATTGCCGGCGCCGTTGCGCACCGGCGGGCGGCTCGGGACGCCCGCGCGGCTGGGATCCCCGCCACCGCTCGTCTCGCCGTCACCGCTCGTCTCGCCGCCACCGCTCGTCTCGCCGCCACCGCTCGACCCGCCGCCACCGCTCGACCCGCCGCCACCGCTCGACCCGCCGCCACCGCCCACCCCGTTGCCGTTGGGCGCGACCACGCCACCGGCCTCACGTGCACCGTTGCCGTTGATCACGACGCCACGCCCATCATCGATCACCTCAACCCCCGCGTCGGTCAGGCTGGCGCTGACCCTAAACGTGCAGTGGCTGGCGCGGCTGTGCCGGATCACATTGGTCGCGCCTTCGCGGACGGTCCAGGCGAGAACGGCCTCGACGGCGGGGTCGAGCCGCACGTGGGTCTCCTCGACGTCGGCTTCGATGCCGGCGGCCGACAGCGCCATGCGGGCGCCTGCAAGCTCGCCCTCCAGCGTGGGCTGGCGGTAGCCGCTGACCGCCTCCCGCACCTCGCGAAGCGCGCCGCGGGCGACCTGCTCGAGCTCGGCGACCTCGTTCGCGGCGTCTTGCGGCCCGTTCGCGAGCAGGCGTCCGGCGAGCTCGGCCTTCAGGGCGATGACCGACAGCGAGTGTCCGAGCAGGTCGTGCAGGTCGCGGGCGAACCGCTCGCGCTCCTCGGCGACGGCCACGTCGGCGAGCTCTGCCCTGGCCTCGTTGAGCTCGACGTTCCGGACGCGCAGGTCGCGCATGACGAGCATCAGCAATCCGACGCCCGCCGAGCTCGCCACGAAGCCGATGACGGTGCCGCCATTGGCTCCCCCGAGTGCCGAGCACACGCCCGCGAGAACGGTGCATGCCGCCACCCCCGAAAAGCCAGCCGCGGGCACAAGCGCGGAACACGCGGCGCAATATGTGAACAGGAAGCCCCAGCCCGACCCCTGGAAGATCGTCAGCGCCGCCGAGATCGCCAGCATCGCCACGAACACCACGATCGGTATCGGGGTTCGGGGCTGACCGCGCCAGTGGAGCACGAGGTACACGTAGAGGCCGACGAAGACCGCGGCGCCCGCGATGACGAGAAACTGCTCGAGCTCGGTGCCCTTCTTGCCGAACGCGTTGGCGAGCGGGAACACGATGAACGCCAGCCACACGATCGCGGCTGTCGCGCGGACAGCGTGAGGGTTGCGGCGCTCGAGCGGCGAGCCGGCGAACGGCCGGAAGAACTGCGCACGGGAGCGATCGGCCGCCGCACCGGCGGCCGAATCGCAGTCTTTCCCGTCTGGCGTCATCGCACCTCGCCCTGCGGATGGCGCAGGAACCGCAGCATCAGGAACACCCCGATCACGGTCCAGATCGCCAGCGTTTGCAAGTCCTGGCTGTTGATGCCGGCTCCTACCGTTCGCGGGTCGAAGGCGTACTGGAGCCCGTCGGCCAGCGCCCGGATCGGGAAGATCTTGGCGATGTCGATCAACGTCTTCGGCATCCCATCCGGAGGGAACCAGATGCTGGAGATGAACGTCAACGGCAGGATCACCACGTTCACGACGACGGGCGCGGCCTCCGCATTGGGGATGAATCGGGTGATCCCGATTCCGAGCGTGGTGAACGCGGCCGTCCCGAGCGCCAGCGTGAGCAGCAGACCGGGGATCGTCGAGGCCCGCACGTGGACGTTGTAGGCGAACGCCCCGAGCGCAAGGACGAGCACGGTCATCATCAGCACGATCACGAGCGTCGAGCCGATCCGCGCCGCCACGTACGCCCAGCGGGGCAGCGGCGTGCCCTGCATGCGCTTGAGGACTCCCTGATCGCGCAGGATCGCGGTGCCGATCGCCATGTTGACGAACGTGGTCGCGATCACGCCATAGGCGAGGATCCCCGGGACGAAGAACGCGTCGTAGGGAATCCCGCCGCGGCTCGAGATGTGCGCCCCCTTGTCGAGCGAGGCGAAGATCACGAGGAACATCAGCGGGAACACGAACGTGAAGATTCCACGGCCGCGATTTCGCCAGTAGGCGCGCTGCTCATACCGAACCTGCCATGCGACGAGACCAACGTCGCGCTTGAGTGACGGTGTGGCTACGGCGCTCATCGAACGACCCCCTCTTTCACAGTGTGACTATCACCGTCAGACGCACCGGTGAGCTCGAGGTAGATGTCTTCGAGCGTCGGCTGGTTGACCGAGAAGTGACCGAGGTCGACATCGTTGTCCACCGCCCAGGTGGTGATCCGCTGGGCGGCGAGCACCGGCTCCTTGGTCGTCACCAGCACGCGATCGCCCTCGAGCGAACGCCGCTCGAACGGAATGTCCGGGAGATCCCCGAGCGACCACTGCACCGGCAGCGAGAAATGGATCTCCGCCGGCCGCAGATCGCGTCCGCCCAGCTCTTCGGGACGCCCCATCGCGATGATCTGACCAGCATTCATCACCGCGACGCGATTGGCCAGATGCTGTGCCTCGTCCATGTAATGGGTGGTCAGGAACACGGTCTTGCCCAAATCGCACAGCGAACGGATCGTCGACCACGCCAGGCGCCGCGCGCCGGGGTCAAAACCCGTCGTCGGCTCGTCGAGGAAGATCAGATCCGGGTCCCCGACGAGCGCCAGCGCCAGATCGAGTCTCCGCTTCTGACCGCCCGATAGCTTGCGGGCGCGTGTGTCCGCCTTCTCTCCCAGCTCCACCAGCTCGATGACCTCCTCGACGGGACGCCGTCGCACGTGATAGCGACCGTACATCTCGACCAGCTCCCGGACCGTCAAGTCGTTCTGCACGCCCGACTCCTGAAGCACGATCCCGACGCGCTCGTGAAGCTCGCGCTCCCCGCGCGCCGGATCCAGTCCGAGCACTCGCACCTCACCATGAGTCCGTGTGCGGTAGCCCTCGAGGATCTCGACGATCGATGTCTTGCCCGCCCCGTTTGGTCCCAGCAAACAGAACACCTCACCCCGCGCAACTTCGAAGCTAACCCCGCGCACAGCCTCGACCTCGCCATAAGCCTTGCGCAGATCGCGCACCTCGACGGCGAGTCCTTCAGTCTGTGTATGGGTTGTTGTCATGCCTGGCAGCGTAGGTGCCGCCGGGCGTTTGCGTAAGTGGCGGGCGATCTAAATCAGGGGTGACAAACGTCACGGCCGACCCCGGCCGTAGAGGACCGCCGCCGACCCCGGCCGCAGGGACCGCCGCCGCCCTACGGCGAGAGGTTCCAGAGCTGCAGGACCTGCGTCTCGCGCTCGTACCCGAGCTCGCAGATCGTGCCCGGTTTGAGCGCGAACCGGGCGCCGCCAGCCGGCGCCATCTCGAGCCAGCGCGCGGTCAGGACCCGGAAGATGTGCCCGTGGGCGAACGCGAGCGCGTCACCGTCGTCAACCCGTAGCCGCTCGATCGCATGGTCCGCACGCGCTCCCACCTGCGCCGGTTGCTCGCCACCGGGACACCCGTCGGTCCACAGGTTCCAGCCAGGGTTCGTCTCGCGGATCTGGGGCGTAGTGAGGCCCTCGTAGTCGCCGTAGTCCCACTCGCGTAGGTCCTCGAAGGGTTCGGCCACATCGGCGAAGCCGGCGATTTGGCAGGTCTCCCGGGCGCGCAGCAGCGGACTACACAGCACGCGCGTGAACTTCCAACGCGCGAGCGCGGGACCGAGCGCCTTCGCCCGTTCACGGCCCTTCTCGGTCAACGGCAGGTCGGTCCGACTGGTGTGCTGGCCGCTGAGGCTCCACTCGGTCTCCCCATGGCGAACTAAGACGATCGGCATGAACAATCCACCCCCGGTCCGCCGGCGCGTCAGGCGTCAGCGGCGTCGTACGCCTCGCGCGCGATCGTCTCGCGCGCCTCGTTTTCGTCGAGCCGCGACTCGTCGCCGTGCTCTGCCTGGTGATGCGTCTGCATCTGGCGGACCAGCTCGTCGTCGGTCGCCGCCGCGAGCGGCTCACCGCAGATGTTGCACTCGATCACTCGCTTCGTCATGACCCACTCACTTCCTCTCAACCGTCTCACTAACGGAATTCGACCGCGCGGAAGCGGACGCCGTACGGTCCACCCCTGCCCCGCCCCCACCGGACTGCTCCTCGACCTCCTGCGCGGCCAGCAGCGCCGCTCCGAGAACGCCCGCGCGGACACCGTGCCACGCCAGGCGGATGCTCGTTCGCCGCCCGAGCCCGGGCACGACGTAGCCGAGCGCCACCCGCCTGGCCGTCTCGAGCAGCCGCTCGCCGGCGCGCGCGGCGCCGCCGCCGATCACGACCTCCTCGGGATCGAACGTGTTGATCGCGTTCGCGATCCCGATCCCGACGCGCTCGGCCCAGATCTCGATGATCCGCTGCGCGGCCTCGTCGCCGTCCTCGGCGGCCTGGACGGCCTCAGCTCCGAGCACGGGCTTGCCTTCGGCCTTCAGCATTCCCAAAGCAGAATTCGGATTCGCAGCCGCGGCCTCACCGACGAGCCGGTCGAGCGCGTGGCCCGCGGCCGCATGCTCGAGCGACCCCGGCTGGGGGAAGCCAGAAGGCGTGGGAACCGAAGCCGAACCGGAAAGGTCCATGCCGACGATCGTGTGCCCGAGCTCGCCGGCGCCGCCCGTCGAACCGCGATAGATCCGGCCGCCGAGCACGATCCCCCCGCCGACGCCGGTGCCGACCGTGATCATCACCAGGTTGTGCGCGACCAGCCGAAGCTCCGCGTCGTGCGCCTCGGCCAGCGCTGCCACCGTCGCGTCGTTGTCGACAAACACCGGAACCCCAAGCCGATCCCCGAGCACCTGGCGCAAAGGAACGTCCTTCAACGGGATATTCACCGACGACACCACCCGTCCCGTGTCGAACTCGACGATCGACGGCACCCCGATGCCGATGGCGTCGAGGTTCTCGCCACGCACGCGCCCGACCATCGCCACGAGCTGATCGATCAGAGCGACGCTGCCGGAGCGGTCGGTCGGGAGCAGCTCCGAATCCCCGAAATGCCGCCCGACAAGCGGCGCGACGGCGACCTTGGTGCCGCCGAGATCGACGCCGATGACGGAAGTCATCCCGCGCCCGCCCCGGAGGATCCCAGCCCGCCGGCGGCCGCCGGGTCGACCAGCACCTTGATCTCCTTCGCCAGCGGCACCAGCAGCGACGACGGGACGTGCGGGTCCGGCTTCGCGTCCGGACCGAAGGCCGCGGCGACCGCGTCCGCCTTCGACGAGCCCGTCGCGAGAAACACCACCTGACGAGCGTTCGCGAGCCGAGGGAAGGTCATACTCACCCGCGACACGAACGGCTCCAACCCCGCGTCCGGAACGCCCACCACCGCACGCGACCGCTCGTCCAGAGAAGCCTGGTCGGGAAACAGCGACGCGCAATGCCCGTCAGGCCCGATCCCGAGCAACACCAGGTCAAACCGCGGCGACCCGGCCTCGCGAAGCAATCGCTCGTAATCCTCCGCGCCGGCAGAAGGCCCAAGCTCGCCCTTCATGCGATGGATGGTCGGCAGACGAGAATCCCCGAGGCGGGAGAACATCGCCTCGTCGGCCATGGAGTAGTTGGACCGCTCGTCCTCTGGCGGCACGCACCGCTCGTCGCCGAACCACATCGTGCACGCGGACACGTCGATGCCGACCGCGTCGACCGCGTCCACAAACTCGCCATAGGCCGAGCGCGGCGTCGAACCGCCCGTCAGCACGATGTGACCACCGCCGGCCGCGACCCCGACGAGCATCGCCGAGCACGCCCGGCCGGGATCGTCCATGACCTCTATCTCAAGCGGCATGCGCGAAGAATCCTCTGGCAACGGCCAGCGCCGGCCCGTAGGTGGGGTCCCGCAGGAGGGCCTGGCGGACCCCTTCCCCGAGAATGCCGCCCTCGCCGCGGGACGCCCCCAGCACAAGCCAGCTGTGCTCGCCGTGCCCGGCGATCGCCTCGTTAGCCCGAAGTCCGCCCTCGGCTCGGTCGAGCGACAGCGCGTAGCCTTCGGCGGTCACGGTGATTCCGGCGAGCCCGGGCACCTCCTGGTCGGCCGTCTCGAGCCTGATCTCGATGTAGCGCGAACTGCCGGTGTAGGCACGCCCGTGCATACCGGATCCGTTGGCCGACACGAGTGGGCGCGTGTCCCAACGCAAGCGGGACGCGAGCCAGCCGGCCAGCAGCAGCGCGCTAGCGGTCGAGCTCACCTGGTGGCGGATCGTGAACCCCTCGATCGTCTCCAGCGACCCGCGGCGCGCGGGCGGGTCGAAGCTCGCCGCCAGCCGCTCTCGCCACGGCGTCGTGCGCAGCCAGGCCAGGTCGACGACGTAGGCACGGGTGAGCTCGTCCCGTGCCCGCGCGAGCGCCTCATCCGCATCGGACGGGTCGTCTGAGTCGAGCAGCATGACATCGGTTATGCCCCGCAGTGCGCAGACGGCGTCGTCGTGGCCGTGAGGGCACCAGAGCACCGTCGGCAGCTCGGACACCACCACCGGGTCGACGATCGTCTCGAGCCCGGTGAGATGCTCGGGCCCCATGTCGATCTCGACCGTCTCGCGTATGACGCCGATGCCGCCGCCGGCCGAGTCCTCGTAGCTCATCACCGCAACGGCGTCGAGCGCGTCCCGGCCGTCCTCGACCGCGCACAGGATCGTGCGCGAGGCGTGGTAGCGCCCGACCCGCTCGAGCCGGTTCGCGATCTCGCCCTTCCACGAGCGGTCGACGACGACCACCAGGTTCAGGACGCGCGCGGGAGCCAGCGCCTGGTTGGCGGCGTGCCGCTCGCGCAGCATCTCGCGCAGCGCCGCCTCGATCGCGTCCGGATTCGTGTCGCGCTCAGACCAGACGTCTTCGCTCACAGGCGGCGCCACTTCTCGTCGCCTTCGAGCAGGGCGTCGGCCTCGGCCGGTCCCGCGGACCCGGCCGCGTACTGAGGAATCGGCGTGGTGGTGTCCTCGGCCCAGGCCGTGAGGATCGGGTCGATGATCCCCCATAGCGCCAGGATCTCGTCCCCCCTGGTGAACAGCGTCGCGTCGCCGCGCATCGCGTCGAGGATCAGCCGCTCGTACGCCTCGGGCGACTCCGACATGAACGAGGTGCCGTAGCGGAACTCCATGTTGACCGGGCGGATCCGCATCTGTGCGCCCGGGATCTTGGCCCCGAGCGAGACCGACACGCCCTCATCGGGCTGGAGCGTCAGGATGATCTGATTGGCCTGCACGCCGACCGAGCCGCGGCTCTGGAAGGCGAGGTGGGGTACGGGCTTCAGCGTCACCGCAATCTCGGTGATCTTGCGTGCCAGTTGCTTGCCGGTCCGGAGGTAGAACGG
Source organism: uncultured Solirubrobacterales bacterium (assembly GCA_963755525.1). GTDB lineage: Bacteria > Actinomycetota > Thermoleophilia > Solirubrobacterales > Solirubrobacteraceae > Palsa-465. Next base: position 42,746 of record CAVWKC010000012.1, on the reverse strand, counting down.
AACGCCCGCCCAGCGCCAGTTCGACACGTGCAGCCGCAGCGCGGCGTACGTCTCGGTGCGGGAGTCCGGCGCGACGCCCTCCTCGTCGTGGTAGCCGACGACGCGCTTCCCGCCGACCGTACCGGGGCCGTATTGGGCCCGGACCGCCATCGAGGGAACCTCGGACACCGCGGGCGGGACGATCGCCTCGAGCACCTTGAGCTTCTCGTCGCGGACGCGGTCGGCCGTGAACGCAGTCGGGGGCTCCATCGCCAGCAGCGCCAGCAGCTGCATCATGTGGTTCTGGACCAGGTCGCGCAGCGCCCCGGCGCCCTCGTAGTAGCCGGCCCGCCCGCCGATCCCTAGGTCCTCGGCCGCGGTGATCTGAACGTAATCGATGAAATTCCGGTTCCAGACGGGCTCGAACAGCGCGTTGGCGAACCGAAGTGCCATCAGGTTCTGGACCGTCTCCTTGCCGAGGTAGTGGTCGATCCGGAACACCTGGGACTCGTCGAACACGTCGAGTACCTCGGCGTTGAGCTGGCGCGCCGAAGCGAGGTCGTATCCGAACGGCTTCTCGATGACGATCCGCGTCTCGGCATCGCGCTCGCGATTCAGGCCACCGGCGCCGAGCTTCCCCGCGATCAACGGGAAGAACTGAGGTGCGGTCGACAGATAGAACACATGGTTGAGATCCTGCCCCGCCTGCGTGTCGAAATCGCGCAGGACCTTGTGGATCTGCTCGTAGACGCCGTCATCGTCGAACGCGCCCGGCACATAGCGCATCTCGTCGATCAAGCCGTTGAGCACCTTCGGATCGGGGCGGCGCCGCGAGAACCGCTCTATCGACTGGCGCGCCATCTCCCGGAAGTCGTCGTGCTCCTGATCGCGGCGGGAGACGCCGACCAGCTCGAACCGCTCCGGCAGGGCGCCCTCGTGGGCGAGGTTGTACAGCGCGGGCAGCAGCTTGCGGTGAGCGAGGTCACCGGTGGCGCCGAAGATCACGAGCGCGGTCGGGCGGACCGGTAGGCGCTCGAGGCCCTCGATGAGCGGGTTGTCCTGCTCCACATCGGTGGCGACGCCTGCGCTCTGCATTGATCAGCTCCTCTCGAGGATCATCTTGATCCGGTCGGTCAACGCGCTGACAGCCGCGGCGGGATCTCCCTCGAGCTCCACTCGCTCGGCGGCCAGTCCGTGCGCGCGGAGCGTCTCGAGGTCGCCGGCGGACTGTGCCGCAATCAGCGTCCCGAACGAGTAACCCGCACCCGGGATCTCCGCATCGCGCTCCGCACGCGAGACCAGCTGCAGGAACCGACCGGTCGGCGGTCCCCCCTTGTGCAGCTGCCCGGTCGAGTGCAGGTACCGTGGGCCGTATCCGAACGTCGTGGCGGCGCCGGTGGCGGCGCGGATCGCGGAGCGCAGCCCGGCGACAGCCTCGTCGAACGCCGGCGACGGGGCGACGTACCCCAAGATCGCCACGTAATGCGGCGGCCGCGCGTCGGCGAGCAGCGCGCGCAATTGATCGTCGCCGGCGACCGCGACCGACGGCACCGACCCCGATTCCAAAACCCGGGCCGTGTTGTCCTTGGCCTCCTGCACGTTCGGCTGGTCGAACGGATTGATCTCGAGCGCCCAACCCGCGACGGCAACCGCGAACTCGGTCAGGAAGAAGATCCGCCCGAGGTCGGCCGGGCCGTGAGCCGGGAGCGTGATCGTCGGATGGCCAGCCGCCGAGATCTGCTCGATCGCCGCGTCGAGGCGCTCCTCGGGTTGCTCGAGGTTGCGCCGGTAGACGAACACCCGGTCGTCTCCGTAGACGTCGGCCGTATCGCTGAGCGGCTCGTCGACCACCGGCAGGATCCCCCGACCGTGCTTTCCGGTCGACTCGGCCACGAGTTGCTCGGCCCACAGCCCGAAGCTCTCGATCGGCGGCGAGATCATGAACGTCAGCTTGTCGCGCCCCTGGCGCGCCAACTCGCCGATGACGGCGCCGAACCACAGACCCGAGTTCGACTCGCTCGAGTCGTAATGCGCGCACATCTGCTCGGCGACCTGACAACGGTGGAGCAGCGCCTCGATGCTCACCCCCATCAGCGCGGCCGGGACCAGACCAAAGTACGACAGCGCGGAGTAACGACCGCCGATGTCCGGTGGGTTGAGGAAGCAGCGGCGCAACCCGTTGTCGGACGCCAACTGTTCGAGCGGGCTGCCGGGATCGGTGACCACCGCGAACTGGGACGGCTCGGCCAGCGCCTTGAAGTACTGGTAGTGCGACAGCGTCTCGATCGTCGATCCGGACTTCGAGGAGACGACGAAGAGCGTCCGATCCAAATCCACGGACTCGCGCACACCGAGCACGGCATCCGGGTGGGTGGAATCGAGCACGGTCAGCCGCATCCCACCTGGGACGTCGCCGAACGAGCGACGGATCACTTCGGGTCCCAAAGAAGAGCCTCCCATGCCAAGCAGGACCGCGTCGGTGTACCCGTCGGCCAGACACGAAGAAGCGAACGCGTGCAGGTCGGACGCGTGCTCGAGCATCGGCTCGGACACGGTCAGCCACCCGAGCCGGTCCTCGATCTCGGGGACACCCGGACCGCCCCATAGTGAGGCGTCGCGCCTCCAAACCCGTTGGGCCACGTTCCCGGACACGGCCGCGCGAACGCGTTCGGCGACCGGCGCCTGCAGTAGGAGCGGAAGCCGGGCGTGGATCCGGCTCGGCTGGCCCGTGACGACGGCGGCGCGGCGCTCCTCGATCCCGGCCAGCAGCCGCGTCATCGCCTCGTCGAACTGCTCGACGCCGTCGACGAGCAACTCCTCGGTGACCTCCTCAAGCGAGATGCCCGCGTCCGCGAGCGCCGCGAGATCGGCCGAAGGATCTTCCTCCCAGGTCAGCCCGGGAACCGTGCCGTGGTCGGCGACCGCGAGCAGCGTCGGCAGCGGCATCGTGTTGACCGTGTGCGGCGCGATCAGCCCGTCGACGTACATCGTGTCCGGGTAGTGCGGGTTCTTGGTCCCGGTCGAGGCCCACAGCGGCCGCTGCACGACCCCGCCCGCGGCCGCCAGCAGATCCCAGCGAGCGCCCGAGAACAGCTCCTTGAACCGGAGATACGCAGCCCGCGCGTTGGCCAGCGCCGCCCTCCCGGCCAGGTCGGACCGCCCCAGCTGGTCCAACCGCCTGTCGACGTTCGTGTCCACCCGCGAGACGAAGAACGACGCCACCGAGTTGACGTTCAACTCGAGGCCCTCGGCGTGCCGCCGCTCCAAAGCCCGGATATATGCCTCGGCGACCTTCTCGTAGGCGGCGACCGCGAACAGCAATGTGACGTTGACGTTGATCCCTTCGTACAGGGCCTGCTCGATCGCGGGCACGCCCTCCGGCGTCCCCGGGATCTTGATCATCACGTTCGCGCGATCGACGCGCTTCCAGAACGAGCGGACCTGCTGGAGCGTTCCGTCGGTGTTGTGCGCGAGCTCGGGCGCGACCTCGAGCGAGACGAACCCGTCGCGTCCGCGCGACTCCCTGTGTACACCCGCGAGCACGTCGGCCGCGAGCTGCACGTCGCGGATCGCTATGTGATCGTAGATCGCTACCGAATCCAGGTCCTGCCGGGCAAGCTCCCGCAAATCGTCGTCGTAGTCATCCGACCCCAGGATCGCCTTCTCGAAGATCGCCGGATTCGAGGTCACGCCGCGGAGCGACTCGACCGCGACCATCCGCGCGAGCTCTCCGCCTTCCACCATCGAACGGCGAATCTGGTCGAGCCACACGCTGACGCCCGCCTCGGTTATCGCTAACAACCGGGGATTCAGCTCGGTGATGGTGCTCACGTTGGTCCCTTCGTTCTAGCCAGCTCCATCCGAGCGTGCGCGCTTGACGGCGGCCCGGCCGGCATCCGCGACCCGGTCGGGGGTCAAGCCGAAGTGCTTGTACAGGACGCCCGCCGGTGCCGACGCGCCGAACCCCTCCATCCCGATCGCTTCGCCAAGGTCGCCGACCCACCGATGCCAGCCGAACGTGGCCGCCGCCTCGAGCGAGACGCGGGCGCGAACCTGCGGCGGGAGCACCTGATCGCGGTACGTAGCGTCCTGGGCAGCGAAGTTGTCCATGCACGGCATGCTCACGAGCCGCGTTGCGATTCCCTCGGCCTCGAGCGTGTCGGCGGCGCGCGCGCAGATGTGAAGCTCGGTGCCCGTCGCGATCAGGATCAAGTCCGGGGGTTCGGGCTCCTTGAACGAGTAACGGAGCACGTACGCGCCGCGGTCGATCGCGTCCGCCGGTATCGCCGAGGGGTTCCAGGTCGGGATCCCCTGCCGCGAGAGAACGAGCGCGGTTGGGTGATCGGTGGACTTGATCGCGTATTGCCATGCGAGCGCGGTCTCGTTCGCGCCGGCGGGCCTGACCACCCGTAGCACCGGCATCGCCCGCAGCCCCGCGAGCTGCTCGATCGGCTGGTGCGTCGGGCCGTCCTCGCCGAGGCCGATCGAGTCGTGGGTGAACACGAAGATCGACGGCAGGTGCATGAGCGCGGACAGCCGGATCGAGCCGCGCATGTAGTCGCTGAAGGTGAAGAACGTCGCCCCGAACGCGCGCAGGTAGTGGAGGTTCATGCCGTTGACGATCGCCCCCATCGCGTGCTCGCGGATCCCGAAGTGGAGGTTGCGGCCCCCGTACGAGCCGGTGTCGACGCTGCCTCCGTCAGCGATCAGCGTCAAAGTCGACGGCGCCAGATCGGCCGACCCGCCGACGAACTCGGGGACGTTCGCTGCCACCCACTGGATCACGGTCTCGGACGACTTACGAGTTGCTGTCATCGATCCCGAGGCGTGGAACTTCGGCACCTCGCGGTCCCAGCCCTCGGGCAGCTTGCCGGCGATCAGCCGCTCGAGCTCCGGCGCCAGCTCCGGGTGGGCCTGGCCGTAGGCGTCGAACCGCTCGCTCCAATCGGTATGGAGCTCCTCGCCGCGCTCGACGCAGCGGCGGAAGTGCTTGAGCGCATCCTGAGGGACATAGAACGGCTCGAGCGAGGGCCAGCCCATGTGCTCCTTGGTGAGCTTGACTTCCTCCTCGCCCAGCGGCGAGCCGTGGGCGCCGGCGGTGTCGTGCTTGTTCGGGCTGCCCTGGGCGATGTGGGTCCGGACGATGATCAGTGACGGCTTGTCCTGCACCGCGATCGCGTTCTCGAGCGCCCGCTCGAGGTAGTCGAGCCCGACGTCCTCCTCTAGGTCCTGGACGTGCCAACCGTACGCCTCATAGCGCTTGCCGACATCCTCGGTGAACGAGATCTTCGTATCGCCCTCGATCGAGATGTGGTTCTGGTCGTAGAACGAGATCAGCCGGCCGAGGCCGAGGTGCCCCGCGAGCGAGGACGCCTCGCCGGAGACACCCTCCTCGAGATCCCCGTCGGACGCGATCACGAACGTCCGGTGATCGACGATCTCGTGCCCGGGACGGTTGAACCGCGCCGCGAGCATCCGCTCGGCGAGCGCCATCCCGACCGCGTGCGAGATGCCTTGTCCGAGCGGACCGGTCGTGACCTCGATGCCGGGAAGGTCACCGTACTCGGGGTGGCCGGCGGCCATCGACCCGAGTTGGCGGAACCGCTCGAGGTCGTTCTCGAGGCTGACGTCGTAGCCGGCCAGGTACAGCGTCGAGTAGAGGAGCATCGACGCGTGGCCGCACGAGAGCACGAAGCGGTCGCGGTCGGGCCACTTCGGGTGGTGCGGGCTATGGCGCATGATTCGCGCGTAGAGCACGTACGCGACTGGCGCCAGCGCCATTGGCGTCCCCGGGTGCCCCGAGTTTGCCTTCTGCACGCCGTCCATCGACAGCGTGCGGATCGTGTCGACGCACAGCCTGTCGAGGTCGGTGGCGGTATCTGTCGCGGTCACCGAGCGAGTGCGATGCGAAGGGACTGGGCCACCACGGCCGTCAGCATAACCCGATCGCGCCGCTCGGGAAAAGGATCAAATGTGAACGCGGGTGCGATCGGCTGCCTCTCAGCCGAAAAGCACATCGAAGTGCTCGTACTCCTCGACCGGAACGTGGCGAACCTCGGCGACGGCGTCGACGAGCGGCACCATCTCGACCTCGGTCGAGCGGAGTGCCGCCATCATCCCCCATTGCCCGTCGTGGGCCGCGCTGATCGCGGCGAGCCCGAGCCTCGTCGCCAGCACCCGGTCGAACGCGGTCGGAGTGCCGCCTCGCTGCACGTGACCGAGGACCGTGGCGCGGGTTTCGTAGCCGGTGCGGTTCTCGATCTCGCGCTCGAGTGCGTAGCCGATTCCGCCAAGCCGGGGGTGCCCGAACTCGTCGACCGAGCCGGTTTCCGCGACCGGCATCGTGCCCGCCTTCGGCGCCGCCCCCTCGGCCGCGACCACGATCGAGAAGTACCGGCCGCGGGCGTGGCGCCGGCGGATCAGCCGGCAGACCTCGTCGATGTCGAACGGGATCTCCGGGATCAGGATCACGTCGGCGCCGCCCGCGACCCCGGAGTGCAGCGCGATCCAGCCCGCGGTACGGCCCATCACCTCGACGACCAGGATCCGGTTATGGCTTTCGGCGGTCGTGTGCAGCCGGTCGATCGCCTCGGTGGCGATGTGCAGCGCGGTGTCAAAGCCGAACGTCACGTCGGTCCCGCCAAGATCGTTGTCGATCGTCTTCGGAACGCCGATCACGTTGACGCCGTCCTGGTTGAGCCGGTTCGCCACGCCCAGCGTGTCCTCCCCGCCGATCGCGATCAGCCCGTCGAGGCGGAGCATCTCGAGCACGTCCCGGACCCGCTGGACGCCATCGTCTCGCTTGTATGGATTCGTGCGCGAGCTCCCGAGGATCGTGCCGCCGCGGGGGAGGATCCCCCGCGTCGATTCGATCGTCAGCTCGATATGCGAATCGTCGAGCACGCCGCGCCACCCGTCCCGGAACCCGACGATCTCGTCATCGTAGGAGTCGATCCCCTTGCGCACGACCGCGCGAATCACCGCGTTCAGCCCTGGACAGTCGCCGCCGCCGGTGAGCATTCCGATCCGCATCGGCGCGAATGGTATGCAAACTGCGCCCCGGCGCCTCGCCCCGGACCGGGGGTCGCCGAACCGACACCGTTGTAGCCTGGCGAGAGATGAGGCGCCCGCGCCTGACCGGCACAGATCACGACCGCTTGCTGTGGGCGGCCGTCGGAACCGCCGCGGCGCTGGCCGCCGGCGGCCTGATCGAGACCGCGCACTGGCGCAAGATCGCCCGCGACCCCGAGCGGGAACTGCTCAACTCACCGCCGGAGGGGCGAGCACAGACCGCTCGCTCTGCGGATGGGACGGCCCTGCACGTCGAGGTTTTCGGGCCCGAGGATGGGCCGACCGTCGTCCTGGTCCACGGTTGGACCGAGGCGATCCAGTACTGGGTGTACGTGATCCGAGCGCTGTCCAGGCGCGGATTCCGGGTGGTGGCCTACGACCAGCGCGGACACGGCCGCAGCGAGCCCGCGCACGGCGGCGACTACGCGATCGAGCGCTTCGGCGAGGACCTCGAGGCGGTGCTCAGCGCCTGCGTCCCGCAGGGACAGCTCGCGGTCGTGGCCGGCCACTCGCTCGGAGCGATGTCGATCGCCGCCTGGGCCGAGGATCACGACGTCGAGCGACGCGCCCGCGCCGCCGCGCTGCTGTCCACCGGCGTCGGCGACCTGATCGCCGAGCAGCTGCTACTTCCGCTCCCGAGCATCGCCAACACGGTCAACCGCGCAATCTCGCTGTATGGCTTTCTCGGGAACCGGGCACCGCTCCCGCGGTTCTCGACGCCGCTCAGCTACGCGGCCGTCCGCTACATCGCCTTCGGCCGGCACGCCTCTCCCGCACAGGTGGCGTTCTTCGAGCGGATGCTCGTCACCTGCCCGCCCGACGTGCGCGCCAAGATCGGATTCGCGATGTCTGAGATGGATCTGCACCACGCCGTGCCGCGTCTGACCGTCCCGACGACCGTGCTCGTCGGCGCCGACGACCGTCTCACCCCGCCTTCGCATGCTCGCCGAATCGCCGAGAACCTGCCCCGGCTCGAGAAGCTGATCGTGCTACCGGAAACCGGCCACATGACGCCGCTCGAGCGGCCCGACGAGGTGACGACGGCGCTGGTCGAGCTCGCCGCGTTGACCGGCGAACGTGTCGCAGTCTGAGTACCTCTGACAGAGTGTCGGGGTGGGAGTGAGCGCCGTGCCCTATCCGTCGTCCGTCTGTCACGTACTCAGGGAGGATCCAGAGCTCGCCGAGCCGATCCCGCCCGAACGCAGGCAACGCGCGATCGAGGAGTGCGTCGCGCCGGAGCTGAGGCTCCAGCCCGGCCCGTTGGCCCGGAGCGGACCCGTCGGCTTCCGCGGCGGACTCGGCGTGCTCGTGCTCAGCGGGTTGATGATCCGCCGCGTCGGGATCGAGGGTCGTTACGGCGCCGAGCTGATCGGCGAGGGTGACCTGTTGCGGCCCAGCGAGGAGACGATCTCGCCGCTGCTGCCGCTGACGGTCGATTGGTCGATCGTGCTCCCCACCCGGATTGCCGAGCTCGACTGCACGTTCGAGCAGCGGCTCGTGCAGTACCCCGAGCTCGCCCGCTCCCTGATCGCCCGGGCGATCCAGCGCTCGAAGAACCTCGCGGTCAACATGGCCATCGTCCACCAGGCGCGGGTCGACGTCCGGCTGCACATGCTGCTCTGGCATCTCGCCGCGCGCTGGGGACGGGTCCGCAGCGACGGGACCGTGCTCCGGCTGCGCCTCACCCACACGGTCCTCGCCGATCTCGTGGCCGCGCGGCGCCCAACCGTCACCACCGCGTTGTCGGAGCTGACCCGCCGTGGACTCGTGCGGACGGACGGCGAGACCTGGGTGTTGCCCGGCGAGGCGCCGTCGGACCTCCTAGCCTTCGCGCACGCGACCGCCGGCGACCTCGGCGAGCCGCCCGCGGGCCTCGACCGGAACTGAGCCGTTGCACATCGACCCATACATCGTCCTCGGGAGCGCCATCATCGGCCTGCTCGTCGGGATGACCGGTGCCGGCGGCGGCGCGCTGATGACGCCGATGCTGATCCTGCTGTTCGGGGTGGCCCCGGCGGCGGCGATCTCGAGCGACCTCGTGGCGGCGGTCGTCATGCGCCCGTTCGGCGCGGGAGTCCATCTCCGGGCTGGGACGGTGAATCTCCGCCTGGTCAGGTGGATGGTGATCGGGTCGGTGCCGGCCGCGTTCCTCGGTGCCTACCTGCTGCACGCGCTCGGCAACTCCAAATCGGCCCAGACGCACATCGAGACCGTGCTTGGGATCGCGCTGCTGATCGGGGCGAGCGCGATGGCACTGCGCTTCGTGCTCGACCGCCGCGGTGGCCACGAACGCCGCGGCGTCGTCCACGACCTAGAGGTGCGCCCGCTTCCGACGATCGCGATCGGCATCGTCGGCGGTTTGATCGTCGGCATGACCTCGGTCGGATCGGGCTCGCTGATGATCGTGCTGCTGCTGTTCGTGTATCCGGCGATCGGCGCCAACCAACTCGTGGGCACCGACTTGACGCAGGCGGTCCCGCTGACGCTCGCGGCGGCGCTCGGCGCGCTCGTGTTCGGTCACGTCGTGCTCGACGTCACCGCCTCGCTGATCATCGGCAGCGTCCCCGCGGTGCTGGTCGGGTCGACGCTGTCCTCGACGATCCCCGACCGTTACGTGCGCCCGGCAATCGCGTTCGTGATCTTCGCCTCCGGGCTCAAGTACGTCGGCCTCCAGACCACGGCGCTCGGCTGGACGCTGTGCGCGCTGCTGTTCGGCGGCGCCGGCACGTGGCTCTACTTCGCGCGGCCGTGGCAGACGCAGGTGGGGACGCCCGCCGTGGCCGTGGAGATCGAAAGTGGCGAGCTTGTCGGCGACCGCGAGAACTGACGTCCCCGAGCCTGGCCTGACTCCGGAGCAGATGATCGCGCGCGCGGTGGCGCTGCGCCCCAGGCTGATCGCCGACCAGGAGGCGACCGAGCAGCGCACGTACTACTCGGCCGAGATGCACGAGGAGTTCCTGAACGCGGGCTTCTACCACCTGTACGTCCCGCGGCGTTACGGCGGCTATGAGTTCGACGTGCCGACCTACGTCAGCGTCGTGCAGGAGATCGCCCGGGGGTGCGTGTCGACCGCGTGGTGCCTGGGACTCGCGATGAACCACGCGCTGATGGTCGGCTCGTGGTGGCCCCAGGAGGCGCAGGACGAGATCTTCGCCGGCGGCGACTTCCGCTGCGCGTCGGTCGCGGCGCCGGTTGGGCGCGCGGAGCGGACCGGCGGCGGCTGGGAGATCAACGGACAGGTCGCGTTCGCGTCGGGCTCGCCTTATTCGACCTTCTACATGGGCCAGGCGATCCTGCCCGCGCCGGCCGGCGCCTCGCCCGAGGATCTCCCACCCCAGCTCCTGTTCGTCGCTCCGCGTTCCGAGTGGGAGATGCTCGACGACTGGGGCGACATGCTCGGTCTCAAGGGCTCGGGCTCGCACAGCATCCGCTTCCCCGGGACACGCATTCCTTTGAGCTGGGGGTTCGAGGCCAGCATGCTCGACCCCGACGTCGCCGACGGCACCCCGGGTTCGCGCCTGCACGGCAACCCGATGTACTCGGGCCGGGCGGTGTCGATCTTCACGCTGTCGCTCGCGGCCGTGACCGTCGGGGCGGCCTACAACATGCTCGACGAGTACGAGCGGCTGATGCGCGAACGCAAGACGCCGTTGCCGCCGTTCATCCCGCGCATCCAGGACCCGGACTACCAGCGCTGGTACGGCCGGGCGCTGACCCACATCGCCACCGCGGAGGCGGCCACGCACAAGACCGCCGAGCGACACATGGAGCTGTGCCGGCGCAACGTCGAGGACAGTGTCCCGTACACCTTCGGCGACGACATGCTGCTCGCGGGGGTCGCACGCGAGGCGATGCTGATGTGCTGGCGCGTGGTCGACGACGACCTGTGGCAGACCGTCGGCGCGGGTGTCGCCCGGGACGGCGAGCGCACCGCGCGCGTGTTCCGCGACATGGCGGTCGCCGCCGCCCACCGCAACCTGCAGCTGCGCGACACGTTCTACGGCGACATCGGGCGCGCAGCATTGGGCGAGCCGCAGCGGATCGTCGGTCGCTGAGGTTTTGCTGGGCCTCGCTGCGCTCGGCATCCTCCGGATGGAATTGCGGCAGGCCCGTTAGGCGAGGCAAGGATGCCGAGCGGGCCGTCGCCGCAATGCCGTTCCGCCCGGCGTCCGTGCCGGGCGGGCGTGGTGGCGGTCCTCTGTCCGGGTTTGGATGCCGGGCGTCTTAAAGGCGGGCATCCGAGAGTGGGTGCGGTCGTCCCGGGGACTGGTCGCGGCGCGCCGGGCATGCATAGCACGACAATTGGTGCCCGCCGGCGAAGCCGTGCCGTACTACGCACGCATGGCATGCGCCACACGGCACGGCCGGCGCAAATGCGCTCGATTGCCGTGTTATGCAGGTTCGCTCGCGAGGATCGATCCGCGAGAAGCCCGCCACACCCCCCTCCAGATGCCCGCCGTTAAAAACCCGACCCTTCCCGTGCCCGCCGAGGGGGGTGCCGCGGTCCCCCGGGCGGGCTGGGGCGCCCCGCGGACAACGGCAGGCACCTGAGGGGGTATGCAGTCGTCCCCCGGGCCGTTCCTGGGACCCTGATATGCATGACGCGCCAATCGATGCCCGCCGGCGAAGCCGTGGCCTCTCACGCACGCCCCACACGCCTCACACGCCACGGCCCACCGGGATCGCGTCAAATGGCGCGTCATGCATGATCCGCGACCCGCCCCCGCGCCGGCCACCCACCCCCCACCCCACTCCAGGTGCCCGCCGCTAAACACCCCAATCCGCCCCACGACCACCACGGACACAGCGACCGCCGGGCACGGACGCCCGGCGGAACCGGTCTCCCGGCTCGGGCCGCTCGGCATCCGGCCTCGCCTAACGGGCCTGCCGCCATTCCATCCGGAGGATGCCGAGCGAAGCGAGGCCCCAAGCCCGCCCCATCCCGGCTAACCACACACTCGCCCCTCCCCCGCGCGGTGAATGCAGATTCGGCCACCTCCTACGTGGCCAAGCCCTCACTCGCGGGTGGTGATTGGCGAGTGCCACGTTAGCCGCCCTGCCTGCCCGCGCGGTCCCCCGCGCGCCGCGCGCCCTCGGCGAGCGCACCGAGCTTCGCCCAGCAGATGTCGGGATCGATCGCGCCGAACCCCGACCAAGTGCCAAAGCCGCAGTCGCTGCCGCCCATCACGCGGTCGGCTCCGACGATCCGCGCGTATGTCTCGAGTCGCTGGGCCACGAGCTCGGGGTGCTCGATGTAGTTGCAGGTCGAATCGATCACGCCCGGGACGAGCGTCTTGTCCTCGGGGATCGCGGCCTCGCGCCACACCGCCCACTCGTGCTCGTGGCGCGGGTTGGCGGCCTCGAACAGGATCGTCGAGGGCTTGGCGCGCAGCACCACGTCGATGATCTTTTCGACGCCGATGTCGAGGTGGTGCGGGCCCTCGTAGTTGCCCCAGCAAAGATGCAGGCGGACCCGGTCGGCGGGAACGTCGCGCAGCGCTTGGTTGATCGCCTCGACATGCCGGGCAGCGGCCACCACGAACTCCGCGTCCGAGTTATTCCGGTACATGATGTGCCGGCCCATCGCCAGATCGGGGGCGTCGATCTGGAGCATGAACCCGGCGGCGACGATCGCCTCGTACTCGGTCTTCATCGCCTCGCCGATCGCCTCGAGATACTCGTCGACGCTGCGGTAGTACTCGTTGGGCTGGAACAACGCGATGATCCCCGGCGAGGGTGCATTCATGAACGCGCCGGCCACCGGTTGACCTTCGATCGCGGCCGCCAGGCGAGCCAGATCGGCGTCGACCGGCTCCCGGTGCTCGTACGTGATCGGGCCGCGGCAGATCGGCCGCAGGTACCTGGCGCTTCCACCCTCGTCGGCCAGCCGCTTCATGTAGCGCGGGTAGGCGTCTAGATCCGCCGGCGTCGCCCGCGGCACGTCGCCCACCTCGAACCCGCTCAGGCGGTGGCGGATGTAGGTGGCATAGCCAATCTTGCTCATTTCGCCGTCCGAGACGAAGTCGATCCCGGCGTCGACCTGGTGCCGGACGCGGTCGCGGACCGCCTCGGCGAGCAGCCGGTCGTAGCGCTCGCGGTCGACCTCCTCGCCCCTGTCCTCGGCGAACACGAGCTCGACTAGTTCGGGCGGGCGCGGGAGGCTCCCGACGTGGGTGGTGCGGATACGCGTCATTTACCAGATCTCCTCGAGCAGCTCTCGGATCGCCTCGGGTGGCGCCGGCCGCGGATTGGCCTTCGCCGGCGCCCGTTCGGCGACCGCCTCGGACAGGGTCTTCAGATCCTCGCGTGGCACGCCGTAGTCGCGCAACCTGGTTGGCCCGGCCAGCGCGCCCAGCTCGGCCGCACGGTCGATCGCGTCGCCACGGCCCATCGCCTCGCCGAACCGGGCAATCCCCGCCGCCGCCACCTCCCGGTTGTAGCGGAGCGCGGGCGCCAAGCACACGGCGTTCATCGTCCCGTGCGGGAGCCCGTAGCGACCGCCGAGCGCCTGCGCCACCGCATGCCCGAGGCCCATCCCGACGCGGAGCGAGGCGCCGGCGTACATCGCGCCCTCGAGCAGCTGTCGGCGCGCCTCGAGGTCGTCGCCTCGCTCGATGACCACAGGAAGCCAATCGGAGATCAGCTTCGCGCCATCCGTCGCCACGACATCGGTGTCCTCGGTTCGACCCGCCGTGTACAACGCTTCGGCACAGTGCGCGAGCGCGTTCATCGCCGAGCCGGCGCTGTCCGCCGCCGGCAGCCCCAGCGTCAGCGACGGGTCGTAGACGATCGCCACCGTCCGGGCGCCACCGCCGCCCCGCTTGACCCCGGCCGCGCTGTCGCGCATTCCGAAGCCCTGCGTCCACTCCGCGCCCGAGTACGTGGTCGGGATCGAGACGATCTCGAGATTGGTCTCGCTGGACACCGCCTTGGCCGTGTCGATCGCGCTGCCGCCGCCCAGCGCGATGAGCCCGTCCGCGCCGGCGGCCGCCTGGGTCGCCGCCCGCACGCCGGCGACCTCCGCGTGCGGCTGTACGCCGTAGAACTGACGTGTCACGGGGATTTCGAGCGCCCGCCACCGTTCGGTACTGATCAGCAGGGGATCGCGCACGGACAGCTGTTCGAGGACGCCCGGCAGCTCATCGAGGCCCCAGCGAACGATCACGCGGCGATCAAATCACAACGGGCGCTACGACTGCCCGGACTGGAGCCGCCGCATCCCCGCGAGCCACCGGTCGTAGTCCCTCGCCTTGCGCTGGAAGAACGTCAGCACCTCGGGGTGCGGGAGGATCAGGAACCGCTCGGCGTCGATCGCGTCGACGACGGCCGCGGCAACCTCGTCAGGCTCGAGCACTGTGCCGGCCGCCTTCACGACCCGGTGGCTCAGCTCCTCGCCCTGGAGCATCGCGGTCCGCACGCCCATCGGACACAGGCAACTCACCCCGATCCCCTGGTCGCCGTAGGTGACCGATAGCCATTCGGCGAACGCCACCGCGGCGTGCTTGGTGACCGCGTAAGGGGCTGAGCCGATTTGAGTGAGCAGGCCCGCGGCGGAGGCGGTCGCGACGAAGTAGCCCTCGCCGCGTTCAAGCCAACCCGGCAACAGTCTCCGGGCCGCCAGGATGTGCGCGCGGATGTTGACGCCGAACGCGAGGTCCCACACCTCGTCGGGGGTGCTGACCGGGTCCTCGCCGATGGCCACGCCGGCGTTCGCGAAGAACACCTCGACCGGGCCGAGCTCTGATTCCACTTGCGAGATCAGCGCGCCGAGTGCCTCTTCATCGGTGACGTCAGCCACCACCGCGAGATGCCCCGCCCCAAGTTCGTTTGCAACGCGTTGCAGCGGGTCGTCCTGAATATCAGTGGCTGCCACACGCGCGCCCTCGACGGCGCAGCGCAACGCCAGCGCTCGGCCGATTCCACCCGCCGCGCCTGTGACCACCACTGTCCGTCCATCGAGTCTCATGTCATTTCATCCGGATCTGTCATTGGTTACTGGTGAATTGATTATGCGGTTTCCCTCACAAACGACACGGGTACGAGATGTATGCAGGCGAGGAAAGCGAGGGTTGCGCGATGAGTTCTACCTCGATTGGACAAAGAACGCTCCGCGTCGGCGGCCAAGCTGCCGGTGCCCAGACTCCCAAGACGATTCTCGCTCGGCTCGACCGGATCGGCGTTTGGTCGATGCCGTTCATGTTCATCGGGATCATCGGCACCGGTTTCCTGTTTGCGTTCTACGACGTGTTCGACATCAATGTGTCGTTCATCCAGAGTTGTGTCGCGCTGAAGCACGGCTGCACGCCCGCCAACGCGGTCACCACGTTGCGAGTGCCGGTTGTCCTCAACCTGGCCGGTTACGTTATCGGCGCGCTCGCCCTCGCCCCCATCTCGGACCGCATCGGGCGCCGCAACATGCTGCTGTTCACGATGCTCCTCACCGGACTCGGGTCGTTGTACAACGCGCTCGCGCCCGATTACACGCAGTTCGTCCTCGCCCGCGTCATCACCGGTATCGGCGTCGGCGCCGACCTCGCGATTGTCAACACATATATTGGCGAGGTCGCGCCCCGCCGCAACCGCGCGCGCTGGATCTCGGTGATCTTCATCATGTCCTCGCTCGGCGCGCTGCTCGGGATATGGCTCGGGTTGTTCCTGACCACCACCCCCGCCCCGTGGCCGCACGGCATTTCGTTCGCCCAGGCGGGGCCGGGCTTCACCGATGGGTGGCGGTGGATGTACGCCGTCGGCGCGCTCCTGGCCGCGATCGGCGTGCTGCTCCGCCTCGAACTCCCCGAGTCCGCGCGCTGGCTGGTCGGACGGGGACGCATCGCCGAGGCCGACAAGGTGGTCAGCGACATGGAGGTCGTCGCCGCCAAACACGGTCCGCTAGCGCCCGTGAGCGAGGACATCCCGGTAGACGAGACGGTTCCCGAGAGCAGCCTCGCGTTCCGCGCGCTGTTCGCCAATCGAACGTATGTGCGCCGGGTGATCGTGTTGCTCGCCGTCTGGTTCCTGGCCTACGTGACCGTGTTCGGCTTCTCCGCCGGCTTCACGTCGATGCTCGTCGCGCTCAAGTACCCGCCGCCCGAGGCCGGTCTGATCACGGCCGTCGGCGCGTTCGGCTTCCTGGCCTGCGCGCTGTTCGCGGTGGCATTCGCGGATCGGCTCGAGCGCAAGCACTGGCTCCCGATCGGAGCCCTGATCACGGTGATCGGCGGCGTGATCGTCGCCGAGGCCGGGACGAGCGGTCTCGCGATCGCCTTCATCGGGGCGGCGATCGTGTTCTTCGGCTTCAACATCTGGGTGCCGATGACCTTCGCGCTCTCGACCGAGAGCTTCCCGACGCGGGCCCGAGTGACCGGGTTCGGCATGGTCGACGGCGTCGGCCACCTCGGTGGCGGTATCGGCGTGCTCCTGATCGCTCCCCAGATTCCCAATATGACCGTGCTCGAGGCGATGCTGACTATCTCCGGCTTCCTCGTCCTCGCGGCGATCGTCGTCCAGTTCAGCCCCAACACGCGCGGTCGGTACTACGAAGAGGTTTCGCCCTGACCGACACGGGGTGAACTGCGCGGTGCGGTTTGGTCCGCTCCCGGTCCCAGGACCGCCGCACCGCGCGGACGTTAGCCGCCGGCGTCGACGCTCCGCAGGACGGCCCCCATGTACTCGATGTGCGTGCGCATCGCGCGCTCGGCCGCGCTCCGCTGATGCCGGCGGATCGCCCGGACGATCGCCTGATGCTGGGCGATGATCAGATCGCCGTCGATCGCCCGCCCGATGTGCTCGATCAGCGAGGGCTGGAGCACGTCGAGGATCCAACTCGTGAATGTCACCAGGAGATCGTTGCCCGCGGTGACCGCGATCGCGCGGTGAAAGCGCGCGTCGGCGAGGCGGAACTCGTTGCCGGCGGGATCTCTCCCGGTCGCGTCTTCGATCGCCGCCGTCAGCGACTCGATCGTCGCCTCGTCGGAGCGCTCGGCCGCCAACCCCGCGAGCGGGACCTCGAGGAACATCCGCGCCTCGAGCAGTTGGCACAGCGTGACGCTCTCAGACTCGAGCATCGCCGCGATCGACTCGCTCACGTGCCGCCCGATGCCCTCGTTTGGCGTGTTCTCGACGAACACCCCGCCCGCACGCCCCTTCTGCACGCGGATCAGATGGGATCCGGCCAACCGCCGCAGCCCCTCTCGGAGCGTCGGCCGGCTGACCCCGAATTCCCGCGCCAGTTCGTGCTCGGTTCCGATTCGATCGCCCGGCTGGAGCCCCGCGCGCTCGATGTGCATCCTGATCTCGTGGGCGATCTGCTCGCTCGCGTCGGCGTGCACAACCTCGAACCGACGGGCCTTCCTTGCGCTCGTCGCAGTCGCCATGCGTCGAGTGTAAGGCGCCGCCGTCAGGCGCCGCCGACGTCGTCCAATGCGGACGGCGCCGTCCGTCCGCCCATTCGCGCTCGCGGCTAAGTAAACCGTCCGCCCGAACCGATAAAGACGACCATGCGGAGGACCAACTCGCGCGCCAATCGCGTAGCGTCCGATGGCACGGCACAATCGCCGGCCGGATCCCTCGACCGGGCACAGCACCCAGCCTTCGACCCCGAGGAGTCCAACGAGCGCTTCCGCATGCTGTTCGAGCGCGCCTCGTCCGGCATCATCACGGTCGCGACTGCGGGTCACGTCGTCGAAGCCAACCCGGCGATCGAGCGGATGCTCGGCTACGGCCCCGGGGAGCTCGTCGGCGTGAGGTTCGAGACGTTCACCCATCCCGACGACATCGACGGCACCGAGCGCCGTTACCAGGAGTTCGTCGACTCCGGGGGCTCCTCATACCAGTACGAGAAGCGATGCGTCCGCAAGGACGGAGAAGTGATCTGGGTCCGCTCCACGGTGTGGACCGATGCCGGCGCGGCCGGGTCCTCGGCGGTGGCCATCGCGATGATCGAGGACATCACGCAGACCAAGCTCGCCGACCTCGAGCTCCAAGACCGAGCCAACCGGCTCGAGCTGATCATCGCGACGCAGCGCGACATCTCAGCCGCCGCGTCCGGCGACCTCGAGCACGTGATGCAGGTGATCGTCGATCGCGCCCAGGCGCTCACGCGGGCAGAGGGCGCGATGATCCACCTGATCGAGGGCGAGGACGTGCACACGCGCGCCGCGTCCGGGATCGGCCTGCGCTTCCTCGGGAACCGCCGGCCGCTCAGCCAGAGTGTCTCGCGCTTTGCGATCGCGGCGCGGGAGCCGCTCCTGATCGAGCACGCCGAGGACGACGACCGCCTCAACCCGAAGATCCGCGCCGTCATGGGAGATCGCTCGCACATCTGCGTGCCGCTGTTCGCCGGCGACGAGCCGGTCGGGGCGCTGAGCGTGATGAGCACCTCGGAAGAGGAGCGGCTGAACGAGGAGGATCGCCAGACGCTCGAGCTCCTCGCCGGCGTCCTCTCCGAAGGCGTGAGCCGCGCCGCCGAGTTCGAGGCCAAGCGCCGGCAGGTCGATGCGCTGGCCCGGTTCGAGGCGATCTATCACGGCGCGATCACCGGCGTGATGACGTTGAGCAACGACGGTCAGATCGTCGATGCCAATCCTGCCATGTGCGCGCTCCTCGGCCTCGAAAACTCCGAGCAGGTTCGCGCCCACATCGCCGAGTACCTCGATCCCGAGGAGCACGAGCGCGTGACGGTGGCGTGCGATGAGCTGTTCGCCGGCGAATCCAACTCGTTGCGGATCGAAACCCGGCTCAACCGCCAGGACGGATCGGTCGTGTGGGTGTCCGCCTCCTTCTCGGTCGTCCGCGAGCCCGACGGGCGTCCGTCGTTCGGCATCGTGATGGTTCAGGACGACACGGAGCGCAAGGCGGCCCAGGACGCGCTGCTGCGCCAGTCGGAGATCAACGAGCACCAGGCTCTCCACGACGCCCTCACCGGCCTCCCCAACCGCACCCTGTTCCGCGACCGGATCGAGCAGGCGATCACGATTGCCGAGCGCGAGGGCGGCCAGGTGGCGGTGGCGATGATGGACCTCGACCGCTTCAAGGACGTCAACGACTCGCTGGGCCATCACGCCGGCGACGCGCTGCTGGTAGAGATCGGCAAGCGGCTACGGGGCATCCTGCGCTCGTCGGACACCGTGGCGCGCCTCGGCGGCGACGAGTTCGGCGTGCTGATCTCAAAGCCGCGGACCGAGCGCGACGTGGTCGTGGTGATCGAGAAGATCCGGTCGACGCTCGAGCGCCCGGTCACGATCGACGGCCTCGCGCTGCCGGCGGAGGGCTCGATCGGCATCGCGATCTTTCCCCACCACGGCGACGACGTCGACACGCTGCTCCGCCACGCTGACGTCGCGATGTACGGCGCCAAGGAAGAGAAAGGCGGGTACGCGTTCTACGAGAAGTCGCGCAACGCGTCCGACCCGGCCAGGCTCACGCTCGTCTCAGAGCTGCGGCGGGCGATCGAGGAGCGCGAGCTCGTGCTCTATTACCAGCCCAAGGCGAATCTCGCCAACGGCACGGTGCAGTCGGTTGAGGCGCTGCTGCGCTGGAACCACCCGACGCGCGGCCTCGTTGGCCCCGACGAGTTCATCCCGCTGGCGCAGCAGACCGGACTGATCAAGCCGCTGACGCTGTACGTGCTCGACGAGGCGCTCAGCCAATGCCGTGCCTGGCAGCGCGCCGGCATGACCCTGAGCGTCGCCGTCAACCTGAGCGTCCGCAACCTGCTCGACGCCGACTTCCCCGACCAGGTCAAGCACCTGCTCAAGAAGCGGCGCGTCGACCCGTCGCTGCTCGAGCTCGAGATCACCGAGTCGACGATGCTGTCTGACCCCGTTCGCACTAAGCGCGTGCTCGACAAGCTCTCAGCTATGGGGGTCGCGCTGTCGATCGACGACTTCGGCACCGGCTACTCATCGCTCGCCTACCTCAGCCAGCTTCCGGTCAACGAGATCAAGATCGACCGTTCGTTCGTCATGAACATGGCCGAGAGCGACAACGACGCCGTGATCGTCCGCTCGACGATCGACCTCGCCCGCAACCTCGGCCTCCATGTCGTCGCCGAGGGCGTCGAGACCGAGCAGGCCTGGGATCACCTCTCAAAGCTCGGGTGCACGCTCGCGCAGGGCTATTACCTGAGCAGGCCGGTCCCGGCCGCCGAGCTGACCGAGTGGCTCATGCGACGGCCGGTTGCGCAGACTCGGGCTGCTTGACCTCTCCGGAAGCGGCCTGCTTGACCTCCTCGGGGATCATCGGGCCCTCACCCGAGGGATCGACGATCCCCTCCTCGATCCAGCGGTAGCGCCCGTCCAGCACGCGCGCCGCCGCCGCGCGATTCGCGTCGTCGTCGTTGTCCCACAGCTCGCCGAACAGCGTCTCGACGCGCCGCTTGGCCTGGAGGCAGAACAGCTCGGCGAGCTCCTGGGCCTCGGTCCGGCGCGCCGGCTGCTCGCGCCCGATCGTGTCCGCGTACGCCGCCGCGGCGGCCATCGCGAACAGCTCGGCGCCGATGTCGACGAGCCGGCCCAGGAACGCTTGGCGGTACTCGAGCTTCGCCTGCCAGCGGGTCATGCCGTAGAACGTCGAGCGCGCGAGCTTGCGCGAGGACCGCTCTGCGAACCGCATGTAGGGCGCCAGCGGTCCCAGCTCGTCGAACGAGGTCGGAACCTGCCCCTTGCCCACGGCAAGCTGCGGCAGCCACTTGGAGTAGAACAGCCCGGCCCGACCGGCGGACGCGAGCTTGTCCTTGAGCTCGCCCCCGGGCTCGAGCAGATCGCCCGCGACCTTCAGGTGCTGGTCGACCGCCTCGCGCGCGATCAGCAGGTGCATGATCTCGGTCGAGCCCTCGAAGATCCGGTTGATCCGCATGTCGCGGAGCGCCTGCTCGGCCGGCACCGGCTTCTCGCCGCGCGCCTTGAGCGAAGCCGCCGTCTCGTACCCGCGGCCGGCCCGGATCTGGATCAGCTCGTCGAGCACCTTCCACCCCATCTCCGACCCGTACAGCTTGGCGAGCGCCGCCTCGATGCGGATGTCGCCCGACTTGTTGTCCGCCAGACGGCTGGCGACGTCGAGCATCGCCTCGAGCCCGAACGCGCTCGCGGCGATGAACGCGATCTTCTGCGCCACCGCGTCGTGCTTTCCGATCGGCCGCCCCCACTGGACGCGCTCGTTCGACCATTCGCGGGCGATCTTCGTCGACCACTTCGCCATCCCGACGCAGATCGCGGGCAGCGCCAGGCGCCCGGTGTTGAGCGTCGTCAGCGCGATCTTCAGTCCCTCCCCCTCGAGCCCGATCCGGTTGTCCTCGGGGACAAACACGTGATCGAGGCGCGTCACCGAGTTCTCGATCCCGCGCAGTCCCATGAACGCGTTGCGGTGCTCGACGGTGACGCCATCGCTGTCATAGGGCAGGACGAACGCTGTGATCCCGCCGCGGTGAGCGCCGGATGAAGACCGATGGTCGGCGGCGCCTGACGGCGGCCCCTTGGGAACCTGCGCCATCACCACGACGATGTCGGCGATCGCGCCGTTCGTCGCCCACAGCTTCCGCCCGGTCAGCTCGTAGCCACCCTCGACGGGCGTCGCGGTCGCCGCCAGCCGCGCCGGGTCAGAGCCGACGTCCGTCTCGGTGAGCAGAAACGCGCTGATGTGGTCCTTGGCGACGAGCGGCAGCCACTTGCGCTTCTGCTCGTCGGTCCCGAACAGCTGGAGCGGCTCGGCGACGCCGATCGACTGGTGCGCGCTCAGCAGCGTCGAGAGCGCCGCGTGCCACACGCCCGTCAGCGCCAGCGCGCGGTTGTAGTACACCTGCGACACGCCGAGCCCGCCGTACTCCTCGGGCACCTTCATCCCGAGCGCGCCGATGCGCTTCAGGCCGTCGATGACCGTGGCGGGGATCCTGGCGTCCCGCTCGATCTTGAGCGGATCGACCTCCGACTCGAGGAATTCGCGCAAGCTGGTCAGAAACCGCTCGCCCTTCTCGACGGCCGCCGGGTCGAGCCGCGGCTGCGGGTAGATCAGGTCGAGGCGGAAGTTCCCGAGAAACAGTTCCTTGCCGAAGCTGGGCAGCTTCCAGTCGGATTCGCGTGCCGCTTCGGCGACCTCGCGAGCTTGCCTCTCTGACACGTTGCTGGACACGGCTGTTCTCCTCTGCGACGGTTCAAGCTTCAGTTCTTTGACCTGAAGCTACCCAACCAGATACCCGGAGGCGCAGATGAAACTCAGCGCACGCAATCAGTTGCCCGGCACCGTGACGAGCATCAACAAGGGCGAGGCGATCGCCAACGTCGTGCTCGACGTCGCCGGGCAGCGCCTGGTCGCGTCGATCACCGTCGAGGCCGTCGCCGAACTCGGGCTCCAGGAGGGCAGCGCGGTCACCGCGATCGTCAAGGCCTCTGACGTAATGATCGCCACCGACGCCGGCTGACCGCCACCCAGGCCGCTGGCGCGCGCCGCGCGGGTCGACCTTGACGCGCGCTCGCCTGTTTGTCTGAGTTACATCGGCCGTCTACAGACCGGACCTCCCTCGGCCGATAACGCAGCTAAACGGAGTATTGCGTGGGGAGGGAACACCCGATGGGGCATACAGACACGACCGCCACGAGGCGTCGGCCGGACGGGAGCACACGGCCGAACTCGGCGCGAGCGCGGCGGGCTGCGGCGGCGCGACCGGAGCGGGTTGCCGGCGGCACGAAGGCCCTCTACGCCCTGCTCGGCCTGATCCTCTTCGGCTACGCGGTCTCGCTGGTGGTCCGCGCCAACGGCGCCAGCACCACCTGGCTCGACGGCTGGGGCGTGTCCTCCTACGAGTTGCTCGCGAGCCTGCTCGTCCTCGTGAAGGCGGCGGTCAGCCCCAAGGATCGCGGATTCTGCCTCGCGCTCGGCTTGGGGATGTGCCTGTGGGCGCTCGGCGACTTCGCGATGACCTACGAGGGCATCCACAACGCGAACCCCCCCACCCCGGTTCTCGCCAACTACCTGTGGGCCGGCTTCTTCCCCCTGGCGTACGTCGGCGTGATGATGCTGATGCGCCAGGAGGTCAGGAAGTTCACCGCCGCCAACTACCTGGACGGCGTCGTCGTGACGCTGACGTGCGCCGCAGCGTTCGCCGCGTTCGCGTTCGGGTTGATCCAGAAGGCGGTCGGCGATGACGCCGTGACCGTCGCGTGGAACCTGATCTACCCGGTCGGCGACATCCTGCTGCTGATCCTCACGCTCGGAGCGGCCGCGCTCGTACCCGCCGGCCGGCGCAAGCGCTGGTATCTGATGGCGGCGGCCAGCCTCGCCAACGCGATCGGCGACGTGTGCGCGCTGTTCGACAATGGCATCGGCGCCACTCACTTCGGTTATTTCTGGAACTCGATCGCCTGGCCCGCATCGCTGTTTCTGTTCTCGCTGTCGGTCTGGGTCATCTCGCGCCGGCCGGACGAGAGCGAGCTCAAGGAGACGAGCTCCGGCTTCGCCATTCCGGGCGTGGCCGCCGGCCTAGCCCTCCTGATCCTGTTCGTCGGATCGCTCAACCACATCAACCAGATCGCGCTCGGGCTCGCGACCGCAACGCTCGTCGCCGCCGGCGTCCGCTTCGGCCTGGCGCTCATGCGCCTGCGCTCGCTGACCGAGGAACGCCACCGCGAGCTCGCGGATTCGGCCCAGGTCGAGCGCGACTCGCGCGAGGCGCTCCAGGCCGCGGTCCGCGGCTACTCCGAGTTCGCGGCCAGAGTCGCGGACGGCGATCTGCGCGCGACGGTCAACGCCGACGGCAGCGCCGACCTGCAGGGGCTGTCCGAGAGCCTCAACACGATGGTCAGCGGGCTCGCGCAGATCTCGAGCCACATCCAGGCGGGCGTCCAGGACATCGGCCAGTCCACCGCGGACATCCTCGCGACGGTGAACCGGCACACCGAGAGCGCGAGCCTCCAGTCGACCGCGATCACCGAGACCTCGACCACCGTCAACGAGCTGCGCCTCGCCGCCGAGGACACCGCCAAGATGGCCAGCGATGTGGCCGACCGCGCCAGCGACTCTCTCCAGGTCACGAGCGAGGCGACCACCGCGGTCAGCGCGATCACGACCGCGATGGAGGACATCCGCGAGCGCGTCGACGCGATCGCCCGCGACATCGTCACGCTGTCCGAGCGGACCCAGCAGATCGGCGAGATCACAAAGACCGTCAACGGCCTCGCCGACCGGTCGAACCTGCTCGCGCTGAACGCCAGCATCGAGGCCGCCAGGGCGGGCGAGCACGGCAAAGGCTTCATGGTCGTCGCCGACGAGGTTCGCAAGCTCGCCGAGCAGTCGAAGGCGGCGACGGCGCAGGTCGAGTCGATCCTCGGCGACGTCCAGCGCGCCACCTCGGCGGCGGTCGCCGCGAGCCAGGAAGGGACGAAGGTCGTCGAGCAGGGCCTCGAGCTGACCGCCCGCGCCGGCGAGGGCATCCGCAGCCTGTCGGACACGATCCAGGAGTCCTACGCCGCCGCCCAGGAGATCGCCGCCTCGGCGCAGCAACAGAGCGTCGGCGTCGAGCAGATCGCGGCGTCGATGAACAGCGTCACCGAGGGCACGTCGCAGTTCCTCGAGGGCGCGCACCAGTCGCAGATGGCTGCCGAGACGCTCAACGAGCTCGCCGGCCAGCTCGCGGCGGTCACCGAGCGCTACCGAGTCTGAGCGCGGGCGCTGGCGCCGGCACCGGCGCGGCCGGGGGCGCTACGCGCGCGCGGCGGTGACGAGCGGCGATTCCGGTGACGGTCGGGTCGACCCGCTCGGCGCGCTGGGCCGTGTCGAGCACCACTGAGTAGTTCACGAGCTCGGGCGCCAGCCGGTCGTAGATCGGCGCGAGCCGCTCGCGGAGCTCCGGCGGCGGGTCGCCGAAATTCCAGAACGCCCCGATCCGGCCGCCGGGGCGATCCCGGTGCCGCAACCGACGTCGAGCACCGTGCGCCCGCCGTCGGCCAGCAGCGCATCGATCAGCGCCGGCGGGTACGACGGCCGGGCACGGTCGTACAGATCGGCGACCGATCCGAACGACTCCGCGCGCGATCGATCCTCGAACAGCGGCACGGTCGCCATGATCGCATCCGGCTGTCACTTCACCGGTCGCCGGGGGCGTTGACGAGCGCGACGCTCTCGAACGCGACCGAGTCGGCAATGGTGACCGCCCGGGCCTGAAGCTACTCAGAATCGAGATACGTCACGACCGCCAGCACCCGCCGGTGATCGTCGGGCGAGAGCGGCAGTTGCAGCGTGCCGAAGATGTTCTTGATGTGCTTCTCGACGGTGTGCTCGGACACGAACAGGCGCTCGGCGATCGCCTTGTTGGATCGGCCCTCGGCCATCAGCGCGAGCACTTCGCGCTCTCGGTCGGTGAGGTGCTCGAGCGGGTTGTCGGCCTGCCGGCGCCGGCCGACCAGCTGGCTGACGACCGCCGGGTCGAGCACCGAGCCGCCCTGCCCGACGCGCCGGACGCTGGCCGACAGCTCGTCGAGGTCGGCCACGCGCTCCTTGAGCAAGTAGCCGACGCCGTCGGTCCCGCTCGAGAGCAGCTCGATCGCATAGCGAGCGTGCACGTGCTGGGAGAGCACGAGGATTCCTATCCCCGGGTGCGCCTCGCGGATAGCCTTCGCCGCCCGCAACCCCTCGTCGGTGTGGGTGGGCGGCATGCGTATGTCGACGATCGCGACGTCCGGCTCGCAGCGGTTGACGAGCTCGAGCAACTCGTCGCCGTCAGCGGCCACCCCGACGACCTCGAAGCCGGCCTCCTGGAGAAGCCGCGCGAGCCCTTCGCGCAGGATCACCGCATCGTCGCCGACCGCTACGCGCACGGGATCACCGCCGTCAGCCGCGTGCCCCTCCCCGGAGGGCTCGAGACGGTGAACTGGCCACCTAGCGCCTCGACGCGGTCGGCCAGCCCGCGTAGCCCTGATCCCGGCCCGACGGCCGCGCCACCGATCCCGTCATCGGCGATCTCCACCGTCAGCGTGCCGCCCTCGTACGACACACCGACCCGGATCTCGTTCCCGTGCGAGTGCTTGACCGCGTTGCTGATCGCCTCGCTCGCGAAGTAGTAGGCGGCGGTCTCGACCTGATCGGGCAGGCGGACGTCGAGGTCGACCTTGAGGTGAGCGGGCAGTCCGGCGCGGCGACACAGCTCCTCCAGTGCGACCGGGAGCCCGCGTTCGACGAGCAGCGTCGGGTGAATGCCCTGCGTGAGCTCGCGCAGCTCCTCGAGCGCAGCCGCCAGCGCGGTCCGCGCCTCGCGCACGATCGGGGCCGCGCTCCCCTGGTCGGGAGCCAGCTTCGACTCGAGCAGACCGAGCGACATCGCGATCGACACGAGCCGCTGCTGCGTCCCGTCGTGCAGGTTGCGCTCGATCCGGCGGCGCTCCGCGTCGGTCGCCTCGACCAGCCGCCCGCGCGAGGCGTTCAGCTCGACCAACCGCGCGCGCAACTCCGCCTGGAGCCGCTCGTTCTCGAGCGCGAGGCCCGCCGCGGCGCACACGGACCGCACTAGCCCCGAGTTGTACTCGAGCGCCGGGTCGTGCAGCAGCATCGCGATCGGGGTGCCGTCGCGCTCGACCAACGTCGAGCCGCGATCGCTGTCGGCGCCCGGCACCTCCACCGGTCGGCCGTCGCCGGTCACGTAGCGCGCCTCGGCCGGGAACCAGTACGCCAGGTCGAGCGAGGGATCGCCGAGCGCCGTGGCCAGCGCCGCCCGCAGGTCGGCGGGCTCGGTCGGGCCGCCGAGTCGCACGACGAGCCCCGCGACGCTCCCGCGCGCGAGGCGACGCCGCACGAACGTGGCCGCGACCGCGATCGGCACGAGCGCGAGCGTGGCGAACCAGATCTTCGCCGGTGTTGAGTTGAGCGGGTTGCCGAGCAGGTCGTCGACGACCGTGAACGTGAGCGCGAGCAGCGTCGCGTTCCCTGCCAGCAGGACCCAGGTGACCTCGCGTCGCTGCGGCGCGCTCGCGCGCACCCAGCGGTACGTGAGCAGGCCCACTGCGGTCAGCGTCAGGATCGCGCCGAGCACCCGTTGCAGGCTGAGCAGGGCGAGCGCCAGCCCGTTGTCATGGACGACCTGGATCAGGTTGTGGCCACAGTCGCCACCGCACCGAAGCCCGGATCCGCTTCCGAACAGCATCGCGACGACCTGCAGAAGCGTGCCGGCGATCGCGAGCACGATGATCTCTTTGTCGAGCCGCGTGCGCAACCGTCCGGACGGAAACGTCAGCACGATGTAGATGAACCCGCACAGGAACACGTACTCGATCGCGACCCCGAGCGTGTACAGCGGTGCGCTCGTCGCCTCGCTGAGCAATCCGGCAAACCAGACGAACCCGGTCAACACCATCACCGGCCCGAGCCGGTTGCCGGGCCTCGCGTGCGATGACGCCAGGCCGCAGCCGATCAGCGAGAAGCCCACGAGCAGCGTCAGGTATGGGCCCGGCTCGGTTGGCCGACCTGCGCCGGCATGCGCCGCGAGCCACGTCGCGCCCGCCGCGGCGCCAAGCGCCGCCGCCACCAGAAGGAACAGCTTCGCCCTCATAGCTGAACGGGATTGTCGCGTCAATCGACCACCGAGGCCAGGGCCGGCTGCGGGTCGGGTCGCCGACCGGGAGCGTCGACGACCCCGCCTTCGAGGGTCTCCCCTTCGAGGCTCGTTCGCGGCAGCCAGGCAAGCCACCTGGGCAGGTACCAGTTGCGCTCGCCGAGCAGCTTCATCGTTGCCGGCAGCAGCACTCCGCGCACGACGGTGGCGTCGAGCAGGACCGCGACCGCGAGCCCGACGCCGGCTTCCTTGAGGTCGAGCGCACTGGCGGTGCCGAACAGTGAGAACACCCCGACCATCACGAGCGCCGCGGCGCTGACCACCCCGGCGGTCCGGCTGATCCCGTGGCGGAGCGCGTCCTCGGTCCGCATGCCCGCGTCGACGGCCTCCCTGACCCGGCTGAGGATGAACACGTGGTAGTCCATCGACAGTCCGAACAGGACCACAAACAGAAACAGCGGCAACCACGAGATGATCGCGCCGTCTGAGCGGAACCCGAGCACGTCCTGGGCCCAATGGTGTTGGAACACGAGCACGAGCACGCCGTAGGACGCTCCGACCGACAGCAGGTTCAGCGCGATCGCCTTGATCGGCACCACGATCGATCGGAACGCGACGAGCAGCAGCATGAACGCGAGCGCGAGCACGAACCCGACCACGTACGGAACCCCGTTCCGCATCTGGTTGGTGAAGTCGATGTCCTCGGCGGTGTCGCCGGTCACCGCGGTCTGGCCGCCGGGGACGCGACCCAGCGTCCGCGGGACGAGCGCGTCGCGCAGTTCGCGAACCGAGTTCCGGCTCGCGGCGTTGTCGCCAAATCCGGTCAGCGGCAGCCCCAGCACGAGCGAGTCGCCGTCGCGACCGACGCCGACCGCGAACGGCGGGTGGGCGACGCCTTGCGCGGCGGCAAGCGCCTCGAGGCGTCCGACCGCCGAGCGGACCTCTGCGCGCTCGTCCGGCCGGCCAGGTTGCGACCACGAGCGCCGGCGACGACGTGCTCGGGAACTCGCCCGTGATCTGCGCCGCCAGCTCCGATTGCGAGGCCGACGACAGCGCGGCCGAGCTCGGCTTCGCCACGTGCATCCCGAACGCGGGGATCGCGAGTGCGACCAGCAGCGCGCCCGATACGCAGGCGGCGAGCACCGGCCGGCGCATCACCCGGTCGACCAACCCCGCCCAGAACCGCGATTCACCGGCGGTCGCCAGCTGCGGCAGGAACGGGATCCGGCCGCGGTCCACGCGAGGCCCGAGCACCTGGAGCAGCGCCGGCAGACCGTCATCGACCCGGTGACCGCGCAGGCCACCACGACGATCGTCCCGGCCGCAATCCCGTTGAAGACGTCCGAGCCGACCACGAACTGGCCGGCCATCGCGATCGCCACCGTCGTCCCGGCGATCAGCACCGACCTTCCCGAGGTGCGGGACGTCCGCTCGAGCGCCTCGCGAATCGTCGCGCCGCGCCGGCGCTCCTCGCGCGAGCGGACGACGTAGAACAGCGCGTAGTCGACCCCGACCGCCATCCCGATCAGCAATACGACCGTCTTGACGCTGTCGTCGAGCGGGAACGCGTGGCTGATCGGCCCGAGCAGGCCGAACGCCGCGATCACCGCCGTCGCCGCAAGCGCCACCGGCACGAGTGCCGCCACGAGCGCGCCAAACGAGATCAGCAGCACGAGCAGCGTGATCGGAAGCGACAGCTGCTCGGCACGGTGCAAATCGTTGCCCGACCCCGAGGTCGGATCGGCCACGGTCGCGCTCACGCCGGGGTGGGCGGCGCCGACCGCTGCTACCGAGGCATCCAGGCTGGCCATGTCCGGCTGCCTCGTCGGCGTGACGGCTATGAGCGCGGCATGCTCGTCCCGCGAGACGCTCGTGCGGGGCCGGCCGCCGAGCGCGGCGCCCATTCGAGCCGCCACCTGGTCGACCGCCGCGCGAAAGCCTGCGTCGCCGGCAGCGAGCGTTGTGCTGTGCAGATAGGCGTATTCGCTGGGCGGGAGCCCGAGCTGATGCGAGTTCATCAGCGCATACCCACGCGCGGACTCGCCCACCGCGCCGTTGTCTAGCGGCTTGGAGCCGGTCAGCGACAGGGCGAGCACGGCTGCGACCACGAACGACAACCAGACGGCGATCGCGAGCACGGGCCGGCGCGTGCTCCAGCGACCGATGGCGGTGGGTGAGAGGCGCTTGATCATGGACCGCAGCCTGAACCGGTCGGGGCCCGCTGAACAGCCGGGGGTCCGGAGTCTTGCGGGGTAGGGCTAGCCGGTAGTGGTCCGGGCCACGCTCACCAGTAGCCGCTCATGAGCTCACGCGACCACCGCGGTTGCCGGATCTCGGTCCGTGGGGCGAACTCGGTCATGTACGGCTTGAGGTCGAGCACCGGGGTGCCGTCGATCGCGTCCAGGCCGCGGACCGTGAGCACGGCGCCCTCGACCGCGACCAGGTCGCACGTGCTTACGCCGATGCGGTTCGGGCGGCGCTTGTTGCGCTGCGCGAACACACCGACCTCGGGCCAGTCCGGGTTCCCTCGCGGGCGCCGGGCGCCGGCCTCGAAAGACTCCGGCGCGACCTGGTCGAACACATAGACGACGTCGATGTGCGAGAACTCCTCTAGCCCGCGGAGAGAGTCCGCGGTGAAGCGTGACTCGTCGAGGTGAACGCGCGCCACGACAGCTCCCCAGTCGTCGTCGATCGGCTCGGTCCGCGGCGAGGACACCCATCCGATCGGCTCCATCGTGAAAGTCTTCATTCGTATGATCCGGTGATCGCTCCCGAGGCCCGCCTTGAAAGTACTCATACCAGCTGCCGCGAGGGCTCGCTGAGTGGTTGACGGCCGGACGAGGCTCCGCGCCGCGGGATCGCGAGCGCTGAGGGCGCTCGGATACGAGCTCCAGCGGTCTGACTCGCTCGCCGTCGCCGATATCTCGGCGGAGCACCGAGCGCTGTTCGAGCGGGTCACTCCGTACACCCAGACCTCGCTCGAGCGCGTCGTCGCGCTCGCCGACGCGGTCGAGTACGTCGTGCGGCGTGACCTTCCGGGTGACTTCGTCGAGTGCGGCGTGTGGCGCGGCGGCAGTGCGATGGCGATCGCACTGACACTGTCGCGGCTTGGGATCCGTGACCGCAGGCTGTGGCTGTATGACACATTCGGGGTCATGCCCCCGGGGGGCGAGCACGATGCCGACTACGCGGGCCGGTCGGTGACCGGCGACACGCTCGACGCCGTCAACAACGCATCACACACCACCGGGCTGACGCTGTCAGAGGTGAAGCGCGCGATCGCCTCGACCGGTTACCCACCCGAGCACGTCGAGTACGTGCAGGGCCTCGTCGAGGAGACGATTCCGGACGCGGCTCCGCAACGCATCGTCCTGCTGCGGCTCGATACGGACTGGTATGACTCGACGCGTCACGAACTCGTCGAGCTCTACCCACGGCTCCAGCCGGGCGGAGTGTTGATCGTCGACGACTACGGTCACTACGCCGGTGCGCGCAAGGCCGTCGACGACTATTTCGCGAGCGACCCGATCCTGCTCAGCCGGATCGACTACACCGGACGGCTGGCGATCAAGGTCTGAGCGCGGCGATCTTCAAGCCGAGCTCGCTGGCCCGCGCCTTCACCCTTCTGAGCTGCTGCACCCGCTCCATCTTGGCGTCCCAGCGCGGGTCGGAGTCGTCGGTGATCGGCCTGCCGCGTCCGAGGTCAGTAGAGTTGAAATCCGTTCCGCAGCCGCGCAGAACGATGCGACGCGCGATCTCCGGATCGATCCGCCCGAGGGATCTCGCCAGGCGTGTCTTCAGAATCGAGCCAGCCACGTCACCGTGAACGAGCAGGCGCTCCGCGCAGCCCGTGACCCCAGGCGCGAGCACGGCGTCCGTCTCCGTCGCGATCCCGTCATCGTCAGTGCACAGCAGCGCCTGAACATGATCGTCAGCGACGTCGGTGACGAGCATACCGCGAACGCCCGCGCCCGCCGCGAACGCTCGCGCCACCGAGTTCATGAGCCCATTTGGGAGCGCTGAGGAACGAGCCGCTTGACATATTCCCATATGGGAATACGATGTGGCGATGGCCCGAGCGGCGACCACGACGGACACGTTCAACGCGGTGGCGGAGCCCAGACGGCGAGCGATCCTCGACGTGCTCGCCGGCGGCGAACGGCCAGTCGGCGATCTGGTGCGGTTGCTGGGAGTCCCCCAGCCCCAAGTGTCGAAGCATCTGCGCGTGCTCCGCGAGGTCGGCGCCGTCGACGTGCGCGACGACGGGCGGCGGCGGCTCTACCGGCTGAACGGGCGCGCGCTCAAACCGATTCACGACTGGGTCAGCAACTACGAGCGCCTCTGGTCGGATCGATTCGACCAGTTGGATGTTGTCCTCGAAGACCTCAAGCCAAAGGAGCAAGGAGATGGCGGTGACGAGTAGCAACCGGGCGAGGGTCACCCTCCCCACCGACGAGCAGATCCTGATCGAGCGCGAGTTCGACGCGCCCAGGGACCTTGTGTACCGCGCGTACACGACGCCCGACCTGGTCAAGCGTTGGTGGCACGCCAACCGCGGCGAGGTCATCAGCATCGACATCGACCTGCGTGTCGGCGGCAAGTGGCGGTACGTGATGACGGCCTTCAGCGGGCCCGAGGTCGCGTTCCGCGGCGAGTACCGGGAGATCGTCCCCAACGAGCGGATCGTCTTGACCTCGTTCTACGAGGGCGTGCCCGATGGTGTGCCCGAAGCGGCGGCGACCACGCTGGACACGGCGACGTTCACCGAGGTCGACGGGCGGACGCGGCTGACGCTTCTGATCGAGGCCCAGAGCAAATCGGCCCGCGACGCGATCATCGAGTCGGGGATGGAGGACGGGCTCCAGGACGCGCTCGATCTGCTCGAGCAGCTCGCAGCATCACCGCGCTGACACGCGGTGCGTAGGCTGTTGGGCTGATGCCGAGATCCTCACCGGTGGATGGCTTCCAACTCGCCTACGACCACATTGGCGAGGGTGACGCCGTGGTCCTGCTCCACGGTTGGCCGGGCGATCGCGTGGACTACCGCGACGTCACCCCGCTGTTGACCGATTGCAGCGTGGTAGTGCCGGACCTGCGCGGATTCGGCGAGTCAGACAAACATGCGGCGCCACCGGCGGAGGCCTACTCGGCCGACGCGCAGGCGCGGAGCGTGGCCGGGCTGATCGACGAGCTCGGTCTGGCACCGGCGGTGCTCGCGGGCTACGACGTCGGGAGTCGCGTGGCTCAGGCCGTCGCGCATGGGTTTCAGGATCGGGTGCGGGCGCTTGTGATCTCGCCGCCGCTGCCGGGCGCCGGCGACCGCGTGCTCGCGCCTGCGGCGGAGCGGGAGTTCTGGTACCAGGCCTTCCATCAGCTGAGCCTGGTCGAGGAGATTCTCGATGGACGCCCGGAAGCCGTCCGCGCCTATCTGCGCCATTTCTGGTCCCACTGGTCGGGGCCGTCGTTCGTCGCAGCCGACGTCGAGCTCGATCGTCTTGCCGGCGTCTATGGCGCGCCCGGAGCGTTTACCGCCTCGATCGCGTGGTACCGCGCCGGCTCCGGCACCGTCGCGCGGAGCCTCGCGGAGGTACCGCCGGCCCCCGACGAGCGGATCGCCGTGCCCACCACCGTGTTATGGCCCGAGCACGACCCGCTGTTTCCCCCCGCGTGGAGCGATCGGCTGGGCGAGTTCTTCGCCGATGCGACGCTGACGCCGCTGCCCGGCGTCGGCCACTTCGTCCCGCTCGAAGCGCCACAGGACCTCGCTGCTGCCATCCGCGCTGCACTCGCCGGCGGCTAAGTCCACTAAGGCACCGTCGGTGACCCCCCACCGCACGCCTCGGCGTCGGGCGGACTGCCGGGTATGTGCTCCGCCAGCACCCGGCTGCAGAAGTATGGGCTCGTCGACTGCGGCATCAGGCGCTCGCACGCGTCGACGTCGGCCGTGATGCGCGGCGCCGTCGGGTCGACAGCGCTGCGTAGATCGAATACGGGGCGCGGATCGCCAGGGTGACTGCGGTCGACCGTCGGATCGGGCCAGTTCTGCACCCCGCGGGAGCGCATGCAGGTGGCGAACCTGACCATGCCGCTGAGCGCCGCCTCCACCTCGGCGTGCGTATCCGACGGGGCGCCCGTGTTCGGGAGCAGGTGCTGGCACGCTTTCTGGGCCACCGGGAACTGCGGGCTGCTCGCCAGCGGGACCACCTCGGTCTTGGGGATCGTGCCGTCGGTCCCGGGGTCGGGGAAGCTCGGCAGGCCGTGGGAGCGCATACAGGTCGAGAAGGCGAGCGCTCCGCTCGCCGGGGCCGCAGCGGCCGCGTTGGCCGTGGAGGCGGTGGAGGCACTGGAGGCGGACCCGCCGCCTCCGCCGCATCCGCAGACGAGCATTGACAGCCCGGCCGCGGCGATGATCGACACGGCTCGCTTCATGCCCCAGTTGTACGCTCGGGCCGGTGACATCACCGCTACCGGCGATGTAGGACGGATGTCATGTCGGTCGGTGGATACTGATGCGATGCGGGTGCTGGTGGTCGAGGACCATGGGACGCTTGCCGGCCGGATCGTTCAAGGACTGCGTCAGGCCGGAATGGCCGTCGACGCCGCGTACGACGGCGCGGAAGCGCTGGCCGCCACCGAGCTGACGGCGTATGACGTGATCGTGCTCGACCGTGATCTGCCCGTGGTGCACGGCGACCGGGTCTGCCGCGCGCTCGCCGGCTCCGGCCCGAGGATCCTGATGCTTACCGCCGCGGCGGGCGTCGATGACCGAGTCGACGGCCTCGAGCTCGGCGCCGATGATTACCTCGGTAAGCCGTTCGCGTTCGCCGAGCTCGTCGCTCGGGTACGGGCGCTGTCCCGCCGGGTGCCGTCGGCGCCACCGGTGATGCGTCGCGGAGACCTGACCGTCGATCGCGCCCGGCACCGCGCGACCCGCGGCTCGCGCCCGCTTTCCCTGACCCGCAAGGAGTTCGGGGTCCTCGAGACGCTGCTGGCCGCCGACGGCGCTCTGGTCAGCGCGGAGGCACTGCTCGAGCACGTGTGGGACGCGAGCATCGATCCGTTCAGCAACATCGTCTCGGTGACGATCGCCCGGCTCCGACGCAAGCTCGGCGACCCACCGCTGATCGAGACCGTGGTCGGCAAGGGGTACCGGATGTGAGGCGTCGCCCGCGGCTTACCGTCCGGGCACGCCTGACCCTGCTCAACACCGGCCTGTTCGCCGTCTGCGGGGCGATCGTCGTGGCGGTCAGCTACATCCTGGTGGCACAGCTCGGGACGCCGGGACAGGGCCAGCAGGGGTCTCCCTCTGGCGGTCTGCCGGCGAGCTTCCTCGCGCAGTGCCGCTCCGAGCGCCTGCTCGCCCAGCCCGACAAGGGCATCCTGGCCAAGTGCAACGCGGCCCTCCAGCTTCAGGGCGCGCAGCACCAGCGTGACCTCACCCAGTCGCACCTGCTCGTGTACTCGCTGATCACGGTCGGCGTGGTCATCGCTCTCGCCGCGATCCTGTGCTGGATTGCCGCCGGGCGCGCGCTCCGCCCGGTGCACCGGATCACCGCGGCCGCCCGCGCCGCGTCAGAACACAACCTCTCGGCGCGGGTCGCGCTCCGCGGTCCCCACGACGAACTCCGCGAACTGGCCGAGACGTTCGACGACATGCTCGCCCGCCTCCAGGCCGCGTTCGAGGCGCAGCAACGCTTCATCGCCAACGCGTCGCATGAACTGCGCACCCCGCTCGCGGTCATGGGCGCCACCGTCGACGTCGTCGCGGACAACCCGGACAGCACGCCCGAGGACCTGCGCGGGATGGCGGCCGACATCCGCGCCGCGGTCGACCACGCCGAGCACCTGATCAGCGCGCTGCTCATCCTCGCGCGCAACGATCGGGGGCTCCTCAAGGCCCACGAGGAGGTCGACCTGGCGACGGTCGCCGAGGACGTCCTCGACACCGCCGCTCTCGGCGATCGGAAGGTGCACGCCACGCTGGAGCCCGCCGTCATATCGGGTGATCCGGTGCTCGTCGAGCACCTCATCGCGAACCTGGTCGACAACGCGGTCCGCTACAACAGCGCCGGAGGTGACATCTGGATCGCCACCGGCAGCGCCGCCGGCGGCAGCCGGCTGACCGTGGCCAACACCGGCCCGGTGGTCAGCCCGGCGGATGCCGATCGGATCTTCCAGCCGTTCGAGCGGATCAGCGATCGCACGTCCCATGACGGCTCCGGGCTCGGTTTGGCGATCGTCGCGTCAATCGCCGCGATCCACGGCGGCGCCGTCGCGGCCCAGCCTCGAGATAGCGGCGGCCTGTCGGTCACGATCACGATTCCGTGGGCCGGCGCGGTGGCGGACGCAGACGGTATCTCGCGGGACCGTGATGCGATGACGGTGCCAACCGACAAGCCCGCCTGAGCGGTGTCCCCCGGTGCAGGCAGTCGGACACGAGCACGGCTTGTGAGGAGCACACAACCGGCCGTTGCGCCGCGCGGCGTCCGACCCGGATTTCGACGGGGCCTGGACGAGAAACGTCCTCATCGAGGCTGTCGCAAATTCCCGGTGGCGTGGACAGGGTGTCCGGAAATGTGGACCGGCCCGGAGGGTGGGTTCTGTCCGGCGTGACTGGTAAAAAAGCCTCCTGAGCAGGGCTTTTACGGCTGAATGCAGCAGCCGGGGCCTGCGTCAGGAGGTGGTCTTGGATGATGACGGATCGGGCGGCGGAACTCGATGGGGGCGATCGTTGTGTGGGGTCGGCGGGCGCGGCGCGAGTGTATGTGTGCCCGGCGCGCGATCAGTTGTTCTTGATGCCGGTGAGCATGCGCGATTGGCTTGAGGAGGGGCATCTCGCGTTCTTCGTGCTCGCGGTGCTCGGCGAGTTGGACACGAGCGGTTTGCACCTGCGGCCGGGTGGCTGTCCGGGCCGGCCGCCGTATGAGCCGGAGATGATGGTGGCGCTGCTTTTGTACGCGTACTGCTGCGGGATCCGTTCCAGTCGGCGGATCGAGGCGCACTGCCGGACCGACGCGGCGTTCAGGGTGATCTGCGGCGGGCTGGTGCCCGATCACGCCACGATCGCACGGTTCGTGGTTGAGCACGAGCAGGCGCTCGAGGGCCTGTTCGTCGAAGGGGTGCGCTTGTGCGCAGCGGCCGGACTGGCGGATCTGTCGGTGGTGGCGCTGGACGGGACGAAGATCGCCGCCGACGCGTCGCTGGCGCGCAATCGCGACGCCGACTGGATCCGGCGGGAGATCACCAAGCTGATGGCGCTCACAGCCGAGGATCAGCCGCTCGGCGCGGCCGACACGGACGTGTTGGCGGGTATCGAGCCGGCGTGTGAGATCTCCACAGCGACCGGCCGGCTGGCCAGGTTGCACGCCGCGCTTGAGGTGATCAAGGCCCAGGACGCGGCCGTGGCCGAGGCCGCCGCCCGTCAGGCCCAGGCGGCGGCGGCACAGGCCGAGCATGGCCGCCAGCAGATCGGGCGCAAGCCCAAAGACCCGCATGCGGCGCTGGCGCGCGCCGAGATCGATCACGCAGTCGCGCGCAAGCGCCTTGAGGATCTGCAGGCCGAGCGTGAGCGCCGAGCGGCCGCGGCGGCCAAGGGAGAGAAGACCGCCGGCCCGCGCCTGCGGATCGACAAGGCACAAGACACGCTCGGGGCGGCCCGGGCGAGGCTCGTAGCTGCCCGCGAGGCAGTCCAGGCCGCCCCCGAGACCGGGCGCCGGGTGAACATCACCGATCCCGACAGCCGGATCATGAGCACCAAGGACGGCTGGGTGCAGGGCTACAACGCCCAAGCAATCGTCAACCCGAAGCAGATTGTGCTCGCGGTCGACGTCAGCCAAGACCCCTCCGACATCGGACTATTCGAGCCGATGAACGAGCGGCTCACCCAGACGCTCACCACCGCCGGGATCACCGCCGAGGTCGAGCTTGAGCTCGCTGACGCCGGCTACTGCTCGCACGCCAATCTGACCTGCCCCGGCCCCGACCGCCTCATCGCCACGACCAAAGACTGGAAGCAACGACGCGCCGCCCGCGGACTCGGACACACCGACGGCCCCCCGCCACCCGGCCTCACAGCCACCGAGGAGATGGAACACCTCCTGCGCACCCCCCAAGGCCACACCGCCTACAAACAGCGCTCCCAGCTGATCGAACCCGTCTTCGGCGACCACAAACACAACCGCCAGATCCGGCGCTTCCGCCGCCGTGGCCTGACCGCTGTCCGCAGCGAATGGGCGTTCATCCACCTCGCCGGCAACATGCTCAAGCTCTACCAACACCGCACCGCAGCAGCCACCGCCTAACTCCCGAGCAGCCTGGCGACACCAACACCCACACCGGGTGTCGCGGTCGGCTTAGCGGGAATGGCTGTGCCGTGAGGTGATCGACGCGCGCGAGCGTCCTCCACGAGGACCGCCGAACCCATCACAACCCCCAAACCCGACCACCACACCACTCGGCAGGCCCACGCAACAGTTTTGCGACAGCCTCCATCTCGCGCGTTTCTCATCCAGGCCCCGTCGGCCCAACCTGTGAGCTGTGGCGTGAACACAAAAATGCGCGGATTCGTGCGACCTCCCAATGGTTTGCCGGAACCAGGTGCGCCCAGCACACCCACCCTGCCATACCTCCGTCGGCGGGGCCGTCCACCGCATGCGCCGCGCACCCGCCGCGTCCCACCGTCAGCGGACCCGCTTCGCCACCGGATCTCACGACTAGTTGGAGCCACCCGGTGAAAACCCTTGACTCTCCCCCCGGGAATTTGAGAAAATCGATGTTAGCGTTCACATTTGATGTTAGCGCTAACATTAAATGCGGGCGTGATCATCCGTTCGACGTCCAGGTGCTTGCGTGGAGCATCGGCGCGAGGGCTTGGAGAGAGGAGTGGTGATGCGATCCGCATCGCGAATTCGGTGGCGCCTGCTGAGCGGCAATATGGTCGTCGCCGTAACCGCTGTCCTGCTAATCGCGGCGGGCTCAGCGCAAGCACGTGCTTCAGCCCACGGTCAGAAGTCCAACGCCGCCAAGCATTCGAACTGGCAGGGACGCCGTCCGGAGATCAGCAGCCAGCCCTGGGGCATGGTCAACGGACAGACCGTCAACCTGTACACGCTCACGAGCGGCAACGGAATGGCCGTGAAGATCACCAACTACGGCGGGGTGGTGCAGTCGATCTGGGTGCCCAGCCGCGACCGAGGCGCGACAAACGTCGCGCTCGGCTTCCCCACGCTCGCTGATTACGTGAGCGACTTCACCCAGGGAGCGACGAGCACACCCTGGCCGCTATCCGGGGGATCCGGCGACACCTATTTCGGCGCGATCATCGGCCGCTACGCGAACCGGATCGCAAACGCGTCGATCAGTCTCAACGGCACGACCTATCAGTTGGACGCCAACAACGGCACGAACACCCTGCACGGCGGATATCTAGGGTGGAACACGCAGGTTTGGAGCCCGAGCCCCTCGGCCAACGGTAATGCCGCCGTGCTCAAGCTCACGGGTACCTTCCCGCAAGGCGAAGGCTGCCTGATGTCACTCAGCCCGGGATGCACCGGCTTCCCGGCGTCCGTGACTGCAACGGTCACCTACCTCGTCACGCCCGACAACCAGTTGAAGATCGAGTACCACGCGGTCAACACCTCGTCGACGCTGGCGACCGTCATCAACCTCACCAACCACACCTATTTCAACCTGGCGGGTGAGGGGACCAAGACCGTGTACTCCCAACTGCTCGCGATGAACAGCGACGACTACACGCCGGTCAACACGAACCTGATTCCGGAGGCGCCGTACTTCGTTCCCGTCGGCGGCACGGCGTACGACTTCCGCTCACTGCACCCAATCGGGGAGTACATCCGCAACACGAGCCTGCCCGACGGGACCACCGGACCGTTCAAGCAGCTTCAGATCGCCCATGGTTACGACAACAACTGGGTCCTCAACGGCTACCCCGGCTATCGGCTGGCTGCGGTCGCTCAGGATCCGAAGAACGGCGTGACCCTCTGGGCATACACCGATCAGCCCGGTGTGCAGATGTACAGCGGGAATTTCCTGGTCGGCGACCTGATCGGGACTGGTGGCAACACCTACCGT
This sequence comes from uncultured Solirubrobacterales bacterium, assembly GCA_963755525.1. Taxonomy (GTDB): domain Bacteria; phylum Actinomycetota; class Thermoleophilia; order Solirubrobacterales; family Solirubrobacteraceae; genus Palsa-465. The sequence continues at coordinate 3,076 of CAVWKC010000012.1, read as the reverse complement.
CAGGGCGACGGATTCACGCTCGAGACCCAGCACTATCCCGACAGCCCGCACCACATCAACCAATCCGGTTGGCCATCAGTGGTGCTGAACCCGGGCGCCGCGTTCGACTCGACGACTGCCTACCAGTTCGGCCTCGAGAACCGCGCGTTCAAGGATCGGATCCACTTCCACTAAACCTCCACCCCAGGACCGTAGCCGGGTCGACCTGGTCCGGCTACGGTCCAACCTTTCTTTACGGGGACGCGTGGTGCGACGGGGCAGCGGGCGCGTCAGCGGTCGCGAACGGTTCCCGCGGCCATCCGCCCGAACTCGAACGCCGCGGTTCCGGTCGTCACGACTGGGTCCTGCGCGGCGAACTCCCGCAGCGCCTGCTCGTCGTCGGTCTCGACCACCGCGAGCCCATACGAGTCATCGTCGGTCAGGATCGGTCCGAACACGACCATGTCGCCACGCTCGAGGTACGACCGCCAATGGGCGGCGTGGCGGTTCATGATCGCCCGCTCGTCCTCGGTAATCGTCTGGGCGAAGTTCGGGCGCGGGGCGATGAGGCGCAACACGTACGTGGGCATCGGCCGACTCTACGCGAGTGGGGTGTCGATCCCCAAGACGGACGCGAGCGCTGTCCACTCCGACCGCGGGACCCCGTCGACGCCCACGCTCTGGAGGCAGACATGGTCGGCCCCGGCGCTCAGGTGCTGGCGCGCCGCTCTCGCAATCTCCTCGGCGGTTCCGTGCGGGATGATCGCGTCGATCAGCCGGTCCGACCCCCCGTCGGCGATGTCATGCTCGGCGAAGCCGTGGTTGATCAGGTTGCTCGTGTAGTTGCGTAGTCCGAGGTACAGCGCCGCGTAACTGCGTGCCTTCGCTCGGGCTGATTCGAGGTCATCGTCGAGCACGCAGGCCAGCTCCGGCGCGAGCATCGCCGTCTCCCCCAGGCTTGCCCGCGCGGCTCGCGTGTGCTCGACGGGGACGAAGTACGTGTGCGCGCCCCACGAACGTTCGGCGCTCAGCTCGAGCATTTTCGGACCGAGCGCGGCTAGGCAACGTCGGGTGCGCGGCACCGGGGCCGCCGCCGCGTCGAGCCCGTCCAGGAACGACCGCATCGCCGCGAGTGGCTTGCGATATTGGCTGGTGGCCTCGGGATGACCGATGCCGATACCGAGCAACACGCGTCCCGGGAAATCCTCCTCGAGCTCAGCGAAATCACGAGTTACCCGCTCGGGCTCGCTGGCCCAAACGTTCAAGATCCCGGTCGCGACGACGATCCGCTCGGTCGCCTCCAAGAGCGGCCGCAGCGCCGGTAGCTGCGGCGATCCGCCCAGCCACAACGTGCCGAATCCAAGGTCCTCGACCAGCTTCGCGGCCTCGCCCGCGTTCTCCTCGCCAATCGCGCGGTACGACGTCCAAATGCCGAACTCTCCAAGCTGCATTCAGAGCTTCGCAGACGACGCGAGCAGCTCGAAGGCCGTCGCCGTGCCGACGCCGTACACGAGGTGGGCGCTCAGGTCCTTGGCTAGCGTCTTCTTGTCGTACTCCCAGATCGGCTTGTACAGCTTGGCGGCGGGCAGAACCGCGTAGCCCGCCGCCCACACACTCGCGCCGAACGGCACGCCGTAGCGGACTCGCGGAGGCTCGAGGGATCCGACGACGAGGCCGTACTGCGTGCCGCCGAGCATCCCGTACGCCCAGTGCGTGATGTTGTTGACAAGCGCCGCCCGGGACGCCGGAATCTCGCGCTTGAACAGCCCCTCGAACAGGCGCTTGCCGACCTGAGCCGGCGCCGGCGCCTGATCCCAGCTGCACACGGTCGAGGAGAACTCCCACTCGGCGAAGTCGCTGTCACCGCCGGCGCGCCGGTAGCGCGAGAACCACAACGCGTCCATCGCCAGCGTGCCGACCGCGCCCGCAACGAGCCCGCGAGCGACGGCGCCAAGCGGCGACATCGCCGTCCGCGAGGTGCGGCCACGACGATCCCGGCGCGCTAGGACGGATTTCGTCAACGAGCTGTTCATCTTATGTCTCCCGGGTTCACGACGTTGGTTTGCGGTTTGTTGTGACGATGCCCACGCGGATAATCCCGCCTGCCCGACCGCCATCTCGACCGACGCAGCGCGAAAGCAGAGACAACTATGACAACCGAATTGGTGCTCTTGGGTACGGCCGGCGCCCCGCTCCCCGTCGCCGGGCGCGCGGGAATCTCCTCGGCGCTGATCGTCGACGAGCGGGTGTTCGTGATCGACTGCGGGCGGGGCGCGCCGTCGGCCTTCGTCGACGCTGGTCTCGACTTCACGCGGCTCGAGGCGATCCTCATCACCCATCTCCACGCCGACCATGCCGGCGATCTGCCGGGCATGCTGCTCTACCCGTGGGGCGTCCGGACCGGCGACGCGGGTCCGCTCCCGCCGGTCCGGGTCTACGGGCCGGGGAGCCCCGGTTCGTTGCCAGCGGGCGACGCGGACTTCCAGCGGGAGACCACGATCGCGCCGGAGGCACCCGTCCCCGGGACGTCGGACCTCGTCGGGCACATCCTCGCCGGCTACGCGTTCGACCTGAACGTGATGCCGCTCGACGCCCACATGCCGGACCCCGGCCAGCTCGTCCGCGCGACGGATATTCATTTACCCATCGCGACTGACGGCACCCGCCAGGCGCCGCATGTTGTGTTCGAGGATCCAGCCGTGCGCGTGACCGCGACCGCGGTGACGCACGGCCGGGTGATGCCTGCCTTTTCCTACCGCTTCGACACCGCCGATGGGTCCGTCGTGTTCTCGGGCGACACCACCGTGAACGAGGATCTGATCGCCCTGGCGACCGGCGCCGACATCCTCATCCACTGTGTCGCCGACCTCGCATACCTCGAGCAGCACGGATTCACCGGCACCGCGCTCGACCGGATGGCGGCGCTGCACACCGATGTCAACGACGTCGGCAAGGTGGCGGAACGCGCCGGCGTCCACGAGCTCATCCTCAACCACTACGTACCGGCCGAGCCCGATGCGGTCACCGAAGCCGAGTGGCAGGAGCGCGCCGCTCGTGGCTTCAGCGGCAAGACCACCGCCGGCACCGACGGCCTGCG
>CAVWKC010000011.1:0-542291 GCA_963755525.1 uncultured Solirubrobacterales bacterium | reverse complement strand
CCGCCAGCCCGACGAGCAGGTACTCGATCGGAGTGATTCCCGTCATCCGGGGCTGCGAAAGTCTCAGGATGATCCGCCGCGAAGGCTCGTTCGGACTTGTGGCTCTGCTCCTCGCCGAGGCCGAAGTAGTTCTGGACGGTCGTCGTGCTATGAACCCCGTTCTGCCACTTGGACGATGCCCGCCACGTGAACTGGGCCGCCTCCGGGGCGCCCTCCAGGACTCCGCGCGCGCTCGAGGAGTGCGTCAACATTGACTCCGTTATCAACCGTGGCTGATATCTCGCTTCGGCCCCTTTCTTGAATAACGCTAGTTTCCCAATCCGAAATCTGGACAATATCGAACCTTCCGCACACAGAGGGATTACTGCGCCGGTAAGACCGGCGCCAGCGCCGGCTCGCGCCGGCTCCGTCGGAACCGTCGAGACCCGATATCTCGATTTGCCGAATCCGGTGCGGCTCGACTGCGGACGGGATCTGCACCCGGTTCGCGTGGCGTACGAGACGTATGGCGCGCTCTCACCCCGCCGCGACAACGTGATCCTGGTCTGCCACGCGCTCAGCGGCGACGCTCACGCGGCCGGCTACTCGGAGATTTCAGCTGGGCGGAGCACGAGGGACGGATTCGGGGCCGACGATCGCGACGGCTCGGCCGGCAAGGGACTCGGCTGGTGGGACGGGATGATCGGCCCAGGCAAGGCCTTCGACACCGACCACTACTTCGTCGTCTCCACGAATCTGCTCGGCGGTTGCGGCGGGACTACGGGGCCCTCATCGGTCGACCCGGACACGGGCAGACCGTATGGCTCGGACTTCCCCGTGATCACCGTCGCGGACATGGTGAGAACCGAGCGCGCGTTCCTGGACCAGCTCGGGATCGAGCGGCTCGCGGCCGTGGCAGGTGGTTCGCTCGGGGGGATGCAGGCGTTCGAGTGGGCGATCCTATTCCCAGAGCAGGTTGACTCCATCGTGGCGATCGCCAGCACGCATGCGCTCCATCCACAGGGCCTGGCCTGGAACGCGATCGCCCGGGACGCCATCATGCGCGACCCGGCGTGGCACGGGGGTCAGTACCACGGCACGGGCGACGCACCGGACGCGGGCATGGGCGTGGCGCGAATGATCGGCCACATCACCTACCTGTCGGCGGCGGGGCTTGGCGCCAAGTTCGGGCGGCGACTTCAATTCGCCGACGACATCCGTTACACGATCGCCGAGCCGGAGTTCGAGGTCGAGAGCTACCTGCGGCACCAGGCCGACTCGTTCGTCAAGCGGTTCGACGCCAACACCTACCTCTATACGTCCAGGGCCTTGACCTACTTCGATCTCGCGCGGCAGTACGGCGGCGGGTCACTGACCAGCGCGCTCGGCCGCGTCTCGGCGCGAACGCTGCTGATCGCCTTCAGCTCCGACTGGCTGTATCCGCCAGCGGGATCGCAAGACATCGAGACCGCGCTCCGAGGGCTCGGCAAGCCGGTCGAGCTACACGTGATCGATGCTCCTTACGGCCACGACTGCTTCCTGCTCGAGGAGGCGCGCCAGACGCCCATCATTCGCGGATTCCTGGACGGTTGCCCGTGACGGTCGAGCGCGAACGGCCCGAGGAGGATCGTGCCTTCGGATTCGACACCCGGCAGCTCCACGCCGGGCAGCGGCCCGACCCGAACACGGGAGCTCGGGCGGTGCCGATCTTCCAGACGACGAGCTACGTGTTCGAGGACCCGGAATCGGCGGCGGCCTACTTCAACCTGCAGGAGTACGGGAACACGTACTCGCGCATCATGAATCCGACGGTCGCCGTCTTCGAAGAGCGAGTGGCGAACCTCGAGGGAGGGTGCGGTGCGGTGGCGTTCGCCAGCGGGATCGCCGCACAGGCCGCCGCGTTGTTTACCTTGCTGGAGCCGGGCGACCACGTCGTCTCGTCGTCGGCGCTGTACGGCGGGACGGTGAACCAGCTCAAGCACGTACTGCGAAAGATGTCCATCGAGCTGACGTGGGTCGATCCCGACGATCCCGATGCGTGGCGCAAGGCGGTCCGTCCGAACACGAAAGCGTTCTTCGGCGAGACGATCGGCAACCCGGCGGGAAACGTGCTCGACATCGAGACGTTGGCGACGATCGCGCACGATCACGATTTGCCGTTGATCGTGGACAACACGTTCGCGACGCCGTACCTGTGCCGCCCGATCGAATGGGGCGCCGACATCGTGATCCACTCGGCGACCAAGTTCATCGGTGGTCACGGGACGAGCATCGGCGGTGTGGTCGTCGAGGCCGGCACGTTCAACTGGTCGAACGGGCGCTTCCCGGTCATCGCGGATCCGTCTTCGGCCTACCACGGCCTTCAGTTCCACGAGACCTTCGGGACCTACGGCTACCTGATGAAGCTGCGAGCCGAGACGCTGCGCGATCTCGGCGCGGCGCTCGCGCCGTTCAACGCGTTCCTGTTCGTGCAGGGGCTGGAGACGCTATCGCTGCGGATGCAGCGGCACGTCGACAACGCCCAGGCTGTCGCCGCCTTTCTCGAGTCGCACGAGCTGGCCTCGAACGTCGCGTACCCCGGCCTGCCGCACAGCGCGTACCGGCCGCTCGTCGAGAAGTACCTGCCACGCGGGGCAGGCGCGGTGTTCTCGTTCGACTGCGCCGGTGGGCGAAGCGGTGGACAGGAGCTGATCCGCGGCCTGACGCTATGGTCACACCTGGCCAACGTCGGCGACGCCAAGAGCCTCGTCATCCATCCCGCCAGCACGACCCACCGCCAATTGAACGACGCCGAGCTCGAGGCGGCTGGCGTACGACCCGGGACGGTCAGACTGTCGGTGGGTACCGAGTCGGTCGACGACCTGATCTGGGATCTGGAGCAGGGACTCGCCCGCGTGAGACGGAACCTGGAGCACGGACTCGCCGGCGCGACATGACCTGGCTCGAGCGCTACCAGGACCCGTTGACGATCCAGCGCGTGCTCCACAGCGCGAGCACGATCGCGATCGTAGGCCTATCCAGCAACGAACTGCGGGCGAGCAACTTCGTCGGCTTCTACCTGAAGCGGCACGGCTATAGGGTGATCCCGGTGAATCCAAGAGAGTCGGAAGTCCTCGGGGCAACGAGCTACCCGAGCCTGCTGGACGTGGATGTGCCGGTGGACATCGTCAACGTCTTCCGCGCGCCGGACGCGCTGCCGGACATTGCACGGGAGGCCGTCTCGACACACGCCGGCGCGATGTGGTGTCAATTCGGCGTGATCAACGAGGAGGGCGCGCGGATCGCCGAGGACGGTGGCGTGACCGTGATCATGGATCGCTGCCTGAAGGTCGAGCATGCGCGCTATATGGGGCGGATGCACTGGTTCGGCTTCAACACCGAGCGGATCACCTCGGTTCGCACCGGCCTTCAGTAGCCGACAGCCTTCAGCGTCCGCCGCCGCGCGCCCACCACGATCGCGCCGCACGCCGCGATCCCGCCCGCGACGAGCACCGCCGTGTCGTATGACGCCGACGCGACGATCGAGCCGCCGAGTGCCTGGCCCACCGCGATGCCCGCGACGATCCCGGTGACCATCACCGCGTACGCCTCGGTCACGGTTCCCGACGGGGCAACGTCGTCGAGCAGCGTCGAGCAGATAACCGACGCGGGAGCGAGCGGCGTGCCGGCGATCACGAGTAGCAGCGCGAGCGGCAGGTAGTCGCTCGGGATCGCGAGCAACGCGAAACCCGTGCCCAGGCCGAGCATCACGCCGGCGAGCCGCGGCGGCAGCGTCCCCGGCCAGTTGCGCGAGCCGTACACGACGCCGCCGATCAGGCTCCCGAGCGATAGGCACGCGAGCAGCACGCCGCCCGCCGACGCCGAGCCGCGGTCGAGCGTGAACGCCGGCACCGCGACCTGAACGATGCCGAACGCGATGCCGAACGTCAGGAGCACACCGCACACGGTCCGCATGCCGGGCGCGGCGAGTGGGCCGAGCCAGCCTGCGTCGTGGGGGATCCCCCGCCAGCGACGGGACGCCGGCGTCAACGAGAACGCGACAGCCGCGCTCGCGCCGAGTGTCGCGGCGATCAGAACCGCGGTGGTTGGCGATGCAAGGGCCACGATCAGCGCGACGATCGCGGGAGCTGTGACAACCGCGACCTCAAACGCGATCGCCACCATCGCGTATGCCGTCTCCCGCTGCTCGTCGCTCTCGGCAAGCATGCTCCACAGCGACCGCATCGGAGCCGGCAACTGGGGGATCGTCGAGCCGCCGAACACCGCGATGACCGCCAGCAGCCACCCCGCCGCGTGCTCGTGAGCCGCGAGGACCAGCACGACGAGTGCCGGCACATGGCAAGCCGCGACCGCGCGCAACACGATGCCCTGGCCTAGCCGGTCCATCAGCCGTCCTTGCGCGACCGATCCGAACGCGTTGGCGAGGCTGAAGACGCCGAGGATCCGACCGGCCTCCGCGAGCGAGCCGGTCGCGTCGCGCGCGAGCAGCAGGATCGCGAGGCCGAACATGCCGATCGGGATCGACCCGGCGATCGACAGCAACATGGGCGCTCGGGCGCCCGGCAAGGCCAGCAGCGCCCGATACCGATGCATTCACTGCAAACCTACTAGCCGCCCGAGGATGCGTAGGTTCCGCGCGTCCGGTGACCGTCGCTCAGGATCCCCGGTTTGGGTAAGGACCGCCCGGGTCGCCGGGTACCGCACAGCCTCAAGCGCGATTCGATCCTCCGCGAGGCGCACGCTAGCCTGGAGCGGCTGGGAGTCGACGCGATTGATCTCTACCAGATCCAATGGCCGATCCCCGATGAGGACATCGAGGAAGGGTGGGCGGCGTTCGCCGAGCTAGAGGGGATCGGCGTGATCGTGTATTCGACGATGGCCTCGGGTTCCTGACCGGCGTCGCGTGGACGCTTCAGAACCCGGCGGTGGACGGCGCGATCGTGGGGTTCCGCTCGCCCGAGCAGGTCGACCCGCTGATCGACGCCGCCAACCTCGAGCTCTCGGCAGAGGACATCACCACGATCGAAGGAGAGCATTAGCCATGCAGAGCATCGGATTCATCGGACTCGGAAACATGGGCGGCAACATGGCCGCCCGGTACCTCGCCGCCGGCTACACCGTGTACGGCGAGGATCGCGACCGCGAGCATTCCCAGTGGCTGGTCGATCAAGGCTTGCGTTGGGCCGACACGCCCCGCGCGCTCGCCGAGGTGGTCGACGTCGTGCTCACCTCGCTTCCGAACGACGACGTGGTCAAGTCGGTCGCCTCGGGCCCGGACGGCATCGTGGCCGGGCTGGGCGAGGGGAAGCTGTGGGCGGACCTGAGCACGATCAGCCCGCGTGCCAGCCGTGAGCTCGCCGAGCGCGTGCGCGAGCAGGGACGCGGTGCGCAGATGCTCGACACGCCAGTGTCGGGCAGCGTCCCCCAGGTCAAGACCGGAACGTTGAGCATCATGGTCGGGGGCGAGGAGGACGCGTACGAGCGCATCGAGCCGATCCTCCGTGTGCTCGGGACGCCGACTCATATCGGCAATAACGGGCAGGGCCTCGTGCTCAAGCTCGCGATCAACATCAGCCTCGCGGTGCAGACGCTCGCGTTCTCTGAGGGACTGCTGCTGGCCGAACGAGAGGGCGTCGACCCCGACCTCGCCGCCAAAGTGATGGCCGACAGCCAGATCGGTTCGCCAATGCTCAAACTCCGCGTCCCGCTGATCCTCCACACCCCCGACGAGGCGTGGTTCGACATCGGACTGATGCACAAGGACATCCGCCTCGCCCGCCAAACCGGCGCCGAGCAGGGAGCACCACTCCCCACGGCCGAGGTGGCAGATCAGGTCCTGACCGAAGCCGAAGAACTCGGCTACGCGCACAAGGACATTGCCGCGATTCACGAGTTCCTTGCGCGGACCTCCGCGAAAGAGCCTCACCTGACCTAGCGGCTTCACACTGAACGTGCCGCTCAAGGTTTCGGGCGGGCGCCTTAAGCGCGTCCGCCCGAATCACAACTCCGCATCTCAACTCCGCGCCCCGGCGATCAGACGCGCGAGCCGGCGTTCGGTGGCGCGGCGGGTAGCTGCACCGTCACACGGAGCCCGCCGGCCGCCCGGGGCATCAGGGTGAGGGTTCCGTCGTGCGCTTGGGTGATGCTCTTGACGATCGCCAGGCCGAGGCCGACACCTGCGTGGTCGTTGCGTACGCGTTCGGTGCCGCGAAGGAACGGCTCGCCAAGCGTGGAAACCAGGTGCGAGGTGAGCTTCTCGCCGGTGTTCTCGACAGTGAGCATCACGCTCTCGGGGTGAACGTTGGTTGTGACCCGCACGCTGCCCTGCTCTGGCAGGTTGTGGACGATCGCGTTGTGCACGAGGTTCGTAGTCATCTGCAGCAGGAGTGCGTGTGAGCCGATCGTGGGGGTCACTTCGCCGGACGTTCCGATCGTGAGGCCGCGTTTTTCTGCGAGCGGGAGCAGCGTTTCAGTGGCTTCTTCCGCGACGAGGGACAGGTCGACGTGGTCTCGGGTGAAGGACCGCTGGTCGGCGCGGCTGAGCACGAGCAATGCTTCGGTCAGGTCGATCGCCCGGGCGTTGACGGCGTGCAGGCGGTCGACAAGCTCGTCGCTCTCACGGCTAGGATCGTTGCGGGCGACGTCGAGAAGCGTCTGCGTGATCGCCAGCGGGGTGCGCAGTTCGTGGGAGGCGTTGGCTGCGAATCTCCGCTGTTCGGCGATGTGTCCTTCGAGTCGCGCGAGCATGGTGTCGAACGCGTCGGCGAGTTCGCGGAACTCGTCTTGACGTCCTTGCAACTCGATTCGGTGGGAGAGCGACCCGCTCGCGGCCGTGCGTGTGGCGTCCGTGATGCGAGTCAGCGGGGTGAGCATTCGGCCGGCGAGAATCCACCCCCCCACGAGACCGAACACCAGCAGGAATGCGAACACCGCGGCTGCCCTCGGAGCGAAAATGTGGAGGAGGTCCGACCGGACGGGAAAGACACCGCGAATGGGGGTGCTTCCGGTGCTTCCGGGGACGATGAAGGCCTTGTCGGGGACGTAGCGCAGGAGGAACAGCCACACGGCGGCGAGTAGTAGGGCGCCTGCGAGCATGATGAAGCCGGCGTAGCTGAGCGTGAGTTTGAGACGTACGCTCATCCCTGGGGCTCTATCCACGGTGTCCTCCCCCGCATCCGGCGTCTGGTTGAGTGTCGATGCGGTACCCGGCGCCGGTCACGGTGGCGATGATCGGGGGTTCGCCGAGGCGTTTGCGTAGTGCCGAGATCGTGATGCGCACGGCGTTGGTGAACGGGTCCGCGTTCTCATCCCATGCTCGCTGTAAGAGTTCTTCGGCGCTGACGACACCGCCTTCGGCAGCGACGAGAACTTCGAACACGGCGAACTGCTTACGGGTGAGCGCAACGTACCGGCCGTCGCGGGAGACCTCGCGGCGGAACGGATCCAGACGCACACCTGCGATCTCTCGCACAGGCGGCCTGTTGTGCGCGCGCCTGCGGTCGAGCGCTCTGAGCCGGAGCACGAGCTCGCGGAGCTCGAACGGCTTCGTCAGATAGTCGTCGGCCCCGAGCTCGAACCCGGAGGCCTTGTCGTCGAGCCGGTCGGCAGCGGTGAGCATGATGATCGGCACACCGCTGCCGGAGGCGACGATGCGCTGCGCGATCTCGTCACCGGACGGCCCGGGTATATCGCGGTCGAGGACGGCGATGTCGTAGGCGTTGACGCTCAGCAGCTCAAGAGCGGTCTCACCGTCGCCGGCAATATCGGCCGCGATCGCTGCCAACCGCAGCCCATCGCGGATCGCGTCCGCCATATAAGCCTCGTCCTCGACGATCAACACCCGCATGCCCTCAGATCCTGCCAGCCCGAACATATCGCCGGCATATCGAAACCTCGATACGTTCTGGCAACACGGCGCTGCCTTGACTGGGGTGCGTGGCCTGCAGCGACCCGGCACGAACGGCAGTCCGGCGTACCCGAATGACGGTGTACGGCCGGCGCCAGCGCCGCGTGCTGCTCGGCGCGGTACTGGTCCTACTGCTCGCCCGCACGGCGTTCACGGCAGCCGGCCACCTGTTCAGCGACAACACGCGCGTAGCCAACGTCAACCATCGCACGGACGGGTCGGCGGTCGGGTGGCCGCAGCAGGGGCAGGCGGCGTTCGTGCTCGGTAACGGCCGGCCGGCGGCGAGCCCGCACGAGCAGTCGGTCCCGATCGCCAGCCTGGCCAAGGTGATGACCGCCTACCTGACCCTCGAGCGCTACCCGCTGAGCGTCGCCCAGAACGGGTTCACGATCACGATCACTGCGGCCTATGCACGGGCCGAGGCCCAGGACTCCGCCCAGAAGCAATCGGTCGTGGCGGTGCAAGCCGGCGAGCAGCTGACCGAGCGCCAGCTGCTCGAGGCGCTGCTCATCCCCTCGGGGAACAACATCGCTCAGATGCTCGCCGCCCAGGTGGCGAGCAGCGAAACTCGCTTTGTCGCCGAGATGAACACCGAGGCCCGCGCGCTCGGGATGGACCACACGATCTACACGGACGCCAGCGGGTTCGATCCAAGCACGGTCTCGACCGCCGCCGACCAGCTCCGCGTGTTCCAGCGGGCGATGCGCTCACCGGTCTTTCGCCAGATCGTCTCGATGGCCAGCGTGACGCTGCCGGTCGCCGGCACGCTCACCAACTACGACCCCTTGATCGCCGAGGGTTACGCCGGCAAGACCGGGTCGGACTCCGCGGCGAAGGGGTGCCTGGCCTTCTTCACCGCCGTGACGGTCGGCGGGCGCCGGCAGACCGCGATCGGCGTGGTGCTGGGGCAGGGGCAGGGCAGCGACACGCCTGCTCTTCTCGCCGCCGCGGGCGAGGCCGCCGAGCAACTGGTCGACTCCGTCGGCCCGACTCGCGTGCGCGTTAATACCGCTGCGCGATAGCGGCGCCAGCACGCCTACCTGACGAATGAGTAGAGTCCGCGCCCTGACCCCGGGGCCGCAGGGGGCCGCCGCAAGGGCACCTCAAATCGACAAGGAAGGGAACCGATGAAGAGACTGGCTCTCGCAGCTGTGGCCGCGGCCGCGGCTCTCTTGATGCTCACCGGCGTGGCCGGTGCCTCCACCTTCACGATAGGGAGCGCCACCCAGCCGAGCGGGTCCACGGCAAACGCCTGCATCGAGACCGGCTTCTTCGCCCAGAGCGCCGGACCGACCGGGACGTACACGCTGCCGGCCGGTGGGCAGATCACACAATGGGAGACGGATACGGCCGGGGAAACCCCCGGAACGGCGATCTCGCTCGTGGCCCTGACCCCCGAGGCTGGGCTTTATCGGGTCGAGGCTGTTGATCACGAGACGGTCCCGAGCCCGGCCGGTGGGGTGGCGACATTTACGCCGGCGTCGCCGATCATGGTGTCCGCGGGCGACATCCTGGGGATCGGCGGGGTTTCGGGCGCCAACTGCTTCTGGACGGGCGGAAGTACCCCTCTGACCGACGTGATGAACCTCTTCGGCACGCTTGTGCTAACCCCCGGTGAGGTCGTGGCACCGGGCGGCAGCGGGCCGTTGGCCGCCAACGTCGCGGCCACTGTGGTCGCCACCGAGGACAGCGCGGTCACGACCACCGTGCAGCCGGGCACGGTCATAGCTGGAGGCCTCGCGCTGCTGGCCTCGACGGTCACCGACAACGGTCCGGCGAGCAATCCACTCACGTTCACCGACGTGGTTCCCGCGGGGTTGAAGATCGACTCGGTGCTGAGCCCCTCGGGGCCGTGCACCACCGTCGGGCCGGTGGTGACGTGCACGATCACTGGCCTCACCGCGGGGACGAGTGCTCCGGTCGACATCGTCGTGAGCCCGTCGGCGCGCACCTTCACGAACACGGTGACCGTCACTCAGCCCTTGGCGGCCACGGATCCCGTTACCACCAACAACAAGTCGGCCGTAACGTTCACCGCTGCCAAGGCGGTCGTGACCAAGTGTGTCGTCACCCGGGTCGTCAACATGCCGCTCGCCACCGCCAAAAAGCTCCTGACCACACACGGGTGCAAGGTCGGCAAGGTGACCAAGACCTCCAGCGGCAAGGTGGCGAAGGGCGACGTGATCAAGACGACGCCCGGCAGGGGCTCATACCCCGGCGGGATGCCGATCGCGATCGTTCAGTCCAGCGGCGCCAAATCCAAGAAGCACTAGCGGCTCAAAGCAACACTGAACGGAGGGCCTGGTCGAGAAACGTCCTCAGAGAGAGGAGACGTTTCTCGACCAGGCCCCGTATCTCGGCGCCGCGGATGACGCGTGTACGTTGGCCGTCTATCTGGCCTTGGTGATCGCGGGGAGGACGTACTCGCCGTCGAGGACCTCCGGGCGCGGCTGGTACATGCGCATCAGCGGACGGAACCTGCCGTCGGGCGTCGGCAGCCAGTTCGATCGCCTGTCGGCGTCGGGCGCGTCTCGTTGGATGTAGATCGTCACCGACCCGTCGTCGTCGGTTAGGAGTCCCGCGGTCCGGTCTCCGATTGAGTATTGGTCGATCGGGTTGGCCACCAGGTAGAAGTCGGTGGCGTCGTACATCGTTAGCGACCAGAACGCATCGACCGGCGGTGGCGGAGAGAGTCGTAGCTCGTAGCGGTTATCGGAGCCGTCAAGCCGGTCGCCGTCGGCGTCCGTCCACGCCATTGCGTAGGTGGCCTCGTAGCCGTGGTTGCCCCACAGTCCTCCGCGTGCAGCGGCGGCGCGGGTTGCGTACGCCGTCGCGCGGTCGTCGATCTTCCAGTCTGGGCGGTCGAGCGTCCCCGGGCCGAGGTGATCGAGGTTGTAGTCAAACCCGTGCATCGCGCTGTTCCATCCGTTGACCGCATCCTGCCCGGCGCCCTGCCCGAGCTCCTCGATCTTCTGCTGTCCCGCGGCCGCGCCCGCCACCAGGACCTCGGCGAGCGCCGGATCCGGGTTCACGTACGGCGACTCAGCTGCCGTGGCGCCGAAGCTCGCCGCGAGTTCGACAAACCGGGCGTCCGCCTCGGGGGGCGGGAACGAGATCAGCGCCACGCGGAGCCGTTCCCACCACATTAAGTCCTCCCGCACCCGTAGATCCGGCTTGGGCGCACCGGGCGTGGGTGGCGCGGGTCCGTCGTCGCGAGCGGCCCGGGACGTAAGCGTGAACTGGTCCTGCAGGGCGTGCACCGCGGGAAGGTCTGCCTCCCCGTCGACTTGCACGCGACCAACGATCACGAAGATCCCGGTGGGTGCCGAAACCAGCCGCATACCGGCAGGCGCCTCTCCGGCCCAGCCGTGGGGCGCGAGTAGAAACTCGCCCTCGCTCGTCCCCGTCGCGCGCCGGCCGATGTAGGCGAAATTGTTCGTCCACGCGTCGACGAACTGGAGCACGTAGTAGCGGCCGCCGGTGTCGGGCACGTGCAACACGACCGGTCCCTCACGCACATCACACGCGGCCACGACATACAGCGTGTCGTTGTTGGGCGAGACGAACTCGGTCTCGGGCCCGAGCAGCGCGCGCGCATAACCGAACTGGTTGTAGGGAGCGCTGAACGGAATCGATGCGATGTTGTTCGCAAAACCATCGATCTCGTGCAGGTTGTAGACGAGCGGGTAGCCGTAGATGTAGACCTGCGCGGCGAGCTGAACACGCTCGACACCGTCGACCGATTCTGGCGTGGTCACGGTCCCTCCTCCAGTTCGCGTTCTCGCGGCGCCCCCCGGAGCCTCGCTCACACGATTATGGCTGGTGCATCCATGCCCGTCACATATTCGCCGCCGCGTCGACGATCGCCTCGCGGATGCGCGCGTATGTGCCGCAACGGCAAATGTTGCGCAGCGAGTCGATGTCGGTGTCGGCGATCTGCCGGCCCTCGGCCTTGAGCTCGTTGACGAGCGCTACCGCGGCCATGATCTGACCTGGCTGGCAGTAACCGCACTGCGCCACGTCGTACTTGAGCCACGCCTGCTGCATCGGATGAAGTTGCTCGCCGACGGTCGCCGGGAGACCCTCGATCGTCGTGATCTGGTCGGTCGCCTGGATGTTGCTGACGGGGACAGAGCAGGGGTTGAAGGCCTTGCCGTTGATGTGGCAGGTGCACGCTTTGCAGACGTCCAAGCCGCAGCCGTACTTCGGTCCGTGAACGCCGAGCAGATCGCGCAGAACCCACAGCAGACGCAACTCGCCCGAACAGTCGACATTCACCTGCTCGCCGTTGAGGATGAAGGTGTAAGTGGCCATCAGAACTCCTCCTGCAACCCGTCGGTGGGCGATTGGGGTATCGGCGGCACGGTCGGTAACGGTGTGAACCCGAGCGGTAGGTTGTGATTGATCGGGAAGCTCGTCGCCATCGTCCCGGTCGCGCGCGCGTACGCGTTGGCGACCGCCGCCATCGACGCCGCCACCCCGAACTCGCCGGCACCCCCGGCTCGCTTTGATTGGCAGGCATGATGATCACCTGGATCCCGTCCGAGGGCGGATCGTTCGGCGGACAGTTCCACTCGCGCGTGTAGTAGGCGTTGTCCCAGCTGCCCTCGAGGAAGTAGCCGTCCTGGAGGTGCAAGCTGTTGGTCAGGGCCTGCGCGATCCCGTCCATGATCCCGCCGATCATCTGAGCCTCGAGCCCGAGGGGATTGATCGGCAAGCCAACGTCGACGGCGTAGGTGACCTTGGTGACCCGCGGGCCCGTATATCCGTTCTCGACCACCCGGTTGACGGTCTGCGGCGTGCAGTCGATCTCGGCCACGCACGCGGCGTAGCCCTTGTACTCGTGGTAGATACCGATTCCCTGGGCGGTGTTCGGCGCCATCGGCTTGCCCCAGTTAGCCGCCTTGGCCGCCGCGTCCAGCACCGCGAGCATGCGGGGGTCTCGCACGAACGAGCGCCTGAACTGGTACGGGTCCTGCCCCATCGCTTTCGCGACCTGGTCCACCATCAGCTCCTTGGCGACGGTCACCTCCGGGCTGTAGATGTTGCGTACGCTCGAGGTGTTGAACACGCTGCCCGGCGGGTGGTAGACCTCGTTCAGGAGCTGGGTGACCGGTCCGAAGTTGTAGGGCACGTTCGCTGTCAGCGTGAAGATGCTCTGCGAATAGCCGAGATAGTCGCCCTCGGGCAGGTCGCCAAGCGTCGCGCTCAGGATCTCGCCCAGCCCGTGCGTAAAGTCGGTGGCGGCGCTCGTGTGGCGCTGGTCGAACGCCACCACGTTGCCTCCCAGGTGGGTGACCCGTACCCGCGAGGTGCACATCGGGTGCACTCGTCCCTGGCGGAAGTTGTCCGTGCGGTGCCACATCAGCTTGACTGGCTTGCCGATCGCCTTCGAGATCGCCGCCGCCTCAAACGCCGCGTCGGCGAACAGATGGCGACCGAACGACCCGCCGCCCTGGGTCACGTGCGCCGTCACGCTCGCCACCGGGAGTCCCAGGATCCCGGCAACCGTCTCCTGGAAATAGATCGGCGACTTCATCGCCGACCAGATCTCGGCGCTGCCGGGACGCACGTCGGCGACCGCGCAGTTCGTCTCCAGCGGGTCGCCGGGACGGAAATAGAACGTGAAGCGCTGGTCGAGCGTCTTGCCCAAGGCGGGCGTCATCGGCAGCTCGGCACCGATCAGGTCGGCGAGCACGTCGGCGTCTGACTTCCCGGCCGCGGCGCCAGGCGCCCATTGGACCCGAAGGGCCTGGATCGCGTCGATGCACTGCCCGAACGTCGTGGCGCGGACGGCAACGCCGCCGGGGACGAACTGCGTGTGCGGGATGATCGCGACATCGGTGACGCCGCTCATCGCGCTGACCTCCGCCTCGTTCAGGATCGCAAGCGCCGTCCCGTTGATCGTCGGCGGACGGCAGACCATCGTCGGCATCGCGCCGGGTACGGTTCATCGGGCTGAGAAAATCTGGCGCTGCTGTCCCCCCTGGTGCCGCCCGTTCGTCTCCAGGATGATCAACCATCCCCCAAAAGGAGACGGACATGAAGTACGCAATGCTGATCTACGCTAAGGCGGGCAGCCACGAGGCACTCGGCGAGGACGAGTACACGGCGGTGAACGCGGAGTACTGGGCGCTTCGCGAGGACTCGCGGTGCCTTGGCGGCGGGCACCTTCAGCCGGGCGAGACGGCGACGACGGTTCAGTACGGCGGCGCCGAGAACCTTATTACCGACGGCCCCTACGCCGACACCAAGGAAGTGCTCGGCGGCTACTACGTGTTCGACGCGTCCAACCTGGACGAGGCGCTGGAGTTCGCGCAGCGGATTCCCGCGGTCCGGCTTGGCGGCGCGGTCGAGGTACGTCCGCTCGTCGAGGTTCCCGTGGAGACGGCGCACTGATCGAGGAGGTCTTCCAGCGCGAGTGGGGCCGCGTTCTGGCGTGCCTGGTCGGCTTCCTCGGCGACATCGATTTGGCCGAAGAGGCCACCCAGGAGGCGTTTGCGATCGCCGCCGAGCGTTGGCCCCGCGACGGCTCGCCTGAGCACCCGGTGGCCTGGCTGGTGGCAACCGGGCGCAACCGTGCCATCGACCGCGTGCGACGCGAGCGGACGCTCCAGCACAAGACACGGCTGCTGGAGGCCGAGCCGCCGGCCGCAACCATGGACGAGCTAGACCTCGACGACACCACGATCCCGGACGAGCGCCTGGAGCTGATCTTCACGTGCTGCCATCCGGCGCTGGCCGTCGACGCGCAGGTGGCGCTGACGCTGCGAGCACTCGGGGGCCTCACCACCGGGGAGATCGCGCGCGCCTTTCTCGTCCCCGAGGAGACGATGAAGCGCCGGCTCTCGCGAGCCAAGGCCAAGATCAGGGCGACCGCAATCCCGTTCGCCGTGCCCGTGGACCACCGGCTGCCGGACCGGTTGGCGGCGGTGCTGGCGGTCGTCTACCTGATCTTCAATCAGGGCTTCACCGATCGCGCCGACCTTGCCGCAGAGGCGATCCGACTCGGGCGGGTGCTGGCCGAGTTGATGGCCGACGAGCCCGAGGTACACGGGCTGCTCGCTCTGATGCTTCTCCACGACTCACGCCGCGAGGCGCGTGTGGTCGACGGTCAGCTGGTTCCGCTGGCCGAGCAGGACCGGTCCCGCCATGACCGCTCGAAGGTCGAGGCGGGTCGCGCCGCACTCGGGCGAGCGCTGGCACTACGACCGGCGGCCGGGCCGTATGTGCTCCAGGCGGCGATCGCCTCGCTCCAGGCCGAGGAGGAGATCGACTGGGATGAAGTTGCGGTGCTCTACGGGCGGCTCGAGCAACTGACTGGCTCGCCGGTGGTGGCCCTGAACCGCGCCGTGGCGGTCGCCGAGGCGGGCGCGCCCGAGCGGGCGCTCGAGCTCGTCGACTCGCTCGGGCTCGGCGATTACCGCTACCTCCATTCGACCCGGGCCGAGTTGCTCCGCCGCCTGGGCCGCCAGGAAGAGGCGCGGGCGGCGTTCGAGCACGCGCTGCGGCTGGCTGCGACGGATCCGGAGCGACGGTTCATCGCCCGCCGGCTGGCGGGACTGTGACCGACCGACCGGCCGGCCTAGTTGCCGTCCGGAATGGCCTCAGCTAGCGCCGCGCGGCTCGGCGCGGCCGGGAACGGGTCGGCGAAGTACTGCGTCTCGTGTGTCACGACGCCGTCGCTGATCTCCATGACGCTGACCGAGTACGTAGGGACGCCGTCATACGTGATCACGCACTCACTCACCCAAACGTCCCTGTGGCCCAGGATCCGGCGGACGGTGAAGTGCCGTTCGGCCGGGTGCCCGCCGCGTTGCGCCTTGATCCTCGTCCGGCCTCTGAAGCGCTCGCCGGACTGCGGGTAGTCGAGGATCGCGTCTTCAGCGTAGATCGCGTGCTCGGTGTCGATGTCACCGCTTTCGGAGGCGTCCCAGTGCTGCTGGATCCGAGCCCGGATATCGGCGTCGCGTTCGATCGTGGTGTCCACCGGCTGGCCCCCATGACGAGTAGGAAGTGCCCCCGCCTCGCACGGCAGACTACCCGAGGGGTTTGTTCCGCTCCTTCAGTCAAGGGACCACGGGATTTGAGGGTCGATAATCACTTGACGGCTACCATCAAAGTGATATCATCTTGATACGCCGCAATCGAGTCGGCGACCTCACCGTCAAACGAAAGCCATCCCGATGAATGGACCGAGCAACAGCAATGCTCCGAAAGGCCTGCGCGCGTGGTGGACATCTCCCCCCCGTTCCGGCATGCAGCTCATAATCTCGCCCTGGGAGTATCGCCACCTCCGTGGCTTCGCAGCCTTGCGCATCGGCGGTGGCGCCGTGGCGGCCGGCCTTGGCGTCGTCACGCTGTCCTTCGGTGGGAACGATTGGAAGACGTATGGGTGGACGCTGGTGTTCCTGGCGATCGCGGCGGCAAACCTTGCCTGGGCCCGCTGGGAGATGGGCATCGCCCGCTCCGCAGCCTCCCGAACCTGAGCTTCCTCGCCCGCGCACCGGACCCGCTCGGTCAAAATGCGCGCGGAGCTCGGGCGGTGCCGGCGGCCCCGACGCGCAAGAATGTCGAGATGAGCGTTCCGGGAAACGAAGGCGAGCCGATCACCGAGGCGGGCCTGGCGGCTCTCGAGGCAGAGGTCGCGGAGCTGGAGACGGTCGGGCGTCGTGACATCGCGGCGCGGATTCGAGTGGCCCGCGGCCACGGCGACCTCAAGGAAAACGGCGAGTACCACGCTGCGAAGGAGGACCAAGCGCACTTGGAGACGCGGATCCTTCGGCTTCGGCATCGGCTGCGGCAGGCGGTCGTCGTGCATGCCGACGAAGGGCTCGCGCCGGCGTTTGCCTTCGGCCGCTCCGCCGAGGTCCGCGACGAGAGCACGGGTGAGGTGCATACCTGGACCCTCGTCGGCGCCGGCGAGGCCGACCGCGCGCGCGGCCGGCTTTCTGTTCAATCCCCAGTCGGCAAGGCGCTGTTGGGCCAGGCGCCCGGCGCCACGGTCGAGGTTTCCCTCCCTCGCGGCACCCGCCGTCTCACGATCGAGCGCATCCTGTAGTCGGCCGTCAGGCGTTGTAAGACGTCGGCATCGCCTCAGGGGAGCGCTTGTTCCATCCGTGAAACGGCGAGTAGTCGCTCGTATCCCACGCTTCGCGCAGCCCGGGTTTGCTCAGGTCCCAATCGGGGCGGATCTCGCTCGTCACGGTCCGTAGGTCGTGCCAGAGGTCGACAAACGACGGACGTCCCCAGAACCAGTAGCCGTTGTACACGCTGTGGACCACCAGCCCGGGCTTGAGCACGAGGGTGTGCGGGATCATCGGGTCGTGCTCGGGGTCGGTGTACTCCTGGATCTCGAGGTCCTTCTGGACGGTCCGTTCCGGGTCGGACAGGAATGGCCACTGGGCACCGGTCGACGCGCGGAACTCCTGGCTCGAGTGATGGGAGTCCGTCGAGATCGTGGCGACCTGCGTGTACGCCACCGCGATCTTGGGATAGTTGGCGGCGAGCTCGAGGTGCTGCTGGTGCTCCTTGGGGCAGTAGTTTCCGCGCGCGAGCGTGAGGATCAGCGGGTCCTCGCCCTGGATCTCGCTGAGCTTTCGCGGAGTGCTCTCCTGGTCGGGCAACTCGTAGTCGGGGAAGGTGCCGCCGGGGACGATGTCGCTACGCATGATCTACTCCCGTGGAGGGTTGAGGAGTGCCGAGAATGATGGCCGTGCGGTGCAGACTGAGCCTAGTCAACGGGCGCCATGGGCGCCAGAAAGGGGACCCATCCCGATGAGTGCCCACACGCCGGTATGCGATTTGCTGGGGATCGACCACCCGATCGTCGAGGCGCCGGTGGCTGCAGATCCCCGGCTGCCCGCCGCGGTCTCAAATGCCGGCGGTCTCGGCACCCTGGGGCTGGGGTGGGCCGATGATGCCGGCGATGTGGTCAGGGAAACGGCAGCCCTCACCGACCGGCCCTTTGCCGGCAACTTCGTTCTCGCCTGGGATCAGCACCATCGTGTCGATCAGGCATTGTCGGCGGGTCTGCGGATCGTGTCGCTCTTCTGGGGCGATCCGAGCGGCTACGTCGACTCTGTGCATGACGCCGGAGGGCTTGTCATGCACACGGTCGGCAGCGTCGAGGAGGCGCGGCGCGCAGTGGGATGTGGAGTGGACATCGTCATCGCGCAGGGGTGGGAAGCCGGGGGGCACGTCTGGAGTGGCGTGGCAACGCTCCCGCTCGTGCCGGCGGTAGTCGACGCGGTGGCGCCGGTGCCGGTCATCGCGGCCGGTGGGATCGGCGACGCTCGCGGAGTCGCGGCCGTGCTCGCCCTCGGCGCGCAGGGCGCGATGCTCGGCACGCGGTTCCTGCTAGCCGATGAAATGCCGATCCACGAGGACTATCGGCGCCGCCTGATCGCCGCTACCGAGACCGCTGCCGAGTGGTACCCCAACCTATATGCGGTGGGATGGCCGGTGGACGCTTCGCACCGCGCCATCCACAACTCCACGGCCGAGATGTGGGAGGCCGCGGGCCGGCCGGCGCTGGGAAGCAGACCCCGAGAGGGCGAGGTGCTGGCCCACTTCGCTTCCGGGGAAGCGATCGTTCGATATGAACCCGCGCCGCCGATGGTTGGAACCACCGGCGAGATCGAACCGCTGTCGTTGTGGGCCGGCCAGAGCGTCGCGCTCGCCAGGCGGTCACAGGCCGCCGCGGAAATCGTGGCTGAACTGGTCTCGCGCTTGTAGCCCGGACCGGATCAGGGCATCCGGTCGCCTCGTCAAGCGACCGTAGGTCGGCGTGGTCGCCGCTCAGCCACCTAGCTCGGCCACGATCCGTTCCCCTGCGCCCTTGCTGGCCCGCGCGACCTCAAGCTCCCACTGATGGGTGGTGGAAGCGCTTCGCGCCGCGGCCCGGGACGCCCTGGCCCGCGGCGCGCCCGAGGCAGCAAGCTCCTACCTGCGCCGGGCGCTCACCGAGCCACCCGGCCGCGACGACCGGCTGGCGGTCCTGTTGGACCTCGGACGCGCCGAGGCGATGTTGCCGGTGCCCCAGGATTTCTCCGCGCTGCGCGATGCGCTCGAGCTCGCGACCGACCCGTCTCAGCGCGCCGAGATCGCGTTGGAATTGGCCCTCGCGCTGTACGGAGTCCTTCGCAACAGCGAGGCGCGACTCGTACTCGATGACGCGCTGACGCGTGAGCGGGACCTCGACCCCGAATTGGTGGAGCGCCTCGAGCAGGCAGTGATCGGCGGCGGGATGGACGACCCGGAGGCAGTGCCCGCAGTCCTCGCACGGGCGGAGCGCCAGTTCGAGCGAGCCCGGCGAGGCGAGGTCCGCGACGCCAGGATGCTCGCGGCCCTCGCGTCGGTCGCCACGTTCACCGCTCGGTCTGCGTCGGAGGCCTCAGAGCTCGCGGAGCGGGCGCTCGCGGACGAGCGGCTTCTGTTCCGCTGGCTCGACGACGGCTATGTCACCGCGAGCTGGGTCCTGTGCCTGGTGGGCCGGCTGGCGGAGGCCGCCGACGCGGCCGACCGGGGCCTCGCCGAAGCCCAGCGGCGGGGATCGGCGCCGATGTTCCTCCAGCTGGCGCTCGTGCGAACCGATATCGCGTTCCGGGCCGGCGATCTTGACACTGCCGAGGAGCTGTCCGAGCGAGCGCTCGAACTCGGCCGGGAGCTCGGAGCCGAGCTGTACGGAACGATGTTCCTGGCCCTCGTGCTGATCGAGCGCGGCCGAATCGACCAGGCCGCGGCCATGGTCGACTCGGTGGTACTCCCGGACGCCGGCATGAATGCCGCGGCCTTGCTGGCGATTCGCGGACTCGTGCGGATCGCGGCCGACGAGCCCCTATCCGGGCTCGCGGACCTGCTCGACGCCGATGGCGCGGTGCGCAGCGCCGGTCAGAGCCTCAGCGTCGGGACCACCTGGGTCCCGTCGGCCACCGCTGCGCTGATCGCGCTCGGGCGTCGCGAGGACGCGGTCGAAATCGCCAGCCGCGAGCTTGCCGAGATGGCCGCGTTCGGCGCGCCGCATCTCCACGGGATCGCCCTGTCGGTGTGCGGCGGGCTGGACTCCGGGCCTGCGGGACTCACGCGGCTGCGCGAGGCGGTCGCGATCCTCGAGCGCTCACAGGCGCGCCTCGACCACAGGCCACCTCAGAGCTGATCGCCTCCGGCGCTCGACCACGCCGGCCCCTGCTGACCGCGCCCGGTTCACTCACGCCGGCCGAGTTGCGCGCGGCGCGCATGGCCGCGGACGGACTCAGTAACCGCGAGATCGCCCAGGCGCTGTTCGTCTCCGCGAAGACGATCGAGACGCAGCTCTCGGCGGCCTACGCAAAGCTGTCGATCGCGAGCCGACGCGAGCTCCGCGGCGCCCTGGAGAGAGCCGCCACCCGCTACTGACCGCCACGTCGCGGAATTCGACGACATCGTCAACCGCCAGTAGCGCTCGGTCGCGTCAGGTCATGCTCGTCACTGTCTCCGCGATTCAATCGTCGGCGTCGTAGCGGAGCAGCGCTGGGAACGCGACGACGATCGCCGCCACGCCCCATACTCGAGCGCGAGCGCGCCGCGAAGCTGGCTGCGATCGACGAGGTTCGGCACGATCGCCGACAGGACCACGCTCTCAAGGCAGGCGCAAGCCGGCGCTCAGCTACCTTGCGAAGTCGCTGGGCTGTCCGCTCGGGCCGCCGTCCACGAGCCGAGGATATGCCGCGGCTCAGTGCGCTGAGCTCGGAGCTGAACTCGCGACT
Organism: uncultured Solirubrobacterales bacterium; assembly: GCA_963755525.1. Lineage (GTDB taxonomy): Bacteria > Actinomycetota > Thermoleophilia > Solirubrobacterales > Solirubrobacteraceae > Palsa-465. The sequence continues at coordinate 521,660 of CAVWKC010000011.1, read as the reverse complement.
AGATCTCCGAAGCGCTGCAGGTAAAGGGGCCAGCCCCCCTCGCCCCCGATGCCGTCGCGCAGCATCGGCCAGCCGTCGCCGTGGCGGTCGAGGTTTCGGTGTTCGAGCTCAACGCGCGTGCGGTTCGCACCTTCCGGCACGAACCGCACTTCGACCTCGCTCGTTTTGTCCAGATCGGTCTCGATCTCCCACCGAGGGCTGATGTCCCAGCTGATCAGGAGCCGGTGCGGTGGCTCGTAGGCGAGCACCCGCGCCCACCGGCATTCGCTACCGTCTGCGCCCCGGTCGTACAGGCAGCCGCCGACGCGACGCTCGAACACGGTTTCCGCGATCTCAACGCGCAGCAGGTTGTGCTCCCGGGGCTTGATGCGGTCGAAACGCTCGGTGAAGACCTTGAACGCGACCTCGATCGGCGCCTGCACGACGATCGACCGTCTTACCGTCGTGAGTGGCGCCTGCGTGTGGCTTGCCTGCGTCTCGGTGCTCACGTGTCCTCCTCGGTTGATTGCCCGACAGCCTCCTCGTAGGAGGCCAACGCGCTCCCCCAGAAGCGCTCCAAATCCGCTCGCAGCGCCGCCAGGCCATCTGAGTTGACTCGATAGATCCGCCTGGTCCCCGCCGGCTCGTCCGCGACCAGGCCGGCGTTCTTGAGCACCCGAAGGTGCTGCGACACCGCCGGCCGGCTGACGGGAAGCTCGCTGGCCAACTCGACGACTGCGCGAGGGCGATCGACGAGCAGCTCGAAGATCGCCTTTCGAGTCGGATCCCCCAGCGCAGTCCACGCATCGGGTCGGTAAGCCAGCACGAACGGTAAGTCTACACAAACCGTAAGCTCGCGGCAACCGTGAGGCGACCTGGGCAAACCGGAACGCTGGCGTTACGTTATGGGCCGTGAAAGCCGCCCGGCGGTGACCGGGCGGGGTTGCTCAGAGTTCGACCCGTGATCCCATGATCACCGTGCGATCACCGGGAAGCCCAAAGTGCTCGACCGCGCTCGATGCGTTGCGGGCCATCGCGATGAACAGGTTCTTACGCCACGCCGGCATGTCCGGATCGGCGGTCGGCGTGATCGTGATCCGCGAGACGAAGTACGAGGCGTGCTCGATGTCGAGGTTGCGCTCGAGCATGCCCTGCTTGCGCGCCTGTACCAGCACCTCGGGGATGTTGAGCGTGTCGTGATAGCCGAAGCGGGCGGTCAGATGGACGACCTTGAAGCGGCCATGGCCGAGCACGTCGACCGCGCACCGGTCGAACGTCTCGACGTTCGGAATGCTGACGGTGTCGGCCCTGACGATCACAACCTTCTCTGGAAGCGTGTGGGTGTGCTCGACGTTGGCGCGGAGCGCCAGCGGAGTCGTGCCCTTGTCGCGGCACAGGAAGACCGCGACGCCGGGAGTCCGGACCAGCGGTGGCTGCTGGGAGTCGAGTCCGGCGAGGAACTCGGTCAGCGGTCCCTCCTGGGCGACGCGATTCGCCGTGACGATCGTCTGGCCGCGGCGCCAGTTGATCATCACGATCGAGATGATGACTCCGATCGCCAGGGGGAGCCATGCCCCGTGCTCGACCTTCGCGATGTTCGCGCTGAAGAACGCGACCTCGACCGTCAGGAACAGCACGGCAAGCGGCGCCAGTTTCCGTTTCGCCGCGCCCCAGAGCAGGCGGGCGACGGCGAGGAACAGCACGGTGTTGAGGATGAACGTGCCGGTCACGGCGACGCCGTAGATGTCCCCCAGCTTGTTCGACGAGCGGAACACGAGCGTCAGCGCGAGCACGCCGACGCACAGCAGCCAGTTGATCAGCGGGACGTAGATCTGGCCTTCGACCGTGGACGTGTGCAGGACGCGCAGCCTCGGGAGGAAGCCGAGCTGCACGGCTTGCTTGGCCACCGAGAACGAGCCCGAGATCACGGCCTGGGACGCGATCACGGTGGCGACGGCGGCGAGCACGACCATCGGCCACAGACCCCAGTGCGGGACCATCTGGTAGAAGGGATTGAACGTGTTCGCGTCCTTCGCCAGTGCCGCGTGGTGGAGAATGAAGACTCCCTGGCCCAGGTAGTTGAGGACCAGCGCCGGTAGCGCCAGGGCGAACCACCCCAGGCGGATCGGCGCGGCGCCGAAGTGGCCGCGGTCGGCGTACAGTGCCTCCGCGCCCGTCACGGCCAGCACCACACCGCCGAGCACGAGGTAGCCGGCGGCACCGTGATCGACGAAGAACCGGATCGCCCAGGTCGGGGACAGCCCCTGGAACACCGCCGGGTCCTTGACAACCTGGCTCAGCCCAATCAGCCCGATCACCGAAAACCACACGAGGATGATCGGTCCGAATAACCATCCGATCGTCCCCGAACCGAACCGCTGGAGGATGAATAGACCGAGCAGGATCGCGACCGACAGCGGCACGACGAGGTGCGCGAGCGCCGGCGTGGCCACCTGAACTCCCTGGATCGCACCGAGCACCGAGATCGCGGGGGTGATCATGCCGTCGCCGAAGAACAACGCCGCGCCGAAGATCCCGAGCGTTACCAGGAGGACTCCGTGGGCGACCTTATTGCGCTGGAGCAGGGACGTCAGCGCCATGATCCCGCCGTCGCCGCGGTTGTGCGCGCGCATGATGAAGCCCGCATATTTGATCGACACGACGACCATCAGCGCCCAGAAGATCAACGAGGCGATCCCGTAGACGGTTGCCGGCGTGATGTGCGCAGTGGCCTTGTACGAGGTGAAGATCACCTGTTCGGTGTACAGCGGGCTGGTGCCGATGTCCCCGTAGACGACCCCGAGCGCACCGAGGGCGAGGATCGCCTTCCCACCATGAGCGATCACGTCTCGGTTGGAGTCCTCCAGCGCCTCGAACCGCTTGCGCGTGGCCTCGGACTCCTCGGCGAGCGCGCTGCCCGGCGATGGAGCCACGTAGCCGATCTTGTGGGCCGCCTCGTGCAGGCTGCGCTTGGGCGCGGTGCTCATCGCGTGGCCTCCTGGCCGACGCGGACCGACCGCTGTCGCGCGGGCGGTTCAAGTGCAGCGGCCGCCGCCCGCAGCCGGCTGCCCAGCGCTCCGAATTCGGTGGGCCGGTACAGGGGGCTCATCCCGTCGGTGAGCAGCGACTCGAGCATGGCCACGCCCCGGGGGCTGACCGGCTCGACGGCCCGCAGCCGGCGATCCAGCGCCGCCAGGACCGTACGGGCGGCGATCACCTCGCGCCGGTCTGGTCGGACCGCTGCGCTGAAGCCGCGGGTGGTGGCCTCGGCGTCCCGGACCACCCGCGCGAGCCCCGCCGCGATGCGCGCGCGGTAGCGCCGGCTGCTCAGCCGCTCGCCCCTGATCGTCAGGAGCTCGCCGGCGTCCGGACTCATGCCGGCGGCCAGCTGACGGTCTAGCTCGCCGGCGCGCCAGCCGGCGATCAGCGCCAGGCGGACGGACCGCCACCGTCCCGCTCCTGGGCGGAGTGAGAACGGTGGATACGAAATGCGCTCGAGATCGGCAACGGACATGGCAAACGGGTGCACGTCACATGCTCGCGGAGGTCCCGTCAATGGGACGCTAAGAAAGCGCTGGCCGCCGTCAAGATTTCGTATAAAGGGGCTAGTGGCGCCCTCGGCTGGGGCTGTCAGGTTTGTCTGGCCGCGCGTGTCTGGGAGGTATGCACGCCCCCTACGGCGGCGCTGCTCGATTCCGAGCGTCTCGCGCAACTGAACCTCACGATTCCGCCGACTGAAGGCTGACGCTCCTGCGGAGCGTCACTCCTCAGGCAAACAGTTCGCGCAGGTGGTCGTTGAGGAACGTTCCCCCGGGATCGAGCTGACGCCGCGCCTCGATGAACGCGTCGGCCTCCGGGTACAAGGCGTGAAGCCGCTCGGGCGTGAGGAAGTGCAGCTTCCCCCAGTGCACGCGCGCGGAGAACTCCGACAGGAGCGCGTCGACCGAGCGCAGGTATGCCCAGTAGTCGGTGCCCGGCGTGCCCGACACCGAGATGACCGTCGTTGCCGTCTTGTAGTTCGGGGACAGGTACGCATCATCGGGTCCGACGGTCCGCACTTCGAGTGGAAACACCGAGTCGGGCAGGCTGCGAAGCATCAGGTCGCGCATCGCCGACAGCGCGGCGGGGCCGAGCTCGAGCGGGACGAAGTACTCGAGCTCGTGAAAGTTGGGGTCGTAGACCATCGGGTAGATCCGGTAACAGCGATCGGTCCGCCGGCCTTCCACCGCGCTGTCGGGTTGATCGGGCGCGGCGTCGTCATAGATCTTCACGTAGCACTTGTCGGCCATCGTCTGATCGTGTGAGGAGAGGTTGTAGAGCGCCGCCGATTCCTCGGTCGGCAGCCAGAAGAAGCCGAAGTGCCGATGCTCGTGAACGAGTTCGTTCCAGCGCTCCAGCACTTCCTCCCACGGCCAGAGATCGATTTGCTCGGTGAGCCGGTAGGAGTCGGTCACCTCGAGCTCGAGACGCGTCATCACGCCGAGCATCCCGACCGAAACCTGAGCCGCGCGCAGGAGGTCGGGTTCGCTCTCATCGATGTCGCGAATCTCCCCGGTCGCGGTCACGAGTCGGACTCCGCGGACGACCCCGGAGAAGCATTTGTTGCGGATCCCCGATCCGTGCGTCGCCGTCGACACCGCGCCGGCGATCTGCTGGGTGTCGATGTCGCCCTGGTTCTTCAGCGCGAGGCCCTCGGACCACAGCGGCTCGTAGAAGTCGCGGATGAGCGTCCCGGACAGCGCAGTCGCGCGCTTGCGTTCCGGGTCGGTCGCGACGACGCCGCGCAGCGCCGAAAGATCGAGGAGCAGTCCGTCGGTCTGGACGATCGGCGTGAACGAGTGGCGCGCGCCCGCGACTCTGACGCCGGCCCCGCGCTCGGACGCGTCCTTCACGAGCGCCGCCACCTCCTCCTCGTCGAGCGGCGCCGCCGCGTAGCCCGGTGTGAATGACTGGTTGCCGACCCAGTTGGTCCACGCCTTCGCCGCGGGCAGATCGGTAAGCACGATCGTCGGATCTTATGGCCTGGGCGCGTGCGGTGCCCGGCCTAGTCAGCCCGGGTCGCGATCGCGCCCACCACGCCACAGCCGGATGGCTGAGCGACCGACCGGGGCCTCAATCGATCGACCGCGGGCGTCGATGAGCGATCGGTGGACGCATCCTCATACGCGCTGGTACACGGGGTCCGCCGCACCCGAGCGACGCTCGAGGCGTGGCGCGATCGCCCGTGGCCGGTGCTCCGCCGTTGGCTGCTCGGCTCACTTGCTGCGGCGAGCCTCCTGCTCGGGGCGGTCCTGGCGATCGCCCTAATCACCCCTGCCTCGCCGGGGTCGATCGACCTCGGCGCGCCTCCGTTCGCGGTCGGAGGGTTCGGCGACGTGGTCCAGATCCTTCGGGACAACTCGCTCGTCCTCGCGCTGCACGCGATGGCGTGTGTCGCAGGCTTCATCGCGGGGAGCTCGCTGCCGCTGCAGGCCGGGCACCACCGCGGGATCGTGCGAACGATTCACGAGCGCGGCCAACCGTTCGCGATGGCCTTCGTCGTGACCGCCACCGGTTTCTCGCTGAGCCTTCAGGCGTACACAATCGGGACCGCCGCGGCCCGAGACGCCGCCGCGCTCCACGCCTCGCCGGCGCTGCTGCTCCTCGGGCTGCTCCCCCATGCGCTGCCCGAGCTCGTCGCGCTGTTCCTCCCGCTCGCGGCGTGGATCGTGGCGAGCCGGCGGGGCGAGTGGGAGCGCCTGCTGGCGGCCACGATCGTCACCGTTTCGCTCGCGGTGCCGACGCTGGTGCTCGCGGCGGCGTGGGAGGTCTACGTCGCACCGCATATCCTCGCCGCGATGTTCGGATCTCGGTAGAGATGTCGACGATCGAAGCATGCTTACGTGGCACTGGGTGGCCGTGGAGCAGCGGGTTTGCTGCGTTCTACCGTCGTCCCCGTGCGCTCGTAAGCTTGGGGAGGTGCGGCTCGAGGGCATCCAGGCGGGGGACATCGTCGAGGTGGATCGGCTCGGCCGCCGGTTCCACGCGCTCGTGACCGGAAACGCGCCCGAGGGCCTTGCCTTCCAGCCGCTCGACCGGCGGATCACCTACCGGAGCTGCCGCGCGCATCAGGTGCTCGCGCACTGGGCCAAGCGCGGGCGGCCGCGCGCGACCGAGGAGCCGCTCGAGCCCTCGCCGCTGCAGCTCGAGCTCGATACCACGATCCGCGACTGACGGTCGCCGGCGCCGGCGCTCGCCCGGACCACCGCCGGTCGCCGCGGGACCGGGCGCCGGCGGGCGCCGGCGCTCGCCCGGACCACGCCGGTCGCCGCGGGACCGGGCGCCGGCGGGCACCGGCGCGCCGCGGGGATGCGGCGCACCGGCGACCGGTGTTCAGCGCTCGACGAGCTCCGCTTCCGCCCGGCTCCCCCGCCCCGAGATGTTCAAGGGCTCACCGGTCTCGAGCAGCGTCTTGAGCTTTGCGATCACGATCGGCCAGCCCCCGCGTACGCTCTCGGCGACCTTACTCCCCGGCTCGAAGTCGTCGTGGACGACCGTCAGCTTGACCGCGTCGCCGGCCGGCTCGATCTCGAACGTCACCTTCGACCTCGGCTCGGCCGCAAACGCGGCGAGCTGCTCGTCGCTTAGGTCGATCACGCTTGCGAGCTCCGGGGTGAACGTGTGCCACGTATACGAGAGGCGACGGCCCGGGTCGGCTTCGAGCACGACCTGGCCGGGATCTTCGATGATCGCGCCATGGTTGTCCCACACCATCCTCGAGCCGACGGTCCAGTCCGTGTCGAAGGTCACGTCCCAGTAGCGCTTCGTGAACGCCGGATCGGTCAGCGCCTCGTAGAGCCGCTCCGGGGTGGTGTGGATGTACGTCGTGTAGACGAATGAGGGCTTTTGCATCGTGGGGTTCTCCAGTGCTTGCTTGAGGTCCGCGAGTGCGTCGACTCGCGGTTGGTCGTAGCGATCGATCCACCGCTCGGAGATGGCGTTGATCGGAGCCGCGTTGAGGTAGTGGAGCTTCTCGCGGCCGCGCCACAGCGTGGTCACGAGGTTGGCCGCCTCGAGCACCGCGAGGTGCTTGCTGACCGACTGGCGGGCCATGTCCATGTCGGCACAGAGCTCGCGGAGCGTCTGGCCGTTGCGAGCGTTCAGGCTGTCCAGCAGGCGGCGCCGGCTCGGATCAGCGAGCGCTCTGAATACCCCATCGATCTCCCGTGTCTCCGAATGTGCAGCCATATGGCTGCATGATTATATGCAGCCATATGGCTGCATGTCAAGGTTCGCAGGGCGCAGGTGCGAGCACCTCGTGTGCTGAAAAAGGGGCCATGGTGGTGGCCCCTTTTCCAGTACGCATCGTTGCTGAATCGATCTCCGGCGACGGTGGCGGAGCTACTTATGCCTATGCGTATCGCGGACTGTTCCGACGGATCCGAGGCCGGGGACGGTGACCGGCTGGTTCGTCACCTGGCTCCAACCCCCGGTCGAGGTCACCGGCGTCGTGCCGTTGCTGTTCTGCCCGTAGAGGACGAACGAGATCGCGGCGAACTTACCCTGGATCGTCTCCGTCGCGTTCTTCGACGCTCCGGAGATGTGGATGTTCGTCAGCGCGACAGTCTTGAGCAGGTACTGGACGATCGGGTCCTCCATGCCGTTAGCACCCGACTTGCGCACGATGATCTCGACCGATGCCAGGTGCGTCCCGGAGGCGAGGTCCTGGAACAACTGCGCGCTGTACTTGTCCAGCGGCTTCGTGAACTGGAACCCCTGGAAGCTGACCTTGCCGGCGCCGGCGCTCCGGTTACTCGGCGCCCCACGCCCCGTAGGTGCGATTCAACCAGTAGCGCCGGAGGCGGTCAACCGCCCTCGGAGGGCCGCGTCAGGTTTTTCGCGCGCTAGGTGGGTTCACGCACGGGCTTAGCCTCGAGCCAGGCCCTCTCCATCGCCGCGCGCGCCCGGACCAGATCCTGGTCGAAGTACTGCTGCTGGTCGCTGGCGAGAATGCCTCGCGGCGCGTTCACGTACGCCGCGTACGCTTCGGTGGCCGCGCCAACATCGTCCTGGAACGCAGTCATCGTCGTTACCTCCGGCTGGTGCTTCCCGGCTCCGGTTGACCACTTTCGGGGAGCGCGCGATTGTGCTTCAGGGTCCGCCGCCACGGGCGCAGGTCGCGAGTGGTCATCGCGACGACGGTGTGCGTTGGAGTCTGGCCAGCGGTCAGCACGGTGCCGATCGTTCTCCTGGATACGTGTTCGAGCGGCGGTTCAGTGATGCTCTGCGAGCAGCCCTACGTTTCGGCACACCAAGTCGCGCGGCATCTCCGGAGCCCTTCAAATACCCGCTCGACGACACCGAGTAACCCATTCGAACTTGTGCAATCCCTCACAGTTCACGGAGCGAGCAAGGACGCCCGGCGGAAGGATCGGCCCGCCGGCGGAGTCTCCAGGAGCGAGACACCAACTACGCTGTGTAGGAGACCACCATGGAAGCATCATCGAAATCCCAAGACAACCGACATCGCGTCCTGGCGCTCGCGGCCCCGGCGGGGCGCCCCGCCGAGCTTCCGGCGCCGCTCAGCGAGAGCTCGGCACGACTGCTCGGCGCCGTCGGCGTGGCCGCGATCGCGGTGATCCACGTCCTGGACGCAGTCGGCACATACCAGAGCACACGCTGGATCTTCTGGGCGTACGTCGCGGTGATCGCGACGGCGATCCCAGTCGCGCTGGCGATTACGCACTGGGCCTCGCCGCTGGCCTGGATCGCGACCGCGGGGCTCGCCGCCGGCCCGTTCATCGGCTACCTCTGGAGCCGGACGCTCGGGCTCCCCGGCGATCAGCCGGACGTCGGCAACTGGCTCTGCACGCTCGGGATGGCCTCGCTGTACGTCGAGGCGTCGGTGATCGCGCTCAGCGCCACGCGGCTGGGGCTGCGCGGACCGTGGCGAAAAGCGACGTGAGCCCCACCTCGGGTCGCTCCCGCCGGCCGGATCAGGGGTCGCTCGGGCCGGCCGGATCAGGACGTCACGGACCTGGCCTAAATCGGCCCCCCGGTACGATCCGTTTCGATGGCGATTGAGTGGGCCGGTTTGGGTCCGGAGCTGCTGCTCGCGCTCGATCGAACCCGCGCCGAGCCGCTCCGGGTTCAACTCGAACGCGAGCTGCGCGAGGCGATCCGGTCTGGCCGGCTGCCCGCCGGGGAGCGGCTCCCGTCCTCCCGGGCGCTGGCCGCCGAACTAGGAATCTCGCGCGGGCTCGTGCTCGAGTGCTACGGCCAGCTCCAGGCCGAGGGCTTCCTCACCTCGCATACGGGTTCGGCCACCCGGGTCGCCGCGGGTGCGCTCGCGCCCGCCTCAGCGCCGGCCCCGTTGCTCGTCCCCGAGCCGGCGGGGCCGGCTCCGTCGCCTCGCCTGGCGGTCGACTTCGTTCCCGGGGTCCCCGACCTCACGAGCTTCCCGCGCGCCGACTGGGCCCGGGCGATGCGCGACAGCTGCCGCACCGCCACCCCGAGCGACCTTGGCTACGGCGACCCGCGCGGCATCGAGGCCCTGCGCGAGGTGCTCGCCGGGTACCTGCGCCGCGTCCGGGGCACGGTCGCCGAGGCCGAGAGGATCGTTATCTGCCTCGGCTTCGGTCAGGGGGTCAACCTCGTGCTGCGTGCGCTCGCCGACGACGGAATCCGGCTGGTGGCGATCGAGGATCCAGGCGACGAGGACTACGCCGAGATCTCCGCGCGGCTCGGGATCGAGGCGGTTCCGATTCCGATCGATGAGCGCGGGATCGATGTCGACGCGCTCGCCGCCACCGGCGTCCGCGCCGTGATCCTCACCCCCACCCACCAGTTCCCGACCGGGACCGCGCTGGCGCCGGAGCGACGACAGGCGCTCGTCGTCTGGGCCGACGAGCGGGACGCCACGATCATCGAGGACGATTACGACGCCGAGTTCCGTTACGACCGCGAGCCAGTCGGCGCGCTTCAGGGACTGGCACCGGATCGGGTCGCGCTGATCGGCACGGTCAGCAAGTCGCTCGCTCCGGGGCTCCGGCTAGGGTGGGTCGTCTGCCCACCGCGCCTGCTCGAGGCGGTGACCGAGGACAAGCGGCTGAGCGACCGCGGGTCGCCGACGCTCGAGCAACTCGCGTTGGCGACGCTGATCGAGTCGGGCCGCTACGACCGACACCTGCGTCGCATGCGCGACATCTACGGCGGGCGTCGCGACACGCTGGCCCGGATGCTCGCCGAGCAGGCACCGCACGTCGGACTGCACGGACTCGCGGCCGGATTCCATGCCGTCGCTCGGCTCGGCGACGACGCCGACGAACACGGCATCGCCGAGGCCGCGCGGACTCGCTCGATCGGCCTGTACGGCATGGGCTCGTTCCGCCTGGGTAGGAGCGCGGGTCCCCCGCAGCTCGTGCTCGGCTTCGGAAACCTGAGCGAGCCCGCCATCGCGCGAGGAATCGCCGCAATCGGCGACCTGCTGTGAACCGCATTCCGCCCGTGCGGAACTCGCTAAAGCCGCATTCCGCCCGACGCCATGGCTAGATAAGCGCCACCCCGGCGCTTATGTAGCCAAGGCGGTGGGCCGGCGCCGGGTTTGGCGACTTGTGCGCCACCGTGGGCCGGCGCCGGGTTTGGCGACATGTGCGCCACCGTGGGCCGGCGCCGGGTTTGGCGACATGTGCGCCGCGCCAGCCCCGCCGGAACTCCGCGTCCGGTCCAGAGAGGGCGCGCCTCGGCGAAACCCGACCGATTCAGTTCGAACACGTCGCCGGCATCGCGCTGTCCGCTGCCCGCTGCGCGCACCGAACCGGTCCACTAAACCGGCGCGGAATTGGCTCTTATCAGTGAGCCGCTTTCGACCTAGATTGGCCGCACCATGACGACCAATAACTCACAGTCCTCGTTCCTCTCCACCACGGGAGCACGCGCGTTGCTTGGAAGCTCGATCCTGGCTCGCCTCCCGCTCGCGATGTTCAGCATCGCACTGCTCGTCAACGCTCAGCATCTGACCGGCTCGTTCGCCATCGCCGGCGCGGTCAGCGGCGCCTACGCGATCGCCGGCGCGGTCGCCGCCCCGCTGCTGGGCCGGATCGTCGACCGGTGCGGTCAGACGACGGTCCTTGTCGCCGGCGCCATCGTGACGGCGCTGGTCCTCGTCGCCACCGGGCTCGCGCCGTCGAGCACCCCGCCGGCGGTCTCTGGTGGCGCTCGCGGCCGCCGCGGGGATGTCGACTCCGCCGCTGTCGGCGTGCGTGCGCACGCTGCTGCCCGCGATGGCAAGCGACCCGGGTCGGCTGCCCGCGCTGTTCGCGTTCGAATCGACGGTGCTCGAGGTCACGTTCATCCTCGGCCCGCCGCTCGCGCTCGGCCTCGGGGCGCTCTGGTCGACGGGCGCCGCGCTCGCCGCCGGCGGCGTGATCATGCTCGTCTCGACGCTCGCGTTCGCGGCCCAGCCGGCATCGCGCGCCTGGCGGCCCGATCCCTCAGCGCCCCGGCGCCGCGGAGGCTCGCTCCGTTCGCCGGCGATCCTGGTCCTGGCCTTGCTCGAACTCGGCACCGGTGCGGTGTTCGGCGCCACCGAGGTCGGGGTGACCGCGGCCGCGAAGGCGCTCGGCAGCACCGCCGCCGCCGGGCCGCTGCTCGGGCTGTGGGGCTTCGGGTCGCTCCTGGGCGGCATCGCCGCCACTCGTCTCGGCGGCGGGGCGCGGCGCGCAGGCGGGCTGATCCTGCTCCTGGGCGCGCTCGCAGTCGCCCACGGCGCGCTGACGCTCGTCACCGGCAGCGTGCTCGGGATCGCGGCGGTGATCCTGCTCGCCGGCGCGACGATCGCCCCGACCGCGGCCAGCATCTACGCGATGGTCGATCGGTTCGCGCCGGCCGGCACGAACACCGAGGCGTTCTCGTGGGGGCTGACCGCGGCGATGACGGGCGAGGCGCTGGGCGCGGCGGTTGCAGGCGGTTTGGTGCAGAGCGCCGGCGCGGTCGCGGCGTTCGCGTTCGCTGGGGCCGCCGGCGGCGTCGCGGTAGTGGTCGCATTGCTCGGGTCGCGCAGCCTCAACGGCGGCGCTCCCGAGCGGACCCGCCCGACCGCGGCGCCCGACCGGACCGCGCCCGAGCGGGTCTCGCTAGAGCCAGCCGCCGTCGCTCAGCCTCACGCCGCCTGCTGATCAGCCGTCGGGCAACGTCACCCCGGTCAACTCGGCGCACACCCCGAGCAGCCCGTCCTGCAACTCGACCTCGGCGGCGGCGGGGTCGAATGCGCGCGGACGGCGGTGGTAGAAGTAGCCGCCGGTGACGGTCGCGGCGGGATCGTCGCTCGTGGCGAGCCACGCCTGGGTGTCGCAGCCGAGGTCCAGATCGTCGGGCGCGCCTCGCCCGCCCATCTTGGTCGCGACCCAGCCCGGATCGACCGCGTTCGAGCGGACGCCGGGCCAGCGCCGGGCGACCGCGAGCGCGAGCGTCAGGTCGAACAGCTTGGAATCCGAGTACGCCTGGGCGCCGCTCCATTGCCGGCGCTTCCACCCCAGGTCGGACAGGTCGGGATCGCCACCGTGGTGCATGCCCGAGCTCAGATAGACGAGCCGCGCCGGCGCCACGATCAGCGCGGTCAGCAGGTACGGCGCGAGCACGTTGATCGCGAACACGTGCTCGAGGCCGTCGACCGTCTCGATCCGCCGTTCGCGGAAGCCGACCGCGGCGTTGTGGATTACGGCGTCGAACGGCCCGGCGGCGTTTGCCTGGTCGGCGACCGAGCGCGTCTCCGCGATGCTCGACAGGTCCCCCTCGAGCGCGCCGCCTGCGCCCGGCACCGCCCGGAGCGCGTCGTCCGCGCGCCGGCTGTTTCTGCCGTGGACGATGACGTCGTGGCCGGCGGCGACGAGCTGCTGTGCCGCCATCAGCCCGAGGCCGTCCGCCGAACCGGTGATCAGAACCTTGGCCATCACGGGGAAACTACTGCTCGTGGACAACGCCGAGATCGCGGATCGCCTCGAGACGTTCGCGTTGATGCTCGAGCTCGTCGAGGCGAATCCGTACACGATCCGCGCCTACCGCCGCGCCGCCGACTCGATCCGCGGCGCCGCGCTCCCGGTCGCAGACCTCGTGCGGTCGGGGCGGGTCCGCGAGCTGCGTGGAATCGGCGAGGGAATCGCGGCGCGGCTGAGCGAGCTGATCGAGACCGGACAGATCGCCGAGCTCGCCGAGCTCGAGCGCGAGCTGTCGCCCGACCTCGTCGGCCTCGGACGCTACCTCGGTCTCGGCGCCCGCCGGTCGGTCGAGCTGGCGCGGGCGCTCGGCGTGCGTACCGCCGACGAGCTCCGCGAGTCCGCGGCCTCGGGACGGCTGCGTGACGTGCCGGGGATCGGCCCGAAGACCGAGGCGCTGCTGCTCGAGGCGCTCGCCAGCGAGCGGTCACCGCGACCCCGACAAGGACTTCTGCTCAGCCAGGCCCGTGAGCTGGTCGGCGCGATCGCGGCCACGCTCGGCGGCGAGCCCGCGGGCGACGTCCGGCGCTGGCGCGACTCGTGCGAGTGGCTCGCGGTCGTGTGCGCCGCGCCCGACCCCGGGCCCGTGCTCGATCGCTTCGCCGCGCTCCCGCAGATCGTGGCACTGCTCGAGCGCGGCGACCGGCGCGCGATCGGAGTCACGATCGAGGGCGTGCCGCTCGAGGTCGTCGCCGCCGAGCCCGAGCGGTTCGGGACCGCGCTGGTGCGGGCGACGGGATCGCCGGCGTACGTCGCGGCGCTCGAGCCGCTACCGGACGCGCCCGACGAACGGTCGGTGTACGACGCGCTGGGAATCCCGTGGTGTCCGCCGGAGCTGCGGGAACAACCATTCGCCGGCGAGCCGCCTGCGCTCGTCGAGGTCGCCGACATCCGGGGCGACCTCCACTCTCACACGACATGGTCGGACGGCCGGGCGAGCGTCGAGGAGATGGGCCGGGCGGCGCGCGAGCGCGGATACGACTACCTGGCGATCTGCGACCACACGCCCGCGGTCGGGGCGGTGCGCGGGCTCACTCCCGACGACGTCCGCCGGCAGGGCGAGGAGATAGCCGCCGCCAACGAGGTGCTCGCGCCGTTCCGCGTACTGCGGGGAATCGAATGCGACATCCTCGGCGACGGCCGGCTCGACCTTCCCGACGACGTCCTGTCCGAGCTCGACTGGGTCCAGGCCAGCGTGCACGGCGGGCAGCGGATGCCGGCGCCCGAGATGACCAGGCGCGTCGAGGAGGCGCTGCGCAACCCGTACGTGCGCTGTCTCAGCCACCCGACGGGCCGGTATATCAACCGCCGGCCCGAGAATGCGGTCGACCTCGACCGCATCTTCGCGCTCGCGCTCGAGCTAGGGGTGGCGCTCGAGGTCAACGGGCTCGCTCCCCGGCTCGATCTGAGCGGCGAGCACGTCCGCGACGCGCTGCGTGCCGGCGTCGAGATCGTGTGCTCGACCGACGCGCACTCGATCGCGGGACTCGAGAACATGGAGCTGGCGGTCGCGACCGCCCGGCGGGGATGGGCGACCGCGGCCGATGTCGTCAACACGCGCGCGCTCGAAGCGATCCTCTCGCGGACCCGCCCGACGTAGACGTCACGGCACCCAGCCGCTCCGAGTGGCTCGCCCCTAGCCGCCACCCGCCGCCAGCTCTGGCGCCTGCGGATTGCCGGCGCACACGCCGGTGTTTTCGGCCTGCTGCAGCGGCGCGCGCGGACCGGCGACGAATACGAAGTGCTTGATCGAGTCGGCCACGTTCTCCGACTGGTTGGCCGCCTGAACCTCGAGCTTGGTCGACGCCTCCCCGAAGTAGCCCGGCCAGCACGCCCATGGCGTTCGCGCCTGATCGCCCATGTCGACCAGCGGCGTCGTCGCCGCCCGGAAGGCGAAACGCCCTGACCCACACGACAGCCAGTCGCTGGTCAGGTCGTATGTCACCGGCCTCGGCCGGGCGCCGCAACCCGCGAGATAGGTCGGGTGGCCACCGAAGGCCGCCTGGAGCAACGGATGGCCGTCGTCGAACTGGAGCTGCGGGCTGTTCCACGGGATGAACTGGCCCTCGTAGCTGTGGCGTGCCAGGTATAGCCATAGCGGCAGGTGGGTGCGAGGGTCGAGGAGGACGTCGGCGTGCTCAAGGTCCCCTTGATGCAGGTCGACGTTCTCGTCGTCGCCGGCGATCGGCGCCTCGTTCATGAGGTCAGCGTTCGTCACCAGCGGGAAGTAGTTGAACGGGTAGTAGAACCAGTACTCGAGCGCGATCAGGCCGGAGGGGACGTTCGGGTCTCGGGCCCGAGCCGGGAACGCCGAGATGCTGACCGGTCCGCGGTAGTAGAAGTAGATCTCCGCCGAGCGCCATGGGTCAAGCACGCCGGGATCGGCTAGCCAGTTGTGGAGCGAGCCCGACGCGGTGTACTGGCCCCTGAGGAACGCCTGGAACTGCCCACCGGGGCTCTGGTTGCGGGCCAGCCTCACCGGCAGCTGGAGGTAGTCCGAGGACTGCGCCCCGACGCCGCGGAGACTCGAGGGCGACGGCGGGCACACCTCGTGCGGGGAGCGCTGCTGCACGAGGCACACGGGTTTGTCCGTCGGCCCCCGCTCGTCGAGGATCGCATTGACCGAAGTCGGCCAGTTCTGGTCGGCGACCGTGACCAAGAGCGTCGGCTGGTAGCGCTTGGCGAGCGCGGCGATCGCCGACGGAGCGGTCCGCTCGATCGGCGGCTCGCCGTCGTTCGCCTGCCCGCCCGCGGGAGCGGGTCCCGCGATCACCCCGGTGCCGAGCGCGGGGTCCTCGTATCCGCTCGAAAGGAACGGAGGACCGCCGCCGGCGCAGGTCGGCTGCGTCGCCCGCAGCGCCGCGTTGAACAGCGTCGGCGTGCTCCCCCCAACTCCGAGCCCTTCGAGCGCGAGCGTCGCGAGCGAGGGTCGCCGGCCTGAGTCGAAATACGCCGTGCCCCCGCCGAGGCGTACGTCCTGGACGCTGGCCGCAGGCACGAACTCCAGTCGCTCGTCGGTCGAGGTCGCGTCGGCGAGCGCCGTGCACGTGACGATGTAGACCCCGGCGCTCGTCCGGGTCAGGTAGCCCCCGGTGCGGCTGCCGCTGGTGGTGGTGAGCACGACCCGCGGGAACGAGATCGGAGGCGTCGCGCTGAACGCGAGCCCGAGCAGGAGACAGATCGTCAGCAGGATCCACGGCAACGGCGAGCGCACGAACTCGGCTACCGACTGCGGCTGGTTGATTCGCGCAAGGCTTCGGCCGAGCGTCGCCACCCCTGCCGCGGTGAGCACGATCACGCCGATCGGCGCTGAGGCGAACACGGCCGCGATCCCCACCACGGCCCACACGAGGGCGTGGATCCGCGCGTCGAACACGAGCGGGCTCACGCGCGTGAGGACCCAGCGGATGCCGAAGAACACGCCCACACCAATGACCACCCCAACCCACCGCGCGATCGGAACCGCCGCGCCCACGCCGCGCGCGACGCCGAGACCGATCAGCGCCGAGAGCACCATGATGTTGAAGCCGGCGATGATCCTCACGGCGAAATCGCCGAGTGGCGCGGTCTCGAGCGGCTTCGGGTGCTCGGGCGGAAGCTTCTCGGCACGGCGTTTGTTGCCGGTCGCCACCAGTTCCGCGGAGCGGTGGACCAGGCCTAGCGGCCACCCCTTCGAGCGCGCCGCCACCGCCCGGGCGCGCTGGGCCTTGACCGAGGCGTGGCGCCATTTCCGGCGGCGGCGCTCGACGGCGGCGTTCGGGGCGGCCGCGGCCTTCCCTACGCCGCCCTTCCGCACGATGTCGTGCCAATCCTGGCCCTGGACGTCCCATCGACGCCGAGAGCTGAAGTACGCGATCGCGCAGGCCACGCCGAACACGCCGGCCGTCAGCAGCGTCGACACGAGGCCGATGCCGAACAGCTGCCGGCTGCCGAGCGCCGAGACCCCGGCCGACGCCGGCAGCCGGGCCGCGGACAGCCGGACGAGTTCGACGATCCACCCGACCACGAAGACGTAGACGACGATCCCGGCCGTGGCCGCGAGGACCCCGAAGATCGTCTTCAGCTCGCCACCCGGCGATGGCGTGCGGAAGCGAGCACCTGTCGACACGGCCTACGACCGCGGCCGCTTGTGGCCCCACGCGGCCCGCAACACCCGGAGCGCGTTACCGCTGCAGATCTTCTCGGCATCGGCGTCGCCGTAGCGCGTGCGCAGGTGGTCCTGCAAGCTGGTCATCCGGCTCATGTCGTCGAGGCCGGGCAGCGCGGGTTTGATGTAGCCGTCGAGATCCGACCCGATCGCGATGTGGTCGTAGCTCCCGGTCAGATCGTGGATCTTGTCGATGTGTCGGCACACCGTCTCGAGCGAGCCCTCGAGCGAGCTGGCGGCCGACAGGCCGCTCGTCATGTAGTGCTCGCACAGGATGCAGCCGAGCACCCCGCCGCGCCGCGCTACGGCCCTGATCGTGTCGTCGTCGAACGAATACTCCAGACCGCCGAAGCGGTAGGCCATGTGGGTGGCGATCACCGGGATCTCCTTCGCCGGATCGCGCGCGTCGAGCTGCGCGAACACGTCCTGGATCGACTGCGTGCGCATGTGGGTGATGTCGATCAGGATTCCCTCGTCGACCATCGCGTCGATCACCTCGTGTCCCAGCGCGGTGAGGCCGAGAGTCTTGTCCTGGGGGAACGCGAAGTTGTAGACGCGGTCCGGCAGGAACGGCAGCGCCGGGGCGTTCGTCGCGACGTCGCGGAAGAACAGGTGCGCGACCGTCACGTACGCGACCCCCATACCGGCCAGCGTTTGCACGTTGCTGCGCACCTCGGCCGGATCTCGCCCGAGCTGGAAGCCGCCTTCGATCGCGTGGATCAGGATCGGGACCTCGCCCGCGAGCTGCGCGTCGAGCTCGCTGACGGTGTGAGCGATCGCGACCGCGTCGGTGTGGGCGGACACGTAGTCCTCGACGGTCTGATGCTGGTCGCAGATCGCCTTGAAGTAGCTCTGCCGCGGCGGCGCGCCGTAGCTCTCGGTGAGATCGATCTCGCTGAACGGCTGGTAGAGCACCGATAGCGCGACTCCGACGCCCCCGTCCCGCATCAGCTTCTCGTTCACGCTCGGCGTGTCCCCCGGACCCTGGTAGTTCGCGAACCGCGAGATCAGGTCGACCAGCCGGCCCTGCCAGCGCTGCCGCCACCAGGTCCGCGCCCGCTCGTGCGTCCGCTGCTCGTCGTCCACGAGAAGGTGCATCGGGAAATGCGCATGCATATCGACGAGCATCGACGGACCTCGTTGGGGATCATCTCAGCGCGGCCGGTGCTCGTGCGAGAAGCCTCCGACGTAGACCGTTGTTCGGTGTAAAGCGGCTCCGGATGGGTAGCCGCGTGTGGCCGCCGGTCGGGGCGAATCCGACTCAGGCAGACAAACCCCGCAGATCGCGTGGAGGAACGCTACGGCGTGAACTCTGGCCGAAATCGCCCCGACGACGGCACTATGGCGGCCGTCAGGGCTGGAGGTCGTACGGGAACTCGGTCAGCAACTCGCCGCCGTGCTCGGTTACGAGCACGAGATCTTCGAGCCTGCACCCGCCGAATCCGGGCCGGTAGCACCCCGGCTCGAGCGTGATCACATCTCCCGCGACGAGTACGTCCGGTGCTCGTCCCAGCAAAGGCGCCTCGTGGACCTCGAGCCCAACGCCGTGTCCGAGCGAGTGGAAGTAGCCTTCCTCCAGCACCTGGCCGGGCGCCTTGCTCAGCTGGGTCGGCAGCCCCGCCTGCTCGTAGGGCTCGCACGAGATGCGGAAGACCTCGCTGCCGGCGACGCCCGGGCGAATTGCGTCGAGCGAGCGCGCAAGCGATTCCCGCGTCAGCTCGTGGTACTTGCGGAGCTCGTCGGGCGCCTCGCCGATCACGAACGTCCGCGTCATGTCGGCAAAGCAGGCCGACTCGAGATCCATCGGCCACAGGTCGATCACCACCGGCTCGCCGGGGGCGATCGGACCCGAGCCCATGTCGTGCCCCGAGGCCGACTGCCCGCCGTGGGCGACGATCAGCGAATCGGCGCTCGCCCCGCCCCGCGCCACCGCGGCGCGAATCGCTTCCTTGACGAGCTCGCACGTGAGCGGCTCGCCGTCGGCGACCACCCCGGTGCCGCCCCGCTCGGCGCGCCGGAGCAGCTCGGCCGCGGCTCGCATCCCGGCCTGCGCGGCCGCCTGCGCCCTGCGAATTCCCGCCAGCTCGGCGTCGCTCTTGACGCGCCGACGCGCCTCGAACAGGTGGCGGTCGACCGCGAGCGTCACGCCGTCGGCGCGCAGCCGGTCGGCGAGCTCGAGCGGGAAGTTTCCGGGCACGGTGGCGCCGTTTAGCCCGAATGACCGGGTGGCGCGCACCATTACCTCGAGCACCGCGTCCCCGCGGTCCTTGCCCGAGGTCACCAGATCGTCGTAGCCGAACTCCTCGAATGCGTGGACATTGAGAGCGCTGTCTACGGCTTCGATGCGGGAGCGCTCGAGCGAGCTCACGACCACGTGGCGCTCGTCGCCCGCCTCGGCGTACAGGAACGGGTCGGGCACCATCAGCGGGATCTCGTGGCGCATCGCCGGGTCGCGCACCGTGTCTCCGTGGATGAGCACGCCGGACATCGCGCCGGCCATCTTGTCACCGATGGCCGCTGGCGGGCGGCGAGAGCACGAGCATCGTGGCGCTCCCCGCCGGCAGCGTTACCGGATAGCGAGCATCGTCCCCTGACACCGACACTTGGTTCTGAGGGGCCCGCGAGCCGGCCGGTGGTGGTCTGCGGTCCGAAGCTCTGGCCGCCGAGCGTCACGCCGCTCGTCGCGCCC
Source organism: uncultured Solirubrobacterales bacterium (assembly GCA_963755525.1). GTDB lineage: Bacteria > Actinomycetota > Thermoleophilia > Solirubrobacterales > Solirubrobacteraceae > Palsa-465. The sequence goes on along the minus strand of CAVWKC010000011.1, from coordinate 501,874 downwards.
GGGCTCGGGGCCTCTAAGGCGCGCCAGCGTCACGGTCTCGAACTTGCCGGGCATGTGGACCGAGAGCGCGTGCGGGCTGCTGCCCTCGTTGGTGAGGACCACTCGAACGGTGCCGTCGGGCGCGCGCGTCGCCCACACGTACACCCCCGGGATCCCGGTCGGGGCCACGCTCAAGAGGCGAGAGCCCGACGGCGTCGCCTGCGCGAACATCAACATGCCGTAGTACTCGGGCGAGACCGCCGCGCGCCAGGTGCCTCCGGTCTTGCGCGATCCGGAACAGCTCGTACCCCGCCCCCGGGAATGTGTGGATGTTGACCCCGAGACGCCGGCGCTCGCGAGACCGAACAGCGTGTTGAGAACCCACAGCGCCGAGGCGAACGACTTGCTGACGGCGGGATCGGCACCGCACGAGACCGTGTTGAGCTCGTCGACTCGCAGCGACAGGCCATGGGCGCGGGCGAGCGCCACGTACGGCGCGAACGAGTCGGCAAGCTCGGTCGAGGTCGCCGGCGACAGCAGCCGAGCGATCGTCGGATAGCGAGCCGAGGTGCGCGGGGTCAGGCACACCTGGAGCGGATAGCGATGCAACGTCACGAGCCCGAGGTTCGGCTCGGCGGCGAGGAACGGCCCGAGGCTCTGGGTCCATTGACGCCCGCTCAGGCTCGGGCCGGCCAGCGGAACGCGCGGCAATGCCCCGCTCAAGCCGTTGAAGTCGCTGATGTACTCGGACTCGTCGTAGCCCCTCGACCGACCGAACACCGCGTGTCCGTCGGATCGGTACCAGGGAAACGCCGAATACAGGTCCGGCTCGTTGCCGAGCTCGAGCGCCCTGACCCATTGCCGTCCGACCCCGTTGATCAGCGCATGCGCTTCCGCGGCCGCCAGCTGCGGGCTGTCCTGCTCGAGATTCACCCCGAGGATCAGGCGCGCGCCGAGGGTCTGCGCCAGCACGTGGGTCACGTCCGAGCCATTGAGGAGTGATGTTGAACGTGACGCCGGGTGGTCGACTTACGCCGGCAACGGGCGACCAGGTCCTGTCCGCGCTGTTGCCGCCGATCCTCAGAACCGGCGCCTGCCCCGGCGCCAGGTTGCGGACGAGCTGCTCGAACACGGGGTCGAGCGAGCTCGGATCGGTGCCGGCATAGGCTTCGAGCGCGGGGTACTCGATCGACAGACCCAGGAATCCCTGCGGCACGACGGGATCGTTCGCTCCGGGGTCGACCATGACGGCGGTCGCGCGCCCGGTCGGCGCCGGGCTCGGAGCATCGGCATCTCCGCCGGCGCTCGCCAACGAGAACCCGATGATCAGCACGGCCACGATCGACACGACGGCGACGTCGAAACGGAAGAAGCGGCTGCTGCGCCAGGCGTTCACAACTTGGGAGTTTCGCGCGGCCGGGTGTCGGCATATGGAAGCGCGCTTGCAATACGATCGCCAACCCATCAACCGCGAGAGGGTTTCGGTATGGATCTCTGCTTGATGATCGAAGGCCAGGAGGGGGTTACGTGGCCCCAGTGGCGCGCGCTCGCCGCGGCGTGCGAGGAGCACGGCATCCCCGCCCTGTTTCGCTCCGACCACTACCAGAACCTCGACGGGCGCGATCCTGATCGCCCGGCGCTCGACGCTTGGGGCACGATCAACGCGCTGGCCGCCCTGACCAACAAGCTGCGGCTGGGGACGCTCGTCTCGCCGGCGAGCTTCCGCCACCCATCGGTGCTCGCCAAGCTCGTCGTGATCGCCGACCACGTCTCGGGCGGCCGGATCGACCTCGGCATCGGCGCCGGCTGGCATGAGCGCGAGCACGAGGCTTACGGGTTCCCGTTCGCGCCGACCCGGGTCCGGATCGACGTTCTCGAGGAGCAGCTTCAGATCTTGGTGGGCACGTGGAGCGACGGTCCGTTCTCGTTCGCGGGCGAGCACTACACGCTGCGCGACCTCGTGGCACAGCCCAAGCCCGTCCAGCGGCCCCATCCTCACCTGATCATGGGCGGGATTGCGGCGCCGCGGAGCGCGGCGCTGGCCGCGCGGTTCGCTGACGAGTACAACACGCCGTTCCCGTCGCTCGAGGAAGTAGCGACCCGGCGCGCGGCGATCGTCGAGGCGTGTGAGCGCGCCGGCCGCGATCCGATCCCGTTCTCGGCGATGATCGGGACGGTGTTGGGCGCCGACGCCGCGGATTTGCAGGACCGGGTTCGCCGGGTCGCCTCTCGAATCGGGTCGGATGCCGACGCGCTGCTCCGGGAACCGCCGAACGGTTGGATCGTGGCTACGGTCGACCAGGCGGCGGAGCAGTTCGCCGCCTACCGCGACGCCGGCCTGCACCGGGTCATGTGCCAGACGCTCGTGCACGACGACCTCGACGCGGTGGCGCTGGTGGGTCGGCTCGGTTCGCAGCTCGCCTAGGCCGGCGCTCCGCGTTTCTGGTCGCCCTCCGATTAACGGCGGGCACCTGGAGAGGGGCCGGTGCGGGATGCCGGCGCACGGCGGCTCGCGGATCATGCATAACACGACAATCGGAGCGCCTCCGGAGGGGCCGTGGCGTCTCAGGCATGTAGGGCATGCGTAGTACGGCAAGGCTCGCGCGATCGCGCGTCAATTGTCGTGATATGCAGGTATTTCGGCGGTCACCCCGCCCGCTCACTCGGCAAGCCGCCCCGCCCCGCGTCCTGCGGACCGTCACCGACCCCCCTCCAGATGCCCGCCGTTCATAGCCGCGCGACCCCACCCCAAGAAGCAGGAACGCCCCGCATCTGGCGAAACAACTGGCCGGATCTCGGGGCGTTCACTGAGGGAGGAGAGGGTGTGCGCACATACTGGCGCCACGGGTTTCATATGTCAAAGACGAATGCGCTCAGTTATCTATACGCTTAGCTTATGGAACTCCGACAGCTCCGCTACCTCGTCGCGCTCGCGGACGAGCAGCACTTCACGCGCGCCGCGGCGCGCGAGCACATAGCCCAGCCAGCGCTGTCGCAGCAGATCCGCCGGCTCGAGCAGGAAGTGGGCCTGGCTCTGGTCGAGCGGACCACCCGGAAGGTCACGGTCACCGAGGCGGGCAAGACGCTCGTCGCTCGCGCCCGGCGGATCCTGTCCGAGGTCGATGCCGCCAAGGCGGAGATGCAGGCGCTAGCCGGCGTCCGGGCCGGGCACGTGACGGTCGGCACGATGCACACGATGGGACCGGTGGACGTGTCGCATGCGCTGGCGGTGTTCCACGAGCGCCACCCGGCCGTCGAGCTGACCGTCCGCGAGCAGTCGAGCGAGGAGCTCGCCGAGATGCTCCGCGACGACGTGCTCGACCTGGCGTTCCTGTCGGTGACCGAGCGGATCGAGACCCAGGGGCTCGTCCTGCGCCAGCTTGTGTCCGAGGAGCTCGTGGCGGTCCTCCCGCACGACCACCCGTTGGCGACGCGAAGACGGCTGCGGATGGCAGAGCTCGCCGACGAGCAGTTCGTCAGCTACCGGGAGGGCGCGCGGTTGCGCGAGCTGCTGACCTACGCCGCCCACCAGGCCGGGTTCGAACCCCAGATCAAGCTCGAATCGAACGAAAGCGAGCGGATCAGGCGGCTGGTGGCGCGCGGCATGGGCGTCGCGATCCTTCCCCAGTCCGATGCCGATCGCTCGGCGGGACACCTGGCGGTCGCGGCGCTGACCGCGCCCTCGTTGCGCCGCGACATCACGCTCGCGTGCCGCGAAGGGCGGCGCCTGTCCCCCGCCGCCGCCGAGTTCCTGGAGCTGTCGAAGGAGCTGTTCGCCCCGGGCCCGCGACGCTAGACCGGCGGGCGGTGGTTAGCCCACGGGCGCGCGGTCTCGAGCTGGCCGGCGAGCGAGTAGAGGAGATCCTCCGCCCCCGGACGGCCGACCAGCTGGACGCTGAGCGGCAGGCCGTCGGCCCCGAATCCGGCCGGCACCGCGATCGCCGGCTGCCCGGTCACGTTGAACGTCGGGTTGAACGGCATGAACCGCGAAGCACGGTCGATCGCGATCGGCGCGGACTTGCCGTAGGCGCCCTCGGCGGCGATCGCCGTGGTGGCGAGCACCGGCATCAGCAGCACGTCGATCTCGTTCCACAGTTCGAGCACGCGCGCGGTCCTGGCCAGCCGACCATCAAGCAGCTTCTCGCGCCGGCGACCCGGCACGAGGCGTGCACCCGCGGCGACGAGCTGGCGCGTCGAGCGCTCGAGCCGCTCGCGGTCGGGGATCGTGCGCGACTCCTCGTAGATGCCGCGCATCCACATCTGCGTGAACTCGATCCCGACCAGCCCGTAGGACGGATCGCGCTCGATCACCTCGTGCCCGAGCTCGGCGAGGACCGCGCCGGTCCGCTCCCAGGCGCCGCGCTGGTCGCCGGAGAGCCGCGCGATGAAGCCGGGCGGCAGCTTGCGCGAGATGCCGATCCGCAGTCGGCCCGGCGGCGTGACCGCGGCGTCGACGTAGCGACCGGCGAACGGCGGCGCGGTGTCCGCGTCCCCCGGGAGCGACCCGTGGATCGCGTCGAGCAGCAGCGCGCTGTCGCGGACGGTCCGGGCGAGTGCGCCGAACACGCTCAACCCGAGCCACCCCTCGCGCGCCGGCTGCGTCGAGACGCGCCCGCGGCTCGGCTTCATCCCGACCAGCGAGCAGCACGCGGCCGGGATCCGGAGCGAACCGCCGCCGTCCGACCCGGTCGCGCACGGAACCATCCCCGACGCCACCGCCGCCGCCGACCCGCCCGAGGAGCCGCCCGGTGTGCGCGTTGTATCCCAGGGGTTGCGGGTGACCCCGTTCGCGGCGGTCGCGGTCCACGGGAAGATCATCAGCTCGGGGACGTTGGTGATCCCGATCGGGATCGCCCCGGCCGCCCGCAGCCGCCTCACGACCTCGCCGTCGGCCGCCTCCGGGGGCCCATACGAGCGCGACCCGCGCGTCATCGACTGGCCCGCGACCGGCATGTCGTCCTTGATCGCGATCGGCACGCCGGCGAGCAGCTTGTCCTCGCCGGCGGACACGGCCGCGGAACCCCCGGACAGAGTCGCGGACATGGCGTCCGCCGCGGCGAGCGCCTCGTCGGCCATCGTCACGCGGAACGCGTTCAGCTTCGGGTCGATCGCCTCGATCCGCGCCAGGAACAGCTCGACGAGTTCACGCGGTTTCAGATCGCGGCGGCGCACCATCTCCGCGAGGGCGCCCGGCCCGGCGAAGGCCAGGTCCTCCTCGGCTGTCGCCGTCATGCCTGGAGCGCGGTCACGAGCTCGCGAATCGCGCCGGGGTACCGGTAGGAGATGCCGCCGTGCTTGGCGTCGAACAGCTCGAGCGTATGCGCGGCGCCGATCTTCGACAGCTCCTCGGCGAACGCCTGTGCCCCGAGGTCTAGGTAGTACTCGTCGGACTTGCCGGCGTCGAGGTAGATCCGCCGCATGCTGCGGAGCGCATCGGCGTGGTGCGGAGCCATTCGCACCGGATCGTGCTCGAGCCACAGCGCCCAGATGTCGTCGATCAACCGGCCGGTCGAGATCTCGAACGGAAGCAGCGCCCGACCGGGCGCGGTCAGGTCCGGCGAGTACGCCGACGCGTAGCCGTACATCTCCCACGCGTCGCCGCACTTCGCGAAGTCGAAGTGATCGGCCGCCGCGAGGCGCTCGAAGAACACCTCGTAGGAGCCCTCGAAGTTGTCGCGCAGACCGCGGGCCACGTTGCGGAACGCGGGCTGGTAGCAGCACTCGAACAGCGCGTCGCCGGCGTGCGATGCGAGCGCCCCGAACACGTCGGGCCGGAGCATCGGCACGACCATCGCGCCGTAGCCGCCCGATGACTTGCCGGACAGCCCGCGGTGATCGCGCGAGGACAGCGTCGGATAGCGCCCGTCGATGAACGGCACCACCTCGTCGCACAGGTAGTCGAGGTACCGGCCGGTCGAGGCGGAGTTGATGAACTGCGATCCCCCGCGCACCGTCCAGCAGTCGACGAACACGATGATCGCGTCCGGGCAGGAGCGCGACGTGAACATGGCGTCGACCCGCTCGATCATGTTCGGCTCGAGCGCCGAATGCGAAAGCCACATGTCGAGCTGGCCGGTGAACCCCTGGATCACGTAGACCGAGGGGAGCGGTTTGGGGTGGTCGAGCTCGACCCCGGGCGGGCGGTAGACGTACAGCGGCCGGCGCGCGGGATCTCCGAGCGGGTTGTCGGCGAGCGCGTCGGACTCGACCACCAGCTGGTCGAGCACGCCCCCGAGCGGCCGCGCCCACGGCGCTCCGACGACGCCTTCGAGTTCTCTGAGTGCCACCCCCCAACCGTAGGGGAAAACGGCACGCACGTGCGATCTGACCACGAGGGCCCGGGGTATATTGGATCGGTCCCGCCCGCCCGCCCACCCATGACCGACTCCCTGCAAACCCCAAGCTCAAACGGCGCCGGAGCTGACATCGATGCGGTCGAGACCACCGAGTGGCTCGAGGCCGTCGATGCCGTCGTCGAACACGACGGACCCGATCGGGCCCGCCAGATTCTCGCGCGCGCGGTTCAGCGCGCGCAGCTCGCCGGCAGCGGGCCGATCGCGAGCATCACCACTCCGTACGTGAACACGATCCCGCCCGCGCGGGAGGCGAGGCTCCCGGGGGATCCGCTGCTGGAACGGCGGTTGCGGTCGATCGTTCGCTGGAACGCGATGGCGATGGTCGTGCGCGCGAACAAGCTGTCCTCGGAGCTCGGCGGGCACATCGCGAGCTTCCAGTCGCTCGCGACCCTGTACGAGGTCGGCTACAACCACTTCTGGCACGCGCCGTCGGATTCGCACGGAGGCGACCTCGTCTACTTCCAGGGCCACTCCTCGCCGGGCAACTACGCGCGCGCGTATCTGGAGGGGCGCCTCGACGAGGAGAATCTCGATGGGTTCCGTCAGGAGGTCTCCAGGACCGGCGGGCTGAGCTCATACCCGCACCCGTGGCTGATGCCCGAGTTCTGGCAGTTCCCGACGGTGTCGCTCGGGATCGGCGCGATCACCTCGATCTACCAGGCGCGGTTCATGAAGTACCTCGACGCCCGGGGCGTCGCGGAGACCGCGGGACGCAAGGTCTGGGCGTTCCTCGGCGACGGCGAGATGGACGAGCCCGAGACGATGGGCGCGACCGCGCTCGCCGGCCGCGAGGGACTCGACAACCTGATCTGGGTCGTCAACTGCAACCTGCAGCGGCTCGACGGCCCCGTCCGCGGCAACGGCAAGATCATCCAGGAGCTCGAGGCCGACTTCCGCGGCGCGGGCTGGAACGTGATCAAGGTCGTGTGGGGAGCGCGCTGGGATCCGCTGCTGGCCGCCGACACGGACGGGCGGCTCGTGAAGGTGATGGAGGAGTGCGTCGACGGCGAGTACCAGACGTACAAGTCCCGCGATGGGGCGTACGTGCGCGAGCACTTCTTCGGCAAGGATCCGGTGCTGCTCGAGCGCGTGTCGCACATGTCCGACGCGGAGATCTGGCTGTTGAATCGCGGCGGGCTGGATCAGCAGAAGGTCTATGCCGCCTACCACGAGGCCGTCGGGCACGCCGGCCAGCCAACCGTGATCCTGGCTAAGACGATCAAGGGTTACGGCATGGGCGTCTCGGGCGAGGGTCAGATGATCACCCACCAGGCCAAGAAGATGACCGAGGACGCGTTGCTGGCGTTCCGCGACCGGTTCGAGCTGCCGCTGTCCGACGAGCAGGTGCGGGCCGCCGAGTACTACAAGCCGCCCGAGGACTCCGCGGAGATGGAGTTCCTGCGCGAGCGCCGCGCGGCGCTCGGCGGCAGCCTGCCGGTGCGGCGTACGGCGGCGGAGCCGCTCGAGGCTCCTCCGCTCGAAACGTTCAAGGGCCAGCTCGAAGGCACCGGCGACCGGGAGATCTCGACCACGATGGCGTTCGTCCGCGTGCTCGCGGCGCTGCTGCGCGACAAGCAGATCGGCCACCGGATCGTCCCGATCGTGCCCGACGAGTCGCGCACGTTCGGGATGGAGGGCATGTTCCGCCAGGTCGGGATCTACTCGCCGCTCGGCCAGCTGTACCAGCCCCAGGACTCCGAGCAGCTCATGTTCTACAAGGAGGACAAGCACGGCCAGATCCTCGAGGAGGGAATCACCGAGGCTGGATCGATCTCCTCGTTCATCGCCGCCGGCACCTCATACAGCGCCCACGGCGAGCAGATGGTGCCGTTCTACATCTACTACTCGATGTTCGGCTACCAGCGAGTCGGCGACCTCGTATGGGCGGCTGCCGACTCGCGCACCCGGGGGTTCATGCTCGGCGGGACCGCCGGGCGGACAACGCTCAACGGCGAGGGCCTGCAGCACGAGGACGGCCACAGCCACCTGCTGTTCTCGGTGGTCCCGAACTGCCGCGCGTATGACCCGACGTTCGGCTACGAGGTCGCGGCGATCATCCAGGACGGCCTGCGACGGATGGTCGCCGAGCAGGAGGACGTCTTCTACTACCTGACGCTGATGAATGAGAATTACCGCCACCCGGCGATGCCCGAGGGCGCTGTCGACGGGATCCTGCGCGGGATGTACCTCCTGCGCGAGGGCTCTGTCGGCCGGAAGAAGAAGGTCCCGCGGGTGCAGCTGCTCGGGTCGGGAACGATCTTGAATGAGGTGTTGGCCGCCGCCGAATTGCTCGAGTCGGACTTCGGCGTCGCCGCAGACGTGTGGAGCGTCACGTCGTTCACCGAGCTGCGCCGCGACGGGATCGAGGTCGAGCGGTGGAACATGCTCCATCCCTTGGAAGAGCCGCGCCGGCCGTTCGTGACCGAGCAGCTGTCGGCGCGTGAGGGACCGGTCGTCGCCTCGACCGACTACCTGCGGGCGTACCCCGACCAGATCCGCCAATGGGTGCCGGGTTCGTATCGAGTGCTGGGGACGGACGGATTCGGCCGCAGCGATTCACGCAGCGCCCTGCGACGGTTCTTCGAGGTCGACCGCCACTACGTAGCGGTGGCCGCCCTGAAGCAGCTCGCCGACGAGGGTCAGGTCGACCGCAAGCGCGTGAAGGAGGCGATCGATCGCTACGAGATCGACGCCGACGCCCCGATGCCGACGACCGTATGAGCGCGACCTCGGGCGCCCAGTCCGTCGAAGTCCCGGACATCGGCGACTTCACCGACGTGCCGATCATCGAGATCCTGGTCTCGCCGGGCGACAGCGTCGCCGTCGACGATCCGCTCCTGACGCTCGAGTCCGACAAGGCGACGATGGACGTGCCGGCGCCGTTCGCGGGGACGGTGGGCGAGCTTCTGGTCAATATTGGGGATAGGGTTTCTCAGGGGACGAGGCTCCTGACGTTGTCGCCATCGAGCGACGGTGACGGCGGAGCGCCGGCAGAAACAAAGTCGGTCGACGCGGTCGAGAGCGCGGTGGAAGCTGAGGAGCAGGCGGCCCCGTCCGCGCCGCCCCCCGCGGCAGCGCCGGCTCCCCCTGCCCCTGCGTCTGAGAGCAACGGCGGCGGCCCCGTCTACGCCAGCCCGGCGGTCCGGCGGGTCGCCCGCGAGCTCCGGGTCGATCTGCACAAGGTCACCGGCAGCGGCCGCAAGGGGCGGATCACGAAGGAGGACGTCCAGGCGTTCGTCGATCGTGGCCCTGCCGCAGGGCCGCCGGCCGCCGCTACGGCCGCCGGCCCGGGTTTGGGTCTCGATCTGCCCCCATGGCCGCAGATCGACTTCTCGAAGTTCGGCGAGATCGAGCGGGTGGAGCGCTCGCGGATCCAGCGGATATCGGGTCCGGTGCTGGCCCGGAACTGGGTGATGATCCCGCACGTCACGCACAACGACGAGGCGGACATCACCGACCTGGAGGCGTGGCGCAAGCAGCTCAACGACGAGCTCTCGCGCGGCGACGGGACGAAGGTCACGATGGTGTCGTTCCTGATCGTCGCGTCGGTCGCGGCCTTGAAGGCGTTCCCGAACTTCAACGCGTCTTTGGACGGCGAGGACCTGATCTTGAAGCGGTACTACAACATCGGGTTCGCGACGGACACGCCCGGCGGCCTCGTGGTGCCCGTGATCAAGAACGCCGACCAGAAGGGGCTGTTGGAAATCGCGCGCGAGCTGACCGAGCTGTCGGGCAAGGCGCGCAACGGCAAGCTGATGCCCGGCGACATGCAGGGCGCTTCGTTCACGATCTCCTCCCTCGGCGGGATCGGCGGGACCTCGTTTACCCCGATCATCAACGCGCCAGAGGTGGCGATCCTCGGAGCGACCAGGTCAGCGATGAAGCCGGTCTGGAACGGCAAGGAGTTCGTCCCGCGACTGATGGTGCCGCTGTCGCTGTCGTATGACCACCGGGTGATCGACGGCGCCGCCGCGGCGCGGTTCACGGTCCACCTGGTCAAGGTTCTGAGCGATCTGAAGCGAGCGCTGCTGTGACCGAGATCCGCGTTCCGGACATCGGGGACTTCACCGACGTTCCCGTGATCGAGATCCACGTCTCGCCCGGCGACGAGGTCGCGGTCGAGGATCCGCTGGTCACGCTCGAGTCCGACAAGGCGACGATGGACGTGCCGGCGCCCGAGGCCGGGACGGTCGCTCAGCTGCGGGTCAAGATCGGCGACCGCGTGTCCGAGGGCAGCGTGCTGCTGATGCTCGAGTCCGACGGCGCCGGCCCCACCGATTCCGGATCAGAGGCACCGGCCGCCTCCGAGGTCAAGGCGTCGGTCGAGCGCGAGGCTGCGCCTCCCCCACCCGCGTCCCCGAACGGCGCCGGCGGCGATCACGACGTGCAGCTGGTCGTGATCGGATCCGGGCCAGGCGGGTACACGGCCGCGTTCCGCGCCGCCGATCTCGGGCTCAAGACCGTGCTGATCGAACGCTACGACACGCTCGGCGGCGTGTGCCTGAACGTCGGCTGCATCCCCTCCAAGGCGCTGCTGCACGCCGCGCGAGTCGTCGCCGAAGCCGAGGAGATGGCCGAGCACGGGATCAGGTTCGGCAAGCCCAAGGTGGATGTGGACGGGCTGCGTGATTGGAAGGCATCGGTCGTGGGGAAGCTGACCGGCGGGCTCGCGGGGCTCGCCAAGCAGCGCAAGGTCGAGGTGGTCACGGGTGTCGCTTCGCTCACCGGGCCCAACGCGGTTCAGGTCGGCGATCGGACGATCACGTTCGACAACTGCATCATCGCGGCGGGTTCGGAGGCGGCGTCGATCCCGGGTCTCCCCGACGACGAGCGGGTCTTCTCCTCGACCGGCGCGCTCGAGCTCCCGTCGATCCCGAAGCGGCTGCTCGTGGTCGGCTGCGGGATCATCGGCCTCGAGATGGCGACGGTGTACGACGCCCTCGGGTCGAAGGTGACGATGGTCGAGCTGCTCGATCAGCTGATCCCAGGCTGCGACCCGGACCTCGTGAAGCCGTTGCACAAGCGGATCTCGGGACGCTATGAGGGCATCCACCTGGGCACGAAGGTCGAGTCGGTCGAGGCCTCCGAGAAGCACCTCGAGGTGACGCTGTCCTCAGGGGACAAGCACAGGTTCGACGGGATCCTGGTCGCGATCGGGCGCCGGCCCAACGGCCGCGCCGTCGGCGCGTCCGAAGCGGGCGTGAACGTCGACGACGCGGGCTTCATCCCCGTCGACCGGCAGCTGCGCACGAACGTGCCCGGGATCTACGCGATCGGCGACGTCAACGGCGGCCCGATGCTCGCCCACAAGGCCTCGCACGAGGGCAAGGTCGCCGCCGAAGTGATCGCGGGCGTTCCCGGCGCCGAGTTCGATCCCCGGACGATCCCGTCGGTCGCCTATACCGACCCCGAGGTGGCGTGGATGGGGCTGACCGAGACCGAGGCCAAGGCTTCCGGGATCGAGTTCGAGAAGGCCGCGTTCCCCTGGGCCGCCTCCGGCCGCGCGCTGTCGCTGGGCCGCGATGAGGGCATGACCAAGCTGCTGTTCGAGCCGGGCTCCCGCCGGCTGCTCGGCGCGGGAATCGTCGGCGTCAACGCGGGCGAGTTGATCGCCGAGACCGTGCACGCGCTCGAGATGGGGTCGGACGCCGAAGACATCGCGCTCACGATCCATCCGCATCCGACTTTGAGCGAGACAATCGGGTTCGCGTCGGAGATGGCCGAGGGCACGATCACGGACCTCATGCCCCCGCGCAAGCGGGCGGCGTCGAAGTCCTAGCGCCCGCGCCGGCGGCGCAGCACCAGCAGGACCGCGAGCGCCACCGCGGCGGCGATCCCGAGTCGCTTCGGCGACGCGGCCCGACTCGCGAGCGCCAGCGGACCGCCACCCGAGCCCTCCGCCGAGCCCCGACCGGCCGGCATCGCGAACTCCTCGGCCGCGAGCACGTCGTGAGCCTCGGCGATCCCGCTCGGATCGTCGGGCAGCGTGATCGGCTGGTGGCGCAGCGTCGGGTCGGCCGACGGCATCGCGAACGCCTCCGCGGCGAGCACGTCGTGGGCCGCGTCCTCACGCGGTTTCTGCTGATCCGGCATCGCGGCGCATGTTTCCAGATACGGCCGTGGATCGTCGATTCGGAGGCTGCTGAGCCTCGAAAAGATCTCAGCCGCCCCGACTAAGATCGTTGCCAGATCCGCGTTCGCGGCGTGGTATCCTTCACTTATCTTGAGTAAGCAACTATCGAAAGCGAATGGCGCTCACTGATGTCTAGTCGTCTTCTTTTGATCCCGCTCGACGACGTCGTGGCTTTCCCGGGCATGTCCCTGACGCTCGCGATCGACGCCGGCGAGGAGGAGCGAGTCCTACTCGTTCCAAGACACGAAACCGAATTTGCCAACGTCGGCACGGTGGCGGAAGTTGTTGACCGCGTCCGGCTGCCGGGCGGCGCTCGCGCCGTCGCGCTCCAGGGTCTTCACCGTGGAGTCGCCGGCGCTGCCAATACCGCTCCTGACGGTCGGCTGTACGTCGAGGTCGAGGAGCAACCCGACCCCGTCCCTGTCGACGGCAAGACCCGCAACCTAGAGCGCGAGTATCGCGCGATTGTCGAGGAGATCCTCGAGCTGCGCGGTGCCGACTCGCGTGTTTCATCCTTCCTGCGAAGCATCACCGAGCCGGGCGCGCTGGCCGATACTGGCGGCTACTCACCCGACCTGAGCTACGAGAACAAGGTCAAGCTGCTCCAGACGCTCGACGTCACCGAGCGGCTCGAGCTCGCGCTGTCGATGCAGCGTGAGCGGCTGGCCGAGCTCCAGGTCCGCAAGCGGATCCGCGACGACGTCGAGTCCGGTGCCGACAAGCAGCAGCGCGAGTACTTCCTGCGCAAGCAGATGGAGTCGATCCGCAAGGAGCTCGACGAGGACGACGCGTCCGTCGTCGAGGAGTACCGGACCAAGATTGAAGAGGCGGGCATGCCGGAGGCCGTCCGCGAGCAGGCCGACAAGGAGCTCGGCAGGCTCGAGCGTCTTGGCGAGCAGTCGGCCGAGTCGAGCGTGATCCGGACCTACCTGGACTGGCTGATCGCGGTGCCGTGGAGCAAGCGCTCGGATGAGCGCCTGGATCCGCAGAACGCGCGTGAGGTGCTCGACGCCGACCACGCCGGCCTCGAGGACGTCAAGGACCGGATCGTCGAGTACATCGCGGTCAAGAAGCTCCGCCAGGAGCGCGGGATCACCGAGGACAAGCGTTCCGGGGCGATCCTGACCCTGATCGGACCTCCGGGCACCGGCAAGACCTCGATCGGCGAGTCGATCGCCCGCGCCACCGGACGCGAGTTCGTCCGGATGTCGCTCGGCGGCGTCCGCGACGAGGCCGAGATCCGCGGTCACCGGCGCACGTACATCGGCGCGCTTCCGGGCCGGCTCGTCCGGGCCCTGCGGGACGCCGACACGATGAACCCGGTGATCATGCTCGACGAGGTCGACAAGGTCGGCGCGGACTGGCGCGGGGACCCGAGCGCAGCGCTACTCGAGGTGCTCGACCCGGCGCAGAACCACAGCTTCCGTGACCACTACCTCGACGTCGAGCTCGACCTGAGCGGCGTGCTGTTCATCGCGACCGCGAACGTCGCGGACACGATCCCCGGCCCGCTGCTCGACCGGATGGAGGTCATCCGGTTCGACGGGTACACGACCTCGGAGAAGGTCGCGATCGCCCGTGGCTATCTGTGGAAGCGCCAGCTCGAGCGGAATGGCCTGCGGCCCGAGGAGGTCGAGATCTCCGACGAGCTGTTGAACACGGTCGCCAGCGAGTACACCCGCGAGGCGGGCGTCCGGCAGCTCGAGCGCGAGCTCGGGACGCTGCTGCGGAAGACCGCGACGAAGATCGCATCCGGTGAGGCTGAGGCCCCCGTGGTCATCGACCTCGACGCGGTCCGTGACGCGCTCGGACGTCAGCGCCACTTCCAGGAGTCAGCGATCCGCACCGCGGTCCCCGGCGTCGCGACCGGCCTGGCCGTGACCGGCACCGGTGGCGACGTGCTGTTCATCGAGGCCACCGGAATGCAGGGCAAGCCCGGACTGACGCTGACCGGTCAGCTTGGCGACGTGATGAAGGAGTCGGCGCAGATCGCCCTCTCCTACGTCCGAGGCCACGCTGGCGAGCTCGACATCGACCCGAACGTGTTCGAGGAGCGTTCGTTCCACGTGCACGTGCCGGCGGGAGCGATCCCGAAGGACGGCCCGAGTGCCGGTGTGACGATGGTGACCGCGCTGACTTCGCTGATGAGCGACAGGCCCGTGCGCCACACCGTCGGCATGACCGGCGAGGTCACGCTCCAGGGCCGGGTGCTGCCGATCGGCGGCGTCAAGCAGAAGGTGCTCGCGGCGCACGCCGCCGGCCTGACCGACGTGATCCTCCCTGAGCGCAACCGGGGTGATCTCGACGACGTGCCCTCAGAGGTTCGCGAGGCGATGAAGTTCCACTTCGCGATGACCGTCGACGAGGTACTGGCCGTCGCGCTCGAGCCGGTCGCGGTCGCGGTCGCGCAAGCCGCCTAACCACAACCTCTCTTCCTCCCACCAAAAGCGGGCGGGCTCCTTCACCGGAGCCCGCCCGTTGTGCGTTCGGGGTGGGCAGGTCTCCATCCCCGTCGCAATTCGCCGGTGGTAGGTTGGATACATGAGCACGATCACAGCCCCAGCCGAACAGAAGATTGTCGATGCAGTCCCCAAGCAGCTGTACATCGCCGGCGAGTGGCGCGATGGAGCCAAGGGCACGCTGTCGGTGGAGGATCCCTCGACCGGCGAATCCCTGTGCGAAGTCGCCGACGCCTCCACCGATGACGCCAAGGCGGCGCTGGAAGCCGCCGTGGCAGCCGGCCCCGAGTGGGCCACGCACGCACCGCGAGAGCGCGGCGAGGTCCTCCGGAGAGCGTTCGAGGCGCTGATCGCCCGCGCCGACGACCTGGCGCTGCTGATGACGCTCGAGATGGGTAAGCCGCTCGCCGAGTCGAAGGCCGAGATCGCCTACGCCGCCGAGTTCTTCCGCTGGTTCTCCGAGGAGTCGGTCCGGATCGACGGGCGCTACGCGGTGAACTCGAACGGCCAGGGCCGCGTGCTGACGATGAAGCAGCCGGTCGGGCCGTGCCTGCTGATCACGCCGTGGAACTTCCCGATGGCCATGGGCACGCGCAAGATCGGCCCGGCGATCGCCGCCGGGTGCACGGCAGTCGTCAAGCCCGCGCAGCAGACGCCGCTGTCGATGCTGATGCTCGTCAAGATCCTCGAGGAGGCCGGCCTCCCGCCCGGCGTCGTGAACCTCGTCACCGCGTCGTCATCGAGCGAGACGATGGCGCCGCTGATCGCGGACCAGCGGCTGCGCAAGCTGTCGTTCACCGGATCGACCGAGGTCGGCCGCAAGCTGATGGCGCAGGCCTCGGACAACCTCCTGCGGCTGTCGATGGAGCTCGGCGGTAACGCCCCGTTCATCGTGTTCGACGATGCCGACATCGACGCGGCCGTGGCGGGCGCGATGGTCGCGAAGATGCGCAACATCGGCGAGGCCTGCACGGCGGCCAACCGCTTCCACATCGCCGACTCTGTCGCCGACCAGTTCGCCGAGAAGCTCGCCGCGAAGATGGGCGCGATGAAGGTCGGCCGCGGCACCGAGGAGGGCGTCACGGTCGGCCCGCTGATCGACGACAGCCAGCGCAACAAGGTCGCCGAGCTCGTCGAGGACGCTATCGGGCGTGGCGCCAAGGCGGTCGTCGGCGGTCACGCCCGTGACGGCGCCGGCTACTTCTTCGACCCGACGGTGCTCACCGACATACCCGACGACGCTGAGCTGCTCCACGAGGAGATCTTCGGTCCGGTGGCGCCGGTCAAGGGCTTCGCCGACGAGGACGAGGCGATCGCCGCCGCCAACGACACCGAGTACGGCCTGGTCGCGTACGTGTTCACCAACAACCTCAAGCGCGCGCTGCGCGTGATCGAGCGGCTCGAGACCGGCATGGTCGGCCTGAATCAGGGCATGGTCTCGAACGCCGGCGCCCCGTTCGGCGGGATCAAGCAGTCGGGCTTCGGCCGCGAGGGCGGCCACGAGGGCATGGAGGAGTACCTCGAGACGAAGTACGTCGCCGTGAACCTCTGATTGCAGATTTCCCCCCGGCTTGCCGGACCGATTACCGTTTGTCCTCCCCACGTCCCGCGCCTCCGGGACGTGTGCGACGAGGGCACCGACGGAGGAGGGCGGCAGATGAGCCACGAGACCGAAGCACCCCCGGATCCGGCGACGGCGACGGCGGACCCGCCGGTCACCGGGCGGCGACAAAGGTTGACGCAGCCTTCGAGCAAGGCGGCGGCGCAGCCATCGGCCCCGACGGAGCCCGCGGCGGCGGCCGGGACGTCGATCGCGCCGGGCGCTGACGACCCCGATCGGAAGATGACCATCGTCACCTCCCTGATGCATCAAGGCGATGACGAGACCGACGCGCTCCTGAAAGCAGTCGGGCTGCGCGGGAATCTGAGCGGCGAGGCGCGGGACATCAAACGACTGGTCGAGCGGCGGCTCGCCACGCTCGCCGCTGACAAGCACCTGCACCCGCACGCGCCCGCAATCGACGATCTCGAGATACAGCGCGCGTTCCTCGAGCATCGTTTCGTCGGACCGCTGAAGACGTACGAGCGGACCTTTCGTGGCTACTCGGTCCTCGACAACTTCCTCAATGTCACGTCGATCCTCGCCGGCCTCCTCGCGTCGCTGGCAGCCGCGCTCGAATGGCCCAAGGTGTGGGTAATCGTCGCCGGCCTCGTCGTCGGCGGGCTGCAGAGCTTGAGCCAATGGCTCAAACCGTCGAGGCGATCGACCCGTCGCGCGCTCGCCGCCAACGCTCTGCGCTCGGAAGGATGGGCGTTCCTCCAGGGCCGCGATCGTTACAAGGACAAGGCCCCGGACCTCGCGTGGAAACTGTTCTGCGATCAGATCGACCGCGTTGAGGACCGCGAGCAGACCGAGCAGGAAAAGGAATCGGCCGACACGGCGACCGCCAAGGGCGGCGGGAAGAAAACCTGAGCCGCGGCTACTCGAACCACATCCCGGACGCGACCCGCGCCTCGATCAGGCGGGGGCCGTCGTCCGCGGGAATCGCCCTGCGGAGCGCCTCGGTGAGCTGTTCGCGGCTCGAAACGTTCTCCGCCGGCATCCCGTAGGCCCGCGCCACCGCCGCCGTGTCGAGGCCAGGAAGCTCGAGCCCGGGCGCGCCGGCGACCTGCTCGAACTCGGCGAACCACTTGAGGATCATGTACTCGGCGTTGCGCAACACGAGGAACGTGATCGGGACCTTGTACGCAACCGCGGTCCACAGGACCGTGATCCCGTACTGCGCGGACCCCTCCCCCAGCACGCACACCACCGGTCGCCCGGGCTCGGCCAGCTGGACGCCGACGCCGGCGCAGATCCCGAACCCGAGCCCGCCGCTCGCGCTCTGGTAGTAGCTCCCGGGCTGCGACAGTCGCAGGCGGTTGCGGAGCGCCGACGCGCTCGAGGGCACCTCCGCGACCGCGATCCCGCCATCGGGCCAGGCGTCCGCGAGCGCCGCCATCGCCGCCGCGCCGCTGATCGGGTCGGCGTCAGGCGCGTCCGGCGGATCAGGCGCAGCCGGCCGCGGATCGGGGGCGTTGCGGTCTGACGAGCCGACGAGCTCGACCAGCTGCTGGAGCGCCAGCGCCACGTCGCCGACGATCGCATCGCCCATCGGCGCCCGAGCCGCCTCGTCGGGGTCGCTCGTGATCGCGACCAGCGACGCGTCCTCGGGGAGTAGCGGTCCCGGTATGTACGGGTAATACGGGAACACCTGCGTGCCGACGACGAGGATCAGGTCGTGGCCGTTCAGCGTCTGTGCGAGCGGTCCGATCGCCGGCGGCAGAATGCCCACGAAGTTCGGGTGGTTCTCCGGGAACCCGATCCGGCTGCTCGCCACTGGCGGTGAGGCCCAGACCGGCAGGCGCTGCTTCTCGGCGAGCGCGACAGCCGCCTGCCACCCGCCGCTCGCGTCGATGTCGGGGCCGGCGACCAGCACCGGGTTGCGCGCCGACTCGAGCACCGACGCGAGCTGCGCGAGCTCCGCCGGGTCGGGGACCGCCCGGCCGGTGACGATTCGGCGCTGGGCGTTGACCGCGCGATCCTCGTCGGCCTCGGCATCCCAGTCGTCCATCGGGATCGACACGAACGCCGGGCCGCGGGGCGGCAGCGTGGCGTGATGGATCGCGCGCCCGATCGCGCCCGGGACGTCCTGCGCGCGTGGCGGCTCGTGGCTCCACTTCACGTAGGGCTGCGGGCCGACGGTGGCGTCGCGGTTGGTCAGCAGCGCCTGGTGGGTGATCTGCGCTCGGACCTGCTGGCCGGCGGTGATCACGAGCGGCGCCTTGTTCGCCAGCGCGTTGAAGATCCCGCCGACCGCGTTGCCGACGCCGGGCGCCGTGTGCAGGTTCACGTGGGTCGGGCGGCCGGTCGCCTGCGCGTACCCGTCCGCCATCCCCACTACGACGAGTTCCTGGAGGCCGAGGACGTAGGTGAAGTCATCGGGGAAACTCGCCAACATCGGCAGCTCGGTCGAGCCGGGGTTGCCGAACATCGTCGTCATCCCGTGGGCTCGGAACAGGTCGAGCGTCGCTTCGCGTACGGTGGTCATCCGGGGTGTGGACCCTACTGGCTGTTGGAGGGTGGCGGCCCCGCCACGGCCCGGGCGCCGTCGGAGCGTTTGCCGTCGGCGATATGGGTCGGGCGCGAGGGCCGTGGGCGCGGCCGTCCACCCTCCACAGCTTCGGGTCTTGCTCCGGAATGACCCCCGCCCGCCACGCCACTCGAGACCCTTGCCCCCCAGTTCTCCTCCGTCAGCTAAAGCGCCCCGGCTCCCACCTCGCCTTCGAAGCGATCGGCCGACCGCGCCGCATTCCGGTCAACTTCTCACTCGCGCCGCCCCCAAACCTCCAGTGTCCCGATCTCCGCACCAGAGCCGGGTGAACGGGCATTCACCAAGTGGAGTGTGCGCGAGTGTGCAGTTATCCGAGTTCCTCGCGTTGCGCTTTCGGCCCCGGGGCGCCCCGCGGGACCAGCGCCACCGCGGCCCACAGCGCGGACAAGACCTCGGCGGCGGCGCGGTCGCCCCCGCACGAGTTGCATGGGCCGTGATGTAACTCGAACCAGCGCCGACGTTCAAGTTCGAACCGACGCGCCCTCTATCGTCAGGTCTGCCCCGGATGCTCGTCGCCGTCACAGATCACGCCGCCGAACGGTTCCGCCAGCGGGTGCGCGGAACGCTCGACGAGAAGACCGAGATCGCCTCCCGCGTCGCCCGCGCTCACGCCGCCGGCCGGATCGAGCCCGGGTCCGGCGGCGCCGTCCTCATCCGCGACCTCCAGCGCCGCGACGTCGTGTACGTCTGCCGTCCCGACGGGGGCGAGCTCGTCGTGATCACGTTGTGGGAGGAGGGTGAGGCCGCAGCCGTGCCCAAGCGGTTCACCGACGTCCTCCGTCGCGACGACCACCGCGTGGGTTAACGCGTCGCGCGGCACGCCGCGCTAGACCCACTATACTAAATGAAGTATGCTTATCTTTAGGCGACTCCTCGGCTTCCTCCAGCCGTACAAGCGAGCCGTCGCCTGGTCGTTTGCGCTCGCCGCTGGCGCGATGGGCGCGACGGTCCTTATCCCTTACCTCGTCGGGCGCGCAATCGACTCGATCGGTAAGGGCCACCAGGACAAGCTGTTGCTCTGGGGGGGCGCGATCGTCTTAGCCGGGCTGGCGCGGCTCGGGTTGAGCGCGGCTCGGCGTCTGGTCGCCGGGCGTGTGTCGCTGGATGTCGAGGTCGATCTCCGCGACGGGCTTTACGGCGCACTCCAGTCGCTCGAGCTCGCGTTCTTCGACCGCCAGCAAACCGGCCAGCTCATGTCGCGCGCCACCGTGGACCTCCAGGCGGTCCGCTTCTTCCTCGGATACGGGCTGGTCTTCATCGCCCAGTCGATCCTCACGATTGCGCTCGCCGGGGTCGCGATGTTCTTGCTCCAGCCGCCGCTCGCGGCGCTGGCGCTGGCCCCGGTGCCGTTCGTGGTCGTGATCGCGTGGGCCTACGGGCGCCGGTCGCGGCCCGCGCTCCAGGAGGCGCAGCAGCGGATCGCCGAGTTGACCGCGGAGGCCGAGGAGAACGTGTCCGGCGTTCGCGTGGTCAAGGCGTTCGCGCAGGAGGACCGGCAGCTCGGCCGGTTCGAGTACTCGGTGGCGCGGGTGTTCGACCAGCAGATGTACGCGACCAAGATCCAGGCGCGGTACACCCCGCTGATCAGCTTCCTGCCCAACCTGGGACTGGCGCTGATCCTGCTCGTCGGCGGCCGGGACGTGATCGACGGCTCGCTCACGATCGGCTCGTTCACCGCCTTTTACGCATACCTGCTGATGCTGATCTCGCCGATGCGAACGCTCGGCTACATGCTGAGCGCCGCGCAGCGCGCGACCGCATCGGGCGCCCGCATCTTCCAGGTGCTCGACCGTGCGCCGCGGATCACGAGCCCCGAGAACGCGCCGGCCCTGCCCGAGGTCCCGGCCGGGTGTCGTTGCGCGACGTAAGCCTGACCTTCGACGGCGCCGCCCACCCCGCGCTGAAGAACGTCGATCTCGAGATCGAGCCCGGTCGCACGGTGGCGCTCGTGGGCGCGATGGGCTCGGGTAAGACGGCGCTGGTGTCGCTCCTTCCACGGCTCTACGAGGCCACCGAAGGTTCGGTCCGGATCGACGGCGCCGACGTCCGTTCGGTCGACCTCCACAGCCTGCGCAAGGCTGTCGCGCTCGTCACCGACGATCCGTTCCTGTTCTCGGCCACGATCCACGACAACATCGCCTACGCGCGGCCCGACGCCACGCGCGAGGAGGTCGAGCAGGCGGCCGAGGTCGCTCAGGCGGCGAGATTCATCGAGCGGCTTCCCAAGGGATACGACACGCTGGTGGGCGAGCGCGGCCTGACCCTGTCGGGCGGCCAGCGACAGCGGATCGCGATCGCCCGCGCGGTGCTCGCCGACCCCCGGATCCTCGTGCTCGACGACGCCACCTCGTCGGTCGACGCCTCGACCGAGCAGGAGATCAAGCAGGCGCTCGGCGAGGTGATGGCCGGGCGGACGACGTTCGTGATCGCGCACCGTCTGTCGACGATCGCGCTGGCGGACGAGATCGTCGTGCTCGAGCACGGCGAGGTCGCGGCCCACGGCAGCCACGATGAGTTGTTCGAGGATTCCCCGCTGTACCGCGAGATCGTCGAGAAGGGCATGCCCGATCAGGTGTTCATGACCCGCAACGCGCCCGAGGCGGTGGGACTGTGAGCCGTCTGAACGACATCCGCCGTCGCGTCAGACAATCGGGCGACCGGGGCCGCAAGGTCCGAGGCCTGGTTGAGCTACTGGCGCCCTACAAGTGGCGCGTGCTCGCGATGTTCCTGTCGCTGGTCGCCGCGACCGCCGCCGCCCTGGCGCCCGCGCCGCTGGCAAAGCTGGCGATCGACCAGGGGATCGACAAGCACAATGTCGGCACGCTCGACGTGATCGTCGTGCTGTTCCTGTTCTCGGCGGTCGTGTACGCGGTCGCGTCGTCCGCGCAGACGTATTTAGTCGGGTGGGTCGGCCAGCGGGCGCTCCAGGATCTGCGCATCCGCCTGTTCACTCACCTGCAGCGGCTGTCGATCGGCTTCTATTCCCGCAACCGAACCGGGGTGATCATCTCGAGGATGACCAACGACGTCGAGGCGCTCGACCAGCTTGTCGAGGACGGCCTCGCGACGCTGATCCAGTCGGGACTGACGCTGATCGGCGTGGTCGTGATCCTGTTTTTCCTAGACCCGCACCTGGCGCTGCTCACGTTCCTCGTGCTGCCGATCCTGGCAATTGGCGCGTTCGTGTTCCGGATCGCCTCGGCCGACGCCTACCGCCTCACCCGCGAGAAGATCGCCACGATCACTGGCTACCTCCAGGAGACGCTGTCGGGGATCCGCGTCGTGCGCGCGTTCGGCCAGGAGCAGGCGCACATCAAGCGGTTCCGGGCGCTCAACGACGAGAACCGCAACGCGAACATGACGACCGTCAACCTGAACGCGGCGTACTTCCCGGGTGTCGAGTTCCTGTCGGCGATCGTCACGGTCGAGATCCTCGTCATCGGCGGGATCGAGGCGATCAACGGCCAGACTTCAACCGGCGTGGTGTTCGCGTTCATCGCCGCGCTCAACAACTTCTTCGACCCGATCCAGCAGCTGTCGCAGCTGTACACGACCTACCAGTCGGGGATGGCGGCGCTCGACAAGATCTTCGACCTCCTGGACGAGGAGCCCGATCTCGCCGACGCCCCCGACGCCACGCCCCTCCCGGAGATTCGGGGTGAGATCCGCTTCGACGACGTGACGTTCCGCTACGGGTCGAGCGACGACGATCAGGCCGCGTACGCGCTGCGCGACATCGACCTCGTGATCCCGCCGGGCCAGACCGTCGCGCTGGTCGGCGAGACCGGCGCCGGCAAGTCGACGTTCGCCAAGCTCGTGTCACGGTTCTACGACCCGACCGGCGGGGCCGTGCTCGTCGACGGGCACGACCTGCGCACCGTCACCGGCGAGTCGCTCCGATCGCAGATGGGCATCGTTCCCCAGGAGGGCTTCCTGTTCAGCGGCACGATCCGCGAGAACATCTCGTTCGGCCGGCCTGACGCCACCGACGAAGAGATCCGGACGGCCGCGCGCGCCGTCGGGGCGGACACGTTCATCGAGGAACTCGACGACGGCTACGACTCGCAGATCGGCGAGCGGGGCGTGCAACTGTCGGCCGGGCAGCGCCAGCTCGTGGCGTTCGCGAGGGCGCTGGTGGCGGATCCGCGCATCCTCGTGCTCGACGAGGCCACCTCGAACGTCGACGTCCACACCGAAAGCCTTATCGAGCAGGGCCTGCGCCGGCTGGTCGCCGGCCGCACCGCGATCGTGATCGCCCACCGGCTGTCGACGATCCGTCACGCCGGGCGGATCCTCGTGCTCGAGCACGGACAGGTCGTCGAGGACGGAACCCACGACGAGTTGCTCGAGGCGCAGGGGCGCTACTTCCAGCTGTACCGCGACTGGGCCGAGCAGGCGGCAGCCTGACGATGCCGGCAGTCACCGGGCTTGCCGTCACGGCGGTGAAGGCCACCCGCCTGCGTCAGGTCGATTGCGTCGAACTCGGGCCCGACGGGGTGCGGGAAAACCGGCGGTTCTACCTGATCGACGATCGCAACGAGTTGGTCAACAGCAAGCGCGTCGGCGAGCTCCAGCAGGTGATCGCCGATTACTCGGAGGCTGAGCGCCGGCTCCGGCTGGAGCTCCCGGACGGACGGGTCATCGACGACGAGGTCCGGCTCGGGGGCCAGGTCACCACGAAGTTCTTCTCTCGGGCCGCGACCGGGCAGTTGGTGGACGGCCCGTGGTCGGCCGCGATCAGCGATTTCGTCGGGCGACGTTTGCGGCTCGTCGAGGCCGGCGTCACCGCGGTCGACCGGGGCTCGGAGGGCGCGGTGTCGCTGATCTCCCGAGCGTCCCTGGAGCGCCTCGGGGATGCCCGGGACGGCGATTGGCGCCCGATCGATGTGCGCCGGTTCCGGATGCTGATCGAGATCGACGGGGTCGAGGCTCATGCGGAGGACCGCTGGGTCGGCCGCGAGGTCCGGCTCGGGGCGGCGAGGGTCGAGTTCGGGGGTCACGTCGGGCGCTGCGTGATCACCACGCGCGATCCGGACACGGGCGCGGTCGACCTGCCCACGCTCAAGATGCTGGGCAGCTATCGACTCGGTCTCGACACCACCGAACCGCTGGCGTTCGGCATCCACGGCCGGGTGCTCGAGCCCGGAACGGTACGGGTGGGCGACGCGGTGACGCCGATGGATAGTGTTCCCGGCCATGAGTGAGCAGATCGTCCAGACCGAGGAGCGAGTCGCGATCGACGTGTCCGACCACGTCGCGACCGTGACCCTCACCCGCCCCGAGAAGCACAACGCGCTCGACGTCGCGATGTTCGACGCGATCACGGCCGCCGCCGCGCGCATCGCGGTCGAGCCGGGCGTGCGCGCGGTCGTGCTCCACGGCGAGGGGCCTAGCTTCTGCTCGGGGCTCGACGTCGCCGGCGTGATGGCCAACCAGCCTGGCTCCGACGCGCTGATGGACCCGCTGCACGGACCCGTCCCCAACTGGTTCCAGAAGGCCGCGCACGGATGGTTGGAGGTGCCGGTGCCGGTGATCGCGGCGATCCACGGCCACTGTCTCGGCGGAGGCCTCCAGATCGCGCTCGCCACCGACATCAGGTTCGCCACCCCGGACGCGCGGATGGCGGTGCTCGAGGTCAAGTGGGGTCTGATCCCGGACATGGCGATCACGCGCACGCTCCCGCGGCTCGTCGGCATCGACGTCGCCAAGGAGCTCGCCTATACCGGGCGCATGATCAGCGGCAGCGACGCGCACGCGCTCGGGCTGGTCACCCATCTCGCCGACGACCCGCTCGCCGCCGCCCAGGAGCTCGCGGCCGAGATCGCGGCTCGTTCGCCCGACGCCGTCCGCGGGATGAAGCGGCTGTTCGACGAGTCGTGGACCGGCTCGACCGAGGAGACGCTGCGGCTGGAGGCCGACATCCAGCTCGGCCTGCTCGGGACGCCCAACCAGCTCGCGGCCGTGACCGCGGGCCTGGCCAAGCAGCCGGCGGAGTTCGTCGACCCCACCTGAGGTCAGCGA
Organism: uncultured Solirubrobacterales bacterium; assembly: GCA_963755525.1. GTDB lineage: Bacteria > Actinomycetota > Thermoleophilia > Solirubrobacterales > Solirubrobacteraceae > Palsa-465. Next base: position 476,772 of record CAVWKC010000011.1, on the reverse strand, counting down.
CGAACAGCGCCCGAGCGACGCCGTCGCCCGCCACCGTGTGCGGGGCGGCAGCGGTCCAGAACTACGAGAACCGGCTGCCGCCCGCTACACCATGAGTCAGCTCACCATGACCGTCGTCCCGGCTTCTCGCTGAGCGTCCGGACCGAGATCCGCGGTGGCGTGCACCACGGAGTTGGTGGACGGCGCCCAGCTCGGGGGCGTCACTCTGAACGTCACGGCGACCGCGCGCCGCGGCTTCACCCGGCCGAGCACCTTCTGACCCGAGCCGCGCACGCTCCAGCCGTCTGGCAGCTGCAGCGCGACGCGCACGCCGTGGAGCGTCTCGTTGCCTCCGGCGGTCAGCGTCACGGTGACGTTCGACGGCCGGCCGGGCGTCATCGTGCTCGGCGCGTTGACGGCGACCTGGCGGGCACCGGGCGTCTCCGTCACCTGGAACGCGTCGCGGAGCGGCAGGTTGGCCAGGGCCGAGGAGTCGCCGACGTAGACGCGATACAGGCCCGGAGTCGAGGTCCACCCGCCGGCGCCATTGTCATACCACCACTCATCGCGCGGCGTGATCGTGAACTGGACCCGAGCCGATCGGCCCGGGTCGAGCTGGACGCGCTGGAACCCGACCAGCTGACCCGGCGGCTCGCCCGTCGAGGCCGGATCGCCGAGGTAGAGCTGGGCTACGTCCGCGCCGGCGGTCTTGCCGACGTTGGTCACCGTGGCCGATACGTGGACGTCGTCGACGCCGTCGACAACGTTCCGGTCGACTCGCACACCGCTGAACGCGAAATGCGTGTACGACAGGCCGAAGCCGAACGGGAACAGCGGCGTCTTGTCATTCGCGTCGTAGAACCGGTAGCCGACGTCAATGCCCTCGGAGTACTCGACCTCGTTGTTCACCCCGGGGAACTGCGCGGGGGTCGATGCCGGGACCTCTGAGAGGTCGGTCGGGAACGTCACCGGCAGGTGGCCGCTCGGGTCGGTCTTGCCGAACAGCACGTCCGCGAGGGCGGTCCCGTTCGACTGGCCGGGATACCACGCGTCGAGCACCGAGTTGACCTGGCTGAGCCACGGCATCACGATCGGCGCTCCCGCGTCGATCACGACCACGGTTTTGGGGTTGGCCGCGGCGACCGCCGAGATCAGCTCGTCCTGCGCCGAGGGCAGGTTCAGGCCGAGTCGGTCGGTGGCCTCCGATTCGGTGTCGTCGGACACGACCACCACCGCGGTCTTCGCGGACTTGGCCGCAGCCGCCGCAGCGGCGATCCCCGGGGCCAGGTCCGACGGCGTGGCCCAGGTCAGGGCGCTAGACCAGAGCCTTGACCGGTGAGCGACAGGGTGTACTGCTGGCCCGGCGGTGAGGTTCACCGCCACCGAGTAGGTGTGGACCGGCGGAGTGCTCGGGTCGGACGATCAGCTCGTACCGTCGATCGACAGGTTCGTCGGCGTGTAGCAGAAGCAGGTGTTCGTGATCGCGAGGACGTACGTGCCGGTCTCCGGGGCGGTTAGAGTCCCGTTGTAGTTGGGAGCCCCGAACCCGCCTGTCCCGTCGTAGGCCGGTGTTAAGTCCGAGGACGGGATCGCCGCCAGTGAGGTGTCGGTCGGACAGCCCCGGGTGTATGTGACGTTCGTGCCCGGTCCGGCCGCGGCTTGGAGTCCCGCGAGCGGAGTCACTGTCTGCGACGGGTTCACGTACGCGCTCCCGCCTCCACCGTAGATCGGCTGTGTCGATGCGGCCGGGCCGATCACCGCCACTGTGCCCGCGTGGTCCGCCGACAGCGGCAGCGTATGCGAGCTGTTCTTCAGCAGCGTCGCGGACTTCTCGGCAACGTCGTTGCCGACGGCCTGGTGGGCCGCGCTCGTCACGGTCGAGAACGGGTTGCCGGTGGGCGGGCTGGTGAACAGGTTGAAGCGGAACATCTCCGTCAGGATCCGCTGCACCATCGTGTTGATGACCGCCTGCGGGATCGTTCCGTTCTGAACGTCGGTCTCGAGTGGGGTGCCGAAGAACGTGTCCTGAACGGCTGCTCCTGGTCGAGCCCCGCAAGCGCACCACCGATCGTGTCGTGTAAGCGCCCCGTAGTCGGAGGTGACAAACCCGGGATAACCCCACTCCTGGTCGAGCGTCTGGTTCATCAGGAACGGGCTCTGACACGCGAAGTCACCGTTTACCACCGCGTACGAGCACATCACCGAGCCCGCCTTTGACTGCTGCACAGCGGCCTGGAAGGCCGGGAAGTAGATCTCGTTCAGCGTGCGCTGATCGACGATCACGTTGTCGGCCGGCGAATTGCGGTTGGTCTCCTGGTTGTACGCGGCGAAGTGCTTGACCTGCGACATCTCGCCGGTGCTCTGAACACCGTCGATCTCGCTCGTGGCCAGCGACGCGTTCAGGAACGGATCCTCGGTGAACGCCTCGAACGACCGCCCCCACCGCGGGTCGCGATCGATGTTGATCGTCGGGCCGAGATTTACCGCGGCTCCCTTGCCCCACTCTTCCGAGCCGATCACCTGGCCGTACTGCGAAGCCAGCGATGGGTCGAACGTGGCCGCCAGGCCGACGCCGGCGGGAAGCTGCGTCACTCCGCTGAGGCCGTCGGCCACCCCGGCCGGTCCGTCCTCCTCCCCAAGCTGGGGATCGAGCCCGTGATCGAGCCGGAGCTCGAGCTGCACGAGAGCTGGATGCCCGGCATCCAGAATACGTACGGATTAGTCCCCGGGGTTGGCGGCTCGTTGGCCGTGCCATGACCCTCGACGAGGAAGTCCTCCTGGGCGAGGCTCATCGTGCTCATGACTTCGGCCACGCGCTGGCCGATTGGCTGATTCGCGTTCATCCATGGGCACTCAGTCTGGGCTTGGGCCCCGGCCGGGAGCGCCGCGAGACTCGTTGCCGCCGCGCATCCAACCGCGGCGGCGACGACCGCCAACCTCCTACGAGCAGAGGCCCCCCACCTCGATCGACAAGTGGATCGGCGATCGCGAACACATTGCATCATGCGCCTCCCTCAGCGCTGAGCGTGGACGGGGCCCGGTCCCTCCGGGCAACCTACCACAGCGTCCGCGAATGCTCGTGCGAGAGCTCAGCCAGCGTGAGAATGCAACTGGGGAACAGGGACTCGAACCCCAACTTCGACGTCCAGAGCGTCGCGTGCTGCCATTACACCATTCCCCAGTGCTATGCGGGGCTGTTGAGACCTCGGGGGCGAGTATAGGTCGTCAGGCGCGGAGCTTGGCTACCGCGCACGGGTTCTGTGGCGGCTTTGCTAGAACGCCGCGAGGTCGCTCGAGAGGTCCTCGAGCTCGTGCACGCGATGTTGCACGCCGGCGCCAGAAGCGAGCAGCCGGCCCGCGTGCTCGAGGTCGTCCGAGCGGCCGACGGTCAGCGCCGCCGCCACGCGGCCGTCGTCGAGATAGAAGATCGTGAACTCGCCGTCGTCGATCGACCCGCGCACGACCTCCTGATCCCACCGGGCCGCCGGGCCGACGTACTCGAGCGAGGCCCAGTCGGACAGGTCCGAGAAGAAGTACGGCACGACGTCGTGCGGCTGGTCCTTGCCGAGCATGTTGAGCGCCGCGGTCTTGCCCTGGTTGAAGGCCACATCCCAGTGCTCGATCCGCTGCGAGCGGCCGCCGTGCACGACGCTCTCGTACTCGGCGATATCGCCGGCGGCGAAGACGCCCGGCGCGGCCGTTTGCAGCCGCGAATCAACCACCACGCCGCCCAGCTCGCCGATCTCGAGCCCGGCGGTTCGAGACAGCCGTACGTCCGGGACCGCGCCCACGCCGACCACGACGACGTCGGCCGCGATCCGGCGCCCGCGCTTGGTCACGACCGCGGTCACACGGCCCCCGGTGCCGTCGAAGCTGTCGAGCTCGTCGCCGCCGAACACCTCGACCCCATGGTCCTGGAGGCGCTCCTGGAAGAACCGGCCTGCCTGCTCGCCGAAGCCGCGGCTGAGCGCGACCGGCTCGAGCATCACGAGTGAGCAGGAGCTCCCGAGCTCGGTCAGAGAGGCGGCTACCTCGGTGGCGATGTACGAGCCGCCGATCAGCACCACCCGCTTGCCGGCGGCGTCCTGGCGGATCGCGTCGCTGTTGCCGAGCGTGCGCAGGTAGTGAATGCCCTCGAGCTCCGCGCCCGGAACCGACACCCGGCGCACCATCGCCCCTGTCGCGATCAGCGCCTTGTCGAAGCTCACCTCTTGCTTATTGGAGAGCGCCACGGTCCGATTCGAGAGGTCGAGCCGGGCCGCTGACACCCGGGTGAGCGCCTCGATGTTCTGCTCCTCGTACCACTCGGGCGGCCGGAACAGCGTCTCGGCTCGCGACTCCTTGTCCTGGAGGTATCCCTTCGAGCACGGCGGCCGGTTGTAGGGCAGGTCGGACTCGCGCCCGATCAGCAGGATGGTCCCGTCAGCGCCGGACTCGCGCAGCCACCGCGCGCAGTTGCCCGCCGCCAGACCGCCCCCGATTAGCGCGTAGTCGACGTGCCGGTCCGCCATCAGCCGAACCCGGGCTCGCGCCGTTCGGGGCGAACTGCGGCGTGATCTCGGATTCGAGGCCCGGGTCGAGGATCAGTAGCACCTGATCGCCCGGCTGGATCACCGAGTCGGCTTTTGGTACGAACCCGGCGCCGCCACGCAGGACAGAGATGATCAGCGAGCCGTCGGGGAGCACCACGTCCTGCACGCGCCTGCCCGCGGCGTCGGAGCCCTGGCTGACCTCGAGCTCGATGATCTCGAGATGCTCATCCTCGAGCGCGAGCAGCTGAACCAGCCCGTACTCGGGCACTTCGTGCTCGATCAGCCGCAGGATCAGATCGGTGGCGGACACCGCGGGCTGGACGTCGAGCAGCCGGAAATGCTGGAGGTTGCGCGGGTTGTTGACCCGGGCGACGATCCGCTGTACGCCGTACTTCTCCTTGGCCATCTGGCAGATCAGGATGTTGTCCTCGTCATCGCCGGTGACCGCGATCACCAGATCGGCGCGCTGGATGCCGGCCCGCTCGAGCACCCATAGCTCGGTCGCGTCCCCGTACTGGACGGCGTGCTCGAGCTCCTCCTCGACGACCCGGTAGCGGGCGTGGTCGGACTCGATCAGCGTCACCTCGCGCTCCTTGGCGATCAACTCGCGCGCAAGGTTCCAGCCGACCTTGCCGGCGCCGGCGATGATCACGTACATGCGAACCCCCTCACGCCAACACTACCCGTGAAGCCTCGTCGATTGCCACCTGCGTCGGACAGATCGTTAGCAAACCCTGCTCGGCGTACCACGCGGCCCGACCGGGATCGGCGACCCGGACGACCACGCGCTTGACCTTGAACCGCCGTTGGGCTATCTGTGCGATCACCAGGTTCGTGTTGTCGCCGGAGGTGGAAGCCACGAACACATCGGCCTGTTCGATGCCCGCCTCGATTAGCCCGTCGATCTCGAGCGCCGTGCTCACGGTGAACCGGCCGCCCGCGTCCTCCCAGGTCGTCAGCTGATCCTTGTCGAGCCGCTCGTGCGAGAGCGGATCACTGTCGAGCACGGATACCTCGTGCCCGGCATCGAGCGAGCGCTTGGCGATCGCGGAGCCAACGCGCCCACAGCCAACGATCACGATCAGCATTCCATCCCCCACTGTAGACAGGTTTTCGCCATTCCGCGTCTTATCTTCGTCACCGGCGGCCCGCCCGCAAGCGGGCCGCCACCGAGGCTCAGGTGATGATCGGGATGATCAGCAGCGCGACGATGTTGGCGACCTTGATCATCGGGTTGATCGCCGGCCCGGCCGTGTCCTTGTAGGGATCGCCGACCGTGTCGCCGGTGACCGCCGCGGCGTGGGCCTCAGAGCCCTTCCCGCCGTACGCGCCGTCCTCGATCAGCTTCTTGGCGTTGTCCCACGCGCCACCGCCCGAGGTCATCGAGATCGCCACGAACAGCCCGACGACGATCACCCCGATCAGCAGGCCGCCGAGCGCCTCGACGCTGATCAGCCCGACGATGAACGGGATCAGGATCGGGATCAGCGCGGGCAGGATCATCTCGCGCTGCGCGGCGCGGGTCACGAGGCTGACCGCCGCGCCGTACTCGGGCTGCTCGGTGCCGTCCATGATCCCCGGGTGCTCGCGGAACTGGCGGCGCACCTCCTCGACGACCGCGCCGCCGGCGCGGCCGACTGCCTCCATCGCCAGCGATGCGAACAGGTAGACCATCATTCCGCCAAGCAGCAGGCCGATCAGGACGGCGGGGTTGCCGATCGAGAAGTCTGGGTGCTTTCCTCTCTCGATCAACTCGTTCTCGAACGCGCTGAACAGGACGAGCGCCGCGAGCGCGGCCGAGCCGATCGCGTACCCCTTGGTGACCGCCTTGGTCGTGTTGCCGACGGCGTCGAGCGGGTCGGTCACGTCGCGGACCTCCTGGGGAAGGTCGGCCATCTCGGCGATCCCGCCGGCGTTGTCGGTGATCGGGCCGAACGCGTCGAGCGCGACGATCAGGCCGGTCAGCGACAGCTGAGCCATGACCGCGACGCCGATGCCGTAGATCCCGGTGGTGGTGCCACCGCCGGCAAGCTTCCACGAGCCCAGGATGCCCAGCGCGATCACGATCGCCGGTGGCGCCGTGGACTGAAGGCCCTGGGCAAGCCCCTGGATGATGTTCGTCGCGTGCCCGGTCTGCGAGGCACGGGCCGTGCTCTTCACCGGCGCAAAGCGCGTCGAGGTGAAGTAGTCGGTGATCACGAACAGGCACGCGGTCACGCCAAGCCCGATCAGCGCGCACAGGTAGTACTTCCACCAGTGTGGAGCCGCCGCTCCCGACTTGAACGTAAGTCCATGCATCATCCAGTTGGTGATCGGGAGGAACGCGAGCGCCGCGAGCACGGCCGAGACGATCAGACCCTGGTAGAGCGCGCGCTCGACGTTCCCAACCCGCGATTTGACCGCGAAGGTGCCGATGATCGAGGCGATGATTGAGACCGCGCCGAGCACCAGCGGGTACAGAGCGACCGCCGACTGCTGCTTAAACAGCAACACGCCCAGCAGCATCACCGCAACCGCAGTCACGGCGTAGGTCTCGAACAGGTCGGCCGCCATTCCGGCGCAGTCGCCGACGTTGTCGCCGACGTTGTCGGCGATCACCGCGGGGTTGCGGGGATCGTCCTCGGGGATCCCGGCTTCGATCTTGCCAACCAAGTCGGCGCCAACGTCCGCGGCCTTGGTGAAGATGCCGCCGCCCAGACGTGCGAACACCGAGATAAGCGAACCACCGAAGCCGAGGCCGACCAGCGCGGTGACCGCGTTCTTCGGCGTCTCGCCGACGATCCAGGTCAGCACGCCGTAGTAGCCGGAAACACCCAGCAGGGCGAGGCCGACGACGAGCATGCCGGTCACCGCACCGCCCCGGAAGGCGACGTCCAGAGCGCGCGACACGCCGCTCCGGGCCGACTCCGCCACGCGGGCATTCGCCCGGACCGAGACGTTCATCCCGATGTATCCCGCGGACGCCGAGAGGAAGCCGCCGATCGCGAAGCCGATCGCGACGCGGATGTTCTGGATCGGGATCAGGACGATGAACAGGATCACGCCGACGCCGGCGATCGTCGTGTACTGGCGGTTCAGGTAGGCGCGAGCCCCCTCCTGCACCGCGGCGGAAATCGTTCGCATCGCTTCGTTGCCGGGCGACAGCGCGAGCAGCGCGCGCGAGGTGAGCACGCCATACGCCACAGCGGCGCCGGCGCAGATGAGCGCGATCAGCACGCCGTGATGCGTCAGAAAGCTGGACAAGTAGATCCTCCGGGGAAGGTCTGAGTTAGAGAGAGGGCGCGACCAAGCGCAGCCAATACAACGGGAAAAGGGCCGCCACCCGTGCTAGTCGAGCGGAGGCCCGGAAAGCGGGAATTTTAGCGGGCGCGGCGGCGGAACGTCCTCAGACGGCAACCAACGGTCGGTCCGTGGACCGCTTGTTCAGGCTATTGGCCGGGGACCCAGAGGCGGCCGCTGCGCTGCGCGGGCCCGGGTTCCCCGGGCTGCGGCGCGGGCTCCTGCGGCGCCGCCTCAGCGCCGGCGGGCGCTGCTTCACTGCTTTCCGGCGCGGCGGACGGCGGCGCATCTCCGGGAGGCGCTTGTCCCCCGCCGATCCTCACGTACGCCATTTGCAACTGCGACACGGCGTCCCGGATCGCCGCTACCTGGTCCGGAGCGGATTGCTCGAGCAACGGCAGCATCGCGCGGATCGCCTCGATCGCCAGTCGGACCTGCGCCGGGTCGCGCTCGCCCTCGGTCCCGGGGGCCAGCCCGGTACGGCGCATGCCGAGGTTCGCCAGCGCCACGACGTTGTCGAGCAGGACGTGCTCGACCCGGAGCCGCTTGATCTCGGCCTCGTAGGCCGCTCGCAGCTCCTCCTCGGACGGTTCTCTCGGTTCGCTGCTCATCGGGTCACCTCCGCTGCGCTCCCAGCATACGTCTCGCGGGTTTCCGCCACGACCGCGGCGTACGCCTCGGGCAGGCTCATGCCGGCGACGGTCATCCGCCGCTGGCGCTGGGCGCCGTTCAGCGACGGCAGCGCCACCTCGATCCCGAGCTCGCTCCGCACCGGAGCCGACCAGTTCAGCAGCCGCTCGACGGCGTCCGAGGCCGGATAGGGCTCGGCCCGATCGAGGTCGAGCAACTCGCCGTCGAGGCCGTGACGGATCGCCCGCCACATGTTCTCCTCGATCATGCGCCGTGGCAGGTCGGTGAAGGGGACGCCTTCGTCGTGGTCGCGGGCCGCCTGGGCGACGCAGCCGACGATCAGCGCGGCCAGCGCCTCGGACTCGGTCGCGGTCATCTGGGCATCGCAGATCCGCACCTCGACCGTCCCGAACGAGAAGTGCGGGCGGATCGACCACCAAACCTGGGTGTACTCGACGATCGAGCGGGTGCGGACGAGGAAGTCGATGTAGTCGGCGAATGCCGCCCAGCCGCCGAACGCGTCCGGCACGCCGCACCGCGGGAAGCTCTTGGTGAAGATCTGTGTGCGCGCGCTGTGGAGGCCGGAGTCGCGCCCGTCGAGAAACGGCGAGTTGGCCGAGATCGCGAGCAGCAACGGCAGCACCGGACGCAACCGGTCGCACACCAACACCGCCCGGTCAGCGCCGCGGACGCCGACGTGAACGTGCAGGGAGAACGTGTTGTTGCGCCAGGCGACGTACTTGAGGCCGTCCTCGACCCGGTGGTAGTGCTCGGTGTCGATGATGTGCTGGTCGCGGTAGTCCGACCACGGATGGGTGCCGGTGGCGCCGAGCCCGACGCCTCGGTCGGCGGCGAGCGCGAACAGGCGCCGGCGCCGATCGCGCTGCAATGCCACCGCGGCCGAGAGATCAGCACCACGGCCCGAGCGGATCTCGATCTCCGAGGAGATCAGCTCCCCCGCGACCGAGTCGGCCAGCAGCGGGTCGGCCTGGGCGGCGTCTCGCAGCTCCTCGAACCGCGGCGCGAGAGCGAGCGACGTCGGGTCGAGCACGGCGAACTCCTCCTCGAGGCCGACGGTGAAATCCGTCGACTCCTCGAAGGCGGCGCAGGCCGATTCCAGGTCCAGGCTCACGATCAGGTGAGTATCAGGTGAGGTAGAAGTACAGCGCGTAGAGCAGGTCGACGGCCGGGCTCGAAGTGTGGACCGTTACCTCGGGAGGGACCTGTAGCAGCGCGTCGGAGTAGTTGAAGATGATCTTGACGCCGGCGTCGACCACCTCGTCGGCGAGCTTCTGGGCGGCCGACGACGGCACCGCGAGCACGCCCACGACGATGTCCTCCTCGTCGATCAGTTCGCGCAGATCGGAGTTGTGCCTCACGGCGAGGGTCCCGATCTGCATCCCGACCTTGCCCTGGTCGGTGTCGAAGATCGCGACCACGCGGAACCCGTGGTCGGCGAAGATGTCCGAGGTGGCGATCGCCGTGCCCAGGTGGCCGGCGCCGAACAGCGCGATGTTGTGCTGACCCGAGGTGCGCAGGATCTTGCGGATCTGCGTCACCAGCGACTCGACGTTGTAGCCGACGCCGCGCTTTCCGAACTTGCCGAACCCCGACAGGTCGCGGCGGATCTGCGTCGAGTTCACGTGCGTGTAGTCGGCGAGCTCCTGCGAGGAGATCGTCTCCTTGCCCATCTTGCGGGCCTGGATCAGGACCTGGAGGTAGCGCGACAGCCGAGCGGCGACCCCTAGGGCGAGCTTCTCGCCCGCCTTGTCGATGCCAGGTTGAACGGTGTCCGCATCGGTCCCGACCGTGTAGCTCATCCAGTTTCCACCTTATCGAGACGGAGCCCGAGCTCAGATTCGTCGACAAACAGCTCGAATGCCTCCACGCCGTCGATCGTAACGACCGGGATCCGTTCGAGATAGGCCCGCAGCAGGGCATCGTCGGAGTCGATGTCGCGCTCTTCGAACGCGAACGGTCGCTCACGGCGGACCCGCTCGAGGATCACGCGAGCGTCATCGCATAGGCAGCATCCCTCGCGCGCGTACAGAACCACGCTCGTCATCTCGCGATCAGCGTCCGCTCGCCGGTCGCGTACACGTCGATGTCGAGGTAGTCCGGGTATGGGAGCGCGCCGACGAAGCGGGAGGCGCTCGCGATCATGGCTGCGTTGTCGGTGCACAGCTCTCGTGGCGGGATGTGGAGGTCGACACCGAGCGACGCCATACGGTCGCGGACCGAGCCGTTAGCGGCCACGCCGCCGCCGACCGACAGCCGCTCGAGCCCGGTGTCGAGCAACGCCCGCTCGACGCGGATCGCCAGCGACTCGACGATCGCGCGTTGATAAGACGCCGCGAGATCCGCACGCCGGCGCTCGGCCTCCACCTCGCCGAGGTCGCGCACGCGGTACAGCAGCGCGGTCTTCAGGCCCGCGAACGAGAAGTCGAGCCCGGGAAGTCTTTGCGCGGTCGGGAACTTGAATGCATACGGGTCGCCGTCCCGGGCGAGCCGTTCGAGCGCCGGGCCACCCGGATAGCCGAGCCCGAGCAGCCGCGCGCCCTTGTCGAACGCCTCGCCGCCGGCGTCGTCGAGGGTCTGGCCGATCACATCGTAGTCCGGGCCGTGGTCGGTCACGCGGGCGAGCAGCGTGTGGCCGCCGCTGGCGATCAGGCTGAGGAACGGAGGCTCGAACGGGGTCGGTCGCAGGAAAGCGGCGGCGATGTGGCCGTGCAGGTGGTCGACCGGCGCGAGCGGCACTTCGTACGCGGCGGCGAGGCCCTTCGCCGTCGCGACCCCGACGAGCAGCGCCCCGATCAAGCCGGGCCCGCACGTCACCGCGACCATGTCGAGGTCGGGGAGCGACGCGCTGGCGCGCGCGAGCGCGTCGTCGACGACGTCGCCGATCAGGTCGAGATGGTGACGCGAGGCGATCTCGGGCACGACGCCGCCGTAGCGGTCGTGGACGCCCTGGGACGAGATCACATTCGCGCGGATCTCCCCGTCATCGGTGATGACCGCTGCGCACGTGTCGTCACAGCTCGTCTCGAGCGCGAGGATCACCCCGACGCGCTCGGGGTCGACGCGGTCTCCGCGGTGCGCCACATGATCAGCGCGTCCTCCCCGGTGTCCTGGTAGTAGCGCCGGCGCGTGCCGGCCGATCGGAAGCCGAAGCGCTCGTACAGCGCGATCGCGGTGCTGTTCGATGGGCGCACCTCGAGCGTGAACGACGCGTCCTCGCCGGCGCGCGCGATCATCTCCTCGAGCAGCGCGGTGGCAGTGCCACGAGCGCGCATCGGCGGGTCGACCGCGATGTTCATCAGGTGCCAGACGTCCGCGTAACGCGAGCAGATCAGATAGCCGATGATCCGCCGCTCCTCGATCGCGGCCAGGCATATTCCCGACGGCTTGGACAGCTCGAGTACGAACATCGCCAGCGACCACGGCGTCGGAAAGGCCCGCCGCTCGATCGAGATGACTTGCGGGAGGTCCGAGTAACCGAGTGACCGGATCGTGACTGACTGGGTGCTCATTGACTGCGGTGGAGTTCAGTTAATGCCTACGGGCCATCTCGGCGTCGGGAGCGCGCAGGTAGTCCGGCCGGACGTCGTCAGGGACACTCGCTTGCAGACTCAGCGCGAGCCTGCAGTGATTCGTGGCCGTGACCCTGTGCAGCTGCGAATCGTCGTCTGGAATGAAGGCTCCCGAGCGCTCGAGAACCTCCCTGAATGCTACCGCCCCGTCTCCGATCGCCAGCGTGGTCGGGCCAAGCGGAGCCACGAGCTCCGCGAGTGCCTCGGGCGCGTGGACATGCGGGAGCAACAGCGCAGTCTCGAACTGCTCGACCTCGCCCATCCGCCAGCTCGCTGCAAACACCTCGCTGCGGCGCGCATCGAGCACCGCGAGCACCGCGTCATAGCCGACGAGGGTGCTCGCCGCGGGCGGTCCGGCGAGCGCGAGCGACTGCAGCGTCGAGACTCCGACAAGCGGGATGTCGCGGGCACGCGCCAGCGCCCGCGCGGTCGCGATCCCGATCCTCAGCCCCGTGAACGTTCCCGGGCCGACGCCGACCCCGATTCGATCGACCTCGTCCCATCCGATCCCCGCGCGCTCCAGCACCATCGCAGTCAGGGGCAGAAGCCGCGTGGCGTGGCCGGGCCGCGCGCCGGTCTTCGGGTCGTCGCGGGCCGTGTAGATGACGTCGCCGACGCCCGACAGCGCGACCGTGGTCGCGGGCGTCGCCGTATCGAACGCCAGGATCCTCACCGCGCCTCGATCGTCACCACGCGCCGGTCTCCGCCGGCATGCTCGATCGTCACGCGCGCGGCCAGACGCGACAGGCCGGCGATCGTCGCGACAGCGTTCTCCGGCCACTCGACGAACGCGATCCGGTCAGGGCCGATGTAGTCGGCCAGGAGGTCCGGATCCTCGCTGCCGAGGTCCGCGACGCGATACAGATCGAGATGGGAGACGGGGGTGCTCGCCGGGTAGCGCTGACCGATGGTGAACGTCGGGCTGGTCACGACCCCGTCGACCCCGAGGGCGCGGCAGGCGCCCCGGACGAACGTGGTCTTGCCCGCGCCGAGCTCGCCTTCGACGAGCACGACGTCGCCCGCCGCGAGCTTCGCGGCGAGCTCGGCAGCGAGCGCCTCGGTCTGCGAGGGATCGCTTGTCTCGTGGCGCTGTGACATCGGCCCACATGCCAATGTAGTCCCATTGCTCCGAGCGGTTCGGTACCGTCAGCCCGAGGAATGAGTCATGCAAACCTCGAATCAGCCGCGTGATGTTTGACCGGCTGAGAAAGCGCTACGAGCCCCAGCTCTCACGCCTCGGTGGCTCTGACACCGCTAAGGCGGCCGGGTTGGCCGGCGCGATGGTCGCCAACAACGTGATCGCGCTCGGTTCGGTGGTCGTGTTTTCGCGTTTGCTCGACGACTACGGATCGCTGGCCGCGCTCGTCAGCTACTTCCTGATCCTCGCCGTCGTCGGTTACGCGCTGCAGCTCGCGACCGCCCGCGAGGCCGTGCTCGGTCACCTCGGGGTCGGGGCGGGCATGGCCGCGACGATCCGGAACTGGATGAAGTGGCTGCTGGTCTTCGCCGCGCCGATGACCGTCCTGTCCGTGCTGTTCCGGCGTCCGATCGCCGAGGCGGTCGGGGTCAAGGAGCAGTGGGGGGCGGCACTCGGGATCCCGGCGGGTTGCTTGTACCTGATGCTGTGCATCCTGCGAGGCTTCCTCCAGGGGCTCGGCGACTACCGCGCGGTCGGCATCAGCCTCATCGGCGAGCAGGCCGCTCGGCTCGTGATCGGCGGCGTGCTTGCCGCGGTCGGGTTCGGAGTCACGGGCGCGTATATCGGGACGCCGCTGTCGTTCATCGCGATGATGGCCTACTGCGCCGTCCCGCTCCGCCGCCGGCTCGGGGTGGCCGAGCCAGGACGCCGGCCGGCCGTGCCGCTGTGGGACCACGTGCGAAACGCCTGGACGGCAATCGCAGCGCTCGGGATCATCGCGGTGCTCCAGAACATCGACATCATCGCCGCAAAGCACAGGTTCTCGACGAACCTTGCGAGCTCGTACAGCGCCACCGCGGTGGCCGCGAAAGTCCTGATCTGGGTCGCAATGGGCGCCGGCTTCTATCTGGTTCCCGAGGTCTCACGCCGGCGCGCGGCCGGAGAGGACGGTCGCCCGGTGCTGGGCAAGGCGCTGGGGATCGTCGCCGTGGCCGCGATCCCGTGCCTCTTGATATACGCCTTCGGGTCGACCCCGCTGATCCGCGCAGCGTTCGGGGCAAAGCGCCTTGGGGCGGTCGATGCTCTATTCATCCTCGGGGTCGCGTTCACCGTGCTCGCCGCCACGTACCTCGCGGTGCAATACATGCTCGCGCTGAGACGGACATGGTTCCTGCTGCCGCTCGGCCTGGTCGCCGTCGCCGAGCCGATCCTTCTGCTGCAGGCGTCGAAGGAGCCGAAGGGCTTCGCCACCGTCGTGCTCGGCGTCCAGATCGCCGGCGCGGTGATCGCGTTCGCGATGGCGCTCCGGCCCGACAAGGCCCAGCCCGACCGGGCCAATCAGCCTCCGCCCGGACTAGAAGAGCCCGAGCTCGTCGGGGCCTCGGGCATGTCGTAGCCCGCTCGGGTCGCGGCGAGCCTTCGGCTGGCTAGAACAAGCCCAGTTGCGCCGGCTCGCGCTGCCCGACGCCGACCGGCTGCTCCTCCGACTCATCCGGCGTGTCGTCGACCTCGGGGACCGGTTCGTACGACGCCGGCTGCTCGGGTGGCCCGAGCGCGAGCAGGTCGGGAATGCGGTGGAAGTCGGCCCGGAGCGCCTCGAGCGTCGACGGCGTGTACAGCGCCGCCGCCGGGTGGTACAGCGGGTACAGGCGGACGGCGCGCGGCCCGATGATGCGCACCTCCTCGTGGCCGTGCAGCCGCGAGATTCCGGTGCTGTCGGCGCGCAGCAGCTTGGTCGAGAAGTTCCCGAGCGTGCAGATTACGGTTGGCTCGATCAGATCGACCTGGCGCGCCAGGTAATCCTGGCACGCCTCGATCTCGTTCGGGTGCGGGTCGCGATTGTCCGGAGGCCGGCACTTCAAGGTGTTGCAGATAAACACCTCTTTCCGGTCCATCGAGATCTCGGCGAGCAGCTTGTCGAGCAGCTTGCCCGCCTGGCCGACGAACGGGAGCCCCATCCGGTCCTCGTTGGCTCCTGGCGCCTCGCCGACGAACATCAGGTCGGCGTCGGCGTTGCCGGCGCCGAACACCACGGTCGTGCGCGTCTGGTGGAGCGGGCAGCGGACGCACTCGCGCGCCTCCTCATAGACGGCCCGCAGCAGCTCGCGTCTCTCGGGGGCACTCCTCACTGACGGCGATGGTAATCCCGTCTGCGGACACGGCGAGGGCTCCGACATCGCAAATACCCGCGAATTCGAGGGTTTGCGGCGGTCGTTAGGACCACGGACTGCCAGGCGCCACCGCCAGCGCCCACCCTAGACCCGGGAAACCCCTCATTCGGCCCCGGTGCGAGCTCGACTCAGCCGCGAGCCACACCAGAGGTGGCTGAACCTGCATTCACCAGGGATCGGGGTGGCGAACGCGCGGTTAGCCCCCCACGGGTGAGTGCGCGGATCTACTCGGCGTGACGGGGTTCACACTGAGTCCCGGCGTAACCACCTCCCTACCGGGGGTATCATCCGAACGGAGGCCATCACGCGGGTATCGCGGCTGGACCTCGAACCCTGAATTTGTCTTTCGCCGCCGACCGGTATCTCAAATGCGGGAACTGGAACGGGAACCCTCCTCTGACACCCCTGCGTGTACGCGCCTGGCCATCGTCGGCCGGGGCCGTATGGGTACCGCGCTGACGACGGCGCTCGGACGCGCCGGCTATGACGTATCCGGCCCGCGGGGTCGCGGTGCCGACGGCGCAGGCGCCGATGCGGTGCTGCTGTGCGTGCCCGACGGCGAGATCGCCCGCGCGGCCTCGCACGTCGCGCGGGGGCCGCTCGTAGGCCACTGCTCGGGGGCGACGAGCCTCGGCGCGCTCACGCCGCATGAGGCGTTCTCGTTCCATCCGTTGATGACCGTGACCTCTGAGGGAGCCGATTTCGCCGGCGCCGGCGCGGCGATCGCCGGGAGCACCCCGCGCGCGCTGGGTTTCGCGCGCGCGATCGCGCACGCGCTCGGCATGCGCCCGGTCGAGGTCGCCGAGGCCGACCGCGCCGCGTACCACGCCGCCGCGTCGATCGCTTCGAACTTCCTGATCACGCTCGAGGCGGCGGCCGAGCGCGTCGCCGGCGCCGCCGGGGTCGAGCGCGAGCAGCTCGTCCCGCTGGTGCGCGCCACCGTCGAGAACTGGGCGCGGCTCGGGCCCGAGCGCGCACTGACCGGACCGGTGGCGCGCGGAGATGAGGCCACGGTCGAGCGCCAGCGCGCCGCGGTTGAGGAGGTGGCGGCCGACCTGCTGCCGCTGTTCGACGCGCTCGTCGACGCCACGCGAGCGTTCGTCGCGGCTCGTGATCGACAGCCCGGCGCGCCGGCGCAGGCGGCCAGCCTGGAGGCCCAGCCGGCATGAACGTGGTCCGCACCGTCGCCGAACTGCGCGCGGAGCTGCTCGAGCCCAGGCGCGCCGGCCGCAGGATCGGCCTCGTCCCGACGATGGGCTCGTTCCACGACGGGCACCTGTCGCTGATGCGCCGCGCGCGGCAGGACTGCGACGTGGTCGTGGTGTCGCTGTTCGTCAACCCAACGCAGTTCAACGACGCGACCGACCTCGCCGCCTACCCGCGCGATCCCGAACGCGACGCCGGCCTGGCCGCGGACATCGGCGTCGACTACCTGTTCGCGCCCGCGGTCGAGGACGTCTATCCGCCGGGCTTCGCCACGACCGTGTCGGTGGCCGGGCTCACCGAGACGCTCGAGGGCGCCCACCGCGGCCGTGCGCATTTCGACGGCGTCGCAACCGTCGTCACCAAGCTGTTCAACATGGTCGGCCCGGATATCGCCTACTTCGGCCAGAAGGACGCGCAGCAGGCGCTCGTCATCCGGCGCTTCGTGCGCGACCTCGATATCCCGGTCGCGATCGAGGTGTGCCCGACCGTCCGCGAGGCCGACGGACTCGCGATGTCGAGCCGCAACGTCCACCTGTCCCCCGCCGACCGTGCCCGCGCGGCCGCGCTGCACCGCGCGCTCAGCGCCGCACGTGAAGCCGTCATCGCCGGCGAGCGCGACCCGAGCGCCGCCCGGGAGCACGCGCTGGCCGAGCTCACGAGCGACGGCATCGAGCCCGAGTACGTCGAGCTCGTCTCCGCCGACGGGCTTGCGCCGATCGAGCGGATCGACGGCGACGTGCTGGCCGTCCTGGCCGCGCCGCTCGGGGGCACGCGCCTTATCGACAACGAACTGATCAAGCCTCAAAACGGGCACGGAGGCCCTGACACATGCAAGACAAGATCCTGAACATCGACCGCGAGGTGGCGACTCTCTTTGGAGCGCCAACCGCCGCCTGAGGCGCCGCCGTCAGGCGCCGCCGACTATCGATTTGGAGCGAAGGCACATGTCCGCAACACCCCGGATCTCCATCCCCCACAACCTCGATTCGCCCCTGCCGATGTCGCTTCCTCGGCTGGCCGAGAAGAAGCGCCTCGGAGAGCCGATCGTGATGGTGACGGCCTACGACTATCCGTCCGCCCAGGTCGCCGAGGCGGCCGGCGTCGACGTCGTGCTGGTCGGCGACTCGGGCGCGATGACCGTGCTCGGCTACCCCTCGACCGTGCCGGTGTCGACCGACGAGATGCTGATGCTCGCGTCGGCCGTGCGGCGCGGCCTGCAGACGCCGCTGCTCGTCGGCGACCTGCCGTTTGGGTCCTATGAGGGCTCCGACGAGCTCGCGATCGCGACCGCGCAACGGTTCATCAAGGAGGCGGGCTGCGATGCGGTCAAGCTCGAGCGCGGCGGCACCAGCGTCGAGCGCGCCCGCGCGATCGTCGAGGCCGGGATCCCGGTGATGGGTCATGTCGGCCTCACTCCCCAGACCGCGACCGCGCTCGGCGGGTATCGGGCGCAGGGCCGGACCGCCGAGCGGGCCCTCGGCGTCGCTCGCGACGCGCTCGCGCTCGAGCAGGCGGGCTGCTTCTCGCTGGTGTTTGAGGCGATCCCGGCCGCGGTGTCCGCGGCGCTCATGCCTCGCCTGCGCATCCCCGTGATCGGCATCGGCGCCGGCCCCGCGACCGACGGCCAGGTGCTCGTGTTCCACGACCTGCTCGGCATCTACGACGGCCATGCTCCGCGGTTTGCCAAGCGCTACGGGGAGATGCGAGAGGCGATGATCGCCGGCGTGAGCGCCTACGCGGCCGATGTACGCAGCGGCTCGTTCCCCGCCCCCGAGCACACATACTCGATCGACGACGACGAGTTGCGGACGTTCGAGGCCGGGCTCGACGAGACCCTTTAGCACGAACTGACATAGCGCCGGGCGACGGCGCATGAATACCATCCCGCGGGATGCCGCGCATCGGAGACCTGTTCGCTCCGCGCGACCGGGCTTACTTCGAGCTGTTTGAGGAAGCCGGCCAGAACGTCGTGCTTGCCGCGAACTTGCTCGAACGGATGCTGACCAACTTTCCCGACACCCGGGAGCTGGCGGGCGAGATCCTCGAGTGCGAGCACGACGGCGACAGGATCACGCACGACATCATCGACCGCCTCAATCACACGTTCGTGACGCCGATCGACCGCGAGGACATCCTGTCGCTGGCGTCCGCGCTCGACGACATCGTCGACTACACCGAGGAGGTGGCCGACTACCTCGGGCTGTACCGGATCGAGGCGCCGATGGACCAGGCGATCAGCCTCGCGCGGGTGCTCAACCTCGCCTGCCACGAGATCGGTGAGGCGATCCCGCTTCTGCGCGGATTCAGGGATCTCTCGCAGCACACCGTCGAGGTCAACCGCCTCGAGAACGAGGGGGACCGGATCACGCGCGAGGCAGTTGCCTCCCTGTTCGACGCGCCGATCGATCCGATGGTCGTGATCCGCTGGAAGGACCTGTTCGAGCGGCTCGAGGCGGCGATCGACTCCACCGAGCACGTGGCGTACATCCTCGAGGGAATCGTTATTAAGAACTCATAGGCCGATCTGTCTCACTATTGGCACGGCGCCCGTAGCTGTTGTAGCTTGCGCGCGTGGAGTCGAGGGAGCCCACCGGTGCCGGCTTGGCGGTTCGCGACGTCGTCGTCTCCTTCGGTGGGATCACTGCACTCGAGCAGGTATCGGTCGACGTGTCCCCGGGTGAGGTGCTCGGGGTGATCGGGCCCAACGGCGCCGGCAAGACCACGCTGTTCAACGTCATCTGCGGGTTCGTGCGTCCGAACTCGGGCACGCTCAGCTGGCACGGCCAGCCGATGACGCGGGTGGCGCCGGATCGACTGGCTTCGCTTGGGATCGCGCGCACGCTCCAGGGCGTCGGGCTGTTCCCCGGCCTGACCGTGCTCGAGAACGTGATGGTCGGCGCGCAGCGGTTTCGCAAGTCTCCGGTGGTCGCTGCGATGCTCGGGCTCCCGTGGTCCGATCGCGACGAGCGCCGGCAGCGGGACCGGGCGATGGCGGCGCTGGAGAGGCTCGGCTGCGACGACGTCGCCGATCGCCTGCCCGGAACGCTGCCCTACGCGGTCCAGAAGCGGGTCGCACTGGCGCGCGCGCTGGTGTCCGAGCCGGAACTCCTGCTCCTCGACGAGCCCGCCGGCGGCCTCGACGCGCGCGAGATGTCCGACCTCGGGCAGCTAATCCAGTCGCTCGGCAGCTCGGTCGCGGTGATGCTGGTCGACCACCACATGGACTTCGTCGTGCCCGTCTGCCATCGCGTCGTCGTGCTCGACTTCGGCCGCGTGATCGCCGATGGTGAGCCGGCGGCGATACAACGCGATGAGCGCGTCCTGGAGGCGTACCTCGGTCGCGAGGCCGAGGAGGCGACGCATGCTGACGATTGAGAACCTGACCACCGACTACGGTCCCGTCCGCGCCGTCGATCACGTCTCTTTCGAGGTTCCCGAGGGCTCGGTGACCGCGGTGCTCGGTGCCAACGGCGCCGGCAAGACCTCGCTGTTGCGGACGATCACCGGCCTCGTGCGGCCGAGTTCGGGCAGCGTGAAGCTGTTCGGCGAGGACGTCACCCGCCTGCCCGTCGAGGAGATCGTCCGCCGCGGCATGGCCCACGTGCCCGAGGGCCGCGGCGTGATCGCCGAGCTGACCGTCGAGGAGAACCTGCGGCTCGGCGGTCTATGGCGGGGGCGTGACGCCGCGCCGCTGAAGGAGATATACGACCTGTTCCCGCGGCTCGAAGAGCGCGAGGGCCAACCGGCGTCGAGGCTGTCGGGGGGCGAGCGGCAGATGCTCTCGATCGGCCGGGCGCTGGTGGGTCGACCGCAGGCGCTGCTGCTCGACGAGCCGTCGTTGGGGCTCGCGCCGGTGCTCGTGGCCCAGATCATGGCGCTCGTCCGCAGGCTCGCCGACTCGCTCGGGCTGGCCGTGCTGCTGGTCGAACAGAATGCACGCAGCGCGCTGTCGATCGCCAACCGCGGGGTGGTGCTGAACCTCGGGCGGATTGTCGCCGAGCAGGATCCGGACAGCCTGATCGCCGACGACCGACTCCTACACGCGTACCTGGGCTTCTAGCGGGTCGGCGAGCGCGTGACCAAATTCATCGACCTGACGCTCAGCGGGATCTCCACCGGCGCGATCTACGCCGCGGTCGCGCTCGCGCTGGTTCTGATCTGGCGCTCGACGCGGGTCGTCAACTTCGCCCAGGGCGCGATGCTGATGTTCACGACGTTCATCGCCTCGGCCGTGATCACGTCGAGCGGCTCCTACGTGCTCGGCTTCGCGGTCGCGCTCGCCGCCGGCTTCGTGCTGGGCGCGGTCGTGGAGCGGACGGTCGTGCGCCCCGTCGAGAACGCGCCGCCGCTGAACGCGGTGATCCTGACGCTCGGCCTGTACACGCTGATCGTCGCGATCGCCGGGATGATCTGGGGCAACACGCCGCGCTCGTTCCCAGCGGCGTTCTCGCTGCGCGGCTACAAGGTCGGCGGCACGACGCTGTTGTTCACCCCGAACGACACGTTCATCGTGCTGGTTGTGATCGCGGTCGCGGCGGCGCTCGCGTTCCTGTTCCGCCGGACGTCGCTGGGGCTGAGGATGCGCGGCGCGGCGTTCGCGCCCGAGGTCGCGCGCCTGCTCGGAGTGCGGGTCGGGCAGATGCTGACGCTCGGCTGGGCGCTCGCGGCGACGGTCGGATCGCTCGCCGGCGTGCTCGTCGCGCCGTCGGTGTTCCTCGGTCCGAACAGCTTCGACCCGATCCTGATCATCGGGTTCGTCTCCGCCGTGCTCGGCGGCCTCGACAGCCCGCCGGGCGCAGTCGTCGGCGGGATCGTGCTCGGCCTCGCGCTGTCATACGTGTCCGGCTATGAGGGTTCGTCGCTGGTTCCGCTGGCCGCGCTCGTGATCCTCGTGATCGTGCTGATGTTCCGGCCGACCGGACTGTTCTCGGCGACGAAGGAACGGCGCGTGTGAGACCGCTTGCCGTGTTCCGGGGCAGCACGCTGTTGCGCTCGCTCGCGATCGTCGTGATCGCCGGCGTGGTCGTGATCGTCGTGAGCGACTCGCTGAGCTCGTACCGAAATCTGCAGCTCGCGTACGGCGGGTACTACTTCTGCGTGCTCGCGGGCCTGACCGTGCTCGCGGGCTCGAGCGGGCAGATCTCGCTCGGACAGGGCGCGTTCATGGCGGTCGGGGCGTACACGTTCTGCAAGCTGAACGCGAGCCCGGTCGCGTGGTCGGTGTTCCCTTCGCTGGTCGGAGCCGTGGTCGCGGCCGTGTTGATCGGGATTCCCGTCGGTGCCGCGGCGAGCCGTCTGCGCGGGCCCTATCTGGCCGGCGCGACGCTAGCGTTCGCGGTCGGGCTGCCAGCGCTGGCCGACAAATTCCCCGCGTTCCTCGGGGGCGAGAACGGCCTGTCGGTGAATCCGCCGACGTCCCCGCACTGGCTCGGCTCGAACTTCCCGCTCGAGCGGTGGGAGGCGTGGATCTCCTGCGGCGGCGCGCTCGTCGTGGTGTTCGTGCTCTACAACCTCACCCATAGCGCAGTCGGCCGATCGTGGCGCGCGGTGCGCGACGACGAGATCGCGGCGTCGCTGTCGGGCCTGCGCGTCGGGCGCCGGCAGATGCTCGCGTTCGTGGTCAGCGCGGCGTGCGCGGGACTCGGCGGCGGGCTGCTCGCGGCCGTGCTCCAGCTGACCTCACCTGGCGCGTTTCCGCTGCAACTGTCGCTCACGCTGCTCGCCGGCGTCGTGATCGGGGGATTGGGGTCCCTCGTCGGCGCGGTCTGGGGAGCGGCGCTGCTCGTGTTTCTCCCGAACTGGACCACCGACCTCGCAAACTCGTTCTCGCTCTCGACGAACGTGTCGCACAACCTCCCGATCGCGATCTACGGTGTCGTGCTGATCGCGGCGATGCTGCTGTGGCCGACCGGGATCCAGGGCGGCCTGCGGGCTGCCGGTGGCGCGGTGCGGCCGGCGATCGCTGGTCGCGGGAAGCGGGCGGCGGCCGAGCCGCCGTCTGGGGAGGCGGAGGCCGAGGCCGGGGCCGGGGCCGGGTCCGACGAGGGCGTCAAGGCGTCGTAACCCTAGTGTCAGCCGGCGGAACCGCGTGGAGGGTGGCCATCGGGCGAGGTCGCCTGAGTGCGACCGCGCGCGTCGAACCGCCGAGGCGCCGGGGCGATCCCGAGCAGCGCGGCTTGGACTTCCCGCAGGCGTTCGTGGTCGCCGCGGATACCGACCATCGTGTCGTGGTACAGGAACGCGTGGCGGAGGCGGATGAGCGCGTACGCGAGCGTCGCCGGGTCCACCTGCGGCTCGTAGCGTCCCGCAGCGATCTCCTCGTCGATCAGCGCCTGCACGCACGCCACCGCGCGCGGCTCGACCACGCCGGCGCTCGAGGTCAGTATCCGCATGGCGTAGCGCTCCTGCTCGAGCAGCCGCCGCACCGCCCGCGAGCGCGTGAGCGTCTGGTTGACGCGGTCGAGCACCTCGAGCACGCCGGCCGCCCCGCGCCGCCTGACCTCGGCACGCTTACGCACGACGAGCATCTCGAGCTGGCGGGCGATCACCTCGCCGAGCAGCGCCTCGCGCGAGCCGAACCAGCGATAGATCGTGGCCCGGCCGAGACCGAGTCGTGCGGCCACAACCGTGACGTCGACGCGCTGGCCCTCGAGGTAGAGCTCGGTGACCAGGCCCAGGACGTCCTCAGGCGAGGCGGTCGCCGGCCGCCCTCGCTTGCCCCCCTTGACCGGCCGGCCTACGGTCGCGCCGCTCTCGGGTTGGTTTGTCGTCGTAGGTGTTGCAGCGTCCATCACCGGACTTTAATATTTGAAACACCTGAGGGAAAACGTATTTAATTACATTCGGCGCGTCGAAGTACGTGCCGATACCAGCTGGTTCCACCATGTGGAGGAGGAGAGGTATGAGCTTTCGCGGCACCAAGTCGCTGGCGTGCGTGGGAGTCATCGCTGCGGTCGCGCTGGTTGCGGCCGGCTGCGGCTCGTCGTCGAGCAAGAGCAGCGCCACCAGCGCCAGTGGCGCCAGCAGCGCCACCACCAGCAGTAGTAGCGGCAGCGGCAACGGCGGCGCCACCGCCCCCGGAGTCACCGCCACGTCGATCACATTCGGGACTCACCAGCCGCTGACGGGGCCTGCCGCGCCGGGATACAGCGAGATCGCACCCGCATCGCAGGCGTACTTCGACTACGTCAACGCCCACGGCGGCGTGTACGGGCGCCAGATCCACCTGATCATCAAGGACGACGCTTATAACCCGACGAACACGGTCAACGTCGTCCACCAGTTGGTCCTCCAGAGCAACGTGTTCGGGATCTACGAGGGGCTCGGCACGCCCACCCACACGAAGGTCGTCGGGTTTTTGAACGCGTCCAAGGTGCCGGACATCTTCGTCGCCTCCGGTTGCCCGTGCTGGGACGACGGCACCAGCCAGCCCTGGACCTTCGGCTGGCAGCCGAATTACACGATCGAGGGCAAGATCCTCGGCCAGTACCTCAAGCAGCACTTCGCCGGCAAGAAAATCGGCGTGCTCTACCAGGACGACGACTTCGGCAACGGCGGGCTCACCGGGATCAAGGACGAGGTGGCGGCCTCGAGCATCGTGGCCAAGGAGCCCTACCAGCCGGGCGTGACCACGCTCGCCCCGCAGATCACGGCGATCAAGTCCGCGGGCGCGCAGATCCTGGTCGACTTCACCGTGCCGATCTACACGGCGATCGGCCAGCTGACCTCGTTCACGCTCGGGTACAAGCCCCAACTCGTCGTCTCCAACGTCGGCATCGACCCCATCACGGTGGGCGGGCTGCTCAAGACCATCTCCAAGGGCAAGGCGTCCGGCACCGCGCTGATCGAGGGCGCGATCAGCGACGGCTACCTCCCCTCGAACACCGACACCACGAATCCGTGGATCCAGCTGTTCATGAAGATCCACACCCAGTACGACCCGAGCGCCCCGTTCGACGGGAACGTCGAGTACGGCATGGCCAACGCCTACACGCTGGTGCAGGCGCTCAAGGCCGCCGGCCCGCACCTCACCCGCCAGGGGCTGATCAACGCGATCAACACCAACGGCGCGAGCTGGATGGGGCCGGGCCTCGTCCCGTTCCGCTACTCCACCAGCGACCACGGTGGCTATTCCGGCGCGGAGATGGGGATGATCAAGAACGGCCAAATCGTCCTCTCTGGGGGGCCGCTCACGACCACGCCGGCGTCAGGTTCGCCGATTACCCCGTATTCAGCGGTACTCAGCCGGCGCCTCCGGCAAGCGGGATTCCGTCGAACTGAGTCTGAGGGCCCGTGTCTGCGGCACGTGCGCCGTTTAGCGCGTGCCGCAGGCCGACCGGGTCAGGCGCGAGTGCCGCCGACCCTGGCACCTCAGCCTCAGTCGGAACCGCTGGCGCTACGTCGCATAGCGTTCCGCGATCGCGAACCCGCAGCCCCCGCCGGCATGTTCGCTCGCTCAGCGAGCGCATGTCCCAGCCGTATCGCAGCTCAGGTGCGCGATATGGCTTTAACCAAGTCGTGGGGTGCGAGTGGCGGGCGGCGACCGTCGCCGTGCGGGCGCGGCCTTCGAGCGGCTCGGTTGCCACCGGCAGGTCGGCATGGCCCGCGGCGCGCAGCGCTGCTCGAGGCGGGCCTCGGTGCCGCGTCTGGCGCCACTCGCGTGAAGCGCGTCCAGACTCCGCCGGCGACAAATTCGAGCGGGCGCCAGAGGCGGCACCGATGGCCCGGCATCACGGGTACGAGATCGTCCGAATCACCCGCGCCGGCGCTCCCGCGGCGACCGAGAACGCGGGGATGTCGGAGGTGACGACCGAGTTGGCACCGATCACGCAGCGCTGACCGATCGTCACGCCGCTCGTGACCACGACGCCGGCGCCACACCAGACGTTGTCGCCGACCCGGGTCGGGCCCTTGGTGGTGAAGCCTTGCCACGGAACCGGCTTGGTCCGGGTCGTCGAAGCGGTGCGCGGAGTCGGTGATGAAGCAGCCGTTGGCGAACATGCAGTGATCGCCGATCTCGACGAGTTCGGCCGCCGCCACCATCACCCCGAGGTTCAGGAACGTCCCCGACCCGAGCCGGACGCGCGCCGGCGCGGGCGCGGTGATCCACACGCCGGGCTCGAGGAGCGTGTGCTCCCCGATCTGTAGCCGGCCCTCGAGCAACGCCTCGAGCACGTTGCCGTGGACGGGCCAACGGACGAACGCCCGCGCGCCGCATGAACTCCCAGTGGATCCGGGCACGGTTCCAGGGGAGCGAGTTGCGCTCGTACCAGCGCCACTTCTGCAGCCACAGCTTGACCGCGGCAGCGTCGACAGCCGGCGGGTCGGGGTCCGTCAACTGGGGCCGATCAGCCCGCGGTGGCCTTCGCGCGGCGCCGCGCCGGCGGCTGCTTCTTGCCGGCGCCGTTCGCCGTGCTCGTGCCGTTGGCAGCGGACGACGCTTTCTTCGCCGCGGTGTTCCGCGCCGCCGGCGTCTTCTTCGCCGTGCCGTTGGAGCCTGCCGGCGTTTTCTTCGCCGCGCCGTTGGACCCTACCGGTGCCTTCTTGGCTGCGCCGTTACCCCCCCGCGACGCGCGGACCGGCAGCACCTCGGCGAGGAACGCGCCGGTGTACGACTCCGCCACCGACGCGACCTTCTCCGGCGTCCCGGTGGCGATCACCTGGCCGCCCTCCTCCCCGCCCTCTGGTCCGAGGTCGATGATCTGATCGGCGATCTTGATCACGTCGAGGTTGTGCTCGATCACGACCACGGTGTTGCCGGCGTCGACGAGTCGCTCGAGCACCTCGAGCAACCGCTGGATGTCAGCGAAGTGAAGCCCGGTGGTGGGCTCGTCGAGGATGTAGAGAGTCTGCCCGGTGGCGACCTTGGACAGCTCGGCAGCCAGCTTGACCCGCTGCGCCTCGCCCCCCGACAGCGTCGTTGCCGGCTGGCCGAGCCGCATGTACCCGAGTCCGACGTCGTTGAGCGCCTCGACGCGTCGGCGGATCTTGGGGATGTGGGCGAAGAACTCGAGCGCTTCGGCGATCGGCATCTCGAGCACATCGGCGATCGTTTTGCCCTTGAAGCGCACGTCGAGCGTCTCGCGGTTGTAGCGCTTGCCGTGGCACTGCTCGCACGGCACATACACGTCGGGGAGGAAATGCATCTCGATCTTGATCTGCCCGTCGCCGCGGCACACCTCGCACCGGCCGCCCTTGACGTTGAACGAGAACCGGCCGGGTTTGTAGCCCCGCGCGCGAGCCTCCTGGGTCTTGGAGAACAGCTCGCGGATCTGGTCGAACAGCCCGATGTACGTCGCCGGGTTGGACCGCGGCGTGCGCCCGATCGGCGACTGGTCGACCGAGATGATCTTGTCGAGTTGCTCCAGCCCGGAGATCCGCTTGTGGGCGCCGGCCTTCTGCCGCGTCTTGTGCAGCCGGTTCGCCACCGACTTGTAGAGCACCTCGTTCACCAGCGTTGACTTCCCCGACCCCGAGACGCCGGTCACGCAGCACATCACGCCCAGCGGGATGCTCACGTCGATGTCCTGGAGGTTGTGCTCCGACGCACCCTCGATCGTCACCCGCCCGCTCGGCTTCCGGCGCCGGCGCGGGACCTCGATCGTCCTCGTCCCGGCCAGGAACTGGCCGGTGAGCGATTCCGGGACCTTGGCGACCTCCTCGGCCGTGCCCTGGGCGACGACGTGCCCGCCATGCTCGCCGGCGCCCGGCCCCATGTCGACGAGATGGTCCGCGGCCCGCATCGTGCCCTCGTCGTGCTCGACCACGAGCACCGTGTTCCCGAGGTCCCGTAGCCGCTCGAGCGTGGCGATCAGCCTGTTGTTGTCGCGCTGGTGCAGGCCGATCGATGGCTCGTCGAGGATGTAAAGCACGCCGACCAGCGAGGAGCCGATCTGCGTCGCCAGGCGGATCCGTTGAGCCTCGCCGCCGGACAGCGTGGACGCCGCCCGGTTCATCGATAGGTACCCGACGCCGACGTTGTCGAGGAACCGCAGGCGCTCGGAGATCTCACGCAGAACCAGCCGCGAGATCCGGTGGTCGTGCTCTGACAGCTCGAGTTGGTCGACCCACTCGAGCGCCCGGCGCGCCGACAGCGCGGTGAACTCGTGAATCGCGGTGTCCCCGATCAGCACCGCCCGCGACTCGGGCCGGAGCCGTGCGCCCTTGCAGTCCGGGCACGGCCGCAGCGTCATGTACTCCTCGATCTTCTCGCGGGCGAGCTCGGACTCGGTCTCGCGGTAGCGCCGCTCGAGGTTGGGCAGGATCCCGTCGAACGTCGCGCCGTACGACCGTCGGCGCCCGAACCGGTTGCGGTATGTGACCTGCACGCGGTCGCCGTTGGTCCCGTACAGGAAGAAGTCACGCGACTGCTCGGGGAGGTCCTGCCACGGCGTGTCGAGATCGACGTCGTAGCGCTCGGCGATCGCCTGGATCAGCTGGTCGTAGTAGTCGGACGCGCTCTGCGCCCACGGCGCGATCGCGCCCTCGCCGATCGACAGCGTTGGGTCAGGCACGACCAGCTCGGGGTCGATCTCCATCTGCGACCCGAGTCCCGTGCACCGCAGGCACGCCCCGTGCGGCGAGTTGAAGCTGAAGATGCGGGGCTCGAGCTCGACCAGGCTCGGACCGTGCACCGGGCACGCGAACTTCTCCGAGTAGGTCTGGACTTCCCCGGAATCGACCAGCTCGATTTCCACCAGCCCGTCGGCCAGCGACACCGCGGTCTCCACGGAGTCGGCTAGCCGCTTGCGGAGCTCGCCCTTCATCACCAACCGGTCGACGACGACCGCGATGTCGTGCTTGAACTTCTTGTCGAGCGCGATCTCCTCGTCGAGCCGCCGGAGCTCGCCGTCGATCTTGGCCCGCGTGAAGCCCTCGCCCCGCAGCTCCTCGAGCTGCTTTCCGTACTCCCCCTTGCGGCCCCGGACGATCGGCGCCAGCACCATGAACCGGGTGCCGTCGGGCAGCTCCATCACCTGGTCGATGATCTGCTCGGCCGACTGCCCGCTGATCGGCCGCCCGCAGATGTGGCAGTGGGGGTGGCCGATCCGCGCCCACAGCAGGCGCAGGTAGTCGTAGATCTCGGTGACGGTGCCGACGGTCGACCGCGGGTTGCGCGAGGTCGTCTTCTGGTCGATCGAGATCGCCGGCGACAGCCCCTCGATCGAGTCGACGTCGGGCTTGTCCATCTGCCCGAGGAACTGGCGTGCGTACGCCGACAGCGACTCCACGTACCGGCGCTGTCCCTCGGCGTAGATCGTGTCGAACGCGAGCGACGATTTTCCCGAGCCCGACAGGCCCGTGATCACGGTCAGCGCGTCACGCGGGATCTCGACCGTTACGTCTTTGAGATTGTGTTCCCGGGCTCCCGAGACGACAAGTTTGTCCACATAACCGAGTCTAATCGACCGAACAGACGTTCCCCTCGCCCGAGCCTCGCTGTTTGCGAAAAACGCGGTCAGGTCCGGTCCGCAGTGGTACGCCAGCCCCGCTAAGGCGCGACATCCGTGCCGCGCGGGCGGGGTCGCTGATTCCATGGCGGTCGTGAGGCGGGTTGGGTATTTAACTGCGGGCACTTGGAGGTGGGTGTGGCGTTCCGCGGGGGCCGCCGCTGGGTCCGGAGCATGCATGACGCGCCAATCGAGCTCGAGCGCGCGTGGCCGTGGCCCGTTAGGCATGTGGGGCATGCGCGAGAGGTCACGGCCTCGCCGGCGGGCACCAATTGGCGCGTCAGGCATGTGGCGGTCGCAAGACGGCCCCGGGGGACTACTGCACCCCTCTCAGGTGCCCGCCGTTATCCCACGGCAGTCGAAGCCCGCCCGGGGGACCACCGCACCCCCCTCGGCGGTCGGACTGGCGGGTCGGGTTTTTAACGGCGGGCACCTGGAGAGGTGGGTGCGTCAGGGTCAGCGCCGGATCGACCGCATGCGAGGCGAACCTGCATATCAGGCAATAGAGCGCGATCGAGCCGGCCGTGCCGTACTACGCATGCCAATCCTCGCCTAACGCGCCTGCCGCAATTCCATCCGGAGGACGCCGCAAAGCGGCCCAAATCAACCTTCGACCGACGAGTACACCTCGTCGAGCAGCCCCCGCCGGTCGGTGAGCTTGAAGTTCTCGGCCAGGTAGCGGTCGGTTTCCTCGCGCGGGGTGCCGTTCAGCGCCATGTTGAGCGCGATCAGGCGGGCGCCGTCATCGTCGCCACCGTTCGTTCGCGCCGCGGCCGGCGCGGGGTCGGAGGGCGCCTCGGCGATGACCTCTCCCGCAGCGGCGCCGGTGACCTCGACCGCTTGCTCGAACGGCTCAGACGCGGGTGAGTGTGCCGGCGCCGGATCCGGGCGCCGCGCCGCCGGCTGCTCGGGCTCGAACTGGGGTCGCGGCACGACCGCGTTCTTGACCGCGGTCAGGTTGCCCTCGAGCAGCTGCAGATCGGCGTTCAGGCGGTTCGAGCCCGTCCGGAGCGACTCGATCAGAGCGGCCAGCTCGCTCTCCATCGCGTCGATCCGCTCGAGCATCCCCGACGTCGACTCGGACACCCGGCCGACGTAGTCGCGCGCCTCGGAGGTCGCGTGCTCGCGGGTGGCGTCGGCCTCGGTGCTGGCCTCGGCGCGGATCTCGCGCGCCTCGTCCTCGGCCTGGCGCTGGATGTCGGCGGCGCTCGTCTCGGCGGCCTCGACGATCGACCGGACCTGCTCGCTGGCCGCGGCGGCAAGGGATTCGCTGCGGCGACGGGAGGACCGCTTGAGCTCGTCGATCTCCTCGGCGAGCGCGTGCAGATGGGAGTCAACGGCCTCCGGGTCGTAGCCCCGGCGCCCGAT
This sequence comes from uncultured Solirubrobacterales bacterium, assembly GCA_963755525.1. Taxonomy (GTDB): domain Bacteria; phylum Actinomycetota; class Thermoleophilia; order Solirubrobacterales; family Solirubrobacteraceae; genus Palsa-465. The sequence continues at coordinate 446,430 of CAVWKC010000011.1, read as the reverse complement.
GGGGAAGTCCTTCTTCTCGATGCTCTGTCGGTCCAGCGCCACGGGAACTACCTCCGTCTCGGGATGGGAGAAGCGACCGCAGCCTACCGAACCAGGAGGCGTCCGAACCCCAGGGGGACCCGGCCGTCAGCCTGCCGGCGCGTATCCCTCGGCGATCGCTTGATCCAGCTGGCGTTTGAGGTCGCGGATCTCGTCGCGCAGCTTCGCGGCGTACTCAAACCGGAGCTCCTCGGCGGCCGCGAGCATCTCCTCCTCGAGCTCGATGATCGTCTTCTCGAGCTCGGCCGGCGGCATCGCCTCGGCGTCGCGCTTGCGCCGGCGGCGCGATCGCGGCACCTTGGACTCGGACATCAGGAACTCGGCGATGTCCGAGATTCCCTTGACGATCGTCTCGGGCGTGATCCCGTGGTCCTCGTTGTACTTGACCTGGATCGCGCGCCGGCGGTCGGTCTCGCCGATCGCCGCTCGCATCGCGGCGGTCTCCTTGTCGGCGTACATCAGCACCTTGCCGTCGACGTTGCGGGCCGCGCGGCCGATCGTCTGGATTAGCGACGTCTCCCCGCGCAGGAAGCCCTCCTTGTCCGCGTCGAGGATCCCGACCAGCGACACCTCCGGAAGGTCGAGGCCCTCGCGGAGCAGATTGACCCCAACCAGAATGTCGAACTCGCCCAGCCGCAGCTGGCGGATGATCTGGATCCGCTCGAGCGTGTCGATCTCCGAATGCAGATAGCGCACCCGGAAGCCCATCTCGAGCAGGTAGTCGGTCAGGTCCTCGGACATCTTCTTCGTCAGCGTGGTCACGAGCGTGCGCTCGTCGCGGTCGACCCGCTCGCGGATCTCGTTCATCAGGTCGTCGATCTGGTTACGCGTCTCGCGGACCTCGACCTCGGGGTCGACGATCCCGGTCGGGCGCACGATTTGCTCGACGATCCGGCGGGCGTTCTTGCGCTCGTATTCGCCGGGCGTCGCGGACACGAACACCATCTGTGGCGTCACCGACAGGAACTCCTGGAACGTCTGCGGGCGGTTGTCGATCGCGCTCGGCAGCCTGAACCCGTAGTCGACGAGCGTCTGCTTGCGCGACCGGTCGCCCTCGGACATCCCGCCGATCTGCGGCACCGTCTGGTGGGACTCGTCGATGAAGCAGACGAAGTCGTCTGGGAAGTAGTCGAGCAGGCAGTACGGCCGGTCGCCGGGGTTGCGGCCGTCGAGAATCCGCGAGTAGTTCTCGATCCCCGAGCAGAACCCGAGCTCGCGGAGCATTTCCATGTCGTACTGGGTGCGCTGGCGCAGGCGGTGGGATTCGAGCAACTTGCCCTCGGCCTCGAGCTCCGCGCACCGCTCGTTTAGCTCGCGCCCGATCTCGGCCACCGCGTCTTCGATCATGCCCTCGCGGACGTTGTAGTGCGACGCCGGCCAGATCCCGACGTGCTCGAGATCGTCCTCGATCACCTCGCCGGTCAGCGGATCGAAGTGCTGGAGGTGCTCGACCTCGTCGCCGAACATCACGATCCGAAACGCGGTCTCGGCGTACGCGGGGAAGATCTCGAGCGTCTCGCCGCGCACCCGGAACGTCCCGCGCGCCAGCGCCGTGTCGTTCCGCGTGTACTGGATCGACACGAGCTTCCGAAGCAGCCCGTCGCGGTCGATCATCTCCCCTTTGGCCAGCGTCTGCAGGTTCTCGTCGTACACCTCGGGCGAACCCAGGCCGTAGATGCACGACACGCTCGCAACGATCAGCACGTCGCGGCGCGCGAACAGCGCCGCGGTGGCCGAGTGGCGCAGCCGGTCGATCTCCTGGTTGATCGCCGAGTCCTTCTCGATGTACAGATCCTTGCTCGGGACGTACGCCTCGGGCTGGTAGTAGTCGTAGTAGGAGACGAAGTACTCGACCGCGTTGCGAGGGAAGTACGTGCGGAACTCGTTGCACAGCTGCGCCGCGAGCGTCTTGTTGTGGGCGATCACCAGCGCCGGCTTCTGCACGGCCTCGATCGTCGCCGCCATCGTCATCGTCTTGCCCGTCCCGGTCGCGCCGAGCAGCGTCAAGGCGCGCTCGCCGGCGTTGATTCCCTGCGCCAGCGACTCGATCGCGGCAGGCTGATCCGCGGTCGGGCTGTAGCCGGCGTCTAGCTCAAATTTGGGCATCGGATAGGCCTCTTAGCGTAGCGGCGGACTTGGTCAGGAACGGTCCGCATTGCTCGGCGGCGCCCGGCTATCCGTACAGCTTGGAGGCGTAGTTGTCGCGATACTTGCGCTCGGCCGACAGCACCCGTCCGACGTACGCCCGGGTCTCGGGGAACGGGATCTCGTCGACGTTCAACCCGTGCCCCTGCGCGCGCGCCTCGGCGATCCAGCGGTCGACGTTCGACTCGCCGCCGTTGTACGCGGCCAGCGCGTCCGTGACGTTGCCGTGGTACTCGTCGAGCAGGTAGCGCAGGTAGTAGCTGCCATACGCGATGTTGACCGCCGGCGTCCCCAGGTCCGCGATCGTGAACGTGGTGGCGCCCGATCGGTGGGCCAGGAACAAGGCGGTCTGCGGCATGACCTGCATCAGGCCAAGTGCGCCCGCGGCCGAGCTGCGCGGGTCGAACTTCGTCTCGGCGTAGATCACCCCGGCGATCAGCGCCGGGTCGAGGTGCTTCTCCGCCGCCTGCTGGCGGATTACGTCGGCGTTCGTGAGCGGCAGGCCGAACTCGTTGACGGTCTTCTGCACGAGCGGCATCAACAGCACGGCGCCCAGCACGACGACTCCGACGCACACGGCGGCGATCAGACGGTTGCGGCGCCGCGCGGCCGCCCGCCGTCGCGCAGCCGCGGTACCCCGGGCGCGCTCGCGCCGGGCGGTTGTCACCGCGGACGGACTCACGTGTGCAGCATCTCAAGCAGCGCCGACAACTTCGACTCCAAGTCGGGGACCGTACCGTCGTTAACGACCACGTACGTCGCACGATGCGCTTTTTCCTGTTGCGAGAGCTGGCGTGCAGACCGCTCGGCAAGCGCCTCGTGGCCTCGTGCCGCGGCCCGAGAGGCTCGCACCTCTTCGCCGGCGATGACGGCGATCGTGGCGTCGAACGCGCCGTCCAAGCCCGACTCGAACAGCAGCGGCACCTCGACGACGGCCGCGATCGGTGGATCGGAGGTCTGCTCGAGCGCTGCCCGCCACTCGGTCATGCGCGCTCCCACCCGGGGCCACAGCAGCCCCTCGAGCCACTCCCGGTCCTCCGCCGTCGCGAACGCGCGCTTGGCGAGCGCGCCGCGGTCGATGACGCCGCCCGGTGCCACCGCCGCCCCGAACCGCCCGGTCACCGACGCGATCACGTCATTCTCGTCGTAGAGCTCGTGCACGACTCGATCGGTCGACAGCACCGCCGCGCCCGCGCGCTCGAGCGCGTCGAGTGCGGTCGACTTGCCGGCGCCGAGCCCGCCGGTCAGCCCAACGAACGGGACCGGACGGTCAGGCGTCCGGTCCAGCTTCGGGCTGTTCGTCGCCGGTCCCGACCTCAGCTTCGTCCACCGGCGCAGCGCCGTCCTCAGGGGGCTCGGCCGCGGCCTCGCCATCGGGGTCTGCCTCGCCATCGAGGTCGGCCTCGCCATCGAGGTCGGCCTCGCCATCGAGGTCGGCCTCGCCATCGAGGTCGGCCCCGGCATCGAAGTCGGAATCGGCGGCCGCGAATACGTCCTCGGACAAGCCCAGCTCGGGCATGTCGTCGAGGTCGCCGGCATCGCCGTCGGTCGGGGCCGTGATCGGCCGGACCGGCAGCACCTGGCCCTCGACCCGCTTGATCGACAGCGACAGCCGCCGGCGCTCGGAGTCGATCTCGAGAATCTTGACCCGGACCGGATCGCCCGGCTGGATGATCTCCCGCGGGTTCTCGACGTGGTGCTGGGCAAGCTCGGAGATGTGCACCAGGCCCTCGACGCCGTCGAGGATCTCGACGAACGCGCCGAACGTGACCACCTTGGTGACCGTGCCCTCGAGCTCGTCGCCGACGTTGTAGGTGTCGACGACCCGCTGCCACGGGTCCTCCTGGGTCTGCTTGAGCCCGAGCGAGATCCGCTGTCGCTGGCGGTCGATGTCGAGCACCTTGACCGTCACCTTGTCGCCGATGTTGAGGATCTCGGAGGGATGGTTGACGTGCGACCACGAAAGTTCGGAGATATGGATCAGTCCATCGATCCCATCGAGGTCGACAAAGGCACCGAAATCGACAATGTTCGAGATCGTGCCCTCCACGACCTGACCCGGCTGCAGGCGGTCGAGGATGCGTTCGCGATCCTCCTTGCGCTGCTCCTCGAGCACCGCGCGGCGGGACAGGACGACATTGTTGCGCGAGCGGTTGAGCTCGATCACCTTGCACTCGATCGTCTCGCCCATGTACTCGTCGAGGTTCGGAACGCGGCGGATGTCGACGAGCGACGCGGGCAGGAAGCCGCGCACGCCCAGGTCGATGATCAGTCCGCCCTTGACGACTTCGATCACGGCGCCCTCGACGGGTTCGCCGGACTCAGCGGCGGCCTCGATCCGGCGCCAAGCCTTCTCGAATCGGGCGCGCTTCTTCGAAAGGATCAGCCGGCCGTCCTGGTCCTCCTTCGTCAGAACGAGGGCGTCGACCTCTTCGCCGAGGGACACCTCGTCGCTCGGATCGACCGACTTGCGAATCGAGAGCTCGGTCGACGGGATGACCCCTTCGGACTTGTAGCCGATGTCGACGAGCACCTCGTCGTTGTCGATGCGGACGACGTGGCCGGTGACGACATCGCCCTCCTGGAACGGGTGGACGGTGGCGTCGTAATTGGGAACGATCTGGCCGTCGATCTCGAGCAGCAGGCCGTCGGAGCCTTCGACGACCTTCGCATTTGATTGATCAGCGGCGGGGTTCAGCGTTGTAATGGTAGACATGCGTGTCTCGGAGGATAGCCGCACATCGCTATAGGAGCGCGCTCAGGCACGCCCCTATCATCCGCTCGCAGTGCCACGGAGAGCGACCAAGCGGGGCATCGAGAGGACACCTCTCGAGCGAGATTGTGACGTGTTGGTCTGCGGCGCGAGCTTCGCGGGCCTCGCGGTGGCGCGCGAACTGGCCGGTAGCGGCGCCGACGTGCTGCTGATCGATCGCTATGAGATCGGCGAGCGCCAGACCTCCGCGTGCGGGATTCCGACCGGCTGGCTCGAGGCGCTCGAGCTGCAGCGCTCGTTGCAGCAGACGTTCGGCGAACTCGTCCTCCACACGCCGTACACGACCGCCCGGTACCGGCTTCCGTGGACGTTCTCGACGTTCGATTACCGCGCCCTGTGCGAGCTGCTCGCGGACCAGGGGGCGTTCACGTTCGAGACCGCCAAGGTCGACGGCCGGACCGGCCGGGTCGTCCACACCGACCGCGGCGACATCCGCGCCGGCGTGATCGTCGACGCGCTCGGCTGGCGGCGGGTGCTCGGCGCGGGATCGAATATCCAACCCCCGGATGCACTGCTCTCCCGAGGCCTCGAGGTCCATCCCCGCGGCTCGGGCAACGAAATGGAGATCTGGATCGATCGCTCGTACGTGCCCGCCGGCTACGGCTGGAGCTTCCCGGCGGGGGGTGAGGTCCGGATTGGCGTCGGCTCGTTCGATCCCCGCTTCCACGTCCGCGAACCGACGGTCCAGCTCGCCACCGACCTCTCCGCCGAGTCGGTGCGCTACCAGGGCAACTGGATCCCGCACGCGCTGCGGAATGCCACCGAGGACGGCGTGTTCTTCGTCGGCGACTCTGCCGGCCACTGCCTGCCGCTGACGGCCGAGGGGATCCGGACCGCTCTGTACTTCGGGCTGGCGGTCGGTCGCGAGCTCTCGGAAGTCCTGGATGGCCGACGCTCGGTGGCGGATGCGCTGTCGAGCTACTCGCGGTTCAGCGCTTCGCATGCGCGCGCGTTCAGGTGGATGCTGGGGTGTCAGCGCATGGTCCCGCGCGTGGCCCCTCGGTTGCTGGCAGGGGCGCTGCAGGCGATGGAGGCTCGGCGCTTCCTCGATTGGGCGTTCGGCCACTACCTGGAGATCGCCCACCCCCGGTTTGTCGCGGCCGGCCCGCGCCGGACGCCGCTGCAGGTCCGCGTCCCCGCTTAGGGTCCGGTGCCGCTTAGCGTGCGGCGCCGCGGGCGTTGTGGATCGTGCGCCCGAAGAACGTCCAGTTGCCCCAGTTGTCGGTGGCGCGCAGCATGACCCGGTACGCCCCGCGGACCGCGTACATATGGGACACGCGGCGTCCAAGTCCGTTCTGCCCGTCCCCGAAGGTCCAGTTGAACGACACGAGCCTCCCCTGCGGATCGGAGCCGCGGGCCGTGAATGCGAGCACGCGGTCGTGGCCGGGCTGGTGGACCCAATCGAATGAGAGCGAGTCCGGCTCGGCGCGCGGCTCACAGGCGTGACCGGCGTTGCTCCACAGCTCCTGCAGGTAGAAGTGACCGCCGTTGATCGACTCGTTCCACGCCGCGTCGCCCAGCCCACCGATGCTCGGGCCGAACGAGGTCAGGCACAAGTCCGCCGCCTCGTCGCCCTCGGAGTCGACCCAGGCGTTGCCGTCCGGGTCGGTGATCATCTCCATCTGCTCGTGGCTGATCGTCGACAGCGTCGGATCGGCCGTGCTCCCATTCGGCCGCGGGTTGTCGGACCGGCAGTGTGGAAGGATGGCGTTGTACGGGATGACCGCGTACAGGATCCGGTTCGGGGTCTCTGAGTGATAACCGCAGTAGCCTTCGGCGCTCCCCCCGAGTGCGCAGCTCGAAGGACCCCCGCCCGTGCAGCTGCCAAAGCCGTTGGGCGTGATCATGAAGTAGACGTTGCCGCCCGTCGTCGGCAAGTCGTTGACCGAGACGACGTGCTCGATCTCGGTCTCGAGCTGGTCGTCGGTCAGGCACACGCTCCACCCCGGACCGGTCAGGCTCGGCTCCGTGCAGCCGCTCGGCGGCAGCGGATCGGTGTCGACGATCGCGCCGCCGTAGGTCGAGGCGTACGCCGCCGGTCCCTTTGAGTCGTGGTACTGGCCGGTCAGGCTGAACGGGTTCGTCGTCTTGTGGCTGTCGGCGGCGACGTCGGTCAGAAACGTCTCGACCAGCGACTCATAGCCGGGATCGAACGTCAGCCCGGAGCCCGCCGGCTCCCAGAGGATCGCGTGCGTGCGGTTGGAGTGGAGCACGCGACCGCCGCCGTACGGAAGGTCGGCCGACAGCTCGGGGAGGCGCACGGTGTGGGCGTTCGCTCCGGCGGGTCCATCGGGGATGAGGCCACCGATGAACTTCGCCTGCGCGACGGCCGGAATCGCCGCGGCCGACACGACCGCGGCTCCGAGCGCGACGGCGAACAGCGCGGCGACGGTGACGACGATCGCCCGTGCCTTCACTTCGCCGCCAGCCAGTCGTGGCCGATCCCGGCCTCGACGGCGAGCGGCGGATCCATCTCGAACGCTCCTTCCATCTGCTCTGTGGCGATGCGCCTGACCTCCTCGGCCTCCTCGGTGGGCCCTTCGAACAGCAGCTCGTCGTGGATCTGAAGGATCATGCGCGAGCGCAACTCGGCGCCCTTGAGCGCCTGGTCGCAGCGGACCATCGCGACCTTCATGATGTCGGCCGCCGTCCCCTGGATCACCATGTTGACCGCGAACCGCTCGCCCTGTTTGCGTAGCTCCCAGCGACGCGCGCGAAGCTCGGGCACCTGCCGGCGCCGGCCGAACAAGGTCGAGACGTAGCCGTCCTCGGTCCCCTGGGTGATCGTGTCCTCGATCCACTTCGCCACCGCCGGGAAGCCGGCCAGGTATCGCTGGATGAACTCGTCCGCCTCCTCCTGGGGAATGTCGAGCCGGTCCGCCATCCCCCAGGCGGACAGTCCGTACACGATGCCGTAGTTGATCATCTTCGCCTTCGACCGCATCCCGGGATCGATCTGCTCCGGGGTCACCCCGAACACCCGGCATGCGGTTGCCGTGTGTACATCTTCGCCCTTTCGGAAGATCTCCTTTAGCGCGTCCTCGCCGGCGATGTGGGCGAGCAGGCGGAGCTCGACCTGCGAGTAGTCGGCGGATACGAGCAGGTCTCCAGCCTCGGCGACGAAGCAGGCGCGGATCTCCCGCCCGAGCGCGGTCCGGATCGGGATGTTCTGCAGATTCGGGTTGTTCGAGGACAACCGGCCCGTCGTCGCGGCCGTCTGGTTGAACGTGGTGTGGATGCGCCCGTCCTGCGCGATCAGCAGCGGCAGCGCGTCGAGGTAGGTCTGCGCCAGCTTGGTCAGCTCGCGCCAGCGCTCGATCTTCGGAATGACCTCATGCTCGTGCCGAATCGACTGGAGCACGCGCGCGTCGGTCGAGTAGCCGGTCTTACCGCGCCGCTTGCGCGACAGGCCCAGCTTGCCGAACAGGACTTCCTCGAGCTGCTTGGGGGAGCCGAGCGTGAACTCCTCGCCGCACAGGACGAAGATCTCGCGCTCGAGCTCGTCGGCCTCGGCCTTGACCCGGTCTGAGATCTCCTGGAGCCGCTCGGTGTCGAGCTTCGAGCCGGCCAGCTCCATCTCCCGCAGGACGCGCACGATCGGGAGCTCCACGTTCTCGAACAGATCGGTGAGCCCGCGGCCATGGATCTCCTCGCGCTGCCAAGCGGCGAGCGCGTGCAGCAGGAGTGCGTCGGCGGCGGCCTCGTCCTCGACGTCGGTGCCGAACCCGCGCTCCTCGGCGAGCTCGCGGAACGGGTAGGCGCGGCGAGCGGGCTCGAGCAGGTAGGCCGCGACCTCGGTGTCGTGCGCGAGGGTTGTCGGGACCTGCCCAAGCGATTTCGCGTCGTGCGCGGTGATCGGCCGGCGCCCCAGGGCCTCGACGATGGATTCGGGGCGATTCGCCTCGCCCGTCAGCACCTCAGGGGACCCGTCGACGTACACGCCGAAGCGCCATTCGGGGTCGGGGGCGAACAGCACGCCCTCGGGGGCCTGCGGAGCCTTCACGGCGATGAAAACGGGCTTGTCGGGAACGCCCTTCAGGGCAGCCACGTTCGCGCTGCGAACGCGAGCGGTGAGGGCCTGCTCGGCCTCGGGCGCGGGAGCGGCGGCGTCGGCCGAGCCCAGCGCCTCCTCGAGCCGGCGCAGTGGCTCGCGCAGCTCGAACTTGCGGAACGTGTCCCGGAGCTTGGAGCGGTCGGGAGAGGTGGTGGCGAACGCCTGCAGGTCGAGTTCGACGTCGATGTCGCGCTTGGCGGTGGCGAGCTGCTTGGACATGCGCGCGTCGTCGGCGTGCTCGGTCAGGTTCTGCTTGCGCTTTGCGCCGGAGATGTCGTCGATGTGGTCAAGGACGTTTTCGAGCGTTCCGAATTTTTGGAGCAGTTCGGCGGCGGTCTTGTCGCCGATACCGGGGACGCCGGGGATGTTGTCGCTGGTGTCGCCCTTCAGCCCGATGAAGTCCGGGATCAGCTCCGGCGGGATCCCGTACCGGTCGATCACGCCCTCGCGGTCGTATACGCGCGTATCGGTGATCCCGCGCGAGGTCGTCATGATCTTCACGACGCCGTCGTCGACCAGCTGGTACGCGTCGCGGTCACCGGTGACGACCATGGTCGGGATTTTTGGATCCGCGGTCCGGGCCTTCTCGACGATCGACGCGATCACGTCGTCGGCCTCGAAGCCCTCGACCCGGAGGTTGCGGTAGCCGAACGCATCGACCAGCGGCTCGAGGTACGGCCACTGCTCCTTGAGCAGATCAGGGCGGGAGCGCCTTTGTGCCTTGTACTCGGAGTAGACCTCCTTGCGTCCGGTGTCGCCCGCGTCCCATACGACGACGGTGGCCTTCGGCCCGTAGTCGGTGAGGATCTTCACCAGCATCGACGCGAACCCGAAGATCGCGTTCGTCGGCATGCCGGTCGAGGTCGCGATCGATTCGGGCAGCGCGAAGAACGCGCGGTACGCGAGGCTGTTGCCGTCGATCAGGAACAGCTCATCTGGTGTCGGCGTCGATGCCACTTATGTCAGGCTATCTCGCGAAGTGGCAACTACACCAAGCGCCCAGTACAGCTTGACTTTGCGCGTCGAGATCGAGCACCGCCCCGGGATGCTCGGGCGGGTCGCGAGCGCAATCGGCGAGGCCGGCGGGACGATCGGCGCGGTCGACCTGGTGCAGGTGGAGCGCGAGCACACGATCCGCGACATCACCGTCGAGACCGGCGACGCGTCCGATTGGCCGCGGCTGACGGCGGCGGTGGATGCGGTTCGCTGGGGCCCGCGTGCTCGACACGACGGACCGGACCTTCCTCTTGCACGTCGGGGGCAAGATCGAGATCCGCAACAAGAGCCCGTTGAAGACCCGCGACGACCTGTCGATGGCGTACACGCCGGGGGTCGCCCGGGTCTGCCGGGCGATCTACGAGGACCCCGACAAGGCGTTCCAGTACACGATCAAGCGGAACACGGTGGCGGTCGTCTCGGATGGGACCGCCGTCCTCGGGTTAGGCGATATCGGCCCTCGGGCGGCGATGCCGGTGATGGAGGGCAAGGCGATGCTGTTCAAGGAGTTCGCCGGGGTGGACGCGTTCCCGGTGGTTCTGGACACGCAAGATGTTGATGAGATCGTGGCTGTCGTGCGGGCCATTGCCCCCGGGTTCGGCGGCGTGAATCTCGAGGACATCTCGGCCCCGCGGTGCTTCGAGATCGAGGAGCGGTTGATCGAGGCGCTCGACATCCCGGTGTTCCACGACGATCAGCACGGTACTGCCGTCGTCGTGCTGGCGGCGTTATTGAATTCGCTGCGGCTGACGGGGCGGTCGCTGGCCGATCTGCGGATCGTCGTGGTCGGTCTCGGCGCCGCCGGCGTGGCCGTGACTCGCATCCTGTTGGAGGCGGGCGCGCAACACATCATCGGGGTCGACTCGCGGGGGGCGGTGTCGGTCGAGCGGGAAGATTTTCTTGACGGTTCGATGCCTGCGGTCAAGCGCTCGCTGGCGTTGGTGACGAATCTGGAGCGCCGGCCAGGGGGCGTCGTCGATGTTCTCGAGGGCGCAGATTTGTTCATCGGCCTGTCCGGCGCGAGGGTGATACCGGCATCGGCGCTGGCGCGAATGAACCCGGACCCGATCGTGTTCGCGCTGGCCAACCCGGACCCCGAGGTCGCGCCCGAGGAGGCCCTCCAGTACGTCCGGATCCTCGCCACCGGGCGCTCGGATTACCCGAACCAGATCAATAACGTTCTCTGCTTCCCGGGCGTATTCAGGGGAGCGCTGGACGTCCGCGCAACCCGGATCACCGAGTCGATGAAGACGACCGCCGCGCAGGCGATCGCCGGGATAGTCGGGGATGACGAACTGCGCGAGGACTACATCATCCCGTCGGTGTTCAACCGCGACGTCGCGCCGGCGGTCGCCGCCGCGGTCGCCGCCGAGGCGCGCGCCAGCGGGACCGCCGAGGCCGGCGCCGAGCTCGGGTTCGGGTCGACCGAGGAGTTCTGGGCGCTGCCGGGGCGATAGGGCGCGGGGCCGTTAGCGGCCCGTGGTCGGGGCTTGAGCGCGGCTCGGGCGGTGCATAACGCAGCAGAGTCCCCCTGGTCCGCAGACCACGGTTACATAAGCGCCCCGGGGCGCTTATCCAGCCACGACCCGCGCTCCGGGGGAGCTTTGGCGAGTTGCGCACCACCCTGAGGTGTAGTGGTGCTCGACCCGGCGGCCAAACCGTCCGACCCTCCAGCGACACTGCGCGGCGTGGCATCCAGGCACGAGCGTCGACCGCTGCCCGAACGTCCTCGGCGCGAATCCCTGGCCGGTGAGGCGGCGCGCCGCGCCTCCCTGCCCAAGCGCGCCGCCCACCCCGCCACCCTGGCCGAACGCGCCGCTCGCCGGGCGCCGCTCCGCGTGCTTACGATCGCGGCGGCGACCGCGGCCCTGGTGGCGATCGCCGGCGGCGGCCAGGCGGTCTGGCTGTGCGTGCCGGCCGCGCTTCTCGCCGGCGCTACGTGCCGGAGCACTCGCGGTGGCGCGATCGGCGCCGGCCTGGTCGTGGCGGCGGCCGCCGGCGCGGCGCTGGCCCGCGCCGGCCTCCACCCCCTCCCGTCGACCACGCTGATCGTGCTCGTCCCGGCGGGGAGCGTGGCGGTGCTGCTCGGCGTTCGCAACCACCTCGAGGCCGAGCGGGACGCGCTCCGCGCCTCGGCTTTGAGCGATCCGCTCACCGGGGTGGCGAACCGCCGGTCGCTGCTTGAGCGGATCGACTACGAGATCGCGCGCCACGCGCGCAGCCGGCGCAGCTTCGCGCTCGTGATGCTCGACCTCGACGGCTTCAAGCAGCTCAACGACCGCTTCGGCCACCCCGCCGGCGACGACCTGCTGCGCGACGTCGCCGCGGCGCTCGGTCACGTGATCCGCGACCAGGACACGCTCGCGCGCGTGGGCGGGGACGAGTTCTGCGTGCTGGCGCCGGAAACCGACGGGCCTGGCGCGGAGCGGCTCACGGGGCGGGTCGAGACGGCCGTGGCGCGCGTCGCCGCCGGGCTAGACGCGCTCGGGGCGAGCGCCGGCGCGGCGGTGTTCCCGCATGACGGAGCGACCGCGGCCGCGCTGTTCGAGGCCGCCGACCAGCGGCTGCTCGGCGTCAAGCGCGACACGCGCCCGACCCGCCCCCGCCGGCGCGCCGCCTGACCCCGGGGCGCCAACCGACCCGCGCGCGTCCACGCCACCGCCCCTCCCCTACAACACGCGCGCCGGCGTGATCGTCCTCAGAAACTTCGGGTTCCCGCTCGCGCCGACCTTGTACAGCCCGATCGCCTTGAGCGTCGTATCGCCGTCCTTCTCGACGCTGTAGGTCCCGAGTACCGAATGGCGGTTTGACGTGGCGAACAGCGCGCTCAGCACCGCCGACTTGCTGTCGCCGTTGTTGCCGAGGCCGGCGATAGTGCTCAGACCTAGCCTCATCGCCTCGTAGCCGAGGATCGCGTACGAGCTCGGATTCGACCCGGGATAGCGAGCCCGGTAGGCGGCCAGGAACGCCTTCCCGCCGGGGTACGCGGTCAGGCTCTGGGTCACCTCGGTGCACTCGATCAGCGGGTCGATCGCGGCGGGCACCCCGCCGTCCCGAGGGTTCGTCCAGGCGCTCGTGCACATGTCCTGCAGGCCGAAGATCTTGGCCTTCGGCAGCGCGGCGTGGACGTCCTTGGTCAGCACGACCCCGCCCTTTGAGGCGACGCCGGCGAGCAGGAAACAGTCGACGTGCAGGCGTTTCAGCGTTGCCGCATAAGAGCTGAAGCTCGGCGCCGACGGGTCGAATCCGGTGTCGCTGACGATGTCGACCCCGTAGTAGCTCTTCTGCGACTCGATCAGCTTCGCCATGCTCATGCCGTAAGCCTCGTCGTCGCTGACGAGCGCGACCCTGGCGCAGCCCGCCTGGTGCATTGCCAGTAGGTCGGCCGCGGTCTGGACCGAGTCGATCGGCACGATCCGCAGATACGTGCGGGTGTCGGTCGGGTAATAGCGGCGCGGCTCGCCCGTGACGCTCCCGGCCTCGTTCGTGGTGAGCCCGACGTATGTGTTCGTGGGGCTGACCTGCGCGATCCCGGCCTGGTTCAAGATCGGCATCGATACCTCACTGGCGTCGTCGTCGAACTCCCCGATGTAATAGACGGCGTGCGGGTCGGCCGCCGCCTCGTGCGCGTCCGCGGCGGTCTGGGTCGCGTCCCAGCCGCCGACCCCGGTCGAGTCGTCGAGCGCCGTGTACATCACGGTGAACGGGCCCGCCTTGTCGTCGGCCTGCGCCAGCGCGAGCCTGATCCCGTTCTCGAGGGGGATCGCTTCGGCGGACGACGGGCCGCGGAGCGGGAGGCTCGAGTAGATGTCGACCTCCCGCGGGTTACCGGACGTGCCGGACGCCTCGCCGCTGCTGTTGTCGCTGCTGCCGCCACACGCGCTCAGCGCGGCCACGGCCAGAACCGCAAGGCATGCGACAAGCGCCTTGCTGCTGACAAGCCTCATTCGACTTCCTCTATGTCGTTACCCGGGCGTCCCGTGGCCCGGTGCGCCCGCGAATGTAATCGTGGCCTCGGGACCCCGCCAAGCGATCGGTTGCCGGCCTAACGCAACGCCAATCAGGCGTCGATCGCCTCCGAAAACGTCAGCTGGCCCTGGTCGATTCCCCACACCCCGTAGCGCCGGAGTGACGTGTCGCCGTTGGCGTCGATGCTGTACGTACCGAGGACGCTGTGGCGATCGCGGGTCTCGAAAATCGCTCGCCGCACGGCCGAGCGCACCGCCGCCTTGGTGCCCTTGTCGGTCGCTCGCTCGATCGCGTTCAGCATTAGGCTCATCGCCTCGTAGCCGAGGATCGCGTCGGGCTCGGGCGGGCCGAATCGGCGCTCGTACGCAGTGTTGAACGCGCGGGCGGACGGCGGATATTCGTTCAGGCCGAGCGTCGGCGAGGTGACTACGACGCGTGGATCCACCGACAGCGGGATCCCGCCCTGCGCCGGATCGGCGTACGTGCTCTCGGCCAGCCCCGCCGTGCCGAAGATCTTGACGGTCGGCATCGCGTTCGCGAGGTCGGTGGTGAGCAGCGCCGCTCCCGACTCGGTGTCCGCGGCGATCAGGATGCAGTCCGGCGCCAGCTTCGCGATCCCCGATGCCAGCGCCTTGTAGCTGGCGGCGTCGCGGACGAATGTCTGGGGCCCCGCGAGTCGTAGGTGCGCGGCCTGGGCGGCCACCTCGAAGCTCCGCGCGGCGTCGGAGCCGTCGACTTCGCCGTCGGTGAGCACGTAGGTCGAGGTGCAGCCCATCTCCTGCTGGACGCGGACCTGCGCGATCGCCTGGATCCGGTCGTTCGGGACCACCCGGGCGAACGTCCGGATACTGGTGGGGTAGTACTTCTGCGGCTCGCCCGGCTGGGCGCCGAGCGCCGCCGACGTCAGCCCCACGGCGCTGCTGGTAGGGCTCACCTGCGGAATCCCCACCCGGTTGAGCGGAGGGATCGAGATCGCGCTCGCGCCGGAGTTGAAGTCGCCGACGTAGCCGATCGTCGTCGGGTCGAGCACGGCCACGCGCACGTTGATCGTCGTCTGCCCAGGGTCCCACCCTCCCTTGGCGACCGTGGCGTCGTCGAGGACCTTGAGCGTAACCCGGTATTCGCCAATCCGGCTGTGCAGCTGGTCGAGCGCCAGCTCGGCTCCGTTGATCACCGCCTCGCCGCTGACGGTCGAGGGGCCGCGCAGTGGGGCGCTCGCGTAGATCGTGAGCGTGCGGCCGCGGATCCGGTTTGCCGCCAGGGTCTGCTCAGAGCTCGAGCCGCATCCTTCGACGGCGATGAGCGCAGCGATGGCGAGCCCGGCGATCGCCCACCTCACCCCCCGCTTCGACGCCGTTGCGAGCTTCACCCCTGCGCGGGCACCAACTTGGATTCCACGGGCTGGCCGGCCTGCACGCGGCCGAACACAAACGGGGCGATGCTCGTATCCCCGTTCGAGTTGATCGAGTAGGTCCCGAGCACCGACGGGCGGTTCTTGATCGAGAAGAAGTCGTGGACGACCGTCGTGCGGTTGTTGGCCGATGTGCCGGCCTCCTTGAGCACGGACAGCACCGCCGACATCGCCTCGTAGCCGAAGATCGCCTGCACCGCCGGCGCGTGTCCGTACGTCGACTCGAACAGCGTCACGAACGCGCTGCCCGCCGGATTCAGATCGGCCTTCAGAAATCCGGGCAGCGAGATGTACAGATTCCGCACCGAGGTGGACAGCGTCGACTCGAACGCGGGGGCATCGAGCGCCGAGGGTCCGAACAGCTTCGCGGACGGGTTCGAACCGGCGACCCCATTGAAGAATCTCGCGGCCACGCGCGGCGAGGCCGAGCCGTAGAACACGCCGTCCGCGGCGGCCTGGCTGTTGACCAACGTGATGCCGTTCCCGACGTCGTGTGAGACCGCGTTCGCGATCGTCCGCCCGTACTCACTTCCGTCCGAGGACACGTACAGCTTGCTGACCCCGAGAGCCTGCATCTCGTGGATTTGCGCCTCGGCCTCGGCGCCGCTCGTCGGCACGACCCGCGCGAAGGTCCGCCCATAAGTGCTCAGCGATTCGTAGTACTCGTCGGGAGCGTTCGCCACCGCGGGCGTGGTCTGCGTCAGCTCGAGCGCGGTGTCGGTCGGGCTGACCTGGAGGATGTCGAGCGCGTTCGTGATCCCGAGCGACGCGTACGAGGAGCCGGGAACGACCTCTCCCAGGTACGCCACCGCGCTCTGGTCCTGGATGACGGTCCGCGCCTGCTCGGAGATCGTCGAGCCACGCACCGTCAGCATGCGGATCAAGAATCTGCCAACGGTGTGGGGACCCTGGTTGAAAGCGAGTCGCTCCGCGTCGAGCACGTCCTGGGCTACCTGCGGCTGATCCGTGGGAGCCGCGCTGAGATAGATCCTCAGCACGTTGCCCGTCGCGGTCACGCTCGAGTTCGCCGAGCCCGACGAGGTGCACCCGGCGACTCCGACGATGAGCAGAGCCCAGGCGCAGACGGCCCGTCCGCGTGCGAGCACCCGGCTTTGCACGGTCGGGCCCGGCTATTCCCGCCGGCCGGGCAGGAACGGCAGCAGTTGTCGGACGCCGAGTGCGATCAGCACCATCACGATGCCGATCAGGATGCTGTCGAGGCCGCTGATATTCAGCGACCAAAGGACGATCCACAGGCACAGGCCCGCGGTGGCAGTCAGGATCAAGCCCATCTCCGCAGGGATGCTAACTCAGTGGCGAGTCGCCAGGCCCGACGACAGCTCCCGCACGATCGCGGCGACGGCGGAAACCGGATCCCTGGCCTCGCCGGCGGCCCGCACCAGCCGGCTGCCCACGATCACCCCGTCGGCGCCTGCGTCCGCGGCGGCCGCGGCCTGGTCGGGCGTCGAAATGCCGAACCCGACCGCCACCGGGACCGTGGTGCAAGCCGCGGCGCGGGCCAGGACACCGGCCAGGCCGTCAGCGAGACCAGAGCGCTCGCCCGTCGTTCCGGTGAGCGACACCGTGTAGAGGAAACCCCGGGCCTGGGCGCCGATCCGTGCCAGGCGATCGTCCGGCGTGGTCGGCGCGACCAGCGGCACGAGCGCGAGGCCGCGCTCGTCGCAGGCCCGCAGCGCCTCTCGCGCCTCCTCGAACGGCAGGTCGGGGACGATCAACCCGCTCGCGCCGGCCTCGACCAACGCGTCGGCGAAGCGCTCGAGCCCGCGGGCGAGGATCAGGTTCGCGTAGCACATGACCACGACCGGCACCCGCTCGGCGATCGCGCGTCCGACGCCGAGCACGTCGTGGAGCCGGACGCCCGCGCGGAGCGCCACGGTCCCGGCCGCGTGGATCACGGGTCCGTCGGCGAGCGGATCGGAGAACGGAACGCCAAGCTCGACGAGATCGGCGCCGGAGTCGGCGTAGGCGAGCCCGATCCGGCGCGAGGTGTCGAGGTCCGGGAAGCCGCCCATCAGGTAGGGCATCAGCGCCGCCCGGCGTCCGCTGGCGCGGGCCGACTCGAACGCAGCCGCGATCCGCTCGACCCCCGTCGTGCTCGTCTCGACCCCCGTCATCCCGACATCCGCCCCAGATGGTCGAGCGCTTCGGCCAGGTCCTTGTCCCCCCGGCCCGAGAGGCAGACCAGGTCGAGTTCGCTCGGCCCGTGCGCGAGCGCCCAGGCGACCGCGTGGGCGCTCTCGAGCGCCGGGATGATCCCCTCCAGGCGCGCTGTGAGCGAGAACGCCTCCAGCGCCTCCCGGTCGGTGATCGCGAAATAACTTGCGCGCCCGCTGTCTCGCAACCACGCGTGCTCGGGCCCGGTGCCCGGGTAGTCGAGGCCGGCCGAGATCGAATGCGCCTCGAGGATCTGGCCGTCCTCGTCCTGCATGATCGCCGAGAACGCGCCATGCAGGACGCCGGGCAGCCCGCCGACCGTCAACGGAGCGCCGTGCCGGCCCGTCTCGATCCCCTCCCCCGCAGCCTCGACCCCGATCAACTCCACGGAAGGGTCGTCGACGAACGGGATGAACACGCCGATCGAGTTCGAGCCGCCGCCGACGCAGGCGATCACCCGCTGGGGCAGGCGGCCGGCACGCTCGAGCACCTGGGCGCGGGCCTCGTCGCCGATCACTCGCTGGAGGTCCCGCACGAGCACCGGGTACGGCGCCGGCCCGACGCACGAGCCGATGATGTAGTGAGTCTCCTCGACGTTCGCAACCCAGTCGCGAATCGCCGCCGACACCGCCTCCTTCAAGGTCCGCGCGCCGGCCTCGACGGGCTCGACGGTCGCGCCGAGCAGCCCCATCCGCTCGACGTTCGGCTTCTGGCGGCGCATGTCTTCGGTACCCATGTAGACGATGCACTCGAGGTCGAGCAGCGCGCACGCGGTCGCAGCGGCGACGCCGTGCATGCCGGCGCCGGTCTCGGCGATGATCCGGCGCTTGCCCATCCGCTTGGCGAGCAGGGCCTGGCCGAGTGC
Source organism: uncultured Solirubrobacterales bacterium (assembly GCA_963755525.1). Lineage (GTDB taxonomy): Bacteria > Actinomycetota > Thermoleophilia > Solirubrobacterales > Solirubrobacteraceae > Palsa-465. Next base: position 428,003 of record CAVWKC010000011.1, on the reverse strand, counting down.
GTTGTTGATCTTGTGCGCGCCGGTGTGGTTGAGGTCCTCGCGCTTCAAATAGATCGGATGGCCGGCGGACTCGCTCAGCCGCGTGGCCAGGTACAGCGGCGAGGGCCGGCCGACGAAGTCGCGCAGCAGCGCGTCGAGCTCGGCCCGGAACGACGGGTCGTCACGAGCTGCGACCCAGGCCTCCTCGAGCTCGGCCAGCGCCGGCATCAGCGTCTCGGGGACGTACTGGCCGCCGTATGGGCCGAACCGGTGCTCGATTGCGGTCATCCCGCGGACACTCCAGCCTCGGCCTCGGCGCGCACCGCGTCCGCGAACGCCACGAGCTTCTCGGGGTCCTTCCGACCAGGGCGAAGCTCGACGCCGCTCGCGACGTCGACCGCGTAGGGCCGCACGACGCCGATCGCCTCCGCGACGTTGTCGGGGTTCAACCCGCCCGAGAGGATCACCGGCACCCGGCCACGGTGTGCGCGCGCGATCTCCCACGAGAACGTCTCGCCGGTCCCGCCCGGAACGCCCGCCGTGTAGCTGTCGAGCAGATGGAAGTCGGTGTGGAACGGCGCTAGCGCTTGCACGTCGGCGCGGCTGCGCACGCGCGCCGCCTTGATCACGCGGCAGCCGGTCCGCCGGGCCGCCTCGGCGCAATACACGGGCCCCTCGTCGCCGTGGAACTGGAGCATCGTCAGGCCGACGGCGTCGGCGGTCTGGGCGACGTGATCGAGCGTCGCGTTGACGAACACGCCCGCGACCTCGACCCGGCGTTTGACCGCCGCGCTGATCTCGGCGGCACGCTCGAGCCGGCAGCGCCTCGGAGAACGAGGCCAGAAGATCAGTCCGATCGCCCACGCGCCGGCGCTCACGGCGCGCTCGGCGTCTTCGAGCGTTGTGATCCCGCAGAACTTGATCTTGGTCACACGGACAATCGTAGGGCGGCGGTCCGACTGATTGGGATGGTCGGCGGCGCCTGCCGGCGGCGCCTTAGCGCAGAGCGAGCTCGCGGCATGCCGTCTCGACGTCCGGCGAGCGCATCAGCGCCTCCCCGATCAGCACGCCGTCGACGCCGGCCCGCGCGAGCTCCTCGAGCTGGGCCGGGCGGCTGAACCCCGACTCGGACACGACGACCGCCTGGCCGGCGACGCGCGGCAGCAGCTCGAACGTCCGCGCCGTGTCGACTTCTAACGTCTTCAGATCGCGGTTGTTGATCCCGATCACGGCCGCTCCGAGCGCGAGCGCGATGTCGAGCTCGCGGCCGTCGTGCACCTCGACGAGCGCGCTCAGGCCGAGCGACAGCGCCTCGGAATGGAGCGCGGCGAGCTCGCCCGACGGGAGCGCCGCGACGATCAGCAGGATCGCGTCCGCCCCGGCTGCGAACGACTCGTGCACCTGGTAGGGATCGACGATGAAGTCCTTGCGGAGCAGCGGCAGGCCGGCCGCGGCGCGGGCGGCGCGGAGGTCGTCGAGTGAGCCGCCGAAGCTCGGTCCCTCGGTGAGGATCGACAGCGCGGCGGCGCCGCCGCGCTCGTACGCCGCGACCACGTCCGCGAGCACGAGGTCCTCCCGGATCAGCCCCGCCGACGGGGAGCGGCGCTTGTGCTCCGCGATCACCGACAGGCCCGGGCGGGCCAGTGCGCCGGCGAAATCCCGCATGTCGTCGTCCGCAAGCCGCCGCGCCACCGCCGCCTCCACCTCGGCCGGCGGCACGGCCTCGCGCCGGCGCATGACTTCCTCGCGCGTGGCCGCGACGATCGGGTCGAGGCGGTTCACGGCGCGAGCTCGCGCGTTCGCCTGACGAACCGCTCGAGCGCCGCGAGCGCGGCGCCGTCGTCGACCGCGCCTTCGGCCGCCCGCACCCCTTCCTCGAGCGTTGCGGCGCGCCCGCCCGCGTAGATCGCCGCGCCGGCATTGAGGACCGCAAGGTCGCGTGGCGCCCCGGTCTCGCCGGCGAAGATCGCCCGGGCCGTCTCGGCGTTCTCCTCGGGCGTCCCGCCGGGAATCTCCTCGGGAGCGGCGCGACGCAGGCCCACCTCCTCGGGCGAGACCGTGTAGCGCCGGAGCTCGGGACCGATCACCTCGACGACCAGCGTCGGCGCCGAGATGCTGAGTTCGTCCAGGCCGTCCTCGCTCGCGACGAGCAGCGCGTGCTTGGTCCCGAGCAGCGCGAGCGCGCCCGCCATCGTCTCCAGATACGCCGCGTCGGAGACGCCGATCAATTGACGCGTCGCCCCGGCCGGGTTCGTGAGCGGCCCGAGGAAGTTGAAGATCGTGCGGACCGCGAGTTGCCGGCGGACCGGGATGACGTACCGCGTGGCCTGGTGATGGGCGGGCGCGAACATGAACCCGAATCCGACTTCGTCAATACACCGCGCCACCTCAGAAGGACCGAGGTCGATGCGCGCCCCCAACGCCTCGAGCACGTCGGCCGAGCCCGACAGGCCGGTCGCCGAGCGGTTGCCGTGCTTGGCCACGGTGCACCCGGCGCCGGCGGCGATCAGCGCCGCGGTCGTCGAGACGTTGAATGTCCGCCGGCCGCCGCCGGTTCCGGCGGTGTCGAGCAGGTCGTCGCTCGCCACGCGCACGTGAGTTGCCATCGCGCGCATCGTCCGCGCCAGGCCGGCCAGCTCCTCGACTGTCTCTCCCTTGGTCCGCAGCGCCACCAGAAACCCCGCGATCTGAACCTCGGACGCGTTCCCGGCCATGATCTCCGACAGCACCGCCGCGGTGTCGTCGATCCCGAGGTTCGTGCCCGCCGGCAAGCGTGTCGATCGCGTGCGTGAGGAGATCCGGGCCGTCGGTCATCGTGTCCGGGCCAGGAAGTTGGCGAGCAACTCGCGCCCCTGCTCGGTCAGGACTGACTCGGGGTGGAACTGGACGCCCTCGGCGGGAAGCTCGCGGTGGCGGACCGCCATCACGACCTCGCCGCCGCTCGCGCTGTTCTCCAAGCACTCCGGCAATTCCGGGTCGGCGACCAGCGAGTGGTAGCGCCCGACCTCGAGCGGCCGGCGCAGGCCCCGGAAGATCGTTCGACCGTCGTGCTCGATCGTCGTCGTCTTCCCGTGGACGGGCTCGTGCTGGATCACGCGTCCCCCCCAGGCCTGGACGAGCGCCTGGTGGCCGAGGCACACGCCCAGCGTCGGGACGTTGGCGACGGGAAACCGCCGCACGGCCTCGAGCGAGATCCCCGCCTCGTTCGGCGTGCACGGTCCCGGCGAGACGATCACGCGGTCGTAGCCGCGGACGAGCAGGTCATCGACCGAGGCGTGGTCGTTGCGCACGACCTCGACCTCCGCGCCGAGCTCGCCCAGGTACTGGACGAGGTTGTAGGTGAAGCTGTCGTAGTTGTCGAGAACAAGAACTCGCATGGGCGCGGCCGGATTCATTAACGGCAGGCAAACACTATGGCGCGAAGCCTTCACCCGTCGGGTCACGCCCCATACGATGCCCGCCGGGTAAGAGAAGCCATAACAAGGGGGCTGATCATGAGGATCGCGCATCTGGGCTCGCTCGCGGGCGCAGTCGTGGCGCTGAGCGTGCTGGTCGGGGCATGCGGGGGCAGCAGTGGATCATCCGGCGCCGCCGGCACGTCGTCGACCGCGGGCGCGTCCACCCCGTCAAGCGCTACCAGCACGTCGTCGGCGTCGAGCGGGCAGGCCACGGCGGGCGTCACGAAGCCCGGGACCGGGCTGTCCGTCGGCCAGACCGCGACCGTCACGTACACGCCGCTGACCTCGTCCGGTAACGGCAAGGCGAGGACGGTGAAGGTCACGGTGGCGTCTATCCGCACGGGCTCGGCCGCCGATCTCAAGGCCCTCGATGTCTCGGGCGCCCCCAAGGGTGCGCTTCCGCAGTACGCCACCGTGACCGTGACCAATCTCGGCCCGCTCTCGATCGACGTCGACGGGACCTCTGACGCGATTCAGGGGATCGACCACAGCGGCAACCAGCAGGACCCGGTGTCGATCATCGGCGATTTCCCGCCGTGTAACCAGAACTCGTCGACCACGCCGGTGGCCGCCGGCGCGAGCTTCCACACCTGCCTGACCTATCTGGTCTCGGGCGGCATCGCCAAGGTGGGCTGGACCGGAACCGACGACTACATGAACTCGCCGGTGACCTGGTCGGGGTCCTGACTACGCCCGCAGCGCTCAGCGGAACTCGGGCGACTCCCAGCCGGGGAAGACATCGGGCAGCCCGTCGCTGACCTTGTCGGGGAACTCGGCCGGCCGCTTCTCGAGGAACGACGTGATGCCCTCGGCGGCGTCGGCCGACCGGCCGCGAAAGTACATCCCGCGCGAGTCGGCGCGGTGGGCGAGCATCGGGTGCTCGGCCCCGAGCGTCCGCCACATCATCATCCGCGCCAGCGCCACCGACACCGGGGCGGTGTTGTCGGCGATCTCGCGCGCGAGCGCCTGCGCGGCGCCGAGCAGCTCGTCCGGCGGGTGGACGCTGCGCACCAGACCACCTTGCAGCGCCTCGTCGGCGTCGAACACGCGGCCCGTTGCGACCCATTCCATCGCGCGGCTGATGCCGACGACACGCGGCAGGAACCAGCTCGAGCACGCTTCGGGGACGATCCCGCGCCGAACGAACACGAACCCGATCCGGGCGGTCTCGGACGCGAGCCGGACGTCCATCGGCAACGTCATCGTCGCGCCGATCCCGACCGCCGGGCCGTTGATCGCGGCGATCACCGGCTTGCGGCATTCGAAGATCCGGAGCGTGAGCCGCCCGCCGCTGTCGCGCGGGATGAATCGGGGTCTTCGTCGGTGCGCTCGGCGAACTCGCCGCGCTTGGTGAACGTCTCGCTCCCGCGTTCGAGGTCGGCGCCCGCGCAGAATCCGCGGCCGGCGCCGGTGACGATGACCGCTCGCACGTCGTCGTCGGCGTCAGCCCGTTCGAACGCCGCGTGGAGCTCGTTTGACATCTGGATGGTGTAGGCGTTGAGCCGGTCTGGACGGTTCAGGGTGATCGTGAGCACGTTGTCGCTGAGCTCAGTCGTTATCTGCTCGAAATCCATTTCGCACGCTCCTTTCTGTGGGCACAACCGCTACGGCCAATCGGGCTGACCGGCGGCAAGCTCGATCGCCTGCAGCACGCCGCGGGCCTTGGCCTCGGACTCGCGGAACTCGAACTCGGGCTTGGCGTCGGCGACGGTCCCGCCGCCGGCCTGGACGTGGGCGACCCCGCCCTTGACCACCACCGTGCGGATGTGGATGCAGGTGTCGAGGTCGCCGGTGTAGCTCGCGTAGCCGATCGCTCCGCCGTAGCCGCCGCGCTTGACCGGCTCGAGCTCGTCGATGATCTGCATCGCCCGCACCTTGGGCGCGCCCGACAGGGTCCCCGCGGGCAGCACCGAGCGCAGCGCCTCGAGCGCGCCCACCCCCTCACGGAGCTCACCGACCACGCTCGAGACGATGTGCATCACGTGGCTGTAGTTCTCGACGGCCATAAAGCTCTCGACCTCGACGGATCCGTACTCGCACACGCGGCCGAGGTCGTTGCGACCGAGGTCGACGAGCATTACGTGCTCGGCCCGCTCCTTGGCGTCGGCCAGCAGTTCCTCGGCGATCCGGCGGTCCTCGTCGCCGCTGGCGCCGCGGGGACGCGTGCCGGCGATCGGGCGGGTCGACACGCGTCGGCCGGCGACCGTGATTAGCGGCTCGGGGCTCGCGCCGGCGATCTCGAAGTCGCCGAAGTCCAGGAAGTACATGTACGGGCTCGGGTTGACCGCGCGCAGACCGCGGTAGATCGAGAACGCCTCGACGGGCACCGGTCCCGACCAGCGCTGCGATGGGACCACCTGGAAGGCGTCGCCGGCGTAGATGTACTCGATGATCCGCGCGACGTTCGCCTCGAACTGCCCCTGCGTCATGTTTGCCCGCAGCGGCGTCACCGTCCGGTTGCTGGCCGGGGGTCTCGGCGGGCGCGGGACCGGCCCGGCCAGCCGCCAGCGCACCTCGGCGATCGTCTGCTCCGCCCGCGCGTACGAGGCGTCCAGGTCGTCGTCGCTATAGACGTTCGCGATCACCGTAACCGTGTGCTTGAGGTGATCGAACGCGACCAGCGCGTCGGTCAGCATCAGCGCCAAGTCCGGCAGCCCCAGCGGATCGGGGTTCGGCGGGCCGAGCGGCTCGACCGTGCGCACCAGGTCATACGCGAACAGCCCGACGGCGCCGCCCGCGAACGGCGGCAGGTCGGGCAGCGGCGCGACGCGCAGCCGGCCAAGCTCAGCGGCCGCGAGCGCGTACGGGTCGCCCTCGTCCCCCAGCGACCAGCGCAGGACCTTGCGCGGGCGAAAGCCGATGAACGAGTACCGCCCGACCCGGCCCTGGTCGGCCGACTCGAGCAGGAACGAGTGGCCGCTCTCCCGCAGCTTGAGGAACGCCGACACCGGCGTCTGGCAGTCGTCGATGAACGTCTCGCGGAGCGGGATCAGGTTGTAGTCACCGGCGAGCGCCCGCGCCTCTGCGAGCGTCGGGGTGACGCCGGCCGGGATCGCCTCAGCGCTCGCGACGGCCATCCAGCACCCGCTCGGCATCCGCAAGCGTCAGCCCGCGTCCGCGGAGCAGGACCGCGACGTGGTAGATGACGTCGGCGGCTTCCTCGGCGAGGCGCTCGTCGGACTCCTCGCGAGCCGCTCTGACCACCTCCTCCGCCTCCTCCTGGACCTTCGCGCCGGCCAGCTCCGGATCGGCGAGCAGCTTCGCCGTATACGAGCCTTGCGGACGCGTCGCGTCGCGTTCGGCGATCGTCCGCTCGAGGATCGGAAGCGTCTCGAACGGCGCCCCGGGGTTCAGCTCGCCACGGTGGAAGCAGGACCGCTCGCCCGTGTGACACGCAGGCCCCGCGCACTCGACGAGCGCGAGCAGCGCGTCCGCGTCGCAGTCGTATCGGATCGAGTTCACCGCGAGCGTGTTGCCCGAGGTCGCGCCCTTGTGCCACAGCTCCTGGCGCGAGCGGCTGAAGAAGTGAACCTCTCCGGTCTCGCGAGTGAGCCGGAGCGACTCCGCGTTCATATAGGCGAGCGTCAGCACCTCGCCGGTCTGCCAGTCCTGAACGATGCACGGCACCAGGCCGTTCTCGTCGAATGAGATCTCTGAGTCGTCCACCGGGGTGGCGGATTGTAGGTGCTCGCACTATCCCGCCGGCGTCGTTCTCGGCCGCGTAAGCGATCCCCGCCGGCTGGGCTGCCCGCCACGGAGGACGGGCGGGCAGCCCTCGTCTCGCTAAGCAGCCTGCTCCAGGTACTCGGGCTCGATCTCGGCCTCGACGATCGTGTCGGGCGCGGACATCGCCTCGAGTGCCCGGGTCGGCCGCAGGAAGACCACGCCGATCGCGATCGCCGCCAGCACCAGCCCGGCAGCGATCGTGAACGCCAGGTGGTAGCCGTCGGTGAGCGCGGCGGCGTTCGATGCCCCCTGGGAGAGCAGCGATCCAGTCCGTGTGGTGGACAGCGTCGCGAGCACGGCCAATCCGAGCGCGCCACCGACCTGCTGGGTCGTGTTGACGAGCCCGGAGGCGAGCCCCGAGTCCTCAGGCCTTGCCTCCGACATTGCCAGCGTCATCAGCGCCGGGAACACCAGGCCGGCGCCGACCCCGAGCAGCAGCATTGCCGGCAGCAGGTCGCTGACATAGGCAGCGTTGACGGGCGCGCCACGGAACACCAGCAGTCCGGCGGCAACCAGCGCCAGCCCGGCGATCAGCGTCGGCTTGGCGCCGAACCGCGCCATCGATCGCGCCGCAACCCGCAGCGACAGCGCGGCGATGCCGAGCGCCACCGGCAGGAACGCCAGTCCGACCTCGATCGCGTCGTAGTGGAGCACTCGCTGGAGGTACAGCGCTCCCAGGAAGAACATCCCGAAGATGCCCGCAACCATCAGCACCTGCATGAGATTCGCGACCGTGACCGTCCGCGAGCGGAACACCCGCAGCGGGATCAGCGGGTTGGCGGCAAGGGCCTGGCGGGCGATGAACGCTCCCAGCAGCGCCACCGACACCCCGCCGAAGCCGAGCGTGTGCGCGCTTCCCCAGCCGTAGGTGCTCGCCTCGACGATCGTGTAGACGGCGAGCATGAGAGACGCGACGAGCATCACCGCGCCCGGCGCATCGGCGCCGCGGCTCAGGCCGATCCCGACGTCGTTCGGCAGCAGCCGGGTCGCCAGGACACCCGTGGCGACGCCGATCGGCACGTTCACGAAGAAGATCCAGTGCCAGTTGATCGCCTGTGTCAGGACGCCGCCAGCGAGCAGGCCAATTGCCCCGCCGGCCGCAGCCACGAAGCTGTAGACGCCGATCGCCGTGGCCTGCTCCGACGGCCGCGGGAACATCGTGACGATCATGCCCAGGATCACGGCCGACGTCATCGCGCCGCCGATCCCCTGGATGAACCGCGCGCCGATCAGCAGCGCCTGGCTGTCGGCGAGGCCGCAAACCAGCGAGGCGGACGTGAACACGGTCAACCCCGCAAGGAAGATTCGGCGGCGCCCGATCAGGTCGCCCAGGCGGCCGACGAGCAGCAGCAGCCCGCCAAACGCGATCAGGTAAGCGTTGATAACCCAGGCGAGCGACGACTGCGAGAAGTGCAGGTCCGCCTGGATCGTCGGCAGCGCGACGTTCACGATCGTCTGGTCGAGGATGATCATCAGGAACCCCGCGCACAGCACCACGAGCGCGATCCAGCGATTCGCGACGGCGGCCGGGTCGGCCAACGGCGGGTGAGACGTTTCGTTCATCGGCTTCATTTCCTCCATGCTCCTCAAGTCGGACCGTTCGAGATAGAACCGTAGCAGATCATCTTGTAGTAGACGATCTACACCGGACCGTTCGAGTATGAGCTGCGCGCCCCGCTCGCACATCGGGCGTTCGCGCCGGATGTGCGGCCCTGAGCCCTTACCGATTGGGCGACTGGGCCTTAGTTGAGGCGGAGGCGCGTCAGGCGCGCCGGCGCGGCGGCTGTGCGCACTGCGCGGGCTCGGCCAGGCGCCCACACGCGAGCGTGCCGAGCGCCTTCAGGAAGACGTGCCGGTCATCGGGTTCGAGCACGCTCAGGACGTCGTCGCGAACCCGATCGAGCACCTCCTCCGCCGCCAGCACGAGCCTTACACCGGCGTCCGTCACGACGATCACGCGAGCCCGCCGGTCGGTGCTCGACGGGCGCCGCTCGGCGAGTCCGGCGGCTTCGAGCTCGTCGACGGTGACGACCATCGTGGTCTTGTCGAGCCCCACCATGCGGGCGATCTCGGTCTGCGTGAACTCACCCGTCATCGCGGTGAACAGCACCGAATGGGCCCGCGGCGAGATCCCGAGGTCTTCGAGCGCCGCGGTGAACTCGGTCGTCAGTCCATGGCTCGCTCGCGAGAGCAGCCAACAGAGATCCGAGGCCAGCGGTGCGACCGCGACATCGTGCGGCGGCTCTGGTGCATGCGTGGCCATGATCACAAGGATAGTTCGCTCAGCGGAACATCTGGCAACAGACGATCTGGCGGGTGGAGTAAGACCGGAGCGGAGTCGCGGGGGCTATTCGATCCCGAGCCGGTCGAGCAGGTGCTCGTCGGCCCGCCAGTGCCGCCGGACGCGGACCTTCAGGTCGAGGTGCACGCGCGTCCCGAGCTCGCGCTCGATCATCCGCCGCGACGCCATCCCGATCGACTTGACCATCTGGCCGCCGGCACCGATCAGGATCCGCTTCTGGGACTCCGTCTCGGCCAGGATGACCGCCTCGATCCGGACCAGGTCGGGATCGCGCAAGGACTCGCCGTGCTCGATCGCCTCGATTGCGACCTCGACCGAGTGCGGCACCTCCTCGCGGGTGCGGGCCAGCACCTGCTCGCGCACGAGCTCGGCGAGCAGCACGCGCTCGGATTGGTCCGAGCGCTGCTCGGGCTCAAAGTAGAACGGGCCTTCTGGCAGCAGCGTCACGAGGCTGTCGACGAGCTGTCCGACGCCCGAGCCGGTGGCCGCCGAGACCGGGAAGACGTCCTCGGCGACGTCGAGGTCGGCCGCGGCCTGCAGCGCCGCCGCCGTCGCGGCCCGGTCCGCGCGGTCGATCTTGTTGACCGCGATCACGACCGGAATGCCGGCGGCGCCGAGCAGCCTGGCGATGAACCGGTCGCCCGGTCCGACGCCCTCCTCCGCGTTGATCAGGAACAGGCAGGCGTCGGCGTCCTCGAGCTCGTGCTCGACCCGCCGCTGCATGCGCTCGGTGAGGGCATCGCGGGGTCGCTGGACGCCCGGGAGGTCGACCAGCACGAGCTGCCAGCCGGGGCCATTGGCGACGCCGCGGATCGCGCGCCGGGTCGTCTGCGGCTTGTCGGAGACGATCGCCACCTTGGCGCCGACGACCGCGTTAGCGAGCGTCGACTTGCCGACATTGGGCCGGCCGGCCAGCGCGACGAAGCCCGAACGCGTGGGCGCGTTCACCGCGCCCAGCGCAGGAGCTCGGCCTGGAGCGCGAGCATCTCGCCGTCGTCGCTCTCGTGATCCATGCCGGTGAGATGGAGGGCGCCGTGTACGACCGCCTCGCGCAGGTCCACGGTGTGCTCGGGGCAGATCACGATGTCGCCGAGCTCGCGCGGCCCGGCGGACTCGCCGTCGCCGTCGACCCCGAACGAGAGAACGTCCGTCGGCTGATCGATCTGGCGATGCTCGCGGTTGAGCTCGCGGATCCGCTCGGCGTCGACGAACTCGATCGCAACGTGCCCGTCGTCGATCCCGGCCGAGGAGATCGCAAGCGCGCACAATCCCTTCAGCTCGCCGGCGGTGGGGAAGCGCAGCTCGTCCGTCACCGGAACGTCGACCGCGATCCCCTCGATTCCGATGACCTCTATCTCGAGCACGTGGCGCCCGCACTCAAGCTCTTGGGGTGGCGGCGCGCGGTCGCAACTCCGGCGCGGCGCGCTGGCTGTGATCGTTGTACGCGGCGACGATCTGGCGAACGAGCTTGTGGCGGACGACGTCCTCCTCGCCGAAGCGGACGAACTCGATCCCCTCGACGTCCTTGAGAATGTCGCCGACGACGATGAGACCCGAGTGCTGGTCGCGCGGCAGGTCGATCTGGGTGATGTCGCCGGTGACGACCATCTTCGAGTTGAAACCGAGGCGAGTCAGGAACATCTTCATCTGCTCGGGGCTGGTGTTCTGCGCCTCGTCGAGGATGATGAAGCTGTCATTGAGCGTGCGACCGCGCATGAATGCGAGCGGCGCCACCTCGATCACGCCGCGCTCCAGATGCTGGGAGACCCGCTCGGGCTCGAGCATGTCGTGGAGCGCGTCGAACAGCGGGCGCAGGTACGGGTCGACCTTGGCCATCAGGTCGCCGGGGAGGAACCCGAGACGCTCGCCGGCCTCGACCGCGGGGCGGGTCAGGATGATGCGGTTGACCTCCCGGCGGCTCAGCGCGGCGGCGGCCAGCGCCACCGCGAGGAATGTCTTGCCGGTCCCGGCGGGGCCGATCCCGAACGTGATCGTGTTGTTGCGGATCGAGTCGACGTAGCGCTTCTGGTTGACGGTCTTCGGCGACACCTTGGTGGTGCGGTGGCGCCAGACGACGTCCTCGAGGATCCGGCCCGGGGATTCGTGCGCGTCGAGCGCACGGCTGACGGCCTCGATCGTGCCGGGGGCGATCTCGTGGCCTTGCGCGATCAGCTCCGACAGCTCGTGCACGACCGCGGTGGCCGCGTCGACCGCCGCGTCCTCGCCGTCGAGCGTCAGTACGTTGCCGCGCAGGAACACGTCGCAGTCCAGCTGTCCCTCGAGCGCCTGCAGGACGGCGTCCTTGCTGCCTGCCAGTTCAGCGGCGATCGCGTTCTCGAGCTCGACCTGCCTACGCACCCACCCAGCCCCGATTACTAAGCACTCAAGACCTCGCGAACGCGGGCCGACGCGCGCTTGCCGTCGGCACGCCCCTCGGCCTTTGCCATCACGGCCTTCATCACCTGCCCCATGTCCTTGGGATCCTTCGCGCCGGTCTCGGCGATCGCCGCCCGGACGATCGCGTCGAGCTCGGCGTCGTCGAGCTCGACGGGCATGTAACCCTCGATGATCCTCGCCTCGGCCTCCTCGCCCTCGGCGAGCTCGGTCCGGCCGGCGTCGCGGAACTGCGCGGCTGCCTCGAGGCGGCGCTTGCGCTCGCGGCGCAGCACCGCGAGCTCGTCGGTTCCGCCGTCCTTGGCGTCCTTCTGCAGCTCGGACAGCACCAGCCGCAGCGCGCTGACGCGGTCCTTATCGCGGGCCTTCATCGCGCTGGTCATGTCACTTCGCACCTGATCGATGAAACTCACACCTTCAGGATAGCCCCGCGGTATCCCGCAATTCGCACCTGATGCCGTCCGCCTGGAGCTCCAAGCATGCGACATCGATGATCTCACCCCGCGCGGCGGCGCCCGCGGGGAGGTAGCAGCGGGTGTAATCGGCGGTGTACCCCGAGCACTGGGTGTCGGCGACCTTGTCGATCAACACCCGCTCGCCCCCGCCGAGCTTGGCGATCCGATGGTGGCGCGAGCGGACCTCCGAGCGCCCGCGCAGCTCGCGCGAGCGGCGCTTCTTCTCCTCAGGCTGGATCCGATCGCCGAGCGCCTCGGCGACCGTGCCGGGCCGGGGCGAGTACGAGAACGTGTGGACGCGGCTGATGCCGGCGGCGTCGACGGCATCGAGGGTCCGCTGAAACGCATCCTCGGTCTCGGTCGGGAAGCCGACGATCGCGTCGGTCGTGAGGTTCACGTGCGGGACGGCTTCGCGCAGAGCGTCGACGATCTCCTGGTACTCGCCCGCGGTGTAGTGGCGGCCCATCGCGCGCAGCACCTCGTCGTCGCCGGACTGCATCGGAACGTGTAGGTGCGGGCACACCTTCGGCTCGGTCGCGAGCGCTAGCAGCAGCGAGTCCTTGACATGGATCACCTCGATGCTCGACAGCCGCACCCGCTCGATGCCCGGCACCTGCGCCACCGCGACCATCAACTCGCCGAGTTCGAGCCCGCGTTCGGGATCGCGGTAGTCGCCGACGCTGATCCCGGTCATGACCATCTCGGGCTGGCCGTCATCAACCCGCCGCCGGGCCTCCTCGAGCACCGCGCTCGCGGGCCGGGATCGGGCCGCGCCCCTGACCGTGGGGATGATGCAGTAGGCGCAGTGGCAGTCGCACCCGTCCTGGATCTTGATGAATCCGCGCGTGCGCGCCGCCTGCCACGGAGCCTCGCGAGCGAGCACCTCGTGCTCGAGGTCGGCGCAGGCGCCGAGAGCGTGCGCCATGTCGCCGGCGACCGCTTCGGCCGGCCCGACGAACGTCTGCACACGGTCGTCGATCTCGGCGAACTGCGGTGCGTTCAGGTTGACCGCGCAGCCCGAGACGAGCACGCGATTCGCGGTCTTGAGCGAGCGCCGCACCGACTGGCGCGACTTCGCTTCCGCCTCACTCGTGATGCAGCACGTGTTGATCACGTGCAGGTCGGCCGCGTCCTCGGCGGTCTCGGTGTGGCCGGCGGCGAGCAGCGCCCGCCGCGCGAGCATCGCGTCCGCTTGCGAGACCTTGCAGCCGAGAAACTTGACAGCGAACGACGCCACGGTGGCCGCGCACGTTAGCGCGGCCACCGGGGGCGTCTATGCGTCAGTTGAGTCGCAAACCCGCGGCCGGCGGAGTTTCGTGCTCCTCGTGTGCGGCTTCATGCCGAGGTGTCCTCGAGCCGGCGCGCGGAGCGAGGAGAAGGGACTCATGCGCAGATCCAGCTCGGGGCTTTGGCCGCGGCACCACCACGTCAAGGAGCAGGCCACCGAGCGTCACGCCGATCGCGAGCGGATTGGGCAACTGGCTACACCTCCTTTTCCAACCGTTTCCGTTTCCTTCATAGATCGCAACGTCGCGATGAAGGATGCGCGACGAGGCCGTTCGCGACATGGGCCCGGTGGACAAGATCTGGCGCCGACGGGTTGTCCACGGTGTCGGCGACATGCATGACGCGACAATTGATCCCACCAGGCTCGGCCGTGACCTTCTACGCATGTGGGGCATGGGTAGTACGCCACGGCCGCGGAACGCGACCTCGAATGTCGTGATTTGCAGGTCAGTCCCGCCGGCGCGCGAGCAGCAGCGCCGCCCAATCGCCGGATTCGCGCCGCCCAGCCTCCGCCAGTCCCAGCGAAGCGAACGCGCCGGCAACCTCATCCGCCTCGCCGACGAGCAGCCCGCTGGCGATCACGATCTCCGGCAGCGACGCCGGCGACACACCTGCGAGCCGCGAAACCCACGCCAGCAACAGCGGCCGGAGCAGGTTGGCCGCCACCACAGGCGCACACACCACCGGGTCCACTCGCAGGTCGTGCCGCCGCACCTCGATCGCGACGCCGTTCACCCGCGCATTGTCGACCGCCGCCTCGGTGCTCGCCGGGTCGTAGTCGAGCGCCATCACCGGGTCCCACCCGAGCCGCGCCGCCGCGATCGCGAGCACGCCGGACCCGCAGCCGAGGTCAAGGAAGGGACCCCGGGGGGAAGTGGTCCCACGGTTGGCCGTCGGAGGCGACGCCAGCTCCAGCATCAGCTCCAGGCACAGGCGCGTGGTGGCATGCGAACCCGTCCCGAACGCCTGCCCCGGGTCGATGACCAGCTCCACGCCAGCCCCGACCGCGTCCTCCCATGGCGGACGCACAGACAAGCCATCGAGCACGAGCGGCCGATGGAACGACCGCCACCGCTGGTCCCAGTCGTCGGCGACCTCGGACGTCCGGACCTCGACCAGCGCCCCGGCGGCGGCGGCGGTCAGATCGGGCAGCGCCGGCAACTCCCCCGGCGCGCCGTAGACCGCGTACTCGACCACGCCCGCACTGACGTCAACCTCCTCGACGCCGGTAGGGACAATCGACAGCAACTCGGCGAGGACGATCTCCGCCCGCTCGCGGTCCACCCGAACCGCCAAACGGATCATCGGAACCGCCGCGCGGCTACCCGCCGAACGCGCGCTTCAGCTTCCCGAACAGCCCCTCGTCGCTGCGGAGGTTGTGCTCGGTCATCGAGTCGGCCAACTGCTGGACGAGTTCTCGCTGCTCCTTGCTCAGGTGGCGCGGGATCACGACGTTGACGACCACCCGAAGGTTGCCGGTGTGGCGCCCGCGCAGCGCGGGCATGCCGGCGCCGCGCACGATCAGCGTCTCGTGCGGCTGCGTCCCGGCCGGGATGTCGACGTCTACCTGCTCGCCGTCGACGGTCTCGACCTGCACGGTCGTGCCGAGCGCGGCCTGCGGGGCGGCCACGTCAACCGCGGTCACGAGATCGTCGCCGTCGCGGACGAACCGCGAGTCCTGGCGCACGCGGATCAGCACGTACAGGTCGCCGGGAGGTCCGCCGCGCTCGCCGGCGTGGCCGCGGCCGGCGATCCGGATCCGCTGACCGTCCGAGATGCCCGCCGGCACGTCCACCTTCACCTTGGGGCGCTCGACCTTCCGACCCCGGCCCCGGCACACCTTGCACGGCTCCTTCGCCACCTTCCCGTCGCCGCCGCACACGTCGCAGGCCGTCGTCCGCATCACCTGACCGAACGGCGTGCGGGACACCGCTTGCAGCTGACCGGAGCCCTGGCAGCGCGGACACGTCTCGATCGGCGTGCCCGGCTCCGCGCCGTTGCCGTGGCAGTGCTCGCACACGGCCACAGCCTCGTAGCTGACCTCGACCTTGGCGCCACGGGCCGCCTCGGCAAGCTCGATCTCGGCCGACACCGCCACGTCACCGCCCTGGATCGCGCCGGTGGCGCGGCCGCCGGCCATCCCGAACAGGTCGCCGAACGCGCCGGCGCCGCCGAAGAACGCCTCAAAGATGTCCGACACCGAGCCGAACGACTCGAAGTTCGGTGCGTATCCGCCGCTGCGCAGGCCCTCGCGGCCGTACCGGTCATAGGTAGCGCGCCGGTCGGAGTCTGAGAGCACCTCGTAGGCCTCGGCGGCCTCCTTGAACTTCTCCTCGGCGTCGGGGTCGTGACGGTTGACGTCGGGATGAAGCTCGCGGGCCAGGCGCCGGAACGCCTTCTTGATCGTCGCGTCGTCGGCGTCGCGCGTGACGCCGAGCACCTCGTAGTAGTCGCGCGTGCTGCTCATCGCTCGTCGTACACCTCGCCGATGAAGCTCGACAGCTGCGCGGCCGCCTCCCTGACCGACGTGATCGCGTGGCCGTAGTCCATCCGCAGCGGGCCGATCACCGAAACGGTGCCGAGCCGGCGCTGCGGCAGGCCGTAGCCGGCGGCCACCAGCGCCACCGAGCGCAGCCCGGGCACGCCGCTCTCGGCGCCGATCCGGACGAGCACGTCGCGCTCGTTGAGCGCCGCCTGGAGCACGCCGAGCAGCGTCACGCGCCGCTCGAGCATGTCCATCAGCGCGTTCAGCTCGGACACGTCGCCGAGCCGATCGACGCGCAGCAGGCGCGACGTGCCCTCGAAGTAGACCGTGTCGTTCGAGCCGTCCTCCAGCGCGGTGAACACCGGCGACAGCGCGTCGAGGAACTCCGACTCAGAGCGCGACAGGGACGGGTCGTGCAGTCGCTTCTGGAGGATCCGCGCCCCGAGCCCGAGGCCGACGAGCCGCTCGTTCAGATAGCTCGACGCCCAGTCGGCGAGGCCCGGATCCACGGGCCGCGCGAACGTGAACAGCCGCTTCGTGACGCCTCCGCTCGAGGTAATGACGACGACCATCAGCACCTGCGGCTGGAGCAGCAGCACCTCGATGTGGCGGATCGTCGAGGTCTCGATCGGCGGGGCGGTGACGATCGCGAGCAGGTTCGTGACCTGCGACAGCGTCTCGGTCGTGACCCGCATGGCCTCGTCGAGCTCGCGGCGTACGAGCGACAGCGATAGCTTCGGCGCGGTGTCCTGCGCCGGCAGCAGCCGGTCGACGAAGTAGCGGTAGCCGGCCTCGGTGGGAACGCGCCCAGCGGACGTGTGCGGATGCGCGAGCAGCCCGAGCTCCTCGAGGCTCGCGAGCTCGTTGCGGATCGTCGACGGGCCCCACTGGACCTCGACGGACAGTGCCTTCGAGCCCACGGGCAGCCCGTCCTCGAGGTATTCCTCGACGACCTTGCGCAGCACGAGCTCCTGGCGGGAAGTCAACATGAGCCACTGATTGTAGGTCGAGAGCGCTCGGTCCCCGACCGGTCCGGCCCGCCCCGATCTTCGGTCAGTCGACTGAGATTTCCGCGACCGCGTTGCGGATGATCCGGTGACCCGACTGCTCGGCCTGCGAGTCGACGACCGCCACCCCATCCTCAACCGACCGGACGGACCCCGACACGACGACCGGCTCCTCCATCCGGCCCATGCCCCGGAACTGCACCGACAGCCGCTTGAGCTTCTCGGGCCCGCCGGCCGCGTCGGTGTGGGCGCGGGCCACCTGCGCCATCGTCCACAGCCCGTGGAGGATCCGTCCCGGCAGACCCACGCTGAGGGCGAACTCCTCGTCGATGTGGATCGGGTTGAAGTCGCCGGACGCGCCCGCGTAGCGAACGGTCACAAACCGGTCTGGCGTGACCTCCAGGTGGATCGGATCGCCCGGCTCAAAGGACGCCACTAGCCCTCCCTCACGATGTTCGTCCAGAGGCCGGTGCAGACGATCTCGCCCCGCTGGTTGCGCGACTCGGTCTCGAATACGTAGAAGTTCATCCCGCCCCGCGTGGAGATGTCCTTGATGCTGGTGGTGGTGTCGATCTCGTCCCCCGCGACCACAAGCTCGCCCCATCGGAACTCCTGGCCGCCGTGCAGCATCCGCGGGAAGTCGATCCCGACCTCGGGGTCGAACAGCGCGGGCGTGATCGCCCGCCCCTGGTAGACGACCGCGAACATCGGCGGGGCGACGACGTCGGCGTATCCGGCGGCGCGTGCGGCCTCGACGTTCAGGTACAGCTGGTTCGTCTCGCCCACCGCGTGCGCGTATTCCCGGACCTTCTCACGGCCGACCGCGTACGCGCTCACCGGATACTTCTTGCCGATCGCGTCGCTGTTCACGGGCACGGCGGCGGAGTCTAAGCGGTCCGGCACCCCCCGGAAGTCGGGTCAGATGATCACGGGTACGGCGCCACCGTCGACCGACCACGCGGCGCCCGCGACGTTCGACGCCTGCTCGGAGCACAGGAACACGATCACCGCCGCGATCTCCTGCTCGGTCCCGAGCCGCCCGAGCGGCTGGCGCGTGGCCACCGAGGAGAGCACCTCCTCTCGAGTGACCCCACGCGCGCGGGCGCTCTGCTCGGCCAACCCTCCGGGAGCGAGCCACAGATCGCCGGCGATCGGCCCCGGCGACACGGAGTTCACGAGCACCCCGCGCCCGGCGTACATGTCGGCGAACGCCCGGGACAGCGACAGCTGCGCCGCCTTCGTTACCGAGTACGCCATGTTGGTCGACGAGGGGCGCTTGCCCGACGAGGAGGCAACGTTCACGATCCTCCCCCACCCACGCAAGGCCATCTCCGGCGCGGCCGCCCGCATCAGCCGCATCGGACCCATCACGTGCAGCTCCCACTGCGCCTGCCACTCATCGTCGGTGAGCTCCTCCACCGTGCGCACCGCGGTTGTGCCAGCGCTGTTGACGAGCGCGTCGATCCGCCCGAACCGCTCGAGGCACGCCCGCAGCGCCCGTTCACCGGCAGCCGCGGAGGTAACGTCGAGCTCGAGCGCCTCCCCGCGACCGCCGGCAGCGGAGCACTCGCGGGCCACGTCCGCGAGTACGTCCGCACGCCGCCCGACCAGCAGCACAGACGCGCCCTCACGACTCAGCGACACGGCAACAGCGCGCCCGATGCCCCCCGACGCGCCCGTGACGATGCAGGCACGATCGCGCAGGCCGAGGTCCATACTTGGTGATTGTTCCATGACGTCCACGACCGAAAACGGCGATGCCGGCGCCGCGATCATCCAGACCGATGGCCTCACCAAGCAGTACCCGGGCACCGATTTCAAGGCCGTCGACGGTCTCGACCTGAGCATCGAGGCGGGCGAGATCTTCGGGCTGCTCGGGCCGAACGGCGCCGGCAAGACCACGACCGCCGGGATGCTGACAACACGGGTCGTGCCCACCGCCGGGAGCGCCCACGTCGGCACGGTCGACGTGATCGCCCACCCCGCGCTGACCAAGCAGCTGATCGGGATCGTCTCCCAGCAGAACACGCTCGACCGCCAGCTGACCGTGTGGGAGAACCTCTACTTCCACGGGCGGCTGTTCGGGATCTCGCCTCACGAGTCGCGCGAGCTGTCCGACCGGCTGCTCGAGCAGTTCCACCTGAGCCGCTGGGCGAAGGCGTCGGTGTACGCGCTGTCGGGCGGGATGGCGCAGCGGCTGATGGTCGCGCGCGCGATCTTCCACCGTCCGGCGGTCCTGTTCCTCGACGAGCCGACCGCCGGCCTTGACCCTCAGAGCCGCCTCGCCCTGTGGGAGATCCTCGGCGAGCTGAACGCCGATGGCCAGACGATCATGCTGCTGACCCATTACATGGAGGAGGCCGACCGCCTGTGCAAGCGGGTCGCGATCATGGATCACGGCAAGATCCTCGCGCTCGACACGCCGGCCGAGCTCAAGCAGTCGGTTGGCGCGGACACGATCGTCACCGTCAAGGCCGACGGCGAGGGAGCCGCGCTCGCGAGCGCGCTCGAGGACGGCGTCGAGGGAGTGACCCGGACGCGGGTGATCGACGGCGGCGTCGAGCTGCACGTGAAGGGCTCAGAGCGGATCATCCCGCGGGTCGTATCCGCGGCCGAGCGGGGCGGGTTCGAGCTCGCCGACCTGTCGGTGGCCGAGCCATCGCTCGAGACCGTGTTCATCAACCTGACCGGAAAGGAGCTCCGCGAATGACGACCACGAGCCCGCGGACGACGCAGGCGCCGTCCCCGGGGCGCGCGTCGGCGATCTCGCGCACGCCGACTCGCTCGATGTTCGCGGCGAGCCGCGCCGCGCTATGGGCGCTGATCGTGCGCGACCTGACCGTGCTCCGCAAGCACGTCGGCGAGTTCGTCGTGCGGACGTTGATCCAGCCATTCCTGCTCGTGTTCGTATTCCTGTACGTGTTCCCGACGATCGGCCAGGGCATCGGCGGCGGCCGCGGGCCGGTGGCCGAGTCGGCGTTCGCGACCGTGCTCGTCGCGGGCGTCGTCGGCATCTCGATCATGTTCCAGGGGATCCAGGCGGTCGCCCTGCCGATGTCGACCGAATTCGGGTACACCCGCGAGATCGAGGATCGGGTCCAGGCGCCGTGCCCCATCTCGCTGGTGGCGATCGCCAAGGTCCTCTCAGGCTGCGTTCAGGGGATCCTCGCGGCGCTGATCGTGTTCCCAATCGCAGCGGTCGTGCACGCCGGCGGCGTGAACGCCCACCTCGACGTCCACTGGCTCGTGGTCGTGACGCTGATCCCGCTCGCGTGCCTGGCCATGACCTCGCTCGGGCTCGTGCTCGGCACGAGTTTCGAGCCGCGCAACATCGGGCTGATGTGGGGCTTCGTCGTACTGCCGCTCACGTTTCTGGGCGGGACCTACTACCAGTGGACAAAGCTCGCGCCCGTGCAGGTCGCCGGCATTCACTGGCTCCAGATCCTCGTCCTGATCAACCCGCTGATCTACGTGACCGAGGGCATGCGCGCCGGCCTGACCTCGTTCTCGCACCTGCACCTTTACATCATCTATCCGGTGCTGGTCGCGTTCTCCGCCGCGTTCCTGTGGCTGGGGCTGCGGAACTTCCGCAAGCGCGTGCTGGTATAGGCCTCCGGACCGGCCTCACTCACCGGGGATCTCGGCGCCGGCCGGGGCGCCGCGCCGCTGGTACTCCTCGTACAGCGTGCGCCACTCGCCGCTCGGGCCGGTATCCGCGGGCCCGGCGTCGCCGTCCACCACCCGCTCGAGGCGATCGAGGCACACGTGCCAACCCGCGCCGTCGCGTGCCGCCTTGTCGCGCGTGCCGAGCGCCACGGTCAACCGCAGCGCGCATCCGGCCCCGCCGTCGACGGGGTCGAGCTCGAACCGCAGGTGATCCTCACCCCACTCGAACCCGAACACCCGCGGAGGATCGAGCTCGGTGACCTCGCCCGGCATCGAGTTCGACCCGTCGGGAAGCACGGCCTGGTCGAACGTGAACGTCATCGAGCCGCCGACGCGAAGGTCCAGTTCGACCGCCGACGGGAACCAGTGGACGAGCACGTCGGGATCGGTGATCGCCTGCCATACGCGATCGACCGGGTGCGACAGCCGGCGTTCGAAGATGAGCGTCGGCGTGTCTTCGATCGTGGCGTAGCTGCCGTACATGATTCGGTCCTCCTGGGGTCAGTTTGTGGTGCTATCGAGGTGCCGTTCGAGCGCGTCGAGGCTTCGCTCCCACACCTGACGATAGGGCTCGAGCCACGCGTCCAGCTCGGCCAGCGGGCGGACGTCGAGCGCGTAGATGCGCTGCTGGCCCTCGGTCCTCGAGCTCACGAGACCGGCGTCGCGGAGCACCCGCAGGTGCTTCGAGGTCCCAGGCTGGGTCAGGCCGGTGCGCGCCACTAACTCCGCAACCGGGCGCGGCGACTCGCGCAACAACTCGAGCATCGCGCGGCGGTGAGGGTCGGAGAGCGCTGACCAGGCAGACGGCACCGGCTCATATAACCAGACAGCTATATGCCTGTCAAGGCATATACGCCGTCGAAACCCCCCGGCTGAGCCCGACCCGAATCGACCCCGAATAGCGGGTCGGTACGCTTGTGGGGAGGCGCGGGGCTCGGTAGCCTCGTCCCAGACTCGAACAGGCAGCACGAGGAGTAAGAGCGAGATGGCCAGGCGAGCGACCCTGAGGGCATCGGACGCGGATCGCGAACACATAGCCGAGCGGTTGCGGCACGCCGCCGGCGAGGGCCGGATCGTCGCCGAGGAGCTCGAAGAGCGACTCGAGACCGTGTTCTCCGCGCGCACGTACGGCGAACTCGACGCGGTCGTCGCCGACCTACCCGGCACGACGCCCGCCCGGCGGCGCGAACGGTCGGTGTCGATCTTCCGCTACGGCCCGCTGCCGATCGTCGCGATGGTGTTCCTGCTGCCGGTGATCGTGTCGATGCTGATCGCCGCGGTCGTCGTCATCACCACGCTGTTCGCGGCGTGGGCGCTCGTGCTCGCGATGGGCTGGTGGGTGTTCGGCCAGCACCGTCGCTACCCCCCGCACGGCAGGCGCTCGCTCCATCCGTACGGGCGCTGGCCCGCGGGGCGTCCCAGCGGTCCGCGGCCGCGGCCCTGGGTCTGAGATCCGCTGAGCCGAGACCCGTACACCGTCCTCGGAGTCCGGCCGGGCGCCTCCGACGAGGAGATTCGCTCCGCCTACCGACAGCTCGTCCAGCTGCACCATCCGGACCACAACGGCGGCGCGGTCGACTCGGCGCGGCGGTTCGAGGAGGTGCAGGAGGCGTACGCCCAGATCAGGGCTGAGCGTCGGCGCAGCCCGACCCGGCCCACGTCTCCGCCTCCGCCGACCGATCCCGACCTGGACGCGCGGCTCGCGAACCTCGAGCGGGAGCTCCGCGAGAAGGCGCGCGCCGCGCGTGAGAAGGCCCAGCGCGTGGCCCGCGAGGCGACGGCGGCGGCAGCCGCGCAAGGCAAGCCGAAGCGGCCCTCAGACGAAGAGCTCGGGTACTTCAAGACCGACGACACGATCGGCAAGATCCTCGCGGACGCGCGCGAGGAGTTCTCGCGCCGGTTCGAGCACGCGAGCGAGGAGCCCGTCAGCCACCGAGCCGCCGACCTGCTCGAGGACCTCGCGTCCTGGCTCAAGCGCGACCCGGGCCCGGATGACCAGCCCGACACGCGCGCGCGCAGGCGGTGACGCGGCCGGTCACCTTCACGCGGGCGGAGTCATTAGACGGCCCCTGTGTGTCTTTAGACGTAGCCGACGGGCGTTTTATGCCCTGGTCTTCTCGCCCAGCTCGAGCACGGACAGGAACGCCTCCTGGGGTACCTCGATCCGGCCGACCTGCTTCATCCGCTGCTTGCCCTTCTTCTGCTGCTCGAGCAGCTTGCGCTTACGGGTGATGTCGCCGCCGTAGCACTTGGCGATCACATCCTTGCGGTAGGCCTTGATCGTCTCGCGCGCGACGACTCGCGACCCGATCGCCGCCTGGATCGGAACGTCGTACTGCTGACGCGGGATCGTCTTGCGCAGCCGCTCGGCGAGCTCCCGGCCGGCTTCGTACGCCTTGCTCTTGTGGACGAGCATCGATAGCGCGTCGACGGGGTCGCCCGCGAGCAGAATGTCGAGCTTGACCAGGTCGGACTCGCGCAGGCCGATCAGCTCGTAGTCGAGCGAGGCGTAGCCGCGCGTGCGCGACTTGAGCTGGTCGAAGAAGTCGAGCACGATCTCGGCCAGCGGTAGGTCGTAGGTCAGCTGCACGCGTTCGGACGAGAGGTAGTGCAGTCCGGCGTGGTCGCCGCGCCGCTCCTGGCACAGCTCCATGATCTGCCCGATGAACTCCTTCGGGGTCAGGATCGAGGCGCGGATATAGGGCTCGCGGACGACCGCGACACGGGTCGGGTCGGGGAAGTCGTTGGGGCTGTGGACCGGGATCGTTTCGCCGTCGGTAAGCGTGACCTCGTACTCGACGCTCGGCATCGTCGCCAGCAGCTCGAGGTCGTACTCGCGCTCGAGCCGCTCGCGGACGATGTCCATGTGGAGCAGCCCGAGGAACCCGCAGCGGAAGCCGAACCCGAGCGCGTCGCTCGTCTCCGGCTCCCAGCTCAGCGCGGCATCGTTGAGGCTGAGCTTCTCGAGCGCGTCGCGAAGGTCCGGGTAGTCGTCGGAGTCGATCGGGAACAGGCCGCAGAACACCATCGGCTTGACCTCGCGGTAGCCGGGGAGCGGCTCCGTGGCCGATCCGCGCTTAGTCGTGAGCGTGTCGCCGACGCGGAGCTTGGTCACGTCCTTGATCCCGGTGATCAGGAACCCCACCTCGCCGGCATGCAGCTCGTCCGCCGAGGTCATTTGCGGCGTGAAGAAGCCGATGTCATCGATCTCGGCCTCGGTTCCGGCCTGCATCGCCCGGATCGCCTCGCCCTTGGTGAACGTCCCGTCGACGACGCGGATGTAGGCGATCACGCCGCGGTACTGGTCGAACTCGGAGTCGAAGATCAGCGCCCGCGCCGGCGCGTCGGGGTCGCCGCTCGGCGGTGGGACGCGCGCAATCAGCTCGTCGAGTACGTCCGTCACTCCCTCGCCGGTCTTGGCGCTGATCCGCCGGACGCTGTCGGCGGGCTCGCCGAGCAGCTCCGCGACCTCCTCGGCGACCCGCTCGGGCTCGGCGCCGGGGAGGTCGACCTTGTTCAGGCACGGAATCAGCTCGAGCCCCGAGTCGATCGCCAGGTACGTGTTTGCCACGGTCTGCGCCTCGACGCCCTGACTCGCGTCGACCACGAGCAGCGCGCCCTCGCACGCGGCCAGCGACCGCGACACCTCGTAGGTGAAGTCGACGTGTCCGGGTGTGTCGATCAGGTGGAGCTGATACGCCTGACCATCGCCGGCTTGGTAAAAGACCCGGACCGCCTGCGCCTTGATCGTGATCCCGCGCTCCCGCTCGAGCTCCATCGAGTCGAGCACCTGCGCGCGCATCGAGCGCGGGTCGACGGTGTGGGTCAGCTCGAGGATGCGGTCGGCCAGCGTCGACTTGCCGTGGTCGATGTGGGCGATGATCGAGAAGTTGCGGATGTGGGCCTGGTCAGCCATCTGGCATGTCCAAGGGTATTAGGGCTTGGGGGCCTCGCTGCGCTCGGCGTCCTCCGGATGGAATTGCGGCAGGCCCGTCAGGCGAGGCAAGGATGCCGAGCGGGCCGTCGCCGCAATGCCGTTCCGCAGGGCGTCCATGCCCCGCGGGCGCGCACCCCTGAATAGCTGAGAGCCAGCGAATGGAAACGGCGGGCGGCTGAGGGTGGGTGCGGTCGCCCAGGGGACCGGTCGCGGCCCGACGAGCATGCATAGCACGACAACGGACCCGATCCCGCGAGGCCGTGCCGTACTACGCATGCCTGGCATGCCTCACACGGCACGGCCGACGCAAACGTGCTCGATTGCCGTGTTATGCATGCTCCCGGACCCGACGCCGGCTCCCAGCGGACGTCCCCCGGGCCGTTTCGCGGGACCGCGACATGCATGACGCGCCAATTGGCGCCCGCCCGCGAAGCCGTGACCTCTCACGCATGCCCCACATGCCTCACACGCCACGGCCGACCGGGATCGCGTCAAATGGCGCGTCACGCATGATCCCCGAGCCGCCCCGCGCCGGCGACCCGCCCCCACCCCACTCTCAGGTGCAAGCCGTCGGACCCAATCCGCCGGCGACACGGACGCACGCTGGAACGACTGCTAGGGCCGCAGGGCACGGACGCCCTGCGGAACGGCCCCATGGATGCCGCCGCAGGCGGCCCCAAATAAACACCTCTAAAGAGACGCGCGCATAAATGAGCATTTGCCCGATGTGCGACTCGCCCTCGGTCGCCAGGATGACGATCGAATGGACGGCAGCGGCGAGACAATTGCAGCGGAGCGGCCGCACCGCCTCGACCCAGAGTCGCTCGGGACCCACGTTCAGCGGCTGTACCGCGCCGCCTATGGACTGTGCGGTTCGCGACAGGACGCGGAGGATCTCGTCCAGGACACCTTCGAGCAGGTCCTGCGCCGGCCGCGTTTCCTGCGCCGGGACGGGGATCTCGCGTATCTGCTCAAGGTGATGCGCAACACCTGGATCAGCTCCAAGCGCGCGACGCGAGTGCTCACCGTCCCCGCCGCCGGAGATGAGCTCGAGCAGTTCGGCGGGCACCGTGACTTGACCGCCGACTCGATCCGGATGGCGCCCGTGTACGAGGCACTGGGCGAGCTGAGCCAGCCGTTGCGCGAGGCCGTGGTCGCGGTGGACGTAATCGGCTTGTCGTACCGGGACGCGGCCCGCGCGCTCGGGACCAAGGAGGGCACGATCATGAGCCGCCTCAGCCGCGGCCGCGGCCAGATCGCCGCCCGGCTGGTCGAGGCGTAGCCCGCTCCTACATATCGTCGGCCCAGTGCTCGAGCGCCTTGGGCACGAGGCCGAGCTCTTTGGCCACGCCGCGGCCGGCCACCCCGATCGCGAGCAGGCCGCCGAAGATCGCCACCGCGTCGATCGACTTGCGGCCCTGCTTGTTCCAGTAGTCGTCGTGCAGGTCGAGCCACAGCGCGAACTCGTCGAGGGTCAGCGCCGCCGCGATCCCGTACGTCGATGCGCTGAGCCGCGACGGCCAGCGCCGGCACTGGCCGACGCCCACGCCGACCTGGTAGGTCCAGAGGTAGCCGATTCCGAGCAATCCGAGAATTCCGAACGTCGAGTGGTGGATGTGGCGCCCGCCCTCGGAGATGTTGCGGAACGGGCCGACCCCCGCCCTGATCGCATGGGTGATCCCGCGCGCGGTCGCGAATGCGGCCGTGAACCCGACTGCGCTCAGGAACGCGCGCTCGCGCTGAGGGTCAGAGAAGTGGCGGTCGTACAGGCCCAACCGTCGACAGGCTACCCGGAGCGCACGCGGGCCATGATCAGCCCCTGGATCTGCCTCGCCTCGGGCACGCGCATCGTGAGCATGAGCTTCGCGTAGAGCGCGCATGCGACCGCGGACGCGATCCCGACCGAGAGGATCTGCGCCACCAGCGAGGTGCCGAGCAGCTGGTCGAGGCCGCCCCAGATGCCGCGTGCGACGGCGGCCATGATCACGGTCCCGACCAGGATCCGTACGGTGATCATCATCGTCTGGCCGCCCTCGAGATAGCCGTTGAAGCCGATCCGCAACCGCCATAGCTGGAGGATCGTCATGACCAGGTTGGCGGCAGCGGTCCCGATCACGAGGCCGGCGATGCCGAGTGGCTTGTACAGGGCGATGCTGACGATCGCGTCGACGACGATGTTCAGCGCGGCGAGCTTGGTCGGTATCCACGGCCGCTTGAGCGCGAAGAACGCTCGCGTCAGGAGCAGGTTGACGCCGGCGAACGGCAGGCTGAACGAGAACCAGAACAGCGCCGTGGCGACCAGGCTGGTCGACGTCGAGTGGAACGTGCCGTGCTGGTAGATCAGCCGCGTGATCGGGGTCGCGAGCACGAGCATCAGCGCCGATGAGGGGATCAGCAGCAGGTTGATCTGGCGCATCCCGTTGCCGATCGTGCGCCGCATCCCCCATACGTCCTTCCGCGCCGCCATGCGGCTCAGCGTCGGGAACAGCACGGTCGCGACCGCGACGCTGAAGATTCCCTGCGGCAGCATGTAGATCCGGAACGCGTCGTTGATCGCGGCCGGCGCCGCGCTCGAGACGAGCGATCCGAAGCCGGCGTTCAGGAAGATGTCGAGGTTGACGATCCCGATGCTGATCGTGACCGGGATGAACAGGATCAGCACCTGTCTCACGCGCGGGTCGCGCCAGTCGCAGACGAACGACACCTTGAACTCGATCCGGCGCAGCGCGACGAACACCATCAGGAACTGCACGACGGTCGCCACGAGCCACGCGATCGCGTATGCGTAGATCCGCTGTTCGCCGTTGAAGCGGTGGTACAGCGTGACCAGCCCGAACAGGATCACGAGGTTCCACACGGCCGGCGCGATCGCGGGAATCGTGAACTCGTCGTAGGACTGGAGGATCCCGACGAGCAACCCGGTCAGGCTCAGCAGCAGCACGACCGGAAACAGCACGCGCGATAGTCCGGCGGTCAGCGCGTTCGGAATGTGGTTGCCGGTGAACGCCGGTACGACCAGCCCCGCGACCAGCGTCCACAGCACGGTCAGCGCGCCGAGCGCGATCAGGATCACCCAGAACAGCGTCGAAGCGAGGCGGAACGCGTCCTTCTTACGGCCCTTGCCGAGCAACTCGGTGAACACCGGCACGAACGCGGCGGACAGCGCCGCCTGCGAGAACAGGTTGCTGAACAGGTTCGGGACCTGGGACGCGAGCGTGAACGCCGACGCCGCCGCGGAGGTCGCGAAGTAGGCGGCCTGAACGACCTCGCGCCCGAGTCCGGCGATTCGCGACAACGCGGTGGCGAACGCGAAGATCGCGGTGTTGACGGCAATGCGCCGGCGCGGCGGGTCGGTCGCGCCGGGTCCCTGGGGAGGTGCGCCGGGTCCCTCGGGTCCTGTCGGCGGGACGCCGTTGCCCGACGTCCCGGGTTTGGTGTCGATCTGGGCCAGGGCTGGCTATAGTAGGGCGCGCCGCGGCGAGGGAAGCCGTGGCTTTCCTCTGCTCATGGCGAACATCAAGTCACAGAAGAAGCGGATTCTGCGCGCCGAGCGCGAGCGCCTCGAGAACCGACGCTACACGTCGAAGATCAAGACTTACTTCCGCCGGCTCGAGACGGCCGTGGCCGGCGGCGACGCCGCGCAGGCCGACACCGAGCACCGCGAACTCGTGCAGGCGATCGACAAGGCCGTCAAGCGCGGCGCTCTGCATCGCAACTCCGGTGCGCGGAAGAAGTCGCGCGCGGCGCGCGTGCGGCGCGGCTAGCGCCGTCGCAACCTCCCCCGCGCGGTAGTCGCAACGCCCTCCCCGGGTGCAACGCCGGTTGCGAGCCGGCGTTCTTTTCGCGGATCCGGGTAACTTGTGGATCCCCATGGCAGAGGTCCTCGAGCCGGCAACCACCGGAACGAACGGCGTCGGCTTCGAACTCGATCGGTTCGAGATGGCCGACGGAGACCGCTTCGAAGTGAACGGACGCTGGTTTGGCGTGCGCGGACGACGGTTCATGCGACCGAGTCTGACGCTGGTCGACGGCGACGAGCAGCGCCGTCTGCTGGCCGACCTCGAGCACAAGCCGTGGGCCGCCGAGGACGGCCAGCCCTGGGAGGCGTCGTTTCCGTGTGAGGAGGACGACGGCAGCTGGCCCGAGGCCGAACTGAACGTCGCGCCCGACATAACGATCACGCTGCCGCTGCCGGGCGCGCGACGCCGGCGCCGGCCGGGCCCGTCGTCGCACGGATCGTCTGGCACGTCATCGCGGGCGACTGCCCGGCGCCGCAGTGAATCCTCCGGCGCCACCCGCGGCGATGAGCCGAAGGAGACCGCGGCCCCTACCGCTCCGCCACGGCGTCCCCGTCAGCCCTCCACCGAGCTCGTCAACGCACGCCGCGAGACTCATCGCGTGCAGCGCGAACTCGAGCGTCGCGAAGCCGAGATCACCGAGCTGACCGCGGAGCTCGGCCGGCGTGGGGCGAAGCTCGAGGAGGTCTCAGACGCGCAAGACGCCGCCCGCCAGGCACGCGAGCAGGCCGCCGAGGAGAAGGAGCGGCTCGTGCGAGCGCGCGGCGAGGCCGTGAAGCAGCGCGACGAGGCGCTCGCCGAACGCGAGGCGTCGGCGAAATCCGTCGAGGACGCGCTGCGGATGCGCGACGCCGCCCTGGCCGCTCGCGACGAGGCGCTGTCCGAGCGGCGCGCGGCGATCGACTCCCGCGACGAGGTCGCGGCTCGGCTCGACGCCGCCATGGCCGCCCGCGACGATGCCCTGGCCGCTCGCGACGAGGCGCTCGAGGCACGCGATCGGATCGCGGGCGAGCGCGACGCCCTGCTCGGCGATCGCGACGACGCGGTCCGGCTTCGCCAGGGCGCGATGGCCGAGGGCGAAAAGACCGCCGCCGAGCGCGAGGCGCTGAATGCGACAATCGAGGGGCTGCGGGCCGAACGAGACGACGCGATCGCCCAGCGGGGCGCTCAGATGGTGATGCGCAACGCGGCGAACATGCCCCCGGCCTTCCGGCGGGAGTCGAATAAGGTGCTGCACTTCGTGCCGGCGCTCGTGCTGATCCTGATCGCGATCGTCGTGGCGGTCGCGCTGCACGTCATCTAGGCCGAGACGCGCTGGATCGCGAGCACGGCCGACGTGTCCTCGCCGGCGCCACCGGCCCCTCCGCCGCGAGAGGCCAGCTCGAGGTCGGCGAGCTCCTCGATCATCCGCTCGAGTCGCTCGGCTCCCATCCGCGTCGCATCGGCGATCAGCCGGTCGGCCGCTCGCGAGGGCATCCGCAGCCGGCGCTTGACCTGCGCCGCCGGCTCGCCGGCCTCGACCGCCACCGCCACCTCGTGCGCGCTCCGGACGCGCGTGCTCATCCAATAGAGGAGGCCGGGCAGCCGCTCTCCCTGGCTGCGCAGCGTCAGATACAGGCTGATCGCGGCCGCCGAGTCTCCGCTCAGCAGCGCATCGGCGAGCGACCACGCCTTGTGCTCGGCCGAAGGCGCGCTCAGCTCGTCCACGGTGGCGGTGTCGAGGCGAGTGCCCTGGCCCCCATACAGAGCGAGCTTCTCCAGCTCGCGGAGCAGCCGCTGCTGCCGGTCGCCGACGTGGGCGATCAGCGCCCGCGCGGTGTCCGGCTCTAGCTGGAGGCCGAGCTCGCGGGCGCGCGCGATCACCCACTTTGGCAGCTCCCACGGCTTGACGCTTTCCTCGGCTTCGACGGTGCCGCCCGCCTTCTTGACCGCGTCGTGCAGACGCTTCGGTGCCTTCGTGCGGCTGTCCTCACGCGCGAAGAAGGCGACGGTCGTGTCGTCCGGGATCGACTTGAGCGTGGTGTCGAGCGGGTCGAACTGCTTGTCGGTCCATCGTTCGGTGCTGTCGACGATGATGAACCGGCGCCCGATCGCGAAGGTCAGGGCGTTCAGCGCATTCGCGACGGCCTCGGGGGTTGCGCCGTCGCCTTCGAAGACCTCGATGCCCTGGGTCCCGCTCTCGCTTTCGGCAAGCGCGCGCAGTCGCCGCCGGCGTTCGGCGATCCGTCCGTGATCGTCGCCGTGGATCAGGTATGCGGGCTTGAATGTGGGCACCGATCGAGTCTACGTGTGCTGCTGGATGGCCCGGAGCGCGCTCTCCGGACTACCGGACGACGACGTTGACCAGCTTGTCTGGGACGACGATCACCTTGGTGATCTCGTGCCCGTCGAGATGGGCCTTGATGCCGCGGGACTCGAGGCACAGACGTTCGAGCTCGCCCTTCGGGGCGCCGGAGGGCGCCTCGACCCGGTCGCGGACCTTGCCGTTGACCTGGCAGACGAGCTGGAACGTGTCGGCCTGGAGCATGTCGGGATCGGCGTCGGGCCACGGCTCGTCCCACACGCGCCGGCCGGTGAGCATCTCGTACGCCTCGGCCCCGAGGTGCGGCGCGAACGGGAACAGCAGCGACGCAGCGGTCGCGGTCGCGAATCGCCGCGCCTGCGGATCGGCCTCGGGGTAGCGGTAGATCTCATTGAGCAGCTCGATGATCGCGGACAGCGCGGTGTTGAACGCCCAGCGGTCGGCGGTGTCGCGAGTGACCTTGTCGATCGCCCAATTCGCCTTTCGGACGATCGTGAGCGCATCACCCTGCGGGTTCGCGGGCTGCACCGCCGCCTCGGCCGAGCGTCGGGCGGGGTCGCCGCCATCGGACAGCTCGTCGGCGAGGCGCCACAGGCGGGACAGCAGCCGCCGGTACACCCCGTCGATGCCGGAGTCCGACCAGGCGGCGTCCTGGTCGGCGGGACCGATGATCAGCACGTAGCAGCGGGCGGCGTCGGCTCCATAGGACTCGACGATCTCGCTCGGGGCGATCACGTTGCCCTTGGAGCTCGACATCTTGTTCCCGTCGTTGCCGAGGATCATGCCCTGCGTGAACAGCGCCGCGAACGGCTCCTGGATGTCGAGCAGGTGCATGTCCGCCAGCGCCTTGATGAAGAAGCGCGAGTACAGCAGGTGGAGGATCGCGTGCTCGACGCCGCCGATGTACTGGTCGACCGGCATCCAGCTGCGCAGGATCTGGCGGTCCCACGCCGCCTCGTTGTTGCGGGCGTCGCAGTAGCGCAGGTAGTACCAGCTCGAGTCGACGAACGTGTCCATCGTGTCGGTCTCGCGGCGCGCGTGGCCGCCGCAATCCGGGCACCGCACGTTGACCCAGTCCTCGGCCGCCGCGAGCGGCGAGCGGCCCCTCGGCTGGTAGTCCTCGATGTCGGGGAGCTCGACCGGCAGCTGGTCTTCGGGGACGGGCACCATGCCGCACTTCTCGCAGTAGATGATCGGGATCGGGCAGCCCCAGTAGCGCTGGCGCGAGACGAGCCAGTCGCGCAGCTTGTAGCTCACCGAGAAGTGGCCCTTGCCCTCGCGGTCGAGCCACTCGACGATCGCGCGCTGGCCCTCGACCGCGTTCATGCCCGAGAACTGGCCCGAGTTGATCAGGACCTCGTTTTCGGTGTGCGAGACGAACGCTTGGCCGGGTGGCGTGCCGGCCTCGGGCTCGTCGCCTTGCGCCGGGGCCACCACCTGGCGGATCGGGAGGTCGAACGCCTTCGCGAAGTCGTAGTCGCGTTGATCGTGCGCCGGCACCGCCATGATCGCGCCGGTCCCGTACTCCATCAGCACGTAATCCGAGACGAACATTGGGATTTGCTCGCCGGTGACCGGGTTCGTCACCGTGCGCCCGAGGGGCACGCCGGTTTTCGGCTTGTCGACGTCGCCGCGCAGCTCGGGGGTTTCGGTGATCGATGCGTTCACGTACTCATGAACCTGCTGCTCGTGCTCGGTCCCCTCGGCGAGCTTGAACACGTCGGGGTGCTCGGGGGCCATCACGAAGAACGTGGCGCCGAACAACGTGTCGGGCCGGGTCGTGAACACCGGGTAGTCGATCCCAAGCTCCTCGCAGCGGAACACGACCTCGGCGCCCTCGCTGCGCCCGATCCAGTTGCGCTGCATCGCCTTGACGTGCTCGGGCCAGTCGATCGTGGCCAGGTCGTCGAGCAGGCGGTCGGCGTAGTCGGTGATGCGGAAGAACCACTGCTCGAGCTGGCGAATCTCCACCAGGTGGCCGCAGCGCTCGCAGCGCCCGTCGATCACCTGCTCGTTGGCGAGCACGGTCTGGTCGTGCGGGCACCACTTGACCGCGGCCTTCTTGCGGTAGGCAAGGTCGCGCTCGAACAGCTGGAGGAAGATCCACTGCGTCCAGCGGTAGTACGAGGGCTCGTGCGTGCCGAGCTCGCGGCTCCAGTCGATCGAGATCCCCCAGCGATGGAACCAGTGGCGGTAGGCGGCGATCGACCGGTCGGTGGCGATGCGCGGGTGCACGCCGGTCTTGATCGCGTTGTTCTCCGCGGGCAGCCCGAACGCGTCGTAGCCCATCGGGTGCAGCACGCGCCGGCCGATCCGGCGGTGGAAGTGCGCGATCGCGTCGCCGAGCGCGTAGTTCTTCAGGTGCCCGATGTGCGGCTCGCCGCTGGGGTAGGGCAGCATCTCGAGCACGTAGGACTTCTCACGGTGGTCGGCGTGTTCGTCGGCCATCGTGTCGTTCGACACCTCCCACGTCCGCTCGCGCGCCCACACCTCCTGCCACTTGGGTTCGATCTGCTTGGGGTCGTAGCGCCGTTCAGACACAGTTATTAGGAGGTTACTTGCGACCGCGCGATGCGCATGTCCTCACGGGCCGCTCTGTGCAGGCAATTCCCCGGGCGGCTCTACCATGCGAACGTGGGTGAGAACGCCGGATCCGGCTCCAGCGGTCCTCCTGGCGACGTCGCTGGCGAGCGCGTGGGCGGGCGTCACGGGCGAGCGTCGGGGCGCGAGCGCGGCCCTGGCGGCCGAGCGCGTCGCCGCGATCGTCGCCGCCGCGGAGGAGACCGCCGAGCGAATGCGCCTCGAGACCGAGGAGCGGGTCGAGGCTCGCATCGCCGAGGCGCAGCGCGCGGCGGACAACCGGGTTCGTGCCGCCGAGGAGGAGGCATCCGAGGCGGTGCGATTGGCGCAGACCGAGGCGGCGCGGTTGCGCTCAGAAGGCCAGGCCGAAGCCGAGGCCACAACCACCGCCGCCACCAACGAGGCGCTCGCGATCGTGGCGCGCGCCGAGGAGAGCGCCTCGGAGATCGTCGGTGAGGCGCGCAAGTCGGCCGCTGCCACGCAGTCTTCGGCCGAGGAGCGGGCCCGGGGCATGCTCGAGGATGCTCGCGCCACCGCGGACGGCGTCCGCTCCGAGGGGCTCGAGCTCGTCTCGAACCTCCGCGAGATGAGCAACTCGCTGCGCGCGAACGCGGAGCGCCTGCTCGGCGACGTTCAGCGCGTCCACTCGTCGCTGACGGCCCAGATCGCGCGGGTCGAACGCGAGACCGGAGTCCGTGTCGGATCGTCGTCCTCGCGACGGAATCGTGGCGGCGAGCTGCCGGTCGACGGCAACTCGCTCCCTGCGGACGACGGGCTCGACGTGCCCGAGTTCATCCCGCCGAGCTGACCTCTCGGCTCGCACGTTTCTGCCGCAATCGGACGCTTTTCCGTCCGAGGTTCATGCGAACATATGTTCGTGATGAACTCGAACGTCAAGGGAGCCGTGGCGGAGCAGGCGATCGTGCTCGCGGCCGTGAAAGCTCGGGATCCGGGTGCTGCGGCCGGTCGCCGAGCACGGGCGCACCGACCTCGCGCTGGAGATCGGTGGCGACTTCCGCGTTCAGGTGAAGTGGGGACGACTGAGCGCGATGCGAGATGTTGTGATCGTCTTGCTCCGCACGTCGCGCTGTACCACCCGCGGGCACGTACGCACGACTTACACCGTTGGCGAGGTCGATCTGTTCGCGGTGTATTGCGGCGAGCTGGATAGATCGTTCCTACTCCCGGCCGCACAGTTCATTGGCAGGCAAGACGTCGCTCCATCCTGCGGCTGATGCCCGCACGCAACGGACAGCAGGCATGCATTAACCTTGCAGACGACTTCGACATTCGACGGGGCTGTAGCTCAGTTGGCTAGAGCGCCACGCTGGCAGCGTGGAGGCCAGGGGTTCGAGTCCCCTCAGCTCCATTCGAACCCAAACGACGCGGCGGTGACGATTGGCGCCGACGCGTACCGCGAGTCGTTCGGGTTCTGGCCTGATCGGGTGGCCGCCGGGCAGGAAGTCGTCGTGACCCGGCGTGGGAAGCCTATGGTGAGGCTTACCGCGGCAGTGCCGACGTCGGTACCGCCGGGCCACAAGCCGGAGGTACAGCTCCTCCTCCCTCCCCTATCTGGTGCCGGACCCGCATGACGATCCGCGTGACCGCCACTCCGCGGGCTCACACCGCGATCCGCGCTAGGAGCCGCGGTCTTGCTTTGCGGCCTCGAGCGCCGCCGGCGGGTCCATGCCGCCGCTTTGGCGCGTCAGCTCGAGCGCGCGATCGGCCAACTCGGCCGCCTCGGCGCCACCGATCGACTCGTCACGCAACGCAAGCGCCAGCAACACCTGGCGCAGCAGCTCAGGGCTCTGGAGGTCCGGAGGCGGACCGGCGGGTGGGAGGCCACGCACGGTCGTGAGCAGGCTCGCCGCGTTCGCCCCGCCACCGAACAGCCGCCCGGGCTGCTTGTCGGGGATCGTCGCGAGGATCGCCCCAGTGGCGGGGTTCAGCAGGTTCACCTTGCTGCGCAGGCCGGCGCGCTCGAGCGCCAGCCGGTATCCAGAGAGCCGCAGGTACCCGAGCTGCGCCGCGAGCTGCCCGAACGCCGACGCCTCGCGCTCGTCCTTCAACCGATTCTGGTGGAGGACGATCTGGGTGCCGGCGTCGGGTAGGGACGGATCGGGCTCGGGAGCGACGAGCAGGAACGCATGCGAGCCGAACCGGCCCGCGCCGACGCCGGCGACGTCCACCAACAATTGATAGCCACCGAGCCCGAGCGCGCCGACGATGCCTGGCGGGAGCGGATGCTCCGAGAGATACCCCGGTCCGAAGCTCACGGTCGTCTTCGCCTAACCCTAGTTGTTCAGGAGGCCGCCGATGATGTTGCCAAGACCGCCTCCGGCCTGCTGCTGGTTGCCGCCGCCGCCGCTCTCCTGTACCGGTGGGTGGTAGTAAGCGCTCTGGAGGCCGACCCTGCCGGGGCCGGTGAAGCGGTTGAACACGAGATTCCCGCCGCCGCCACCGAGGAAGCCGGTCTTGAACCCGTAGAGCTCCTGCTCCATCTGGACCGAGTGGTCGCGGAACAGCCAGCCCCCGGGCTCGATGTCGATCGTCTCCCCCGGCTCGAGGTTCTTCTCGAACACGTTGCCGTAGCCGTGGACCCAGACGACGCCCTCATGATCGCCGGCGAAGAACTGGTCGACCCAAAAGCCGCCGCCGTACAGCATGTTGGCGAAGCCCTGGATCCGGCTGTAGTCGTACTGCACGG
Organism: uncultured Solirubrobacterales bacterium; assembly: GCA_963755525.1. GTDB lineage: Bacteria > Actinomycetota > Thermoleophilia > Solirubrobacterales > Solirubrobacteraceae > Palsa-465. Next base: position 391,921 of record CAVWKC010000011.1, on the reverse strand, counting down.
CGCCGGTGGCGGCCAGGAACTGGTGCTCGCGCACGATGATCCCCTGACCCGGCTGCAAATGCAGCGGGACGATGTGGCCGGGCGCGTCGCGGCTGAAGGCGATCTCACCGGGCGACTGCGCCTCGAGCATGAGGAGCGGCATCCCGCCGAACACGCGGCGCTTTAGTCCCTTGCCAAGCGGATGCAGGCCGATCTGGAGCTGCGGGTACTTCCAGAGCAGCACGTGATGCTCGAAGTAGACCGGCACCTGCCCGTCGAGCGCCATGTGCAGCACCGGGACGAGCTCGCCTTCGAGCCGGTAGGTCACGCCGGGTGCGGTGCCCTGCGGGATCTGGGTCGGAAGGATCTGGGGGGCGGTCGGCATGTGCTGTTCTCCATTCGGGATGTGGACCGGCAGCCGCAAGCCGCTGCCCTCGACTTCGCTCCAGGAAGGTATCGCGCCCGGCCGGCCGCGGGCAAGAGATCGGTGACGCCAGTGCCGGCGCGCTGTCGACGTTGGCTCCGAACGCCACCGTCCGGGACGGCCACCGTCCCCGACCGCGTTGAGATTGCTGAGGACCAGCGGCGATAATCGCGCCACAGTGCAACCGATCTACATCTCGGGACACCGCAACCCAGACGCCGACTCGATCGCGGCGGCGATCGGCTACGCGGAGCTGAAGGGACGTCTCGACACCCGCAACACGTACACCCCGGTGCGGCTCGGCCCCTGCAACTCGCAGACGCGCTGGCTGCTCGAGCGCAGCGCTGCCCCTCAGCCGGACCTGCTCCCCCACGTCATGGTCCGCGCGACCGACGTGATGCGCACGAGCTTTTCGATCGTGGGCCAGGACGCCCCGATCCGCGAAGCCGGTCTGGACATGGCGCGCGCCGGCCTCGAGCTCGTGCCGATCGTCGACAGCGATGGCGCTCTGGTCGGAGTCGTTACCGAGCGAGCCCTGGCGCGCCGCTATATCCGCGAGACACGCGACACCTCGACGTTGCGGGACGCGCCCACCCGGGTCGGCGCGATCGTCGAGGTGCTCGATGGAAAGCTCGTCGCCGGCGAGGACAAGTCGCTGTCTGGGCGCGTGTGGGTGCAGGCGATGGACCTCACCCGCACCGGAATCTCCGAGGGAGACGTAGTCGTCGTCGGCAACCGAACCGACGCGCAGCGGATGGCGATTGAGCACGGCGCGAAGCTGATCGTCCTGTCCAACGACTCGACGCCGCCGGACGAGATCCTCGATCTGGCTCGCGAGCGAGGGACGGCGGTGATCGTGTCCCCGCTGGACAGCTACGTGTCGGGCCGGATGATCACGCTCGCGGCGCCGTGCAGCGCGCTGATGGAGCGCGAGCCGCTGACCGCCACCGCGGAGGATCTCGTGGCGGACATCTCAGAGCAGATCAAGGAGAGCCACTACGGCGCGGCGGTCGTGGTCGACTCTCATCGCCGCCCCATCGGCCTCGTGACGCGGTCGGATCTGGTGTCCCCACCCCGTCGCCGCGTCCTGCTCGTCGACCACGCCGAGCGGGCTCAGAGCGTCCCGGGCGTCGAGCAGGCGGAGATCGTCGAGATCCTCGACCACCACCACATCGGCTCGATCGAGACCCAGATCCCGGTCACCGCCACGTTCGACCCGGTCGGATCGACGGCCACGCTGGTCGTCGAGCGCTTCCGGCAGAACGGCATGGAGCCGAGCCCACCGACCGCGACGATGCTCCTGGGCGCGGTCATGTCCGACACGATCATCCTCAACTCCGCCACCACGACCGAGCGCGACCGCCAGGTCGTCGAGTACCTCGAGCGTGTGCTGGCGATCGACGCGGCCGAGTTCGGACGCGAGATGTTCGAGGCGAGCTCAGACGTGTCCGAGGTCAGCGCCGCCGAGATCGTCTCCCGGGATGCCAAGCAGTACCACGCCAGCAGCGGGCACCCGATCTGCATCGCCCAGATCGAGGTCGTCGGCAAGGGGCTGCTCGATCGCAAAGAAGAGCTGCTCGAGGCGATGCGGACCGCTCGTGAGAACCGGGGGCTACAGCTGTACGCCTTGATGGTGACCGACGTACTGACCAAGGGAACCGACCTGCTCGTAGCGGGCGACAGCGCGGGCGTCGCTCGGGCGTTTGGCCTGCATGCGCACGACAGCGAGATCGAGTTGCCGGGGGTGATGAGCCGCAAGAAGGAGGTCGCGCCCAAGCTGCTGGCCGCCCTATAGGTCGACGGCGACCCTGGTGCCCGGCGATCCGGGTGCCCGGCGTGCCGGGGCCGCGAAGCGCGGAGACAGCTACGCGGAGCCGGCGCCCACCGCGTGCGCCGGCGCCTCCCCCCACAGCTGCTCGAGCCGGTAGTACTCGCGCGTCTCGGGCGTGAACACGTGCACGACTACGTCGAGGTAGTCCATCAGGATCCAGCGCGCGCCCGGTAGCCCTTCGACCCGCCGAGGCAGCCGGTTGTGCGCCGACTTCAGGCCTTCGTGGATTCCGTCGTGGATCGCCTTGGTCTGGCGCTCGCTCCGTCCGGTGCAGATCACGAAGTAATCGGTGTAGCCGATCATCTCCCTGAGGTCCAGCTGGACGATCTCGAGCGCCTTGCGATCGGAGGCGTACTCCGTGATCGCGGCTGCAAGCTCTTCTGGCGTCATCACCTTCAGGCTACCCCGCGTACAGGCGGTGGCGGTCGATGTAGCTCACGACCGCGTCGGGGACGTAGTAGCGGATCGACTGCCGGTCGCGCACGCGGTGGCGCAGAACGGTCGAGGAAATGCCGATCGTCGGCATCTGGAAGAACCGGGCTCGCTCGCCCCCCGCCAGGCCGCTCAGCGCCTCGTCGACCTCGCCGCGCGAGGTCCCTCGGCGCCCCGCCACCGCGAGCGTTGCGAGCGACAGCACGCGCTCCGGCTGGCGCCATTTCGGCAGGCCGGCGGCGATGTCACCGCCGACGATCAGGAACAACTCGCTTTCCGGCTCTCGAGAATGCAGCAACTCCAGAGTATCGACCGTGTACGACGGCCCCTCGCGGATGATCTCGACGTCGGATACGTCGAACCGATCATCCTCGCCAACGGCGGCCCGGCACAACTCGAGCCGGTGGTCCGGACCCGGCTCCTCTTCGACGCGCTTGTGCGGTGGTATCCGTGCAGGGATCAGCGTCACTCGATCGAGTTCGAGCTGAAGGTACGCCTCCTGCGCGCAGATGAGGTGTCCAAGATGTGGCGGATTGAAGGTCCCGCCCAGCATGCCGATCCGCACCGCGCGTCAGCGCTCCGGACGGCCGAAAATCTCGCCGCGGGGCACCGCCGCGACCCGTTTACGGACGCACGTGGCCGGAACCTTCGACCAGGTACTTGAACGAGCACAGCTCGCGCAGCCCGATCGGCCCGCGCGCGTGGAGCTTCTGGGTCGAGTTGCCGATCTCCGCCCCCATCCCGAACTCCCCTCCGTCGGTGAATCGAGTGGACGCGTTGACGTACACGCAGGCGGCGTCCACGCCGAGCTGGAACGCGCGCGCCGACTCGGTGTCGCGGGTGACGATCGCCTCCGAATGACCGGAGCCGTAGCGGTTGATGTGCTCGATCGCCTCCTCGGCCGAGTCGACCACCCCAACCGCAAGCGTCAAAGCGTGGTACTCGGTCTCCCAGTCCTCATCACTCGCATCGGAGACCGCGACACCGCTCGCAAACCCCCGCGCACGCGAATCAACCCGCAACTCGACCCCGGCCGCCGACAGCGCACCGAACGCGCCTGGCAGGAACTCGGAAGCGACCGCCTCGTGCACGAGCAGCGTCTCGGCCGCGTTGCACACGCTCGGACGCTGGGTCTTCGCGTTCAAGATGATCGCCAGCGCATCGTCGAGCGACGCGGTCGCGTCGACGTACACGTGGCAGTTGCCCGATGCCGCGTACATCACCGGGACCGTGGCCACGCCTTTCAGAGCGTTCTTCAACCCCTCGCCACCGCGCGGGATGATCAGGTCGACGACGCCTGACTGCGTCGCGAGCTCCTCGAGCTCCGAATGACCGCCGCCGGCGACCAACGCCATCGCCCCCTCGGGCAGCCCGGCCGCGAGGCCGGCCTCGATCGCGACCGCCGCGAGCACGGCGTTCGAGTGCGCGGCGGTGGAGGAGCCGCGCAGCACGACCGCGTTGCCCGACTTAAGGCACAGCGCGGCGGCGTCGATCGTGACGTTCGGCCGCGCCTCGTAGACGACCGCGACCACGCCGAGCGGCACCCGCACCTTGCGCACGTCGAGCCCGTTGGCGAGCCGGAAGCCGTCGATCACCTCACCCACGGGATCAGGGAGCGCCACGATGTCACGCACCTGACGCGCAACGGCCGCAACCCGGCCGGCGTCGAGCGCGAGCCGGTCCATCAGCGCGTCGGTCAACCCCGCCTCGCGTCCGGCCTCGAGATCCCGGGCGTTGGCCTCGAGGATCTCAGGCGTGCGCTCGATCAGCTCGGCGGCGATCGCCTCGAGCGCGGCGTCCTTCACGCCCGACGGCAGGCTCGCGAGCACCCGCGCCGCCCGCTTGGCGGCAGCGCACGTCTCGGCCACAGATGTCGCAGTAACAGCCATGCTCAAACCCAAAGGTTACGCGAGCACGAAGTAGTCGCGGTGAACCGCCTCCTCGGTGGCCCGGGGCAGCCGCTCGCGCACGTCCGCGGATTTCAGACCGCGCACCCGGCGCAGCTCGCCCGCGGAGTAGTTGCAGATCCCCTTGCCGACGAGCTCACCGTCGTACGCGACCTCGACCGCGTCGCCCGCGTCGAAGTCGCCCGCCACGTCGACGATCCCAACCGGCAGCAGGCTGGTGCCGCCCTCGCGCAGCGCGCGTGCGGCCCCGGCGTCGATCTGCACCCGGCCACGGGCCGGCTTGGCGTACTTCAGCCACAGCTTGAAGCTCGAGTAGCGGCCGGAGCGGGCGGGGAACCGCGTCCCGATCGGATCGCCGGCAGCCGCCGTGAGCACGGCGCCCGGCCGGAGCCCGCTCGCGATCACGGTGGGAATGCCCGCCGCGGTCGCCATCTCGGCCGCGACCACCTTGGACCGCATCCCGCCCGAGCCGAGCGGCGACGTCGCATGCCCGATCGAGACGTGGTCAAGCTGCTCGAACTCCGTCACCTCGGACACGAGACGCGCCGCCGGGTCCACCCGGGGGTCCGCCGTGAACAGCCCTTCGGCGTCGGTCAGCAGCAACAGGCGCTCGGCCGCCAGCAGGATCGCGAGTTGCGCGGCGAGGAAGTCGTTGTCTCCGAACGAGATTTCATCCGTGGTCGTGGTGTCGTTCTCGTTGATCACCGGGATCACGCGCCAGTCGAGCAGCCTGCGCAGCGTCTGGCGGGCATTCAGGTAATGCGTGCGCGCGCTCATGTCGAAGAACGTCAGCAGTACCTGCGCGGTCTGCATCCCGCGCTCGCGGAGCAACCCGTCATAGACCTGGTACAGCTTGCCCTGGCCGACCGCGCTTGCCGCCTGTAGCTCGTCCATCGCGCGCGGGCGGATCGGGAGCGCCATCACGCCCATGCCGCGCGCGATCGCGCCGCTGGTGACCACCACCGGCTGGCGGCCGGCGCGGTGAAGCTCGGCGATCTCGTCGCAGATTCGGCTGAGCACGTCGATGCGCACCTCGCCGCGGTCATCCGCGACGATGCTCGAGCCGAGCTTTATGACTATCGGGGCCATCGCCCCGACAAGATTAGGACGCGCTCAGCCGACGGGCGGGGCCGCGGTCACCCGCAGAGCGGGTTCTTCGCGACTCCCTGGCACGGCCGCGGCATCGTCGGCTGCGGCCGCGGCGCCGGCTGCGGACGCTGATGGCGCGCTCCGGACTGCCCGATCAGCGTGAGGATCTCGCTGAAGAGAGCGTCCCCGCCGTTCGGCGTCGTGGCGTTCTGGCAACCCCAGGTGCCTTCGATATCAGCCGGGCTCGAGCTGCCAAACGTATTGCCCGAGAAGCAGTTGTCAACCGAGTTCTGCGTCCCGAACACGCCGCCCTCGAGCGCGAGGTCGTAGGTTCCGGAAACGCTCGCGTTCCCAACGACGGTGTTCCCGGAAACCTCATTTCCCGACGACTGGAAGTACACGGTCTTCGACGTCGGCGGGAATGGATCCGGCCGCTCGAGGACGAGCACGCCGAACGTCGGGTTGTCCTTGATCGTGTTGTTCTCGATCAGGTCCGCGTAGTCGCCGCCGAGCACGACCCCCTCGCCCCACGGCGCGTTCAGGATGTCGGAGTTGGCCGGCGTCGAGATATTGCCGTTGTCCTCGATCACGTTGTTCCGGAAGATCGTGCAGCGGTCGATCTGCGTCGAGGTGAACGTCGGCAGCTCCGCCCGGTTCGAGGCCGAGTTACAGGCGCCGTCCTGCGGTGGCGGCAGATCGTCGTCGGGCTCGGAGTCCGGGGCCACGCCGACGCTGTTGTCGCGGAAGATCGAGTCCTCGACGATCAGGTGGCCACCGGCGTTGGTGCTCGACCAGCCCAGCGCGTTCCGCTCGACCAGCGCATCCTGCACGAGCGCGTGACAATCGCGGCAGCCTCCGACGTACACGCCGGAGTCGTTGAAGCCCGACGCGTACACGTGCTTGAACCAGCCGTCGACGGAATGCCCGGCGTACAGCCCGTACCCGCCGAGCAGGCCGGTGTCGTACGCCGTCAGGTATTGACCCCACCAGCCGTGGATCCCGATCCGCGTGCCGAGAGGACCAGCGCCCTCCCACCAGACCTCGTTGCCGTCGGCCGTGTCCTCGCGCGTGCGGCGATCGAAGTTGCGGACGGTCAGGTTCTCGATCCACACGCCGCTGGAACCGATCACGATCCCGTTGCCGACGTGGTGGCGTCCGTCGAGGATCACCCGATTGCGGTTCATCCCGCGCACGTGCAGATCCGCCGTCTTGATCCGCACGGTGCCGGTGTAGACGCCAGGCGCGATCAGGATCCAGTCGCCCCGGTGCGCGGCCGCGACCGCCGCCTGGATCGTCGTGTAATGCGGATACGACACCTGCCGTTGGGTCACGATCAGGACTCGCGCGGAAGCGGCAGCCGCGCCCGCGGCCAGCAGGACCGCGAGCGCGCCGATCAGCGCCGCCACGCAGCGGCGCGCCGCGATCAGCCTTGCTTGGCGCGGCACCACGGATTCGCGGGAACGCCCGCGCACGGGTTCGGCATCGTCGCCAGGTGCTTGGGCAGCGGATGCATGACGACCTTCGTGCGCCGCGGGTAGTGGTCGGTGGGCTGGCACGGAGGCTTCGCGCCCGCCGCGAGCGAGACCTGAGCGTCGCACAACACCTCATTCGTGAACGGCCCGGCCGCCGAATCGCTGGCGGCGACCGCCTGCCCGTTGCACGTCGGGTACGTCTGCTCGAGGTTCGCCGGGGTCGTGGTGACGGTGCCGCCCCCTTGCTCCACGTTGCCGCTGAAGCAGTCGGTCGGACCCTGCTCGAAGTTGGTCAGGCCAAAGTCACCGTTGCTTGGATTGCCGAAGAACCCGTTGTGGCTGAACGTGTTGTCGAGCACTGCGTCGCCGCTCTCGTCGAACAGGCAGGTACCTGCTCCGAGCGCACCGAGGGTCCCACCGGTGCAGGGCTTGCCGCTGTCGACGTAGGGAATCGTGATCTGGCCCCAGGCGCCGTTGTTCTCGAACAGGTTGTCCATCACGGTGTCGTTCCGCCCACCCGACAACGACATGCCTGTGCCCACCGGTCCCGCGGCCGCCGAACCGGCGGCGGGCACGTTCGCGTCGTTGTTGTCGTCGAACGTGTTGCGGTACAGCACCCAGCACGACGGCGCTCCGGCAACGGGCGGCGCCACGCCAGCGGGACAGCCCCCGTTCTGAGGCGGCGGGTTGTCGCCGCTCTGGCTGTTGGTGTCAAATCCGTCCTCGTTGTTGTCGAAGCGCGAGTTCTCGATCAGCATCCAGCCGCCCGAGTTCGACCCCGAATACCCGAGCGCGTTGAACTCGGCCCACGCGTCGTCGATCGTCTGGTGGCAGATCTGCTGGCAGGCGCCGATGTAGTAGCCCGAGTCGTTGAAGTTGCTCGCGTAGCTCTGATCCCAGGTGCCGCCGGCCCAGTTGCTCGAGAAGATCCCGTACTCCGCCGCGGTCGCCTCGCCCTTGAAGTACGTGCTGGTCGCGGTCATGTAGGAGCCGTAGTAACCGTGCCCGCCGACCTTGCCGCTGTCGGCGCCGCCGTTCCACCAGATCTCATTGCCGGTGTCACCGTCGCCGCCCGAGCCGCCGAGGAAGTTGCAGACAGTCAGGTTCTGGATCCAGACGTCGCCGGCCTTCCACACCATGATCCCGTTCAGCCCGAGCGCGCCCTTCTTGTCCTTCGGACCGAAGTTCTGCGCCGATGTGGACTTACTGCAACGGGGTGACCCCGGCTTGGTGCCGTCGACGATCACCGTGTTCCGGTTCATCCCCCGCAGGTAGATGCGCGGCTTGGCGATCAGGATGCCCGCGGGCGCATCGGGCGCGCCCTTCGGGGCGCTGCTCGAGGACGTCTTGTAGTCGCCGGGGGCGATCAGAACCCAGTCGCCCGGACGCGCGGCGTTGACCGCCGCCTGGATCGACGTGTACTGGCCGGCGATCCCGTGGTAAGTGCCGACGCGCAGAACGCGCGCGCCGGCGGACGGCGCGGCGGCCAGCGCAAGCGCAAGGACCCCAGCAACGATGCCCCCCAGGGGCAGCTTGTGACGCACATGCATCCGTGCGGACCTCCTCAATCGTTCTCAAGACCGGACTTCAGCAGCGGTGATAAACCCGCGCGAACCGGATAGTTTCGGCGCGCGATCGTACCTTGATTCGCTCGAGGAAGCGGACCCAAACGTTGTGGTGGCGCTTGGACCCAAGGTCGAGCCGGATCCGCGTCCGGCGTCCGCCGGCCGTTTGCCGGCGCCACTTCTGGCGCGCGATCTTCACCGAGACCGATGTGAGCCGCTCCCGCTTGGCGACCTTCAGGTTCACCGTGACGAACTGCGCCACGCACCTCTGCATGGGCAGAACCTGGCCGTTGCACCATGGGTTCGCCGGGACGCCCGAGCATGGATCGGGCATCGTCTGAAGGCTCGGCAGCGAGTGCATGACCACACCGGTGGCGCGCGGGTAGCTCGCCCCCGGCGGGCACGGCGAGCCCGCGCCGAAGAACTGCGAGTCGCAGTTGACCTGGGCGACGAACGTCGCGTTCGCGTCGGGCGCGACCGCGGCCTGCCCGCAGGTGCCGTTCGTCTGCTCGAGCGTCGAGGGCGAGCTCGTCAGAGTCCCGCTCGTGTCCGTGTTGCCGCTGAAGCAGTTGATCGGGTGACCCGGCGTCGTCGTCGACTCGGCGAAGTCGCCGTTCGTCTGGTTCCCGAGGAACCCGTCATTCGTGTACGTGTTGTCGAGCAGCGAGTTGCCCCAGTCGTCGTAATTGCAGACGTTGCCAGCCCCGCCGACCCCCCCGTTGCACGGATCGGTGACGTCTGAGGGTGGCGTCTCGGTGTCGGGATACGGCACGAAGATCGTTCCCCACGCGCCGTTGTTCACGAACTGGTTGTCCATGATCGTGTCGTCGCGCCCGCCCGACACCGACATCCCGGTGCCCACCGGCCCGGCCGCGGCCGCGCCGGCCGCCGGCACGTTCGGGTTGTTGTTGTCGTGCACGTAGTTGTCCATGAACACCCAGCACGAGTTCGTGTGGGTGATCGGACTGGTGCCGCCGCCCGGACACGCGCCGTCCTGCGGCGAGGGCCAGTCGTCGTTGTTCTGGCTGTTGGTGTCGAACCCGTCCTCGTTGTTGTCGAACTGCGAGTTCTCGACCACCAACTGCCCGCCGGAGTTAGTCCCCGAGTAGCCGAGCGCGTTGTACTCCGACCACACGTCGTTGACGGTCTGGTCGCACACCTGCTGGCAGGCGCCGATGTAGAACCCCGAGTCGTTGAAGTTGCTCGTGTAGTCCTGGTACCAGGTGCCGCCGCTCCAGTCGCTCGAGAAGATCCCGTACTCGGCGGCGGTCGTCTCGTCCTTGTAGAAGGTGCTCGTGGTGGTCAGGTAGGAGCCGTCGAAGCCCCAGCCGCCTATCTGCCCACCGCCGTCGCCGCCGTTCCACCAGATCTCGTTGCCGGCGCTGCCCGTGCCGCCGAGGAAGTTGCACGCGGTCAGGTTCTGGACGGACACGCCGTCGGCCTTGTACACCATGATCCCGTTGAGGCCGAGCTGGCCGTCGCTGCCGTCGGAGGGCCCGAAGTTCTGGTCGGCGGTGTTCGAGCTGCACTGCGGCGAGCCGGGCTTGGTCCCGTCGACGACCACGGTGTTGCGGTTCATCCCCCGCAGGGTCACGTTGGGCGTCGCCATCAGCACGGCTGCCGGCGTGTCCGACGCATCCGTGGGAGCGCTCGAGCTGGTCGTCTTGTAGTCGCCCGGCGCCACCAGGATCCAGTCGCCCGGCCGGGCGGCCGCGACCGCAGCCTGGATCGAGGTGTACTGGCCGGGGATGCCGTTGTAGGTGCCGACGCGCAGCACGTCAGCGTTCGCGGCGGGCGCCAACAGCGCGGCCGCGCACAGAAGCCCCGGCAGACCACACACCCCACGACGCATGGCAATCCTCCCGAATGAGTTCTCCCGCAGAAAGTGCGCGATGCTACATACGGCCGCGAGCGCGCGCGCCGGTTACTCCGGATCGAGGTCGAACGCGATCCCGGCGATCTCGACCTCGTCGCCCGGCTCGAACCCCTCGGCCTCGAGCGCGCGGATCACCCCGATCCCCCGCAGCCTGCGCTCGAGGTACGCCATCGCGTCCTCGTTGTCGATGTCGTAGCGCGCGACCAGCCGCTCGATCCCCTTCCCGCTGACGCGGTAGGCGCCCTCGCCGACCTTCACCACCCGATAGGCGCGATCGGCGGCCGGCCGAAACACGCGGTGCTCGGCGAGGTCGTCGAGCGGCTCGATCTCGACCGCGGCGCCGGCAAGGTCATCCGTGTCGTCGAGGACGGTCTCGGGCACGAGCCGGGCCAGTTCGCCCGCGAGATCGCGGAGTCCGAGCCCGGTCGCCGAGGACGTCACGACCACCGGCGTGTCCGGACCGAGCCGCGCCGCCCAGGCGGCCCGCGCCGCTTCGCGCGCCGATTCGTCGACGAGGTCCGCCTTCGACAGCGCTAGCACGCGCGGCAGCACCGCCAGGCGCGGATTGTGCAGCGTCAGCTCGCGCTCGACGGTCGCGTAGTTCGCCTCCGGGTCCGACCCGTCGAGCGGCGCAAGATCGAGCACGTGGACGAGCAGCCGCGTCCGCTCGATGTGCGCGAGGAAGTCATGGCCGAGCCCCGCGCCGGCGCTGGCGCCCTCGATCAGGCCCGGGATGTCCGCGATCACGAGCTGGCGGTCGTCGATCTCGAGCGTGCCGAGCGCCGGCTCGAGCGTCGTGAACGGATAGTCGGCGACCTTTGGATGCGCACGCGTGAGGCGGCCGAGCAGCGACGACTTGCCGGCGTTGGGCAGGCCGACCAGCCCGACGTCGGCGAGCAGCTTCAGCTGGAGCGTGATCCAGGTCTCCTCACCGGGGAGCCCCTTCTCCGCGAACCGCGGCGTCTGGTGGGTCGGGCCCGCGAAGCGCTTGTTGCCCCGGCCGCCCGGACCGCCCCGCGCCACCACCGCCCTCTGCCCCGGGCGCACGAGGTCGTGGACGGTGCCGTCGGCCTCGACCAGCGCCTCGGTCCCCGGCGGGACCGAGATGATCAGGTCGGCGCCGTCCTTGCCGTGGCGCAGCGCCCCCTCGCCGTGGCCGGCCCGGCGCGCCTTGAAGTGCGCTTTGCGCCGGAACGTCTCCAGATCGCGCAGCGAGTCGTCGCACACGAGCACCACGTCGCCGCCGCGGCCGCCGTCGCCGCCGTTCGGCCCGCCCTTGGGCACGTGCGCCTCACGGCGGAAGCTGAGGCTGCCGTCGCCGCCGCCGCCGGCCTGGACGTGGATTCGTGCGCGGTCCTGCATGGAATCATCGTGGCATGGTCCGGCCTACGCGGCCGCCGAGCTGAGCCGCGCGAGCAGGTCGCGCGCCACCAACTCGGGCTGCTCCTCGAACTGCACCGTGCCGTAGCGCATGACGTCGAACCTGGCGGCGCGCAGCTTGAGTTCATTGCTCCGGTCGCGCTGGATCTGCGCCCACGAGCTGTGGTTGTCCTTGCCGTCGAGCTCGACCACCAGCCGCTGCTTCCACCAGACCGCGTCCACGACGACGCCCTCGATCCAAACGTTGACGTCGTCCGGGGCCGGTATCCCGTGTGCCTCGCAGAAAGGCAGGAAGATCCGCTCGAGCGGGCTCCTGGTGCGGACGAGCCTCGGGTCGTGGCGTTTGAGTGCTGTGCGCAGGTTGGTACTCCCGGGGCGACCGTTACCGGCGATCACCTGGAGGGCGTCTAGGTCGAGCGCCTTCTTGTAGTCGGCGTTGGCGAGTGCATAACGGACGCGTTCGATCGGCGCCCGCGTGGCGAAGTCGAGCAGCGCCTGCTCGATCGTGGTCATCGGCAGGCCGTTGTGCCACTCGCGCCGGCAATCGCGCCGGCCGTGAACCGTCACGCCGGGCAGCGACCGGCAGCGGCGCGGCGTGCTCACCTCGAGCGGCCAGGGTCGGCGATCGAGCAACCCGCGCCACCAGAGCGCGGTGGCGTGGCTCAGCATCGCGCCCGGGCCGGCGTACAGGACCGCGGCGGTCACGTCGGCCTCGACGCTCGGCGCGCGGTGTCCCACCGCGTACACCCGCGGTAGATCGTGATGGAGGTAGCCGTCGCTCACCCACCTCGCGATCACGACACTCTCGACGCCCAGCGCCATGAGTTGCGCCCAGCTCACGCGCCCCGACTGGCGCTCTGCCAATGCCAGGAGTTTGGCGCTGTGACTACGCATTTGTTACCTGCATCGCCATCGGCCACATGACCCGCAGGATCCGCCGACCCATGTGACGAATCAAGACATCGTCCGTGCCAAAACTCCTGACGGATTTCAAAAAGTTCCTGCTCCGCGGCAACGTTGTCGATCTCGCGGTGGCGGTCGTCATCGGCACCGCGTTCACGGCCGTCGTCAAGGCGCTGGTCTCCGACATCATCACCCCGATCGTCGCCGCGATCTTCGGCGCGCACGACTTCGGTGCGTTGAAGTTCACGATCAACGGCAGCACCTTCGCCTACGGCGACTTCCTCAACAACGTGCTCACGTTCGTGACGATCGCCGCCGCCGTGTTCTTCATCATCGTGGCGCCGATCAACGCGCTGATGTCCCGCCGGGCCAAGGAGGATCCGGACACGAAGGAGTGCCCGGAGTGCACGAGCGCAATCCCGGTCAGGGCGAAGCGCTGCCCCCTCTGTACCTCGCGGCTCGAGACCGCAAGGACCTAGGGGCCTCGCTGCGCTCGGCGTCCATGGGGCCGTTCCGCCGGGCGTCCATGCCCGGCGGGCCTGGACGTGGGCGACGGTTGCCGCCCTGCCCTAAGACTCGGACGAGTCCGACACGGGCGCGACCGAGATCACGCGGCCACGCCGGCCGCGCGTGAACTCCACCGTGCCCGCCGAACGGGCAAACAGCGTGTCGTCCTTCCCGATCCCGACGCCGTCGCCGGGCTTGAACTTCGTGCCGCGCTGGCGGACGATGATCTCGCCGCCGGTGACCGCCTCGCCGGCGAACACCTTGACGCCGAGTCGCTTGGCCTTCGAGTCGCGACCGTTGCGGGAGGAGCCAAGTCCCTTCTTATGAGCCATCGCTCTCCTCCTTCGCTGCGGAAGCCGAAGAGGTCACGCCGAGCGACGTGACCTCGATCCGGGTCAGATTCTGCCGGTGGCCGGTGCGCCGCTTATAGCCGCGCTTGGGCTTGAACTTCACGATGCGAAGCTTGGGTCCGCGCTCGTGGGCGACGACACGCGCCGTGACCGACACGCCGGACAACCCCTCGCCGTCGACCACATCAGAGCCGTCCACGTACAGCAGCGGTTGCAACTCAACCGACTCGCCGTCACCAACGGGCAGCCGCTCGACGAGCAGCTTCTGACCCTGCTCGACGCGGTACTGCTTACCGCCGGTCTTGACTATCGCGTAGGTGCTCATTCGGATGCAGCGGTGCTCGGAGCCGACTCGGCCTTAGCGCCGGAACGGCGTCGTCCGCCTCTGCGGCCACGACGCCGAGGCTTCGATTCTAGATCATCCCCCGCGTCCTCCCCGTCGCCGGTCCCATTCGACGACGGCGTGTCCGACGCCGGCACGTCCAGGAGCGACGCCGTCGCCTCGGTCCGCCCCGCCTCCTCGATCCGCACCAGGTGCTTCTCGCCGACGTAGTCGCCCCCGCCTCTGATCGCGATTATGTAGCCGTCGACCTTCGCGACCGCGTCGCCGGGGCTGTACATGTGCGGCTCGACGATCTCGACGTGCACCTCCTCGCCGGCGCGGAACGGCACCGCTCGCTCGACCACGCGCTTGAGGTCGTCCGAGAGCACCACCGCGAAGTGATCGAGTGGCAGTCCCTCGGACCCCTCGAAGTGGAACCACTTGCCGGTCTCCTCCTCGATCTGGCGGAGCACACGCGCCTCGTCGCGGGTGAACTCGGCGCTGACCCGCGGGTTCATCTGGATCAGCAGCGCCTCGTCCTCGGTCTCCTTGGCCAGGTCGCGCATCCGCCGCTCGAACTCGATCGCGAGCGTCTCCTCGGACTTGATCACGCCGTCGCCGTGGCACGTCGGGCACGGCCGGGTCATGATCTCGCGGACCCCCTCGGTGACGTTCTGGCGGGTCATCTCGACCAGCCCGAGCGGCGAGATCTCGACCACGAACGTCTTCGTCCGGTCCTCGTCGAGCGCGGCCCGCAACACCTTGAGGACCGCGTCGCGGTTCCGGGCCCGGGCCATGTCGATGAAGTCGATGACGATGATCCCGCCGATGTCTCGCAGGCGCAGTTGGCGAACGACCTCGTCGGCGGCCTCGAGGTTGGTCTTGGTGATCGTGTCCTCGAGCCGCGCGGCCTTGCCCCGGCCGACGAACGACCCGGAGTTGACGTCGATCACGGTCAGCGCCTCGGCGTAGTCGATTACCAGGTAGCCGCCGCTGGGCAGGTCGACCCGCCGCGAGAGCGTCGAGTCGAGGACCTGCTCGACCCCGAACGCCTCGAACAGCGGCTGGTCCTCCTCCCACAGCTCGACCTGGTCGACCAGTTCGGGCGCGGTACGTGAGAAGAACGACACCAGCCGGTGGTGCTGCTTGGGGTCATCGACGACCGCTCGCTCGAACGCCGAGGAGAAGATGTCGCGTACGACCCGCACCGACAGGTCGGCCTCCTGGAACACGAGCGCCGGCGCCGTCGTCTCGGCGACGCGCTTCTGCAAGACCTCGTTCAGCTTGAACAGATACAGCAACTCGCGCTCGAGATCCGCGCGGGTCGCCCCCTGGGCGGCGGTGCGGACGATCGCGCCGGCGCCCTTCAAATCCAGTTTCGCGGCCTCCTTGCGGAGCCGCTCGCGCTCGCCGTCGTCGAGTCGGCGAGACACGCCGACGCCCTCGCCGTACGGCGCGTACACCATGTAGCGACCGGCGATCGTGAGATCCATGGAGAGCCGGGCGCCCTTGGTCTTCAGCGGGTCCTTGACCACCTGCACCACGATCTCCTGGCCGGGCTTCAGCATCTCGGTGATCTGGCGGCTGTCCCGCCCCGAGCCACGGCCCCGGCGGGGCGCCTCGACGCCCGGCAGCACGATCTCGTCGACGTGCAGGAACCCGTTCTTGTCGAGTCCGATGTCGACGAACGCCGCCTCGAGGCCACCGAGCACGTTGTCGACGCGTCCCTTGTAGATGTTCCCGACGATCGAGCGCGCTCCGCGGCGCTCCAGATACAGCTCGGCTACGTGGTACCCGGCCGCCGGCTTGGCCGGCTTACGGCGCCGGCGGGTGCTCGACGACTTCGCTGCGGTCTTACGGGCGGCGACCGATCCGGCCGCCTCCAACAGCGCGACGCGGGTCTCGCCCCGGTCGACGCTGACCAACACTTGCTTCTTCAATGCTCATTCAGTCCTTTATGTAAGTTTGGGTAAGTTCGCGGAGGGAGCGCGAGCTTTGAGAGCCCGATCCTCCGGACGAACACGTGCCGCGCGCCCTCGTAAGCGGGGCAGCGGTCATGACGAAACCAGCCCTCGGGTCTTCGTCGCGGCAGTCATGCGTGCTTGCACACATATTGACTGTAGAAGACCGATCGCGATGAACGTCACCAGAACGGAGGAGCCGCCGTAGCTCATTAGCGGTAACGGGACTCCGGTGATCGGCATGATGCCGATCGTCATGCCCGCGTTGACGAACACCTGAAACATCAGCATGGCCAGGACGCCGCCCGCGATCAGCGTCCCGTACAGGTTCTTGGACATCGTCAGGATGCGGAGCCCGCGCCAGAGAATCAGCGCGTATAGCGACAGCAGGACCGCCGCTCCGACGAAGCCGTAGGTCTCCCCGACCACCGCGAAGATGAAGTCGGTGCTCGGGGCCGGTAGGAAGTGCAGGTTCACCTGAGAGGCGCCCGCGGTGCCCAGTCCGGTCTTTCCACCGGAGCCGATCGCGGTCAGCGACTCCGTGATGTTGTACGTCTGGTTGCTGGGATCGTGGGACGGATGCAGGAACCCGGTGAGGCGCTGCATCTGGTAAGGCTTGAGGAGGTGGTGGCCCGTGGCCGGCGCGACCACGAGCACGATCACGATCGCCACCAGGAACAGCAACACCAGCGCGGTCAGCTGCTTCCACGACGTCCCGGCAAAGAACAGGATCGCGAACCCGATCGCGACGTATACGAGCGCGGTCCCGAGGTCCGGCTGCGGGATCACGATCATCGCCGGGATCAGCGCCAGCAGCATGATCCTAGCCGTGGTGCGGCGCTCGTGGAGCCGCCGCGAGCGGTCGACCGCGAACGCGGACACGGACACGATCAGGAGCACCTTGCCGAACTCGGACGGCTGCAGCTGGAAGAACGGCAGCGGGATCCAGCGGGCAGCTCCCTGGACCCGCGGCATTCCGAGCACGACCAGGTTCAGCGCGATCATCACGCCGTACAGGCCGTACTTGTACTCGCGCAGCCGCGAGTAGTCGATCTGCGCCAGCAGCAGCGCGACGACGATCCCAATCCCGAAGTAGATCCCCTGCCGCTCGACGTAGTACATCGGGTGCCCGGGGTTCATCGTCCGGGTCGCGCCCTTCAAGGTGATGAGCGAGCACGCGGCGAGCCCCATCGCCGCCAGCAGCAGCAGCGGATCGATTCGCAGCAGCGCATGCGGCCGCGGGGCGGCTTCGACGTCGACGGCTCGGATCGGGGTGGCGCCCGCGCTCAAAGCGTCTGCGAGCTCCCGGCCTGGTATGGCCCCTTGTTGCCGAAGAACCACTGCGACAGGATCTGGCGGGCCACGGGAGCCGCGCCGACCGCACCGAACCCGCCTTGCTCGACGGTCACGATTACGACGATCGGCTTGGTCGTCGCGGTCGGCGGCACGAAGCACGCGTACCAGGCGTAGTCCTGCTGGCCCGTGTACTGGGCCGTGCCGGTCTTGCCGTAGACCTGCTCGGGGAAGTTCGCGAACACGTCCGCCGAGGTCCCGCCCGGCTGCGAGGCCGCAGCGCGAAGCCCGGCGCGGATCGTGTCGAGATACGTCGGGTCGATGTTGATGTGACGCTGAGGCGGCGGGTTGAACGAGCGCAGCACGGTCCCGTCGGCGGTCTGCACGTCCTCCCCGATATGAGGCGTCACGATCGTCCCGCCGTTCGCGATCGCCGAGTAGACGACGGCGAGTTGGAGCGGCGTGACCTGGACGTCACCCTGCCCCACCGCGAGGCTCTCGTTGTCGCCGATCGACCAGGGCCGGTCGGTGCCGTCCGCGATCCCACACCCGCCCGGCGGGTGCTTGGGCTTGCCCTTGAACGGGCCGGTCGCGCTATCGCACGCGGCCTCGAGCTGGTTGCGCTGCGACCGCCAGGCCGCGTCGGGGAGTGTCCCGGGGTTCTCGTCGGGGAGGTCGATCCCGGTCTTGCGGCCGATCCCGTACAGGTGCGCCCACTTCTGGAGCGCGCCGCCGTTCGGCGCGGGCGAGTTCGTCAGCGCGCCAAGGTTGTAGAAGAAGTCGTCCGAGGAGACCTGGATCGCGCTCTGGAGGTCGAGTGAGCCGTCGACGGCGTTGCCCGCGTTGTGGCGGCATTGTCCGGAGATGCAGAACTGACCGGTGTCGTCGAATGTCTCGCTGGTCGTCCACGCCCCGCTCTCGAGCGCCGCGGTGGCGGTGATCGGCTTGAACGTCGACCCGGTCGGACCGACGCTCTGATACGCGCGGTTCACCTGGGGATCGCCCGAGTTCGGTCCGAACAGCGAGTCGTACTCGGCGGTCGGGACGGGCTTGGTGAACACGTTCGCGTCGTAGGTCGGGAGCGAGCCCATCGCATAGATCTCGCCGTTGACCGGGCTTATCGCCACGAACGCGCCCCCGTTGGAGGGGTAGTTCGAGTCGATCGACTCCTGGAGCGACTGCTGGCCGACCGCCTCGAGCGGCTCGTTCAGCGACAGCTTGAGGTTGTCGCCGGCGGTTGGCGGCGTCTCCGACAGGTACCCGTCGAAATTGCCGAGCGCGTCGACCTTGACCTTCTCGGCCCCGTCGACGCCGCGCAGGTAGCGATCGTAGGACGCCTCGAGTCCAGACTGCCCGACCGAGTCGTTCTGGGACACGCCCGCGAAGTAGCGCTGCTTGACCTCCTGCGGAGTGATCCGGCTGACGATCCCGAGCAGCTGCGACGCGATGTCCTTGAACGGGTAGCTCCGCTGGTAGATCTGCTGGACGCTCACGCCCGGGAACGAGCGCTGGCGCTCGGATAGGTACCAGAGCTGCTGCGAGGTGATGT
This sequence comes from uncultured Solirubrobacterales bacterium, assembly GCA_963755525.1. Lineage (GTDB taxonomy): Bacteria > Actinomycetota > Thermoleophilia > Solirubrobacterales > Solirubrobacteraceae > Palsa-465. The sequence continues at coordinate 373,081 of CAVWKC010000011.1, read as the reverse complement.
CGGTCGCCACCGTGGCCTGGGCGTAGGGCAGCTGCACGTAGCCCTGATCGACCTCACACGCGATCTGGGAGATGTGCAGCACCCCGTGGCCGTCGACCGGGCACTTCTCGCGCTTCGTCGGTAGGCCGACGACGCCGGCGAGGTGGTCGTACAGCGCGGCGTCCGGTTGTGGCGGGTGCGCGAGCGTCTTGTCGGTGAGCGGCACGGGCAGGCTCGGCGGGGAGATCTTCACGGCGTAGGCGCGCTGGCTCTTGGCGAGGATCTGGCCGCTCGAGTCGAGGATCTCGCCGCGCGGGGCGGCGACCTCGAGGTTGCGCACGTAGTTCACGCTCGCCGCGGCCGCGTACTGGTTGCCCGAGAGCACCTGGAGGAACCACAGCCGGAAGAACAGGATCGCGAAGATGGCCAGCGTCATCGTCCCCACGATCGCCACTCGTCGCGCGAGTTGCGGGCTCATCGGCGACCGGTCCTCCTGCTTGACGAACCGCAGCTGCTTGTCCTCGGGCAGCGGACTCATAGCGTCTTAGGACGGGTGATCGAGCTGCGCCGAGCGGCGCCTTGCTGGAGCGGACTGAGACCGCCGGTCGTATACGCGCGCCGGCGCCGGCGCCGCGGATCCTCGGGGAGCACCGGGCGGAGGATCCGCCGCACGAGTGCGTACACCGGCAGCGCCAGCAGCGTGTCGACGAGCACGACGATGAAGATCTGCTGGAGCAGGAGGACGCTGACCGGCGCGTCGACGCCGAGCAGGAACTGGATCACCGCCATGCCGAGGCCGGCGAACGCCGCGGCGAACGCACCGACCGCGAGCGGTACGAGCTCGTGCGAGGGATCGCGAAGCTCGCGCAGACGCCCGGACCAGTAACCGATCGCGATGTAGAGCAGCGAGGTCACGCCCAGCGTCTGGACGAGGATGAGGTCGATCAGCAGTCCGGTGGCGAACCCGAATACCGCCCCGGTGAGCGAGCCGCACAACAGGCCGACCGCCATCACGATGAGCGGGGTCAGGTCCGCGCTCACGCCGAAGATCGATATCTGGGAGACCGCCGACTCCTGGATCACCACGCCGAGGAAGCCGAGCAGGATGAGACGGATCGGGAGCTTGACCGCGTTGCTCAATGTCACGGTACCTGCGCGCGCTCGGTGCCGGCGGTCGGACGGGTCAGGATCTGCACGACGTCGACGCCGCGCAGGTCGGCCTGCGGCGAGACCTGGATCGTGCCGTTGTTGAGCAATTGATTCTCGTCGACGGGCAGCACTCTCCCGATCGGGATGTTGGGCGGGAAGTACGACTCGAGCGGGCCCGACTTGAAGCCCGCGGTGACCACATACTGCCCCTGCTGGGGACCGTTCTGGACCGCCGCCGGGTTGGGCGGCTGGAGGTACTGGAGCACCAGCTCGTCCGGGTTGCCGACCGCCGGCACCAGCTCGCCGGTGTCGTTGTTGGTGTCGAGCACCCGCGCGGTCACCGACAGCGTGTGGTCGGTGATAAGCGTGACGACCGACTGCGTGGAGGAGACCTCGGTGACCTCGCCGACGAGCGCGCCGTCGCCGGTCACCGGATCGTGCAGCGAGACGCCGTCGTCCGCGCCTTTGTCCACGTTGATCGTCTGGTACCAGAGGGTCGGATCGCGCAGGATCACCTGCGCGCTGACCGCGTGGTACGCGCTCAGGTCGAGGCTCGTGTCGAGGTGGAGCTGCGCGCTCAGCTGGGCGTTCTCGAGCTGCGCGCCCTTCGCCTGCGCGTACTCCTTGGTCAGCGTCGCCACCTCCGACTGGAGCTCCTTGACCTGGCTCTTGGCGTGGAACGTGCTCGAGAAGAAGCTGGCGGCCGAGCGGACCGGCGCCAGCACCTCGCTGGCGCCCTGCTCGACCGGCGAGAGCACCTCGACCACTCCGCGCTGCACGGCATGCAGCGGGCTGTTCGGGCTCTCGCCGAAGTACGCGGTCAGCAGGATCAGGGAGACGGCGACGAGCAGTCCCAGAACCGCCCGTCTTCGCCGAACTTGCTTGTCATGCACGGATGTGGTGTCTCCAAGATCGTCCCTGGCGCCACGTCGGCACTGGCCCCCAACCTAGTACCGACGGCGCCGGTTGCGTGAATTCTTGCTCGAACGGTGGATCGCTTCGAACTCCTCCAACGACCTCCCCGAGCCAACCGCCACGCACGTGAGCGGCGACTCGGCCAGATGCGCGGGCATCTGCGTCTCGTGGCGCAGTCGCTCATCGAGGCCCTTGTAGCAGCGACCCACCTCCCGCCAGCATGATGCCACGATCCATGATGTCCGAGGCGAGCTCGGGCGGGGTGCGGTCGAGCGTCTCCTTGACCGCGTCGATGATCTGGGTCACGGGCTCCTCGAGCGCGCCCCGGATCTCCTCGCTGGTTAGGACCACCGTCTTGGGCAGACCCGAGACCATGTCCCGGCCGCGGATCTCCGCCTGCACCTCTTCGCCGAGCGGATACGCGGAGCCGATCTCGAGCTTGACCTCCTCGGCCGTCTGCTGGCCGATCAGCAGCTTGTACTCGCGCTTGACGTAATTCATGATCGACTCGTCGAGCTCGTCGCCGCCCACGCGGATCGACTGCGACACGACGATCCCGCCGAGCGAGATCACCGCGACCTCGCTTGTGCCGCCGCCGATGTCGACGACCATCGAGCCCGTCGGCTCGCCGACCGGCAGCCCGGCGCCGATCGCCGCCGCCATCGGCTCCTCGATCAGGTAAGCCTGCCGCGCTCCCGCCGAGAGACAGGCCTCTTCGACGGCCCGCTTCTCGACGCCGGTGACGCCGGACGGCACGCAGACCACCACGCGCGGATGCGCCCAGCGGTTCTGGTGGACCTTCTGGATGAAGTGGCGGAGCATCTCCTCGGTGACCTCGAAGTCGGCGATCACCCCGTCCTTGAGCGGCCGGATCGCCTGGATCGTGCCCGGCGTCCGCCCGAGCATGCGCTTGGCCTCGATCCCGACCGCGTGGACCTCCCCGGTCCGGGAGTCGACCGCGACCACACTCGGTTCGGACAGCACGATGCCGCGCCCGCGCACGTAAACGAGCGTGTTTGCGGTTCCGAGATCAACCGCCATGTCGCGACCGCCGAAACCGGTCAGGTACGTAAAAAAGCCCATAGGTAAGCCGGGTATGAGGGAGCAGCGGACGGGGAACTGAGTGCCGGAGGCCACGCCACGCTGCCAGCGCCGTCCGAATTCGATTGTACGTGCTCGTCTCGCCGAAGGCTGACCGCGCGCCTGCATTTCACCCGCTCAGCGCGGGTTGTGGCGGATCGCATTAGCCCCTCAGGGCGAGTTGTGGTAGAGCACATCACGCGGTCAGCAGCCCCGGCGCCAGTTCGAGCAGAGTGGTCACGGGCAGCCCGACCACGTTCAGGAAGTCGCCGTCGATCCCCGCCACCAGCGCCGCGCCGCGCCCCTGGATCGCGTACGCGCCGGCCCGGTCGCGCCATTCGCCGCTGGCCAGGTACCAGTCGAGCAGCGCCTCGTCCAGCGCCCGGAACTCCACCACGGTGCTCGCCGCGGCCGTCCGCGGGCGCCCGTCTTCGATCACGCACATCCCGCTGACGACCGTATGCCGGCGCCCCGCGAGCGCGCCCAGCATCGCTCGGGCCTCGTCCTCGTCGGCCGGCTTGCCGTACAAGCGCGCGCCGAGGCTGACCACCGTGTCGACCCCGAGGACCAGCGCATCCGGGGCTCGAGGGGCAACCGTCGAGGCCTTGCGAAACGCGTTCTCGAGCGCGACCTCGTGCGGCGGTCCGGACTGGAGCTCCTCGACGTCGGGCACCTCGACCTCGTACTCGACGCCGATCTGGTCGAGGATCGCCCGCCGTTGGGGCGAGCGCGAGGCGAGCACGACGCGATTCACGCGATGCAGTCAGAGATCAGAGGTCGGGGAAGAACAGCGCTACTTCGCGGGCGGCCGACTCGGGCGCATCGGACCCATGGACCATGTTCTGGCCGACCTCGATCGCGAAGTCGCCGCGGATCGAGCCGGTCGTCGCCTTCAGCGGATCGGTGGCGCCGATCACCTGACGGGCGGCCACGACCGCCTGCTCGCCCTCGAGCACCATCGCCACCAGCGGACCCGACGTGATGAACGTCACAAGCTCCTCGTAGAAGCCCTTGCCCTCGTGCTCGGCGTAGTGCTGCGCAGCCAGGTCGCGGCTCAACGTCATCAGGCTCATCGCCACCAGCCGCAGGCCCTTGCGCTCGAACCGGGCGATGATCTCGCCGGAGAGGCTGCGGGCAAAGGCGTCGGGCTTGATCAGGATCAGCGTTCGTTCCATGGATGAATCTCCCTTGACGGGTCGACGTTCGGGGCGGACAGCGTAGTCGTCAGCTGCCGGAGGGGCCGCCGCGCTCGGCGGGCGCGGGCGTCGGCGCCGGAGCGGCGCTGCGCTCGGCGCGGACCGATGCCCCGGCGACCGGCTGCTCGGCCGTGCTCTCGCGGCGCCTGCGGGCACGTCGCGGCTGCGGGGCGGCGCCCGCGACCTCGGCTTCGCAGAACGGGCAGATCTTCCACATCGGGTCCAGCGGCTTGCCGCACGCGGTGCACGGGTCCTTGAGCTTGCGCATGCAGTTGGGGCAGCGCAGGAAGTCTTTCTCGACCTCGTAATCGCAGTACGGGCACACCTGGTAGCCGAGCTCGGCCAACCGGGCCTCGGCCGCCTGGATCTCGAGCTCACGCTCTCGCACGTCGTCGAGGTACTCGGGCGGCCGCACGATCATGTACACGATCGTCCCCACGAACGGGAACAGCGACGCGGCCGTCGCGCAGCCGACCAGCAACGAGTCCGCGATCCGGCGCCGGGCGTCCGCGTACGTCCAGTACACGAGCGCCAGCCAGACCACCACGAGGAACAGAATGATCAGCTCTACGACGGCACTGATCGTGCCGTTCTTGATGCCGAACACCGTAAGAAAGGGCATTAAGGCAGCGAGTTTAGTGGTCGGTGATGTCGGAACGTCGCGGCTGGGTGTGGATTTTCACACGGGTGGCGGCGGCGCACGGTCGCCGGCACCTACAGATAGGCCCGACCGAAAAGGTAGCCGATCCCGAAGAACACCAGGATCACGACCGCCACGACGAACGCGACGAGCGCGACCATGGCCAGGAGCCTCGGGTGTCTCTCCTCCTCTTCGTCCATCGCTTCGAGCGCCTGGTTCACAGCATCGAGGCGCGACCCGCGCCCTCGGGCCGGAGCAGGTCGGCGACCAGATAGATCGAGCCGGTGGCGACGACCAGCCCACCCGGGCCGGCGAGCTCGCGGGCCCGCGCCAGCGCGGCGCGGGGGTTGCGAATCACCTCGGACGGCGGCCCGCCGAGCTGGCCGGCGAGCGACTGCAGGGTCGGCGGCGGCAGCGCTCGCGGGTTCTGGCTGGCCGTCAGCACGAGCGCATCGCACATCGGCAGCAGGCCGGCGAGCATCGCTGTGACGTCCTTGTCGTCGAGCACCGAGACGACCGCGACGACGCGGTCGTGCCCGGCGGCCCACGGCTCGGCCAGCGCCTCCGCGAGCGCGGCGATCCCGTCGGGGTTGTGGGCGCCGTCGAGCAGCGTGATCGGGTCCTGATCGATCACCTGAAGGCGACCGGGTACGAGGATCTCCGCCGCCGCCGTGGCGACCGCATCCCGGTCGAGTGCGCCGAGGTACGCCTCAGCCGCGGCCCGCGCGAGCGCGAAGTTCCGCCGCTGGTAGGAGCCGAGCGCGATCAACGGCACGCCCGGATCGACGCCGGCGTGGACGATCGTGGCCCCGCGGTCGGCGGCGAGAAGCTCGGCGACGGCGAGCGCGTCCGGGTGAAGCCCATGCCCGAGAACCAGGATCGCTCCGGGCTGCACGACGTCGAGCTTCTCGGTGGCGATCGCGGTGATCGTCGGTCCGAGCCAGCGTGTGTGCTCGAGCCCGACGCTGGTCAGCACCTGCACGCGCGACGGGATCACGTTGGTGGCGTCGTAGCGGCCGCCGAGGCCGGCCTCGATCACCGCCACCTCCACCCCCCGCCGGGCCAGCTCCGAGTAGGCGGCCGCGGTCAGCAGCTCGAACTGGGTCACGCGGTCATCGCCGACCAGCGAGCGGTCGACGAGCTCGGCGGCGCGGGCCGCGCGCTGAATCGCCGCGGCGAACTCGCTCGGCTCCAGATCCGCGTCGGCGACCCTGATCCGCTCCGCGAACGACACCAGGTGGGGCGATAGGTAGGAGCCGGTGCGCAACCCGTGGCGCTTGAGGATCGCGGCGGTCATCCGGGCCGTCGAGGACTTGCCGTTCGTACCCACTACGTGGATGGACTGAAAGCGCAGCTGCGGGTTGTCCAACGCGGTCATCAGCCGGCGCATGCGGTCCAGGCCGAACCGCATGCCGAACAGCTCGCGGGAGAGGATGTAGCGCTCGGCTTCCTCGGGGGTCATAGCGACTCGAGTTCGTCCTTCAAGCGTTTCAGCTTGTCGCGTTCGGCCTGGACCACCTCCGGGGGCGCCTTGTCCACGAATCCCTGGTTGGCGAGCTTGCGCTCGGCCCGCTCGATCTCCTCCTCGAGCTTGGCCCGCCGTGCGGCCAACCGCCGCCGCGCACCCTCGAGATCGACGTCGTCCGACGGCAGGATCTCGACCGTGCCGCCCGGGACGGGGACGCTTGCCACGGGTTCGGCTCCATCGGCGGTGAACGCGAGCCGGGCGAGGCGCGCGAGGTGCTCTTCGGTCTCGTCATAGCCTGTCGCGGCCAGCCGCGCCGGCACGGTGGCGGCGGCCCGCACCCCAGCGAAGTCGCGCCAGCCGCGCAGCGCCTGCACGGCCTCGATCACCTGCCCCACGCTCGCCTCGGCGGTCTCGTCCACCGGCGTCGCCGGAACCTCCGGCAGGCCCGCCGCGAGCAGTCCCTCGGCTCCGGGGATGTGGCGGTAGATCTCCTCGGTCACGAACGGGATCATCGGGTGGGCGACCTGAAGCGTCTGGGTCAGCACGTGCAACAGCGTCGCGTCGAGCGCAGGCTCGCCGGCGCGCAGCCGCGGCTTGACCAGCTCGAGGTACCAGTCGCACAGCTCGCCGTAGACGAACTCGTACAGACCGAGCGCGGCGTGGGCGAAGTCGAACCGCTCGATCCGCTCGCTGGTCTGCTTCCTGGCTCGTTCCAGGCGCGACAGGATCCAGCGATCCTCGACCGCGGCCGGCTGCGGCGCGGCGCGGCTCTCGGGACCCACCCCGAGCAGGATCAGCCGTGCGGCGTTCCAGAGCTTGTTGGTGAGCTGGAGGCCCTGGCCGAGCTTGTCCTCGCTGAAGCGGACGTCCTGCGCCGACGACATCGCGTACAAGCCCCACCGGACCGCGTCCGCGCCGTATGCCGGGAAGTCGCCGCCCTCGGGAAACGCCGACGGCCGCGGCCCGCCCTCGATCAGGCCCAGCGGGTCGACGCCGGTGCCCAGCGACTTGGACATTCGCCGGCCGTCCGGGGCCTGGATGATCGAGTGGACGTAGACGTCGGTGAACGGGATCTTGCCGGTGAACTCGATCCCCAGCATGATCATCCGCGCGACCCAGAGGAAGATGATGTCGCGGCCCGTGCACAGGGCGTCGGTCGGATAGAAGGCCCGGAGCGAGGGGGTGTCCTCGGGCCACCCGAGCGCGGCGAACGGGAACAGCCCGGAGCTGAACCATGTGTCGAGCACGTCGGGGTCCCGCTCCCAGCCCCCATCCGCGGGCGGTTCGGTGCCGACGTAGATGTCTTCGTCGCGGTACCACACGGGGATCCGGTGACCCCACCACAGCTGGCGCGAGATCACCCACGGCCGAATGTTCTCCATCCAGTTCATGTAGACCCGGGTGTAGCTCTCGGGCCAGAAGCACACCTGACCGCTTCGGACGACCTCGATCGCCGGCTTGACCAATTCGTCCATTCGCATGAACCACTGGAGCGAGATCAGCGGCTCGATCCGCTCGCCCGAGCGCTGCGAGTAGGGGACTTCGTGGACGTACTCCTCGGTGCGGGCGATCAGGTCCTCGCGGCGCAACTCCGCGACCACCTCGGCGCGGGCCTCCTCGACGGTCATGCCGCGGAACCGTTCCGGTGCCTCGTCGGTCATCCGCGCGTCCTCGCCGATCACGCTGATCTGCTGGAGGCCGTGCCGGCGCCCAATCTCGAAGTCGTTGGGATCGTGGCCGGGCGTGATCTTGAGCGCGCCGGTGCCGAACTCGGGCTTGACGTATTCGTCGGCGATGATCTTCAGCTTGCGCCCGACGAGCGGCAGGATCGCCTTCTCGCCGACCAGCCGCGCGTAGCGGTCGTCGTCGGGATGGACGGCGATCGCGGTGTCGGCCAGCATCGTCTCCGGTCGCACGGTCGCGACCGTGATCGCGCCCGAGCCCTCGGCCAGCGGATAGTCGATGTAGTACAGGGTGTCGGTGACCTCGCGGTCCTCGACCTCGAGATCGGAGATCGCCGAGCGGCTGCCCGGGTCCCAGTTGACCAGATAGCGGTCGCGGTAGATGTAGCCCTTCTTGTACAGCGCGACGAACACGTCCTGGACCGCGCGGGCGTAGCGGTCGTCGAGCGTGAACCGCTCGTCCTCGTAGTCGAGCGAAGCGCCCAGGCGCTTGAGCTGCTCGATGATCTGGCCACCGTAATCGTCGCGCCAGCGCCAGACGCGCTCAACAAACGCCTCGCGCCCGAGTTGCTCGCGGCTCGTGCCCTCGGCGACCACCGCCCGCTCGACCTGGGTCTGGGTGGCGATGCCGGCGTGGTCGGTGCCGAGGATCCACTTCGCGCGGCGACCGCGCATCCGGTTGAAGCGGATCAGGCAGTCCTGGATCGAGTTGTTGAGCGCGTGCCCCATGTGGAGAACGCCGGTGACGTTCGGCAGCGGGATCGCGATCGAGTAGTTGTCGGTCGGATCACCCTCGGGCGCGGGATGGAAGATGCCGCTGTCGAGCCACGCCTGCACGATGCGGGGCTCGACCTCGGACGGGTCGTAGCGGGTTTTGGCTTCGAGGTCGGAACGGTCGGTCATCGGCCGCTCAGTCTAGGGAGACGCGCCCGGGTACAGACGGCCGCTCGCGACAGCCGTCCGGAGCCCGCGATCCGGGACAGGACGGGCCTGCCCGGTCCCACGGATGCCCGGCGCAGCCGGGCCCACAGAGAGCGCTAGGCCGCTTCTTCCTCGGGGGTCGCGACAGTCACGAGCGTCGGGGAGGTCCCCTTGTCGATCGTGTCGCGCGTTACTACACACTTGCGGACGTCCCGGCGCGAGGGAAGCTCGAACTGGACCTCGAGCAGAACCTCCTCGATGATCGACCGCAGGCCGCGGGCGCCGGTCTCGCGCTCGAGCGCCCTGTCGGCGATCGAGTGGAGCGCCTCTTCGGCGAACACGAGCTCGATCCCGTCGAACTGGAAGAACCGCTGGAACTGCTTGACGAGCGCGTTGCGCGGCTCGGTCAGGATCTCCATCAGCTCGTCGCGGCTCAGCTGGTGGATCGCGCTCATCACCGGGAGGCGGCCGATGAACTCGGGGATCAGGCCGTACTGGATCAGGTCCTCGGGCAGGCAGTGCTGGAAGATCTCGCCGGTGTCGCGCTGCTCCTTGGACTGGATCGCCGCGCCGAAGCCGACGCCCTGGTGGCCAATCCGCCGCTCGATCACCTTGTCGAGGTTCGCGAACGCGCCACCGCAGATGAACAGCACGTTCGTCGTGTCGATCGACAGGAACTCCTGGTGGGGGTGCTTGCGCCCGCCCTGGGGCGGCACCGACGCGGTCGTGCCCTCGAGGATCTTGAGGAGCGCCTGCTGGACGCCCTCGCCGGATACGTCCCGGGTGATCGAGGGATTGTCGGCCTTGCGCGCGATCTTGTCGACCTCGTCGATGTAGATGATCCCGGTCTCGGCCTTCTTGACGTCGTAGTCGGCGGCCTGGATCAGCTTCAAGAGGATGTTCTCGACGTCCTCGCCCACGTACCCGGCCTCGGTCAGCGCGGTGGCGTCGGCGATCGCGAACGGGACGTTGAGGATCTTGGCCAGCGTCTGGGCGAGCAGCGTCTTGCCGCACCCGGTCGGGCCGAGCAGCAGGATGTTCGACTTCTGCAGCTCGATGTCGTTCTCATCGGACTGCATCATCTGGACGCGCTTGTAGTGGTTGTAGACCGCTACAGACAAGCTCCGCTTGGCCTGCTCCTGCCCGACGACGTACTCGTTGAGGACGTCGTAGATCTCGCGGGGCTTGGGAAGGTTCTCGATGTCGAAGCTCGGCGGGGCCGTCAGCTCCTCATCGATGATCTCGTTGCAGAGGTCGATGCACTCGTCGCAGATGTACACGCCGGGTCCGGCGATCAGCTTCTTGACCTGCCTCTGGGACTTACCGCAGAAGCTGCAGAGCAGCTGTTCGTTGGAATCGGTCGGACGTGCCATAAGATGCCCTCTCCCGGAGTCGCCTCAGCCACCTTACCCGAGCCCTAAGGGTAGCCCCTTAGTGCTGGGAGATGACGCGGTCAATGATTCCGTAGTCCTTGGCCTCCTCAGAGCTCATGAAGTAATCACGTTCGGTATCGGACCGAACTTTCTCAAGGCTCTGCCCCGTGTGCTGGGCGATGATCTCATCGAGCCTCCGCCTGACGTCGATGATCTCCTTGGCGTGGATCTCAATATCGGTCGCCTGGCCCTGGAAAGCCGAGGAAACCTGGTGGATCAAGATCTTGGCGTTCGGCAGCGCCATGCGCTTGCCGGGGGCCCCTCCGGCGAGTAAAAGCGCGCCCATGGACATCGCGATCCCGACGCAGATCGTCTGCACGTCCGGCTTGATGAACTGCATCGTGTCGTAGATCGCCAGCCCGGCGTAGACGGACCCTCCGGGCGAGTTGACGTAGATCGAGATGTCCTTGTCGGGGTCTTCTGATTCCAGGTGCAGCAACTGGGCCACGATGAGGTTCGCGATCTGATCGTCCACAGGCGTCCCGAGGAAGATGATCCGCTCGTTGAGCAGACGGCTGTATATGTCGAAGGCGCGCTCCCCGCGAGACGTCTGTTCGACAACCATCGGTACGAGTGGGCTCATGTCCTCGCTTCTTTCGCTTCCTCGGCCGGAATCCTGCCGACTGTAGCAATCGCCTCGGGCCGGCTCGGCAGCCCAGGCACGTTCGCACTGTGCTGGTGACGGCGTTCCACAGGGTTAGCTGCCGGGAGTCCAGAGCTGTCCGGATCTCTGCCCCGGGCGGGCGGGATCGTCTTCCTTGCCCGGCGTCCAGATCTTCTTGCGAGCCTTGGCCTGCTCGACGCTGATCGGCTTCGCGTCGGCCACGAGCAGGTCGATCGCCTGACGCGTCGCCACCTCGCGCCGCACCCGGTCGAGGCGACCGCCTGACTCGAGCTGTTCGAACAGCTTCTCGGCAGTCGTGCCCTGCCGCTCGGCCGTCGGCTCAAGCGCTTCGCGCACCTGCTCGTCGGTCGGCTCGATCTTTTCCGCCTCGACGATCGCGGCAAGGACGGCCTCGCGCCTGAGCGCGGCGGCGGCCTCCGGCTCGGCCTCGTGCGCGAGCGTCTCCTCGTCGCGGCCGGTTATCCGCAGGTAGGCGTCCTTGGAGATGCCCTGGCGCGCCAGCACCGAGAACGTGTCCTCGAGCAGCTCGTGCGCGCGCGCGTGAACCAGTTTGTCCGGTACGTCGACCTCGGCCTCGACGACCGCGGCCTCGACGACGGCATCCTCGAACTCGCGCTCGAGCGAGCGGGCGTCGATCTGGCGCAGCCGGTCGGCGATGTCCTCGCGCAGCTCGGCGATCGTGTCGAATTCGGTGTTGTCGGCGGCGAGGTCGTCGTCGGCCTCTGGCAGGTTCTTCGCCTTGACATCGTTGACCGTGACCGCGAATTGCGCCTCCTTGCCGGCGAGCTCCGGAGCCGGATAGTCGTCCGGGAACGTGACCGTGACGGTCCGCTCGTCGCCGGCGCTCGCGCCGACGAGCTGCTCCTCGAACCCGGGCACGAGCCGCCCCGACCCCAGCTCGATCAGCTGATCTCGCCCGGCACCCCCTTGGAACTCCTCCCCGTCGACGCTGCCCACGTAGTCCACCACCACGTGGTCGCCGTTCTCCGCGGGGCGCTCGACGGTGTCGAGCGTCGCGAGGCTATCGCGAAGCCGATCGACCTCCCCGTCGATCTGCGCGTCCTCCACGTGTGGTTCGCGGCGGCCGACCTCGAGGCCCTTGTACTCGCCGAGCTTGGCGGCGGGGCGCACGCCGATCTCGATCGAGAACTGGAGCGGCTGCCCCTCAGCGGGAAGCTCGTTGGGGACGTCGAGCTCGGGCTCTCCCACGGGTGCGATCCCGGAGCCGTCGATCGCGTCGGCGTACCAGCTCCCGAGCGCACTCCGGACGGCCTCGTCGAGGACCGCCTCGCGCCCGAGCCGCCGGATCACGACCGGCGCCGGCACCTTGCCCTTGCGGAAACCCGGGACGCGCATCTGGCGGCCGAGCTCGCGGGCGGCCTGCTGGACGCGCCGCTCGACCTCCTCGGGCGCGACTTCCGCCTGTACGCGCACACGCGACTCAGGCAGCTCCGTCACGTTGGTTTTTACGCTGGTCGTCATGGTGATCGTGCGAGACGATAGCTTGGGCGGGTGCTTTCCAGGGTCGCCGGCCGACTGGTCACCGGACCGGGCGCGTTTTTCGTCACCGGCTTGATCGACGCGGGCGTGCTGCTCGTGGCCTACCTCCGCTGGCGAGCCGGTGCGCGCGGCGCTACTCCGCCATCGTGACCGCGCCCATCCCGGTCGGGACGCCGGCCCTGGTGGTTCCGCGCAAGAGGCCTCGGATCTCGCGCATCGCCACGGGCAGCGTGGTCATGTCGTAGATCCGTGACGCCCTGACGTCGGCCACCATCCCCAGCGACCGCTCGAGCGACTCGGCGTTGCGCTCGGACCACGCGTCGATCGCGGCCTCGCTCCCGTCCTGACCGCCGCCGGCGTCGAGCACCTTGCGGGTGAGCTCCCGGTATAGGTTGAACAAGTCGTCGCGGAGCGCGGCCCGGGCCAGCGCCTGCCAGCGGTTGGCCCGCGGCAGCTCGATGATCCGGTCGCGCAGCCAGTTGAGCTCGAGCCGCGACCCGAGCCGGAAGTACACGCGGAGCACGTCCGCCTGGTCGTGCTCGGTGCTTGACGCCACCTCGACGATATCGAAGAGCGCCAGCATCGACGGCATCCCCGCGGTCCTCCGGGCCAGCTCCGCGGGCACCCCGGCCTGCTCGAGCTCGGCCGCTTTGGCGTCGAATGTCTCCCGGTCGGCGCCCTCGAGCGCGTCGGGGAGCGCGGCCGCGAGCATCTTCGCGCCCGGCTCGAACCGCCTGATCGTCTGGGCGATGCTGACCTGGTAGGGGTTCGCGCGCACGAGCCAGCGGGTCGAGCGCTCGACCAGCCGCCGCGCCTCGATCAGCATCTGGAGCTGTGTCTGGGCGGCGACCTGGTTGTCGAGCCCCTCGACGGCCGACCAGAACGAGCGCATCTCGAGCACCTCGCGGGCGGTGGCGTACGCCCGCGCCAGAACCGCGGGCGGGGCGCCCGTCTCCTCGCCGAGCCGGAACGAGAACGTCGTGCCGGCGCGGTCGACGAGCTGGTTGGCGACGACCGTCGCGATGATCTCGCGCTTCAGGCGGTGCTTTTGCATCTGGTCGCTGAAGCGCTCGGGCAGGGGCTCGGGGAAATAGCGCTCGAGGTCGTGGACGAGGTATCCGTCCTCGGGCAGGTCGGAGTCGAGCAGCTGTTGGTAGAGGTGGATCTTGCAGTAGGCCATGACCACGGCCAGCTCCGGCGCCACCAGCCCCTGATGCTGGGATTTGCGCTCGTCGATCGCGTCATCGGTTGGCAGGAACTCGATCTTGCGGTTCAGCCCGGCGGTCTGCTCGAGATTCCGGATCAACCGGGCGTGGACGTCGACCATCTGCGGCGCCTGCGCGTGCGCCAGGCTGATCGCCTGGGTCTGCGTGTAGCTCCCGTACAGGACCTGCGCGCCGACGGAGTCGGTCATCTCCGCCAGCAACTCGTTGCGCTGCTTCTCGGTCATGTCACCGTCCGCGACGAGGCCGTCGAGCAGGATCTTGATGTTGACCTCGTGGTCTGAGGTGTTGACGCCGGCGACGTTGTCGATCGCGTCATTGATGATCCGCCCGCCTTTGTTGTCCGGGCCGCCGCTCAGGGCGTACTCGATGCGAGCTTTCTGGGTCACGCCGAGGTTGCCGCCCTCGCCGACGACCTTGCAGCCGAGCTCGCGCGCGTCGACCCGGACCGCGTCGTTGGCCTTGTCGCCGACGTCCCCCTGGGACTCGGTCGAGGCCTTCACGTAGGTCCCGATGCCGCCGTTGTACAGCAGGTCGACCGGCGCCCTGAGAATCGCCCGGATCAGTTCGTTGGGCGGGAGCCGCTCTTCCTCGATGCTCAGAATTTCGCGGACCTCGGGGGAGAGCGTGATCGACTTCGAGGTGCGCGAGTAGACGCCGCCGCCCTCTGAGATCAGCGACTCGTCGTAGTCGCTCCAGGCCGAGCGCGGCAGGTCGAACAGTCGCTTTCGCTCGTCGTAGCTGGTGTTTGGATCCGGGTCGGGATCGAGAAACACGTGCATGTGGTTGAACGCGGCGAGCAGCTTGGTGTGGCGCGAGCACAGCATTCCGTTCCCGAACACGTCGCCGGACATGTCACCGATCCCGACTGCCGTGAAGTCGGTCGTCTGGATGTCGGTGCCAAGCTCGCGGAAATGGCGCTTAACCGACTCCCACGCGCCGCGCGCGGTGATCCCCATCTCCTTGTGGTCGTAGCCGTTCGAGCCGCCGGAGGCGAACGCGTCGCCGAGCCAGAACCCGTAGCTCTGTGAAACCTCGTTCGCGATGTCGGAGAAGGTGGCGGTCCCCTTGTCGGCCGCCACGACGAGGTACGGATCGTCGTCGTCGTAGCGGACCACTCGCTTCGGCGGGACGACCTCGCCCTCGACGATGTTGTCCGTGATGTCGAGCATGCCCGACAGGAACGCCCTGTAACACGCGATGCCCTCTCGTTGGAGGGCCTCACGGCCGCCTTCCGCCGGCGGTCGTTTGACCACGAACCCGCCCTTGGCCCCGACCGGCACGATCAGCGCGTTCTTGACCATCTGCGCCTTCATCAGGCCAAGCACCTCGGTGCGGAAGTCCTCGGGCCGGTCCGACCAGCGCAGGCCGCCGCGGGCCACCTTGCCCCCACGTAGATGGACGGCCTCGAGCCGCGGCGAGTACACGAAGATCTCAAACTGGGGCCTTGGGAGCGGGAGGATTGGGATCTGGGCGCTGTCGAGCTTGAACGACAGGTACGGGTGCGGCTTGCCCTCGGCGTCGTTCTGGAAGGTGTTGGTGCGGACGATCGCCCGCACCACGCTCAGGAAGCTGCGGAGGATTCGGTCCTGGTCGAGGCTCGGGACCGCGTCGAGGGCCTCCTCGATCTCCTTGCCGAGCCGCTCGGCGGCGTCGTCGTCGCGCGCATCGGGGTCGAGCCTCGCGTCGAACAGCCTGACGAGCATCCGAACGATCTCGGCATGCCCGATCAGCGTGCGCCCGATGTAGGAGTCGGAGAAGGCGATGCCGCCCTGGCGCAGATACTTGGCGACCGCGCGAATGATCGATACCTGGCGTCCGGTCAAGGTCGCGCCAAGGACGAGTCCGTTCAGCGCGTCGTCCTCGAGGTCGCCGCGCCACACGCCGAGGAACGTGTCGTGGAGCAGGTCTCGGACCCGCTCGGTATTCGCGGCATCGGCTTGCAAGCCGAAGTCGTAGATCCACACCGGCGAGCGATCGGCGGGCGTGATCTCGTACGGACGCTCGTCGGCGACCTTCGCGCCGAGGTGCTCGAGCGTCGGCAGGACTTCGGACAGGAGCACGCCGCCGGCGCTGAACAGCTTCAGGCGCACCATCCCCTCCGGGGTCTCGAGCGGGCGGTAGAGGCTCGTGAGCGGCTCGTCCGTGCTTACGAGCTCCTCGATCCGGCCGATGTCCGCGACCGCCGAGCGCGCCACCCAGTCGGACTTGTAGCCCGCTGGAAACGCGCGCTCGTAGCGCTTGAACAGCTTGATGCCCTCCTCCTCGCCGTGGTCCTCGATCAGCGCCTCGCGCAGCTCGTCCTCCCAGGCGCGGATCGTCTGGGCCAGGCGGGCCTCGATCGTCGCCACGTCGTAGCCGGTGACCGGTTCCTCGCCGAGGCGGATGATGTAGTGGACCCGCGCAAGGCGCGACTCGCTCAGCTGGAGCGTCCAATCGAGCGCCACGCCACCGAGCGCCTCGAGCAGGATCCGGCCGACCCGCTCGCGGTTCTCGGTGTTGAACCGGTCACGCGGAATGCACACCAGGCACTCGACGAACCGCTCCAGCGGGTCTCGCCACACGAACAACCGCAGGCGCTGGCGCTCGCCGAGGCCGAGGATCCCGATCGCCAGGTTGTAGAGCTCCTCGGTCTCCATCTGGAACAGCGAGTCGCGCGTGTAGGACTCGAGGATCTCGAGCAGCGCCTTGCGGTCGTGGCTCGCCGGCGGGAACCCGGCGCGCTCGAGCACGCCCTCGACCTTGCCGCGGATGATCGGGATCGACCGCGGGCTCGCCTTGTACGCGCGCGTGGTGTAGAGGCCGAGGAACCGCCGCTCGCCGATCACCTTCCCGTCGCCTGAGTACTTCTTGACGCCGATGTAGTCGAGGTACGCCGGCCGGTGGATCGGAGAGGCCGAGTTGGCCTTGGTCAGCAGCAGAATCTGGGGCTCGCGGCCGATGACGAGTGCCTTGCCGGATAGCTTCTTCGGCGCCTTGCTGGGAACGCCGCGGAGGATCCCCAGGCCGGAGCCCTCGATCGGCTGTAGGCGCGCCTCGTCGCCCTCGTCGATGAGGTCGTACTCGCGATAGCCGAGGAGCGTGAAGTTGTCCTCGGCCAGCCATCCGAGGAACGCCTTGGTCTCGTCTGTCAGGGACGGCTCGACGGTCGGCGGCGGGTTCTGGTCGAACTCTTCGATCAGCTCTTGGGTGCGCGCGCGCATGGGTTGCCAGTCATCGACTGCGGCGCGGACGTCGGCGAGAACCCGCTCGATCGTGTTGCGCAGTTGGTCGAGCAGAACGCGATCGTGCTCGCGCCCCACCTCGACGTGCACGACCGATTCGCGGATGGCGTCATCGGCGGTCGCATCGTGCTCGAGCACCTCGACGAGGTGGCCCGCGCCGTCGCGCCGCACCGTCATCACCGGGTGGATGACGAGATCGATCCCGTAGCCGAGCCGCCCCAGTTGCATCGTCACCGAGTCGACGATGAACGGCATGTCATCGGTGATGATCTCGATCAGCGTGTGCGGCGACTGCCACCCGTGCTGCTCGAAGTCCGGGTTGTACACCCGCACCTTCGACTCACCGGCAGCCCGCTGCTGGGCCAGGTTGTAATGCGCTACGGCGGCGCCGTAAAGATCCAGTGGATTACGGTCCGCGAGGTCCTCGGCGGGAACCCACTGGTAGTACTGGCGAACGAATGACTCGCACGGTGCCACTTGGTCGGCGGGTAGCCGCTCCCGCACCCGCTCGCAGACCGTGTCGATCAACTCGGACTCGAGGTCCGCCCCCTTAACCGCCATTTTCGAGACCTCCTCTGTACTGCGCTCCTTAGTGGTCGCTTTCGTAAGTACGGCGACACCGAGAGTGGTCACCGGCGGATTCCTGGCAAGGACGCAGCGAGCGCGGTGTGGCTCTGCCACATAAGCGAGCGAGGACGCCGCCAGGCGCCGCCGGGGGGCGCTCGAATGTCGTCGTATTTGCGAAAGAGACCACTTAGCTCCGATTCCTTCGGGATCGCGACGCACTTCGCAGCCTACTCCGGACGGGATCGCCTTGCACAGCCTGAGATTCGGCTTGCGGCCGTCGGTTTTCGGGCGGGCATCCGGTCGCGCGCGGGGCGGACATCCGGTCGCGCGCGGGGCGGGCATCCGGTCGCGCGCGGGGCGGGCATCCGGTCGCGCGCGGGGCGGGCATCCGGTCGCGCGCGGGGCGGGCATCCGGTCGCGCGCGGGGCGGGCATCCGTCCGAACCGTATACGAACATATGTTCGGTGACGAGCGACGGCAACCCCTACGCGCGATTTCGCCGGGCGCTCGAGACCGGCAACGAGACGCTCATCACCACCGCAGCCCGTGAGCTGCCCAAGGTCGCGCTCGACGACGCCCTGCGCATCTGCCTGGTCCTCCGCGGCGGCGACCCGGATCGCTACGAACGAGCCGCCGTGCGCTGGCTCGGCCGGTTCGCGCTCGAGGCGCGTGAGGCGACGATCGCCGATCTGCGGCTGGCCGCCGGCGCGCTCGACTCCCTCCCCGAGCACCCCGACAAGGCCATGGAGTTGCTTCAACGGCTATGCGTCGCGCGGGGGGTCGCTTAGGTCGGTGGCGGGCCGGTCGGTGGCGGCCCGGTCGGTGGCCGGCCGGTCGGTGACGGCCGGGCGGTCGGTGACGGCCGGGCGGTCGGTGACGGCCGGGCGGTCGGTGACGGCCGGGCGCTGGCCGGGCGGCGATAAAGACGGGCACCTGGAGGTGGGGTGCTGCGGCCGCTCCGTGTCCCACCATGCTGCCGGCTGTCTGGCACCGCTCCGGGGGGCCCATCCCGCGAGACCCGCCGAATGTGCGGAGCCGCGGGGGCCACTACGACACCCGCCAACCCCCGCGCCGCGGACCAACGACACCCGCCAAACCCCCGTGGCCCCCGCGGACCGACGACACCCGCCAACCCCCGCGACCCCCGCGGACCAAAGACACCCGCCGAACCTCCGGGGCCCCAGCGACCTGCACGACACGACAATTGGCTCGGCCGGAGACGGCCGTGCCGAGTTATTCATGTGGGGCATGCGTAACACGGCACGGCCCGGCGGAAGCACCGCGATTGTCGTGCTATGCATGTTCCGCAGGCGCTCGCCGGGGCCGGAGCTGCGCGCGAGTCGAGCCGCCGGCGGGGTAGCGTGAGCAGATGCTCCCCGAGTGGCCACCCGGCACCGTCACGATCCTCGCCACCGCCGGCAACCCGCCGCACGCGATCCCGGTCTCGGCCGCGGTGCGCGCTGGACCCCGCCTCGCACTGATCGGCCTCGCGGCGGGCCGGGACTCGCTTGCGCGGCTGCGTGCCGACCCGCTGGTGTCGCTGGCGATCGTGTGCGAGGACGTCGCGGTCACCGCGTACGGGCGCGCGCGAGTGCTCGATGACGCGCCGCTTGCCGAGGGCGTGGTCGCGATCGAGATCGAGGTCGACCGCGTCCAGGACCACGACCGCCCGACGTTCGCGATCGAGGGCGGCGTGCGGTGGCGCTGGACCGACCCGGACGCCTCGCGGCGCGACGCCGACGTCCGCGCGGCGCTGGCCCGGCTCGCGGCGCGCCCCGCGTCGGGCTAGCCGGGCCGCGGGGTTCCGCGGAACACTCGGGTTAGCTGCACGACCCAGGCTGCCAGGCGGCCCGCGGTTCCGCGGAACACCCCGGGTTAGCTGCGCCACCGAGCCCGCAAGCCGCCCGGTTCGACGTATTAGTCGGGTAGCAGCGGCACCCACACCCCCGGGTCGTGACCGACGAGCACGCCGCGCGTGATCGCCTTGGAGCCGAACCGGTCCCGCACGCGATCGACGACGGCGTCAAGGTCGCGCGCCCGGTTGAACGGCAACATGAGCTGGACCGCGCCCCGGTCGTGCAGGTTGGTGAGCGCGATCCCGATCAGCGTCAGGCCCTGGCGCTCGATCAGCGGCATCGACACCTTGAGCAGCCGATTCGCGGTTTGGAGGATCGTCGGCGTCTGATCGGTCGCCTCGCGCATCGTGTACGACCGCGTGGCGCGCGAGAAATCCTCGAACCGCATGCGCAGCACAACGGTCCGGCAGACTCGCTGCGCCGTCCGCAACCGGCGCGAGACCCGGTCGACGAGCGCGATCAGCGCGCTGGCCAGCTCCTCGGGCGACCGGCGCCGGCGGCCGAGCGCCCGCTGGGCGCCGATCGACCGGCGCCGGCGGCGGACCTCCACCGGCCGGGGGTCGTAGTTGTTGGCGAGCGCGTGCAGGTGACGGCCCGACGCGCGGCCGAGCATCAACACGAGCTCGTACTCGGACAGCAGCGCCACCTGCGCCACCGTCGTGATCCCACGCTCGTGCAGCTTGCCGGCGGTGACGCGGCCGACGCCCCACAGCGCTTCGACCGGCAGCGGGTGCAGAAACTCGAGCTCGCGCTCGGGCGGGACGAGCAGCAGGCCGTCGGGCTTCGCGACCGCGCTCGCCACCTTAGCCAGGAACTTCGTGCGGGCGACCCCGACCGTGATCGGCAGCCCAACCTCCCGCCGGATGCGCCGCCGCAGCCGGGCTGCGATCTCGACCGGCGTCCCAGAGATGTGGTCGAGCCCGCGGACGTCGAGGAACGCCTCGTCGATCGACAGCCCCTCGACAACCGGGGCGGTGTCCTCGAAAACCGCGAACACCGCCTTGCTGGCCTCCGAGTAGGCGGACATCCGGGGCGAGACGACGACCGCGTTGGGGCACAGGCTCCGGGCGCGCCCGCCGCCCATCGCGGTCCGGACCCCGTACGCCTTCGCCTCGTAGCTGGCCGCGAGCACGACGCCGGCCCCCACGATCACGGGCCGGCCGCGCAGCCGGGGATTGTCGCGCTGCTCGACCGACGCGTAGAACGAATCGAGGTCAGCGTGGAGAATGGAAGCCGAGGGCGACACGAACACATGTTCGTGTCGCCCTCGGACGTATTCCTACCAGCCGCCCTGGCCCGGGCTCGTGTCAGTCCCGGGCGTAAACGAAACACCGCGGAACAGCTGGCCGAACTTGGCCGTGCGGACGGTCCAGAACCGCTCCCACGAGGGTGCCGTGAGCCCGTCCACTCGATCGCTGATCGCGACGAGCTTGTCCGGGTCCGCCCCGGTGTCGCCGCTGCCGCTGACGGTCGACGTGACTGCCCAGATGGTGGCGACGCCGTTGCGGCCGACGTGGCCGGTCAGCGCCCTCAGGCCGTCGGTGGCGGGTGACCACGGACCGCCGGTCCCGCCCGGGCCGTTGTTCAGGCCGGTCGGGTAACCGGGCACCGTGTACGGCTGACCGAGGTCGAGGCCGTTCTGCAACGTGTACGCGAGATTCCACTGCTGGGTGGTCCTGTCGAACACCCACTTCTCCAGGCCGGCCTCTGGCTGCGCCGACGCGGTGGAGTTGATGTAGGTGTTGGTCGTGGGATCGTAGGTGGTGTCGCCGGAGCCTTCATCAGCGACGTACAGCGTGTGGTCGTTGGCGAACCACATCCCGAACGGATAGTTGATCGGCGACGTGGTCGAGGCGGCGAGGGTCGTCGGGAAGCCCTTGAGGATGCACATGTTGTTCGGCAGGAGAGCGTTGTTGGGCTTCTTCGCCGTGCCGAGGTTCTGGACGTTGAACCCGGCGGCGGCGACGCTGGCAGCCGTAGGCAGCGGAGCACCTGGCACGGGCAGCCCGACACCGGTCCCCGGGCACGCCTTGCCCGTCGTGTCGACGAAGTACACGGTGTTGATGCCGTTGCCGCCGCTGCCCTTCGTGTAGTAGATGACGTTGTCGTGGACCGTGATGCCTCGGTAGTTGTTGTCCTTGGTGGACTTGTCCGGCGAGCCGCTGTTGGCCGGCAGCTGGGTGATGTTGAAGCTCCCGAGCGGGGTCGGCGCGCCCGGGGTCTGGTCGGCCTCGGGCTTGGATGATGGCGTGATCAACTGCGCGCCCGTCGAGGCGACGACGTTGGCAGGGGGTGACTTACTCTGGCCGGCATTCCCTGCCGTGTACAGCAGGTCCTGGCCGTGCTCGTCGTTGGTGATCGCCGCGCGGCCGTTGTCACCGCTATAGGCGTTCGTCAGCGTGAAGGTGAAGTGGCCCCATCGATCGAGCTGTGCGACGACCCGGTAATACGGACCCAGGTCACCGTTGCCCGAGCCGACAGGGGGCGGGCTGACCCCCGGGGGTGGGTCGATCACGCCGGGCGTGTTCGCGTTCGAAACGTCAACCGCACCCGGCTGGGCGTAATAGCCCATGAACGACACGTAGTTGCCCTCGGGACTCAAGTTGAGTGCCAACTCGGACTTCGAGGAATAGCTCGTCACGAAGTCGTTGGTCGGGACCGGGATGGTCGCCACGTGCTCACCCCACGGCGTCAGCTCGTCGAGGTACACCGGAGAGGTGACGCCGAAAAACGCGTCGACACTGTCGTTGTTGAAGACCGACGGGAAGTCGTCGCCGTCCGCGACCGCGGTGGCGCAGGGCGCCGCGATCGGCGTGGTCCCGCACTGCGGCGGCAACGGGGTGACGCCGGCGGTGATGTCGGCGGGGACGTAATTGCTCGTGCTGACGAGCAGGTCGCCCGGGATGAGCTCGTTGCCGCGGTGGCCGTGATGCCACGAGTCGGCGTGAGCGGGTGCGGCTGCGACACACATCGCGACCACGCACCCGGCGCCCGCGAGCAGGCGATGTGTACGTGTACGCGTGAGTCGCATGCCATGCGGTGTACTCGGCATGAAGAGTCCTCCTTGGCTGTTTTCGGCCGGGCGCGACCCCTACGCCCAGCGCGGCACCCTATTCGGGCGCCCGGGGGCAGCTTGTGACCATCCCGTGATCCGATCCATGACAGCTTTCTTACTTTCTGGAGGGTCAAGAGGACTGCAGTCATGACACGACGCCCCAACGGTGAGACGCTCGACCAGCGCGCTTTGAACCGAGCGACGCTGGCCCGCCAACTGCTGCTCGAGCGCGTCGAGATGCCGGCGCTCGCGGCAATTGAACACCTCGCCGGCATGCAGTCGCAAGCACCGCACGCCCCGTACGTCGGCCTTTGGACGCGGCTGAATGGCTTCCGGGCGACGGAGTTGTCCGACCTGACCGCCGCCCGCGAAGCCGTGCGCGGACCGCTGATGCGCGCGACGCTCCACCTCGTCAGCTCGAGGGATTACCTCGCGCTACGCCCCGTTATCCAGCCCGTACTCGAGCGGGGCTTTGCCGGCTCGCCGTTCGACATCAGCGGCGTCGACGTTGACTCCTTGCTCTCCGTGGGCCGGGAGCTGATCGAGCACCGCCCGCAAACCCGCGCCGAGCTCGGCCGGCTCCTCGCCGAGCGATGGCCAGAGTCCGATCCGGCATCGCTCGCCCAGGCGGTCACCTATCTCGTCCCCACGGTCCAAGTCACGCCTCGCGGCCTCTGGGCTCAGAGCGGTCAGGCCCGCTGGACGACGATCGACGCCTGGCTCCGCCGCGATCCCGATCCGGAGCCCTCGCGGGAGCGCCTGGTGCTCCGGTACCTCGGGGCGTTCGGGCCGGCGACAGTCAGGGACATCCAGACGTGGTCCGGGTTGACGCGCCTGGGCGAGGTCGTCGACCGGCTCCGTCCCGAACTCACAACGTTCCGCGACGAGAGTGGCAGCGAGTTGCTCGACCTCCCGGACGCGCCGCGGCCCGGCGCGGAGGTTGCGGCTCCGCCGCGCTTTCTGCCCGAGTACGACAACCTGCTGCTCTCGCACGCCGACCGCACGCGCTTCATCACGGGCGGCGAGCGCGTACCGCTCCAGCCGGGGCTCGGCGCGCGCTACGGCACCCTGCTCGTCGATGGAGTGTTCCGCGGAACCTGGCGGATCACCCGCCATGACGAGCACGCCGTTCTCCACGTCGAGCCGTTCGAGCAGTTGTCCGCGGCGACACGCCACGCGATCGCCGAGGAGGGCGAGGCGCTGGTGCGCTTCGCGGTCGAGGACGCGGACCGGTACGAGACCCGCTTCGACGGCTAGAGGTTGCGTACGCGGCGGCCGATCTCCTGATCGACCGGATAGCCGGCGGCGTCCCAGAACGCGCCGGCGACCTCGTCGTCGTACCCGACCAGGGCCGTGACCCGTCGCGCCCCGAGTCGGCGCAGGTGCTCCTCGCCGGCGTCGAGCAACCTCCGCGCGATCCCCTGGCGCCGATGCTTCGGGTGCACCGCGAGCCGGTACATGTTGCCCCGCCACCCGTCCCACGCCGCGATCAACACACCGACGATCTCGCGGTCGCCGTTCTCGGCCACCAGCAACACACTCGGCGTCTCGGCGATCAGCCGCTCGACGTCCTCGGCCCGGTCAGACGTCGTGGCATGATCGCTCCGAGCGACCGCCCACAGCGCGAGCACGGCGGCGGCGTCTTCGGGCTCGCAGGGCCTGACGACGAGCATGGGCGGCCATGCTAGCCCTGCGGAAACGCGTCTCACGACGCGAGCCGCCCGAAAGGTGAGCGATGGGACTCGAACCCACGACCGCCTGGACCACAAATAGGCACTAGGGGTGTTTCATGACCGCTCAATTTGCCCGCGTTTGCGCTGGAAAAAGCTTGTTTCTAAGTTGCCGCGAGTTGCTCCGAGTTGACGCGACTTCCGGCCAAAGTGGTACAACGAGTGGTACAACGGCGGAGGTAGAATCGAGGCGGTCGTGAGCGGCTCAGAGGCAAAGCGAGCAGCGGTAAAGCGCACGCAGCGCGGTGCCCGATACGGCACCGGCACGCTGATCCGGCGAGCCGGCCCCAAGGGCGACACGTGGATCGCGAAGTGGCGCGACGGCGGTCGTCAGGTTCAGCGCGGGCTCGGCTTCGTGCACTCCAAGGTGCACCCGGATGGCCTGACGCGCGCCGAGGCGGAGACGGCGCTCGGAAAACTGCGCGAACAGGTGGCGATCGAGCGCACCGAGCAACGCGCGGCGGACGCGAAGCGCACGGCGGAGGAGCGGCGCCGGACCCTCGCCCAGGTCGGCGAGGCCCTGATCGCGGCCAAGCGCGCGGCGGGGCGCAAGCCCTCGACGATCGAGGCGTACTCCTATTGGCTGCGGATCCACATTGTCGACTTCTTCGGACCGGTGACGGTGGGTGAGATCGCGCGTGAGGACATCCGCGGCTTCGCCGCGGCGCTGGAGCGCAAAGGACTTGCGCCGAAGTCCCGCGCCAACGGGCTCGGCACGCTGCACTCGCTGATCGAGTTCGCGATCGACGAGGGCTGGATGGTCGGCGAGAACCCGGTCAAGCGGGTCGCCAAGCCGGCCGTCGCGGTGACCGATCCCGATGTTCGCTTTCTCGACACCGAGGAGGTCGAGGCGCTCCTGCGCGCCGTGCCTCAGGACCCTCTCGGCCGGGTCGAGCGCGTGATGTACCTGACCGCGGCGATGACGGGAATGCGCCAGGGCGAGCTGTTCGCGCTGCGATGGCGCGACGTCGACTGGAGAGCGTGCCGGATCCGCGTGCGGCGCAACTTCGTCCGCGGCGAGTTCGGGACGCCCAAGTCAAAGCGGTCCTCTCGCAGCGTCCCGCTCGCGAGCCGGGTGGCCACCGAGTTGGAGCTCCTGTCCCAGGAGTCGCGGTGGAAGGGTGATGACGACCTTGTGTTCGCGCACCCGCAGACCGGCAAGCCGATCGACCGTTCCAAACTGCTCAAGCGCTTCAAGGCGGCGCTGCACCGTGCTGATGTCCGCGCCGTTCGCTTTCACGACCTGCGGCACACGTTTGGAACGCGCATGGCCGCGCAGGGCATGCCGATGCGCGTGCTCCAGGAGCTGATGGGCCACCGCGACTTCAAGACGACGCTGATCTACGCCGACTACGCGCCGAGCGAGCGCGAGGCCGAGTGGGTCGAGCAGGCCTTCCGGCCGAGAGCGCCAGACGTGATTGAGGCGGTTCGCTCGTGAGCCTGACCGACCTCGACCTGCTCGCCCGGCACGTCGAAGAGCCGGTGGACCTGTTCCGGATCGTGAAGGGCGCGACCCGCGGCGCGCCCGGCGTCCTGGACTCGCTGCGTTCCAACTACGAGCGTGACGCTCCACCGCGGGGCGTCGAGCGGCAGTCGGCGCTGATCCACTTCGGCCTGTCGATGTTCGTCAGCTTCGAGGCGGCGGCCGACCGCGCACGGCGCTGGCCCGTGCTCGGAGCGCACGTCGCGCATATCCGCCTCGAGCCCGCAAACGGGTTCCACATCGCCGAGACCGGGGCGCGGGTTCACCGGACGGTATGGGGTCGGCCGCTGCAGTTGCTGGCTTGCATCGCCGATATCCTTCCCGTAGGAGCACGGTGATGAATTACTCCCTCTTCAGCAGCACCGGCAACCTCATCGACTCGTTCGCCGACGAGACCGAAGCGCGCGCCGCGTTGCAGCGCATCGTCGAGGCCGAGCCCGATGCTGCCGAGGACGTCGCACTGTTCGTCGCCGACGACGCCGGCGCGATCGTCGACGGTCCGATCCACGCCGTGCCGGCTCACGTGCGCTGAGCGCTCCGGGCCGCTGCAGCTCACCCCCCGCCGCCGCGCTCGCGGCCGTGATTCCGTGTCAGGAACGCGTACCGCGCGGTCGCGAGGTGGTCCGTCGCGCGATCCAGGCGTCGATGTCTTCCCGCCGATAGCGCACCTCGCGCAGTCCGATCCGCACGGTGGGGATCTCACCGCGCCGGCTCATCGACCACACCCGGGTCTTCGGCACCGAGAGAAGCTCGGCGACCTGCACGGCGGTCAACAGCGGTTCACCTATGCGAACGACTCCTCGGGCTCACCGTCGTCCGGGTCGTACAGGATCGTGGTCTGGCTGGAGTCTGGCATCGCCTTCGACTGACGCAAGCCTGAACGCAATTGCGTTGTTTGCGATAATAGATCTAAGTCCGGCGAACTTCAATGAGCCCTCCCGAGTCACACGACCCAGATCCCTGGCTGACGATCGCGGAGATCGCCGACGAGCTCCACCTCAACCCCGCGACCATTCGCCTGTGGGTATCCAAGGGGACACTCCCGGCCAAGCGCGGCGGGATGCGCAAGCTGCTGGTCCGCCGGTCCGACCTCGACTGGATGCTGCGCGAGATCGAAGATCGCAAAGTGCGCCGCCAGATCGACGCGCTCGAATCCCATGTGGATCAACCGCCTGAACTGGGCGCAACCGGTCGCGTCACCACCGACCCCTCCGATCAGCGTCGGATCGACCACGAGAAGATCATGGCCGCGCTCAAGGCGCTGAGCCAGGCTGACGACGACCTCGCCGCCGCCCGTGCCGCGAGCGAGAACGCACCACCTGACCCGGATTTCGCGTACCGAGTACGGGAACTCGCGCACGGCTTCATGACCCAGAGCCAGGCACTCGCTCGAGCCGCCAACGTGGACGGCATCAGCTGGAACCCGGTCCCGCGGCCGCTGCGGCAACAGCCGATCTCACACGAGCTGCGGCCGGGCGGGAATCGACCCGGACCACCCCGCCTCTGGGCGGCATTCGATCGCGCCGTAGACGAAGTCGCCGTTGCGAGAGCAGGCACCGACATGCGCACCCTGGCCGTCCAGACCGAGGCGCTGGCGTGGCGGTTGCACGACATCGCCGATGCCCTCGAGAAAATGCCCGCGGAGCGCGGTGAATGACCGCAGCGATCCGGTCCACAAGCCGGTCCGGAACCCGTGGCTCTGCGCGGACAGGGTTGCGGACCGGGTCGGTCAGCCGGACGCCCCGCCCGCACGGGCTTTTCGAGGCTCCCCGGCCCGCTTGGTGGCAGCTGACTACTCGCCCTCCACGAGGTCGTTCGAGTAGTCAGCTGCCAGTCGAGGCCGGAGGGTCGATCTTCCTACGGGCGGGGCGGACGATCGGCGGGCAGTGGTGACACAGAGTGGCGAGTTGATGACGAGCAGGAAGGTGGCTCCAGGCCCAGGCACGGTCCGGGTGGCGAGGTTCATCGGGAGCCTCGGAGTGGTGTCCCTACCGGCGGTTGAGGTCGGGCTTGACCTCGATGAGCGGGTGGTGCGAAGGCATGTGGCAAAGCTCGAGGCTGCCGGTTGGCTGGCGCGGATGCCCTGGACCTGGGGTGAGGGGTCGGTCGCGTGGCTGACCGGGCTGGGCATCAAGCGCCTGGGTCTGGGCGGTGTCCGCGCCGTCAAGGCGCCGCCCTCCCCCACCGTCATCCACCACGCGCTGCTGGTGCAGTGGTCCGCGGCTCGAGCCGAGCGGCGCGGTAAGACGTGGCTGTCCTCGCGTGAGCTCGCGGTCGAGCGCGAGCGGTGGGCGGTGACGATCCGCTGCGAGCGCGGTTACACCCGACAGCTGCCCGACCTCGCCGTGTGGGTGGAGGCCTCCGGCCCACCGTACGCGGTGATCGGCGAGACCGGCCGGCGCCGCGAGGATCGTCAGAAGATGATCCTTGAAGGGTGGCGCGATGCAGTCACGGCCGGGCGCTACGCCGGCGTTCGCTTTGACTGCGCGAGCGCCTCGGCCGCGCTCTTGATCCGGCGCCTAGCGAAGAAGGTCTCTCTCACCTCGCTGGACTTCAGCGCCCTCGTGCAAACAACCGCGCCGGAGATCATCGAGCCCCGCTCGAGCCGACGCCGAGGGGCTCGCTCGGGCCGCCGCGGAGCCATACGAGCCCACCACTGGCACCGTGGACGGGTCCGCCGCGGGCGTGCAGCCCGCTGTCGAACAGGTGCCGGTTGCGCAGCCCTTCCCACCATCGGTCGCCGCCGGGGAGGTCCAGCGCGTCGTAAAGGCTGCGCCGGTCGCCCAGCCGCCTTTGGATGACGCCGAGCGGGAACGGCGTCTTCGAGAGGTCTTGGGCATCCCGGAACCAAAGTCCCGGCGCCGATGGCGGCGCTGAGCAATGACGCTCCTCGCAACGGACGACCAGCTCCGCTCGCGCCCAAACGGCGGGTCTGTCGTGGCGCGACCTGTCTCGGCAGCACTGTCGGAAATAAGCCCGAAGGAGCAGTCACGATCATGCTGCCGGTCCGGCGACAAACCGGAAGCCCTGGGGAATTCGGCGGGCGCGTGTTGGTGCGGAGTAGCGAGGCTGGATGAGATTTAGAATCCGGACGTGCCACTTGCTGTCCGCTCAGACCTGTCGGCAGCGGACTGGATCGTCACCAGCGACGTCCCTTGGAAGCGGTTGGTGACAATCGGTCCGTCAGGCTTTGCCGCTTACGCGCGCGTTCGATTCATTCCCGACCCGGTCCGTGAAGGCCAGCGGGAGAGCGAAGCTGATCTGGACGCAACGCCCGACGAGGTCGATCAGTGGCGGGCGCTGCTGCGACTGCTTACCGCAGCCACCGCTGATCCTGACGACTGCTATTTCGGTCTGTGGGACGGCTGGGGGTTCTCAGAGCCGGCGCGTCGATGGCCCACCTTTGGTATCCCCGACGACGACGAACACCCCCTACGGTCCTATTTTCTGTTCCACGGACCACTCCGGGAGGCCGAGATCTGGGGCTGGGGCGTGCCCACGGACGCCGGGATCTGGGACCGACCCGAGTTCGCACGGGGCGGCGCGCCCGCGTTCGTCTGGCCATCTGACCACACGTGGTGCATCGCCGCGGACATCGATCCCCACTGGGCAGGGATCGGCGCGTCGGCGCCACTGATCGAACGGCTGATCGGCGACCCGCTCCTCGACGCAGTCGAAGCTGACCCCACCGCCAACCAGCCCTTCTACCGGTAGAAGGGCGTCGTGCCGCGTCGCAGGCGGCGATAGCAACGCGTGACCTGCTGCTGAGATTCACTCCCGCTCGCACGAACCGGGAGCAGCCGATCCTGACCGCTCAGGCTCCGTCCGGGCTGCCGCCTTGATCGATTCTCGACAGCGCTCGGTCTAGGTCTAGGTCGGAGGAGCAGGATCCTGGGCTAGGCGTCCCTCCTCGGCCTCGATTTCGATGGTGTCCACGTCGGTGCCCGGCCTTGGATGACGGGGCTCGCGAACGCCGATCCCGCCCGGGCCCTCACCACCAGCAAGCGGGGCGTCGAGCGTCGGCGGCAGGAAAAGCGCGACGTGCTCGCACCTGGGACAGGTGCGCACACCGACTGGAAGGCCACGCTGCACCCGGTCTCGTGGCGAGGAGTCAGCCGTGTACAGCACATACCAGTCCGGCTCAGTCGGACCGAGGCGAGCTTCGTGGCACATCGGGCAGATCGGACCGGATTCAGGATCGGTCATGGGGTCCCGCTCCTTTGATGGTCGGTGTGGCGGAGTGTGAGCGTACGACCAGCTCGTGCACCGAGCGGCATACGGCGTCTTGGCCACGTCAACCGACCACTGGAGCCGGGGCTGCTGCTGCTCGATCTAAGGAGCAGCCGTAGACCGGTGCCGGGTGCCAACTCTTACCTTCAGCGCAACTCGGGTGCAGGTCAGCGAGTACACATGCACGGTGAGCGGTGCAGCGTCTGCCTTGTTCACTGAACAAATGCGCGGCTTAGAACGGGCTGAATAAGGTCGTGACGAGATGCTGAGGTAAGGATCTCTCGCGTCGTTACAACAGCGCTGCTCCGCTCCCGCAAACCTGAACAGTGTCGACGCTGGCCCCCGAGACTCGGCGCCGGTACGTACGATCTGAGTAACCGTCCAGTAGGTCTGCGGAACGCGTGTCCGCGCCCGAACCGTCGTCGTGGGGAGTGAGATGGGTGCCGTGCTGCATTGCCGCGCGGCGGGGGAACGGCGGCTCGACGCCGAGCGGCGTCGCCTCGTGGAGCGGCATGTGGGCCTCGCCGAGAGGATCGCGCGCATGCGCTGCTACTGGGGTACGGAGGATCCCGACGACACGCGGTCGGACGCGCTCTGGGGCCTGACGCTCGCGGGACGCGGGTTTCAGCCGGATCGCGGG
This sequence comes from uncultured Solirubrobacterales bacterium, assembly GCA_963755525.1. Lineage (GTDB taxonomy): Bacteria > Actinomycetota > Thermoleophilia > Solirubrobacterales > Solirubrobacteraceae > Palsa-465. The sequence continues at coordinate 342,485 of CAVWKC010000011.1, read as the reverse complement.
AGCTTCGGCACCTATGCCGCACTACGCATCGAGTACGCCATTCGTCGCGGGAGGCAGGCGCGGAGTGGGCTTCCCCGACCGGTGTGGGAGCAGGGAGGGGGCCCCTGCCCTGTCTCGCTCAACATTCCGGTCGGGGAGGGTGGCGGTGAGCTTCTCGACGCGCTACCCAGCGCCGACCCCGACCGGAACTGGTGGTTGCGCGACGCCGTTCGCCGGCTCCCAGCGCGCGAGCGCCTTGTCGTCGGGCTCCGCTACGACCGCGGCCTCACGCAGTCCGAGGTCGCGACCGTGATCGGGTGCAGCCAGATGCAAGTGTCCCGCATCGAACGTCCCGCGTTGGCGAAGCTCCGCGAATGGGTCGAGGAATAGCCCACACCTGCAGAGCGAACGCGCTTGTGACCGAGCCCCACTCGACCCAGCCGTTTCTGGTGCTCCCGCCGAGACTGCTGGTTTGGGCTAATCGCGACAGCGAACACAGCTTGGCGCCCCCTCTCCCTGCCACGGCCTGGGCAGAGCACGGCGCGTGACCGGTGCGCGGTCAAGGGAGCCGCGTCAGCGGTGCGCGCAGCGCAGGCCGAAGGCCCGACCTTGACGGCGCGGCGGCACGCGCCACCATCCTGCCCGCGTCGTGGCAGGGAAGGAAGGAATGTCGTCCACGCAGCCAAAAGCAGCCAAGTGGTACAACGAAGTGGTACAACGACGCCTCCGGACCAATCAACCGGCGTCTCCGACCGAAAGAAAAGCCCCGCTAATCGAGGCCTTTCTGAGAGGGTGAGCGAGGGGACTCGAACCCCCGACCGCCTGGACCACAACCAGGAGCTCTACCAACTGAGCTACGCCCACCGCGGGAAGCTGAATCTACCATTGCCGCCACCGCGGGACCGGACCAGCCTGACGATTGGAGCGTGCATTAGATGAGCCTTCCCCCGCCAGCGCCTGATTCGATCGCGCTTATCACCGGAGCGTCCTCAGGCATCGGCGAGCAGTACGCCCGCCAGCTGTCCGAGCGGGGTCACCGGGTGGCGCTCGTCGCGCGCCGTGAAGACCGGCTGGTGAGGCTCGCCGGCGAGCTGGGCGGTTCGGAACGGGCGATTGCGATTGCGGCCGATCTGTCGCTACCCGAGGACCGCGACCGGCTCGCGGCGAGGCTCGACGAGCTCGGAGCCCGGGTCGAGGTGCTAGTCAACAACGCTGGATTCGGCGTCTACGCGCCGTTCATCGAGTCCGGCCGTGAGCGCGAGCTAAATCAGGTGCGCGTGCTCGTCGAAGCGCCGCTTGACCTGATGAGCCGCTACCTGCCGGGCATGGTCGAGCGCGGGCGCGGCGCGGTCATCAACATGTCCTCCTCGGCCGGTTTTCAGGCCCTCCCCTACAACGCCGGCTACTCGGCGGCCAAGCGGTATCTGTTGCTCCTGTCCGAGGCCGTCCACGCCGAGGTCGAGGAGTACGGCGTGACGATCACAGTCGTGGCACCCGGCCCGGTCCCGAGCGGCTTCCAGCAGGCCAGCGACGCCGGCTATTTCGCCGACCGGCTGCCCGGGTTCACGTTCGTATCGGCCGAGCGAGTGGCGCGCGACGCGCTGGCCGCGGCCGACAAGGGCAAGATCTCGGTGATCCCCGGCGGCCCGCAGGTGAAAGCGGCGCTCGCGCCGAACCGCAAGCTGCCCCGATTCCTCACCCTGCCGGTTAGCAAGCGAATGATGGCGAGACGATGACCCCGCCCCAGATGGGAGGATGACGACATGGACACATCAACGATCGATCGGGCCTATCAGCAACTCCAGCAGCAGGTTCCTCAGTACCAGCAGGTGCAGTACCAGCCGCCGCAGCAGATGGGTGGCGGAATGTTCGGTGGCGGCGGCGGTGGCGGGATGCTCGGCGGCCTCCTCAACGGCGGCTTCGGCCGCGCGATGGAGGTCGGCGCCGGCATCGGCCTCGGCGAGGACCTCATCAACAGCATCTTCTAGCGTCCTACTGCTCGCGACCCGGTCCCGCAACTCGCCCCGCTCGGGCCGTACTGTTTCCAGGACTCGCCCCCGTAGCTCAGCTGGATAGAGCGACGGCCTTCTAAGCCGTGGGTCGCAGGTTCGAGTCCTGCCGGGGGCGTTACAGGAGGACGTGAATTGGCGCGACCAGGCCGCGGGTTAGGTTCGTGTCCCGTGCACGTGACTCCGCTCGCGGCTGGCGAGATCGGTCGCTCACGGCGTCGCTAAGCCCCTTAGGCAACCGGTCCAGAATCAGCACGCAAGCTCGCCGACGCGGTAGGTAGGATGTCCTCTGCACACTCACGGATTGTCGAGGGGAGGCGATCCATGAAGCGAGGGCTTCTGGTTGTCGGACGTTCGGTCTTGCTAGCGGTGACGCTCGCGATCTGGCTCGCGTCCCCGGCGCTCGCCGACCGCGCGTTCACGCCGCGGTTCAGCACGAACGCGAACGGCGACATCGCGGTCGTCGGGAACACGCTCGAGACCTGTCAGACGTCGGTGGCCGATTGCGCGAACGCGCGCGCAGGGCTGGGCACCGTGCTGAACAACAACAGCTTCTCGATGGTACGCGTGAACACCGACGGCACGGCGCTCGATTCCTCATCCGCGCGGCTGAGCTTGCCTGCCGGCGCTCGGGTGCTGTTCGCGGGCCTGTATTACGGATCGCGGACTAACGCGGGAACGGGCGGGAAGTCCGCACCTGACTCGTCCCCGGCGGGGTTGAGCAAGGTCGACCTGAAGCCGCCGGGTGCCTCCGGTTTCGATCACCTGACCGCCGCGGTCGATATGAGCTCAGACGTCACGGGCGCCTACGCGGCGTTCGTCGACGTCACGGCACGGGTCCGGCTTGCCGGATCCGGGGTGTACACGGTGGCGAACGTGCAGTCCGCGACTGGCGAGGACCGGTACGCCGGCTGGGCGCTGGTCGTCGCCTACGAGGCCGCCGGTGAGCCGCCCCGGAACCTGACCGTGTTCGATGGCCTGGCGTCGGTCACCCAGGGCAAGTCGGCCGTGACGATCCCAGTGAGCGGATTTCAGACGCCGCTCAGCGGTCCCGTCAGGACCAAGCTCGGGTTCGTTGCCTACGAGGGTGACCGCGGGATCAGCGGGGATAGCGCGACGCTCGACGGCAAGGCGCTGAGCGACGCGCTGAACGCCGGCAACAACTTCTTCAACAGCGTGATCTCGATCGACGGCCGCTACTTCACCGACAAGACGCCCGACTACGTCAATCAGCTCGGGTTCGACGCGAAGCGGATCGGGATCGACGGACTGCTCGCGAACGGCGCCACCAGCGCGACGATCGGGCTGAAGACCACGAGCGATCAGTACCTGCCGCAGGTGATTGCGTTCGCCACCGATCTGTATGCCCCGTTGATACGCGCGACCAAGACCGTCGCGAACTTGACTCATCCGGACGGGCCTACGCGCGCCGGGGACAGGCTCCGCTACACGGTCACGTTCGCCAACGATGGTCTCGAGGCGGCGACCAACTTCTTGGCCACCGACAAGATTCCACCCGAGACCACGTACGTGGCCGGGTCGCTGCGAATCCCGACGGCGCCGCCGAGCGCTAGAAATCCGACCGACCTCCTTGGCGACGACCAGGGCGAGTATGACGTCGCGCAGAACACTGTCCGGTTCTTCCTCGGGAGCGGCGCGGCAGCGGGCACACGAGGCACGCTGGCGGTCGCCGGCGCGCCCGGCAACACCGCGCAGATCAGCTTCGAGGTTCGCGTCGACGACAACTTGACCGACGAGCACGAGATCCGCAACGTCGCCCAGGCAACGTTCATCGCGCCTACGCTCGGTAAGGAATTGACCGCGCTGTCCTCGGAGACGATCGTGAGCGCGACGCCAAGCCCGACGCCCTCCGAGCCGGCGGACCTGGGTCTCGCTCAGAGCGAGACGGTGGCGCCAGCCGCATTTGGCGACGATGCGGTCGACGACCACCTCACGATCGACAACAACGGACCCGGCGATGCGACCGACGTCGTGCTGCACGACGTCGTACCACCGGGAGCGACGATCGACTCGGCCACAATCGACCAGGGCTCGTGCTCGGTCAGCGCCATCGAGGTGACCTGCGTGATCCCGAAGCTCGACGCCGGCGGATCAGCCGAGGCCGACGTTGTCCTGGTCGAGGCGGCGCGCGACGCCCTGGCGGGCTCGACTAGCGACGCCAGCATCAGCGCAGCCCAGTTCGATCCGACTCCATCGAACGACACCGGCGAAGCGACCGCCCCGATGCCGTTGCCCGGCGCGCCGATGGCGGATCTCGCCGTTCAGGACCAGGTCAGCGCGTCGCAGGACGCTCTCGGCGGATCCCTGATCGACACGATCACCGTCGTGAACAATGGTCCCGGCGAGGCGACCGGCGTCGACCTCACGGACGCACTAGACGCCGCCGCGGAGGTGACAGCAATCGACCCCGGAGCGTTCACGTGCAGCTCCAGCGCAGCCGTCCAATGCAGCCTGCCCGAGCTGGGAGCCGGCGAGGGCGAGACCGTCGAGGTGCATGTGCGACCGCTGCGTCCGGGGAGGCTGATCGACGACGTCACCATCAGCGATGACCAGTTCGATCCGAACTACGCCAACGATTCCGCGAAGACGACGGCGACAGTAACCCCGCGGGGCACCGCCGCCAAGGTGCGGATCGTCCCCGTTCGACCGGTCGCGTCTCCCGGGCACCTCGTCGGCTTCGTGATCACCGTCGGGGTGACAAAGCCGGTCCCCGGAGTGAAGCCAACTGTGTGCGTCAGGATCCCGAGACAGGTCCGCGTGGTTCGCGCGGCGGGCGCCGTCGCCGGCACCGGGCATCTGTGCTGGGCCACCGACGCGCTCCTCAACGGGTCGCCACGAACGTTCCGCTTCTCCGCACGCATCCTGTCGTCGTCGGCGACGACAGTCGCGGTGCAGGCCAGGCTCACCGGTGCGAACTTCGCCACGAGCCGGGCCGCGGCAACCGTCACAGTGCCGCCCCAGGCGGTGGTCGCGTGCCCGTCGAGCCAACGGCGCGGGCCGCCCGGCCGAATCGCCTGCTGATCCGGCCGCTCGTCAGTTGGCGGCCACTCGCCACGGGGCGCCTCACGATGGCGTGGGAGCATCGACGCCAGGGTGGGCACTAGCAACCAGCGCGTCTGAGCGGACAGTTCCGCGGAACCGCAGTCTCCCGGTTGCGCGCGGTTCCGTGCCAGCCGGGACAACGGGGATTGCCGCGTCTCGATCAACGGAATCGTCGGCGGGGATGTCGGTCGTTGTCGCGTTTGCCCGCACGCGGTGCTTCCTCTGCGGCTATCAGCACCGTCCGGGTGGCGCATTCCGCGCAACCAGCGCCGCTCTTGCTCTAGTCCGTCGTGCGTAGTAGAACGAAACGATGAGAAGGCAGTCAGCCGTCGTGCTTTACGTGCTCGCGCTGGTAGCCGTCGTGGTCGGCGTGGACATCCTGTTCTTCAGGCACCACTTCTTGGAGCGGCTGATAGCGAACGTCGGAATCGTCGTGGTATTCGGGGCGGTCTATTTGAGGTTCCTCAAACGTCGATGGGCGCAGCCGCCGCGAGAAGCGGCCGCCGGACCGAGATAACCGCTCCAGGCGCGTAAAGGAGTTGCCTCTCCGTCCGGGTCCGGCGACCGCTTTGGCTAATCCCGACAGTTGCGTCCGTCCAGCTCGCTCGGAGCGCGATCGCGGCGGTCTGGCCACGCCGCCCGCTGTCCCTTCGAGCCCACGAAGTCCGCGTCGACGCCGGCCTGCGCTGCTTTGGCTCGCGTGCGGTCGACCATTGCCGGCGCCAAATCGAGGAGGAGCGGCGTGGAGGGTTCCGCGGAACCACCTATCAGCCATCTGCTCCGTGTTGATGAGCCTGTCGAATAAATCGCGGTCCTCCGCGGTTCGTTGTGGCCGGGTCACAGTCCGCTGATCCGCCGAGTTGAGCCTGGCTGAGAAACGCGAAAATGCTGCGGGACGTTTCTCGACCAGGCTCCGCGAATTCCGGGTCGAACGTCGCGCGGCGCCATCGTCAGTTGTGCGCTGCTCACAAATCCCCATACTTGTGCGACGGGCTCTGATCATTGCGGCAGTCGAGACGCCCCTCAGACTGCGCGCCGGCGGCTACTCGTAGCACCGGTGACCGAGGAACTCGATCGCGAAGACGAAAACTTCGAGCATTCCGCCGATAAGAACGATCGTGAGTACGGCCCAGACGACGGTTGACCAAGGCCAGCGTCGCATCGCTCCGAACGCAAAGAGGCCCGCGCCGGAGTCGGTCTTGGGTCGGAATCGTCCACGGGTCCCATCGTCGGCATCCGCGGTGGAGAGCGTTCGTAGCCGACTGCTGCCTTGGGGCTCGCGGCGGAATTGTCAGCCGGCGTCGCGGCTGGCGGCGACCATCGCCGCCAGCGCCTCAGCTTCCTCGGCCAGCCTGCGGTATTCGTCGAGCATCTCGGGGGAGTCGATTTCGGGCAGCTGGCGGCGGCAGGCCAACACGTACGCGTAGCCGGCGGTCGGAAAGACATCCTGGACCGCCTCGTAGGCGGCCTTCGCGCGGGCTTGTTCCTCGGTCAGGGCCATGGGTCTCCCAGAGAAGATAGGCGACACCGCCGCGCGAGGACCGGTAGGTTGAACTTATGGCGATGGAGAAACCGGATGTCGTGGTGCCGTCCGATCAGGCGCCGTCGTATCAACTCGAGCTCGAGGACATCGTCGTCGGAGACGGTGATGAAGCGGTCTCGGGGCGCGTCGTGGAGGTGCATTACGTCGGGGTCTCATGGAACACCGGGCAGCAGTTCGACGCGTCATGGGACCGTGGCAGCACCTTCAAGTTCGGGCTCGGTAAGGGCCGGGTCATCGCCGGCTGGGATCAGGGCGTGGCCGGAATGAAGGTCGGCGGACGTCGACGGATCACGATTCCCCCGATGCTTGCGTACGGCAAGCGCGGCGCCGGCCGAGCGATCGGACCCGACGAGACCCTCGTGTTCGTCGTGGACCTGATCAGCGTTCGCTAACTCGTCACAAACGCGCCGCCGATGTCATATAGGGGTTAGTGGACGACGACCAGTTGATCGTGGCGACGGCGCGGGGCGACGCGGACGCGTTCGCGGCGCTGTACCGGCGTCACCTGCCGCGGGTGGTGAGCTACGTCATGCGCGCCACCGGCGACCCCGAGGTGGCGGCGGACCTGACCGCCGAGGTGGCGGCGGACCTGACCGCCGAGGTCGCGGCGGACCTGACCGCCGAGGTGTTCGCCGCCGTCGACGTGACCACTGCGGTGGACGGGTTGCCCGAGACCGAACGGACAGCGGTGCGGGCCCGAGTGGTCGACGAACGCGAGTACCGAGAGATCGCCGGCGCGCTCGAGTGCTCGGAGTCCGTCATCCGCCAGCGGGTGAGTCGCGGACTGGCGCGAGCCAGGTCGCGACTGTCGGTCCGAAGCGAAACGGAGGGCTGACCGGTGGCCGACTACTTCGACCGGCTGGAGCTCGAGCTGCGGGCCGCGGTCCCGCGCGCCACCGCGTGCCCGTACCCGATCCGCACCCGCACCCGCACCCGCACCCGCATGCTCTCCCGTACCCGTACGCCCACCGAATCCGGCCGACACAGCGGCGACCGCGTCCCGGCAACGTCTTCGTCGCCGTCAGCGTCGCCGTGACCGCCGCCGTCGTCGTCCTGGCGGTGGCGCTCGTCGGCCATGCCCACAAGGCCGCGCACGCGTCATCTCCGCTCGTACAACAGCCGCCGGCCGCGACCCAGCCGCACTACGGACAGCACCGGATCAGCAAAGTACTGACCGGCGACGGCATCGGACGGGTCAGGTTCGGGCAATCGCGCGTCGCCGTGATCGCGGCGGTCACACGGCTGCTCGGACCGTCGAGCACCGGCTACAAGCGCGCGAATGCCGTGCTGGCCGAGTGCGGCGTGGATCACACGATGACCTGGCCCAACTGGGCGATCGTGTCCGCGCACGGCTCGCACTACCCGCTCGATCCGGTGCTGACCGTGTGGTTCTCGCACTCGCGGTTCGCCGGCTATCAGTACGGCGAATTCAGGAACATGCCCTCTCCGCGCGCTCCGTCGCTCGGAACGGTGCTCACGACGACCCGGGGCCTGACCGTCGGTGACACGTTCGCGCGCGGCCGGAAGCTGTACGGCGCCGCGTTCAGGACGAGCACCGCTCAGGGTGGGGTGTTCCTGATCAGCGCGCCGGCGGGCCGAATCGACGGCTTCGCCTGGCAACCGCCGAACTACCGGGGCGTCAGCCTGGAGAGCTTGGCGGCCACGATCGACGCCGGCGACGTCGGCTGCCCGGCACTGTCGCCCTGACGCGGCAAGAGCCCACCGCCGGCGGCGATCCTCGAGGTTCTTGACGCCTCGTAAATGTCCGCGCGCGCGCCGAATCGTAATTGGGGGGATTCGTTAGTCGGGGCGCCCGGATTCGAACCGGGGACCTCAAGCACCCAAAGCTTGCGCGCTAACCAGGCTGCGCTACGCCCCGCGTGTCGCCGGCCGAGTCTAGTGGTCGTGGGGTCTTGGCAGCTGAGGCGCCGCCGTCTGTCCGACTCGCTAGCCTGGGGCGCCGGCATGGCCGATGTCGAACCTCTGCGGGCGCTCCATTACAACCTGGACAGGACCAGGGGCCTTCAGGACGTCGTCGCGCCTCCGTACGACGTGATCGACGAGGACCAGCGCGCCGACCTCGAGGCCAGCTCGCCGTACAACGTGGTGCGACTCGACCTGCCCATCGGCGTCGACCCCTACGACAACGCAGCGCGGCTCCTCAATGCCTGGCGCGAGGAGGACGTGATCGTCCAGGACGAGCAGCCGGCGCTGTGGGCGCTCGAGCAGGACTACACCGGCCCAGACGGGCGGGTGCGAAGGCGCACCGGTTTCCTCGCGCGCGTGCGCGTCGAGGACTACGGCCCGGGCCGGATCCGGCCACACGAGCGCACCCACCCGGGCCCGAAGGAGGACCGCCTGCGGCTCACGCGCGCCACCAAGGCGAACCTGTCACCGATCTTCTCGCTGTACGACGACCCCGCCGGCGTCGCCACCAGCGCGCTCGCGCAAGCGACCAACGGACACGACCCATGGGGACAGGCAACCGACGACGACGGCACCGTCAACCGCCTGTGGCGAATCGACGACGCGGCCACGATCGCAACCATCCACGACGCGCTCAACACCACCGAGCTGCTGATCGCCGACGGCCACCACCGTTACGAGACCGCGCGCGTGTACGCGAACGAGATCGGCGGCGATGGTCCCCAGCGCTACGTGCTGATGTGCCTCGTGTCACTCGAGGATCCGGGCCTGACCGTCTTCCCGACCCACCGGCTGCTCCGCGACCTGCGCCCCGATCAGCACGAAGCGCTCGCTGACGCGATCCGACGCGACTTCGACCTAAAGCGGCTCGATAGCGCCGACGAGCTCGTCCCAACCTATGGGCAGCCGGTCAGCCTCGGCTACATCGACGCCCACTTCCGCCAGCCCTGGATGCTCACGCTCAAGGACCAGGCGATCGCCGACGCGGCGCTGTCAGACCACGCGGAGCCCTACCGCCGGCTCGACACCGCCGTGCTCGAGGCGCTGATCCTCAAGGGCGCCCTCGGCATGAGCGACGACGACATCGACCACCTCGCGGGCCTAGGCTACGCCCGCGATTTCGACCACGCGCTCCAACTCGTCAACGACGGCGACTACGACGCGGCGTTCTTCGTCGCCGCCACCCCGATCGACGAGGTGCGGGCCGTCGCCGCCGCTGGGGAAAGCATGCCCCCGAAGTCGACATATTTCTTTCCGAAGGTCCCGACGGGGCTGCTGTTCAACCCCTTGTCCGAATAGTCCGGACCGCCCTCCAACAGGCAGCCAGCCCGCCGCTAGCATGAAACGTGTGACCACCCGAAACAAGCAAGGACCAAACCGATGAAGGCCATCGCGCGCCGCACCGCACGGACAGCATTCACGCATCGCATCGACGTCAGGCAGCATCGGCTCGTGGCCGATGAGCCGACGGAGCATGGCGGCGGCGACGACGGCCCGAGCCCTCAGGAGCTGCTCGCCGCGAGCCTTGCCTCCTGTACCGCCGTCACGATGGAGATGTACGCCAAGCGGAAGGGCTGGGACATCGGGCCGATTGAGGTCGTATGCGAGTACAACCCGGCTGAGCGCGGGTGCATGACGAACTTCAAGCTCGTGCTCCGGCTCCCCAGCGACTGCACCGAGGAGCAGATCGAGCGACTGCGGGTCATCGCCGCCAAGTGTCCCGTTCACCGCACGCTCGACGGCGAGGTCAACTTCGACGAGCGCATCGAGCTGGTCGAGCCGGCCGCCGTCTAGTCGACGACCGAAACCCCGGCCGCGCGCAGCTCTTCCACCGCCCGCTCACCGTCACCCGGCGTCAGCTCGACCGCTCGGGTCGCACCACGGTGCACCCACACATCGAAGCCGGCCCGCCGAGCATCGAGCGCGGTGGCCTTGACGCAGTAGTCGAGCGCGAGCCCGGCGACGTCGGTCGCGTCGACGCCTCGCGAGCGCAGCAGCCGCTCAAGCTCGGTCCCCTCAAACCCCGAGTACCCCTCCAGATCGCGAACCTGGCCCTTGTCGACGATCACATCGATCTGACGAGAATCGATCCCCGGATGAAGCGACGCCCCCGGCGTGTCGCGGACGCAGTGGACCGGCCATATACCGCCCTCCGCGGTGAACGAGCCGTGATCGGTCGGGTGCCAGTCCCGCGTCGCGACGACAAATGAGGCTTCGCGCGCCAACGCATTGATCGGAGCCACCACCTGATCACCATCCACCACCGCGAGCGCGCCACCCGGACAGAAGTCGTTCTGCACGTCGACGACGATCAGGGCCCGCACGACTCCCGAATATAGTCCGACGATGGCGTCGCGGAACAACCGCCTGGAGGAGGGTCTCCGCCGCGTGCTGCTCTCGACCGAGGAGGCACTGACGCTCGAAGTGCCCGGCCGGACCGACGCGGCGGTGCTCGTGCCGCTGTATGTCGAACGCGGTCGGCTTCACACCGTTTTTACAAGGCGCAACGACGACTTACGCCGCCACCCCGGCGAGATCTCGTTCCCCGGCGGGCGCTACGACGAGGGTGAGCGCGATCTGCGCGCCACCGCGCTGCGCGAGGCGCAGGAGGAGATCGGCCTGCCCGCCGACGCGGTCGAGATCGTCGGCGCGCTCCAGCCGACCCCGACGATCGTGACCGGATACGCCGTGTATCCGTTCGTCGGGCTGATCGAGCCGGGGCGTACCTGGACGCCCAGCGTCCGCGAGGTCAGCGAGGTCCTGGAGCTACCGCTATCCGAGCTCCTGGCCGGATACGCGCGCCGGCGCCTGATCCGCCGCGGCGTGCCGATTCGCACCGACACGTACCTGGTTGGCGATCACCTGATCTGGGGAGCAACGGCCCGGATCTTGGCCGACCTGTTCGACCGGGTCGGGCCGCTGCTCAGACAGCACGAGTCGGGCGCTCGGCTCAGCCCTTCTCGATCGGCACGTTGACGAGGTTCCCCCACTCGGTCCACGAGCCGTCGTAGTTCTTGACATCCGGCTCGCCGAGCAACTCGTGGAGCACGAACCAGGTGTGGGCTGAGCGCTCGCCGATCCGGCAGTACGCGATGATCGGGTTGCCCGACAACACGCCCTTGCCGCCGTACAGGTCGCGGAGGTCCCCGGCGGACTTGAACGTCCCGTCCTCCTTGACCGCCTGCGCCCACGGGATCGACTTGGCTCCGGGGATGTGGCCGGACCGCTGCGCGCCCTCGTTCTCGTAACCCGGCATCGCGATCAGTTCGCCCGAGTACTCCTGCGGTGAGCGCACGTCGACGAGCTCCTTCGAGTCGGTCAGCGCGGCGAGCACCTCGTCGCGCTTGGCGCGGATCGTGTTGTTCCCCGGCTTAGCCGCGAACGTCGTCTCGGAATAGCTCGGGAGATCGACCGTGGTCGGGCGCCCCTCCGCGATCCACCGCTCGCGGGGACCGTTCAGGAGCTTGACGTTGTCGTGCCCGTAGTACTTCAGGTACCAGTACGTATAGGCCGCGAACCAGTTGTTGCGGTCGCCGTACAGGATCACCTGGTGGTCGTTCGAGATTCCCCGGCTGCCGAACAGAGCGCCGAAGTCCTCGGGACCGAGGAAGTCGCGCTTGACCTGGTCCTGGAGGTCTAGCCGCCAGTCGAACCCGATCGCGCCTGGAATGTGCGCCTCGCGGTACAGGCTGGGATTCTCATCTACCTCGACGATCCGGATTGAGTCATCGTTCAGATGCTGCTCGAGCCACTCCGGCTCGACCAATACGTCGTTCGCATAGTCAGCCACTGCCGTCCTCCTGGTATTTCCGGTCGTCTTTTACCTATTTTGGATTTTCAGTTTATCGTGGCCCACGGGGGTCGCCATCGAGCGCGCTGTTGACGGCGGCCACCGCCGCGGCCGTCCACGCGTCGACGTCGCCGGGATCGGCTCTGAGCAGCGCGTACGGTATTCGCGCGTCATCGCAGCACGCACGCACGCGCACGGCACCCGCCTCGAGCACAGCCGCGTCGACCGAGCCGGACGCCTCGTACACGATCCCGCGCACCGTCGTGTCGACCATCCGCGTGAGCAGCATCTCGAGCCGGGTGCCGTGGAGCGCGTCCAGTTGCTCGGGCGACCCGGCCGCGGAGCCGAGCAGCACGCACGCGACGCTCACGTGCTCGAGCGAGCGCGCGAGCGTCGCGATCACATCCGGATCGCCGACCACCGCCTCAATCCCGGCCGCCTCGATCGCGTCCGCGCGCGCGGCGTCGCGCGTCGTTCCCCGGACCGCATGACCCGCGGCGATCAGCGCCCGCGCGAGCGCGAGCCCGCGGCAGCCACACCCGATGATCAGGCAGCGGGCTATTTCCGGTTGCTCCGCCGCTGCTCGGACAGCTCGCGCAGCACCTGCGCCTGCACCTCGTCGGCGGTCACCTCGGCCTCGCCCCGCGCCCGCCGGCGCTCGTTGTGGGCGGCGAGCATCTGATCGAGGTCCTCGGCCTCGAGCGCCTCGCGGCGTTCGACGAGCTCGCGCGCCGAACGCTGGCCGACCTGCTCGAGCCCCGACCCCGGGTAATACCTCCCGAGCAGCCAGAACACGATCCCGACGGCAACCAAGCCACCGACCACGACTCCGGTAAACGGGTCCACGAAACGCGAGTCTAAAGGGAAGCGCAACTTCGCCCCGGATAGTGTGTTTTCAGGGGCGTTCCATTAGCCGCCGCCTGGTAGGGAGCCGGGATCCCAGCGGAGGCACCACATAATCCACGCTGGGAAAGGAGCCTAATGCGCCTTCGCCTTGCCGTGCTCGCCACACTGGTGACAACGCTCGTTGCCGTTGCTGTCACGAGCGTCGCCAGCGCTGCTCCCGGGCACAACCGCGGCCTCACGATCAACGCCATCCCCAACCCGATTGATGCGGGGGAAGGTGTGATCATCTACGGCCATCTGAACGTCGCCCCGGTGGGTGGTCAGACGATCATCCTGTACCACCACCTGGCCGGCACTAACCTCGGGTATACGAAGGTCGGCCGGACAACGACCGACTCCCGTGGTTTCTATGAGTTCACTCGCGCCGAGGATGTGGTGCTGACGAACCGGAACTGGTTCGTACGTGAACGGGGCGCGCATTTCATTCACAGTCGCACGGTGTCCGAGCGCGTCTCGGCGCTCGTCAGCATCGCCGCCAGTACCACGATGACGACGACCGCTCAGCCGGTCTCGTTCACCGGCACGGTCACACCTGACCACGCCGGCGAGCGCGTCGTTCTCCAGGAGGAGACCCAGTCCGGCAACTGGCGTGACGTCACGAGCGGTCGCCTCGATGCCGGATCGAGTTACTCGATCACCAAGGCCTGGCGGTTCGCCGGGGACCACACCGTCCGCGTCCTGTTCCCGCGGGATGTCCGCAACATCGCGGGCGCCTCGGACACGGTCACGGTCGCGGTCCAGCAGAAGCAGGTGCCGGGATTCACGATCGCAAGCTCCGATCAGCTGATCTCCTACGGCCAGTCGGTCACGATCTCGGGCGTACTCGACGAGCCGAGCTCGTCGACGACGCCAGACCCGAGCATCCCGGTGACGCTCTGGGCGCGTAACGCCTACCAGAGCCAGTTCACCCCGGTTGCCGATACGACAACCGGTACTGATGGCAGTTACTCGTTCGCTCCGCAGGTGCCGGGGTACAACACCGTGTACCAGGTGCGGACCACCCTCGCCCCGAGACGTCACAGCGCGGTGCTGTTCGAGGGCGTCCAGGACGTGCTCACGCTGACGCCGAGTTCGACTACGTCGGATGTCGGTGGGCAGGTCACATTCACTGGCACCGTCCTTCCGGACAAAGCCGGTCACGTGATCTACCTGCAGCGCCTCGGCGCCGACGGTAACTGGCACAACGAGGAGATCCGCGTCGTCTCGAACGCCTCCACGTTCCAGTTCGGCTGGACGTTCGGCAAGGCGGGCACGTATCAGTTCCGTGCCCGAATCACCGGCGACCGCGGCAACGTCGGTGGGGCGTCAGCGCCGGTGACCATCACCGTGTCGCCGACGGTCGCGCCGCCCGCGTCGCTACCGCCCGCCTCTTAGGGGGCAGGGGACGTCGTGCCTCCGGCCCCCATCGCCACGGTTGGCGGCGGGGGCCGGTCGGCTTTTCGCGCGGCGGACCAGAGTCTCGCGGGTAAGGAGTCATAATCGCCCGCGCTTCCGGTAGCGTGCCCGCCATGGACTTCGAGCTCACCGACGAGCAGCGCCTGGTCCGCGAGACGGCGCGTGCTTTCACCGATAACGAGATCGTCGAGCGCGCGCGAGAGAACGATCGCAACGAGCACTTCGACCTCGACCTGGTTCAGAAGATCGCGGCGCAGGGCTACCTCGGGGCGATCGTCCCGCGCGAATACGGCGGTGCCGGACTCGACTACCTGACGTACGGGCTGATCGTCGAGGAGGTGGGCCGCGGGGACTCCGCGATGCGGACCGTGGTCTCGGTCCAGACCTCGCTCGTGTGCTCGGCGCTCGTGCGCTGGGGCACCGAGGAGCAGAAGCAGCACTACCTCCCGAAGCTGTGCTCGGGCGAGTGGCTCGGGTGCTTCGGCCTGACCGAGCCCGACACCGGCTCGGACGCCGCCAATCAGCGCACTCGCGCGAGGAAGACCGACTCGGGCTGGGTGATCAACGGCGCCAAGATGTTCATCTCGATGGGCAACTACGCGAAGCTCGCGCTCGTGTTCGCCCAGACCGATCCGGACAAGGCCCATCGCGGCCTGGCGTGTTTCCTCGTCGACACCGACCAGCCCGGCTACCAGCCTTCGGCGGTCCACCACAAGCTCGGGCTGCGCGGATCCGATACCGCGGAGATCGCGCTGAACGACGTCGAGGTGCCCGACGACGCGATGCTCGGGGAGATCGGCGACGGCTTCAAGGTCGCGATGAGCTCGCTCGACTCGGGGCGCTACAGCGTCGCCGCCGGATGCGTCGGCATCTGTCAGGGCTGCCTCGACGCGTCGATCCGCTATTCGAAGGAACGCCACCAGTTCGGACGCCCGATCGCGAGCTTCCAGCTCGTGCAGGAGATGCTAGCCGACATGGCGCTTGAGACCGACGCATCGCGGATGCTCGTCTGGCGCGCGGGCTACCTGAAGGACACCGGCAAGCCGAACACCACCGAGACCTCGGTCGCGAAGCTGTACGCCACTGAGGCCGCGGTCAAGTGCGCCAACGCGGCGATTCAGGTCCACGGCGGCTCGGGCTACGTCGACGACTACCCGGTCGAGCGCTACCTCCGCGACGCGCGCGTGACAACGCTGTACGAGGGAACCTCGCAGATTCAGAAGCTGATCATCGGGCGCGCCCTCACCGGGATCAACGCGCTCGTCCCCTCATAGAACGTGTCCGGCGCGGCCGGCACGATCGGCGTCGCCGGCGCCGGGACGATGGGCGCTGGGATCGCCCAGCTCGGCTGCCTGTCCGGCGCGCGAACGCTGCTCCACGACCCCGACTCCGCGGCGCTCGAACGCGGCCTCCAGGGGATCAGGGCGCGCCTGGAGCGCGCCGTCGAGCGCGGCCGCCTGAGCGCGTCGGACGCGGCGGCGGCGGCGGAGCGCCTCGCCCCCGCCCCGTCGCTCGAGGGCTTCGCCGCATGCGACCTCGTGATCGAGGCCGCGCCCGAACGCCTCGAGATCAAGCGTGAGCTGTTCGCGCGGCTCTGCGATCAGATCGTCTCGGACGAGTGCGTGCTCGCGACCAACACCTCGTCGCTGCTCGTGACCGCGGTGGCGAGCGCCGCCACCCGCCCCGAGCGCGTCGTCGGCATGCACTTCTTCAACCCCGCGCCGGTGATGAAGCTGCTCGAGGTCGTCGCCGGCGACGCAACCGGACCGCGTGCACTGGCGCTCGCGCGCGCCACCGGCGAGGCGATGGGCAAGCACGTGATCGACGCCGCCGACGGCCCCGGATTCCTCGTCAACCGCTGCAACCGCCCGTTCGGGCTCGAGGCGCTCAAACTGCTCGAGGAGCGGATCGCGTCGATCGAGGAGATCGACCGCGTCTGCCGCCTCGGCGGCGGTTTTCGGATGGGGCCGTTCGAGCTGATGGACCTCGTCGGGGTCGATACTGGCCTCGACGTATCGCGCTCGTTCTATGAGCAGAGCTTCGGCGAGCCGCGCTGGCGGCCGTCGCCGATCACCGTGCGGACGGTCGCCGCCGGCCGCCTCGGGCGCAAGAGCGGGCGGGGGTATTACGACTACGGCGCCGGCCCCGGTGAGCACCGGCCGCCCGACCCCGAGCCGCTCTCGGCTGGCGGTGGCGACGGCCTGATCGTGATCGCCGGCCATTCCGCCCTCGCTCACGAGCTCGATGACGCCGCGGCCGACGCCGGGTGGGACGTCGTCTCGCCCGAGGAGGCGCAGGGACGCGAGGCGCCATTCCTGATCCTCGACCTGGACCAGCGCGAGGACCTCGAGGCCCCGCTCCAGGGCGGACCCCAGGCGATCTGCTGCGCCGCCGGGTCGCTGGCGATGCTCGATCCGGGCGGCGGCGCCGTCGGCTTTCACGCGCTCCCGCCGCTCGAGGAGGCAACGCTCGTCGAGTTGACGCGCGGGGCCGACACCGCGCAGTCAGCCGCCGCGGCCGCCGGGCGCTTCTTCGCCACGCTCGGCAAGCACACGGTGTGGGTCGCCGACGCGCCCGGCCTGGTGCTCGGGCGAATCGTCTGTCAGGTAGTCAATGAGGCGGCGTTCGCGCTCGCGCAGGGCGTCGGCAGCGCCGCAGACGTCGACGCCGGAATGGTCCACGGCCTCAACTATCCGCGCGGGATCCTCGATTGGGCCGACGCGATCGGACTCGACCACGTGCTCAGCGTGCTCGATGGTCTATACGAGGAGCGTCGAGAGGAGCGATACCGGGCGGCCCCGCTCCTGCGGTCGCTCGCGATGTCCGGACGGCTCGGCCGGCAGACAGGCGAAGGTTTCTTCGCCTACGAGGCGTGAGCCGATCGTTTTCCGGGTACTAGGCGGGCGGGGTTCGCGGGAGGACCCGGTTTTGTTTGGACGTTCTTTGGACGCCCTATGTCCGCCCGATTCACTTTCGCACAGCTTTTGCCGACCAATCGGCTATTTAACCTAACGCTCCTGTGAGGGACCTGCACTTGCTGCCGATCTTTCCCGCGATGCCGCGCCGCCCCGTCCAACGTTGCGAAGCAACCTCAGTTGGCCGCCATCGCTACCCACATATCGCGATCGCGCTGATCGCGCTGCTCTCCGCCGTCGCGCTCACCGTCGTCCCGACGGCGACCGCGAGCACCTCGAGCGCGAAGCACCCGCGCCACCGGCGCGCCCGCGCCGCCACCGCGTGCGCCAACGCCAACGCCGCCGTCGGCCGCGCGCCCGCCCGCGCGCTTCGCGTGGCGGTCGTATGCCTGATCAACCAGCAGCGGACGAGCCGCCATCTCCCCGCGCTGCGCGCCTCGCTTCTGCTCGACCGCTCGGCCCAGAGCTGGACGAACGCGATGGTCTCGAGCGACGTGTTCAGCCACGGCACCAACTTCGCCGGACGGATCAGTGCCGCCGGCTATGTCTGGCGCTCGGCTGGCGAGAACATCGCCACCGGCTTCCAGACCCCCCGCTCCGTCGTCAACGCCTGGATGGCCAGCACCGGCCACTGCCAGAACATCCTCAACCCGACCTACGGCAACGTCGGGACCGGCGTCAGCCGCGCGCCCGTCCGAGGGTGGGCGTCGGGCGCCGGCACCTGGACGCAGGACTTCGCGCTGTCGATGTTCAAGTCGCCGCCGTCGGGCAACTATGGCCCGATGGACGGCTGCCCGTACTAGGAAACGTCGCTAAGCGGACGCCCGCGCCGCGGCGGCCTCGCTCACGGCGTCGGCCCCCGGGAACGGCGTGTCGCGCAGGTACCACTCGGCGTCGAGGGCTGCCTGACAGCCCGACCCCGCCGCTGTGACCGCCTGACGGTACGTGTGGTCGACGAGGTCGCCGGCGGCGAATATGCCGGGGATGCCGGTCAACGTCGAGCGGCCCCTGGTCACCACGTAGCCGGCGGCGTCCGTCTCGACCTGGCCCTCGACGAGTTGTGACTGCGGCTCGTGGCCAACCGCGATGAACGCGCCCGTCGCCTCGACGTCGCGCGTCGAACCGTCAATGGTGTTGCGCAGCCGCGCGATCGCCAGCGAGGTCCCGTCGCCGGGCAGGAACTCCTCGACCGCGTAGGGCGTCAGGAACTCGATGTTGGGAATCGCCCGAGCGCGCTCGAGCATGATCTTCGATGCCCGGAACTCGTCCCGACGGTGCACGATCATGACCTTCTTGGCGAACTTCGAGAGGAACATCGCCTCTTCCATCGCGGAGTCGCCCCCGCCCACGATTAGCGTCGGGGCCTCGCGGAAGAACGCGGCATCGCAGGTCGCGCAGTAGCTGACTCCACGACCGGAAAGCTCCATCTCGCCGGGGACGCCGAGCTTGCGGTGCTGCGCGCCCATCGCGAGGATCACCGCACGCGTGACGTGCATGTCGTCGCCGATCCAGACCTTGTGCAGCCCGCCGTCGGTCGAGATCTCGACCTGCGTGACGTCGTCGGTCTCCAGACGCGCTCCGAAACGCTCCGCCTGGTCTCGGAAGTGCTGCATCAACTCTGGGCCCATGATCCCCTCGGGGAAACCCGGGTAGTTCTCGACGTCGGTCGTCTGCTGGAGCAGCCCGCCCCAGGCGAACCCCTCGACCACGAGCGGCTCGAGGTTTGCGCGCGCCGTGTACAGCGCGGCGGTATAACCGGCCGGACCGCTGCCGACGATAATCACGTTCTCTACGCGCTGATCGTCCACTTCAAAAAGTATAGCGTCGGTGCGCGGCGATGACCATTACGGCGCTATTACACCGGATCGGACGCGCCGCGGAGCACCGAAGGCCGTTCAGTGCTCCAGCGATGGACCGTGCGCCGCAACTGCAGGTACGCGACGGCCCCCGGCAGCGTCGGCAGCCAGAACGCGAACGCCCGGTACGACAGCACCGCGATCACCGACAACTCAGCGTCGACGCCGAACGCCACGAACGCGCCGATCATGCCGCCGTCGACCCCGCCGATCCCGCCTGGGAGCGGCAGCGTGTTGGCCAGCATCCCCACGAAGTACGACATCACGATCACGCCTTTGGGCGGCGAGGCCCCGAACGCGTGGAAGCACGCCCACAGCACGGCGATGTCGAACCCCCACCAGGCGACCGCACCGAGCAGACTCGGGTTGCGCGAGCGGACCAGGCCGATCGCCGTCCGGATGCCGGTCGTCGCCGTGGCCGAGGCGGCGGCGAGGCGGAACACGAGCCGCTCGGCCCGATGACGGCCGGACGTCCATCGCCCGACCATCTGGTCGATGTCGTGCGGCAGGGTCGAGAGCCCGACGAACAGCACGATCACGACCGCTCCGAAGATCGCGGGACCCATCGTGATCGCGAACGACCCGCCGCCCGGAATCACCCCGAGGTACAGGCCGACGCCGTCGACCACCATCGTGATCATGTAGACCGCGTACAGGATCACCGTGAACGCGATCAGCCGGCGGGCAACGGTCCGACGCCGCATTCCGGAGCGACGCAGCGCCCACGCGGTCAGCGCGATCCCGCCGGCCCCGGCGGCGGCGAACAGGCGCGTCGCCGCGAGCCCGGCCATCGTGATCTGGTAGCTCTCGGGCCAGTCGATCCGCGAGTCCTCATCCACGAACACGCCGCGGAACAGCCACACGTACCCGAAGAACGAGCACACCTCGAGCACCGCGGCCAACCCGAACCACCACGCGTCGCCGTGCCGGATCCGGTCCCACGTCTCGTGCAGCCCGAGCAGCTTGGGCAGGACGAAGTACAGGAACGCGAGCGCGGAGGCGACGAACAACAGCGTTCCGATCACTCGTCCGCGCGTGAACAGAACGCGCGGCCCGCCGTCCCGACCGTCGTCGCCGGGGTCCGATCCCGTATCTGGAGCTTCCACCGCCCGCGACTCGAGGACGTCGTCGGGCTCAACCGGGCGCTTTCCCTCCCGCCGCAACTACGTCCCCGCGCCAAGTTCGAGCGCCTGCAGGCCCGCCGATACCCGGCGGTAGAGGGGCTCCAGGCGCGGCGCCGCCGCCCGAACCCCCTCGGCCAGCGCCGCCCCCCCGATCAGATCGACCGCGTAGTGCTCGCCGAGGTACACCAGCGCGAGGCCGAGCGTCACGGCGTAGGCCCACCCCACGGCGCCCGCGACCGGCCCCACCTCCGATAGGAGGTGCGCGGCCATGAGTGACGTGGCGAAGTGCAGCGACGGCATGGCGGCAAGGGGATTTCCTCCGAGGACATCGTAGAGGGCACCCCAGCGGTCACCCCAGAACTGCTGCCCGTACTCGATCATCATCCGCCGCACGTGGAGCGCCTCGCCGTCGTCGAGGCGACCCTTCGAGGCCGCGTACCACGGCGGCGCCGTCGGGATCGCCCAGTAGAACACCGCCCCGGCGTCGAATACCCCATACATCCGAGCCGCCGCGCTCGGGAACCGGTCCGGAGCTCGCCACCAGACGTAGGCGACGGTCGCGTGGGGCACGAAGAACCACATCCAGTGGGACCACACGAGCACGCGCTCGAGGCGGTTGATCCTGCCCGGGGTCGAGAGCCGTTGCAGCCGCAGCGTCGGCGGCACCCCGAGGCCGAGGACCCGGTCGATCGCGACTGGGTAGTCGACGAGCACCCTCGCCTCGAGCCGCTCGGGATCGTCGTGGGGCATCTCGTAGGCGGCTAGATACGCCCACATGTTGAGCACGCAGACGCCCGCGTCGCGCAACCGCGACCGTGGGACCGCGACGCACAGCGCCGCCGGCGCGAGGCCGGCGCCGCCGAGCACCACCGCCGGCGGGATCTTGACTCGTCGCCGTAGGACGGGCAGCGCCACGCCCGTCGCGACGAGGACCCAAGCCGCGGCTTTGATGGCCCTCCGTGCGCGCAAGGGCGGCGAGTATATGGAGTGCCCGGCTCGGGCCCAGAGCGCGGCGGCCTTTGTAGCACTCGCAACGACCCGGGGCGCGGGGTCAAGGCAGGGGCTGCCTAGATAGAATCGCGCAGCCTTGCGACCCGACGCCTCCGACGCCAAGCGCCGACGCCGTACGCCCCGCGTCTTCAGCGCAGCGCTCGCGTCCTCCGTCCTCGTCGCGCTCCTGATGGCGCCGAGCGCGTTCGCGAACTTCATCACGCCAAAGACCGGCGGTTCCCCGAACGCCGACCAGATCCACTCGCTGTACCTGATCATCCTGTACATCGCGGCGGTGGTGTTCGTGATCGTCGAGGGGGCGCTGGTCTACTCGGTCTACAGGTTCCGCGCCAAGAAGGTGAAGACGGCCGCGCAGATCCACGGAAACACACGGCTCGAGATCTCCTGGACGATCGCCGCGGCGGCCATTCTCGTCGTGCTGACCGTGGTCACGTTCATCAAGCTCCCGAGCATCCTCAACCCGCCAAACTCGAGCGCTCCGTTCCTCGAGTCGTCGCTGAACCAGCCGAGTCCGCCCAACGGGAAGAAGCTGACGATCTGCGTTCAGGGTCGGCAGTACATCTGGCGCTATGTGTACGGCTCCGGCTGCGAGCACAACCCGTTCGGGTCCAAGCTGCCCTACTCCTACCAGGAGATGGTCGTGCCGGAGGGCACGACGGTCGTGCTCAGCATTTCGTCGATCGACGTGATCCATTCGTGGTGGATTCCGTCGCTCGGAGGAAAGGTCGACGCGGTGCCCGGCTACACCACCTACACATGGTTCAAGGCCGTCGGTCCGGCCCTGTATCACGGCCAGTGCGCGCAGTTGTGCGGGCGCCAGCACGCCTTCATGACCGCGCTCGTCGACGTGGTTTCCCCGGCCGCCTACCAGGCTTGGCTCACCCGCCAGTCCAAGCTGATCCAGACCGCCAACTCGCAGGTGACCGTGTTGCGCTCGTACCTGACACGAACCGGAAACCTCTAGGAGACTGCGAATGTCCGTGATTGCCGAGCCAGCCGCCCGACCGGTCACCGGAGCAGTCCAACCGGTGCCAGAGGTGCTGACGCACGACGTGGCCCGGACGCGCACGAGCAAGCGCTGGGTCGAATGGATCGTGACCACGGACCACAAGAAGATCGGGATCATGTACCTGGTCACGACGTTCGTGTTCTTCATGCTCGGCGGCGTCGAGGCGCTGCTGATGCGAGTGCAGCTGGCCGAGCCGAGCAACACGCTGCTGAGCGGCGAGCGCTACAACGAGCTGTTGACGCTCCACGGGACGACGATGGTGTTCCTGTTCGTCGTGCCGGTGATGGCCGGGTTCGGCAACTACTTCGTGCCGTTGATGATCGGAGCTCGCGACATGGCGTTCCCGCGGCTCAACGCGCTCTCGTACTGGCTGCTGCTGGCCGGCGGGATCGTGTTCTACGCGACGCTTTTCTGGCACCCGCCGGAGGCAGGCTGGTGGAGCTACCCGCCGCTGTCGAGCATCCAGTACTCGCCGAGCGGGGGCCAGGACGCGTGGATCTTCCTGATCCACCTGACCGGCATCTCCTCGCTGCTCGGCGCGATCAACTTCTACGCGACGATCGTAAACATGCGCGCCCCCGGGATGACCTGGGGACGGCTGCCGCTGTTCATCTGGACGATCCTGGTGTACGCGGTGCTGCTGATCATCGCGCTGCCGGTCGTGGCCGCCGCGGTCACGATGCTGCTGACCGACCGCCACTTCGGAACCCACTGGTTCGACCCCACCGCGCACGGCTCGCCGATCCTGTGGCAGCACCTGTTCTGGTTCTTCGGCCATCCCGAGGTCTACATCATGGTGTTGCCCGGCTTCGGGATCATTTCCGAGGTCATCCCGGTGTTCTCGCGCAAGCCGATCTTCGGCTACAAGGCGATCGCGGCATCGACCGTCGTGATCGCGTTCCTTGCGACATTGGTTTGGGCCCACCACATGTTCGCCTCGCCGATACCGGTCGTCGTGCTCGGGTTCTTCATGCTGAGCTCGTTCCTGATCGGCGTTCCCACCGGAGTCAAGATCTTCAACTGGATATCGACCCTGTGGCGAGGATCGATCGTGATGACGACCTCGCTGTATTACGCGGTGGGCATGATCGCGATCTTCACCGTCGGCGGGATCACCGGGATCTTCCTCGCCGTGTTCCCCGTCGACTGGCAGCTGAACGACACCTACTTCGTCGTCGCCCACTTCCACTACACGATCTTCGGCGGGGCGATCTTCCCCGTGCTCGCGGGCATCTACTACTGGTTCCCAAAGATGACCGGTAGGTTGCTGAACGAACGCCTGGGCAAGTTGTCGTTCTGGTTCGTGTTCATCGGCTTCAACATGACTTTCCTCGTCCAGCATGCCCTCGGCCTGACCGGCATGCCGCGGCGGATCTACACCTATCAACCCGGGCTCGGGTGGTCGACCTACAACCTCATCTCGACGATCGGCGCGTTCATCCTCGCCGTCGGGATCCTGATGACGATCGGCAACATCGCGAGGAATTACAAGACCGGACCGCTGGCCGGACCCGACCCATGGAAGGGAAATACGCTCGAGTGGTTCGTCCCGTCGCCGCCGCCGGTCAACAACTTCGACGAGATTCCTCGCGTGCGGTCGGTAGAGCCGATGCGCGACATCCGCCGCCAGATCGAGCGCAACACCGGCGTCAGCCAGAAGACGGGTGGCAGCGAGCGGTTCGCGAGGGCGTAGGCTCCTCGGCATGGATGGGTCGTCGGTAACCCAGGTCTCCGCGGCGCCGGCAGCCCCGGTCCCCTCCGCGTCGGCTACCTCCGGCGTCCGCCAGGTAGTCGCCGACTACTTCGAGCTGACCAAGCCGAAGGTCCAGACGCTGCTGCTGTTCACGACGATCACCACGATGGAGATCGCGGGCAGCCCGCCCATCTCAAAGATCGCGCTGACGTGCCTCGGCGGCTACCTGTCCGCCGGTGGCGCCGGCGCCGTCAACCACTACTACGACCGCGACATCGACGCCCAGATGAAGCGGACCGCGACGCGGCCGATTCCCGCCGGCCGGATCTCACCCCGTGCCGCGCTGATCTTCGGGTTCGCGCTGTGCGCGTTGTCGTTCTTGGTCCTGTCGCTGACCGTGAACCTGCTGGCTGCTGCGCTCGCGCTGGGCGGGTTCGTCGGCTACGTCGGGGTGTACACGATCTGGCTTAAGCGCCGCAGCGCCCAGAACATCGTGATCGGGGGCGCCGCCGGAGCCGTGCCGCCGCTCGTCGGCTGGGCTGCCACGCGCGGGTCGCTGTCCTGGACGGCGGTGTATCTGTTCGCGATCGTCTTCTACTGGACCCCGCCCCACTTCTGGTCGCTCAGCCTGCTGATGAAAGACGAGTACGCGAAGGTGGGCGTGCCGATGATGCCGGTCGTTCGCGGCGAGCGCGAGACTCGCCGGCAGATCGTTCTGTACACGCTGCTGCTGTACGCGGTCACGCAGCTGCCGTTCTGCGCCGGCGAGTTCGGCGTTGCGTACCTGTTCGCGTCGATCGTGCTCGGCCTCGCGTTCATCGCCGGCGCGCTGTGGCTGTACCGCCAGGCCGACCGGCGCACTGCGCTGCGCCTTTACCTGTTCTCCCTGGCCTACCTCGCGCTGCTATTCGGCGCGATGGTCGCCGACGTGAAGCTGTAGCCTTCCGCCCGTCATGGACCGAAAGCTTGCACGCAAGAACCTCCGTCTCGGTCTGATCGCGGGCGCGCTCTGCTGCATCATGTTCGGGCTCACGTTCGTGGCGGCCGCGATCTACGTCCATCCGTGAACGACAGCGAGCACCCGACTCACGCGCCGCCGGCCGGCGAGCAGCTGCACCTGCCGGGACCGAGCGTCAAGCCGTTCATGACGGCGATCGCGATCACGCTGATCGTGATCGGGACGACGATCAACATCATCCTGAGCATCGTCGGGTTGATCGCGCTCGTGATCATCGTGCTCCTGTGGGTCGGGGATACCCGGCGCGACATCGCCGAGCTCCCGGAAGAACACTCGCATTAGGAAGCGCACCGCCCCCGTCTCGCCCTCGCGCTCAGCTAGCGGGAACGTTGCCGTCCCCGATCGCGACCCGAGCTTCGCGCGAGTGCGAGCCGGCGGCGGCCGCGCTCCCCTGTACAGCCGCTAGGCGCGTCGGCGCCTCTGGCGTCCGGGCACCAGCATGCATAACGCGACATTTCGCGCACCTGGCGCTGGCCGTGGCGTGTCAAGCATGTGGGGCATGCGTCGTACGCCACGGCCTCGTCGGCAAACGCCAAATGTCGCGTTATGCATGATCCGCCGGCATCCGAGGCCCGCCCACGCGCCGGCAACCCGCCCCGCCCCCTCTCCAGGTGCCGCCGTTACGTAGGCCGGAGACTCCCGGACAAGGCAATGCCTCCCGCGGCGCGCCCACCGACGGGCGGACGAGGGCGACTCCGCGCGCCGCTACGCCTGGGCGGCCTCGGCAGGCACGTCGCTGGTCGCGCCGTCCTGCGTCCACACGCGCATGATGTCGCGCATCGACAGGATCCCCGCGAGCTCGCCGCCTTCATAGACGACCAGGTGGCGGAACCGGCCCCTCACCATCGTCGACGCCGCCCGCTCGAGCGACCAGTCGGGAGACGCCAGCGTCAGATTCGAGGTCACGTGATTGCTGACCAGCTCCTGGTCGGGATCCTCCCCGCTCCCGACGGCCCTCAGGATGTCGCGCTCGGTGATGACGCTCGGGCCGGGGGCATCGGGGTCGAGCACGACGGCCGCGCCGACGTTGCGCCTGCACATGGCCTCGGCGGCATCCCGCAACGTATGACTCGGGCCGATCGTCAGGACGGCCTCGGACATCCCCTCGCGTACGTGCATCACGACTCCCGGATAGATTGCAACAATTGCCTCAATCATAGTTGAACCCGTGGCGCCGCTGGCAGCAAAATCGCGTCGCGGTTCGGGGCGTTCGGGCTATTCGAACGCGGCGCGGCGGCCCCGCCGGCCTGTTGGCTTGCGTCTCGGGGTCCTTCGTCGACCAGAACGCTTAGGATGCGGGGCCGAGTGACGCTCGAGGGCCCGCAGACTCAAGACCAGCGTGCGTAACCGCCCGATTCTCCAGATGGTCGTGATCGGTGTGATCGCCACGGCGATCGCGATTCCGCTCGCGCTGATCATTCCGTGGTTCCCGGCGAAGGGCTCGGTCCAGGCGGGCAACGTCCGCACGCTCTACGACGTGCTGCTGATCGCCACGATCCCGATCTTCGTGATCGTCGAGACCGTCGTGCTGTTCTCGGTCTGGAAGTTCCGCATGCGTCCGGGGCAGGAGGAGATGGACGGTCCGCCGATCCACGGCAACACGCGCCTCGAGGTCGTGTGGACCGCGGTCCCGGCGATCCTGATCGTGTCGCTGTGCGCGTACGCGTACTCGGTCCTGCGCACGAACGAGGCCAACAAGACCAACGCGATGACCGTCAACGTCACCACGCGCCAGTTCGCGTTCGAGTTCTCCTATCCGCAGTCGCCCGGCAAGCAGGTCGTCTCCTCGGAGCTGTACCTGCCAGAGGGCCGGCCGGTCGTTTTCAAGCTTCGTTCGCTCGACGTGATCCACAGCTTCTTCGTGCCGAATTTCTCGGAGAAGCTCGATGCCGTACCGGGGATCGTCACGACGCTCCGGGTGACCCCCGACGTGCTCGGCACGTACCCGGTCGAGTGCACCGAGTTGTGCGGCGCCGGCCACTCGCTGATGCGGAGCAGCGCCCATGTGCTGACCCCGGCCGCGTTCGCAAGCTGGCTGAAGTCCCAGCCGATCAACGGCCCGCCACCGGTCGGGACGCCGCCCGCGACCGCGACCCAGGCCGTACCGGATTACGGTCAGAACGTGCCGAACGGCAGCGGCTCGGCGCCGAGCACGTCCTCGTCGTCCTCGTCCTCCTCCTCGAGCTCGTCCGCGACGAGCGCCGCCGCCGGTCAGGCCGTGTTCACCGGCTCGGCGGGGTGCAGCGGTTGCCACACGCTCGCGGCGGCATCGGCCACCGGGACGGTCGGTCCCAATCTCGATGTCAGGCTTCGGACAGACTGCGTGAATCCGGCCTCCCAGAAGATCCGCGGAACGACGCTCAAGCAATGCATCGAGACCGCGATCACCAAGCCGTACGCGTACCTGCCGACCGGCTATAGCGCGGGAATCATGCCGTCGAACTTCACTCAGCGCCTCACCCCGGAGCAGATTCAGGCGCTCGTCAACTTCCTCTCGAGCGCGGCCAAGTGAGCGGCCGTGGCGCCGTCGCAAGGAGGTATCGTCCAGATGATGGATAGCGGTAGCCGTCGCGGGTCCACGTGCGTCGGTTTCGTCCGTAGCGGGACCCGTCTCGGAGAGGAGCGCGACTGATGGCAGTCACAACCGCGGCACATGAGGCTCCCGTCGCCCGGCGTACCCGCGTCCCGCTTCCGCCGAGCCTCCGGCGTCCTGGCTGGTACCGAGCTGCGCTGTTCGAGGTCATCGGGTTCGCGTTCGCGTTCGGCCTGACCGTCCTGATCCGCGCGCTGATGCACGATCACCCCGTGATCGACGGCCACGCGATCACGATCGTGGCGCTGCTGGCGGTTCCGATCTTCTTCATGTTCGGGATCGGCACGGCCGACTACTGGCTCTACTGGGCCGCCGGCCGGCCAACGCGGCCGGAGGACCACTCGGGCCACGGCGCCCACAGCTGGCGCGACTACTTCCGGGTCAACACCGACCACAAGGTGATCGGGATCCAGTACACGGTCACCTCGTTCTTCTTCCTACTGGTCGGCGGCATGTTGGCGATGCTGATCCGCGCCCAGCTGGCCAAGCCCGGGATGCAGTTCCTGACCCCCGAGGAATACAACGGCGTGTTTTCGGTCCACGCCACGATCCTGATCTTCCTGTTCGTGATCCCGGTGTTCGCCGGCCTGGCCAACTTCGTCCTGCCCCTGATGATCGGTGCGCCGGACATGGCCTTCCCCCGCCTGAACGCGCTGTCGTACTGGCTGCTGCCGCTGGCCGGGATCATGATGCTGATGAGCTTCCTGGCTCCGGGCGGCTCGTTCGCGGCCGGCTGGACGGCCTACGCGCCGCTGTCGACGACGATGCCGATCGGGCAGTTGTTCTTCTCGATCGCCGTGCAGTTAGCGGGCGCGTCGTCGATCGCCACCGCGCTCAACTTCCTCGTGACGATTATCACTATGCGTGCGCCCGGAATGAGCTTCTTCCGCATGCCGCTGCTCGTGTGGGCGAACTTCTCGACCTCGCTGCTGGTCGTGATCGCCACGCCGTTCATCGCGGCGTCGCAGTTCTTCATCCTGCTCGACACCGCGATGCACTTCCACTTCTTCGACGCATTCGTGGGACCGGACAAGAACGGCAACGTGCTCATGTACCAGCACGTGTTCTGGTTCTATTCCCACCCCGCCGTCTACATCATGATGTTGCCCGGCTTCGGGATCATCTCCGAGGTAATCGCGGTCAAGTCGAGAAAGCCGATCTTCGGTTACCGGATGATGGCGTTCTCGCTGCTCGCGATCGTGGTGCTCGGCTTCACCGTGTGGGCCCACCACATGTTCGTGTCGGGGATGCCGCCGTGGATCCGCATCCCGATGATGATCACGACCGCGATCATCGCGATCCCCACCGGCATCAAGATCTTCTCCTGGCTCGCGACGCTGTGGCGAGGCGTGCTCCATCTCGACACGCCGATGCTGTTCGCGCTCGGGTTCCTGACGGCTTTCACGCTCGGCGGTATCAGCGGCGTGATGCTGGCGATGATTCCGTTCGACATCCACGTCAGCCAGACGTACTTCATCGTCGCCCACATCCACTACGTGCTGTTCGGCGGGTCGTTGTTCACGATCTTCGCCGGCGTCTATTACTGGTTCCCGAAGATGACCGGAAGGATGTACGACGAACGGTTGGGCAAGTGGCACTTCTGGATGACTTTCATCTTCTTCAACCTGACCTTCGGCCCGATGCACCTGATCGGGATCCAGGGGATGCCGCGGCGCGTCGCCGAGTACGCCGCGAAGTTCGCCGACTGGAACCTGTTCATCTCGATCTGCGGCTTCATCCTCGGCTTGAGCACGCTGATCTTCCTCTACAACATGATCGTCAGCTGGCGCGGCGGGCCCCGGGCCCCGGCCAACCCCTGGCGTGCGCTGACGCTCGAGTGGCAGGTCTCCTCGCCGCCACCGATCTTCAACTTCGACGCGATCCCGACGGTCGTCGGCGGTCCGTACGAGTACGGCGTCCCGGGCGCGGTGCACGGCATCTTCAAGCCGCCCGCCGAGGTACAGCGCGTTCCCGTCGGAGCAGGCGCTGTCACCGCGAGGCCCGGTCAGGGGGGCCACACGTGAAAACCATCCTGGTAGTCGCCAACGAGACGCTGGGCGGTCGGTCGCTGCTCGAAGCTGTTCGCACCCGCTCCGCCCAGGGCGACGTCCGGTTCGTGCTCGTCGCGCCCCAGAATCGGCCCCGGGCGGGGCTCGTCGTATACGACGACTCGGTGTTCGATGCCGCCCAGACGCGCATCGATCTCGCGCTCGAATTCGCTCGCGCCGAGCACATCAACGCGATCGGCGAGGTCGGCGACAGCGACCCCTACTCCGCGACGATCGACGCGGTCCACGCCTACCGGCCCGACGAGATCATCATCTCGACGTATCCGGCGACGCGCTCGGGCTGGATGCGGCGAGACCTGATCGAGCGCGTTCGCGACGCCACCGGGCTCCCGGTCGAGCACGTGATCGCGGATCCCGACACCGAGGGACTGCCGTTCGCCGTGACGCTGGCGGTCGCGAACCGCACCGCGAGCGGCGACGAGCTGCTCGACGCGCTCAAGGCCAAGGCCGACTCCGATCCCGAGGGCCGCCCTCACTTGTTCGTGGTCGTCGTGCCGCAGGAGGGCGGCGGCGGCCAGGACGCCAACCGCGCGCGGACGCGGCTGAAGCTGGTGCTCGACCGGCTGCACGCGGCTGGCATGTTCGCCGCCGGCATGATCGGCGACCCCGACCCGTTCACCGCGATCACGAACGCGCTTCAGTACTTCCGCGTCGACGACATCGTGATCTCGACCTTCTCCGACACCAAGTCCGGGTGGCTGCGCACCGACCTGGTCGAGCGAGTCAGGCGCACCACCGGTAAACCCGTTGAGCACGTCGTCCACGAGGACGTCGCGTCGAGCACCGCATAGCCATGGAAGCCGCCTCGATCACCCACGGCCACGCCGAGCATCACGGTCCGCCGGCCGCGCATCAGTCCTCGCGAGTGCACGCGCCGACGCTCGGCATGCTGCTTTTCATCATGTCGGAGATCATGATCTTCGGCGCGTTCTTCACGGCGTACTTCTTCATCCGAATCGTCAGCCACAACCCATGGCCGGCCCACGGCACGGTCGTGCCCGAAGCGGTCGCGGGCGTGAACACGGCGATCCTGCTCTCCTCGTCGCTCACCCTGCACTGGGCGCTGACCTCAGCGAAGAACGGAAACCGCTTCGGCATGAGGGCCGGGATGGCCTCGACGTTCATGCTCGGGCTGACGTTCCTGTTCATCCAGATCAACGAGTACGTCCACCTCGGATGGGCGCCCCACGACTCGGCCCAAGCCACCGTCTTCTATTCGCTGACCGGCCTGCACGGCGCCCACGTATTCATCGGCCTGTGCCTCCTGCTGATGGTGACTGTCCGCACATTCCGTGGTCACTACTCGCCCGAGAACCACGCGGGGATGGAAGTGCCAGGGATCTACTGGCACTTCGTCGACATCATGTGGATCATCGTGTACACAGCGGTGTACGTCCTCTAGCTGGCTGGCGTCCGGCGTTGGCGAATCCGCTGCGTTACGAGGCCGACGCCTTCCGGGTGTTCCTCTATTGCCTGGCCGTGATCGCCGCGATCGTTGTGATCGTGTTGATCGTTCGCGCGCTGACCTAGTGTCGCGAGGCAGAAATTCGGTGGCACCGAGAGTGGTCACTGGCGGAGCCTGGCGAGGACGCAGGATCCGACGTGTAGCGGCGCTACATGAGGATCCGAGGACAAAGCCAGGCGCCGCCAGGGCCGCTCGAATGCCATCCAATTTCTGACTCGGGGCACTAGTCGTTCCGGCGGTCATGCGCCACCATTGAGGTCGTGGTTGCGTTGATTTCGCTGCCGTTCGCGGGCGCCGCCCCGATCAACGGAATCGTCCCGTCGGTCGTGGTGCTGCTGTGCTGGCTGCCATATCGCGCGCGCGTCCAGACCCTGTCGCACGAGCGGCGCGCCGTTCCCGGGTGGCGGCAAGCGTGTTTTGGGTTCGGCCTGCTGACGCTCGCGATCGCGTTGAGCGCGCCCGTCGATTCGCTCGCCGACCAGTTGCTGGTGGCGCACATGGCCGAGCACCTTGTGATCGGCGACATCTCGGCCCTGCTGATCGTGCTCGGCTTCACCGGCCCGCTGCTCGCGCCGCTCCTGCGCCGGCCGTACGTCGGCAAGCTCCGCGTGTTCGCCCACCCGCTGGTCGCGTTCCCGGCGTGGGCGATCAACTTCTACGTCTGGCACCTGCCGGTGCTCTACCAGGCGGCGCTTCGCCACGACCTGCTCCACGGCCTCCAGCACGCGTGCTTCCTGGCCTTCGGCATGGCGATGTGGATGGCGCTGCTGGGACCGTTGCCGAAACCTTCGTGGTTCGGCAACGCGGCGCGGCTCGCCTACATCATCGCGGTCCGCCTGGCCGGGACGATCCTCGCGAACATCATGATCTTCTCCGGCACCGTGCTCTACCCGATCTACCGCGCCGGCGACGCTAAGTGGCACATCAGCCCGCTCGGCGACCAGGTCGCCGCCGCCGGCCTGATGATGGTCGAGGAGAGCCTGCTCACGATCGGCCTGTTCTGCTGGCTGTTCCTGAAGGTCGCGCGCGAGGCCGAGGAGCGGCAGGCGCTGATCGAGGCGGCGGCCGCTCGCGGTATCGAGCTCGATGAGCAGCGGGCGGCGCGCGCGGTGGCGGCCGGCCGGGGTGACGAGCTGCTCGAGCGGATCACGACGCGCGGATCGAGCGCCACGGTTTCCTGAGCGCGGCGGCGCCCGCGCGGGGTCGGGTGGCGGTGGCGCGGGGTGGCGGTGGCGCGGTGGCGCGCGCGTCGGGGGTCCGGGGTCGGTGGCGCGGTGGCGCGGGGCCGCGGTGGCGCGGTGGCGCGGGGTCGCGGTGGCGGTGGCGGTGGCGGTGGCGGTGGCGCGGGGTCGCGGTGGCAGCGGCGTACTGACCTGTGGCGCCGGCAATGGGCCGGAGTCCGCCCTCCCTTTCCCCGGGCGGCTCCCGAGCATGCGTAGCGCGCCACAAAAGCATCCTCAGGCGCACCGTGGCCCGTCACGCACGCCCCATATGCCTAGCGCGCCACCGAAGCATCTTCAGGCGCACCGTGGCCCGTCACGCACGCCCCACATGCCTAGCGCGCCACCGAAGCCTCTTCAGGCGCACCGTGGCCCGTCACGCACGCCCCCGACCTGCACAGCACGACATTTCGCGTGCGGTCGGCCGGCCTTGCCGAGCTATGCACGTCA
Organism: uncultured Solirubrobacterales bacterium; assembly: GCA_963755525.1. Taxonomy (GTDB): domain Bacteria; phylum Actinomycetota; class Thermoleophilia; order Solirubrobacterales; family Solirubrobacteraceae; genus Palsa-465. The sequence goes on along the minus strand of CAVWKC010000011.1, from coordinate 309,451 downwards.
GGCGTGCACTACTCGGCAAGGCTCGCGCTGAATCGGCCGTTTGTCGTGTTATGCAGGTTCGCTCGCAGGATCGATCCGCGAGGAGCCCGCCGCACCCCTCTCCAGGTGCCCGCCGTTCCGCCCGGGAGGCGTACCCGGCGGCCGGAACGCGACCCCACCCGCCGGCTCGCAATCCCGCGCGTCGAAGCCCGCGCCACCCGGCGCTAGTGCGTCGCCGAATCCAGGAACGCGACCAGCGCCTGGATCTGACTCGGGCTGAGCGTCTTGCTGAATGTGTTGGGCATGATCCCGGCGTGGTAGCCCGCCGGGATGTACTTGTAGGGGTCGGTGATCGCGGTCGTCGCGCACTTCTCGAACGTCGCGCCGCGGGCCTGTTGGGACGCCGGGGTGGCGCAGGCGGCCTTGAGGGTGTTCAGATTGGGTCCGACCGTGCCGGTCGTCCCCGCGGCGGCCAGCGTGTGACAGGACCCGCACCCACCGACGCCGGTGAAGATCTGCTTGCCGACGGCCGCCGTCGGGTTGACCTTCTCCGCCACCGCTTGGGCGAGCGCACCCGTGTCCTGGCCCGGCTTCGCCGCGACCGCCGCGACATAGGCGGCGACGTCCTGGGCGTCCTGGCCCTTCACGAGCATCGCCGGCATCACGCCCTCGGAGTTCGGGTACTGGATCCAGAACGAGATCAGCCCTTCGATCGAGGTGCTCTTGACCCCGTCGATCCGATCCTGCCGGAATGCATCGTCCAGGTTCGGGCCGACCGTGCCGGTTGAGTTCGCGTGAGCGAGCGTGTGGCATGAGGCGCAGTTCGTAGCGAACAGCTTCTTGCCCGTCACGAGGTTGGCGGTGGGATGCTTGATCGCGCAACCCCCCACGGTAATCGCGACTAAGGCTGCCGCCATGAGCGTTGCGATGCGTCCCAGCGACTTGTCCATACCTTGAGAGGCGGCACTCTATCCAAGCCGTCGGCAGGGGGGCTCACCGCCTCGCCTACCGCCCTCCCCGGTCCGCGCGAAGCGCCGGCACGGCGGCGGACATCCGCCCCCTGCTATACGATGGCGGAGAATGAGGTTGCGTCAGAAGTACCGGATGAGGACGCCATCCACCGGCCGCGAGGTCGTGATCGACGCCGAGGTCGGACGGACCTACCTCGACCGAGAGACCGGTGAGCCGCTGGAGGTCGTCGGGCAGCTGCTGCCCTTGGCACCGACCCCATCCGAGCTGCCGTGGGCGGTTGACAACCTTCGCTTCTGCAACTGGTGCGACCAGCATTGCCAGAAGGACCTCAACGACTGTCCCCATTGCGGCAGGCGGATGGACCCGCTCGAAGTCTGAGGGGTCGGTCGTGCCTGGTCGTCCAGTCGTCATTCGCGCTACTCGCGGCCTCGCCGTGCTGGCCGCCGGTGCCGCCGCCTCGGTGGCAATCGCGGCATGCGGTGGTGGCGGCGCGGCCACGGACACCTCGGGCGCCCCCCCGCTGACGGTCCCGACGGCGACGATCACCACGTCGGCGGCAACCGGAACGTCGTCGACCGCCTCGACGACGAAGAGCACGTCCACCTCGTCTTCGAGCGGCGCGTCGACGTCGAACTCTGCATCGGCCTCCTCTGGCAGCGGGAACAGCTCGTCCGGCACCTCGGGCGGCAACACGAGCGCCGGCAACACGGGCGGTGGCGGCGCGACGGGCGGCGGTAACTCGAGCGCCCCGAGCCAGCCTGCCGGCGGCGGCGGTGGCGCCACGCCTAACGGGGCGACGTCCACCAGCTCGGGGAACACGGGCTCGGGCAGCGGCGGCGGCGGGCTCCCCTAGGCGCTCACAAGTCGCCGAACGCACGCACCGGCGGCGACACACACCCAGAAGCCACTCACAGCTGCGCACGCGGGCCACAGCGGCCTCGGACGCCCCCAATGCCGCCACAGCGCCAGACTCCGGCGCCGGCGCTGCAACGAGCGCCAGCGCTCCGAAAAAGCGCCAGCGCTCCGAAAGAGCGCCAGCGCTGCGAAAGAGCGCCAGCGCAACAAGCGGGCGCCAGTGCCGCGAACGAGCGCCCCGGCGACCGCCCGCCGGCGCTCAGCTCTTACTTCTTCGGCGTTGTCGTGGTGCCCGTCGTCGTCGTCGTGTTCGGCACCGCGTTCGTCACCTCGGTGGCGCTGTACTCGACCCGCGTCCCCGGGTAGTCGCACGAATACGAGGCGTTCTGGCCCACGGTGACCTGGGCCTGGGACGTGCTGGGCGGAAGATTGCAGTTGCGGCTGCGGCTCTGCCGGTAGGCGAAGTGGCTCGTCGAGAGGTCGATCGTCAGGACCGGCGCCCACGTCGGGGTGGTCAGGGCGATCGCCTCACCGCGAACTACCGGGATCGAGGTCGTGAGAGCGAACTGCGCGACCTGGCCCAGATAGGGCTGTACGTCCACCAGGGGGCTCTGTGCGACCACGGACCACGTCCAGGCGGCCTTTTTGCCGACCGGCTTGAGCACGGTGATGCCGACCTGCGCGTCCCCGCCGTAGGTCTTGTCGAGGAATTTCACGTCACTCGCGGCGGTCGTCGCGTTGGTGGACAGGGCGGACAGACCGACGGTGAACGCCACGATCCGCCCGGCCTGCTTGACCTTGGACGGGTAGGCGATGTTGTCCCTGATCGTCTCGAGCGCGGTGGCCCGGGTCAGGATGATCGTGCATTGTGAGGGCGGCACGCCCTTCGGGCAAGCCGGCGCGACAAGCGGCGACGTAGTGGCGCCAAGCTCGCTGATCATCGCGTCGGCAGCGGCTGGGACCAGCCCGCAGAGCGCGACGGCGCCAGCTGTGGCCAACAGAGAACGTTTCATGTCCAGATTCAACACGACACCCCGGCGCCAGTTGCGCCGCATCAAGGCGACGATCGCCATCCTGGCGCCGGTCGGTCGCGTTCGCTACTACAAAACGGCTAGTCCAGCCGCCTTGCTAGAGCTTGCTGACGTTAACGGCCTTAGGCCCCTTGGGGCCGGCCTCCTCCTCGTATGAAACCTTGATTCCCTCGGACAGCGAGCGATAGCCGTCCCCCACGATGCCAGTGAAATGAACGAACAAGTCGCGCCCGCCGTCATCGGGCGTGATGAAGCCGAAGCCCTTGTCGTCGCTGAACCACTTGACGGTACCCGTTGCCATGTACTCCCCTTATAGCCTGCTATCGGACACGCCGGTTGGGGTCCCGAGGGCCCCGACCAACCCGGGGAAGGTAGCAAGTAAGTGCAGTTGATGGCTTTCTGGAGTGATTCGATGCAGGTTCCCTGGTGTCGAAGCAGTGCCGAAGGCGACAGTGAAACCCGTCCGAGCCGCTCACCGCAGCGTGTTCGCGGTCGCTTCGATGTCCTCTGAATCCCCCGGTGTGGGGATCCAGGGAAGCTTCAGCGGATCGCCTTCGTACCGCGGAATCACGTGCACGTGGAAATGGAAAACCGTTTGCCACGCGGGCGCCCGAGACGAATTGATCAGGTTCACGCCATCCGCCTCGAGACGCTCGAACATCCTTCGCGCGATCCGTTGAGCGGTGACCACGGTCGCCGCCAGATCCTCCGGGTCGACCTCCTCGAGGTCGCGCGAGTGCCGCCGTGGAATGACCAGCATGTGCCCGCGCGTCGCGGGGTTGATGTCCATGAACGCGATCGTGCGCTCGTCCTCGTCGACGATCTGCGCCGGCAGCTCGCCGGCAACGATCTTGCAGAAGATGCAATCTGGTTCGCTCACAGCCGCGCAGCCTAGCGATCGACGACCGGGCTACCCGCTCCGCCGAACGATCGCCCGCGCTCGATCGATCGCCTGCTCGCGCGAGGTGATCTCCCCCGCGAAGCTAGCTTCCTCGAGCTCGGTGAGGAGCTGACCGAGCTCGGGGCCGGGTCGGAGCCCGACCGCCCGCGCGAGCTCGTCGCCGCGCACCGGAGGCCGCGGGCGACCGGCGCGCCACGCGAGCGCGTCCCCCAGCAGGTCGCGCGCGAGCTCGAGATGGAGCGCGATCGCCTCATCGGACCCCCGCCCGCGCGTGGCCAGCCGATCGGCGACGCTGAGCAGCGTCACGTCGACCTGCACCGGCTCGCACGCCCGCAGGTAGCGATAGATCGCCCGCCTGCCGATCGGCCTCTCGTGGACGAGGAACCCGAGCCGCAGGTGGTTGCGCGTGAGCGCAGCGACGTGCTCGCGCAGCCGGTCGCTCACCTTCAGCCGGGTCAGCACGTCCGCCGCGACGTCGGCACCCACGACGTCGTGCCCGATGAACGTGATCCGCCCCTCCGCGGTCACTCGCCGGGTCTCCGGTTTGGCGACATCGTGAAGCAGGGCCCCGAACCGCAGCGCTTCGCCTCGGTTCAGCTCGTTGGCCAGCGGCTCTGCCAGGAACTCCCTGACCGCGTCGGAGTGCTCGCCGAGCCATCGCTCAGGGCGGCGGGACAGCTCGACCGCGCAGGACAGCACCGAAAGCGTGTGCTCGTAGACGTCGAGGTGGTGGTAGGAGCTCTGCTCGACCCCCCGCATCCGGGTCAGCTCGGGCAGGACCACGGCGGTGGCGCCGACGGCGTCCAGCAGCTCGAGGCCGTCGATCACGCGATCGGCGGTCACGATCCGTTTGAGCTCCGCGAAGATCCGCTCCGGCGAGACGTCGGCGAGCGCCCGGGCGCTCGCCGCGGCGGCCCGGCGCGTGTCCTCGTCGACCTCGAGGCTCAGCTCGCACGCAAGCCGGGCGAGGCGGAGCGTTCGCAGCGGGTCGTCGGCGAACGCGCTCGCGGACACCATCCGCAGGCGGCGCCGGCGCAGGTCCTCCAGCCCTCCGAACGGGTCGACGTATCCGCCGCCGGGGAGGGGCTCGGCGATCGCGTTGATCGTGAAGTCGCGCCGGGCCAGGTCGGTCTCGATCGAGTCGCCGGCGATCGGAAGCACGTCGACCTGCCAGCGGCGATCCCGCGCGACCGCGCGCCACGCGCCGAACGCCTCCGAGAGCGGGAACACGTGCGCGTCGCCGGCGCGCGCGAGCGATCGGGCTAAGCCGCGCGCGTCGCCCGCGACCACGACGTCGTAGTCGTCGGTCGCGTACCCCAGCACCCGGTCGCGCACCGCCCCACCCACGAGCCAGGCCGGCTCGTCGACGATCGCGGCGAGCGCCTGGAGCGGGTCGGCGACGCTCACGCCGGCGTCCCGTCCCGGTGGTAGACCCTCGGCACCCGCGGCGTCAGCCCGCAGACGATCTCGTAGCTGATCGTGCCGATCCGCCGCGCTACCTCCTCCGCCGTCTGGCGCTCGTCGGCGTCGGCGCCGATGAGCGTGACGCGATCTCCGCAGCGAACCGCATCGGGGGCGCCCACGTCGACCGTGATGTTGTCCATGCTGACCGTCCCCACCAGCGGATAGCGCCGGCCGCCGATCAGCACATCGAGGTTGTTGGTGAGGGCCCGGCGAATCCCGTCCGCGTAGCCGATCGGCACCGTCGCCACCCACGTGTCCGAGCGCGCCACCCATCGCCGCCCGTAGCCGGCGCTCTCGCCCGCGCGGGCGAGCTTCACGGCCGCCACGTACGACGTCAGCTCGAGCGCCGGTTCGAGGCCGTGCGCAGCGGGATCGTCGTTCATCGGGTCGCAACCGTAGATCGCGATCCCACACCGGACAAAGTCGAAATGGCTGGCGGGCTCGCGCAGGGTGGCGGCGCTGTTTGCGGCGTGGACGACGATCCCCGGCCATCGCTCGCGCATCGCCGCCACGAACGGCTCGAACCGCGCGAGCTGCGCGGACGTGAACGCCGGGTCCTCGTCGGCGCTCGCGAAGTGCGTCATCGCGCCGGCAAGCTCGAGCGCCGGGGCGGCGTCGGCGATCCGCTCGGCGACGCGCAGCGCCTCCTCGGGGTCCCGGGTCCCGAGCCGGCCCATGCCGGTGTCGAGCTTGACGTGAACCCGCACCGCGCCACCGGGCGCCGCGGACTCGCAGCACGCACGCGCCAGCCGCTCCACAAACTCACCGGTCCAAGCGACCAGCTCGCACCGAGCTCCGAGCGCCACCGGGAGCTCCTCGTCGCTGACCGCCCCCATCACGAGCACGGGCGACTCGATCCCGCCGCCGCGCAACTCGGCCGCCTCGCCGGCCGTTGCCACCGCCAGCAGCCGCGCACCGCCGGCGAGCGCCGCGCGCGCCGCCGGCAGCGCCCCGTGCCCGTAGCCGCCCCCCTTCACGACCGCGCACAGCGCAACCCCGTCCGCCAGCCCGCCACGCAGCCGCGCGACGTTGCGCTCGATCGCCGCGAGGTTCACCCGGGCCAGCGCGCGCACCGCCATGGCTAAAGAAGACTCGTCAGCGCGCGGGGCAGGGCGCGAATCACGTCGCCGGCGACCACGCCCTCAAGGCCGATCTCCTGCGCGCACAGCTGCCCGGCGCGGCCGTGGACGAGCACGCCGGCGCACGCGGCCGCGAACGGATCCATGTGCTTGCCGAGGTACGCCCCGATCACGCCCGACAGCACATCGCCGGTGCCCGCGGTGGCCAGCGCCGCCGATGCGCCCCGGTTCACGGCTACCCGGCCGTCCGGCGCGGCCACGATCGAATCGTCGCCCTTCAACACGACGATCGCCTGCGACTCGCGCGCCGCTCGCCGCGCGTGGTCGAGGCGCCGGGCGCCGATCGACGCGCTGTCTGTCTCGAGGAGGCGCGCAAGCTCACCCGCGTGTGGCGTGAGCACGGTCGCGGCCTCCCGGTCGGCGAGCAGCGCGAGCGAGCCCGCGTGCGCGTTCAGGCCGTCGGCGTCGAGCAGCAGTGGAACGGGTGCCGCCGCGGCCAACTGCAACGCAAACTCCTGGGCCCCGCTCACGCGCCCCAACCCGGGTCCGAGCACGATCGCGTCCGACCGATCCGCGCGTTCGAGCACCTGCTCGACGCCGCGCGGCTCGAGTGACCCGTCGGTGTCGGGCAGCGAAATCGTCATGACCTCGAGCAGCTTCGATCCGAACACGAGGCTCAGCGACCCGGGAATGCAAGCCGTGACGTAGCCCGCGCCCGCGCGCATCGCGGACTCGGAGGCCATGCAGGGTGCCCCGGTGAGCCCCGCCGATCCTCCACACACCAGCACGCTCCCGGCCGCGAACTTCGTCGACTCGCGCCCACGGCGCGGAATCGAAGGCACCACGCGCGCGGAGATCAGCCCGACGCGGGGCTCGACCGGGCCACCCAAAGGAATCCCGATGTCGATTACGTGCACCTCACCGGCGTGCGTCTTGCCGGGCTCGATCCACAGCCCCGGCTTGCCGGCGTTGAACGTAGCGGTGGCGCGCGCCCGCACTGCCGACCCTATGACCTCGCCCGAAGACGCGTCGACCCCGCTCGGCACGTCACAGGCGATCACGACCGCGCCAGAACCTGCGCCAGCGTCGTTTATCGCCCCGATCGCGCCGGCCGCGGGCTCACGCGGCTCGCCGGAGAAGCCGGTACCGAGGATCGCGTCGACGATCCCCGCGGCGCCGGCGAGCCGCGACGCGTCGAACGCGACCGGCGCGGGCCCGGGCAACCGCTCAAGATTTGAAGCGGCGTCCCCGCGAAACTCGCCCGGATCGCCGAGCACTAGGACGTCGACCCCGCGCCCCCGCGAGCGCAGCACCCGCGCCGTCACCAGCCCGTCGCCACCGTTGTTCCCCTTGCCGCACACGACTGCGATCCGCCCATCGGGGACCAGCGAGCCGACCAGGTCGGCCAGTCCGGTCCCGGCGCGCTCCATCAGATCGAGGCCAGGGATTCCGCGGTCGTGGATCGCCCACTCGTCGAGGGCTCTCTGCTCGGCGGAGTCCGGCAGCGGATCAAGCCAGTCCGGAAGGCTCACGCCTCGGGAATCTAGACGTCAGGAAGCGATCGCGACCGCGGCGGCCTCGTGGTCGGTGTGCGTGAGCGACACCTCGACCTGCACCCCGAGCTCGGCCGCCCGCTCCGCGGCGCTTCCCGACAGCTTGATCCGCGGCGGTCCGCCGGTCCCGATCACCTCCACCTCGTGGAAGTTCCACGACTCGACCCCGAGCGCCTTGGCCACCGCCTCCTTGGCGCAAAAACGCGCCGCCAGGTGCTGCCCCGGCCGCACGCGCGAAGCCGCATACTCGCGCTCACCGGGCGTGAACAGACGCTCGGCGAGCCGCGGCGTGCGCTCGAGCGCGCGCTCCAAGCGGTCGATCTCGAGCAGGTCGATCCCGACTTTGATCGGGAGCCCGCCCGCGGCCCCCGCCGACCCGCCCACGGGGCTCACTCGACCGTGACGGTCTTGGCCAGGTTCCGCGGCTGGTCGACGTTCAGCCCGCGCCGGCGGGCAATGTGGTACGCCAGCAGTTGGAGCGGGATCACGGCGAGCAGCGGCGCCAGCATCCACTCGGTGCGCGGGACCTCGATCACCTCGTCGGCGTGTTGGGCGATCTGCTCGTCGCCCTCGGTCGCAATCGCGATCACGCGCGCGCCCCGGGCCCGGACCTCCTGGATGTTCGAGATCACCTTCTCGAGCACGGGCGACTCGGTCGCGACCACGACTACGGGCGTGCTCTGGTCGAGCAGAGCGATCGGGCCGTGCTTCATCTCGCCGGCGGCGTACGCGTCTGTCGCGATGTAGGAGATCTCCTTGAGCTTCAGCGCCCCCTCCAGCGCGACCGGCAACCCGACGTGCCGCCCGAGGTACAGGAAGAACTCGGCTCCGTGGACCCGCTCCGCGACGTCAGCCACCCCGCCCATGTCGCGCTCGAACATCTCTGCGATCCGGTGCGGCAGGCGCTTGACCTCGCTGATCGTCGCCTTCAGCTGATCGGGCTCGAGCGTGCCGCGCAACTCGGCGAGGCGCAGCGCGAGTAGATACATCACCACGACCTGGCTGACGAACGTCTTGGTGGCGGCGACGCCGATCTCGAGACCGGCCCGCGTGTACAGGACGCCGTCGGCGTCGCGGGTGGCCTGCGACCCCATGATGTTCGTGACGGCCAACACGAGTGCGCCGCGCTCGCGGGCGGTGCGCATCGCTGCGAGCGTGTCGGCGGTCTCGCCGGACTGCGAGATCCCGATCACGAGGTCGCCCGGCCCGACGACCGGGTTGCGGTAGCGGTACTCGGAGGCGATCTCGACCTCGACCGGCACGCGGGAGAACTCCTCGATCGCGTACCGGCCGATCAGCCCGGCGTGGTAGGACGTGCCGCAGGCGACGACCACGATCCGCTTCACCGTGCGAAGCGTCTCGTCGTCGATCGGGCCGAGGTCGCCGAGGTCGATTCCGACCCCGCGCGCGGCGCGCTCGCCGATCGTCTCCGCGACCGCGTCGGCCTGCTCGTGGATCTCCTTGAGCATGAACGTCTCGTAGCCCTGCTTCTCGGCGGTGTCCGTGTCCCAGTCGATCTCGACGATCTCGCGGTCAAGGGCGGTGCCGTCGGCGGTGAAGAAGTCGACGTCGTCAGGCCGCAGCACGACGATCTCGTCGTTGTCGATGTACTGGACGTGGCGCGTGTGGCGCAGGAACGCCGGGATCGCGGACGCGATGAACTGCTCCCCGTCGCCGCGGCCGATGATCAGCGGGCACTCCTTGCGCGCCCCGACGAGCAGGCCGGGCTCGTCCGCGCTCATCGCCACGAACGCGTAGTGGCCGCGCAGGTCGGCGTACGCCCGGCGCACGGCGTCGACGAGGTCGCCGTCGTTGTAGTGCGCGACCAGGTGCGCGATGACCTCGGCGTCGGTCTCCGAGGTGAACACGGCGCCCTCGGCGACCAGCCGGCGCTTGAGCGAGATGTAGTTCTCGACGATTCCGTTGACGACGATGTGGACGCGGTCGGTGTTGTCGAAGTGCGGGTGGGCGTTCTCCTCGGTGACGCGGCCGTGGGTCGCCCAGCGCGTGTGGCCGATACCCGTCCCCGGCACCGGGCGCTCGGCCACGGCCACGGCACCGCGGTCGCCCCCGTCGCCGTGCTCGCGCCCGCCACAGGACGCGATCGCGTCACGCAACGCGCTCAGGTTGCCGACCGCGCGGACGGCATCGATCCGATCCCCGCGGAGCACCGAGATGCCGGCGCTGTCGTAGCCGCGGTATTCGAGCTTCTCTAGTCCCGCGAGCAGCAGCGGGCGGGCTTTACGCGGTCCGACGTAGCCGACGATTCCACACATACGCGCTTACTTCCCCTTTCGTGGCGGACAATCCGCACGATCAGCTTCCGGTACCGCGTCCGAGGAATTGGACGATGTTAGCCGGAAGCATGGTCGCCTCTATCAACGCACGAGGTTATGCGGGACTCGCGGCCATCCCGCGGTGCGTTATGTGATGGTGCGTTATGTGATGGCGGTTTCGACCACCTGCTGCAGGCGGGCGCAGATCTCGTCGGTCTCTTCCTGGCTCGGCGCCTCGACCATCACCCGGATCAGCGGCTCCGTGCCCGAAGCCCGGACCAGCACGCGCCCACGGCCGGTCAGCCCGGCGTGCTCGCGAGCGACCGCCTCCTCGACGCCGGGATCGGCCATCGCGGCGGCGAGCCCGGCGCGGTCTGAAGCACGGATGTTGACCAGTCGCTGCGGCAGCTTCTCCATCGCGCCGCGGTCGGCCAGAGCGCGTCCGTCGAGCGCCTCGAGCGTGAGCAGCGCGCTCGCGATCCCGTCGCCGGAGGGCCCGAACCCAAGGTCGATGATGTGACCCGACTGCTCGCCTCCGAGCGTCCAGCCCCGTTTGCGGAGCTCGTCGAGTACGTAGCGGTCGCCGACGGAGGTGGTCGCGACCTCGATCCCGGCGTCCGCCATCGCGCTGTGGAACCCGTAGTTCGTCATGACCGTGACCACCACGCCCCCGCCGGGCAGCCTGCCGGCATCGCGTAGGTGAAGCGCCGCGAGCGCGATCAATTCGTCGCCGTCGACGACGCCGCCACGGCCGTCGACTGCGAGCACCCGGTCGCCGTCGCCGTCGAACGCGAACGCGACGTGGTAGTCGCCGCTCAAGACGCGCTCGACGACCCCGTCGAGGTGGGTCGAGCCACACCCCTGGTTGATGTTCATGCCGTCCGGCTGATCCGCGACCACGTCGACGTCCGCTCCCAGCCGCCGGAAGATCTCCGGCGCCACCTCGAACGTGGCGCCGTTGGCGCAGTCGAGGAGCACGCGCACCCCGGACAGGCGCAGGCCGGAGAAGCGGGTCTCGAGCGCGTGGAGGTAGTCCTCGTGGGCGCCGTCGAAGCGCCGGACGCGGCCGATGTGGGCCGGCGGAGGCGGCGGCGTCTCGAGCGCGGCCTCGATCGCGTGCTCGGTGTCGTCGTGCAGCTTGAACCCGTCGGCCGCAAACAGCTTGATGCCGTTGTCCTCGTACGGGTTGTGTGACGCCGAGATCACCGCGGCGAGGTCGAAGCCGTGGCGGCGGACGAGCAGCGGCGCCGCGGGCGTCGGGAGCACCCCGGCGAGCAGCACGTCGCCTCCGGCCGCGGCCGCGCCGGCGGCCATCGCCGACTCGAGCATCTCACCCGACTCGCGTGTGTCGCGGATGATCAGCACCTGCGGGCGGTCCGCCTCGATCCGCGCCACCGCGGTGCGGGCCAGGGCGAGCGCGAGGTCGGCGGTCAGGAAATGTCCCGCCCGGCCGCGGACACCGTCCGTGCCAAACAGCTGGCGCGCCATGGTGGGTCTAGCGCTTGGAGAACTGCGGCCGCTTACGGGCCTTCTTGAGCCCGGCCTTCTTGCGCTCCTTCACGCGCGGGTCGCGCGTCAGGAACCCGCGGCGCTTGAGCTCGCCACGCAGGTTGGGGTCGGCCACGATCAGCGCGCGCGAGATCCCGTGACGAAGCGCGCCGGCCTGGGCGGACACGCCGCCGCCGTGCATCCGCGCGACCACGTCCATCCGCGACTCGTAGCCGACGGTCTCGAGCGGCTGGCGGATGATGCGCCGGAGCGTCTCACGCGGGAAGAACGCCTCGAGCGTCTTGCCGTTGATCACGTACGTCCCGGTGCCGGGCTTGAGGATCACCCGGGCGACCGCGGTCTTGCGCTTCCCGGTGGCGGTGTAGCGGGCGCCCGCGGCGAGATCGATCGCGGCGTCAGCGATCGGGCTCGAGTCCTCCTCGGCCTCCCGCTGCGCCCGGGCCGCCGCCGCCTCGGCGTCGGCCTCGGCGGCCGCCTGGGCCTCGGCATCGAGGAACTGATCGCTGTCGGAGACGATGTCGGGGATCAGGTCGGCGCCCGGAATCTCGGGCTTCTGCCGCGGCGTGAGCTCGATCTCCTCGAGCTCCTCATCCTCGAGCGGGTTCTGCTCGACCTCGATCGTCGTCTCAGGCTGGACGGCGTCCGGGTCGCCCACCTCGGCCTCGGCCGCGATCGCCGGCTCCTCCTCGGCCTCGGCCGGGGACTCCTCGCGCGGGGACTCCTCGGCCGGGGACTCCTCGGCCGGGGACTCCTCGGCCGGGGACTCCCCGGCCGGGGACTCCTCGGGCTCAGCCGGCGGCTCGTCGGCGGCTTCGGCTTCCGGCTCCTCGGCGCTCTCCGCTACCGGCTCCTGGGCGGGCTCCGCTACCGGCTCCTCGGCGGGCTCGGCTGCCGGCTCCTCGGCCTCCGCCACGGGCTCTTCGGCCTGTGGCTCCTCGGGAGCGCTCGGCTCCTGGTCGTCGGCCTGCTGCTCGTCCTCGGGGTGCTCGGTCAAGACTTGATCTCCATCGGTTGCGGCTGCTGTGCGACGTGGGGGTGTTCGGGACCCGCGTAGACCTTCAGCTTCGTCAGCTGCTTTCGCGCGAGGCGGTTGCGCGGCAGCATTCCCTTGACGGCGAGACGAATGACCTCTTCAGGCCGGCGCTCGAGCATGTCGTTCAGGGTGCGGGACTTGAGCCCGCCGGGATACCCGGAGTGGCGGTAGTAGCGCTTGTCGGCCCGCTTGTTGCCCGTCACCGTGATCTTTTCGGCGTTGACGACGATCACGAAGTCACCCGTGTCGACGTGCGGCGTGTAGGTCGGCTTGCGCTTACCGCGGAGCGTGTCGGCGATTTGCGTCGCGAGCCGCCCGAGCGTTTGCCCGGAGGCGTCGACGATCACCCAGTTGCGTTCTCGATCGGCGGCGTTGGCTACGTAGGTCTTCATGGCATGCACAAACCGCGCGACGATCGCGCGGCTTCGCCCATGATAGGCGATCCAACGGAACACGACCGTTCGTGGCTAAGCCTATGCTCAAGGCCGCATGACGCTGTCCATCAAGGTCCGGCGCGCCGCTATTCGTTGCGCCTACATCGGACTGCGGCTGTACTGGTTCGTGTTCCGCCCCAAGGTGGTCGGAGTCAAGTGCGTCGTGCGCCACGACGACGACGTGCTGCTCGTGCGCCACACCTACGGTCCGCCGAACTGGGAGCTGCCCGGCGGCACCGTCCGGCACCGCCGCGAGGCGCCGATCGACGCCGCCCGACGCGAGATGCAGGAAGAGCTCGGCCGACGGATCGAGGCCTGGCAATCGCTCGGCCAACTGTTCACCGCGAACGGCCACCATCGCGACGACCTGTACCTGTTCCAGGCCAGAATCGCCGACCGGCAGCTCGACATCGACCTCACCGAGCTCGCCCGGGCCGACTGGTTCCGCCGCGATCAGCTGCCGCCCAATATCGGGCGCCACGTCGGCGAGATCCTGGCCCGCGCCGCAGCCGCTACCGAATCCTGAACGCCGCGACCCGCGTGGTCGTGGTCGTCTGGGTGGCGTGAGAGCTCGCAGTCAGGGTCAGTCTGAGCATGACGCGCTGGTGCCGGCGGGTCGCCGTGTGCAGGGCGCTCAGCACGCTCTGCGAGGGCTTGATCACGAGCACGGTCGGCCGGCCGGCCGTGACCGCGGCGCGGACGCTCCCGAAGCTGAGCGTGAACGCCTTGAACCTGCCCTTGCGCGCCCCCACGGCGTTGCCGGTGAGCGTCACGTTCGCCCGGGCATCGCAGGTCACGAGCACGCCCAGGGAGGGCGGGCGCCCCTTGAGCCTTGACGACAGCGCTTTCAACGTGCATCGCTGGGCGCGGACTCCGACGGTGGCGCTGTCGGAACTGGTCGCGTGCGCGTCGTCGCCGGCGTACACCGCGTCGATCCGGGCCTGCGCCGGCGGGAGCTCGGTCGGTGTCAATTGGACCTCGCAGATCGCCTCTCCGGGCGTCGCCGCTCGCCCCGAGAGCGCACCCAGAGTCGGCGGCGAACGATCGCTCCGGGCGTCGGCGAGCTGAACACGACCGTGCCCGTCGGCGTGATCGGGCCGTCCGCGCCGACGTCGGAGACCGTCGCGGTGCAGATCGTGGAGGAGGTCACGGCGACCGGTGCGGGCGCGCAGGTCACGCTCGTCGCGCTCGAGCGCGGGACGACGTTGATCAGCGTCTGAGAGGACTGCTCATCGCCGGTGAGGTCGTCCACGGTGACCGTGGCCGTGTAGCTGCCGGCCAGCGCGTACGAATGGCTGCCGGTGACGTTGAAGGCGCCACCGGGCGCGGGACCGATCGTGCCGACGGTCCGGCTGCCATCGCCCCAATCGATCGTCGCAGTGGCGCTCGACTCGTTGTTCGTGAACGTGTCGAGCACCGGCGAGATTGGAACGCCGGCGGTCGCGTTCACGGTCGGTCGCGCCGGAGCCGGTTCCGCCAGGAGGACGTCGTCGCCGGCGACTGGATTCGCCCCGTTTGAGCTCGGATTGGTGCCGTTCCACCCGAAGATCTCGCCGCCCCCGAGGGAGATGACGACCCGGGTGATGACCGGATCGGGGTACACGAGGCCGGCGAACGAGGTGCCCCCCGGAGCCGCGGGCACGTTCAGGGTGTAGAGCGAGATGCTGCCGTTGAAGTACGTGATCTGAGTCGATGCCGCGGCGTTCAGGAAGACGAAGCCGAGTCCGCGGGTCTGCGCCGGTGTGGCGGTGCTTCCTTGGCTGGCCGGAACGACGACGTCGAACTCGGCCGTGGGGGTCGTCGAGTTGAACGGACCCCAGATGTTCGGCCTGCTGAACGGGGTGAACGTCACCGTCGAGCCGACCGACTGGAAGCCGTCGCCCGCCACGGCGATGTCCGGCCCGAGCTCGAGTCCCCAGGGCTGCAGCCGGCTGCGCGCCGGCACCACCACTTTTCCGGGCTCGATCGTGGTCGACCCGGGATCGCTCCCGTCGACAGCGATCTGGTCCCACGTGACGTGGCGGAACCCGCCGCCCTGCTCGCCGGCCACCGTCCCGTTATCCGCGCCGCCCGCGGCCTGCTCGAAGCCGCCCAGCGTGTAGTAAGGAGTGGGCGACCCGCCGGTCGGCACCCCGAGCGTCGCGTACGCCGCCGGCGCCATCGCGGCGCAAGCGCAAGCCACGATCGGCGTGAGAACCAGAAGCCCCCTACGAACTGCCCTACCCATCAAACACCGCTACCTCAGGCTACTCCCATTCGATCGTCCCGGGCGGCTTGCTCGTGATGTCGAGAACGACTCGCCCGACGGGGCGGATCTCGCCGATCATCCGGGCCGCGATCTGCTCGAGCAGGTCGTAGGGCAGGCGCGCCCAGTCGGCGGTCATCGCGTCGTCGCTGGTGACGGCGCGGATCACGATCACGTTTCCGTACGTCCGCACGTCCCCTTGGACGCCTACGGTGCGGATGTCGGGGAGCACGCAAAACGACTGCCACAGCTCCTGGTACAGCCCGGCCTTGCGGATCTCGTCCTGGAGGATGGAGTCGGCTTCGCGGAGGATGTCGAGCCGCTCGCGCGTGGCCTCGCCGCCGACGATCCGGATCGCCAGGCCGGGTCCGGGGAACGGCTGGCGCCACACGAGCCGCTTGGGCAGCCCCAGCTCTTCCCCGACCGCGCGGACCTCGTCCTTGAACAGCGCCCGCAGCGGCTCGACCAGCTCGAACTCGAGATCGTCGGGCAGCCCGCCGACGTTGTGGTGAGACTTGATCGTGGCCGCGCCCGTGCTGCCGCCGGACTCGATCACGTCCGAGTACAGCGTGCCCTGGACGAGGAAGTGGACGTCGTCGAGCTTGCGGGCCTCCTCCTCGAACACCCGGATGAACTCGGCGCCGATCCGCTTGCGCTTCTCCTCCGGATCGGTGACGCCCTGCAGGCGCGCGAGGAACCGCCCGGACGCGTCGACCGCCACCAGCGGCACGCGGAAGTGGTCGCGGAACGCCTCGATCACCTGGGCGCCCTCGTTCTTGCGCATGAAACCATGGTCGACGAACACGCAGGTCAGCCGGTCGCCGATCGCGCGGTGCACGAGCAGCGCCGCGACGCTCGAGTCGACCCCGCCGGACAGCCCGCAGATCGCCCGCCCGTCGCCGACCTGGGCGCGGATCGCCTCGATCTGCTCCTCGATCACCGACCGCGCGCTCCAGGTGCGCTCGCACCCACAAGCGTCCTCGAGGAAGTTCGTCAGCACCTGCTGGCCGTAGGGGGTGTGGACCACCTCGGGGTGGAACTGGATCCCGTAGATGCCGCGCTCGGTCGACTCGAACGCCGCCACCGGCGACGCGGTCGAGGAGGCAAGCGCCGCGAACCCGGGTGGGGGCGCGAACACAGTGTCGCGGTGGGACATCCAGCAGCTCTGCTGCGCCGGCGTTCCCGCCAGCAGCCGGCCCGGCTCGGCGACCGTCAGCTCTGAGCGCCCGAACTCCCCCACCTCGGCAGCCTCGACGCGGCCGCCCAGCTCGCGCGCGATCAGCTGCATCCCATAGCAGATGCCCAGCACGGGCACGCCGAGCTCGAGCAGCGCCCGGTCGAGCGCCGGAGCTCCCTCCTCGTACACCGAGGCGGGCCCGCCCGACAGGATTACGCCCTTCGGCCGGCGGCGCTTGACCTCCTCAAGCCCCACGTGGTGCGGGAGCAGCTCCGAGAACACCCCGCACTCGCGCACGCGGCGGGCGATCAGCTGGGAGTACTGGCCTCCGAAGTCGAGGACGACGACCTCTTCGTTTGCTTGGGGCCGCTGCGCGGCGTCCGTGGGACCATCAGGGCCCGTCCCGACCGTGGTCGTGCTCATGCGAAAACCTCCTGGCGAGCGAAAACCGAGCGGGCCAAGGACGCAGGGAGCGTGGCGTGCGCCAGCACGCGAGCGACCGAGGACACCGGCCCGCGAAGGTTTGCAGCCGCCAGGTCAGTCGACACTGACAGTGGCGGCCGCTGCCTTGGCGCCCATGCCCACACCCTGCTCTCGCTGCAGGTGCTTGCCCTCCGTCTGCAGGGCCGGCGCCACCGCGAGCTCCGCGCGGTTGAACTCCGCGATGTCCCGGTAGCCGCACGTGGCCATCGAGGTGCGCAGCGCGCCCATCAGGTTGAAAGTCCCGTCGTTCTCGCGGGCCGGGCCCTTGATGATCTCCTCGAGCGTGCCGTTCGGCGTGGTCGCCACACGGGCGCCGCGCGGGAGCGTGGGATGGAACGTCGCCATCCCCCAGTTGTAGCCGCGCCCCGGCGCCTCGTAGGCGCGCGCGAGGGCGGACCCGAGCATCACGGCGTCGGCGCCGCACGCGATCGCCTTGGCGATGTCGCCACCGTTCCGCATGCCGCCGTCGGCGATCACCTTGACCATCTCGCCGGTCTCGAGCATGTGCTGCGAGCGGGCCGCGGCGACATCGGCGATCGCCGTCGCCTGGGGAACCCCGATTCCGAGCACGCCACGGGTCGTGCAGATCGCGCCGGGACCAACGCCGACCAGCACCGCCGCGGCTCCGGTCCGCATCAGGTGCAGGCCCGTGTGGTAGGACGCGCAGCCGCCGACGATCACCGGCGTCGGCGCCAGTTCGCGGATGAACTCCTTGAGGTTCAGCGGCGGCCGGCTCTCGTCCCGCGAGACGTGCTCCGCGGACACGACCGTTCCCTGGATGACGAGCACGTCGAGCCCCGCCTCGAGCGCGACCTCGTAGTACGTGCGCACCTTCTGCGGCGTCAGCGACGCGGCCGCGACCACGCCTTGCGCCTTGATCTCCGAGATCCGCTGGGCGATCAGCTCCGGCTTCACGGGCTCGCGGTAGATGTCCTGCATCTCGCGGGTGGCGATGTCCTTGGAGAAGGTCTGGATTCGCTCAAGCTGGGCGTCGGCGTCCTCGTAGCGGCAGAAGATCCCCTCGAGGTTGAGTACCGCCAGCCCGCCGAGCTTGCCGATCACGCCGGCGGTCTCGGGTGAGACGACGCCGTCGAGCGCGGCGCCCATCAGCGGAAGCTCGAACAGGTACGGCCCGAGGTTCCAGGAGATGTCGACGTCGTCGGGGTCGCGCGTGCGCCGTGACGGCACGATCGCGATCTCATCGAACCCGTACGCGCGCCGGGCCTTCTTGCCGCGTCCGATCTCTACTTCCATTGCGGCATCGTATTAGTCGCGGCGGACGGGAAATTCCACCGTGTGAGGGGGCAGGCCAGCACGAGAATCACGATGCTAGCAGTGCGTTATGGAGCTTCGGGCGACTCGTTTACCCCTAATTCCGGGGTGTTTCTCAGCCGATCTCCGCGCCGATCTCGAGATGCTCGAGCTCGACCTCGGGGAGCAGCCGGTCGACGGCCCCCGGATCGAGCAGGCCGGCGCCGAAATGCTGGACCGATTCGGCGCCGCACGCGACCCCGTAGCGCAGGCACTCCGTCGGCGAGCGGCCGAGATACCGGGACGCGATGTACCCGGCGAGGAAGGCGTCGCCCGAGCCGATCGCCGAGCGTTCCTCCTGCTCCTCGATCCGGACCCGGTATAGCGAGTGCGTGCCGCCGTCGTGGACGTGGGCGTAGCACCCGTCGGAGACCGTCATGATCGCTTCAGCAGGCCCGAGACGGGTCATCTCGACCACCGCGCTCGCCCGGTCGTCCAGATCGTTGAACTCGTGGCCGACGAGCTCCTCGGCCTCGAGCTCGTTTGGCGAGACGACGTCGGGCTCGGCCCGCACGGCCAGCCGCAGCGGCTCGCCCTCGGTGTCGACGATCGTGGTCACGCCGAGCTTCTTGAGCTCGCGGATCAACCCGGCGTACACGTCGGGCGCCACGCCCCGCGGCAGGCTGCCCGCGAACACGCACATGCTCGCTCCCTTGGCGAGGTACAGCAGCTTGTCGCGGAACAGCTCGAGGTCCTGAGCCGAAACCGCCGGCCCGCGCTCGTTGATCTCGGTCTGGAGCCCGGTCGTCGGGTCGAGCACCGCCGTGTTCGTGCGCGACTCCTCGCGGATCCGCACGAATCCGTTGAGGATCGCCTCGCCGTTGAGTGCGTCGACGATCTGGTTTCCGGTGGCGCCGCCCGCGAGCCCGGTCGCGATCACCGGCTGCCCGAGGCGCTTCAGCGCGCGGGCGATGTTGACTCCCTTACCGCCCGGCATCGTGGTCTGCTCGACCGAGCGATGGCGACGCCCAACCCTGAAGTTTGGAACCTCCAAGGTCTTGTCGAGCGCGGCGTTCAGCGTGACGGTGATGATCATCGAGGCTTCGTGGACCTAGACCGGCCGCCCCTCGTTCCCCTAGTCCATTCGCGCCAAAACATTGTCAGCCCGATCGCTGCACCCACTGCCACCAAAAGTCCAGACAGCGTAACCGATACGACCAGCGCGCTCGCGACCTGATGCGACCTCTTGATCGCCGGCACGGCCGACGCCAGCAGCAACGGGATTCGTGTGACCACCTTGTGATCGGCGACCACCGCCACCCACCCGACGTCCGCCTGCGCGGGCAGCGGGCCGACGAGTTGCTTTGGCGCGTGCACCCGCAGCGTGATCGGCGCCGATTTCGGGAAAACGTGGGTGTAGGTGTCCGCCGCGATCAGCCGCGCGTGCGCGGCCGGCATGCTGCCCGTGATCACCGGCCGTGCCAGCACCTTGCCCGCGTGGACCGGCGTCCGCAGGCCGAAGTTGGCAAAGCCCCATTGGAGTAGCGCGAGCGCGTTCGAGTCGCGCGCGGCCTCGCTCGAGGTGCCGAGCACAGCGTCGATCAGCGTCATGCCGCCTTGGGTTCCCGCGGCCACGAGCACGTAGCCGGCGTCGAGCGTGTGGCCGGTCTTGACGCCGTTGATCCATGGGAACCGGTCCAGCAGGTCATTCAGGTTGGTTACGAAACGAACGTGGTTTCCGGTCCGCAGCACCGCGTGCGTCTGCCTGACCGCGTACCTGAAGAAGGGCTCGTGCTCGAGGTCGTATCGGGCCAGATCGACGAGGTCGTTCGCGCTCGAGTGGTTGCCGGGCGTGTCGAGCCCGCTCGGGGTCGAGTAGTGCGTGTGCGCCAGCCCGAGTTGGCGCGCGCGGGCGTTCATCATCCCGACGAACCGGCTGAGCGATCCATGACCGACGTTGAAGGCGAGGTCGATCGCGGCGTCGTCGGCACTCGGCAGCAGCATCGCGAGCAAGAGGTCGTGGACGCTCATCCGCTCGCCCGGATCGAGGTCGATCTGCGAGTCCTCCGACGCCAAGGGATAGTCGGGATCGGCGAACACCCGGTTCAGCTTCGCGTGCTCGAGCGTGATCAGCGCGGTCATCAGCTTGGTCGTGCTCGCGATGGCAAGCTGGGCGTTCGCGTTCTCGCCGAACAGCTGCTGGCCGCTGCTCTCCTCGACCAGCGCCGCGGCGCGGACCCCAAGTGGCGGCGGTGGCGGAGTGGTGGCGCGGGCCACGGTGGCGGACGCGGCGCTTGCGAGCGCGACCACCACCGAGACCGCTAGCGCGGCCGTCCTCCGGGTGACCGTCATCTCACTGCCGCAGCTTGAGCCGCTGCGAGGGCTGGAGCGCGTTCGGGTTGACGTGCGGGTTCAGCGACTCGATCGTCGTGATCGGCACGCCGGTCTTCGCCGCAATCCCGGACAGCGAGTCGCCCGGCTTGACGATGTAGAACTTCGCCTTCGAGCTCGCCGTCCCCGTGTGGCCGTGGTGGTGGACGACCGTGGTCGACGTCTGCACGGTCGTCGTCGTGGTTGAGGAGTGCTTGCTGATGAGCGCGTGGTGAACGATCAGGTACGTACCGGTAACAGCCGCGGCCAGCGCTAGCGGCACGATGTAGCGCGCCGGGTTCCTCCACCCCTCCATCGCACCGGCGATCATACCTGCGCCCGGGGCGCGAACCGTTTTCCGGCGCTCCGTCGTCACGGCGCCGGCCGCAACCGCCTGATCCTCGTCCGCGGTGGACGTTCTGGTCCCCGCGGATCCGGGTCAGAGTCACGCCGCCAGGCGCCAGGCCAGCTCGCGCAGGCGAGCCGCCTCGCGCGCCGCGGCGACGGCCGGATCCCCGCCGGTCCGTTCGTGTGCCGCCACGATCCCGCGCGAAGCCGCGATCAACCCACCCGCCGGCCCGGGGGCGAATGCTGGCGCGAGCTCTTCGACGTGTCCCCCCTGCGCCCCGACTCCAGGGAGCAGGAACGCGGCGTGCGGCATGCGCTCCCGGAGCGCCGCGAGCCGCTCCGGGGCGGTGGCGCCGACGACCGCGCCGACGTCCGATAGCGCCATGCTCCCCACCCCGCCGGCGCCGATCTCCGCCACCAGGTCGGCGATGTGCTCGCTCACCGCGGTGCCGTCCGCGAGCGCTCGCTCCTGGACGTCCGCGGCACCGGGGTTCGACGTGCGCACGAGCACGAACAGGCCGCGGCCGTGAGCCCGTGCCGTGGTCACGAACGGTGCGAGCGAGTCACGCCCGAGCAGCGGGTTGACCGTCATCGCGTCGGCGCCGAGGCCCGCGATCGCGCCGAACGGGCTGGGCGTCTCGCCGAGGAAGGCCTGCGCGTACGCCGTCGCGGTGACGTCGACATCGCCCCGCTTGGCATCGGCGATCACCAGCAGGCCGTGGTCGCGCGCGAGCGCCACCGTGTCGGCCAGGACGCTCCATCCCGGCGCCCCGAGCCGCTCGAAGCACGCGACCTGGAGCTTGACCGCGACGCACTCGCCGGCCGTCGCCTCGATCGCCAGCGCGCAGTGGGCTGCGACCGCGCGGGCGGCGCGCACGGCGGGCGTGTCGGCGGTGGGTGCGGCGGCGGGTGCGGCGGTCGGTCCAGCGAAGCCGCCGGCCGCTTGCTCCCCAGAAGCGCCGGCAAGCCCGCCTGATTCGGCGCGCCGGACCGCCTCGGGCCAAAGCCGGGCCGGATCGGGGTCGAGGCCGAGTACCACCTGCGACCGGCGGGCAGCCACTCGTTCCGCCAGCCGATCGCCGAAGCTCTTGACCACCAGTTCCCCCGGATCGGCGGCCGCCGATGCGCCCTGGATCGAAGCCAAGGTCACAACCTCCCGCACGCGAGTCGAGTGGACGCGCCGATCACCGGCGCCCGCGTGCGGTGTCGATGGACGCCACGGTCACGGCGTCCGGCGCGCGACCGCAGCATCCAGCGTCCGGCACGTGCTACTTGACGGCCTTCTTCAGGCCCGCCCCAGCCGTGAACCTCGGGACACGTGACGCCGCGATCTGGATCTTCTCGCCGGTCGCCGGATTCCGTCCCTCGCGAGCGCTGCGCTGCGAGACGCTGAACTTGCCAAACCCGGAGAAGGACACGTCGCTTCCGCGCTTGAGGGCGTCCTCGATCGTGATCAGGAACGCATCGACCGCGTCACCGGCATCCTTCTTGCTCAGCCCGGCACGATCGGCAACCTGGTCCACGAATTCTTGTTTGGTCACTTGCTCCCTCCTTCGAGGTGGTAGGAATTCCCGACGTTAACACGGGCGGCGGACAGCCGACCTCGCGCCGTCGCCGAGGAATGGGGCCATTTTCCCCAGTGAGTACTACCCCCGGTACGGCCACATAACGGGATTTTCGGAATTTGCGTAATTCGCCGACCACAACCGACCGCCCAGAACGCCCGCCGGAGTCCGAGGACTCAACCGTCGGCGAGGCACGCGACAATCAGACCGTGGATGACGGTCAGAATAGTGCCGTGGATCTCGGTCGACTCGCGTGGCTGGGAACGGTCGGGGTGTGCCTGATCGTGGTACTGATCCTCGTGCTTCAGGGCTATTACGGCTATGCCGCGGTGACGTTCGCGGTCGCGGTGGCGGCAGGAATCAACCTGTTCTAGCGGTCCGATACCCGCTCACGGACCTCACAGACGGAGCCACCTCGTGAGCGTGCGCACTGCGTGGCCGCGATGGCTGATCGCGTCCTTCTCGTCGTCGGTGAGCTCAGCCATGGTCCGGTTGTCGCCGGTGGCGTCGGGGACGAACACGGGGTCGTAACCAAATCCGTTCGACCCCGCACGAACGCGAGCGAGGCGCCCGCGGCAATCGCCGAAGAACACGCGCTCCTCGCTCGTCTCCGGGTTGACGTAGGCGAGCGCGCACACGTACCGCAGCCGGCTGTCCGCCGGCGCCTCGAGCACGAGCTTCTCGAGGTTCTGCTCGTCGGTGGCGCTCGGCCCGGCGAACCGCGCCGACCGAACGCCCGGCGCGCCGCCGAGCGCGGTGGCCTCGATCCCCGAGTCGTCGGCGATCGACGGCCGGCCGGTCTCCGCCGCCGCGGCCTGCGCCTTGACGAGTGCGTTGTCGGCGAACGTCAGGCCGTCCTCGGGTGGCAGCTCGACCTCGTCGGGCAGCGGCACGACCTCGATTCCGGCGGGCTCGAACAGGCGCCGCATCTCGATCACCTTGTGGGCGTTCCGCGTGGCGAGCACGATCACCTGGCCGGATGAGGGGGCCCCGGAGGACATCGTCTCAGCCCGTGGCGGCGGCCACGACCGCGTCCTGAAGCGCTCGGAGCTCGACTATCCCCTTCGCCGCGAGCGCCAGCAGATCGTCGAGATGGGCTCGGGACAGCGGCGTGCGCTCGGCGGTCGCCTGCACCTCGACGAGGCCGCCGTCCCCGGTCATCACCACGTTGGCGTCGACCTCGGCGGAGGAGTCCTCGCGGTAGTCGAGGTCGAGCAGCGGCACGCCATCGACGATGCCGCATGAGATGGCGGCGACCGCCCCGGTCAGTGGCGTCCGCTCCAGCGCGCCCTCGGAGATCAGCCGCTCGGAGGCGAGCTGTAGGGCCACGAACCCGCCGGTGATCGACGCGCACCGCGTGCCGCCGTCGGCCTGGAGAACGTCGCAGTCGATGTAAACGGTCCGCTCCCCCAACAGTGAGAAGTCGACCACCCCGCGCAGCGACCGCCCGATCAGTCGCTGTATTTCGACCGAGCGGCCATCCAGCTTGCCGCGGCTGATGTCGCGCGCCTTGCGCTCGCCGGTCGAGGCGGGAAGCATCGCGTACTCGGCGGTCACCCAACCGCGGCCGGAGCCGGCGAGCCAGCGCGGGACGCTGCCCTGGACCGAGGCGGTACAGATCACGCGGGTCTCGCCAACCGAGATCAGCGCCGACCCAGTCGCCGTCCGAACGAATCCGGGCTCGATCGACAGCGGCCGGAGCGCGTCCGGCGCGCGCCCGTAGCTACGCTCGGGAAGCCCAGCCGGCGTCATGCCGCCGCCCTCGCCGCCAGGTCGACGTGAACGATTTCGCCCAGCGGCATTTGCAGGAAGCGCGTCCCGAGTGTGCGGAATGACTCCACGTCGCCCGTGCACAGAAAGCGATACGCGCCCTCGCCCGGCTGCGGGTTGAGCAGCTCGCGGGATGCGAGCGCGCGCTCGACGCTGCGCGCCACGCCCATGCCGGCGGAGACCAGCGTGACCCCGCGGCCGAGCATGCGCTGGAGGATGGGGGCGCACAGCGGGTAGTGAGTGGAGCCGAGGATCACGGTGTCGACATGGGCGGCGCGAAGCGGGACACAGTATCCGCGCACGGTCGCGACCACTGCCTCGTCGAACGGGAACCCGCCCTGGATGATTGGGGCGAGGTCCGGACAGGCGACGCTCTCGAGGTGAACGTGGGGGTCGGCAGCCTCGACGGCCCGCTCATACGCTCCGCTCGCCA
Source organism: uncultured Solirubrobacterales bacterium (assembly GCA_963755525.1). Classification (GTDB taxonomy): domain Bacteria; phylum Actinomycetota; class Thermoleophilia; order Solirubrobacterales; family Solirubrobacteraceae; genus Palsa-465. The sequence goes on along the minus strand of CAVWKC010000011.1, from coordinate 284,723 downwards.
CCGTGGCGGGCGTCGCCAGCAGGCCGATCCGCCCGGTGTGGCTCGCGACGACCGCCACCTGCGCGGCCGGTCTCAAGACGCCGATCACGTCGACGTCGCGACCCCTCGCCCGGACGTGCCGCTCGACGGCGTCGAGGGCGGCGGCGCTCGCAGAGTTGCACGCGATCACGAGCAGCTTCGCGCCGGCGGCGAGCAGGTGCTCGGCGATCTCGATCGAGAACGCCTCGAGCTCCGCCTGGGTGCGATCGCCGTACGGGAACCGAGCGGTGTCGCCGAGGTACAGATAGTCCTCTGCCGGCAGCGACACGAGCAACTCGTGCAGGACGGTCAGGCCGCCGACGCCGGAGTCGAACACACCGACCGGTTGCTGGAGAACAGGCGCCATCGCGGCGCATGGTGTCAAAGCCGCCCGCCGGTACGCTCGCCGCCACCGATGCGCGCGCTGATCGTCACGAACATGTACCCGACCGCGGCGCGGCCGGCGCTCGGCAGCTTCGTCCGCGACCAGGTCGAGGCGTTGCGTCGGATTGACGGGATCGACGTCGAGGTGTTCTCGTTCTCGCCCGGAGGCGGCGGCGCCTACGCGCGGGCGGCGACCGACCTGATCCGGCGCCACCGCCACGACCGGTTCGACGTCGTCCACGCCCACTTCGGCCTAACCGCGTGGCCGGCGTTCTCAGCGAGGGGCAAGGTCAGGGCCGTGACGATCCACGGCACGGACCTCGCGCATCCCCGTTCGCGCAAGATCACGCTCGCGGCGCTGCCGTTCCTCGACCTCGTCGCGGCGGTGTCGGAGCCGCTCGCGAATCAGATCCCTCGCAGGGCGGTCCGGGGCCGGCGAGCCGTGCTCCCAATCGGCGTCGACGTCGGGCGCTTTCGCCCGATCTCTCGCGCCGAGGCGCGAGCGGCGCTCGGGCTCGACCCGGACGGGCCCTACTTGTTGTTCCCGTCCGACCCGCGCCGGCTGGAGAAGCGCTACGACCGCGCGCGGGCGGTCGCGGACACAATTCCCCTACTCACCCTCGGTCAGGTCGAGCCGGCGCAGGTCCCGTTGTACGTCAACGCCGCCAACGCCGTGCTCGTCCCGTCCGCGCGCGAGGGGTTCGGGCTCGCCGTGCTCGAGGCGCTGGCGTGCGATGTCCCGGTGCTCGCGACGCCCGTGGGCATCCACCCCGCCGCCCTAACCGGTATCGCCGGAACCTACTGCGCGCCGTTCGACGAGGCCGCGTGGCGCGCCGTGCTCGCGCCGCACCTCGTGGCGGCCGATCCGCGAATTCACGGACGCGCACGCGCCGAGGAGTTTTCGACCGACCGGATGGCGGCGGAGGTCGTGGCGGCCTGGCGATCGCTTCTCTAGACGACCAGCCGCACGCGCGTCCGCCAAACCGCGAGCCACCACGCCAACAGCGCGAACGCGCACAGCGCCCCGACGTGGATCAGGTCGGCCAGCGGATCGAGGCCGAACGCGCAGTGCCGCACCAACTCGACGCAGTGATACAGCGGGTTCAGCTGAGCCAGCGACTGGAGCCACTGCGGCATCCGGTTCAGCGGGAAGAACGTTCCCGCGACCAGGAACAGCGGCGTGATCACGCCGCTGATCACGTAGCTGAAGCCGTCGAACGTGGTCACCGTCGTCGCGAACCACATGCCGAGCGCAGCGAACCCGATCCCGGTCAGCGCGCCGATGAACGGCACGAGCACCATCGCCGGCTCCGGCTGCAGGCCGAACAGGAACGCGACCAGTAGGGGCGCCACGCCGTAGAGCCCCGCGCGAACGCCGATGAACAACGACTCGCCGGTGACGATCTCATCGACGTCGACCGGGGCGGCCAGCATCGCGTCATACACGCGCTGGTAGCGGCGCTTGTACAGCGCGTCGAACATCGACGAGAACACCGCGCTGAACAGCACGGCGGTGGCGACCGCGCCGGTCCCGACGAACTGGATGTACGGGATCCCGTCGATGCTCGAGACGAGCTTGCCGAAGCCGAACCCGAACGCGAGCAGCGTGATGACCGGCTCGACGATCGCCGCGAACGTGCGCGTACGCCAGTAGTACTTGAACACCGTCCACTCGCGGACCCACACGGCGACCAGCGCCGGCGTCTCGATTCGCCCAACCCGCACCGCGCTCATTCGACGTAGTCCCCCGTCAGCCGGACGAACACGTCCTCGAGGTTGGCGTTCCGGCGCGAGCCCGCCGGCAGGCGCCCATCGAGCGTGTCGGCGTGCAGGTAGGTCAGCGACGGCCCCGAGTGGCGTGTCGGCAGCCCTTCGGCTTCCGCCCGCGAGCGGAGCGCGGCCAGCTCGGCGATCGATCCGTGCACGTCGACGACCTCCCGCCCGGCGTGCGCGAGGATCAGCTCGGCCGGCGTGCCCTCCGCGACCACGTGCCCGGCGGACATGATCGCCACCCGGTCGGCGAGCCGCTGCGCCTCCTCGATGTAGTGAGTCGACATCAGCACGGTCGTGCCGCTCTCCCGGAGCGAGACGATCAGCGACCACAGCTCCTGGCGAATCTGAGGATCGAGTCCGACGGTCGGCTCGTCGAGCAGCACGACCTCCGGCTCGTGGATCAGCGCCCGCGCGATCAGCAGCCGGCGCTGCATCCCTCCCGACAGCGTCACCGCGCGATCGTTCGCGCGCTGCTCGAGGCCGGCGAGCGCGAGCGCGCGATCGACTGCGATCGGCCGCTCCCGGGACCCGACGCGGTAAAGGCGAGCGAACACCTCGAGCACGTCGCGCACTCCCAGGTCGACGTCCAGGTTGCTCTCCTGCGGGCACACGCCCATCCGCGCACGGGCGAGCTTCGATTCGTGCGGCAGGCGATAGCCGAGCACCTCGACCGAGCCGCCGTCTGCCACGGCCTGGCCCGTGAGGATCCGCATCGTGGTCGACTTGCCGGCGCCGTTGGGCCCGAGCAGTCCGTAGCAGAGGCCGGCCGGCACCTCGAGATCGAGGCCGTTGACGGCGCGCACGTCGCCGAACCGCTTGACCACACCGGTCATCGATACCGCCAACCCGCCGTGCGACGCGACGGTCGCGGCGGCGGTGGGACTCGATGGTGATGGGTTACTACGAACCGACAAAGGACCTCCAGGGAACGACAGAGCAGCGGAGCCGACGCCTAAGCGACGACTAGGACGAGCGCGGCTTCAGATCCTGGTGAGATCCATTCCCTTCCGATTTTACAGCCTCGGTCCAGCCGGCTCAGCCGAGCGCCGGCCACCACTCGGCGAGCCGCTCACGCGCCTGGCGGGCGACCGGCGGAATCTCCCCGCCGGAGACCCCGGGGGCGAGCGGACCGTCCCCCGACGGCGGCGCGTTCAGCGCCGCCATCGTCGCCGCCACCGATTGCGCGAGCGCGCCGAGCGCGTACCCGCCTTCGAGCACGCAACCAACCGGAACGCCGAGAACCTCGCACACGGCGCGGATCGAGCGCGTCATCGCGGCGAACCCGTCTTCGGTCAGCTCGCACGACCCGAGCGGATCGTCGCGATGGGCGTCATAGCCGGCCGAGATCAGCACGAGCTGTGGCTCGAACGACCGCGCGAGCGGCACGGCGACATGGTCGACGAGCGAGCAGAACACGGCGTTGTCGGCTCCGTGCCGGACCGGCAGGTTCACGGTGAACCCACGGCCCTCGCCGGATCCGACGTCGCTCGCCGGCCCGGTGCCCGGATAGAACGGTGACTGGTGGATCGATACGAACAGCACGCGATCGCTCGCGTGGAAGATGTCGTTGGTCCCGTTTCCGTGGTGTACGTCCCAGTCGACAATCATCACGCGCTCGAGCCCGCGAGCATCGAGCGCGTACTGGGCGGCGACCGCGATGTTGTTGAACAGGCAGAACCCCATCGCGCGCGCTGCCAAGGCGTGATGGCCGGGAGGACGGTGGGCGCTGAACCCGGAGGGCGCGGCGCCGTCGAGCAGCAGATCGACCATCCGGACCGCTCCGCCCGCGGCGTGCAGCGCGGCCTCGAACGAGTGCGGGCTGACCGCTGTGTCGGCGTCGAGGTAACCGCCTCCGTCCGCGCACGCCTGCTCGATCGACGCGATGTACGCCTCGCGGTGGACCGCCTGGAGCACGGCGCGATCGACCGCCGGCGAGATGACACGCTCGAACCCCAGCCAGTCGCGCGCTGACAGCTCGCGCTCGATCGCCGTGATCCGCGGCGGCTGCTCCGGATGCGGGCGCGTCTCGTGCAATAGCGAGGACGGATGCTCGAGCCACACGGGCGGGAAGGGCATCGGGGTACGGTATCGGTCCACGTGCAGGTTCTTGCCGCTCAGGTCACGGTGGTGGGCGCAGGCGCCGCGGGGCTGTACACCGCCGTGTGTGCCGCCCGCGAAGGCGCGCGCGTCACGCTGGTCTCGGCCACGCCGCTCGCGGAGTCCTCGAGTTGGTGGGCGCAGGGCGGGCTGGCGGCCGCGGTGTCGGCCGACGACAGCCCCGAGCTCCACCTGCGCGACACGATCGTGGCCGGCCGCGACGCCGTGCGCGAGTCCGCCGCGCGCGTCCTGTGCGAGGAGGCGCCGGCCGCGGTCACCGCCCTCGGCCGCCTCGGGGTCCGCTTCGACGCCGACCGGAATGGGCATCTGGCGCTCGGACTCGAGGGCGGCCACTCGCGTCGCCGGATCGTCCACGCCGGCGGCGCGGCCACCGGGCGCCGGCTCGTCCGCCAGCTGAGCGCGGTCGTGGCCGAGGATCCCGGCATCGACGTGCTGGAGGGGCGCCGCGTCGTCCAGGTGCTCGCGGGCGACGGCCGGTGCGCGGGGGTTCGACTCGACGACGACCGCGTGATCGCGAGTGGCGCGGTCGTGCTCGCGACCGGTGGCGCCGCCGCGCTCTGGTCGCGGACCACGAACCCGTCCGTCGCCGTCGGCGCGGGCCTGCTGCTGGCGGCCGCGGCCGGCGCGACGCTGGCCGACCTCGAACTCGTCCAGTTCCACCCGACGGCCGTCGTCGGCAACGGCGCCGACGGGTTCCTCGTGACCGAGGCGATTCGCGGCGAAGGGGCCAGGCTGCTCGACGCCGCCGGCGAGCGGTTCGTCGACGAGCTCGCGCCGCGTGACGAGGTGGCGCGGGCGGTGCAGCGGCAGATGCTGCTGACCGGGGCTCCCTCGGTGGACCTCGACATGCGCGACGTCGACCCGGCGCTGTTCCCGAATGTCGTCACCGCGCTCCGCCATGCGGGGATCGACCCGGAGCGCGAGCTGATCCCGGTCGCGCCCGCGGCCCACTACATGATGGGCGGAATCGCGACCGACATCCACGCCCGCGCGACGCTCGCGGGGCTGCACGCGGTCGGGGAGTGCTCGTGCACCGGCCTTCACGGTGCCAACCGACTGGCCTCGAACTCGTTGACCGAGTGCTTTGTGTTCGGCGCCCGGGCGGCGCGCTCGGCGGCCGCCCAGCCAGAACCCGATCCGGCCGCCGTCGCCGAGTTCGCTTCGGCTCGGGACGCCGCCGCCGAGTCCCAGCCAGTCTCCCCCTCGAGCCGCGAGGCGCTGTGGCGCGACGCTGGCCTCGAACGAGACGCCGCCGGCCTGCGAGAGCTGGCCGCCGACCCCCACCCACTCGTGCGGCTGATCGCGCAGTGCGCGCTCGCCCGCACCGAGAGCCGTGGCGCCCATCAGCGGCGCGATTTCCCCGACCGGGACCCCCGGTTCGACGGGGCACACGTGACGATCGGCGCGTGGCTCGAGCCCGTGCTTCAACATTGGGCATGACACCCATCCGCGTCGCTTCAGACGCGTCGGTAGCCCATAGAGCCTGGACGCACCAAGTTCCGGGTTAAGGTCAACTTAATAATTGACACCGCTGTAACTACACACATCGCGGGTAGCAGGCTCTTGCGCTAACCAGACCGCCCTGGCGGGGGCACGGATCTAGGAGTGGGTGTTTCAAACATGTATCGGTTCAGCCGAGCCATCTACCGTGAGCTTGCCGACGAGGTCATCGAGGACCAACACGGCGGGCTGTATCTGAATCACGAGCGCGTCCTGAAGGCGTGCGAAGCGGCCGTCGAGCGCCTGGCGACCGACCGGCACTACTTCGCGCATCCCTCGCGGACGCTGTTCAACGACATCCGGGTGTACTTCCCGATGACCTCGCAGCTGCGAGTGCTGCGGACCATCCAGAGGTACCTGACGCTGGCGGACGAATTCTTGCGCCGGCTGCCGCAGAACGGCTTCGACCCATACGGCAACCCGCTGCAATGTCGGGCGAGCACCCGTAAGGGGACGCCATGTCAGCGGATGCCGCTGCCGCACAACGGCTACTGCCCCTCGCATCAGCACCTCGCGGAGACCGAGGAGCTGCCGGCGCCGCTCGCCGCCTAGCAGTAAAGCCGCGGCCGCGGGAGGGTCGCGGCGGTGAAATTCAGGCGGTCTTTCCGGCCGCGCGCGCGGGGTCTTACCTCCTCGGGCCCCTGCGCGCCGGTCGCGCCCGACCCTGGGTCCGGCGCGCGCGAAAGTAACGTTCGCCCGATGCTGATCGGCGTGGACGTGGGCGGGACATTCACCGATGCCGTGCTCGCGCTCGACGGTCGGGTGATCACGGCCAAGGCGCCCACCACCCCCGACGATCAGTCCGAGGGCGTGCTCGCCGCGATCGAGGCGGCGCTCGCCAAGGCGGGCGCGGACGCGGACCAGGTCGAGGAGTTCTCGCACGGGATGACGGTCGCGACCAACGCGCTGCTCGAGGGACGCGGCGCCACCACCGCGTTCGTGGCCACCGACGGGTTCACGGACCTGATCGCGCTCGGGCGCCAGGATCGCCCGCAGCTCTACCGCCTGTGCGCTGCGCGGCCGGCGCCGCTCGCGCCGGAGGATCTTCGCTTCGGCGCCCCCGAGCGCATGACCCCGGATGGCCCGCTCAAAGAGCTCACCGCCGAAGCGGCACGGGAGCTCGCAAACCGGATAGCCGAGGCCCGGCCTGAGGCTGTGGCGGTCGCGTTGCTCCACTCCTACCGGCACCCGGAACACGAGCAGGCGATCGGCGAGGCGCTCGCGGAGGCATTGCCACAAACCCACATTTCGCTCTCGCACGAGGTCGTCGGCACGTTCCGCGAATTCGAGCGAGCCGCGACCACCGAGATCGACGCGGCACTGTCGCCGCTGCTCGCCAGCTATCTGCGCCGGCTCGCGGAGCGCGTGGGTGAAGCGAACCTGCCCGAGCCCGCGATCATGCAGTCGAATGGCGGCCTGATCGACGTCGAGGCGGCCGCCGGCCACGCGTCGTGGACGGTCCTTTCGGGACCGGCCGGCGGAGCCGCTGGGGCCGCCTTCGTCGCGCGCACCGCGGGCGTGCACGACGCCCTGTGCCTTGACATGGGCGGCACGTCGTGCGATGTGTGCGTGGTTGACGGCGGGAGCGTGCAGGAGCAGTCGAGCGGCGAGATCGCGGGTCGTCCGCTGGCGTTGCCGATGCTCGCGGTCCACACCGTCGGCGCGGGCGGCGGCTCGATCGCGTGGCGGGATGCCGGTGGCGCGCTCCGGGTCGGGCCCCGGTCGGCCGGGGCCGACCCCGGGCCGGCGTGCTACGGGCGCGGCGGCACCGAGCCGACCGTCACCGACGCGAACCTCGTGCTCGGCTACCTGTCCTCCGACGCGCCCCTCGGCGGCGGCGTCGAACTCGACGCTCGAGCGGCGGAGAAGGCGGTCGGCGAGCTCGCCGAGAAACTCGGACTGGACGTCGGAGCGTGTGCCGAGGGCATCCGCCGCGTCGCCGGCGCCGAGATGATCCGCGCGCTCCGGGTCGTCACCGTGCAGCGGGGCATCGACCCGCGGCGGTACGCGCTGATGGCGTTCGGTGGCGCCGGCGGGCTGCACGCCGCGCAGATCGCCGACGAGCTCCGGATCGACACGATCCTGTGCCCGCGCGCCTCGGGAGTGCTCGCGGCGCTCGGACTTGTCGTCTCGCCACGTCGGCGCGACGTCCAGCGCAGCGTGCTCCTCAGCGCCGACGACCTCGCCGCGGACAGGATCGAACAACACGTGAAGGAACTCGGGGAGCGCGCCCGCCAGGCCATGCACGAGCCCGATGCCGACCTGCACGTGGTCTACGAGCTTCGCTACCGGGGCCAGTCGTTCGAGCTCCCGATCTCCGGGTCGACCACGGCCAAGCCGGGCGCCCTCCGCGAGGCGTTCGAGGACGAGCACGAGGAGCGATACGGGTACCGCGACGCCGACCAGGAGCTCGAGCTCGTCACGATCCGGGTGACCGCCACCGGGCCCGGGGTAGACGTCGAGCTGGCGGGCGCGGATGACTCGCAGGATCTGGCCAGCACCACCCGCCAGGCCACGCTCGACGGCGAGCAGATCGAGCTCGAGGTGCTGCGCGGGATCCCTTCGGCGGGCACCAAGCTCGACGGCCCGGCGGTGATCGAGCTGCCCGAGTCGACGGTCCTGATACCGCCGGGCTGGAAGAGCACAGTCGACGACACCGGAACGATCCACATGACGAGGTCGGGGTGAGCGACGAGAAGATCGATCCCGTCGAGCTCCAGGTCCTCACCGGCGCGCTCCGAGCGGTCTGCGAGGAGATGGGAGCGGTGCTGATCCGCTCCGCCCACTCCGCGAACATCAAGGAGCGGCGCGATGCCTCGACCGCGCTGTTCAACCCGCTCGGCGAGATGGTGATGCAGGCCGAGCACATCCCGGTCCACCTCGGGGCGATGCCCGCGGCCGTTGCGGCGATCCTCGACGAGGACCACGCGCCCGACCGCAGCTGGATCCTCAACGATCCCTACGCCGGCGGCACCCACCTGCCCGACATCACCGTGATCACGCCGATCTTCGCCGGAGACGAGCTGATCGCGTTCGCGGCCTGCCGCGCGCACCACGCAGACGTCGGCGGGCCGACCCCCGGCTCGATGCCGGCCGACAGCACCAGGCTCGACGAGGAAGGCGTGGTGATCAGCCCCCGCATCCTCGACGACGAAGCGATCGCCGAGCTGAGCGCGCAGATGCGCCGGCCCGATCAGCGCCGAGCCGATCTCCGCGCGCAGCTCGCGGCCGGGCGGGTCGGGGGGCGGCGGCTGCTCGAGCTCCACGAGCGCTACGGCGCCGCCAAGCTCGCGCAGGCGTTCAGCGAGGTCCTCGACTACGCCGAACGCCGCACCCGCGCCTGCATCGAAGAGCTCGACGACGGGACGTACTCAGCCGATGATGTGCTCGAGGCGCGGGAGGGCGACCTCGAAATCGTGGTGAACGCGAGAGTCGACGGCGACCGTCTGACGCTCGACTTCACCGGCACCGCCGACCAGCACGACGGGAACCTCAACTGCCCGCTGGCGGTCACGCGATCGGCGTGCTACTTCGCGATCCGCGTGCTGACCGATCCCGACATCCCACCGAGTGCCGGTGCCTACCGCCCGGTTGACGTGATCGCCCCCGAGGGGAGCTTGCTGAACGCGCGCTCACCGGCGGCGGTCGTTGGCGGCAACGTCGAGACGTCATCGCGCGTCGCCGACGTCGTCCTGCGGGCGTTCGGGCGTGCGCTCGGGCAAGGCACGATGAACAACGTGACGCTCGGGACCGAGGACGTCGTCTACTACGAGACGATCGGCGGCGGGCAGGGCGCGTGCCCGGACGCGGACGGCCCCAGCGGCGTGCACGTGGCGATGAGCAACACGCTCAACACGCCGATCGAGGCGCTCGAGCTCGAGTTCCCGATGCGGGTGGTGCAGTACGCGCTGCGGCGGGGATCGGGCGGGGCCGGCGCCCACGCCGGCGGCGACGGCGTGATTCGCGAGCTGGAGGCGCTCGCGCCGCTCAGCTACTCGCTGATCACCGAGCGCCGCCGCCACCGGCCGTCGGGGGCGGACGGCGGCGAGCCCGGGGCCGCCGGTCGGAACCTGCTCGACGGCGAGGAGTTGCCGGCGAAGTCGATCGGCCGACTCGAGCCGGGACAGCGTCTGCGGATCGAGACGCCGGGTGGTGGCGGCCACGGCCGCCCGCACTAGCCCGTGGCCGGCCCCGTGCCCGTCCCACGTCCCCGCCCCGACGAGGTGCTTGCTGCTAACTAGTGCAAATAGTCACAAACCCGGCTGCGTTCGCCATCCGGCGGATTGTTCGACAGGCGGGCAATCTCGTGGAACCGGTTTCACCTGCACCCGCCGCTGATCCGAAAACCCCTCTATACCCAGCGTTAGTGGCGATTCACACACGTTCGGCGCGAGATTCTCAGCAGGCGCACCAGTTCGCCCCGAGACCCCTGCGGTAAACCCACCGATTTGCGGTCACATTTGGCGATTTGCCAAACCTCGCGTACAATCAGGTCCTCCCGTGCCGCAGTTGCGATGCATGCCGCGCACGGGTTTCCTCTCGTTCTAACCCCCGTTTCCTTCTATTCCTAAATGCCGATTGCCTTCAAAGAATGGGCTGTGACCGTGCGGGCCCTTGCCGAGGGAGAGCAGCTTCTGACTCTCCGCAAGGGCGGCATTCGCGAGCCCGACAAGCACTTCAAGCTGGACTACGACCGTTTCTTTCTGTACCCGACGTTCGACCACCAGTGCTCTGAGCTAGTACGCGAGTCACACCAACCCGAGCTCGTTCGCGCGCTCGAGGAGGGCGTCTGGAGCGACGGTGAGCCGCCGCCCCATTCGCTACGCCGCAACCGCGAGATCCCTCAGCCCGACCGCGTACGTATCCGCGCTTGGGCCGAGGTCGCCGCTCACTACACGATCACCGACCGGCGCACCGTGGACGCGCTGTCCCCGTTCTACGTGTGGACGCCCGACTACGCCGAGAAGCGCCTGGCGTGGAAGCGGCGTCATCCGCTCCACGTGATCCTGCTCCGGACCTACCGCATTCCGCGGCCGGTCACGGTCAAGGTGCGCGACGACTACGGCGGATGCCGCTCGTGGCTCGAGCTCACGCGCGACCTCCCGTTCGAGGGCACACCCGTGCTGTCGGACGACGAGTTCGATCGCGCTTCCGAGGAGATCGCCTCGATCGCCTCGGACCGCGAGCCGGTTCTGGTCTGACCTCGGGACAGCGGGCAACGCCGCACCAACGCGTCAGGTGGCATGGGTCGAGTCGGCGTCGCCGTCCTTCCGGGCACGGCACGAGTCGACCCATGCCGATGACGTAGACCGGGTCCTGCACTCGCTGGAGCGCACCCGCGAGCACCTGGCGCGGCACTTTCCCAGCACCGTCGACGGGATGACTGTCGTGTTCCACTCCGGCGTGACGTCGCTGTCGGTCGCGTGCCCGATGGTGCCGCTCGCGTGGACCGCGGCGGCGCCGGCGGCCCGCCGGTACGTCGCCGGGTGGTCGGGCCGCGACGTGCTGCACGTCCTGCGTCCCGACCTGCTCGAGGCGCGGGCCTCGACCGTCCCCGGCTCTCGTGAGATGCTCGCGACGACGGCCTCGGCGCTGTACGCGCGGCGGGTCATCATCGAGAACAACCCGGATATCCCACTGCACATGACGCCCCGCCGGATCCGCGCCGAGCTGCGCTGGGGGTGGCTGATCGAGGGCGCCGCGCGCTGGTTCGGCGGCCAGACCGCGCACGCCCGTCCGGCGATCGCCCGCCGCCTGCGCGAGGGTCGTCGCCCGGCGTTCCCGCCCGGCCTCCGCGACGCGCCGTTGCTCGGCGGGACCCTGATCGATCTGCTCGTGCGCGAACGCGACGAGCAGGCCGCCGCTGGGCTTGCGTGCCGCCTGCATCCGCGCGGGAGGCGGGCCGCCCTGCGCGAGGCGTTCGGGGGCGCCTCACCGGCGCGGATCGAGGAGGCGTGGCGCGACCACCTTGCGCGAATGGCCGCCGCAGACTGAACCGGCTAGTGCACGACCTGGCTCGCCAGCCAGACCACGACCGCCCCGATCGCCAGCGCCACCAGCAGCCCGACCAGCAGCCGCCCCGGCGCCACCACCCGTTCCGCGGGCACGTCGGAGATCAGCTCGCCCGCGAGCAACATCTCGCGCGCGGTCGCCACCGCCGCCTCGGGCACCATCACGTCGCGAGGGCCGGCGGCAAGGAAGTCCGGGACGTCGAAGCCGGCGCTGCGGCGGAGCATGCTGGGCACGCCCTCCTCGAGCAGCAGGCCCTGGATGAACTCGGCCTCGGCCTGGTTACGCGCCCACGCCACCCGCACCAGCGGGCCCTCGGTGAGCTGCGGCTTGATCTTGCGCGCGCGCTCGTGGGCCTCGCTGACCGCGCCGAGCTCACCGGAGCCGCCGACGTGGTCGCCGTAGACGAGCGGGAGCTTGCAGGTCGCGCAGAAGCGCTCGGGCTCCGGGTACGACGCACCGCACACCGGGCAGAAGAGCTCGCTGGCTCTCACCGCCCGCTTGGTCATCACTCCACGACCAGTTCGGCGTCCGACACCTGCGCGCCTTCGATCCGCCAGGTTTGAACGTCGACCTCCCCGTCGGCGAGCCCGACGATGATCCACAACACCCCGGGCCACAGCTTGGCGAAGTTGATGTCGGTCTGCGACGGCCTCGGCGCCGTCCGCGTGTGCGAGTGGTAGATCGCCCCGAGCTCGAGCCCGGCCTCCTCGATCTTGTTGTGGAGCTCGAGCTGTTCCTCGGGATCGATCCGGAACCGCAGCGGGCTCGCCTCCGCGTTCACGGCGCGGTACACGGCGAGCGCATGGCCGTCGTCCGAGCCCACCATCCCGCAGCACTCGTTCGGGGCCTCATCGCGGGCGTGGGCGACGATCTCGTCGTAGAGGCTCCGAGCGATCTTCATCGTCGGTGTGAGGCTACCAACGCAGTCCGCGGCCACAGGCGACGAGTCAGCTGCTCCCGGTCACGAACGGCCACGGGACCGCCTTCACGTACTCGCCGGGATTCCGCAGGCCGCTCACCGCCGTCCAGTGCTGCGCCTCGCACGCCATGATCTGCGCGGCGAGGCGCTGGAGCGGTTGGGTGCTCAGAGTCTTCAGCGCGGTGAAGTAGACGCCCTCGGCGAGCGACTCGAGATCGACGAGGAGACGCAAGGCGTCGTTCTGCGAATGCAGGCCGGTGAGACTCACGGGGATGTTGTGCTTGGACAGCAGGTCGCCCGCCGCATCCAGGCCGAGCGCCGAGGTGTCCGCCCTAACCCCCATCGCCGCCAGCGCGGCCGCGACCGCAGACACGTGCTGGACCTCGTGGGTCAGGTACGGCGCGATCGCCCGCTCGATATCTGTCGAGAGCGCCCCAGACGCCAGGACCCGCCGGTACGCGAGCACCACTAGCCGCTCGACCTCGAGGGCGTTCGACAGCGCCTGGGCGTCGGTCGGGGGCGGACTGTCCGCGACGGCGGGATCGGCCACAACCCCGACCGCAACCGCAGCCCCCGCCCCTGCGCCCGCCACCGCGAACGCGCCGGCAACGATCTCGCGTCGCGTCCGCAGCCGATCCAAGTTCAGTCCTTTCCCGTCACGAATGCGGACGGAATCGCGGGCTGCCCGAGCGCGGCCCGCACGACCGCGACGTGCTGGGCGTCGTTGGCGAGGATCGAGGCCACCTGCTGCTTGACGACGCCCGGCTCCAGTTGCTGGATCGCGTAGAGGTAGCCCGCGATCTGGGCGTTCTCGACCGCGTGGAGCAGCATCAGCACCTCCTCGCTCGTGCGAGGATGGCCGAGGGCATAGCTCGGGGCGGGCTTGATCGGCTTGCCCCCAGCCTCCCGGACCAGTCCCGCGACGTCGCCGGCGTGGGAGATCTCGTCGTTGAGGAACAGCTGCCCGGCCTTGGCGGTCGGCTGGTCAAGCAGCGGGATCCCCGCGGTGTACGCCGCGATCCCAACGTGCTCGAGGTGGAGCAGGCGATTGAGCAGGTCGACGTCGTTCGCGAGCGCCGGCTGCGAGTTGTGCACCTGCTGCTTGATCGACTCGCTCCCGCACCCGGCCAGCACGGCGCCGGCGACGCCCGCTGCCGCTCCCAGCAGCAGCTTCCTACGGGAGGAGGGCTCGCCCTCCGAGGAGCCCTCGGCGAGCTTCAGTCATCATCGAACGACAGGCGCCCGGCGTGCGGCGTCGCGGACCTCACCACCAGACGGTGGAGTCCAGGTTCTCGATCTCTTCGATGGGACGCGTGTAGATGCCGGACGAGAAGTACTTCCAGCCGTCGTCGGCGACGAGGAATACGACGTTCCCCTCGTCGAGCTCGTTCGCGATCCGCAGCGCCACCCGCGCGATCGCCCCCGACGACACGCCGACGAACAGCCCCTCTTCGTCGAGCAGCCGGCGCGTGAACACGATCGCGTCGGTGTTCGTGACGAAGATCTTGCGGTCGAGCAGCGACAGATCGATGATCGGCGGGATGAAGCCATCCTCGAGCGAGCGCAGTCCCTGGACCGGCTCGCCCTGCATCGGCTCCGCCGCGACGATCTTCACCGAGTCGCCGAGTTCCTCCTTGAGCCGGCGCCCGTTGCCCATCAGGGTCCCGCCGGTCCCGAGGCCGGCCACGAATGCCGCGACCTCATCGAGCTCCTCGAGGATCTCGAGCGCGGTCCCGTTGTAGTGCGCGTTCGGGTTGGCCTGGTTGCCGTACTGGTAGGGCATGTAGTACGAGGCGTCCCTCTCGGCCATGTCGAGCGCCAGCTCGACCGCGCCGTTCGAACCCTTGGCGCCCTCGGAGTAGACGATCTCGGCGCCGTACATGCGCAGCAACTCGGTGCGCTCGCGGGTCACGTTCTCGGGCATGACCACCTTCACCGGGTAGCCCTTGCGGCTGCAGATCATCGCCAGCGAGATCCCGGTGTTGCCCGACGTGGGCTCGAGGATCGTCTGCCCGGGCCGAATCAGGCCCTTGTCCTCGGCGTCCTCGATCATCGCGCGCGCCACCCGGTCCTTGACGGACCCGGTCGGGTTGCGGGACTCGAGCTTGGCCCAGAGCCGCACGCCCGGTTTCGGGCTCAAACGCTTGAGCTCGACCAGCGGCGTGTGCCCGATCGCCTGGATGATGTCGCCGTATCGGCCCCCGCAGGGCTTGTTCTCGAGGCGCTCAGCGGCCATCGCTTCAGGAAGTGTAGCGAGGCGGGCTCGCCGGTTGGGCGGCCCGCCTCGAATGCGCTAGCGAACTCAGTATCCGTTCGGATAAGGGTTCGGATTGGGGTTCGGGTTGCTCGGCTGGTTCGTGTTCTGGGACGTCGAGCCCGAAGCGGTCACGACATGCCAGGTGCCGCCGAAGGCGACGACGCCCTCGCCGGTCGCGTCGTCCTTCTTGGTGTCGGGCGCGAACGTGTAGATCGGGTGCCCGCCGATCACGGCCTGAGTAAACCCGTCGCGCTTCCAACTCGTCAGCTTGCCGCTGATGCCCGAGGCCTTGCTCAGGGCCTTCGCCGACTTGGCCGTCACCGGCGGCCAGAACTTGAAGCAGTCGTTGGACTGCGTGCACTTCGGGTGGGACTTCGAGTCCCCGCTCAGCCAATAGACCGCGAATCCCCTGCCGTTGACCCCGATGTTCTCGTGCTTGGTCACCATCGTGGTCATGTTCGTGACCGTCGCGTTCTTGGCGACGTTCACCGTGAACGACTTCGCGATCGCGACCGCGGCCAGCGCGAGCATCGCCACGATCACGGCCCCCGCGACGAGCGTCACCCCGCGGCGGCGGATAAGTCGACTTGGCATCCTCCGGCTCCCTTCGATAGTGGTTCTATCGCCTAGGGACGCCGCGTTGGCGCAAAGACTTCCCGACTACGGCGCGGCGCCGCCGGCCATCGCCGGCAGAATCACGAGCGTGTCGCCGTCGCCGACGGACGTATCGAGCCCGTCGAGCACTCGCACGTCCTCGTCGTTCAGGTAGACGTTGACGTACCGGTTGAGCCCGCCGTCGGCCGCGAACAGCTGCGACTGCGTGTCGGGATGAGTCTCGGCCACCGAGCGCAGGACCTCGCCCACGGACGACCCCGAGGCGCTCAACTCCTTCTCGCCCCCGACGGACGGACGCAAAACAGGTGGGATACGAATCGTCGCCATAACTGAGGAGACCGGGAGCCTAGTGCGCGCCGGCGCAGAATGCCTCGTAGTCGGGGAACACGCCGAGCTCCTCGTCGGAGATGTCCTCGGGCTCCCGCGAGCAGATCGGGCAGTCGGGGTCGCGCCGGACCTTGACCTCGCTGATCGTCGCCGCCAGTGCGTCGTACATGAGGAGGCGCCCGATCAGCGGCTCGCCCTCGCCGAGGATCAGCTTGATGACCTCGGTCGCCTGGAGCAGGCCCATCGTGCCCGGCAGCACGCCGAGCACGCCGTTGGCGCCGCACGAGGGCGCGAGCTCCGCCGGCGGCGGAACCGGGAACAGGCACCGGTAGCACGGGCCGTCGTAGGGCTTGAACACCGACAGCTGGCCCTCGAACCCGAGGATCGCGGCGGACACGACCGGGATTCCCAGCCGGACTGTGGCGTCGTTCAGCAGGTACCGCGTGGGGAAGTTGTCAAGGCCGTCGACGACCACGTCCCAGCCGGCCTCGAGCACCTCCATGATGTTCTCGGGCCCGAGCCGCAGCGCGTACTTCTCGACCTTCACGTCCGGGTTCAGCCCGTTGATCGTCATCTCGGCCGAGTCCACCTTGGGGACGCCGATGCGCTCGCTCGAGTGGATCACCTGACGCTGGAGGTTCGACAGGTCGACCTCGTCGTTGTCGACGATCCCGAGCGTGCCGACGCCCGCCGCGGCCAGATACAGCGCAGCGGGCGAGCCCAGCCCGCCGGCGCCCAGCAGCAACACGCGCGCGTCGAGCAGCTTCTGCTGACCGTCCACACCGACCTCCGGCAGAAGCAGGTGGCGCGAGTAGCGCTCGCGCTGCTCGGCCGTGAGGGTCCGGGGCACATCGACCTCGTAACCGCGATCCTTCCAAAGCGTGAAGCCCCCGGTCATCGACTCGACGTTCTCGTATCCGAGGTCCTCGATCAGCGTGCGAGCCGCCCAGGCCGAGCGATTGCCCGACGCGCAGTACAGGACGACATGATCCGAGCGATCCGGGACGACGCCCTCGATCCGAGACTCGAAGTAGCTCTTGGGCACGTGGATCGCGCCCGGGATGTGCCCGGCCGCCCACTCCTCGGGCTCCCGGACGTCGACGATCACCGCGCCGTTGCCGACCTGCTCGTGGACGGCGGCGGGATCGACCTCATCGATCCGGCTCTTGATCTGGCGGAGAACCTCGGCTCCGGACGGACTCATCGTCGAAAACTCCTCAAATGCGGTATGGATTCAATACTTCAGAGAGTATAGCGACACAGGAAGGCCATGTCAGAACCTCTTTTCCCTAGTCTGGCGGACCCGGACGGCCGCGAGGCGATCCGCATCGGGGACGCCGCCCTCAGCTACGAATACCTCGCCCAAGCCGCCGCCGCGGCCGCGCACCAACTGCATAGCGCGAGCCGGGTCGCGGTCTGGGCGGAGCCCACGCTCGAGCTGGCGATCGGGGTCGTCGGCGCGCTGGCCGCGGGCGCCGCGGTCGTCCCGATCAACCCCGGCCTCGGCCCTCGAGAGCTCGGGCACATCGTCGACGACAGCGTCCCCGACAGGTTCGTCGCCTGGCCGGGCGTCGACCCGCCCGAGCAGCTCGGCCACCTCCCCCGCCTCGACATCGACCCCACCGCCCGCGCCGGCGAGACCCTCCCGGACGAGTTGCAGAGCGACGACACCGCGTTCGTGATGTACACGTCGGGAACCACCGGGCCGCCCAAGGGAGTGCAGATCCCGCGCCGCGCGATCACGAGCAACCTCGACGCGCTCGCCGAGATCTGGCAGTGGACTTCCGAGGACCGCCTCACGCACGCGCTGCCGGTGTTCCACGTCCACGGGCTCGTGATCGGGATCCTCGGGCCGCTCCGCCGAAACGCCCAGGTCGAGCACGTCGGCCGCTTCTCGCCACAGGCCCTCGCGACCGCCCTGCAAAACGGCGCGACGATGGTGTTCGGCGTCCCGACGATGTACAGCCGCATCGCCAAGGAGGCCGAGACCGACGCCGACCTCGCCGGCGCATTCGCGGAGGCCCGCCTGCTCGTGTCAGGGTCGGCGGCCCTCCCCACGACCGTCCACGACGCGATCAAGCGGCTTACCGGCCGGGAGATCCTCGAGCGCTACGGGCTCACCGAGACGCTCATGAACGCCGGCGTCCGGCTCGGCGACGACATCACACCGGGCCGCGTGGGCCCGCCTCTCCCCGGCGTCGATCTGAAGCTCGTCGCCGAGGACGGCACGACGATCGAGGACAGCGACGACGAGACGATCGGCGAGGTCGCCGTCCGCGGCCCGAACGTTTTCACGGGCTACCTGAACCGCCCCGACGCCACCGCGGAGGCAATGCGCGACGGGTGGTTCCTGACCGGTGACATGGCCACGCGCAACGACGCCGGCTCGCTCAAGCTCGTCGGCCGCAAGAGCACCGACCTGATCAAGTCGGGCGGGTACCGGATCGGCGCCGGCGAGATCGAAGGCGCGCTGCTCGAGCACCCGGCGGTGGCCGAGGTGGCCGTGACCGCAAAGCCGGACGAGGACCTCGGCGAGCGGATCGTCGCCTGGGTCGTGCCCGAACCCGGCCACAGCGCGACCGCCGACGAGCTCACAGACCACGTGGCCAACCTGCTCACGAAGCACAAGCGCCCGCGCGAGGTGCACTTCATCGAAACGCTGCCCCGCAACGCTATGGGCAAGGTGTTGAAGCGCGACCTCGTCGCTCGGGAAGAAAGTCGCAAATAGTCGGACCTTCTTCCCAAATGGCGGCGGGGCGTCCCCAAAACCCCTTAAGAGGACGCCCCGCCTAAACCGGAGACCCAATATCACCCATCACAGCCGCCCGGTCGGCCCCACGCCCGGGGAAATTCTGTGGAGGCTTGCAGTCGGAATTATCGGCCCTGCCCGCTCCGGTCGATATCGGGCCTAGACCCCATCTTGCTCCCAAGGCCGGTCACCGATACCCGGACCAGGGAGCCGCGAAATGGTTATGAAATCGCGATCGCTGCTGGTCCAAGTCCTGTCCGTGAACCTGCTCTTGATAGCGGGCACGTTCCTGGTCGCCCTGATCGCGCTCGACGAGCGCGTCGGGAACGCCTTCCAGGGCCGCGAGATCGTCGTGCTCGGGCTCGCGCTGGTCGCGACCATGCTCGGCAACTGGCTGCTGTTGCGCCGGCGGTTCATCCCGCTCGACCGCCTGATCTCTTCGATGGAGCAGGTCGACCTCGCCACCCCCGACAAGCAGCTGATGGCCTGCGACCGGATCGACAGCGCCGAGGCCCATCGCCTCGAGGCGGCTATCAACCAGATGCTCGGCCGCCTCGAAGCGGCCCGCCGCGCCGCCGGCCGGGCGTCGATCGAGGCTCAGGAGCGCGAGCGCCGGAGGATCGCGCAGGACCTTCACGACGAGGTCAACCAGGCGCTGACCGCGGTCTCGCTGCGCCTCCAGGCCTCGATCGAGCACGCCCCGCCCACGCTCCGACGCGAGCTGATGGAGACCAAGCGCCTCGCCGGCCAGGCGATGGAGGAGCTGCTGATGCTCGCCCGGCAGCTGCGTCCCGCCGTGCTCGACGACCACGGGCTGCTGCCGGCGCTGCACAGCCAGGTGCGCGACTTCTCCGACCAGACCGGCATCCACGCCGCGTTCAACGTACGCGGCCAGGCACCCCCGCTGTCGCCCGAGCAGCAACTTGTCGTCTACCGCGTGACCCAGGAGAGCCTGTCCAACGTGGCGCAGCACTCCGAGGCCGAGCGGGTCGATGTCGAGCTGTCGTTCATCGGGCGCACGGTGCTGCGGATCACCGACGACGGTCAAGGTTTCGTGTCGCGCCGCGAGGGCGGCCTGGGGCTATCGGGCATGCGCGAGCGCGCGCTGCTGGTTGGGGGTCATCTTTCGATTTGGTCCGGTTCGGGCCGGGGAACGCGTGTCGAGCTGACGCTCGCATGAACTAACAGAGGAGCAAGGATGCGAATCTTGGTAGCCGACGATCACGGGATCGTCAGGTCGGGGATCAGGCTGCTGCTCGAGCGCCAGGCCGGGCTGGACGTGGTGGCGGAGGCGTCCGACGGGGTCGAGGCGGTCGAGCAGGCGCTGGCCACGCGGCCGGACCTGTGCATTCTCGACGTCGGGATGCCGCGGATGACCGGCCTGCAGGCGGCGCGGGAGATCCGCGCGCAGCTGAAGGACGTGCGCGTGCTGATGCTGTCGATGCACGACGACGAGCACTACCTGTTCGAGGCGCTCAAGGCCGGCGCCTCGGGCTACGTGCTCAAGCGCGAGGCCGACCAGGACCTCGTCGGGGCCGTGCACGCGGTCGGCCGCGGTGAGGCGTTCCTGACCAACGCGGCCGAGCGCTCGATCATCCGCCGCTGGATGGAGGGCGACGAGGGCGGCCCGTCGGTGTCGCTCACCCCGCGCGAGGAGGAGGTGGTCAAGCTGATCGCCGAGGCGTTCACCAACGCCCAGATCGCCGAGATCCTGCACCTCTCGGAGAAGACCGTCGAGTCGCACCGCGGCAACGTGCTGCGCAAGCTCGGGATGCGCGACCGGGTCGAGCTGGTCAGGTACGCGATCCGGCGGGGACTCGTCGAGGCTTGAGTCGATTTGGGGCCGCCTTCGGCGGCGTCCATGGGACCGTTCCGCCGGGCGTCCGTGCCCGGCGGGCGTGGTCGCGGTCCTCTGCCGGGCTTGGACGCCGGGCGGATAACGGCGGGCACCTGAGGGTGGGTGCGGTGATCCCCGGGGCGGTGCCGCGGCGTCCGGGGGATAACGGCGGGCACCTGGAGTGGGTGCGGTCGTCCCGGGGACTGGTCGCGGCGCGCCGGGCATGCATAGCACGACAACCGAGCCGATCCCACGAGGCCGTGCCGTACTACGCATGCATGGCACGCGTGACACGGCACGGCCGACGCAAATGCCCTCGATTGCCGAGTTATGCAGGTTCGCTCGCAGGACCGATCCCCGGTGAGCCCGCCACACCCCCTCCAGATGCCCGCCGTTAAAAACCGATCCGTCCCGTGCCCGCCGACGGGGGTGCCGCGGTCCCCGGGGCGGGCTTGGGCGGCCCCGCGGATAACGGCAGGCACCTGAGGGGGTGCAGTGGTCCCCCTGGGCCGTCGCGCGACCCCGACATGCGTAACGCGCCAATTGGTGCCCGCCCGCGAAGCCGTGGCCTCTCACGCATGCCCCACATGCCTCACACGCCACGGCCGACCGCGATCGCGTCAAATGGCGCGTCACGCATGACCCGCGACCCGCCCCCGCGCCGGCGAACCGCCCCCACCCCGCTCCAGGTGCAAGCCGTCAGACCCAATCCGCCGGCGACACGGACGCACGCGGAAAACAACCAGTGCGGCCGCCGGGCATGGATGCCTGGCGGAACCGGCCCCATGGACGCCAGGCGGAGCCTGGCCCCTAGCATCCGATATCTGTGCGTGCACCCGTCGACCACATCGCCGCCCCGCCGTTCCCGCCCCGCCTCCAATGGATCGGCGAGCGCCTGCAGGGCCTCCCGATGCTGGTCGAGTTCTGGGACTTCTGCCGCGTTCAGTCGCTCCGGACGCTCCCGTACATGAAGGCGTGGCACGAGCGCTACGCCGATCTGACGGTGGTGGGGGTGCATGCGGCCGGGTTCCCGCCCTCGCAGGACCCCGAGGCCGTGCGCGACGCCGTGGCCCGCCTCGCCGTCCCTTATCCGGTCGCCCTCGACACCGAGTTCGACGTGTGGGATCTGTACGGAAACCTCGGCTGGCCGGCGCGGTACCTGTTCGACCAGCGCGGCATGCTGCTCCACTATCACTACGGCGAGGGCGGCTACGACGAGACCGAGCTCGCGATCCAGGAGCTGCTCGCCTCAGACCAGCCGGTGCTGACCCCGTTGCGACCCGAGGAGGCGCCCGACGCGCTGCTCGAGGCCCAGACCGACGACGTCGAGGGCCCGTACTCGGGTCCGTACACGGCCGGCGAGGTATGGGCCGTGTTGGAGGGCACCGGGACCGTCACCGCCAACGGCGCCGCCGTGTCTGTTGACCACGCGGGCGCCTATCAGCTGATCGCGCACGACCGCAGCACGACCGCTGAGCTCACGCTCGAGGTCGGGACCGGCGTGACCTGCCACGCCGTCTGCTTCACGCCCGGTCTAGCAAGTTGACGAGCGACGGCCGGCCGCCCTCGTCGACGATCGCCGCGAACCCGGGCCGGTACGGACTGCCGAGCGGGTCGTCGCCGACGAACCGCGCCTCGTAGACCCAGCTCCCGATGTTCAGTAGCCGCCCCCACTCGCCGCGGTCGTCGAGCGGCAGCGGCCCGGCGCGGTGCGTGTGCCCGAAGATCACGTGAGGCGCGCGCACGTCGAGCCGGTCGAGCACCTCGGTGAATCCGGCGAGCGCCCCGCGGCGCAGCGCGACGCCGGACACGTCGGACCTGAGCGGCCCGACTCCCGCGCGGTTCAGCCCCGCCACCGCCGCCGCCAGACCGACCGCCATCGCGCGGCTGCGAAGACCTCGACGCGCGCCCGCGCCCCCGTTCAGGCGCTGCCACGCCGCGATCTGGAAGCTCCCGCCGCCCCCGATGTGCAGCCCGCCACTCTGGGCGACCGTGTCGGCCCACGCGTACATCGGTGCGAGCGCGGCCTCGTAGTCCTCGGCTCGCGCCGGCCCGCCCGGGGGCTCGCCGGCGACGCGCACCGTCAGCCCGGCCCCGAGGCGCTCGAGGATCGGCACGGTGTTGTGGCGGTCGCCGTAATGGCCGTGTGTCGCGTACACGTCGTCGCGCAGCCACACGCCCGGGTACGCCACCCGGACGCGCGCCGGCGACAGCGCAGCCACCAGTGCCCCCAGCGGCTCCCGCGGATCGGGGTCGACGGCGGATTCGAGTCCGAGCGGCACCGACGGATCGCGGCGCTCGAGCCACCCGCGGAGCAAGGCGTGGTCGTGGTTGCCGGGCACGACCACGACTTCCCCGCTCGCGCCGAGCGCCCCGGCCATCTCCGCGAGCACCGGCGCGCCCGCGACCAGCGCGTCGCGCACCGGCCCGTGTCTGAGCTCGAGCGTGTCCCCGAGGAGCACCAGCCGGTCGAACTCGGGCAGCCGCGCCACGAGCGCCGCCCGCTCGCGATCGCGGCGCAGGACGTCGGGCCGGCCGTTCGCGCCGAGGTGGAGATCCGAGATGACGAGCGTGCGCAGCGGTCTAAGCGGCGCTGGCCTGCCGGATCACCTTCGGGAGCATGAAGCGGACGTCCTCCTGCACCACTTCGAGCTCCTGTACGTCGGTGGTCCCGCGGACCTTGAACGACTCGACCAGCCGCTGCACGAGCGACTCGGGCGCGCTCGCGCCCGAGGTGATCCCGACCACGCGCTTATCGGCCAGCCACTCCTCGCGAACCTCGGTCTCGTTGTCGATCAGGTACGAGTCGGCGCCGTGCTCGCGCGCGACCTCGACCAGCCGGTTCGAGTTGGACGAGTTGCGCGACCCGATCACGAGCACGAGGTCGCACTGGACCGCAAGCTGCTTGACGGCCGCCTGGCGGTTGGTCGTCGCGTAGCAGATGTCGTCGGTGCGGGGGCCGACGATCGCGGGGAACCGCTGACGCAGGCGGTTGATGATCGAGCGGGTCTCGTCGACCGACAGCGTCGTCTGGGAGATATAGGCGATCCGGCTGGGGTCGGGCACATCGAGGCGGTCGACGTCCGCTTCTGACTCGACGAGCACGATGCTCTCGGGCGCCTCGCCCATCGTCCCCTCGACCTCCTCGTGGCCGGCATGGCCGATCAGCACGATCGTGTACCCGTCGGCGGCGAACTTCTTGGCCTCGACGTGGACCTTGGTCACGAGCGGGCAGGTGGCGTCGATGGTCTTGAGCTTCCGCTCGCGGGCGCCGGCGTGCACGGCCGGCGAGACGCCATGGGCCGAGAACACGACCGTGGCGCCCTCGGGCACCTCAGCCTCGGATTCGACGAACACGGCGCCGCGCTCGCGCAGCTGCTCGACCACGAACTTGTTATGGACGATCTCCTTGCGGACGTACACGGGCGCGCCGTACAGCTCGAGCGCGCGCTCGACCGTCTGGACGGCTCTATCGACGCCCGCGCAATAACCGCGCGGTGCCGCGAGGAGCAGTTTCTCGGGCATCGACCCCACTGGGTCAGAGTGTAGGAGGGAAGTGCGAACATACGACGGACCGATGCCGCAACGACACCTCGACCGGCTCAGCTCGACCGACGCCTCGTTCCTCCACCAGGAGGGGCCGGCGTCGCACATGCACATCGGCGGCGTGCTGATCTTCCAGGGGCCGCCACCGCCGTTCGTCGACTACCTCAACCACGTCCGCAGCCGGCTGCACCTGGTGCCGCGCTACCGGCAGAAGCTGGCCACGCCGCCGCTCGAGTCCGGGCGGCAGCTGTGGGTCGACGATCCCGACTTCAACATCGAATATCACGTCCGCCACACCGCGCTGCCGGCGCCGGGGAGCGAGGAGCAGCTGTTTCTGCTGACCTCGCGGATCGCCTCCCAGCAGCTCGACCGCGACAAGCCGCTGTGGGAGAACTGGCTGGTCGAGGGGCTCGAGGGCGACCGGTTCGCGGTGATCTCGAAGACCCACCACTCGCTTGTCGACGGCGTCTCCGGGGTCGACCTGGCGACGGTGATGTTCGATCTCGAGCCTTCGCCGCCACCACCGTCGGAGGGGCTCGAGGCGTGGCGACCGAAGCGAGAGCCGTCCTCGGCTGAGCTCGTCGCCGCCGGGGTCCGCGGGATGGTCGGCACGGCCGCCGGCATGGTGACGCGCGCGGCGTCGGCGGCCACGCGCCCGGCCACCTCGCTGGGGAAGCTCCGGGACGCGGCCGAAGGGGTCGGCGAGATTGTCTGGGCCGGGCTCAATCCCGCGCCCGAGACGCCGCTGAACGTCGAGATCGGTCCCCACCGCCGCTACGCGGTCGTCCGCCACCAGCTCGCCGACTACAAGACGGTCAAGAACGTGTTCGGCGGGACCGTCAACGACGTCGTGCTCACGGTCGTCTCGGGAGCCCTGGCGCGCTGGCTCGAGTCGCGCGGGATCCGGACCGAGGGGCTCGAGATGCGCGCGCTCGTGCCGGTGTCGGTCCGAACCGACCTCCACCGGAACACGCTCGGCAATCAGCTCACGGTGATGCGCGGGCCGCTGCCGGTCTACATCCACGATCCGGTGTCGCGGCTGGCGTTCGTCAGGCGGGCGATGGACGGCCTCAAGGAGTCAAAGCAAGCCGTGGGCGCCGCGACGCTCGCCGCCGTCAACGACCTCGCGCCGCCGACGATCCTCGCCGAGGCCTCGCGGCTGAACTTCTCGACGCGCCTGTTCAACCTGCTGGTGACCAATATCCCCGGCCCGCAGATCCCGCTTTACGTGCTGGGGCGCCAGCTCGAGGATCTGTTCCCGCTCGCGTTCCTGCCCAAGAACCACGCGCTCGCGGTGGCGATCATGTCCTATAACGGGGGGCTCGACTACGGCCTGCTCGGCGACTACGACGCGCTGCCGGACATCGACGTGATCGCGGAGGGGATCGACGCCTCGTTGCAGGATCTGCTCGCCGCCGCGCAAACCCGGTCGAGCTCGGCGACCAACGGCGGCGAGAAGGCGCGCAACGGAAGCGAGAAGGCGCGCAACGGCGGGGAGAAGGCCAAGCAGATCCTTCCGTCGGCAGGCGCGCGAGCGAAGAGCGGTCCGGCCGCCGACATGCGGGCCAAGAGAATGCGGCGTCCGCGGCCAAGCGGGTGATCCTGATGACCAGCGAGCAGCTTGCCGTTTCACCTGCAAACGGTTAACGTTTCGCGCGACATGAGTGACCTGATCGCTCCCGACGAGATCGCCTACCGGCTGGACCTCACCGCCGCCCAGCTGAAGATCGTCCACACCGCGCTCAAATCGCTGTACGACGACCTCGGTCACGAGGAGCACGACGTCAAGCAGATCGTCTCGGCGGTGCTAGACAAGCTCCCCGGCGAGCACGAGATCCGCGCGATCGATCTGAACCGCGAGCTACGCCGCAGCAAGCCGGCGGCTTAGAACCCGAGCGCGAACTTCGCGTCCTCGCTCATCCGCTCGGGCGTCCACGGCGGCGAGAACGTCATCGTCGGACGGACCTCGTCGACCCCATCGAGCTCCGAGACGAACTCCTCGATCTGCTCGGACACCTGCGGTCCGATCGGGCAGCCGG
The DNA here is from genome assembly GCA_963755525.1 of uncultured Solirubrobacterales bacterium. GTDB lineage: Bacteria > Actinomycetota > Thermoleophilia > Solirubrobacterales > Solirubrobacteraceae > Palsa-465. The sequence continues at coordinate 258,629 of CAVWKC010000011.1, read as the reverse complement.
GGCTGGTCAGCGTGTAGGTCACGTTGACCGTGGAGCCCTCGATCTCGATGTCGTAGATCAGCCCGAGCTCGACGAAATCGAGTCCCAACTCGGGATCGATCACGTCGCGCAGGGCATCGGTGACGTCGTCGACAGTTGCCATCGTGTGATCAGTTTAGGGGCTTCGTGCGGTTCGAGCTTGCGGGCACTGCGCCGGTTTGTGTAGGTTTTGCTGCATCGTCGACTTCGATGAACACTCGGCCACGCTCCGCGTCTGCGGAGACGAGGACCGTTCAACGCAGGGTGGCCGCCGGCGCGCGATGGTCCGCGCGCTCCGCTCGCAGACGAACGTGACCGTCGATTTGTCCGAGCTCGCGTACGCGGACGCGTCGGTGATGCTCGACCTTGCGGTCCTCGCCCGTCGCCTCCGGGCCAAGGGGCGCGAGATCCTCGTGCGCGGCGCCCAGCCCCAGGTGATGGCGCTGATCAAGCACGTCGGACTGCACCGCCTGCCGGCGGTCCGGTTCGAAGGCATCTCGCCGGCGTTGGCTTAGCCCGGCGCGCGCGGTCGCCTAGCTCGGTACTGCCTGGTGCCCAGCGTGCTCGGCTCTGACGCCGTTCGTCACGGCCGTGACGGGCTCGCGCAGCAGCTCCGCGACCTCGGAGCCCTCCTCGCCGAACCGCGGGAAACGCTTCCCCTCGGCATCGCCGATCGCGACCAGCTGGTCTCCCACCGCGCGCATGTCGTCGATCAGCCGCCGGCGCTCGCGCCAAATCGTCTCGGCGCTCCGAGCGAGCTCGCGAGCGCGCGTCTCGGCCGAGTCGCGCATCTCATCCGCGTCCCGGCGCGCGGCCGCGAGCGTCTCGTCGGCCTCGCGCTCGGTGGTCGTGCGCAGCTGCTGGGTCTCGCGCGCGACCTTCTCGCGGAGCGCCGCGATCTCACGGTCGGCGGTTGCGCGAAGCTCTGACACCTCCCTGTCGGCGGTCTCGCGAAGCTGGTCGGCCTCCGCCTTGGCCGCGTCGCGCGCCTCGGCGGCGCGGCGCAGGGCCGACTCGTGCAGCTCCTCGCTCTCGCGCTCGGCCTGCTGGAGCCGGTCGTCGGCCTTCGAGCGCGAGCGGGCGGTGATCTCGTCGGCGGTCTGGTGCGCGCGCTGGAGGATGTCGCGGGTCTCCTCGCTGACCTCATCCAGGGCGTGGCGGACGGCGGCCTCGGGCGAGGACGACATCTCGAGCTCGGTGATCAGCCGGCTCATCCGCTCGACATAGCGATCGACGGCGCCGCGTTCGTAGCCGCGCAGCCCCACCGGGAACTCGACCGTACGCGCGTCCTTGAGGATCCGTTCGCGGTCGGCCGCGGTCAGCACGCGGCTTGACCCGAACCGCCGCCCCGTCCGCTCGTCCTCGCCGGCCCGTGCACCTACAAGCTCCGCCGCCTGGTTCTCGACCTCGGGTGAGATCTCCGGCTCGGTCTTCCCGTTGTCGTTCCCCCGGGTGTCCGCACGCGCCATGACGAAACGCTCCCTTCCTCGCTTGTCATTCGGGGCTACGAGTGGCAGGCACACGAACCCCCACAGCATCAAGCTACCCCCTTGGTCAAGGGTGGTCGAGGGTTGTGCAGCATTGGTGCGTACCAGCCGCGTACTAGCCTTCTGAGCATGTTCTTCCTGTTGTTCGTGGTCTGCTGGATCGCCGCCGAACTGTTTGTGGCGATCGAGGTCGCGAACGTGATCGGCGTGCTTGCGACGGTCGTGCTGCTCCTCCTCAGCTGGCCGCTCGGGTCGTGGTTGCTCCGCTCCCAGGGACGCGCCGCGTGGCGCCGGCTTGGGGCGGCGGTATCGGCGGGTCGCTCGCCGGGCCGGGAGGTCCTCGACGGCGCGCTGGTGCTGCTCGGCGGCGTGCTGCTGATCATCCCCGGGTTCATCTCAGACGCGCTCGGTCTGCTCGCGCTGTTTCCGCCGACGCGCGCGCTGATGCGAGGTCAGCTCGCTCGCAACCTTCAGAGCCGCCTGGTGATCCGTGCCACGAGGTACGGGGGCGACTCGCGGCCATACGATGTCGACTCCACCGCCACGGACATCGACCAGCCGCAGCTTCACCCATGAGCCCGAATCCATCCGAATTACGATCGCTTGCGTTCGGCGACCTCGCGCGGACCGTCTGGGGCGCCGCGTGGATTCCGAGCGGCGACGGCTCGGCCGTCGCCACGGTCGGTGGCGACGCCGTCGCCCCGATCGTGTCGAGTCTGCGCCTGTCGGTAGCCGAGGACGGCGGCGAATGGCGCCTTGACGGCGTTGGCTTCGCGCTGACCGCGACGCCCTCCGGCGAGATCGTCGACGTCCAGAATGAGGACGAGGGCATCGTCGGCTTCGATCAGCTGTGCCGTGTCACCGGCCGGTTCGAGCACAGCGGCAGCGAGCAAGGGGTCGACTGCCTCGGGCTCCGGTCCTCGCGGTCCGGGGGATTCGATCTGGCCAAGCTCGAGTCGGTCCGCGCCGTCTCGACCTGGTTCGAGCCCGACGAGGGCTTGTCCCTGATCGCGTTCCGCGGACGCAAGGCCAAGCACCACGACTCCGACGTCGTCACCGCCACGGTCCTCGGGCCCGAACCGTCGGCGCCGGTCGAGGACCCACGACTGTCGACCACCTACGACGCCGGCGGATGGCCGGTCCGCGTCGGCGTCGAACTGTGGCTCGCCGCCGAAGGCGAGGACGCGCAGCAGTTCCCGCGCCGCGCCTCCGGCGAGGCGGCGGGCGCCCGCACCGAGACCGCGGCGGGCGAGCTCGACCTGCGAGCCGAGCCGTTCCGGTGGCACAGCCGCGGGCGTGAGGGCGCCGGGATGTACATCCTGGCCTGCCGGCGATGAGCCCCGTTCGGGCGGTCATCAGCGACTTCGGCGGCGTGCTCACCTCGCCGTTGCTCGAGTCGTTCGCCGGCCTGATGCAGTCGGCGGGGATCTCGCTCGAGTCGGTCGGCAAGGCGATGGCGACGATCGCCGAGCGCAGTGGATCGAATCCGCTGTTCGAGCTCGAGACAGGACGGGTCACCGAAGCGGCGTTCTTCGCTGCCCTCGAGGACGAGCTATCGGCGGCAGACGGCGGCACGGTGACGCTCGATGGCTTCGGCGAGCGGTACTTCCAGCACCTGACGCCGAACGAGCCGATGATCGACTACATGCGCGAGCTGCGAGGGCGCGGACACAAGATGGCGATCTGCACCAACAACATCCGCGAGTGGGAAGCGCATTGGCGCGCGATGCTCCCGGTCGACGAGATCTTCGACGTGGTCGTTGACTCGGCTTTCGTCGGGAGCCGCAAGCCCGAGCCGCGGATCTACGAGATCACGCTCGAGCGGCTCGGCGCCACCCCCGACGAGGCGGTGTTCGTCGACGACGTCGAGGTCAACTGCGAGGGCGCGCGCCAGCTCGGCATCACCGCGATCCGGTTCCGATCGACCGAGCAGGCGATCGAGCAGATCGAGGCGGCGCTGCGTGAGACCTGAGTCGTCCGCGGCGATCATCGAGATCGCGCAGAGCGCGTTCGTGACGCTCGACGCGGACGGTCGGGTGCAGGAGTGGAACCGCCGCGCCACCGAGCTCTTCGGCTACTCGCGCGACGAGGCCGTGGGCGCGGAGCTGGCCGAGCTGATCGTTCCGCCGCGCTACCTAGACCGACATCGCGAGGGTCTCCGCCGTGCCGGCGCCGCCCGCGATGCCGGCGAGGTCCGGCCGCGACTGATCGTCGAGGCGCTGCGTCGGGACGGCACCGAGTTCCCGGTCGAGGTGTCGGTCACGATGGTCCGCAGCGGCGATGAGGGCGGGGGAGCTGTCTTCCACGCCTGGATCCACGACGTGTCCGAGCGCGCGGAGCTGTTGCGGGAGCTCGAAGCCCAGCTGCGCGGCCGGGACCCGGGATTCGGCGAGATCCTCGACGCGCTGGCCGAGGCGGTCACGATCCGCGATTCGCACCACCACATCCTGTACGCGAACCGGGCCGCGATCGAGTCGATGGGCTTCTCCTCGCTCGACGACATGCAGCGCCATCCGCCCCACTCGATCTTCGCCGAGTACATCGTGCAGGGGGAGGACGGCGAGGAGCTCACGATGGATGCGGTCCCGTCCGTGCGGCTGCTCGCCGGCGAACCGGCCAAGGAGCTCGTGATGCGAACGATCAACCGATCGACCGGCGAGCTCAAGTGGCAGCTGCTCAAGGCGGCGCCGCTTCACGACCAGGACGGGCAGCCGGTGGCGGCGGTGACCGTCATCGAGGACATCACGCGCGAGCGGATCGCCGAGATGCACGACCGGTTCCTCGCGCGCGCCACCGAGACGCTGATGTCCTCGCTCGACTACGAGGAGACCCTCCGCAACGTGGCCTGGCTCGCGGTCCCCGAGATCGCGGACTGGTGCGCTGTCGAACTCGTCGACGAGCGCAGAAGCCGCCAGCGGGTCGCGGTCGCCCACCGCGATCCGTCCAAGCTCGACCTGGCCGAGCAGCTGCGCCGGTTCGAGCCCGAGGAGCTCAGCCCGGACCGCGGCGTCGGCCGGATCTTGCACACGGGCGCATCCGAGCTCTATCAGGACATTCCCGACGAGGCGCTCGCCGCGGCCGCGATCAACGACGAGCACCTGACGCTGCTGCGGCAGCTCGGCTTTCGCTCGGTGCTGCTCGTGCCGCTCACCGCGCGCGGGCGGACGTTCGGCGTGATGACGCTGGTCACCGCGGAGTCGCTGCGCCGGTTCGAGGACGCCGACCGCGAGTTCGCCGAGCAACTCGCGGGACGGGCCGCGGTCGCCGTCGACAACTCGCGGCTCGCCACCGCGCGCCGCCAGACCGCCGACACGCTCCAGCGCAGCCTGCTCCCGGACACGGTCCCGCCGATCGACGGATGGAACGTCGCCACGCTCTATCGCGCCGCGCGCGCCGCCGAGGAGGTCGAGGTCGGAGGCGATTTCTACGACTTCTACGAGAACGACGACGGCTGGATCGTGCTGCTCGGCGACGTTACGGGCAAGGGCGTCGAGGCGGCGGCGCTGACCTCGCTCGTGCGCCACGGCGCCCGCTTCCTGAGCAAGTACGAGCGCAGCCCGAGCCGGATCCTGGTTCGGTTGAACGAGGCGCTGAGCGAGCAACCGGGCCTATGGCTGTGCACGGCGGTGTGCGTGCGCCTGGAGCGCGAACGGGCGGTGATCGCCTCGGCCGGCCACCCCGCGCCGCTGATCGTGCGGCGAGACGGCCGCGTGCGCGAGATCGGGGCCGTCGGCCCGATCCTCGGCGCCTGGACCGGCGATCAGCCGGTCGACCGCGTCGTCCCGATCGCCGCGGACGAGACGCTGCTCCTCTATACCGACGGGGTGCTCGACGCGCTCGGCGCGGATGAGCGGTTCGGCTCCGAACGGTTCAAGCGACTCCTGGCCGGGCACGCCGGCGAGACGCCGGACGTCCTGCTGCGGTCGCTCGCGGCCGCGCTCGACGGCTTTCAGGTCGGGCCCCAGGCCGACGACACCGCGGCGCTCGCGCTCCGGCCGGCGCGCGTTCCGGCCGGCGCCGTCGCACACGGGTCGCATCCTGCCCACGCGTCTCGTACCCTTCCGGTGAGTTGAGAAAAGGTGGCGAAGTGGGTCCTGCGCCGAACTTCCGAATCGACACGCTCGAGAGCCAGGTCGGGATCACAATCAAGCTTGCGGGAGAGCTGGACAGCGCGACTTGCGCTGCGCTGCTCGAACGCTTCGAGCAGGCGGTGCTCGCGCTGGACGGTCGCGAGCTCGTGATCGACCTCGACGAGGTGTCGTTCATCGATTCCACGGGGACGCGGGCGATCATCACCATCGAGCGACGCTCGAGCGAGGAACGGATCGCGCTGGCGCTCGCGCCGCCCCCGCCGGCGGTCACCGAACTGCTTCAGGTCACCGGAATCGCCAACCGCGTCCCGCTGACGCCGCGGCCGGACGACACGCCGCCGTCGGAGCCGTTCCTCGAGCGCGTCGAGATCGCGCTCGCCCGTGACGCCAACGCGCCGGCGCGGGCGCGGGGCGAGCTGCGCCAGGCGATCGCAGGGCGCCTGTCCGATCACGACGGCGCCACCGCGACGCTTCTGACATCAGAGCTGGTGACGAACGCCGTTATTCACCCCGGGCAGGGCGTCGGAGGCGACGTGGGTCTGCGGATAACCGCGTACGGCGACCGCATCCGCGTCGAGGTCACCGACGCTGGAGCGGGCTTCGACCCGGCTAGCCCGCCTCCGGCGAAGCCGCCCGAGGCCGGCGGCCACGGCCTGGTCGTCGTCAACGGGATGTCGAGCCGATGGGGAACCGCACGACGCGTCGTCGACGGCGTCGAGGGGTTCTGCGTCTGGTTCGAGCTCGACGCGGGGCCGGAGGCCGGCGTTGAGCACGCGGGCTCCTCCGAGGAGCGGGCCGACGCCAGCCTCGCGGTCGAGGCCGCCGGCGCCGAGCGAGCCGGCGCCGCCTAGCTTAGTTCTCGACGCCGAGCCGGTCCCAGCAGTACAGCTCGAGGCACTCCTTGGCGAGCTCGACGCAGCGCGCCTCGGACAGCCACGGCAGCACCGTGTCGAACGCCTGATCCTCGCCCACGCCCGCCTCGAACGCCTCCTCGCCGCGGAACCCGGCGGCGATCTTCAGCGCCTCACGCCGGTGAGCTCCGAGCGACGGGAACACGTTGACGAGGAACTCCCGGTTGGGCAGCGGATGTCCCACCTCGAGCGACGCGTGCCACGCCGCCAGCAGCGACAGGTCGTGCTCGTCGAGGTCAGCCAGCGCCTTGGCATAGTGCGATTCGAGCTCGGACTCGGGGATCTCGTCCACCCACGCGCGAACCACCTCGCCGAGAATCTGGCGACGCGCCTCGCGCCCCACCGACTCGGCGATCACGCGGATGGCGTCCTGAGGTTCGATGAAGCAGAGTGACATTGCGTCTCCGTTACGGGGATCCGAACGCCGCAGACGGTAGGCGGTCGACCGGACGTAACGGCTGACGCGGCTACTTCACAGTGACGGTGATCGTCGGCGAGTTCGAGCGGTTGTTCCGGGCGTCGGCCTCGAGCACCGCCCGGAGCTTGATCTCCCCGGCTTGCGTGAACCGGTGCGACATCGTGTACGTCGATCCGTGCCCGAGCCGCGGCCGCGCGATCACGGCCCATGAGCCGCCGCGGCTCTGCTCGATCAGCACGACCTGGCCGGCGTGGGACGGGGTCACGCGCCCCTTCAGCACCAGCGGGCTCCCGGCCGCCACCGACCGCGACGACGGCGACAGGCCGACGAGCGCGTTGACGGTCTGGCTCACCGTCGGGCTCTGCAGGCCGTCGGCGGTGACGTACCACTGCTGGTCGGCGTTGACCGATCCGGCCTTCATCGTGATCTTGTACTGCCCGGCGCTGTCAGTGGTCGTCTGCGTGACCTGGTGGAAGCTCGATTGGCCCGACAGCTTGCGCCACAAGTCGACGGTCGCGCCCGCCACCGGGTTGCTGGTCAGCCCGCCGGAGATCACGACCTTCCGGCCCGCGGTGGAAGGGTCGGGCGAGGCTGCGATCGTCAGGCCGGTAGGCGTGCAGGCGGTGCAGCACGTGGTGGTGGTGCAGCACGTGCCGGTGGTGCAGCACGTGCCGGTGGTGCAGCACGTGCCTGTCGGGCAGCAGGTGCCGGTCGTGGGGTAGGCGCAGCAGGGGATGAACGCCGCAGAGCTCATGGTGGCCTCCGGGCCACTCTGCGCGCCGTTGACCGGGTACGGGCAGCACGTCTGCTGCTGCTGCGGGCAGACGATGTGGGGTGCGCTCCGCGCGGCGCCGGCCGTGCTGGGCAGAGCCGAGACGCACAGCAGGGCGACGACACAGAGGAGCGACGACGGAACGATCAGGCGGCGCATCGCAAGAACACCGGCAACTTTCATACCCGGATTTGTGAAGCCTAACGCAGCTTTGCGAATCGTGGGCCGGCCGGCGAGCCCCGGGGTGGCGCGGGGAGGCGGGAAAGCCGGGTGGCCCGGGGAGGCGGGGAGGGCGGGGAGGCCGGGGAAGCCGGGGAGGCGGGGAGGCGGGGAGGCGGGGAAGCCGGGTGGCCCGGGGAGGCGAGGAGGCGGGGAAGCCAGGGAGGCCAGGGAGGCCAGGGAGGCCAGGGCGGTTAGACGCCCGGAGGCCGGAGGCTCCTACAGGCCGAGCGCCGCGGACACGGCCGCCACCGCCTCCGCGTCCGGCTCGGAATCCTCGCCGAGGCCGAGCGTCGCGCGCTCGCCGCGCTGCCAGTTGTGCAGGCCCAGGTCGAGCGCCTCGAGCGGAAGTCCGCAGGCGCCGGCAAGATCCGACGCGCGGCGCTCGAGCAGCAGCGGGTCGCCGATCCCGAACGCGCGCTTGGCGCCGACCGTGACATCGTTTACGCCACCGAGCGCGAGCGAGCCAGCCCGCATGTCGTATACGCCAAGCCGGCCGAGCGTCACGAGCAGATCGAACCGAGCGTCGCGGTGCAGGCCGGGCAGGGACAGCCGTTCGAACGCCCGCGCGAACCGCCGCTCCGGCGGCCACGCTGCGTCGCCGGTGAAGGCGGCCGCCTGGGAGCCGGCCCGCGCGGCCCACGCCCGGTAGGCCGCGAGCGTCCGGTCGCCCCGGCTCGGTTCATGGGCGGTCCGAGGCCCGCACTCCACCCCGTCGAGCGCCGGCAACTCGCCGCCGGCCCACGACGTCCGGACGCGCTCGATCTCGGCGAACGGCTCGGGGCCCTCGAGCGGGCACAGGTACGCGATCAGAAACGCGAGCCAAGTGCGCTCCTCGACGTCGGCACCCGCGTCCGCGACCTCGCGGTACAGCCCGGGCGGATCGTGCTCGAGCCGCGACAGGCGGTGATCGGCGAACGCGAGCTCCTCGGCGAGCCGGGCCGCGTCCGTGCTCGATTTAAGTCCGATGACGAGCGGCGATTGGTAGCCGTCGTCGGCGCCACGCGCCACCCGGCGTACCGTCAGCCCGCCGCCAGAGCGCCCCGATCCCGGTCGCGCCCGGCTCGGACGCGGGGTGGTCGGACGCTGTTGCGCGGTCCGCGGCTGGCTCGAGGTGACGATCGGGCGCAACTCGACCGCCTGCTCCTTGGAGCAGATCGTGCAGTTCTGGACGAGGCGGTTGTGTCGGCAGAAGGTCGGCACTTGGGGCGGGGCGCTCGGATCGCGCCCAACACAGATTAGGCGTTAGCCCATCGGCGCGGCGCGGCGCTCCCGGGAACGCCGAGCGCGCTAGCCGGTCTGGGCGGCGCGGCGCTCCCGGAACGCGCGCGCCTTCGCGCGGTTGCCACACCCCTCCATGCTGCACCACGCGCCCGAGCGGTTCTTGGTGTGGTCGTAGAAGGCCCACTCGCAGCCGTGGTCGCGGCACACCTTGAGGCGGCCCCACGTGCCCTGCCCGATCGAGTCGTGCACGACCGCCACGAGCCGCCCGAGCGCGCCACTCACCGCGGCGGCGTCGGGCGCCAGCGAGGCGCTCCCGTCGTCGCCGAAGCGCACGCGCAGGCGTGCCCGCGCCCCGGCCTCGTCGAGCGTCCGGTAAGCGCCCCCGGCGCCGCCGCGCCCGCCCCCGGAACCGGTGCCGGGGGCGTTGTGCGCGAGGAGAATCGTCCGCAGCGCCTCGCGCAATTCGATCGCCCGCGCGAGGTCGGCGCGCGTCGCGCGCGTACCAGCGGGCGCCAGTCCCTCCTGCTCGAGCCACACGACGAGCGCGGCCGGGTCGGTGAACCGATCGGTCATGTGACCGACCTCGCGCGTGTTCACGAACCGCCTGACGCGCTCGAGCTCCCCCGGTGCCTGCCGCAGCTTGCTCATGACTATCAATCTTACTTGGGTGGTTACGAACCAGCTATAATTGGTTGATGGTTATGGGTCCCGTGGTTGACATTCCGGTTGGCATCACACTTCGGCTCGCCGCAGTGGACGATGCCCGTCGGCTGCGGCGGCTGGCCCAGCTCGACAGCGCCCCGGTCCCGACCGGGCCGGTGCTGATCGCGGAGGTCGAGGGTCGCCTCCAGGCGGCACTCCCGCTCGAAGGCGGCGCGCCGATCGCCAACCCGTTTCGCCGCTCGGCGGATCTGGTGGCGCTGCTGCGGATGCGCGCGGCGCAGATGTCCGAAGGGTCTGGTCGCCGCCGCGGGCCGGTAGCCACTACCCTCTCGGCGCTTGAGCGCCGATTCCCCCACGTTCGACCTCCAAAGCCACTCGCTCCACTCTGACGGGGCGCTGCCGGCCGGCGACGTCGTCGCGGCCGCCGCTGAGGCCGGCGTCGAACTGCTGGCGCTGAGCGACCACGACACGGTCGACGGCGTCCAGCAGGCGCTCGACGCGGCGTCCGACGCAGGGATCCGTGTCGTCACCGCGGTGGAGATCTCGTCGGTCGACCGCGATCAGCAGGATCTGCATGTGCTCGGCTACCTCGTCGATCACGACGACGAGGTGCTGCGCGAGCGGTTGCGGTCCTGGCGCGGGGATCGGGAGCAGCGCGCCGAGGCGATGGCCGCCGCGCTGCGCGAGCTCGGCTACGAGCTCGACGAGTCCGAGCTCGAGCGGCGCAAGGCCGAGGGCAACACGATCGGCCGCCCCCACCTCGCCGACGCGGTCGTCCGCCACCCGGGGAATGCAGAGCGTCTCCGCTCCGAAGGTCTCGACGAGCGCTCTGCCTTTCTCGAGGCCTACCTGATCGACGGCAAGCCGGCGTTCAAGCCCCGCACGAAGCCGACCGTCAGTGAGTCGATCGCCGCCATCCACGATGCCGGCGGGGTCGCCGTGTGGGCGCACCCATTCTGGGACGTCAAGGACGCCCCCGACGTGCTCGAGACGATCGACCGCTTCCGGGGATGGGGACTCGACGGTGTCGAGTGCTTCTACGCCACCCACACCCGCGAGCAGGCCGAGTTGCTCGCCGACCGCTGTGCCGAGCTGGGGCTGCTGAGCACCGGCTCCTCAGACTTCCACGGGCCGGCCCACCGCCTGTTCTCGAAGTTCCGGGCGTTCAGCACGTACGGACGCGAGCCGTCACTCGGCCCGATCGCTCGCCCCTAGCCGGCGGGACAGCGGACACCACCTGCATATCACGACAATTGACGGGATCAGAGCTGGCTGTGACGCGTGACGCATGTGGGGCATGCGTGACACGCCACGGCCTCCCTCGCGGCCCTCGATTGTCGTGTTACGCATGATCCGGGACGGTCCCCGGGGGAACGACCCCGCGGGAACGACGCCGCCAAGCGCCAAGGGCCACGGGCCACAGCCCGCCCTCCCCCAGGTGCCGCCGTTAATCGGCCCGAGACCCCTACCGCGGGTCCCCCAACACCCCGCGTGACCGCAGCTCCCCGACCAGCTGCTCGACCAGCTTCTCGAGCGGCTGCTCGCACGGACGCAGCTCGAGGTCGGCGTCCCGCGGGCGTTCGTACGGCGCGTCCACCCCGGTGAACCCGGTGATCTTCCCGACCCGAGCTCGCGCGTACTGCCCCTTGGGGTCACGCCGCTCGCACTCCTCGAGCGGCGTGTTCACCCACACCTCGAGGAACTCGAGTTCGCCGCCCTCGTGGATGCTGCGGGCGACCTGCCGGTCGACCTCGTACGGGCTGATCACGCTGACGATGGCGATCGCCCCCGAGTCCGCGAACAGGCTGGCGACGTGCGCCACCCTGCGGATGTTCTCGGCCCGGTCGCCGGGCTCGAAGCCGAGATCGCTGTTGAGCCCGTACCGGAGGTTGTCGCCGTCGAGCCGGTACGCCCGGAACCCCTCCCGCGCGATCCGCTCCTCCAGCGCCGCCGCGATCGTCGACTTGCCGGCGGCCGGCAGGCCGGTGAGCCACACGGTGGCGCCGCGCTGTCCGAGCAGCTCCCACCGGGCCCCCCGCGCGAGCCGGCTGCGATCCCAGACCACGTCGGCGCGCCGGGACTCGGGGCGGTCGATGTGCGCCTCGATGATCATGCCGGCGCCGACCGTGCCGTTCGTGGCTTCGTCGATCAGGATGAAACTCCCGGTGGTGCGGTTCCGGCGGTACTCGTCGAAGATGATCGGGACCGTCGTGCGGAGCCTGACCCGGCCAATGTCGTTGATCCCCAGGCCCGTCGCATTCGCGTCGCGGTGCAGTGTGTTGACGTCGATCCGGTAGCGGACCTGCTCGACGATCGCGCGTGCGGAGCGGGTTGTGTGCTTGATCGCGTACATGCCGCCGGGGACCGCCGGGTCCTCGCCCATCCAGCACACGATCGCCTCCAGGTGGCGGTCGACCGTCGGCCGGTTGTGGGGGCGGCAGATCATGTCCCCGCGCGAGATGTCGAGGTCGCCGTCGAGGCGGATCGTGACCGACATCGGCGCGCACGCCTCCCCCAGCGATCCGTCCGAGGTCTCGACCGAGGCGATGCGGGTCTCCTCGCCACCGGGAAGCACGACCACGGGATCGCCGGTGCGGAAGACCCCGGCCGCAATCTGCCCCGCGTAGCCGCGATAGTCGGGATCACTCGAACCCGCGCCCGGGCCCGGCCGGACCACCCACTGCACCGGGAACCGGCAGTCGATCAGGTTCCGGTCCGAGGAGATGTGGACGTGCTCCAGGTGATAGAGCAGCGCCGGCCCCTGGTACCAGGGCATGTGCCGCGAGCGCTCGACGATGTTCTCGCCGTGGACGGCCGAAGTGGGGATGAAGGTCACGTCGGTCGCCTCCAGCCGCGCGCAGAACTCCCGGAACTCCTGCTCGACCTGCTCGAATCGTAGCTGCGCGTAGCCGGCGAGGTCCATCTTGTTGACGCACACAACAAGATGCCGGATCCCGAGCAGCGAGGCGATGAACGCGTGCCGGCGGGTCTGCTCGACCACGCCCTTGCGAGCATCGATCAGGAGCACCGCGACATCGGCGGTCGAGGCGCCGGTGACCATGTTGCGCGTGTAGCTCTCGTGCCCCGGCGTGTCGGCGATGATGAACTTCCGGTGGGGAGTCTGGAAGTACCGATAGGCGACGTCGATCGTGATCCCCTGCTCGCGCTCGGCCCGCAGGCCGTCGGTCAGCAGCGACAGGTCGAGTCCGCGCTCGCCATTGCGGCGCTCGGACGCCGCGCGCAGGGCCTCGAGTTGATCGTTGGGGATCTGCTTGGAGTCGTACAGCAGCCGGCCGATCAGCGTCGACTTGCCGTCGTCGACCGACCCGGCGATGACCAGACGGAGCATCGCCGAAGCCGACGACTGCTCCAGCGTCGGTGGCAGGGTTTGCCCTGCAGTGCTGGACATCACGCCGCCGACCGTAGCGCAGGCCACGGATCTCCGCCCCGTCCGCCGCAACACAATCGCAACCCATTCACCATCGGTACCAACACAGTCACACGTTCGCTGTATCGCCAGCGTTTGCCTGCCGCCCCGCCGCGACCGCCAACGAAGCCGCCCCGGACGACACCGCCGCCACCGGCGCCAGTGAGGTGACGTGGAAGCCGGGGATCGAGTCGCTGCGAGACGTAGTCGGAGAAGTAGTGCGCGATCTGGGTGTGGTGCGGGAAGTCCGGATACGACTTCGGCATCGGGAAGTCCGAGTACTCCATCCGCTCGCGCGAGGTGTTGGCGTGGAGCGAGCGGTACGCGGACGACATCCCGTTCTTGTTGGCGAACACCCAGTTGCCGCCGACACGATCGGATTTCTCGAAGCATTCGACCGGTATGCCCCGCTCGTGCAGGGCCTTGACCGCGGCGATTCCCGAGGACCCGGCGCCGATCACGCAAGCGCTCGGTAGGCCTCCCACCTGACGAGAGTAACGAGCCGTCGACGGAGGCGTCAAGCCTTCACCGCCATACCCTCGTCGCTCCGCCCCATACCCTCGTCGCTCCGATCCGTCCCCTCGTCAGTCCGGTCCGTCCCATCGCTGCGACGGTGTGCCTTCCCCCGCGCGATCACCTCCCGGAAGCTCTTGAAGCGGAAGATCAGCACGAGCGCGGCGAACCCGAGCACCGAGGTCAGCACCGCTGTCGCGATCTGCTGCCCGACTGAGAACGAGGCGACGTAAGGGTTGTGGGTGAAGATCGTGAGCAGCAGCGCCTGCTGAACCCCGGCGCCGCCCGGCGTGAACGGGAACACCGAGGCGACCACCTGGACGGCGAGCACCAGCAGCGCGTTGCGGACCGATCCGCCGATGTGGAACGCGTCCAACAAGAACCAGTACGACGCGAATCGCGCGATCCAGCTCGCGAACTGCCAGCTCGCCATCTCCCGCCGGTAGCGCCGCCAATCGTGCAGGATCGTGAACCCCTGCCGGACCCGATCCCAGAAGGCCTTGACGCGCGCCGACAGGAGCGCGAACGCGATCAGGAACGCGATCCCCACGACCGTCAGCAGGAACAGCGTGAAGCGCATGTTCGACGCGAAGAAGCTGATGTCGAACGCCGGCAGCTTCGAGAAGTCGGGCGGCTTCGGGAACACCCCCTGGGTGAACGCGAAGCACATCACGAGCAGACCCATGACCCAGTCGAAGATCACGCCGGTCGAGAGCGCGGACGCGACGGTCGGGTAGGAGCTCTCAGGGATCGCGACCCGGGTCAGGTACAGCTGCGCGATGCTCCCGCCCCCCAACGGGAACACGTTGTTGATCGCGTAGCCGACCATGTAGGCGCCCCACACGTCTCGCCACCGGATCGGCTGGCCCGGGTACGCCGCCCGCAGCGCGTTGAAAAGCGCGCGCGAGCGCAGCCAGAGATAAAGCGCGTAGAGCGCGAGTCCGATCAACAGCGAGAACCAGTTGAGGCTCGCCAGCTGGGAGAAGAACGTCCCCGCCGAGTCGAGCAGCTGAGTGATCGTCGATCCGACTGAGGCGTGGTGCTGGCCGCTCGCCGCCGTCACCGCCGCTGCCGCGAGCGCTGGCATAGCGTCAATTAAAGAGCCCGGGGGACCCAGATCCATCTGGGTCCCCCGGAGAGTCAGGGAAGTGGGGGCGCAGTTCCCTGACCGACAGGGGCGAGTTTCCCCGTCCCAAGCTGTCTCTAAACCTTAATTTTCCTCCGCAGGCCGCTCCACCACGCGAATCGCGTTCCAACACTAGCATTCCCGCCGCAAGCGGAGGCGAAACGCGGGGCGGGTCTCGCGTTGGTTTCGAACGTCGATTCGGATCTATTTTTCAGTCGACCGGATACCGGTGCGAAGCCGCCGGCGCTCAGCGCCCCTGGGCCCCCGGGCCGGTGAAGAACTCCTCGCCCGCCCTGACCGTTCCAGCCGCCTCGGCCTCGTGGCGCAGCGTTCGGTCGGCCTCGCCGCTCCAGGCGCCGATCGCCAGCATTTCCCGGTCGGCGTCCATCGGGCTGCCCCCGAGATCGCGGTTGACGACGCGGGCGCACTTGCGCCCCTCGGCGATCGCGGTGACGATCAGCGACTGGCCGATCCTCGCGTCGCCGCACGCGTACACGCCCTTCGTCGAACTGCGGTAGGTCATCTCCGTGCGGATGTTCCCGCGCTTGTCGAGCTCGAGATCGAGCTGCTCGATCGGGCCGGCGCGCTCGGGCCCCTCGAACCCGATCGCGATCAGCACGAGCTCGGCCTCGAGCACGAACTCACTGCCGGGAACCGGCGTCAGGTCGCGCGACGAGGTGCCGGTGACCTTCCGCGCGTACACGTGGCTGACGCGGCCATCGCGGCCGCCGAACCCGGTCACCTCCGTGCCCCATCGCCGCTTGCCGCCCTCGTCGAGCGCGTACGTGGACAGTGTGCGCTTCGGTGGCAGCGGCCACGGGTGGCTGGCGTCTCGCCCGCTCTCGGGAAGCGCAGCGTAGACGTCGAGCAGCACCACGCCAGCGGCGCCCTCGCGGTGCGAGTTCGAGATGCAGTCCATGCCCGTGTCGCCACCGCCGACCACGATCACCCTCTTCCCGGCGGCGCTTATCTCGGTGCCGGGCTCGGGGGCGCGCGATGGCCGCCCCTCGAATGCAGCCACCCACCGATTGCGCTGGTACAGGTAATCCATCGCGAAGTGGATTCCGCTGAGGCTGCGGCCCGGCGCGTCGAGGTCGCGGTGTACGCGCGAGCCGGTCGCGACCACCAGCGCGTCATGCCGGTCCTTGATCTCCTCCACCGAGACCGCCCCGCCCACGTCGGTGTCGAAGACGAACTCGATCCCCTCGCCGGCGAGGACCGCCACCCGCCGGTCGATGACCTGCTTCTCGAGCTTGGCGTCGGGAACGCCGAAACGCATCATCCCGCCCGGACCCTCGTCGCGCTCGAACACCGTCACGGTGTGCCCGCACCGGTTCAGCTCGTCGGCGACCGCGAGTCCGGCCGGCCCGGACCCGATCACCGCGACGGTCTTGCCGGTCCTCCGGGGTGGTGGGTTCGGGACGATCCAGCCCTCGTCGAACGCGCGCTCGGCGATCGCGAGCTCGATCTGCTCGATCGTCACCGGGTCGTCGTTGACCGCCAGCACGCACGCCGACTCGCACGGGGCGGGACAGATCCGGCCAGTGAACTCGGGGAAGTTGTTAGTGGCGTGGAGCTGGTCGATCGCCTCGCGCCACTTCCCGCGGTAGACGAGATCGTTCCAGTCCGGGATCAGGTTGCCGAGCGGGCACCCCTCGTGACAGAACGGGACGCCGCAGTCCATGCAGCGAGCCCCCTGACGCTGCAGCTCGGCGTCCGGTTGGAGCCCGAAGTACTGCTTGTAGTCGTGGACGCGCTGCTCCGGATCGCGCTTCTCGAATCCGACCCGGTGGATTTTCAGGAATGCGCCGAGCTCTCCCATTAGGCCTCGACCGCCATCAGGCCTCGACCGCCTCGCGCTCGGCGGCCTCGGCCAGGGCGCGCTTGTAGTCGCGCGGCATCACCTTGACCATCCGCTCCCGGGCGCGGTCCCACGACGCGGACACGTTGCGCCCGACGATCGAGCCCGTCCGCGCGGCATGCTCGGAGATCAGATCCCGGACGAGCGTCTCGTCCTCGTCCGAAAGCTCCTCGAGGTCCACCAGCTCGAGGTTGCAGCGTCCTTCGAACCGGCGGTCGACGTCGTACACATACGCGATCCCGCCACTCATCCCGGCGGCGAAGTTCCGGCCGGTGCGCCCGAGCACGACCACGCGACCGCCGGTCATGTACTCGCAGCCGTGGTCCCCGACCCCCTCGACCACCGCGCACGCGCCCGAGTTGCGCACGGCGAAGCGCTCGCCCGCGAGCCCGCGGAAGAACGCCCGGCCGGCGGTGGCGCCGTACAGCACCGTGTTGCCGACGATCATGTTCTCCTCGGCGCGGAAGTTGTGCTTCTCCGGCGGTCGCACCGACACGACCCCGCCGGACAGGCCCTTGCCGGCGTAGTCGTTGGTCTCGCCTCGGAGCGAGAACACGATCCCGGGCGCGAGCCAGGCGGCGAAGCTCTGCCCGGCCGAGCCGCTGAATGAGATCTCGATCGTCCCCTCGGGCAGGCCGACGGCGCCGTACCGGCGCGCGATCTCCCCGCTCAAGATCCCGCCGACGGTCCTGTTCACATTTCTCACCGGGATCGGGCCGAGCTTGACTCGCTCGCGCCGGTCGAGCGCCGGCGCGCAGCGCCGCAACAGCTCCCAGTCGAGCGCGTCGTCGAGCACCGGCTGCTGCGCCCGCGTGCGCCGGCGAGGCGTCCCGGGCGGCAGATCCGGCGAGTCGAGCACCATCGTCAGGTCGACGCGGCTGGCCTTCCAGTGGTCGATCGCACGGTCGGTGTCGAGCAGGTCGCTGCGGCCGATCAGGTCCTCGAAGCGGCGCACGCCAAGCGAGGCCATGATCTCGCGCGCCTCCTCGGCCACCAGCATCAGGTAGTTCACGACCTGCTCGGGGGTGCCGCGGAAGCGCTTGCGTAGCTCGGGATCCTGGGTCGCGATCCCGACCGGGCACGTGTTCAGATGGCAGACGCGCATCATGATGCAGCCCATCGCGATCAGCGGCGCGGTCGAGAAGCCGAACTCGTCGGCGCCGAGCAGGGCGCCCACGATCACGTCGCGGCCGGTCCGCATCCCGCCGTCGACCTCGATCGTGATCCGCGTGCGCAGGTCGTTCAGCAGCAGCGTCTGCTGCGTCTCGGCGAGCCCGATCTCCCACGGCACGCCCGCGCCCTGGACCGAGGACTGGGGCGAGGCGCCGGTACCGCCGTCATGCCCGGCGATCGTGACGTGGTCGGCGTTGGCCTTGGCGACGCCCGCCGCGACCGTGCCTACGCCCACTTCACTAACCAACTTCACCGACACCGAGCTGGTCGGGTTGGCGCAGCGCAGGTCGTAGATCAGCTGCTTGAGGTCCTCGATCGAGTAGATGTCGTGGTGCGGCGGCGGCGAGATCAGCCCGACGCCCGGGGTCGAGTTACGCAGCCACGCGATGTAGTCGTCGACCTTGTGGCCCGGCAACTGGCCGCCCTCGCCGGGCTTCGCGCCCTGGGCCATCTTGATCTGGAGCTGGTCGCAGTTGACCAGATAGTGGACCGTGACGCCGAACCGCCCCGAAGCGACCTGCTTGATCGCCGAGCGGCGCAGGTTCCCGTCCGGATCGGCGGCGTAGCGCGAGGGGTCCTCCCCGCCCTCGCCGGTGTTGGAGCGCGCGCCGATCCGATTCATCGCGATCGCGAGCGTCTCGTGGGCCTCGCGCCCGAGCGCCCCTAGCGACATCGCGCCGGTCGTGAAGCGCTTGACGATCGAGGTCGCCGGCTCGACCTCGTCGAGCGGCACCCGCTCGTCGGCGAGCCGGAACGTCATCAGCCCGCGGAGCAATCCACGGCGGACCGAATCCTCGTTGGCCAGGCGCGCGTACTCGGCGTACGTCTTGCGCGCGTCACCGTTCCCGCTATCACCGTTCCTTTCGGAGACCGCGTGCTGGAGGTTCGCGATCGTGTCCGGGTTCCACACGTGGAGCTCGCCGTTGCGCCGCCACTGAAGCACGCCGCCGACGGGAAGCACATCTCGATCCGTCCGCGGATACGCGCGGAAGTGCCGCTCGATCGCCTCCTGGGCGAGCGCCTCGAGCCCGACCCCGCCGATCCGCGACGCAGTGCCCGTGAAGTGCTTGTCGATCAGCGCCCGCTCGAGCCCGACCGCCTCGAAGATCTGGGCGCCGCAGTAGGACTGGATCGTCGAGATCCCCATCTTCGAGATCGTCTTCATCAGCCCCTTGCCGATCGCCTTGACGATCCGCATCTCGGCCTCCTCGCGCCCGAGGTCCTCGGGCAGCAATGAGCGGTCGGCGAGCTCGTCGAGCGACTCGAACATCACGTACGGGTTGATCGCCGCCGCCCCGTACCCGATCAGCGTCGCCATGTGGTGGATGTCGCGCGGCTCGCCGGACTCGATCACGAGCCCCGTCCGCAACCGCGTCCCCATCCGCACCAGATGGTGGTGGACCGCCGCGACGGCGAGCAGCGAGGGCGTCGCGACCCGCTCGGCGCCGAGGTTGCGGTCGGACAGGATCAGGATGTTCGCGCCGTTGTCGACGTACCGGGCGGCCTCCTCGCACAGCGCCTCGAGCCGGGTCTCCATTCCCTCATGCCCCTGCTCGATCGGCCAGGTGATGTCGAGCGTGGCCGCGAAGAAGATCTCGTGCGAGACCTGCCGGAGCTTCTCTAGTTCGTGGTTTCGGAGGATCGGCTGGTCCATCACGAGCTGGTGGGCCTGCTCGGGGTTCTCGTTCAGCAGGTTGACTTCGGCGCCGACTCCGGCCTGCAGCGACATCACAACGCTCTCGCGGATCGGGTCGATCGGCGGGTTCGTGACCTGCGCGAACAGCTGCTTGAAGTACGCGAACAGCGGCGGCTGGCGGTCGGACAGCACCGCGAGCGCGGCGTCGTTGCCCATGCTCGCCACCGGCTCCTCGGCCTTAGTCGCCATCGGCGCGATGATCAGCCGCAGGTCCTCCTGCGAGTAGCCGAACGCGAGCTGCTTGGAGCGCAGCGGCTCGATCCGCGGCGTGCGCGGGTCGCGGTCGGGCAGATCGTCGATGTGCACGACCGAGCGCTCGTACCACTCGCCGTAGGGTCGCTTGCGCGCGACGCGGCGCTTGATGTCCTCGTCCTCGATGATCTTGCCCTCCTCGAGGTCGAGATGAACACCTTGCCGGGCGCGAGGCGGCCCTTGCGCTGGACGTGCTCCGGCGCAACCGTCATCACGCCGGTCTCCGACGCGAGCACCACGTAGCCCTCGGTGTCCTGAATCCAGCGCCCCGGGCGCAGCCCGTTGCGGTCGAGCACCGCGCCGGCGACGCGCCCGTCGGTGAACACGACCGCCGCGGGCCCGTCCCACGGCTCCATCAGGCACGAATGGAAGTCGTAGAAGCCCTTGACGTCCGGATCGAGTTCCTTCCGTGTCCGGTACGCCTCGGGGACCATCATCATCACCGCGTGCGGGATCGAGCGCCCGCTGAGCACGAGCAACTCGAGCACGTTGTCGAAGATCGCCGAGTCCGATCCGCCCTCGCGGACGACCGGGATCACCTTCTCGAGGTCGTCGCCGAACAGCTCGGAGGCGAGCTGCGACTCGCGCGCCCGCATCCAGTTCACGTTGCCGCGCAGCGTGTTGACCTCGCCGTTGTGGGCGATCATCCGGTACGGGTGCGCGAGCTCCCAGCTCGGGAACGTGTTCGTGCTGAACCGGGAGTGCACGAGCGCGAGCCGGCTCGCCACCCGCGGGTCCCGGAGATCGGTGAAGTACCGCGGGAGCTGGGGCGCGGTCAGCATCCCCTTGTAGATCAGCGTGCGACTGCTGAAGCTCGGCAGCGCCAGATCCCGGCCGGCGGCCCGCTCGATCACGCGACGGATCACGTACAGCTTGCGCTCGAACTCGTTCTGGTCCTCGATCTTGTCCGACGCCGCGATCAGCACCTGGCGGATCACTGGCGCCGACAGCTGCGCCGTCTCGCCCACGTGGCGCTCGTCGATCGGCACATCGCGCCACCAGATCGCGCGCTGCCCCTCGGCCTCGATCGTGTCCTCGATCAGCTGCTCGAGGACCGCTCGGCGCTCCTCGTCGTTCGGCAGGTAGCACACCCCGACCCCGTACCGGCCGGGCGGCGGCAGCTCGACGCCGGCGACCGCGGCCCTCAGGAAGCCGTCAGGAATCTGGAGCAGGATGCCGGCGCCGTCGCCCGTGTTCGGGTCCGCGCCCTCGGCGCCTCGATGCTCGAGATTTTCCAGCGCATCCAGGGCTTTTTCGACGACCGCATGGCTCGCCTCGCCCCATAGCTTGGCCACCAGCGCGATGCCGCAGCCATCGTGCTCGTTGGCGGGGTCGTAGAGGCCAGTGGCCCCTGGGGGAGCGATGCGTCGGTACATGGAGGAGGGTGAGGAAGGAACACAGACGGCTGCAGACTGGACGCCGAAATGTACCAGCGAGTGTTGGCGGCTCGTGAAGGTGGCTTTTGGGCCTCGCTGCGCTCGGCATCCAGCCGGATGGCTCGTGGCCGGCCCGGCCGTGGCGAGGCCGGATGCCGAGCGGGCCGAGCCACGAGGCCAGGTTCCCCGTCCTGACAGGGGATGCAGCGAGTCCCGTCCGGATAACTGGGCGGTGCCGGGCCCTTGACCCGCCGGCACCTGCCCCTCCCTGGACCGGAGCCCTTCGTGTTAAGTCTTCGCCTTGGCCTTGCTCCGCGATTTGCCGGCGCCGTCGCCGTCGCCTGACTTCGCGGACGAGCGCTGGCGCGGCTTCGGCGCGTCCTCGTCGCCCGACCGCACGGCGGCCAGGCTGGCCTCGAGCGCGGCCATCAGATCCGGTGCGGCAGCGGGCTCCTCGGTCTCCGGCTGGATCGTGATCTCCTCGCCGGCGGCCTTGCGCTCGATCAGGTCGAGGACTCGCTCGCGGTACTCGTCGTGGAACTTCGAGGGCTCGAATTCGGCCGACAGCGAGTCGATCAGCTGCTCGGCCATCTTCAGCTCGCGGTCAGTCGCGGGGGCGTCCTCGACCGCCTCGAGCTCGTCGAGCCGGTCGGGCGAGAGCACCTCGTCGCCCCACAGCATCGTCGTCAGCGCGAGTGCGTCGCCCGTCGGCCTGAGCGCCGCCAGCTGCTGCTTTGACCGCAGCACCACGCGTCCGATCCCGATCTTGCCCGACTCGCGCATCGCGTCCAGCAGCAGCCGGTAGGCCTTGGCTCCGCCGGCGGTCGGCGCGAGATAGTAGTTGTGGTCGTAGTAGATCGGGTCGATCTCGGCCTGGTCGACGAACTCCTCGATGTCGATCGTTCGCGTCGCCTTGGGATCGAGCGCGTCGAGCTCCTCGTCGCTGATAACCACGTAGCGATCGGGCGTGATCTCGTAGCCCTTGACGATGTCCTCGTACGGCACTTCCTCGTCGGTCGTCGGATCGACCCGCTTCTGCCGGATGCGCGCCCCGGTCTTGCTCGACAGCTGGTTGAAGCGGACGGACTTCGGCGAGGTGGCGCTGTACAGCTTGACGGGCACGTTGACCAGTCCGAAGCTGATCGCGCCTGACCAGATTGCTCGAGCCATATAGAGACTTGTATAGCGAACGCCTGGGCGGATCAAGCGCTGACCGCCGTCTTGCCGGCGCGCCGTGCCTTTCTCACCAAAGCCGGCGCCCCGCACACCGCGCCGGCAACATAACCGCCACCGGGGCGCTTATGTTGCCGCGGCGGGCCGTCCGGGCGGGGGTTTGCTGCGTCTTACACGGCGAGCCGCGCACCGCCGCCGTCCGCCAACATCTCACGAGATGCCACGCCGGCGCGTTTCATCAGCGGTGAATCTCCCGCCTTTCCAGCAGCTTCTCGACGACTACGGCCGCGATGTCCACCGGTTCCTGATCGCCACCGTTGGCCGCACGGACGCCGACGACTGCTACCAGGAGACGTGGGTAGCGGCGCTCCGCGCCTACCCGAAGCTGCGCGACGCGTCGAACCTGCGCTCGTGGATCTTCACGGTCGCCCACCGCAAGGCGATCGACCACGTGCGGGCCAGACGCCGCGCGCCGGTGCTCGCGGGCAACGTCCCGGAGACCCCGGACCCGCGCGAGACCCCCCGAGAACAGCCGGACGCGGGCCTGTGGTCGCTCGTCCGCGGACTCCCCACCAAGCAGCGGACCGCGCTCGCGCTGCGCTACGTCGCCGACGCCGGCTACGACGAGATCTCGGCCGTGATGGGCACGAGCGAGGACGCGGCCCGCCGCAACGTCCACGAGGCATTGAAAAGACTGCGAACGGAGTACGAGCAATGAGCATCGAACACGAGCTGCGGCGGACCGCGCCGGCTCCCCCGAAACTGCCCGACCTGACCGATGCCGCCGCGACCGCGGGCCTGCTCGACGTCGCCTACGCGACGCTCGACTCCCCGCTGGGGACGCTGCTGCTGGCCGCCACCCCACAGGGGCTGGTGAGACTGGCTTACGTCGACTTCGAGGACGAGGCTGAGGTGCTCGACGAGCTCGCGACCAAGGTCTCGCCGCGCGTGCTCGCGGCACCCCGCCGGCTCGACGATCCGCGCCGCGAGCTCGACCAGTACTTCGCCGGCCGGCGCCGGCAATTTGACCTCCCGCTCGACTGGCAGCTGACGCGCGGCTTCGCGCGGCGCGTGCTCGAGGCCACCAACCGGATCCCGTATGGCGGCACCGCGACCTACAAACAGGTCGCCACCGAAGCAGGCAACGAACGGGCGTTCCGCGCCGCCGGCAACGCGCTCGGCTCGAACCCGATCCCGATCGTCGTTCCCTGCCACCGCATCCTGCACTCGAGCGGCGGGCTCGGCGGCTACACCGGCGGGCTCGACCGCAAGCGGCTGCTGCTTGCCGTGGAGGCCGGCGCAGCCGGCTGAGCCGCCGTGCTCGCTACGGCAGGCTGAGCCGCCGTGCGCCCTACAGCGGGTTGAAGCAGCCGTAGATCACGAACAGCGGGTTGACGACCGATTTCCCGCTGGCGTCCTTCATCGTCTGCTGGCCGACGAACGACGGCGGCGATTCGGCCTTGTAGCACCCATTCGACTGGACGCTCACGTCGTAGGTGACCGGCGTCTGCTGGAACGGTTCGGCGCCCGGCTGCGGGATGAACACGTCGAGCGTGCAGATCCAGTCGCCCGGGCCCGTCGGGGTGGCGGCACGCCGGCTGCAGTTCGGGAGCACGGTGAGCTTGGCCCCGGGCGCGACCGTCCGGCCGAGCTCGCGCTGCTGGAGGATCGTCAGGTTGTTGAACGAGGGGTTGATGCTCGCCTTCAGCCTCGCGGCGGTGTCGCCGGCCGGGCCCCAGTTGCTCGCGATCGCCAGGAACGCGACCAGCGCAGCCGACCCGACCGCGACGCGGACCGGGACCACCCAGCCCGGACGGCGGCTGACCGCCGTGCCGGCGTAATCGCGCCGGCGGATGAGCAGCCACGACCCGGCCAGTGAGGCGACGATCCAGATCAGGCTGACGATGCACGCGACGACCAGCGGCCCGAAGTACGGGTGGGAGGTGAACAGCGCGTACCAATCCTGGAACGCCGAGGAGGCCAGCAGCAGGTGGAGCCAGACGCCCGACCCGACCAGCAGAAGCAGCTGCATCACGAGGTCGATCAGCGCCGGGCCGACCACGCCGACGATGCCGTTGCGGGTGGCGATCGAGAGCAGCACCGCGAGGCTCGTGAACGCGAGCATCGGGAGCACGTTGAGCAGCCAGGCTACGAGCACCAGCACCAGGCCGTGCCCGGTCGACAGCGTCCGGCCGCTCAGGTCGACGAGCGCGCCGTCGCCGACCAGCAGCAACCCCGCTGCGAGGCTCGAGATCGCAAGCAGCACGAGCAGCCCGATCGAGAACGTGAACGCCGCGAGCAGCTTGCCGGCGAACAGATCCCGCCGTGTCGAGGATCTGGTGAGCACCATCTTCCAGGTCCCGTAGCGGTCCTCGGAGGCGAAGATGTCCCCGCAGAGCACGCCCGCGAGCACCGGGAACCCCCACGAGCCGCAGAACGAGAGCACGACCAGCGACAGCGCGAGCCCCGACTGGTGGACCCACACTCCGAACAGCGTGTCCGCCGGGCTGCCGGTCTGGATCTTGAGGACGCCGGCGAACGCGAACGGGCCGAGGATGCAGAACAGGGCCAGCAACCGGGTCGACAGCTGCGTGGACAGCTTGCGCCGCTCGGCCCGGTAGACGCGCCAGACGCCACCGTGCGCCCGGGGCGCGGGGCCCGGAATCGCCTCGCCGGGCCGGAGAGCGTGGGTCGCGCTCACTTCTGCGCCAGCGCCGCTTCGATCAGCTCGGTCAGCGCGGCCGGGTCGAGTTCGACGTCGCTCGTGAGCGCGAAGAACATCGACTCGAGCGGGCTCACGACCAGCTCGAGCCGGCGAACCGCGATGTCGGCGCGGCCGAGGTCGAGAACGTACGGGTCGACGCGCCCCTGCACCGCGAGGCGGAGCTCGCCCGTGGGCGACTGGGTCGCGTGCACGTCCGGGTGCTGCTCGGCGATCTCGAGCGCGCGGGCGTCGTCGCTGGTCACTAGCCGGTACGCCGACCCCGGGGCCTGGTCGCGGAGCTGCTGGGCGCTTCCGTTCCAGACCACTTTGCCGTGGCGAAGCACCGTGAACGAGTCGCATACGTTCTCGAGATCTCCGATCAGGTGGCTCGAGAGCAGCACCGCGGTGCCCTCGGCAGCAAGCCGGCGCACGAGACGGCCCATATCGCGTGCCCCCGCCGGGTCCAGGCCGCTGGTTGGCTCGTCGAGCAGCAGCAGCGTCGGTGAGCGCAGCAGCGCCGCCGCGATCCCCAGGCGCTGGCGCATGCCGGTCGAGTAGCCGCTCACCCTGTCGCCACCGCGCTTGGCGAGCCCGACCTGCTCCAGCACCTCGTCGATCCGGCTCTTCGACGCGCCGCCGTCGAGCTCGGCGAACAGCTCGAGGTTCGCTCGCCCCGGCAGATACGGATAGAACGTCGGCTCCTCGACGAACCCCGCGACCCCGTCGAGGTTGATCGTGTCCGACGCGCCCAGCGGGCGCCCGAACAGCTCGATCTCGCCCTCGTCGGGGGCGACGAGGCCAAACAGCAGCCGGAGCAGCGTGGTCTTGCCGGCCCCGTTGGGGCCGAGCAGCCCGCGCACCTCTCCCTCTTCCACGATCAGGTCGACCCGATCCACCGCGACCGTCGTCTCGAACCCCTTGACAAGGCCGCTCGCACGTACAGCTGCCACCGCCGTCACTATACGGCGACGCTTCTTCGCAATTCCGTCGGGTAGGACCTCGACAAGCGTGGATCTCCTTCGTCCCATCCGTGCGTTTGACCGCTACCAGCAGCGGCACCCGGCGTGGGCGTTACCGATGGCGGTGGTGAGGAAGTTCGGCAACGACCAGGCCGGCAGCCTGGCTGCGCTGATCGCGTACTACTCGTTCTTCTCGATATTCCCGTTGCTGCTGGTGTTCACGACGATCCTCGGGTTCGTGCTCCAGCACAACTCGGAGCTGTACAACGACGTCAAGACCTCGGTGCTCGGCCAGTTCCCGGTGGTCGGCGACCAGTTGCAGTCGCACGCGCTTAGCGGGAAGGTCACCGCGCTCGTGATCGGGCTGCTCACCGCGCTGTGGGGCGGGCTGGGCGTGACGATCGCGGCGCAGAACGCGTTCAACAGGATCTGGGCGGTCCCGTTCAAGGACCGGCCAGACTTCCTCCGGTCGCGACTGCGCGGCCTGCTGCTGCTGGTGACCCTGGGAGTCCTGTTCGTGGTCTCGACCTCGCTCACCGGGGTCGTGACGGCGATCGGCGGGCCGCTGGTCAAGGTCGGCGGGTACGCGCTCACGCTGGCGGTCAACTTCGGCTTGTACGTAGCCGCGTTCCGGTTCCTGACCACCGCGACGATCCCCACGCGCTCGCTGTGGCTGGGCGCCGCCGTGGGCGCCGTGTTCCTCACGATCCTCTCCCTCGTCGGCGGCATCTACATCAACCACGTCGTGAGCCACGCCAGCAACACGTACGGGACGTTCGCCACCGTCATCGGGCTGCTCGTCTGGCTTCACCTGATCGCGCAGCTGACGGTCTACGCCGCCGAGATCAACACGGTCGTGGTGCGCCGTCTGTGGCCGCGGAGCCTGCTCGGGCCGCCCGAATCGCCCGCCGACCAGGCCACCCTGCGCGCGCTCGCGAAGGTGGAGGAGCGTCACGAGGGCGAGTCGGTCGAGGTCCGGTTCGAGGACTTCTAGCTCTAGAAGAGCCTGTCCGCCGCCTCGCGGCGCGTCATCTCGAGCGGCCACGAGCACAGCCCGCCCTCGGCAGGACAGCCTTCGCAGACGGCGCGATGGGGCACGTCGGTGACCCTGAAGTCACGCTCGAGCACGCCGCGGGCGAGCGCCGCCAGCCGGGTCTCGAGCACCGGCGCCTGATCGCTCATGAAAGTGGCGACCGCGGGGCGTTGCGGGCGCTCGAGGAATGTGTGGATGACCTCGACCTCGCTCGCCCCGGCACGCAGCGCCGCCAGCGCGTAGACCAACCGTTGGGTTCCGTATGCACGGTCGGCGAGCGCCTGCGGGTCGGCGCCCTCGAGGCGGTCGGTCTTGTAGTCGACGACGAGCGTCCGGCCCCCGGGCTCGCGTGCGATCACGTCGAACACACCGCCGATCAAGACTGCTCCGAGCAGGAACCTGAAGCGCGCCTCGCGGCGGACCGCGGTCGCACGCGCGAGCCGCCCGCACACCTCCCCGGCGGCGAACCGCTCGACCAGCTCGGCCACCTGGGCGGCGTCGTCCCCGGCGGGCGCAACCGGCAGCCCGGAGCGCCGAGCCGCCTCGGCGATCGTCGCCTCGGTCGGGCGCACCGGCCGGCGAAAGTCGAGCCGCTCGAGCAGCGCGTGCACGACCGTGCCGCGATCGAGCGCGCTGAGCGCGCCGGCGGGGTAGCCGGCCGGGGCGTCACCGACGGGAGCCGGGAGTGGCGGCAGCCGAAGGACGCGCTCGGCGTAGAACCGGTATCCGCAGCGCTGGTACTCGGCGAGCGAGGAGTAGCTGAGCGCGCTCACCGGTGGCGCGGTGGCGACCGGTGGCGGGGAGGTGACGCCCAGTGGCACGGGAGCAGCCACCGGCACGGGAGCAGCCACCGGCACGGGAGCCGGCGGTACCGCGGGCACGTCCTCGGGGCGCACAAACGTCACCGCCACCCCGTCGAGCGGCTCGACCGCCGGACCGATCCACGCGATCGGGCCGCCGCCACCGCCGTTCTCGAGCGCCGGCCAGGCGTCGAGCTTGGCCGCGCCACTCAGGATCAGCCGTTCGCGGGCGCGAGTCATCGCCACGTAGAACAGGCGACGCTCCTCGCGCGACTCGGTCGCCAGCCGCTCCTCGCCGAGCGCTTTGTAGTCAAGCGCCGACTCGCGCCGGCCGGTGCCGGGCTCGGCCAGCCGCAGACCGAAGCGCCCGTCCCGCCCCACCCGCATCAGCTCGGCCCGCCACCGCGGGCCGCGCCCGAGGTCGGCGACGCACACGACGTCGAACTCGAGCCCCTTGGCGCGGTGGATCGTCATCAGCCGGACGGCGTCGAGCGCCTCGCCCTCGACCGGCGCCTCGCTCTCGCGCGCGTCGCCTGCCTCCGCCGCCGAGCCGCCGCGGACGCGCCGGGCGACCAGATCGAGGAACGAGCGCAGCCCGGGACCGTGCGCCGCCTCGTGCTCGCGGGCGAGGCGCATGAGCTTGCGCACGTTGGCGAGCCGCCGCTGCCCGCCCGGCAGCGCGAGCACGGCCACGTCGTAGCCCGTCCGCTCGAGCGCGCGGTCGATCAGTCGTTCAATGCCGGCGCGAGCGGCCACAGTCCGCTCGATGGCGAACCAGTTGGCGAACCGACCCAGTAAATCCCTATCCAAAAAATCAAGCGCATCGAACGCACCGTCCGGATCGCGGAGGATCGACCACGGGTGCTGCTTACGGTCGCGCGCGGTCGCGGCGAGCACCACCAGCGCGTCCGCGGACACGCCCACGAGCGGCGAGGCCAGCACCGTGAATAGCGCCTCCTCGGCGCGCGGGTTGGCGATCGCCTCGAGGTAGCTGACCATGTCGATCACCTGCGGGTGGGCCCAGTAGCCGCGCCCCCCGATCACGTAGGTCGGGATCCCACGGTCCTCGAGCGCGCGCTCGTATACCCGCAGGTCGGTGGTGGCGCGGGTCAGCAGCACCACGTCCCGCGCGGCGGTCCCGTCGGCGAGTAACCGCCCGACGCGCGCCGCGAGCGCGCGCGCCTCGGCCACCCGCCACGGGGCGCCGAGGCCCTCCATCGCCCAGTCGGCGCCCTTGTCGGCCACGAGCAGCTCGACTCGGGGGCCGTCGCCCGCGTCTGGTGGGTCGGTGCGACCGGGTCGGAGCGGGCGGAACTGGTCGCCGAGCTGCGCCTCGAACACCCCGTTGATCACGTCGAGGATCTCCGGACGCGAGCGGAAGTTGGTGTCGAGCGTGGCTCGCGCGCCGACGGCGGCCAGCCGCTCACCGCGCTGCTCGAACAGCTCGACGTCCGCGTGGCGGAAGCCGTAGATCGATTGCTGGGCGTCGCCGACCGTGAACAGGTTGCCGTCCGCGATCAGCTCGATCAGCTCGAGCTGCACCTGGTTGGTGTCCTGGAGCTCGTCGACCATGATCCGGGCGAAGCGCGCCCGGTACCGCTCGCGGAGCGCCCCATCGGAGCGCAGCAGCTCGCGGCAGTCGAGCTCGAGGTCCTCGAAGTCGAGCCCTGAAACCTCACGCTTGGCGCGCGCGTAGTGCTCGCCGAACAGGCGCAGCAACCGGTCGAGCAGGTCGTGCGCCCGCGCGGCCCGGCGGTGCTCCACGGCGCCCCGGAACGCGGCGAGCGCTTCGGAGTAGCGCGCGCAAACGTCCGTGGACAGGGCCGCGCCGTTGCCGCCGGGCAACCCGACCCCCCACAGAACGCCGGGCCACGGATCCTCAGTCTCGCCGAGCACTTCGGGCAGGCGCTCGAGGCGGGCGATCGCCTGGAGCACCTTGGCCCCTGGATCGGGGACCGCGGCCAGCTCGGCAAGCGCCGCTGCTCCGGCCCGCTGGAGCTCCTCGCGCGCCTGTCCGAGCTCCGGCGCCGGCGCCACCGGCGGCAGGCGCGGCCTCCGCTCGCCGCGCGATCGCAGCTCGTCGTGCACCTGCGTGATCGCACCGCGCAGGCCGCCGGCGCCGTAGGAGGCGATCAGGTCGATCGCGCGTGGGGCGCCCCGCGCGAGCTCTTCGAGAGCCTCGTCGAACGCACTGTCGGCGAGCCGCTCCGCGTCCTGGGCGTCGAGCACCGTGAACGAAGGGTCGAGCCCGGCGGCGAGCGCGTGGGCGCGCAGCACCCGGGCGCAGAAGCCGTGGATCGTCGAGATGAACGCGCCCTCGGTCGCGCGCGCGGCTTCGTCGGCGTCAAGGTCTCGCAGCCTGCGACGAATCCGGTCGCGCATCTCAGCCGCCGCCTTCTCGGTGAACGTGATCGTGAGGATCGCCCCGACGTCGATCTCGTCCTCGAGCACCGAGCGCACGAATCGCTCGACCAGCACCGAGGTCTTGCCGCTGCCGGCGCCGGCGTCGAGCAGCAGGTCGCCGTCGCGACGCTCGATCGCCACCAGCTGCTCGTCAGTGAACGCCCGCGTCTCCATGAGGGTCTCAAGCACGGCAGATTCCGGGGTACCGGCATCCGTCGCGCGAGCAGGTGGTCGGGCACGGCTCGAGCTCGCCCCGGCGAAGGCGGACGGCGAGCGCCACCGCACGCTCTCGCGCGTCCTCGAGCAGCTCGTCGAGCTCCTCGCGGTCGCGCCCGTCGTTGGCGACGACCGAGCCGCCGACCCCGGCGCCCTCGAGGAACGCTCCCCGCGGGCGCAGATCGCCGCCGCCGAGCGGCTGGTAGAAGCCGGCGACGGGATCAAGGCCGAGCAGCTTGCGCACAACCAGCATGTACAGCGCGACCTGGAGCTGGCGGTCGAGCGACCACCGCGCGCCCTGGTACTCGGGGCGGGCGCCACCGCTCTTGTAGTCGCGCACGATCGCGCGGCCTTCGGAGTCGACGTCGACGCGGTCGACGATCCCGCGCACCCGGACGTCGTCGCCGAGCTCGAGCGGCGGGAGCGACTCGGGCTGGTCGTCGTCGAATCCAAAGCGGAGCTCGAGGCCGTGCGGCGGCCAATCGAGCCCGTCGCGCGCCTCGTGAGCGAGGTATCGGCGGAGGTCGGCGCCGGCTCCGCGCACCGCCGCCGCTCGCACGGCTGGGCCGCCGCCCGGGGCGATCGCGTGCGGCCGGGTGGCGATGACCTCGTCGAGGATGTCGAGAGCTCGCGGCAGCGACTCGCGAGTGACGGGTCCGCCGAGCCGGCGCAGCACGTGCTCGATCACGCTGTGCATGTAGCCCCCGCGGATGAGCGGGTCCGGGTCGGGCTCGAGCGCCGCCGGCTGGAGCTCGCGCTCGATCAGCCACCGCACCGGGCAGCCGGCGTAGGACTCGAGCGCGCCGGCGGACAGGATCTGGCGGTGGCGGACGTGCTCGAGCGCGACCTCCGACAGCGAGCCGATCGGCGATGGCACCTCGCCGGCGAGCGGCGCTCGCGCAGCCGCGTGTGCGCGCGCCACCTCCCGCTCGGTCGGCGCTTCCGATGCCGGCCACACGACGTCGGCGAGCATCCGGCGCCGGCGGCGGTCGGCCCAGTCCTCTGGCAGCAGCTCCGACACGTCGGCCAGGAACGGCGAGGGCAGCGCGAGGTTCCCCTCCTCGTCCGAGCTGCGATAGGCGAGCGTCACCTTTCCGGTCGCGCGGGAGACGCTCGTGTAGAACAGGTAGCGCTCGCGGGCCAGCGCGTCCTCGCGGGGGCGCAGGCGCAGCCCGCTGGACGCGGCGAGCTCGCGTCGGAGCTCGTCCGAGAGAAACGGCTCCGGCGCCGGCGCCAGCGGGAACTCGTTCTCCTGGAGGCCGCACACGAGCACGGCGCGGAACCGTCTCGCGCGGATCGCGAGCGGGTCGGTCAGCAGCACCGCGCCCGGTCCGGCCGGAGCGCCCGCCGGCAGCTCCAGCGTTTCGAGCAGCTCGATCAGCTGTTCGCCGGTCGGTTTCTCCCCAAGCTCCTCGAGCTCGGCCAGGGCGCGGGTCAGGGTGCCGAGCGCGCGGGCGTCGAGCTCTTCGTCGGCGTCGAGTATGGGCGCCCGCGCCGCG
Source organism: uncultured Solirubrobacterales bacterium (assembly GCA_963755525.1). Classification (GTDB taxonomy): domain Bacteria; phylum Actinomycetota; class Thermoleophilia; order Solirubrobacterales; family Solirubrobacteraceae; genus Palsa-465. Next base: position 226,615 of record CAVWKC010000011.1, on the reverse strand, counting down.
TGCGGAGCGGCCAGCAGTCGCCCGGCGTGAGCGAGGAGCTCCGCCGCGGGATCCTCGGCGGCTCGCAGCGCGTCGATCTCGGGGAGCTCGAGGCCCGCGCCCTGGCGGGCCTCCGCGACCGTTCGCAGCCCGCCGCGGCGAACCTCGGCCTCAAGGCGGTCGACGGCGTCCGCGCGGTCGAGGAGACCCGGGCCCCGCAGGTACTCGAGCAAGTCCTCGGCTGTTGCCTCGCGATCGCCTTCGACGAACGCGCAACGGGCCAGGGCCAGCAATGAGTGACCTAGCGGGGTGCGGTCGAGCGCCGTCCGCCGGCCGGTCGCCACCGGGATCCCGTAGCTGCCGAACACGTGCTCGACGAGCGACGCCGCGTGCGCCGGCGAGCGATACACGACCGCGATCTCGTCCCCGGGCACGCCGGCCCGGATGAGCGAAAGCACCTCGGCGGCGGCGAGCTCGGCCTCGGCCAGCTCGCCACCGGCCTCGAGCAACGCGATCGCGGTTCCCGGATCGATCCGCTCGGGCGCGGGCTCGAACAGCTCACGCTCGAGGTGGTGCAGGGCGCCGCGGCTTTCCGGTTCGTAGTGGTCCGCTGACGCGGGCAATTCGAGCACGCGCTCGGCCAGGGGCCGGAGCTCCTCGACCGCCTCGGCGCGCGCGGTGAGCGCTTGGCGACCGGCTTCGTACGTCAGCGACACCGTGACGTCGACGCCGACCACGCGCGCGAGCGTCTCGATCGCGTCGCGCTCGAGCGGGTGGAGGTCGTCGAACCCGTAGAAGAACAGCGACTCGGTCCCCCACCGCCCGGGGGCCGCCCGGAGAGCGTCGAGTGCGCGCCACACGTACAGCTCGGAATCGACGCGACCAAGCCGCTCGAGTTCGGTGGCGTACGCGGAGTAGATCGCCGCCACGTCGCGCGCATACGGTCGTCGCCTTCGGTCTTCGGCAGCCCAGCTGCCCATCGCGGAGGCGAAGCGCTCGGGCGTGATCAGCGACCGCTGGAGCTCCGCGATCAGCTCGCCGGCAGCGGCGGCGAACCCTTGCGTCGCGGCGGCGGCGCGGAGGGCCTCGAACTCGATGACTTCGAGGGCGCCGGCGAGCACGCGCTCGCGCTGAAGCGGGGTCAGCCGCCGCGCGCCGTAGCCGGCCCGGCCGGCGATCTCGCTCGCCAACCCGGTGAAGGTGAGAACCGATCCGAGCACGGCGCCACCGTGGGCCAGTTCACGAGAGAAATGGTCGGCGTCCACGGCGGTCGGGACGACCAGAATCGCGCCACGGTTCGCGGCGGCGGCGAAGCCGCCGAGCACCTCCCCGGCCTTGGCGGAGTTGGCGGGTCCCAGTACGAGCGTGAGGGGCACGTCCCCCATGGTGGCGCGCGGGGTGGACGGGGTGATTTTGGGGTCGCCGGAGGCTCTTAACTTCGATGCGACCGCGATTTCCGGAAGCTCATCGCGAAAGCGGGCCTTCCCGAGCCGCAGTTCAACGTGGTCGTTGCCCGCCTCACCGTCGACGTCTACTGGCCGCAGTGGAGGCTCGTCGTCGAGCTGGACAGCGGCCTCTACCACGACACCCCACGCGGGTTCGAGACCGACCGGATCCGCGACGCCACGCTCCAGAAACACGACATCCGCGTCCTGCGCGTCACCGACGAGCGCTTCGACCACGACGCGAACGGCGTCCTCGCCAACATCATCGCGCTCGCCAGAGCGTGACTATGCGTCCAGCCCCTCCCCGCCGGTTCAAACAACTCCCGGCGCGGTTCGATGAATACCGCCTAAGCAAGGAAGCAATGTCTTCCCGAAGGCCAGTGCCGGGTCTACCCGAGATCACGGAGATCTCTGGACGGCGCTGCGGGACGACTCGATTTGGAGGACCGGATGAAAGGGACATGGAAGGCGCTCGCCTTCCTAGCCACCGTTGCGGGCGCTGTGCTCGCGCTGTCGACGTCCGCGCTCGCAGTCGGCGGTGGCTCGAGCCACCCCCAAGCCCAATGGAAGGCCACCCTCGGTCGCGCCACCTGGTCCGGAAAGCTGACCGCGTTGTATCCGGACGCCACCAACAACACCGAGCTCATCCCGTTCGTGGTCACCAACGCCAGCCACGCCGGGCAGCGCCTGAACCGTGCGGTCGCGTCGCTCCCGGAGACCGGCGGCGGCGACGCGCGGACCGCGGCCGGCGCCGACATCCGCGGGTGCCGGGCAACCTGGTTCGCGGTCGTCGTCGACCATGCCGATCGCCCGCTGCCGCTCAAGCTCGCCGCCGGTGCGTCCTACCGCGGAAAGGTCGAGCTCACGATGCGCGACAGCGACACGAACCAGGACGCCTGTAAGGGCGCCTCGCCGGCAATAGCGGTTACCGCGAGCTAGCCCAGCTACGCCAGCGTGAGCGCGGGCCCAGTGAAGCTCACCGAGCCCGCGGTCCCGTTGGCCCCGGCGCCGCCCCCGGCGCCGCCGCCGCCACCCGAGGCGGACGTCACGGTCACGGTGTAGCTGTTCGAGCCGCTCTGGGTCCCGCCGGTGTAAGCCGAGCCACCGCCACCGCCGCCGGCGAAGTTGCTGATTCCGCTCCTGGCGGCACCACCGGCGCCGCCCGAGGCCTCGCCGCCACCGCCACCGCCGGCGCCGTCGGTGGCGCCGCTGCCGCCGGTTCCGCCCGGACCGCAGGCGCCCGCGCTGCACACGCCACCGGTGCCGCCCGCCGAGACCGATCCGGTGCCGCCCGCACCGCCAGTGTTGGTGATGGCGAACGGGAAGCTCCCGGCGGTCAGGGTGCTACCGCCGGCGCCTCCGGTTGCGGAGGACACCGTGCCCCCGCTGGCCGCGGTGTTCGAGCCGGGGTTGCTCAACGGACCGCCGCCTCCGGCGCCGCCAGTCGCGCTGGTGCTACCGGCGCCCCCGCCACCGCCGCCGCCCACGGTGACGATCGTGCCGGCGGGCGCTCCGGCCAGGTACAGGCAGGTCGCTCCGCCGCCGCCACCGCCACCGGCGCCTCCTGTCGTGCCGGTCCCTCCGCTGCCTCCGGCGGCACAACCAGTGCCGGATGCGCCGCCGGTGCCGCCGGTCAAGCCGGTGGCCCCAGCACCTGCTCCGCCGACGATCACGGTGAACGTCGTGCTCGTTGCAGTGAACGGAATCGTGATCGTCCCGCTGACCGTTCCGCCACCGCCCCCGGGCGCGCCGCTGCGTCCGCCGCCACCGCCGGCGCCCTTGATCGTGAACGTGAACGAGGTGACGCCTGCCGGCGCGGTCAGCGTGTAGGAGCCCGCGGCCGTCTTCGTGACGGTCGTCGACCCCGCCGCGTTGAAGGCCGCACTGGCGACGGTGAGCGTTCCGTCACCGGCATTCAGCTGATAGCCGGTGCCGCTGAGGCTCACCTGGCAGCCCGAGAACGTGGTCACGCCTGCCGACAGCGCGCTCGTGCAGCCGCTCAATACGGCGCCGGCCGGACCGGTGCCGCTCTTGATCGACAGCGTCACGGTCTTGGCGTACCCGGTGGCCACGTTGCCGTAGGCGTCCTTGGCGGTCACGACCGGCTGGGTGGTGAACGAGGCGCCAGCCGTCACGCCGGCGGGTTGGGTGGTGAACGTCAGCGAGGCGGCGCTGGAAGGCCCGACCGTGAACGATCCGGACACCCCGGTCAGGCTGCCCTGCTTCGCGGTCAGCGTGGTGGTCTGCGCGTCGTACAACGTGATCGACGGGCTTCCGACTCCGCTCGCGAAGGTCACGGAGGCCGGATACGACGGCGCGGTCCCGCCGGGAGAGCTCGACGGCCCGGAGAACGCCACGGTCTTTGACCCGGTGTACGAGGTCGCCGTGTTCCCGAACGCGTCGAGCGCAGTGATCGCCTCGGTGAACGCGACGCCTGCGGTCGGCGACGCGGGAGTCGCCACGCGGAACGAGCTCGCCGTCGCCGGACCGACCACGATCGCGCCCGAGGCCACGCCCGTGAAGCCGTCCGTCGTGTCGCTCGCCGTGATCGTCGTCGTCTGGGCGTCCTTGAGCGTCACCGACGCCGTCGCGTGGCCCGAGCTGAAGCTGGCGGTGGCTGGGTACACCGGCGCGCTCCCGTTGGGCGAGCTCGCCGGCCCCGAGAAGCTCAGGCTCTTGGCCCCGGACAGGGTCCCCGGCGTGTTCCCCCAAGCGTCCTGCGCGGTCAGAGTCACGCTGAACGCGGTCCCGGCGGTCTGCGGCGAGGTCGCGCTGGCCGCGATCTGATGGTTGGCACCGGCCGCGACGGTGATCGAGCCGGACGTCCCGCTCGCACCTCCCTGGGCCGCAGTCAGCGTCGTGCTCTGGGCGTCGTACAGCGTGACCGAGGCAGTACCCACCCCGGCAGAGAAGCTGACCGAGCCCGGATATGCCGGCGCGGTTCCGCCCGGCGAATTGGACGGACCGGAGAAGCTGATCGCCTGCGAACCGGTGTAGGCGACGACCGTGTTCCCGGCGCTGTCCTGCGCGGTCAGCGTGACCGAGACCGAGGCGCCCGCGGTGGCGGTGCCCGGCGCGCTGACAATGAACCGGGCGAGCGCGCCGGAGCTCACGGTCACCCCCGTGGCGCCGCTGACGGACGTCCACGACTGCCAGATCGCGGTGACCGTGTAGCTGTAGCTGCCCTTCGACAAGCCTGAATCCGTGCACGTCGTGCTGGTCGTAGCGCCGGCCGCGGAGCTCGGGCAGGTACCGCCGACTGTCCCGCCGGCCCGGGTCACGTAGTAGGTGACGGTGGCGCCGGCCGGGGCGCTCACCGCGGTCCAGCTGAGAGCGACGGTCCCGGCACCGGCGACTGCGGTCACGGTCGTGGCCGGAAGCACCCCCACGGTGGCCGACGCGGAGACGGACGCCGGGGCACCGGTGAAGTACGCCTGCGCGACGCCGGGCATGACCCCAGCCAGCAACACGACGCTGCAGGCGGCGATGAGCCGCCTGCAGCGCCGGCTGCCGGCCTGGAACCTGGTTGAGCGCCTTTTGTGCACGCGCGGGGTTCGACCCGGTAGTCCGGGCTCACCGCCACCGCCGTCCTTGACGAGCGATCAGCCGAGGACGCGCCGAGCTAGGACGCCGTGATCGTGACCCCAGGGGCAGTGCCCTGGCACGCGTTCTGGTTGGTGCCGCTGTCCTGCATGGTCAGATCGACCTTGCCGATGTATGTGCCCGCGGGCGCGAGGTTCGACGGCAGGGCGGGATTGCCCGCGTCGACGGTGGCGGTGAACCAGCTGGCGAGGCATCCCGTGATCGGGGTGCCGGACGCGGTCTCTGCGTTACCGCTGGCATCTTTCAGCAACGCCGCCGTGATGGTCGTCACCGACTGGTGGCCGTTGCCGTTGTTGGTCACCGTGAACGGGAGGAACTGGGTGTTGTTGCTGGCGCCCGGATAGAGCGCGGTGAGGCCGCCCGACCAGGTCGGCGTCCCTGTTGTGATGCCCAGCGCGGACGCCGAGCCGACGGTGCCGGATCCGGTGACGGAGCCAGAGCCACCGGTGAAGTATGCGACCGCGATGCCGGACACCGCCAGCAACGCGACAAATGCAACCGCAGCGAGACGTTTCTTCGAGAGCCATCTGAACATGGAGGGTTCCTACCTTCGTTTTTAAGGCCCGTGGCGGGGCCGGTCCCAACTGCAATCTCGGGTTATCGAGACCCACGCTTTCGCGTCCCCTGCTCGCGCCTGGAGTGCCCTCGGCAGTCGCTTGCCCGAACGTCATCGTCTGTTCGATTGAGTTTTCCTAGCCCCTCTGGACAGATGTTCGAGGCGCGTTGGCTCGGTTGAGCAGGTTTTGCGCGGTTTGATGTCCGCGCACCCGTTCAAGGTTCGCGCGACGGCGGCGATCAGGCCGCTTCGGGCTGCTGCCGCTCAGCGGTCGCGACGGCCTCTGCGGGCGCCTCGGCCTCTTCGGCCTCGGGCGGCTTCGCGCCCTCCTTCGCCCACGGCTCGTCGAACTCGACCCGCCACTTGCCGTCTTCGGTCTGCTGCAGGGCCAGGCGGGCCCGGAAGCTCTTGCCCGAACGTCCCTTGAATCCGGTGACGGCCTTCTCGGTGCGGCCGGTCTTGATCAGCTCGCGGGCGACCGCCACCGGCAGCGTCTTGCCGGCCTTCGATTTCCAGATCACGAACCCGCACCCCGGATCGTCGCGCGACCAGCACGAGTAGCCCTTTCGGTTCTCGACGATGTCGTGACCGCACACGGGGCACGGGCCGAGGTTCGCCCGAGGGATCCGCACGTCCTTCAAATTCCGGTCAAGCTCGCCGACCGTGTCCGCAACAAACCGGACGATGTCGCCCATGAACGCCTCGCGCGAGTCCCCGCCCGTCTCGATCAGCGCGAGCCGCCGCTCCCAGTCGCCGGTCAGGCTCGGCGAGGTCAGCGCGTGCTCGCCGAGCAGCCGGATCACATTCAGACCCTTCTCGCTGACCACGAGGGCGCGGCCGTCGCGCTCGACGTAGCCGACCTGGATCAGCCGCTCGATGATCGCCGCGCGGGTTGCCGGCGTGCCGATCCCGGACTCCTTCATCGCCTCGCGCAGCTCCTCGTCGTCGACGAGCTTGCCGGCGGTCTCCATCGCGCCGAGCAGCGAGTTGTCGTTGTAGCGCGCCGGCGGCTTGGTCATCTTCTCCTCGGAGGCGATGTCCGTGACGTCTACGCGCTCCCCACGCGAAAGCTTCGGGAGCTGCTGTTCGCGGCCCTCGTCATCGTCGGACTGCTCCGCGTCGGGCATCTCGCCGTACACCGCGCGCCACCCCGCCACCAGCAGGACCTTGCCGCGCGTCCGGAATATGTGCTCTGCGACCGTCGTCTCGACGCGCGTGTTCTCGAACACGGCCTCCGGGTGGAAGATCGCCAGGAAGCGCCTCACGACCAGGTCATAGATGCGCCGGTCGTCGTCGCTCATCTTGTCGACTGGGTGACGCTCGGCGCGGGTCGGGATGATCGCGTGGTGGTCGGTGACCTTGGCATCGTTGACCACGCGCCCGAGCGGAAGCACGTCGAGCCCTAACACGTACTCCGAAGCGCGCGCGTACTCGGGCTGATCCCCGAGCAGCCGGGCGATCGGTTTGATCTCCGGGATCATGTCGCCGGTCAAGAACCGGGAGTTCGTACGCGGATACGTGAGCGCCTTGTGCTCCTCGTACAGCCGCTGCGCCGCCGCCAAGGTGCGCCGGGCGGTGAAGCCGTAACGCCGGTTCGCGTGGCGCTGCAAAGACGTCAGGTCGTATAGAAGCTCCGGGCGCTCCTTGCGCTCAGATTTTTCGAGCTTGGTGATCTCGCCCGACTGGCCGCGGCAGGCCGCGACGATCGCAAGCGCCTCCGCCTCGGTCCCCACCCGCGGATTCGCGCCCTTGTGATACCGCCCCTCGTACGTACGAGGCGCATCGACGACCGGGTCGAGAACCGCATCCACCAGCCAATACGGCTCGGGAACAAAGTCGCGGATCTCCTGCTCGCGCCGGGCCAGGATCGCCAAGGTCGGCGTTTGGACGCGGCCCAGAGACACCGCCCCGTCAAAAGAACTTCTGAGCCGGATCGTCGCGGCTCGGGTCGCATTCATGCCCACGATCCAGTCGGCCTCCGAGCGCGAGCGGGCGGCCTGCTCGAGCGTGGCCAGCTCGGCGCCCGGGCGCAGATCGCCAAACGCGTGCCTGATCGCGTCCTTGGTCATCGAGTTCAGCCACAGCCGCTGCACCGGCTTCTTCGACCCGGCCTTCTCGTACAGGTAGGCGAAGATCAGCTCGCCCTCGCGCCCGGCGTCGCAGGCATTCACGACGCGGTCGATGTCGTCACGGTCGAGCAGCCGTTTGACCACGTTCATCTGCTTCTTGGAGCGCTCGTCGCGGACGACGAGCTTGAAACGGTCGGGGACGATCGGCAGGTCGGCCATCCGCCACTTCTTGAATTTGTCGTCGTACTCGTCGGGGTCGGCGAGCTGCACCAGGTGGCCGACGGCCCAGGTGACGACGTGTTCGGGGCCCTCGAGGTAGCCCTCATGCTTGGTGAAGGCGCCGGGCAGCACCGCGACGAGGTCGCGTCCGACCGACGGCTTCTCGGCGATTACCAACGTCAAGGTCATGAGTCCGCGAGGGTAGCGCCCGCGTCAACGGACAGCAGGCGGCGGTGGTTTTCTTGTAGGGATGGTGACGCGAGCATGAGCGGGCCTCGGTCACTTCTCGTGTCCATGGCCGTCGTCCTGCTGGCTGGCGTCGATCGCGACCCCGAGTCCGGCGGGGACGGCCAACGTCCTCGCGGTCGGCAGGCCGGCCACGAACCGGTCGATTCCGGCGGGATTCCTCGGGCTTTCGCTCGAGTACTTCGCGACAACGGCATTAGGTTCCGCCGAGCGCCGCGACCTTGCGCGCGACCGCGCCCAGCCCCAGCTCGGCCGCCGCCCGCGCCGCCGCGTCCAGCAGTTCCTGCGCGCGCGGCCCGGAACCGAGCGCGCTGGCGTAGTCCACCTGGGTGCGGGCCACGCACGCCGGCGCCCCGAGCGCGGCGTTGGCCGACAGCGCGCGCTCGAAATGGCTCACCGCAAGGTCGATCCGCCCCATCGTGCCGGCCAGCCTTCCCAGGAAGCTCTCGGCCGATCCGAGGCAGACCGCGGCCAGCCCGATCACGACGTTGACGTCCGCGTATGGCTCGAGCTTCGCATACAGAACCGCCGCCCGCTCGTCGTCTCCAAGGTCCGCGCACACGTCGCTCAGCAACACCATCGCCGTCATCCAGTCCAGGTCCCTGGGGATATCTTCGAAGTCACCGGCAGCCAGCCGCGAGAACTCCTCGCGCGCCTCGTCGAGACGGCCCTCCTCGCACAGCAGCGTGGCCAGCGCCGCACGCCAGGCCGGGCGATCCGGGTTCTCCTCCACCATCTGCCGCGCGGCCTGCTCGAGCTCCCCCATCCTCCCCTGCTCGCGGCGGATCCCGAGCAACTGAATCGCGTAGTACTGAGACACGGTGACGGCCTCTGCCGGCGCCCCGGCGGCGAGGGCCTCCGCGGCGAGCTGGTCTGCGAGCGAGAGGGACCCAGAGAGCAACGCCCGCATCGCCCGCCACAGGATCGAGTTCCACTCGAACAGCGGCTGGCGCAGCCGGTCGGCGCCGGCGTCGAACGCCTCCATCTGGGCATCGACGGCGTCGCGGTCGCCGCGCTCGAGCAGGTCAACCACGAGCCATGCGTGCGCCTGTAGCTGGAGCTCGAGGTTGCCGATCTGGCGCGCGAGCGTGAGCATCTCGGTCGATACCTCGACCCGCTCGGAAAGGTGCGGAGCGTCCCAAAGCACCCGCCGGCGCGCCGAGCACGCGTACGCACGCGCCTCCGGATCCCCGAGCTCCACGGCAATCGACATCGCCTCGTCGCTGAGGGCCGGCATCCGGTCGCGCTCCGGGGAGTAGTAGATCGCCCCGCACAGGCACGCCAGCAGACGGACCCGAACCAGCGTCCGGTCGGGCTCGAGCTCGAGCGCGCGCTCGATCATCTCGATCAGCTCGGTGTCGACCACCCCGGGCGGCTGCACGTACCGGCGCGAGGCCCCGATCGCGGCGCGCGCGAGCGAGGCGCCGTCGCCAAGCCGCTCGGCGAGCGCGGCCGCCTCGCGGAACGCCGAGGAGCCGAGCGCTCGCTCGCCGCCCCGGACCCGCGCTTCGCCGAGGCGCAGCAGCAGCTCGCACCGTCGCTCGGACGCGTCGGGCTGGAACCGGCCCTGCACGTCGATCGCGTGCGCGTAGTGCTCGGCCGCCTCCTCGTGAGCGAGCATCGTGGTCGCCAGATCGGCGGCGCGGAGCGCGTAGGTGATCGCCTTCTCCGCGTCCTCAGGATCGGCGCCGCGCGTGAAGTGGTAGGCAAGCTCGGGCAGGTATCGCTCGTGCCGGCGCCCCTGCGCGGCCTCGATCGCCTCCCCCACCCGCTTGTGGATCCTCGCGCGCCTTGGCGCGGACATGCTCTCGTACAGCGTCTCCCGGATCAGCGCGTGCGTGAACAGGTACGACCCCGGCTTCTCGTCGGACTCCACGAGCAGCACCGCGCCGAGCGTCTCGTCGAGCGCGGCCAGGAACTCGTCCTCGGTGAGCACCACGACGCGTTCGAGGAGGGCCGCGTCGACGTCGCGGCCGATCACGGCGGCGACGCGCAGAAGCTCGGCCGCCGGCGCCTCGAGCCGCATCAGCCGGAACGCGATCACCTGCTTGACGCCCTCGGGCAGTCCGAACCGCTGGAGCTCCGACGCGCTCGCGCTCCCGACCTGCACGCCGGCCTCGATCAGGTGGCGGATGATCTCCTCGATGAAGAACGGATTGCCCTCGGTTTCCTCGTACAGAGCGTGCGCGAACGCCCGCGCCGGGCTTACCCCGGCCCGCACGCGCACGAGCTCGGCGGTCTCCGACTCGCTCAGCCCCCGCAGATCGAGCTGTGAGGCAAGCCGGTCGCGGCGGAGCTCGCCGAGCGCGCTCGTGAACGTGTCGCCGCGCTCGGTCGCGCGGTAGGCGACGAGGATCAACAGACGCGCCGGGTTCGTAGCCCGAGCCAGGTGGCGGAGCAGCAGCAGCGTCGGGCGGTCGGCCCACTGGAGGTCGTCGAGCACGAGCAGCACCGGCGCCGAACGCGACAGATCGGTGAGCAACCCGACGACGGCCTCGAACAGCCGGTAGCGCTCGGTCTCGGGCTCGTCCTGCGGTGGCGGCGGAAGGTCAGGGATGCGCCGGCGCAGCTCGGGAATCAGCCGCGCGAGCTCGGGTCCGTACTCACGCGTGTTCGCGCGGAGATCCGCAACCAACGCGTTCAGCGCCCAGTGCCGCAGCGCTTCGAGGAACGGCTGGTACGGGACCACGGTCTCGCGCGGTGAGCGTCCCGCGAGCACGATCGCGCCGGCGTCGTGTACTCGGCGCGCCAGCTCGGCGGTCAGCGTCGTCTTGCCGATCCCAGCGTCGCCGGCGAGCAGCACGATCCGGCCACTGGGAGCGTCGGACTCGGATCCCCGACCGGCGCCACCGCCACCACCACATGCGAGATCCCACAGCTCCTGGAGCTCGGCGAGCTCCTGCCCGCGCCCGATCAGCGGCCCCTGCGCGCGGTGCCGGAGCTCCGAGGGGAGCGGGATCGCCGACAGACTCTGATCGGGGCGCTCGCTGCCCCCGTCGGCCCCGCGGGGCTCGGGCCGCAGCAGCCGCTCGTGCGCGGCGATCGCCTCGGGCGACGGGTTCGTCCCGAGCTCGTCGCGCAGCAGCGTCCGCAGCCCATCGAACACGCGCAGCGCCTCGGCGACGTTGCCGCGCGCGGCGAGCGCCTCCATCAGCAGGACGTAGCCCGACTCGCGGTACGGCTCGGTCTCGATCAGCGTCCGCGCCGCGCGTTCGGCCGACTGGAGCTGGGTGCCGCCCATCACGAGGCCGGCGCGGCCGATCACCTCGAGCGCCTGCTGGCGCACGTCCCCGAGCTCGCGGCGTGGGGCCTCGAGCCAGGTCGCCTGGGCGCCCGGGAGCAGCCCGCGGCTCGCGATGTTCAGCGGCACCTGCGCCAGCGCCCACGCCCGGCGTGCGTCACCGCGCGTCAGCGCGTCGAGCGCCCGCGCGACCTCGGCCGCCGCCGCCTCGACATCGATCCAGACCGGCTCGGGGAGCGTCAGGATCAGCTCGTCGCGCCCGACGAGCGACTCGGACCCGAGCGAGGAGCGCAGCCGCGAGAGCAGCGTGCGCAGCGCCGCGTCCTGCGAAACCGGCGGTTCCTCGGGCCAAAGCGCGTCGATCAGCTCGTCGCGACCGACGTGCCTCGCGCGGTTCAGCACCAGGTACGCGAGCAGCAGCGGCACCTGCTTGCCGCGCAGCCGCTCGGAAAGTTGCACGCCATCGATCTCTACGGACAACCGTCCACAGAGCTGGATCCGAGTCATCTCGAGTGCGCGCTCTGCCTGCGGCAACGTTCTGGAAACGTATCGACAACGGCGAAGTTGCATCGTGCCCAGCCAGTGAGCACCGAGGTTTCACGCAGCGACGCCCTCGGCGGGGCGCAACATGAGGTGACTGAGGAGCCGGTTGACGAAGGCCTCACGACCAGAATCGACGGAAGCCACCGGCGAATCGCCCACTGCGAGTGCGGGGCGCTACTCGCGGGCAACGACGAGCACGAGCTATTCCTGGCGGCTCAGCGGCACCTCGCACATCACCATCCACAGCTCCTGGGGGCGCTGGGGCCTGGGATGGTGAGTCAAATGGCCGAGGACGTCGGGGGGCAAGAGACCTTAGGGGCCCCCGGGGGCATGCACCTAGGGGCGGGCGGTGTGCAGACCACCGCCCGCCACTAGGAGTCGTTGGCTCGCGTATCGCGGTTTTTGGGTTACGCGCGCGCCGCTCGGGGCGCACTTGCGCTTCGCCATTTTCGGTTTCGTGGCCGTTTAGCGTGGTTGGTGCCCGGCTGGTGGCTGGGCTCCGCGCGAGTGCGCTCGCGACCGGCATCGCGCGCACCCTTTTGGGAGCGATGCGCGCCTCCTTGTGGGCGGGGATCTCGCGCACCTTGTGAAGCGAGATCGCGCCCCTGCGGCCCCGGCCGCCAGCCCTACTTCCCCACCCCTACCCCGCGCAGGCTTGGGTGCTGACCGGGGTCGTTTGGTTCTGGGCCTTTGCTAGCTGGGTGGAGACGAGGGAGTTGGGGAGGGCGAAGCCGCCGTGGCCCTCGGTCGAGCCGGTGATTGCGGCGAAGACGGTGGCGACTACCTGTCCTTGGCGGTCGATCATCGGGCCGCCCGAGTTGCCGGGCCGGACTAGCCCGCGCAGCGCGGTGATGCTTCGCGTCACCGGCCCGTTGCCGTAGGCGTCCTCGGTGCTGACGGTCTCGGTCTGGCCGATCCGCCCCGGCTCGACGTCGAAGCCGCCGTCGAGCGGATAGCCGAGGATCGCCGCGGCGGTGCCCGGCTTCGGATTCTGGGCGAGCTTCAAGACCGGCTCGTTCAGCCCGTGCACGCGCAGTACCGCGATGTCGTCGTGGGGGTCGAAGTCGATCACGTCGGCGTCGAGCCCGGGCGGGTTGCCGCCGACCTGGACGGTGGTGTCGGTCCTCGCCGGCGACGACGTGCGCGTTCGTGACGACGAGGCCGGGCGCCGCGACCCAGCCGCTGCCCTCGATCCCGAGCCCGCACGCAGTACCGAGGACCTTGACGACGCTCGCGCCGGCGCCCTTGACGCCGCGAGTGGCGAGAATCCCTCGCGTCGGCGCCGGCACGTCCGCTTCCGGACCTCGCACCGACGGGATCGGGTCGATCCGCGCGAGCGCGTTCAGCAGCGGCCCCGAGGGCGGCAGCAACTGGTTCAACTCCTTGAGGATCGCCGAGCGCTGGATGTCCTGGCGCAGCACCGGCGACCCCGACGACTGGTAGGCCACCGCCCCGACGATCCATGCGATCCCGAGCGCCACCGAGGCGGTCAGCGCCGCGCCGAACACGCCGTCGACCATCCGCAGCCCGGGCACTCGCAGGAAAATGCGGGCGCGCGCCCCGAGACCCTGGAGGCCGCTGGCCAGCACCGCGCCCGCGAGCAGCGCCCCGACCAGGCCGAACAACGGCGCGTATTGCGAGTGCGAGCCGCCCGGCAGCACGAGCGGCCCGAGGTGACTTCCGAGGAACGCGCCGACGCCGAAGCCGACCAGCGACAGGGCGCCGACGATGAAGCCCTGGGCGTAGCCATACAGGGCAAGCAGCACCGTGAAGGCCACGATCAGCCAGTCGACTTCTGTCACCGGTGAGAGGTTATTGCCACCGGTGCCGTACCGTTTCAGGTTAGGTGGCAGAAGGGGTTTTGAGACATGGAGTATCGGAGAGGGGTCCGAGATCCAGACGCCGGCGCCGGCGGTGGCAGAAACGACTGAGGCTGCTGGTGCCGATCGCGGTGATCGCGGCGATCGCGGTTGCGGTCGTACTCGTGATGAAGGCCGAGTCCGCGCGCTCCGAGCGCCACCTCGTCACCGACTACGTGCAGGCGTGGGCCGCCGGCAACTACGGCCACATGTACACGATGCTCGACCAGGCCTCGCGCCAGAGCATCACGCAGAGCCAGTTCGCCAGCGCCTACCGCCACGACGAGATGACCGCGACCGTGCTCAAGATGGCCGTCGAGCGCCTGGGCCGCAAACGGGACAACGTCATCCCAGCGCAGGTGGTGGTCGACACACGGCTGTTCGGGACTCTCAACGAGACGCTCGAGGTGCCGCTCACCGGCAGCGGCTCGGGCGCGACCGTGCACTACACGAGCAGCCTCCTGTTTCCGGGGCTCTCGGGGACCGAGCGCCTTCGCCGTCACATGTCGCTCCCGCCCCGCGCGAACCTGTTCGCCGCCGACGGCACGCCGTTGGCGGAGGGACCCGACCGGACCTCGCCGATCCCCGACGTGGCATCGGAGATCGTCGGCACGCTCGGCTCGATCCCGCCGGCCGACGCCGCCACATACATGGCGCAGGGCTACCCGGCCAACGCCCAGATCGGCCTCGACGGGCTCGAGCGCGTGTTTCAGACCCAGCTCGCCGGAACCCCGGGGGGCGTGCTGCTCGCCGGAAGGCGCGTGCTCGCACGCACCACCCCAACGCCCGGACATAACGTCACGACCACGATCGTGCCGTCGCTCGAGCAGGCCGCGATCAACGCGCTCGGCAACAGTTACGCCGGCATCGTGGCGATGGATCCGCGCACCGGCGGGCTGCTCGCGCTCGCCGGGATCGCGTTCTCCGCGGCACAGCCGCCCGGCTCGACGATGAAGATGGTCACCTCGACCGCGGCACTCCAGGCCGGGATCGTGAAGCTGAGCACCGTGTTTCCATACAGCACGCAAGCGATCCTCGACGGCTACACGCTTCACAACGCCAGCGGCGAGGACTGCGGCGGCACGCTGCTGAACTCGTTCGCGGTGTCGTGCAACTCGGTGTTCGCGCCCCTCGGCGCGCGAGTCGGCGGGAAGCGGCTGCTCGCGATGGCCGAGAAGTTCGGCTTCAACCAAACCCCGACGATCCCCGGCGCCGCCGAAAGCTCGATTCCGCCGAACAGCCTGGACAGCGATCTCGAGGTCGGCTCCTCGGCGATCGGGCAGGGCGAGGTCCTCGCGACCCCGCTCGAGATGACCGACGTCGGCGCGACCATCGCGATGGGCGGCCGCCGGCCGGTGCCGACGCTCCAGGCCCACCTGCCCCCGAAGTTCGTGCGCGTCACGAGCGCGCATGTCGCGGGCGACGTTCAGCGGATGATGGTGGCGGTGGTCGAGTACGGAACCGGCACGGCAGCCGCAATCCCGGGCGTGACGGTCGCGGGCAAGACCGGGACCGCCGAGCTTGCCAACACCACGACCTCCAACGGCAGCAGCGTCGCCAACGCCAACCAGCTGACCGACGCCTGGTTCGTCGGCTACGCGCCGGTGGGTCATCCACGGATCGTCGTCGGCGCGCTGTTCCCGAACCAGGGCGCCGGCGGGGCGACGGCGGCGCCGGTCGTCCGCGAAGTGCTGGTCGCCGGCCTCCAGGGCCACTGACCCGCCCGCCCCCCGCACGACCGCCCGAGCAGGACAGTCCGCGTCAAAAGTCGAGCGAGATGATCGCCGGGTGGCCGGTCGGCGGGTAGATGGTGAGCGTCAGCGGCCGGTTCGAGTACACCGAAGTCGGCAGCTTGAACAGGATCAGCCCGCCCTGCGTCGGCCCGTTGCTCGCGGTCGTGCTCGGCGCGGGCTCGATCCCGGACGGCTCGAGCCGCTGCGGTGTCCACGCGTACCCGTTGAGCTCGGCGTTCAGCGGGGTCGGGTGGTAGACGACGCCGTTGGTGTCGACGATCGTGAACTTGTCCGCGGTGACGTGCGACTGGTTCGTCTGGTTCTTGGCCCACAGAAACACGCCGTACCAGAGCTGATCGGGGGTCAGCGTCCCCTTCCCCACGGGCAGCCCGGACAGGTACTGGCTGTCCTCGGTGGTGTACTGGTTCAGCTGCCGCGAGACCTGCAGCTGGTAGGTGATCGGCCCGGCGTCGATGTACACGCCGTCGTTCTCGGAGCTCGACGGGTCCGACACCTGACCACATGCCGCGAGTCCCGCGGCCAGCGCCAGGGCGCAGACGAAAATCCACAGGCGGCGAGCGCTCACGGGGGCGAAAGTGTAGTCACGGCGCCGCACGAGGGTCAGCGACCTGCGACCGTGGCGCGCTTGCCGCGCCCGCGGTCCTCCTCGAGGATCGTCGTCAAGCGCCGGATCGCCTTGGCGGTCTGGCGGCGGGTCCACCGGCTGACGATGAGCGAGTCCATCAGCTTGTCCGAAAGCAGCAAGGGCACGGTCTCGAGCGTGTACTCGATCCTGGTGCTGCCGCCCGGGCCGGGCTGGAGCGTGTAGGTGCCGAGCATCCGGATGCGGTTGTACTTGCCGCCCCGGCCGCGCTCGACGATCCGGAACGGCGGCTCGACCTCGACGAACGTGATGTCCCCCCAGGCGAAGCGGCTGAACGGCGCGTTCATCTTGAAGCGCGCGCCGGCGCCGAGCCCGTAGGAGTCCTCACGCGTGAGCCGCCAGTCGACCAGGTAGTGATCGGTGAACTCGGGATGGTTGGCGATATCCGCGAGGTACTCGAACACCTCCTCGCGGGGCTTCGAGATCGTCGCGGTCGCGGTGAACGGCTCCACGGACGGGATTCTAGGTTCGAGGCGGGCCAAAGGCTCCGCCGGTTGCTAGGCAGCCTGAGGCCGACGGTCCGTCAGCTTCATCGTGTGCCCGTACTCGGGCCCGTGCACGATCCGCGTCCGCCGGGGCGAGTTGGGTTCGAGCGCCCGACACAGCTCGCAGAACACCAAACCGCGGTCGTCGAGATAAATCAGTTTCCCCAACTAGCGGGGTTCTCTTGCACCCGCCGCAGCGCTCCTGGTCGGCGTGGCGGAGGTCGACACCGCGTCGCAGCAGCGCGAGCTCGAGCTCCGGAGTGCCGTCGTCGGCTATTTGCACAACGGGTCTGTTCGGCGCTCCTTTGGGGGTTCCTGCCCGGCTCATGAGTACGTTCTATAAACGCTTCTGAGCCGGCCCATCATCCGTCCAGAGGCCTCTTCCGAGCTTTGACTCGGGGGCTATCATTGGTTCACCGGCTTGTCCAAGTCGGCGTGTTCGCAGCGTTTCCTAAGGAAAAGGCGGCTCAATGAAAGCTTGGATGTCGGGCAATGTCGCGGGGACCGGAACATTTCGATGCACGGATTGCGACTACCCCGTGTCGCTCGACGCGGTGGACGAGCTGCCGACCTGCCCCAACTGTGGCGGCACCGAGTTCGTCCGGGCTTCTCTATTCACCACCGCCCAGACGAGCGTGCTCGAGGTCGCAGCCGACGACGACGATCAGGGCTGGCTCGATGAGATCCGCGACTCGCTGACCGAGCCCGGCCAGTACCTCGCGTATCGGGCCGAGGGCGAGAGCCGCGTGGCGTACGCGCTGCAGCGCGAGTGGACGCGGATCGGCCGCAGCCTCGCCGCCGACATCCGCTTCGACGACCCGACGGTGTCGCGCCGTCACGCGCTGATCGTGCGCCAGCCGGACGGTCTGCGCGTGCTCGACGATCGCAGCCTCAACGGCGTGTTCGTCAACGGCGAGCGGGTCGAATGGAGCACGCTGGCCGACGGCGACGAGGTCGTGATCGGGCGCCACCACCTGCATTTCGTCGACGTGCCGGTCGTCTCGGGAATGCGCGCCGTCCACACCTCGGACTCCGGCGCGACCGCCTAGGCGGGCCGATCCGGCCGCCGGCGGGCAGCCCGACCGGCGGCCTCGCTGCTGGCCTATAGTGGCGCGGGCGATGGCGTCGATCGTTTCCGTTCTCTCACAAAAGGGGGGCACCGGCAAGACCACGGCGGTGCGGACCCTGACCGATGTGTTCCGTCGGGTGGATCTGCGCGTGCTCGCGATCGACCTCGACCCGCAGGGCAACCTGTCGGACTACCTCGACGTCGATCCCGAGGCCGCGCCGACGATCGGCGACGTGCTCGCCGGCCGCGCCAAGGCCCGCCAGGCGGTGCACGACGGGATCATCCCGGCCAACCTCGGCCTCGCCGAGGCCGAGCTCGCGCTCGGCGGCAAGATGGGCCGCGAGCTCGCGCTCAAGAAGGCGCTGCGCGAGCTCCGCGACGACTACGACCTGATCATGATCGACTGCCCGCCGGCGCTGGGCCTGCTCACGGTCAACGCGCTCGTTGCCTCCGACCACGCGCTGATCTCGGCCGAGGCGCAGTACTTCGCGCTCCAGGGCGTCGAGCAGGCGCTCGAGGTGATCGAGCTGGCCCGCGAGAACCTCAACTCCGACCTCGAATGGCTCGGCGTGGTCCTGAACATCGCCGACATGCGCACCCGCCACTCGCGCGAGGCGTTCGACTCGCTGCGCCAGCACTATGGCGAGAAGCTGCTCGACACCACGATCCGCTCCTCGATCGCGTATGCCGAGTCGGCCGAGCGGGCGGTGTCGATCCTCGACTACAGGCCCGATCTCGCCACCGATTACCTGACGGTCGCCGAGGAACTGCTCCGGCGTCTCGGTCTGGGCGCCGCGAGCCGGCGCGCCGCCTCACTCGCCGACGGCGTGCGGGTTTCGTAGTTTCTTAGGGTCCTCTTATGTCGACCGGCGGAGACTCCGCCGGCTCTTGGCCGTCGACACCTCTGTCAGCCGGTTCCCCGCCGCCTCGCGACTGCGCGCCGAGTACGTCCTCGCCGCGCTCGCGGTCCTCAGCCTCGCGCTCGTCCCGATCCACATCACGACGATCTACAGTGGCCTGCCGGCGCACCCGCTGTTCCTGCACGTCCCGGTGATCCTGATTCCGGTGGCGACGATCTGGGCGGTCGTGCTGGTGGCGCGGCCGGCATGGTTCATGCGCTCGGGGGTGCTGCTCGGGATCCTGACCGTGGTGGCGCTGGCGGGGACGTTCCTCACGGTCGGCGCCGGCAAGGCGCTCCAGAGCGCGCTGCACCTCACCGGCGGGTTCGGTCCCGCGGCCCTGGTCGCCCGCCACGCCCATGCCGGCGAGCTGTTGCGCAATTTCATGATCCTGTTCACCGGCGCGGTGATCGTGACCGTGTTCGCGCATCGGGTCGCCGCGGGGATGGTCAGTGGGATCGGATGGCTCGACGGCCTCGCGCGCCACCCCGCTGTGCTGATCCTCCTCCGGGTCGCGCTCGTGGTCCTGGCGATCCTGTGCGCGTACTTCGTGTTCCACACCGGCGACCTCGGGGCCAAGGCGGTGTGGCAGGGGCGGCTGTCCGGTGGCGGACCGGGCGGCGGTGGCGGACCCGTAAACCAGCTGTTCGGCCCTGGTGGCGGTTAGGGGTCTCGCTTCGCTCGACGTCCGTGGGGCCGGTTCGGCGAGGCAGGGTCGGCCATGCCGCTGCCGGGCGGCCGGGCACCCTTGACTGGCTGAGAGCCGAGCGAATGGAAACGGCGGGCAGCTGAGGGTGGGTGGCGTGGCGTCGGAGCGCGTCGCGGCTTCGCCGGGCATGCATAGCACGACAACCGAGCCGATCCGGCGAGGCCGTGCCGTACTACGCACGTATGACACGCGTAGCACGGCACGGCCGGCGCAACTGCCCTCGATTGCCGTGTTATGCATGCTCCGCGCCCGCGGCGACCCCCGGCGGGAACACCACACCCCCCTCCAGACGCCCGCCGTTCAAAACCCAACCCGCCCCACGACTGCCGAGCGAGGGTGCGGTGGGTCCCCGGGTCGGGCTTGGACGCCGCGCGGATAACAGCGGCACCTGAGGGGGTGCTGTGGTCCCCCGGGGCCGTTTCGCGCGACCGCGACATGCATGACGCGCCAATTGGTGCCCGCCGGCGAAGCCGTGGCCTCTCGCGCATGCCCCACATGCCTGAAACGCCACGGCCGACCGGGATCGCGTCAAATGGCGCGTCACGCATGCTCCGGAACCCGCGGCCGACCCCGACGGTAACACCACACCCCCCTCCAGATGCCCGCCGTTCAAGCCCAATCCGCCGCGACTCGACCAGCTGATTCAGGGCCGCGCGCCCGCCGGGCATGGACGCCCTGCGGAACCGGCATTGCGGCGACGGCCCGCTCGGCATCCTTGCCTCGCCTAACGGGCCTGCCGCAATTCCATCCGGAGGACGCCGCCACAGCGAGGCCCCAAAATCACACCGACCGCTGATACGACTGGAAGGCCCTGGTCGCGAACGCCACCGACAGCGCCAGCAGCGCCACCAGGAACCCGGCGCGCGCCGCGATCAGCCCCCAGTCCGCGCTGGACGAGACCGCCGAGCGCCCCGCCACCACGGCCCAGTTCACCGGGTTGAAGTCGGCTACGTGGGCGATCCACCCCGGCATGATGTTCGCGGCCAGGAACGTGGTCGAGAGGAACGTGAGCGGCAGCAGGATGAACTGCGTCGCCCCGATCAGCGCCTCCTCCTGGCCCATGATCAGCGCGAAGCCGTTCGACAGCGCGCCGAACATCGCGCCGAGCAGCGCGGATAGGACGAACAGCAACGCGACGCCCCCGACTCCGCCCGGGAAGCTCGCCCCCACGATCAGCGCCAGCGCGACGATGATCAGCGACTGGATCACGACCACCACCGCCTCCTTGAGGATCCGCCCCGCGATCAGCGCCTCCCGGCGCACCGGCGAGACGAGGAAACGGGCGGTGACCCCGCGCCGCATGTCGTCGATCAACGACATGCCGCTCCAGGCGGCGTTGAACATCGCGGTCATCACGACCACACCGGGCGCGAGGAACGCGATGTAGGAGGGGCTGTGGAAGCCCGGGATCTCGATCACCTTCTTGAACAGCGCCCCGAACAGGAGCAGCCAGATCACCGGCTGGACGAGCGTCACCGCCACGAACCATGGCTGGCGCCACAGCTCGCGCAGGTGGCGCAGGGTCATGTACAGCGTGTGCCTGATCAGTGTCATCGGACTTCCTTCCCCTCCGCTTCGGCCGCGTCGAACGTGCGGCCCGTGTACTTGAGATAGACGTCGTCGAGTGACGGCCGCGCGACCCGCACGGACGACACCCCGACCCCGGCCGACTCGAGCGCTCCGAGCACGAGCGGCACCGCCCGACCGCCGTCGTCGGCGCGAGCGCGCAGCGTGCGCCCGTCTACGACCACGTCGCGAATCGCAGGCAAACCCGTCAGAGCACGACTGACCGCGCCGTTGTAGTCGGCCTCGAGGTCGACGTGGATCGCGTCGCCGCGCAGCTCGCGCTTGAGCTCGTCGGGGGTCCCCTCGGCCACGACCTTGCCGCGGTCGACGATCGCGATCTGCCCGGCGAGTTGATCGGCCTCCTCGAGGTAGTGCGTGGTCAGCAGCACGCTCTTGCCCCGGTCCGCCGCCAGCCGTCCGATCTCGGACCACATGTCGGCGCGGACCTCGGGGTCCAGCCCGGTGGTCGGCTCGTCGAGGAACAGCACCGCCGGGTCGTGGACGAGCGCCATCGCGATGTCGAGGCGCCGCTGCATCCCGCCGCTGTAGCCCCGGGCGATCCGGTCGGCGGCGTCGGCGAGCCCGAACCGCTCGAGCAGCTCCTGCGCGCGATCCTCGATCGCACGCCCCCGGATCCCGTGGATCTGGCCCTGGAGCCGCAGGTTCTCGCGGCCGGTCGCCTGGATGTCGACCGCCGAGCCCTGCGCGACGACGCCGATCGTCCGGCGCACCGCGTCGGGACTGGAGACCACGTCGAGCCGGCCGACGAGCGCCTTCCCTGCGTCGGGCTTGGCCAGCGTCGTCAGGATCTTGACCGCGGTTGACTTGCCGGCGCCGTTCGGGCCGAGCAACGCGAACACGCTGCCGCGCGCGACGCTGAACGACAGCCCGTCGAGCGCCGTCACGCCCTTCGGGTAAGACTTGACGAGGCCGATGGCCTCGATCGCATATTCCATCTGGGATTCACCTCCGGCTAATATTTACTCACGCGGCAAGCATCTTAGTAGCTAAGAGATTTAGATGTCAAGAGAACCTTCCCCCGAGCGCCTCCAGCTCTACGCCGAACTCGGCGACGAGGTGCGCGCCAGCCAGCGCTCCACCGACGTGGTCGACGACCTCATCTGCCAGTTACTGGGGGTCAACCGCACCGACGCGCGGTGCCTGGACGTCCTCGATCAGCACGGGAGCATGAGCGCCGGGGATCTCGCCGAGGCGAGCCGGCTAACCACGGGCGCGATCACCGCGGTGATCGACCGCCTGGAACGGGCGGGCCTCGCCCGGCGGGTGGCCGACCCATCCGACCGACGAAGGGTGCTGGTGGAGCCGACGGAAAAGGCCTTCGAGCTGGCGAACGAGCTGATGGTCGAGCCGATGAGGAGGCTGTACACGCCGATGGCGGACGCCTACAGCGAGGACGATCTGCGGCTGATCCTCGACTTCACCCGCCGCGGGCGCGAGCTCCAGGAGCACCACGCCGAGTGGCTACGCGAGCGGCTCGCCGAGCGCCGCTCCCAGACGGCCTCGCCGACCTCCCGCTAAAGCGAGCGGACGTCGGCGCCCTGAGGCTCGAACCCGGCGCGCATCACGTGCGCCCAGCCGGCGGTGTCGCGCTTCAAAGCCTCGACGAGCGGCCCGGTCTGGTCGAACCGCGACCACACCAGCACGGTCGGCCCCGCGCCCGAGATCGTCGCTCCGAGCGCGCCGAGATCGCGAGCGCGTTCGAGCAGGCTCGCGGACCGCGGGTACAGGTGGGCGCGGTGCTGCTGGTGCAGCCGGTCGTGCAGGCCGGCGGAGATCAGGTCCCAGTCGGCGGTGGCGAGTCCCAGCGTCAGCATCGCCGCGTGGGAGATGTTGAACACCGCGGACTCGATCGGGACGGTCGTGGGCAAGGCCTCGCGCGCCTCCTCGGTTGGCGGCCCCTCGTCGGGGACGACGAGCACGGCCTCGAGCCCGGGCGGGGCGTCGAACCGGTGGGCCTGCGCGCCGTTGCAGACGACGAACCCGCCGTACAGCGCCGCCCCGACGTTGTCGGGATGGCCCTCGAGCTCGGCGGCGAGCGCAAACATATCCGCGTCGAGCTCGAACAGGTGATCGGCGGCCATCAGCCCAGCGACCACCGCCGCCGCACTCGACCCGAGCCCGCCGGACAGCGGGATGTCGGACGAGATCCGGAACTCGAATCCGTCCGCCGGGTGCAGCCGCTCGAACGCCTTGACCACCAGGTTGTCGCGTCCGCGCGGGACGGGCAGGTCGGTGTCCACGGCGAACGTGCCGGTCTCGACGACCTCGAGCTCGAGATGCAGCGCGAGCGCCGCCGCGAGCACGTCGAAGCCGGGCCCGAGGTTCGCGGACGACGCCGGCACGCGCACGACGCGCCGGCGGGCCAGGCCGGGCGTCACTCGAGCACCGCGCGCTCGATCGCGCTGAGCTCGGGATCACAGGCGACGACCGAACCAGCCTGGTCGAGCGCGGTGTCGGGGTCCTTGAGCCCGTGGCCGGTGAGCACGCACACCACACGCCGGACGCTGTCGCCGGCGCCGTGGACGAGCAGCCCGGCGACGCTCGCGGCCGAGGCGGGCTCGCAGAACACGCCCTCGTTCGCGGCCAGGAAGCGGTACGCCATCAGGATCTCGGCGTCGCTCACGGCCTTGACCGCGCCCCCGCTCGAGGTCATCGCGTCCATCGCCTCCTCCCAGCGCGCCGGGTTGCCGATCCGGATCGCGCTCGCCACCGTCTCGGGGTGCGCGATCGGCCTGCCTTCCACCAGCGGCGCCGCGCCCGCCGCCTGGAACCCGCACATCCGCGGTTTCAGACCGGCTTCCTTGAACCCCTTCCAGTACGCGGTGATGTTGCCCGCGTTCCCGACCGGGATGCAGAGCGCGTCGAGCCCGCCCGCGAGCTGCTCGAGGATCTCGAACGCGGCAGTTTTCTGTCCCTCGATCCTGAAGTCGTTGACGGAGTTGACGAGCGCCACCGGGTGCCGGTTCGCGAGCTCGCGGACGAGCTTCAGCGCCTCGTCGAAGTTGCCCCGCAGCGCCACCACCCGCGCCCCGTGCATGAGCGCCTGCGCGAGCTTGCCGGTGGCGATCTTGCCCTCGGGGACGATCACCGCGCCTCGTAGTCCCGCCCGGGCGGAGTAGGCGGCCGCCGATGCGGCGGTGTTGCCGGTCGAGGCGCAGATCACCGCTTGGGCGCCTTCCCGGACGGCGGCGGACACCGCGCAGGTCATGCCCCGGTCCTTGAACGAGCCGGTCGGATTGGCGCCCTCGAGCTTCAGCCACACCTCAACGCCGGCGCGTTCGGACAGGCGCTCGGCGAGCACCAGCGGGGTCGATCCCTCCTCGAGCGACACCACGGGGTCGCCGGTGGCGAACGGCAGGCGTTCGCGGTAGCGCTCGATGATCCCCGGCATGCGCGGGAGCATGTCAGAGCGGGCGCTGTCGCCGACTTAAGAGCTGATCTCGAGCACGAGCTTGCCGGTCGCGCTGCGGCTGTCGAGCAACTCCAGCGCGGCGGCGGCCTGGTCCAGCGGGAACCTTGCGCCGACCACCGGGCGGACGAATCCGTCCGCGATCAGCCGGTCGATCGCGTCGCCGATCTCGCGGTTCAGCTTCGGCTTGCGGATCACGTAGTTGCCCCAGCCCGCCCCGATCACCTCGGTGTTCGCGAGCAGCAGCCGGTTGACCCTGACCTCGGGGATCGATCCACCCGTGAAGCCGACCACGACCACGCGGCCGCCCTCTCGGAGAGAGCGCAGGCTGTCCGTGAACCGATCGCCGCCGACCGGATCGATCACCAGGTCGACGCCTCCCTTGGAGAGCTCCTTGGCCTCGTCCTTCCAGGGGCCCTCGCTGCGGACCACATGGTCGGCGCCGGCCTCGCGGGCGACCCGCTCCTTCTCGTCGCTCGACACGACCGCGATCGTGTGCGCGCCCAGGCCCTTGGCGATCTGGAGTGTGGCGGTACCGACGCCACCGGCGGCGCCGTGGACGAGCACGGTCTCGCCCTGCTCGAGGCGACCGCGCGTCTTCAGCGAGAAGTAGGCGGTGTGGTAGTTGAGGATGAGCGCCGCGCCCTGCGCGAAGTCGAGCTCGTCGGGCAGCTTGAAGCAGAAGAACGCCGGCGCCACCGTGACCTCCGCCCAGCCACCGAGCATGCAGAACGCGGCCACGCGGTCGCCGGCCTTGAGGTTTGCGCCGTCGGGGGCGGAGCGGACCACTCCGCCGACCTCGGCGCCCGGCGTGAACGGCAGCTCGGGCTTGACCTGGTACTCGCCGCGGGTCTGGAGCAGCTCGGGGAACGCCACGCCGGCGGCGTGGACGTCGACGATCACGCCCTCGCCGGGGGTCGCGGGGTGGTTGGCCTCGGGCTCGGGCACGTCGACCAGCTTCAGCGCCGATTCCGGGCCCGTGAGCTCGACGATCTGGACGGCCTTCATTGGACCGGGGACCCTAGCCGAAGTGGCCGCAGCCCGCGGTGGTCGTGGGGTGGCGCGGGTAGTCGCGGGGTGCCGCGGACGGTCGCGGGGCGGTGGCGCCGGGAACCCCGTCCGCACGTTTGTGGCTAACCCCGCATTCGCCGCCCCCGCGCGCGGTGAATGCGGGTTCAGCCACCCCCTGTGTGGTCAACCCCACACCGGGCCGCGGCTAGTAGGCGAGTGAGGGGTTGGCCCCACCGCAGCCCCGGCCGCAACGGCCGCGCCGGCTACCCGAACTCCTCCTCGAGCACCCGGATCGCGCGCGGTGGCGAGCGCACCTCGTCGAGCCGCGCCAACTCGGCCATCGCGCCGCTGAACCGCGACTCGAGCACCGGGTGGACGACCATCACGAGCCGCGCCTGGGCGCCGAGGCCCCGCTGCACGACCGACTTGACCGACACGTCCTGCGTCGCGAGCACTTGCGCCACGCGCGCCAGCACGCCCGGCTCGTCGGCCACGTCGAGGTGCAGGTAGAACGCCGAGGAGACGTCCTGGACGATCTCGAGCACCTGGCTCGTCGGCGGGGTCGAGGCCGGCGGGATCATCGCGCTGATCACGTCGCCGAGCACCGCGCTCGCGGTCTGAGGCCCGCCGGCACCGGGCCCCGACATCGTGATCTCGGTGATCGCCTCGGACTCGACCGTGACCGCGTTGAACGGCCCGCTCACCGAAGCCAGCGGATGGTGCGGATACAGGAACGCGGGATGCACGCTCACCGACAGCCCGTCCCCGATCCGCTCCGCGGTCCCGATCAGCTTCAGCTGCAACCCGAGCTCGTCCGCGTACGCGAGGTCGTCGGGCTGGATGTGCTCGATCCCCTCGTACCGGACCTGGTCCAGGTGCACGGGCGTGTCGAACGCCAGCCGCGCCAGGATCGCCATCTTGGCCGCGGCATCGCGACCGTCGACGTCCTCGGACGGATCCGCCTCGGCGTACCCGAGCCGCTGCGCCTCGACCAGCGCCTCCTCGAACGTCATTCCGGTCCGCGCCATCTCGGTCAGGATGAAGTTGGTCGTGCCGTTGACGATCCCGTGGACGCGGTCGATCGTGGCCCCCGCGAGCGACTCCTGGAGCACCCGGATCACGGGCACGACGCCGGCGACCGACCCCTCGAACCGCAGCTGCACGCCATGCGCACGGGCGGCATCCCAGAGCTCCTCCCCATGCTGTGAGAGCAGCTGCTTGTTGGCGGTGACGATGTGCCGCCCCGCCTGCATCGCCTGCAGGAGATACGTGCGCGCCGGCTCGATCCCGCCGATCAGCTCGACGATCAGGTCCGACCCCTCGAGGATCTCCTCAAACGATCCGGAGCTGCGGGTCATCACGCCCGACAGCTCCGGCCGCAGCCCCGTCAACCGCTCGATCCGGTCCGCACGCTGGGGCAACAGCGACGCGAACGCCGACCCCACGGTGCCGTGGCCGAGCAGCCCGACGCGGAAGACGCCGTCAGCCGACGTCACGGGCGGCCAGGTCCTCGTAGGTCTCGCGGCGGACGACCAGGCGCGCCTCGCCCTCACGGCAGAAGATC
This sequence comes from uncultured Solirubrobacterales bacterium, assembly GCA_963755525.1. Lineage (GTDB taxonomy): Bacteria > Actinomycetota > Thermoleophilia > Solirubrobacterales > Solirubrobacteraceae > Palsa-465. The sequence goes on along the minus strand of CAVWKC010000011.1, from coordinate 199,725 downwards.
ACCGGCGGCCGGGGGACGCCGTTGTAGTTGTTGGCCAGCGAGTATCCGTACGCGCCGGTCACCGGAGTCGCGATCACGTCGCCCGGTACCGGGTCGGCGAGCGAAACATCGCGCACGATCACATCGCCCGACTCGCAGTGCTTGCCGGCGAGCCGACAGCCCACGTTCGCCTCCGCGAGCACGCGGTCGGCGACGAGCGCTTCATAGCGAGAGCCGTACAGCATCGGGCGGAGGTTGTCGGACATCCCGCCGTCGACCGCGACCCACGTCGACACGTTGCGCTTGACCGTCTGGACCGTGTACAGGGTGACCGTCGAGTTCGCCACCAGCGTGCGCCCCGGCTCGAGCAGCAGTCGCTTGTCCGGGCCGAGCTCCGAATGCACGGTGGAGACGACCGCGTCGACGTAGTCGGCGATCGCGGGCGGCTGGTCGGCTGCGCCGTAGGCCACCCCCAGGCCTCCGCCGACGTTGTACACGGGGAAGTCGCCGAGCGAAGCGATCGTCCGCACGGCCGCGCGGAACGGCTCGAGCTCGAGCAGCTGCGAGCCGATGTGGAAGTGGAGCCCGACCAGGTCGAGGTGCGGCGCGTCGTTCAGTCGAGCGATTGCCTCCCGAGCGGCGTCGATCCCGAACCCGAACTTCGAGTCGGTCTGACCGGTCGAGATCGCGTGATGGGTGTTGCCAGCCACGCCCGGCGTGACCCGGATCAGCACCTCCTGCCGGCGACCGCCCTCCAGAACGGCCGCGGCGACCTCCTCCAGCCGAGCGAGCTCGTCCAGCGAGTCGATCACGATGTGGCCGACGCCGGCGGCCAGCGCCTCGCGGATCTCGTCTGAAGATTTCGCGTTCCCGTGGAAGTAGATCCGCGACGGATCGAATCCGCCCCGCAGCGCCAGGAACAGCTCCCCACCCGAGGCCACGTCGCACGCCAGCCCCTCATCGGCGAGCAGCCGGTACACCGCGGTGCAGGGAAACGCCTTGGAGGCGAACAGCACGTCGAAGTCGGCGTGGCGCGCGGCCACCGCGTCCATGAACGAGCGCGCCCGGGCGCGCATGTCGTCCTCGGCGACGACGTACACGGGCGTTCCGAACTCGCGCGCGAGCTCGACCGCGTCGCACCCGCCGATCTCGAGCCGTCCCCGTTCGTTGACCCGCGAGCCGAGCGGGTACACGTGCGACAGCGTGGCGGCCGTGACAGACATGGCGGGCTCGATCATGCCATGCCCAACCCGTGCCTGGCATGATCGGCGCGTGCCGCGGCCGCGCACCGTCACGCCACAGCTCCCGAGCGAGATCGGCGTGCACGACGGCCTCGCCTACTCCCTGTGGCTGCCGGACAAGCCGGCGTCTGCCGGCGTGGTCACGCTACACGGCGCCGGCTCGTGCAAGGAGAACCACCACGACTTCGCACGCGCAGCCTTGAGCGCGGGACTCGCGGCGATCGCGTTCGACCAGCGTGGCCACGGCGACAGCCAGGGCCCGCTCGACGGTCGCGCGATCGCCGACGTCGTCGGGATCGCGGCGCTTTTGCGGTCCCGGATGGGCGCCGACCCCGATCGATCCCCGCCCGCCGGCAACCCTGGCCAGCCGCCCCCGCCGATCGCGCTCCGGGGCTCGAGCATGGGCGGCTACCTCGCGCTTGTGTCGGCCGCGGCGGTCGGCGCCGGCGCCGTCGTCGCGATCTGCCCGGCCAGCGGCGAGGGCCTCCGCCGCGGCCTCTCAGGCGGGCGGTTCACGTTCGACGCCGACCGGCCCGCGCTCGACCGCTTACTCGCCGCCCACGACGTGCAAGCGGCCACGCGCGCGCTCGAGGTTCCGGTGTTGCTGCTGCACGCCGAGGGCGACGAGCAGGTGCCCGTCGAGCATTCGCGCGAGTTGGCGGCGGTGTTCTCCTCGCCGCGGAGCCGGCTGATCACGCTCCCAGGCGGCCACCACCGCTCGATCCAGCACGACGCCGAGATGCAGGCCGTGAGCCTGCGGTTCATCGAGCGCGCGCTCGCCGACCCAACGGTTCCCGCGCTCGCCGACCGAGCGGATCCCGGCCCGAGTTAGTGCCCAAGGCTCTTCAGCACGCCACCGAGCGCCTGGGTCACGCCGGTGACGGTCTTTGCCGCCCCTGACCCGACCTGGCTGACCGTGCCGCCCGCCGGGGTGCTGGAGCCCCCGAGCGCGCCCGCGACGCCGTTCGTGGTCTGCTGCACCGTCGACCCGAGCCGGCTGCCCGTGCCCGACACGACGTTTCCGAGCGTGTTCGTCGCCTGCGAGAGCGTCTGCTGGACTCGCTGGACCGGAGTAGGCGACGGGGACGGCGCCGGCGCCGTGCCGCACCCGCTCGCACACGCGGTCGACCCGCCCGAACCGCTCACCGGCACCGAGGTGCTCGCCGGCGCCCCGATCGTCTGGCGCGGCGGCCGTGGCCGCCCGAGCCCGCGTCCCGCCGCGGAGGGCACCCGGCCGGCGCCACCCGCGCCCTCCGCACCGCCCGCGCCACCGACGCCGCCACCGGCCCCGGCCGCTCCCGCGACGAATGCCAGCCGGCGCGCCGCCAGCGTGCCGGCCGACGCCCCATGGTTCGCGGAGATCACGACCCTGCCCGGCGACGTCGCGGCCGCGACGTGGGGCCAACCCCGGAAGGCGACGAGCGCGCTGGCTACGATGAATACAAGCGCAGCTACGGCCAGCAACGAGCCGGTGGTGCCGGCGCCGGCGAGATACGCCCGGGCGCCATGCACCAGCCCCCTAGACCGGACGCGACCGCGAAATCCCATCACTTCTCATATTCATAGAGACGCCTCAGAACCCAGTTACCCCGTCTGCCACCATTAAGAGCACCATGGCCAGCAAAAACTCATTTGGTCGCGATACCGGACTTCAGGCCCGCATGCTGTTCACGATCTTCCTGCTCGGGCTCGTCTACGCCGTCCTGATCGCGGTGCTGATCGCAGCGGGCGCCGGCGCAGTGACGATCGCGATCGTCGCCGCCGGACTGTTCGCCCTTCAGCTATTCACATCCGACAAGATCGCCCTCGCCTCGATGGGCGCGCGGCAGGTGACCCCGGAGCAGGCGCCCCAACTGCACGCGATCATCGATCGCCTGTGCGTCCAGGCCAACATCCCCAAACCACGGGTCGCGATCGCGCAGACCCCGATGCCGAACGCGTTCGCCGTCGGGCGCTCCCCGAAGACCGCCACCGTGTGCGCCACGACAGGGATCCTCCAGCTGCTCGACCCCGCTGAGCTCGAGGCCGTCCTCGGCCACGAGATCACCCACGTGCAGAACCGCGACGTTGTTGTGATGACGATCGCGAGCTTCTTCGCCTCGATCGCCGCGTTCATCACCCAGTTCGGGTTCCTGTTCGGCGGCGGCTTCGGCGGCGGCAACCGCAATAACCAGAACAACAACGGGTTCTTCATCGTGATCCTGGTGTCCGCGGCCGTGTACGTCGTTTCGTTCCTGCTGCTCCAGGCGCTCTCGCGCTACCGCGAGTTCGCCGCCGACCGCGGATCGGCGATCCTCACCGGCCGGCCGAGCGCGCTGATCAGCGCACTGCTGAAGATCGACGGCGGCATGGCGCGCGTCCCCCAGCGCGATCTGCGCGCCGCCTCGAGCGAGCTCGCGGCGTTCTACATCTTCCCGCCGAAGGTCAAGCAGTCCGTCGGCGGGCTGTTCTCGACGCACCCGCCGCTGACGGCGAGGATCGAGCGGCTGCAGCGCCTCGAGGCTCAGCTCCAGGGCACCGCGTAAAGGGAGTGGGCTTCCTCGATGTCCTGATGGGTCGTCGCAAGCTGGCGCAGCCGGCGCCCGACCGGCTGTTCGCGATGAGCACCGCGTACGTGACGATGGAGACGTCGATGGCCCTGACCACGCGCGGCGCGGCCGCGATCGTGTTCCAGCCGCTCGCCACCGCCGACTTCGAGTCGATCGTCCGCGACATGGAGGAGGTCGTCCGCGCCACCGCGTCGGACAGCGGCACGACCGTCACCAGCTCAGACGACGCGTATGGCTTTCGCTGGCTCGTGCTCCGCGGCAGCGACTTCGACGATCTGGTCGTCGGGATCAACGCGGTCTCGAGCGCGCTCGAGGCCGGCGGCTACGGCGACCGCGTGCTGTGCGCGGTGTTCGGGTTCAACGACGAGCGGACCAAGAAGCCCGTCTACTGGATCTACAACTACAAGCGCGGGGCGTTCTATCCGTTCGCGCCCGCCGCCGGCGCCGAGAAGCGCGACAACGAGCGCGAGTTCGTGCTCAAGGCGCAGATCGGCAAGGAACTGCCGGTCGAGCAGGAGCTCGAGCGCTGGTTCCCGCTGTGGGGAACGCCCATTTAGAGGTTCTTTTGGGGCCGGCTTCGCCGGCATCCGTCGGATGTGGCGCGGCAGGCACCGCCGGCGAGGCACGGATGCCGAGCGGTGCCGTCGCCGCGACCACCGTTCCGCCCGGCATCCGTGCCGGGCGGTCGCGGTCGCATCCAGGTCAGCGGTCGGTGTTGTCCCGCCGTGAGTCGGCGGCGGCGACCTCGTCGCGCTCGTCGACGCGGTCATCTACTCGCTCGCGCCCGGTCTCATCCGGGTCATCGTTCATGAGCTGGTCGTCGGCGAGCCCGAGCTCGTGCGCGCGGGCGCTCTCCTCGTGCAACCGCGCCTCAGCCCGGTCGCGCTCGGCCCTGGCCGTCGCCAGCCGGGCGCGATGCTCGGATTCCTCTGCGCGACCGGTGCGAGCCTCCGCCACCTCACGGTGCTCGGTGACTGCCCGCTCCCGGCGCTGCTCCAGCAGGCGTTGACGACGGCGTTCGGCCGCGGCACGCCGGCCTCGGCCCATAGCGAACAGCACCCCGAACACAACGACGATCGCGACCACGACGATCACGATGATCAGTCCAGTGGACATGTCTAACCTCCTCTTCTCTTTAGAAGAGGCTTCCCCACAAAACGCCGCCGAAACGGCGGCGCCTACTCAGCCCGGGATCAAGCCCTCGCCGCTGAACTCCGCCTTGGCCTCCTCGAACGAGACGTCGGGCGGCGGGAGGATCACGTCCGAGGCGTCGAGCCGATCGTCCCCGACCGGCTGCCCCTTGTCGCGAACGAACGCGAGCAGGCGGGCGAACGACTCGTGGAAGTGTTGCCCATCGCCACCGTCGCAGGCCGCGACCGCGTCATTGTCGAGCTGATTCAACTCGGGGACGTCGTCGTCCCCGATGTCGTACTGCCCCTCGGTGGCGATCCGGACGATCATGGGGCCTGCCCCTGGGAGGGACCGGCCTGCTCGGCCTCGGCCGGCGCGGCTGCCGGCGAGTTGCCGGCGCCGAGCTCGCCCGCGCTGGTGGGCGAGCCGGCCCCGAGCTCGGCCTTCATCTTCGCCAGCTCGGAGTCGACCTCGCTGCTGCTCGACAGCGCCTTGAGCTGACGGTCGATGTCATCGTCGCCCGATCCGAGCGCGGTGAGGTCCTCGAATGTGCCGGCGGCCTCCAGCTCCTGGACGGCGTCGGCGCGGGCCTTCATGTTCTCGGTCTTGTCGAGCGCCCGCTGCATCGCGAGGCCAACGTCGGCCATCTCCTCGCCGACGCCCGTCGCGGCCTCGGAGATTCGGACCTGCGCCTCGGCGGCCGAGTACTGCGCCTTGATGACCTCCTTCTTCGAGCGGAACTGCTCGATCTTGGCGCGGAGCTTCTGCTCGGACTCGGTCATCTGCTGCTGCTGCTGCTCGAGCTGGGCGACCTGCGAGTCGAGCGACTGGAGCTCGGTCTGCGCGACGTTCTTGCGCTCGAGCGCGACGCGCGCGAGATCCTCGTTCCCGGCGGCGAGCGCCTGGCGGGCCTGCGTGTCGAGCTTCACCACCTGGTCGCGGAGCTTCTGCTCCTGAAGCTGCAAGCGCTTCTTGGAAGTGACGACGTCGGCGATCCCCTTCTTGACGTTCTGGAGCAGCTCGATCTGCTTCTGGTAGCTGTACTCGAGCGTCTCCGCAGGGTCCTCGGCGCGGTCTAGGAGCTTCGAGATCTTCGCTTTGATGACAGTTGACATGCGCCCGGAAAGGCCCGGCATCGCATCCTCCTTGGCTGTTTCTTTGCGAGCCCTTCAAGCGTAGCGGGGCGGCACCTACGAGCGCACGTTCGGACCGGCGGCTTTGCGACGCGGTCTAGAGCCCTGCGGGGTGCCGGGCCATGAACCCGGCGGTGCTCGTCATCACCGGGCGCCACCGCGGACCCGTGCCCGGAGGCGGGTTCGGGTCCTGCTCGGCCGAGGTGTCGAGCCGGATCCCCGCGACCTCGATGAACGCGTGCCCCGGGTTCGTGTAGACCGTGATCCACTGACCGGCGCCATGGACGTCCCACGTCTCGAACTCGCTCGAGTCCATCGACACCTTCAGCAGGCCCGCCGCGTGCAGGACGTACGAAACCGTGCCCGAGCAGTCATATCCGGCGTCGTTCCACTTCCCGTGGCCGCCGGCATAGATGTAGGGCTTGAGGCGGATGCGGTCCCCCGCCCAAATCACTTCCTGCACCTCGAGCGGCGCGTCGGCGGGCGCGTAGGCGATGCCATTGACGATCTTGCCGGTCATGCCCGGCACCGTCGGGTGGGGACATGGGAGTGCGGCGGTGGTCGCGTTCGTGCTAACCGCGCCGCCGACCCCGGCGCCGCCGGATGTGGCGGTGGCGGAGGGGGTGCCCGTGCAGTGACCAGGGCCCTGTGTCGGGCCGCTGAAGCTGGGCTGGGTCGAGGCGCCGGCGCTGGTCGGCGCTGCGGTGCCGCTGGACGCCGTCGCCTTGCTCCCTCCGGCGGACGCGCCTCCGCCGGACGCGCTCGCGGCCGGTGCGCTCGCCAGCGCGAACACGGCCAGACTCGGGAGTATCAGATGGGCTACCCGCACAACTCTCTTTCGTGGGCCTGCGGGGTTAGCTGACGGGCTGGCGCTAAAAGAGCCTGCGCCTCCCGCGGGTTCACCGCGGGACTCGCCCCAAGGAACTGGGTCCCCCGCTCCGCGGATGTCAAGGCCCGCGGATTCGGCGTCGCGGCAATATACATGCTGCTCGCGCACGAGGAGACTTCGCCGATCGCGCCCCCGCTCCTCTTTTCCCGCAACTTGCGTGGATCACGTTCTCCGCAACGTGCGTCGATTGCGTTTCGCCGCAACGTGCGCCGATCGACCCCACGCCCCGCTAACGTCCGCCCCGATGCGATGGACTGCGTGGATCGCCGGGCTCGCCGCCTGCGTGTCGATCGCCGGCTGCGGCGGGGGCGCCACCCGGCTGATCATCAGGACCGAGAGCACGAGCTCGAGCTCGGGCACGCCGGCGCCGGCCACCGGCCTCGGGTTCCCGGTGCTCGCCACCAAGAACACCACACGCGTGTCCGGGCAGGACCCGATCGACGACGCCGCCGGCGTCGCGCTCGCGGTCTTTCCCTCCCAGGTGGCGGGCACCCATCCGACGGCGGTGACGATCGCCCCGACCGACGACTGGGAGGCCGCGCTCGCGGCCTCGGTGCTGATGGCGCCCCCGATCCGGGCGCCGATCCTGCTCTCCGGGAGCACGGCGCTGCCGCCGGCCACGACCAACGCGCTGGGTCTGCTCACCCCGACGGGGTCGGGCGCGATCGCCGGGGCGCAGGTGATCCGCGTCGGCGACGTCCCCGCGGTCAAGGGCATGCGCAACGCGGCGATCTCCGCGACCGGGCCATACGCGCTCACCGCGGCGATCGACAAGTTCGCGGCCGCCGCCTCCGGCAACCCGGTCTCCGACGTCGTGATCGCCTCGGCCGACGACCCCGCCTACGCGATGCCGGCGGCCGGCTGGGCCGCCGAAAGCGGCGATCCGATCCTGTTCGTGACCGCGTCGGGGATTCCGGCCGCGACCGCGTCGGCGCTCCAGACCGATCAGATGCCGCATATCTACGTCCTCGGGCCGCCGAGCGTGATCCCCGACACGATCCTCACCCAGTTGAAGAAGTACGGGACCGTCGCCCGGATCGGGGCGGTGGATCCGGCCGCGAACTCGGTGGCGTTCGCGACCTACCGCGACCCGCCGTGCCCGTTCGGACAGGCGTGCGTGCACGTTCCCGGCAGCTTCGGCTGGGCGATCCGCAGCCCCGGTCACGGCTACACGCTGCTCAACGCCAGCCGCCCGCTCGACGCGGCCGCCTCGGCGCCGCTGTCGGCCAGCGGTAGCTACGGCCCTCAGTTGCTCCTCGACAGCCCGAACGTGCTTCCCACGCCGGTTCTGAACTTCTTTTTGGACTACGCGACGCCCGGCTACACGGCCGAGGGCCCGACCGCAGCGGTGTACAACCACGGGTGGGTGATCGGCGACCCGAGCACGATCTCGGTAGCAGTTCAGGCCCAGATGGATAGCCTTCTAGAAGTGCAGCCGCAGACAACGCAGAAATGAGCCAAGCCGAGCATCCAGACCGCCTCCGCCCCGGGCGCGAGGTGACGATCGAGGACGTGCGGCAGCTGATGGGGGCGTCGACCCCGCACTTCGCGTTGCAGTTGCGCGAGCGGATCCGGAAGCTGATCCGCGGGCTGCCGGTAGACCATCCCGCCAGGATCGAGGGCGAGCGCGAGATCGCTCGGCTCAACCGGATCGCGTTCTCGGGCGAGGTCCGCGGGCACCAGGCCGAGCCGGGCCTCGAGCCGCTGCGGAGCGTGACCGCGTCCGCCTCGACCGCGGGCGACGTGACCGCGGGCGACGCCGGCCTCTGAGGTCTTCGTGAACGCCTCGAGGTCCGTCTCGGTGATCGGGCTTGGCCGCGTGGGCCTGCCGCTCGCGCTGTGCTTCGCCGACCGTGGGCTGCGCGTGCTCGGCGTCGACCACGACCGGACCGTGCTCGATTCGATCCGCGCCGGCCGGATGCCGTTCAGCGAGGCCGGGACCCAGGAGATGCTCGAACGCGTGCTCGCGAGCGGGCGCCTCGAGCTTGCCGAGCGCGCCGTCGACGCCGCCCGCGCCGACGACATCGTGATCACGATCGGGACGCCGTCGTTCTCGCACATCGAGAGTGACCTGCGCCAGGTGCGCGCGGCCGTCGACGACCTGCTCCCGATGCTGCGCCCCGGGCACGCCCTGATCCTGCGTTCGACGATCGCGCCGGGCACCACCGAGTTCGTCGCGGGCTACCTCGAAAAGCGACGACGGCTACGCGTCGGCGAGGACCTGTTCGTGGCCCACGCTCCCGAACGGATCGCGGCCGGCCGGTTCGTCGAGGAGATCTCGACGCTCCCGTGCATCGTCGGCGGCGTCGGCGAGGCCTCGAGCGAGCGTGCCGCGAGCACGTTCTCGGTGTTCGGCGCCCCGATCGTCAGAACCACCCCGGTCCAGGCCGAGCTCGCCAAGATCTGGACCAACATCCTTCGCTACGCGACGTTCGCGCTTCCGAACCTCCTCATGATGGACTGCGAGCGCTACGGCGCCAACGTGTTCGAGGTAATCGACCTGATCAACCGCGACTACCCCCGCGGTGGGATCGCGCGGCCGGGGATGACCGCCGGCACCTGCCTGCGCAAGGACTTCGCGTTCTCAGAGGAGCGTTCCGCGGCGCCCGGCATGCTGCTCGCCGTCTCGCGCGTCAACGAGTCGGTGCCGCTGTTCCTGGTCGAGGGGATCAAGCGACGGATCGGTTCGCTGTCGAACCGCAAGGTGGCGGTGCTCGGGCTGACCTTCAAGCGCGACACCGACGACGAGCGCGATTCGCTCTCGCCGAAGCTGATCAGGCTGCTCGAGCGCGAGCTGGCCGACGTCTCCGTGTGCGACCCGCACGCCCCGTCGCCGACCCAGCCGCTCGATCAGGCGGTCGCCGACGCCGACGTGGTGATCGTCGCCACCAACCACTCGGCGTTCGAGGGCGCCGGCGCGCTGGGGGAGATCGTCTCCGCCGCCTCGGCCGACTCCCTGCTCGTCGATCCGTGGGACGCGCTCGGGACCGGTCAAGTGTTCGTCTACGGAGCCGAGACCTCGGCGCTGCTGCGCGCCGCCGGCTCGGTCTCGGCGCCCGAGGGCACGCCGTCCGCATGAGCCGCGTCCTCGTCACCGGCGGCACCGGGACGATCGGCTCAGCCGTGGTCAGCCGCCTGCTGTCCGACAGCCAGTGGGAGGTCCGGGTCGCCGACTACCGCCGGCCGCCGCTGTGGATGCGCGAGGGGTGCGAGATCCACACGACCGACCTGCGCGACTCGACGGCGGCTCACGCCGCCGTCGACGGCTGCTCGCACGTGATCCACCTGGCCGCGATCGTCGGCGGGATCGCGAACTTCCACAAGCTCCCGTTCACGCTCACCGAGGTCAACAACGCGCTCACCGGCGCGATCGTCCACGCCGCCGTGAACCTCGACGTGGAGCGCCTGGTGTACGTGTCCTCCTCGATGGTGTTCGAGCGCGCGACCGAGTTCCCCACGACCGAGGAGCACCTGGCCGACTGCCTGACCCCGCGCTCCGCCTACGGGTTCTCGAAGCTCGCCGGCGAGGTCTACACGCGCGCCGCCCACGACCAGCACGGTCTGCGCTACACGATCTGCCGGCCGTTCAACGCGTACGGCCCCGGCGAGCTGCCCGACGCCGACGAGCCCGGGATCGCCCACGCGGTGCCCGACCTGATCCACAAGGCGCTCACCGGCCGGCGCCCGCTCGAGATCTTCGGCTCGGGCGAGCAGTCGCGGACGATCACGCATGTCGACGACATCGCCGACGGGATCGTGACCGCAATGGCGTCACCCGCCGGCGAGAACGAGGACTTCAACATCTCGGCCTCGCAAGAGCTGACGGTCGCCGAGCTCGCCCGCTTGATCTGGGAGGCGTGCGGCAACGACCCGGCCGAGTTCGAGCTCCGGCACCTGGAGAGCTTCGAGGTCGACGTGCAGCGGCGCTGGCCGTCGGTCGAGAAGGCGCGGCGACTGCTCGGGTGGGAGGCGCGCGTCGACCTTCGCGCCGGGCTCGCCGAGACCGTCGCGTGGCTGCGCGATCAGGAACGGGAGGCGGCGGTCAACTCGTCCCGGTGACCTTCGGCCATCTCGGCGCACCGTGCGGGCAGGGTTTTTGGACGTTTTGTCCAAAGGAGCGATACTTTGTGATCCACCTGCGCCTTGCCACCCCGCGGTGGTCCGCATAGGTTTCGCAGCACTTTGGAGAGCACAACACTCACAGACCAGCCGGGGGGCGCCCTCGACACCAGCGCTCCGGGCGCCAAGGGCCTGAAGGCCGACGCGCTCGGCTACATCTCGAACCTCGTGATCGCGGTCGCGTCGACCGCGCCGGCGTACAGCCTCGCCGCGACGCTCGGGTTCATCGTCGCCGTCACCGGCGTCGGCTTCCACGCGCCGGCGGTTCTGATCGTGTCGTTCATCCCGATCCTGTTCGTATCGGTCGGGTACCGCTTCCTCAATCTCGCCGACCCCGATGCCGGGACGACGTTCGCCTGGACGACGCGAGCGTTCGGGCCCCAGATCGGCTGGATCAACGGGTGGGCGATCTTCCTCGCCGACATCATCGTGATGGCATCGCTGGCCGCGATCGCGAGCAACTACACCTTCCTCCTGTTCGACTCCCACGCGCACCCGGCGAACATCTGGCTGATCGTCGGCGCGGTGATCTGGATCGCGCTTATGACCTGGATCTGTTACCGCGGAATCGAGCTCTCCGCACGGGTGCAGACCGCTCTTCTCGGCATCGAGCTGTTCACGCTGGCGCTGTTCGCGGTCGTCGCGCTGGTGAAGGTGTACGCGAACAGCCCCACTCACTCGGTCCACGTGAGCGCGTCCTGGTTCAACCCGTTCGACCTCAGCTGGGGAGCGCTCGTCGACGGCGTGCTACTCGGAATCTTCATCTACTGGGGCTGGGACTCCGGGGTCGCGGTCAACGAGGAGTCCCGTGACCGTCATCGCGGTCCGGGCAAGGCCGCGGTCATCTCGACCCTGATCCTGCTGGTGATCTACCTGGTCGTCACCGTTGCCGCTCAGTCGTACCACGGCTACAACTTCCTCGCGGGCAACTCGGCTGACGTGATCAATGCGCTCGGGGGCCAGGTGTTCGGCTCTCCGCTCGACAAGCTGCTGATCATCACCGTGCTGACCTCAGCGTCGGCGTCAACCCAGACGACGATCCTGCCCACCGCGCGCACGACGCTCTCGATGGCGAAGTGGGACTCGATCCCGAAGTCGTTCGGCAGTATCCACCCGCGCTTCTTCACGCCCACCTTCTCGACGCTGCTCATGGGCGCCCTCTCGATCGTGTGGACCGTGGCGCTGCTTGCGTTCAACCCCAACCAGGACGTGCTCGGGGACACGATCTCCGCGCTTGGATTCGCCATCTGCTTCTACTACGGCTTCACGGGCCTTGCGTGCGCTGTCTACTTCCGCCGCGACCTGCTCAAGAGCGCCCGGAACTTCTTCCTGGCCGGTCTGGTACCAGTGCTCGGCGGGATCATGATGGCGTACGTGGGTGTGAAGGCCTACAGCTACTACAGCACCGCAGGTAACAACTACTCAAAGCCGATCATCGGCATTCAGACGCCGATCTTCGTCGGCATCGGCGGCCTGATCCTCGGGGTCGTCCTGATGTTCGCCTCGTGGCCGTTCTTCCCGCAGTTCTTCCGCCGCAAGTGGTGGCAGACCGCTGACCCGGCGGTGCTCGTGGCGGACGCTGAGCACGGCAAGGTCGTGCTGACGCCGGACGAGCCGCCCGAGAGCCACCCCGATCACCACGGATTCCCCTAGCGCCCCGTCCCCGGGAGCTGACCCCGGGGCCCGCCCCGAGGCTGCTCACACGCCGGCGAGGTCCGCCACGCGGTCGCGGTGCCAGCGCGAGTCCCCGAACGCGTGCGCGTTCGCGTGCGCGCGCTTGAGGAAGAAGTGCAGGTCGTGCTCGTAGGTGAATCCGATCCCGCCGTGGACCTGGAGCGCCGAGGCGGCCACGCGGAAGCCCGCATCGCCGGCATACGCCTTGGCCATCGACGCCGCGCGCGGCCCGGTCTCGGGCTCGTTGTCGAGCGCCCAGCCGGCCCAGTACGACAGCGACCGCGCGCCCTCGACCTCGAGCAGCATCTGCGCGCACCGGTGCGAGACGGCCTGGTAGGAGCCGATCGGCCGGTCGAACTGGGTGCGGTCCTTGGCGTAGGCGACCGCCATCTCCATCGCCCGCTGGGCCGCGCCGACGTTCTCGGCGGCGAGCAGCGTGACGATCGTGGCGTATGCGTACGCGATCTTGTCCGGGGCGTGTTTGAGCGGCTCGCCGGCAGCCGCGTCGATCTCCACCCGGAACAGCTTCCGCGTCGGGTCGATCCCGGGTTCCGCGATCAGCGTGATGCCCGGGTCCGAGACGTTGTGCAAAAAGTGGCGCCCATCCGCGCCCGAGACGATCACGAAGTCGGCCGACCCGGCATCCGGCACCGCGATCTTGGTTGCCGTGAGAGTGCCGTCCGAAGCGAGCTCGGCCTCCGAGTGGTCGGGTGCCCAGCCTGAGTGCTCGTCCCACACGGCCAGGGTGCCTCGCGCCTCGCCGCTCGCCAGCGGCTCGAGCCACCGCTCGCGCTGCTCGTCGGTACCTGCCGCGACGAGCATCAGCGCGGCGCAGGTGGTCGAGAACCACGGGGTCGGGGCAAGCGCGTAGCCCATCTCCTCGCCGATCACCACCAACTCGACGACGCCGAGTCCGAGCCCGCCCTGGTCCTCGGGGATGATCACCCCGGGCCAGCCAAGCTCGGCGATTTCCTGCCATTGGGCGTCGGTGAACCCGCGTTCGTCCTCGGCGAGCTGGCGCACGGTCGCCAGCGGGTAGCGCGCAGCGAGGAAGTCGCGAGCCGTGCGCTTGATCGCCTGCTGGTCGTCGCTGAATCCGAAGTTCATGTCGTCGGCTCCTTCGCGCTCTGTGGCGCCATCAACGCATCCGTGGGAGGCCGAGGACCCGCTCGGCGACGATGTTCTTGAGGATCTCGGTCGTCCCGCCCTCGATCGAGTTCGCCCGCGCCCGCAGGAAACGGTAGGTCCAGTTGTCGTCGGCGAGCATCGCCCGCGGCCCGGCGATCTCCATCGCGACCTCGGTCAGCGACTGGTTGACCTCGGACCAATGCCACTTGCCGAGCGACCCCTCGGGACCGGGTACCCCCGAGCGCATGATCGCGCTGAGACCGCGGTATGCGTTCAGGCGGAGCACCTCTGACTCGATCACCAGCTGCGCCAGGTGCTGCCTGATCACGGGATCCTCGGTGGCGACGTGCCCGTTGTCGCCGCGGGTCTCGTGCGCGCTGTCGATCAGCTCGCGCAGAGCGATCTGGACGCTCACCTGGAGGCCGAACGCCAGCGTGGCGCGCTCGTGCATGAGCGTGGTGATCGCCACCGCCCACCCCTCGCCCTCGGCACCGATGATGTTCGCGTGAGGGATCTGCGCCTCCTCGATGAACAGCTCGTTGAACTCCGACTCGCCGGTGATCTGCCGCAGCGGCCGCACCTGGACGGCGTCCTGCTCCATGTCCATCAGGAAGTAGGTGAGCCCCTTGTGCTTGGGCGCCTCGGGGTCGGTCCGCGCCACCAGCATGCACCACTTGGCGTGGTGCGCGAACGTCGTCCACACCTTCTGGCCGGTCACGACCCACTCGTCACCGTGACGCGTCGCGCGCGTCTTCAGCGACGCCAGGTCGGAGCCGGCGCCGGGCTCTGAGAACCCCTGACACCAGATCTCGTCGCCGGACAGGATCGGCGGGAGGTAGCGCTGCTTCTGCTCCTCGGTCCCGTGTGCGATCACGGTCGGCCCGCCCATCGCGAGCGCGAGCACGTTCGCCACCGACGGCGTGCGCGCGCGAACCACTTCCTCGTTGAAGATCGCCTGCTCGACGAGCGTGGCGCCGCGACCGCCGTATTTCTTGGGCCACGAAACGCCGGCCCATCCGGCGTCGTGCAGCTTGCGCTGCCATGCGAGGCGAAACTCGAACGCGGCCTCGTCGCCGGCCGGCTCACGCCCGGGGTGATTGGCCTCGAGCCACGTCCGCAGCTCGTCGCGGAACGCCTCCTCGGCCGGTGACAGTGTCAGATCCATAGCCGGGCATCGTATCCGTGCGGCGCAGCCGGGTCGCCCGGTAGCCTCGGTGCGACGATGCCTCCGCCCCAAGTCTGCGGCCGCCCCTGAAGCGATTCCCGAGAGCGAGCTCCCCGGGCCCTTCCCGGTCGGCATGTACGCCGCCCAGCTCAAACGCCGGCTGCTCGAGTTCGCACGCGTCCAGCTCGTCGGCGAGGTCTGGGGGTTCAGGTCGAGCCGGGCGCGGGTCTACTTCGAGTTGCGCGACACGCGCGGCGCGCTGCCCTGCTCGATGTGGGCTTCCGATTTCGAGGCTCTCGGCGTTGCGCTCCTCGACGGGCTGCGCGTCGTGATCGGCGGCGGCTGCGACTACTACGCGGGCAGCAACTCTTCGTCCCCATCGTTCACGTTCGCGGTGTCCGAGCTGCGGATCGCCGGCGAGGGCGACCTGCTCGTGCAGCTCGAGCAGCTGCGCCGCAGGCTGCACGCCGACGGGCTGTTCGAGCCACAGAAGCGACTTTTTCGCCCGCTCCTTCCCCGCACGATCGGAGTCGTGACGGGCGAGCAGGGCAAGGCGCGCGACGACGTCCTGGCGGGGTTGCGCCGGCGCGGGTGGGCCGGCCGGGTCGTGTGGGCGTTCGTGCCCGTGCAGGACCGCCACGCTGCGCCCCGGATCGCCGGCGCGCTCCGCGAGCTGGCGGCGATCCCGGAGGTCGACGTCGTGATCGTCGCCCGCGGCGGCGGGTCGCTGGCCGACCTGTTCGCATTCTGCGACGAGGCGCTGTGCCGGACGGTCGCGCTGCTCCGGGTGCCGGTGATCTCGTCGGTCGGCCACCACACCGACCGGACGCTGATCGACGACGTCGCCGCGGTCTGCTGTTCGACGCCGACCCACGCCGCCGAGGCCGCGGTGCCGATCGACTGCAATGCCGCGCGGGCGGCTCTGCTCGCGGCCGCGCGCCGTCTCGATGTGCACAGCCGGCGTGCGATCGTCGAGCGCGCCCGCACGCTCGAGCGCCTCGCCGCCGCGCCGGCGCAGCACGTCACGCGGGAGCGCCGGCGGCTGCATCAGCTCGTCCGCGAGCTGCGGGCGAGCGGACGGCGGGCGGTTTCGGAGAGCCGCTCGCGTTCCGGCCGCCACGCACTCGTGCTGGGGCGCGCCGCCGAGCGGGCGCGCGGATCGGAACGGTCCGGGCGCGAGCGCGAGCTCCAGCGCCTCGCCCTGGCGCTCGCGGCGCACGACCCGGCACGGACGCTCGCGCGTGGCTACGCGCTGGTCGAGGACCGCGCGGGCGAGCCGCTGGGGTCAGCTGCGGCGGCGCGCACGGCGCATGACATTCGTGTTCGCTTCCACGACGACGCCGTCCCGGCCACCATCACCGACCCCCGATGACAACGCCCGAGCCCGCTCCCCCCACTTACGAGGCTGCGGTGGCGCGGATCGAGGAGATCATCCGACGGCTCGACTCCGGCCAGGCCGGGCTGCGCGAGACGCTTTCGCTCGTCAAGGAGGGGCGCGACCTCGTCGAGTACTGCGCCGGCGAACTCGACGCGGTCGGCCACGGCCTCGAGGAGCTCAAGCTCGACGACCTGGTGGCGCGACTCGAGGGCGCCCAGGCCGCGCGGAGCGATCGGTGAGCACGTTCGACCTGCTCGCGGATCTGCCGCTCGAGATCGACGGCTACACGCTCGAGGGTCTACAGGCTCAGGTATCGAGCGGATTCGAGCGCCTCAGCACGGTCGTGCATTTGACGGGCGGCGGGCTCGAGGGCGTGGGCGAGGACGTCGTGTACGACGCCGAGGACCACGTCGCCCTTCAGGAGGGCGGCCCGGTCCATGCGTCGGCGCTGTCCGGAAGGTTCACGCTCGGCGAGTTCTGCGAGCTCGTCGACTCGCTCGATCTGTTCCCGGTGGCGCCGCAGCGCGACGTCTCGCGGCTCTACCGCCGCTGGACGTTCCACAGCGCCGCGCTCGATCTCGCGCTCGCGCAGGTAGGGCAGCCGCTGTGGCAGCGGCTCGGTCGCGAGGCCCGGCCGCTCACGTTCGTGGTCTCGCTCCGCCTCGGCGAGCCGGCGACGCTCGACCCGATAACGCGCCGGCTCGACAAGTACCCGACGCTGCGGTTCAAGCTCGACCCGACCTCGTCGTGGACCCCGGAGCTGATCGCCGCGCTCGTTGCCACCGGCGCGGTCGACTCGGTCGACTTCAAGGCCCTGTACACGGGGACGATCGTCGACCAGCCGCCCGACCCGGTCCTCTACAAGCGCGTCGTCGACGCGTTCCCGGTCGCCTGGATCGAGGATCCCGACGTCGTTACGCCCGAGACCGCGGCCGTGCTGGCGGGCGCGCACGACCGGATCACGTGGGACGCGCCGATCCACTCGATCGACGACATCGAGGCGCTGCCGTTCCCGCCGAAGATGGTCAACCTGAAGCCGTCGCGGATCGGCGGCCTGCCGAAGCTCTGCGCGACCTACGACTATTGCGCCGAGCACGGCATCGGCGCCTACAGCGGCGGCCAGTTCGAGCTCGGGCCCGGCCGCGGACAGGCCCAGTACCTGGCCTCGCTGTTCCACCCCGACACCCCGAACGACCTCGCGCCCGTGCCCTTCAACCAGAACGACCCGCCGGCGGGGCTGCCGGTAAGCCCGCTCCCGCCCTCGCCGTCGGCCGTCGGCTTCCGCTGGGAAGCATCGTGACCCTCGACGGCACCGTCGCGCTCGTCACCGGCGCCTCGTCCGGCATCGGCGAGGCGACCGCGCTCGCGCTGGCGGAGAACGGCGCCTCGGTGGCGATCGCGGCCCGCCGGACCGACCGCCTGGACGCCGTCGCCGGCCGGATCCGCGATGCCGGCGGGACCGCGCTGGTGATCGAGGCCGACCTCACCGACCAGCCCCAGGCGCAGGCCGCGGTCGAGCGGGCCGCGTCCGAGCTCGGTCGGCTCGACACCCTGATCAACAACGCGGGGATGATGCTGCTCGGCCCGGTGCTCGACGCGCCCACCGACGAGTGGTGGCGGATGCTCGACATCAACGTCCGGGCGGTCCTGAACTGCGCGGACGCCGCCCTGCCCCACCTCCTCCGCGCCGCCCAGGACAGCCCGCGCGGGGTCGCCGACATGGTCAACGTCAGCTCGGTCGCCGGTCGCGTGGTTCGACGGGGTAGCGCCGTCTACAACCTCACCAAGCACGGCGTCGGCGCGTTCAGCGAGTCGCTGCGCCAGGAGGTGGCCGACCGCCACGTGCGCGTGGCGCTCGTCGAGCCCGGCGCGACCGCCACCGAGCTCTCGAGCCACAACCGCCCCGAGATCCGCGAAGGGATCCAGCAGCGCTTTGCCGGCGTGCAGCGGCTCGAAGCCGCCGATGTCGCCGACGCGATCCTCTACATCGTCACGCGCCCGGCGTACGTGGCCATCAACGAGCTGTTGATGCGCCCGACCGCACAGGCGGACTGACGCTCAGACGCGCTGGATCAGCGTCCCGGTCCCGAGCCCGCCACCGCAGCACATCGTCACCAGCCCGACCTCCTTGTCGGAGCGCTCGAGCTCGTGCAGCAGCGTCGTGATCAGCCGCGCGCCGGTCGACCCGAGCGGGTGCCCAAGCGCGATCGCGCCGCCGTTGACGTTGACGCGGTCCATGTCGGGCCCGAGCTCGCGACGCCATGCCGCGATCACCGGCGCGAACGCCTCGTTGATCTCGACCAGGTCGATGTCGTCCATCTTCATCCCGTTGCGCTCGAGGAGCTTCTGAGTCGCCGGGATCGGGCCAGTGAGCATGATCACCGGGTCGACGCCGACCGTCGTCTGGTCGAGGATCTTCGCCCGGGGCTTAAGCCCGAGCGCGTCGGCCTTCTCACGGGCCATCAGCAGGACGGCGGCGGCGCCGTCGGAGATCTGCGAGCTGCTGCCGGCGGTGATCTTGCCGTCGGGCTTGAACGCCGGCTTCAGCTGTGACAGGGCTTCGATCGTGGTGCCGGGGCGGATCCCCTGGTCTGAGACGTACGTCGAGCCGTTGACCTTGAACGGGAGAATCTCCCGCTCGAACCGGCCCTCCTCGGTGGCGCGATGGGCCAGCTGGTGGGAGCGCAGCGCGAGCTCGTCGAGCTCCGAGCGCGGGATCTCCCACTGGTCGGCAATCATCTCCGCCGAGAGGCCCTGGGGGATCAGGTTGTAGCGCTCCATCATCGCCGGCGGATAGGGGCTGCCGACCTCGTCGTACCAGCTCAGGCCGATCCCCATCGGAACGTGTCCCATGTGCTCGACGCCCGAGCCGATGGCCACGTCGTGCACGCCGGCGGCGATCAGGGCCGCGGCGAAGTTGACGGCCTGCTGGGCCGACCCGCACTGGCGATCGACCGTCGTGGCGGGCGTTTCGAGCGGCAGTCCCGCCTGGAGCCAGGCGTTGCGGGCGACGTTCCACGACTGCTCGCCGTACTGCTGGACGCAGCCCGCGACGACGTCCTCGACCTCGCCGGCGTCGATCCCCGCCCGCTCGATCACCTCGCTGTAACAGCGGCCAAGCAGCTCGTTCGGGTGCGTGTCCTTGTAGTAGCCCTTCTCCTTGTGCCCCCGACCGATCGGGGTCCGGACAGCTTCGACTATGACTACTTCGCGACCAGATTGCGGCACGGGTTGCTCCTTTATACGGACTCGGATGCGCGAAAGGCCCCGATGGCGCACTTGCAAGTCGATTCGTTACTACTGTACTGACGCTTTCCTGGAGCCAACCCCGACCAGACAGGAGTTGACTTGCGGGAACGACTGGGAATCGCCGGCTCGGGCGTGATCGCCTGCGGTCTTGCCG
This sequence comes from uncultured Solirubrobacterales bacterium, assembly GCA_963755525.1. GTDB lineage: Bacteria > Actinomycetota > Thermoleophilia > Solirubrobacterales > Solirubrobacteraceae > Palsa-465. The sequence continues at coordinate 179,936 of CAVWKC010000011.1, read as the reverse complement.
TGGCCGCGTCCGAACACGATGAGGTGCTGCTCTGGGCCCGGTCGGAAGATTCGGCCGAGCGCGCCCGCGCGCGCGTGGCCAAGACGTGCGAGAAGCTGAACGGCTTCGATGCCGACCGCATCCGGGTCGTAACCGACCTTGACGCCCTGGCTGACGCCACGTTCCTCGTCGAGGCGGTGATCGAGCACCACGGCTCCAAGAGCGCGATGCTGGCCGATCTCGGGGAGCTCGCCCGGCACGCCGGCGCCGACGCCGTGCTGGCCACCACGACGTCGTCGCTGTCGGTCGCGGAGCTGGCGCACGCGAGCGGGCACCCCGAGAACTTCGTCGGCCTGCATCCGTTCAATCCGGTGCCGAAGATGCGGCTCATAGAGCTTGCGTTCCCCGCCGAGGCGAGCGATGAGACGCGCCGGCGGGCTCGTGCGCTGTGCGAGTCGTTCGGCAAGACCCCGGTGGAGGTCCCCGACATTCCGGGCTTCGTGGTCAACCGGCTGCTGTTCCCGTACCTGTTCAATGCCGTCGAGCTGCTCGCCGATACCGGGATGACCCCGGACGACATCGACAACTGCATGACGCTCGGCGCCGGCATGCCGATGGGGCCGATCGCGTTGCTCGACTACGTGGGGCTCGACGTCTCGAAGGCGATCGGCGAGTCCATCGGGGCTCGCGTCCCAGACCGCCTGCTGGCGCTCGTCGAAGAGGGTTTTCTCGGACGCAAGACCGGCCGGGGCTTCTACAACTACCGCTGAAGAACCTACGACAAAGTATTTAGGGCTCGTTCAGGTGCGGGGCCCAGACTTCATCTCGCGACGTACCTCATAGCAGCACCTCCTCCCCAGAAGCACGAAGCCGGCCCGTCCCCAGCGGGCCGGCTTCTTTTGTGCTGACGGGCCACCGCCACCGGTTCCGGGCACACGCCCGGCGGGCTCTGGACCGTCAAAAGGGGGCGAAAGCCGGCCCAGCTCACGGGCCGGCTTCCATCTCTCCTCTCAACCACCGGGACAGTTGTCCGCGCTAGCTCGCGACTCTCCGCTAGCTCACGACTCTCCGGCCGTTGCCTGAAGCGCGAAATGTAACGAATGGCGCGAGCACGCGGGGTCTGCATCCCACCCCCCATTTGCGGTATCGGTCGCCGGCCACTACCGCGGGCCCCCAGCACCCTCGCCGGTCCGCGGGCCCCCGGGCACCCTCTGCGGCTATGCCGCGACCCGGCGCTGGCGGATCCGCACCGCCTCGATCCGGTTCTGCCGCACCGACTCGACCCGGATCGAGAAACCGTTGGCGGCGATCGTGTCCCCCCGCTTGGGGAGGCGGCCGAGCTCGGCGAACACGAACCCGCCGACCGAGTTGTAGGCGTCGGTGTCGACGGGCAGCTCCAGCCCATAGTCCTCGAGGTCGGCCACCGCGACGTGCCCGCGCACGAACCAGTCGCCGTTCGCCAGCCGGCGCACGGCGCCGCCAGCGGGATCGGTTTCGTCGGAGATCTCCCCCACGACCTCCTCGATGATGTCCTCGATCGTCACGATCCCGGCCGTGCGCCCGTACTCGTCGATGACGATCGCGAGCTCGGTCCGCTCGCGCTGGAGGTCGGAGAGCAGGTCGTCGAGCGGCTTGGTCTCGGGGACGATCGGGGCCGCCCGGACCAGGCCGTCGAGCTCCGCGTCCATCCCGTCGCCCAGCATCTTCTTGACGAGCTGGTTGACGTGGACGATCCCCTTGACGCGGTCCTGATTGTCGTCCTCGGTCACAACCAGGCGGGAGTGCCCGGTTTGCACGCACCGCCGCAGCGCGGTTTCGATCGTGTCCGAGACGTCGACGGTCACGACGGCGGGGATCGGGGTCATCACCTGCCGGGCCTCCTGCTCGTGCAGGTGGAAGACGCCGGTCAGCATCTTGCCCTCGCCGATGTCGAGCTGGCCGCCGGTGGTGGACTGGGCGATCAGCCGCTTGAGATCCTCGGGCGTCCCGCCATCGGCCACGGCGTCGGGATCCGTGCCGAGCATCCGCAAGATCGAGTCGGATGCCGAGTTCAACACGAGAATGAACGGGTGGAACAGAACCCGGAAGAACTGGATCGGCCGGGCGATCCGCCTCGCCAGGCCCTCTGCGTGCTGGATCGTGTAGAGCTTCGGGACGATCTCGCCGACGATGCTCAGCGCGATCGTGATCAGCAGATAGGAGATCACGACCGATACGGCGACGGCGGCGGCGTGTCCGAGCGGGCTGCCGAGCAGTGGCTCGAGCAGGTGCGCGATCGCCGGCTCGCCCAGGGCGCCGATGCCGATCGAGGCCATCGTGATCCCGACCTGGCAGGCCGCGATGTAGTCGCCGATGTTGTCTATCTGCGTAAGCGCCAGCCGGGCGCCCCGCGCCCCTTCGTCGGCGAGCGCCTCGAGCCTCTCCTTGCGCGAACGCACGAGCGCGTACTCGGCGATCACGAAGAACGCATTGACCAGGACGAGCAGCCCGGTCAGGATGATGAACAGGCCCTTCACCGGTGCGTCAGTACCTGCCACGCCCGCGAGCGGGCGACCCCGCCAACGGCCCGCGCGGGGCAAAGCTCCGTCCGCGGTGGGCAGCCCCTCGTCTTTGAGCTGCTACTTCGGGATGGATCGTCGTCGTTCATGCAGCGACGGTGACACGGTAGCAGCAGCACCACCCCCACCGAAAGGGCTCGCCCTCGCCGGCGCGACCAGACGCCACCCCCCGCCCGCGCGACCGGCGCCGGCGAGGGGCAGCCCCAAACTCCGTCGCTCTAGCTGCAGACGGTGTACCGCGGCGCCGTCGACGCCCCCGCGAGCTTCTTCGCGTCATTGATCAGGCGGTCGGCCTGCTCCACCAGGTAGAACGCCTGCCAGCTCGACACCGGCGCCCGCCCGCTCTCGGCGGCCTGGAGCACCGTCTGGATCTGACCCACCAGCGAGGTCCGCTTGCTCTCGCAGGCCTTTAGCTGAGAGGTCGTATCCGCGTAGCTGGCGTCCCGCGGCGAGTTGCTCGCCAGCGCGCTCGTGTCCGCATCGAGCGTGTTCAGCCCGAACTCGCCGAACGGCGGGTTGAGCTGCTTGTACGCGGCGTCGAGATCCTCGTAGCCGCGCTCGTTCGCCCTGATCGTCCATGGCAGGGCGCTCTCCCCGCGGCCCCACCAACCCCAGCCGCTGTGAGTCGAGCGGATGATCTGGGCGATCGCGGCGCCGTCCCAGCTGTAGTCATCGTGGAGCCCGAGGACCGTCATCAGCGTCGGCCGGGCGTCGGTGTGGTCGGTCCAGATGCTCGAGGTCTCGCCCAGGTTCCTGATCCCCGGCCCCACCCAGCCCTGCCAGGTGGTCGCGATCTCGGGCTGGATGTCCCCGTGGTTCCAGGCGAACCCGTTGCCCTGCAGCGGGCAACCGGGCGCCGTGCTCGCGCCGGAGTCGCACGAGCTCTGGAAGAAGAACGACGGGTCGCCGAACAGCGTGAGCGTCGGCTCTCGGTTCGGGTCCGCGTTCACCATGTGGAGGATGGTCTCCTCGTTTTCGTCGGCCAGGTTTACCGTGATCGGGACGTTGTGGCCAACGATCGGGTTGAACTCCTGCGCGCTCGAGATGTCTCGCTCGAGGGTGCGCACCGTCGGGTCGTTCGGCCCGGGACGCGGACCCGTCGGGCTCGACTGGTTGGGGACGACAAGCGCCGGGGCGTCGTCAAAATCGAACCCGAAGCTCGGGATCGTCTGGGTGGGGTTGAGGGTCTTCAGGAGACCGGGGAGGCTTGTGTCGACCTCGCCGACGTTGCGGGTGTATCCCGGCGTGCCGAATGCGGCGCCGCCGGCCTCGGCGGTGTCGTACTCGCACGCGACCGTGACCCCGTTGCAGCCCGGGTTCAGCGGCGTGCTGCCGTCGTAGTGGTCGCCCTCGTCGACGGTGACCAGGAACACCGTTTTCTGGTTGTTGATCCCGTCGTGAGCCAGCCGCCGGAAGAACGCCGTGAACGCCGCGTTGTACTCCCGCAACTGAAGCTCGTGACCCAGCTCGCCCGGACCGAACGCGTTGCCGTGATTCTCTCCGTACTGGTCGTCGTGGACGTCCGAGATGTAGGTGTAAGTGACCGGGATTCCGGCCTCCTGCATCGCAGCCGTGTATCCCAGCGCGTTGTTCGCCTCCATCCCGTCGAACCCCGGGAACCCCGCCTGACCGTCCTCGTCGAGGATCTGACTGGTCGGGGTCACGCCCGGGGAGTAACTCGTCGGCGGTGCCGGCAGCGTGCTCGCATCCAGGTTGTGGACGGTAACCGCACGGCCGCCGGTGTCGGTCGCGTTGGGCGCGAACACGTCATAGACCGGCGGCGCCTGCCAGTTGCCCGCCGGCGGGGGCGTGTCGCCGGCCGGGGTGTAGTTCGGGGCGAGCGGCCGATCGAGCTGCCCGGTCAGCACCGGATTGACGTTGACGGCACCGAACAGCGCGTTGAATCCGGTGTAGCCGCCGGGCTCGTCGGGCAGGACGTCGGGCGCGCCGCCGTTCGCCGTCGAGCACTTGCCGCCCGGGGCGCTGTCGGCCTCCGAGCAGTGGATCGCAAGGCCCTCGAAATCGGTCTCGCCAATGTCCGATCCGGCGTTGAAGTGCTGATCGAACGCGGTGTTGAACGACCAGTTGCCGAACGCGAACTGCGGCGAGCTTGAGCCGAACACATTTGACACGTCGCTCGTGTCGTTCTCGAACTCCATGTCGGCCGAGCCGACGCCAGCGAAGTCACATCCCGCGCGCGTGAACGAAGCCCATGGAGCGGGCGTGTTGATTCCCTCGGGATTGCTGGCGCTCGCCGGGCCGTGGATCAGCGTGAACAGCGGGTCGCTGGTGCTGGTCGGGTCGGTCCAATACGTGAACAGCGACCTCGTGCTGGTGCCCGACTTCGCGGTCAGATTGAGGTACGGGAACGTGTTGGCGACGCCGCCGCCAAACTCATCGGGGTAGAGACCCGTCTCGGTGCTGAGGATTCCGTCAGCGGTGTGCGAGATCAGCACCGTGTGGTCGTTGGACAGCAGCGTGCCGTCGTCCTTCAGGAAGTCGTGCAGCGCGGGGATCTGCTCGATGTCCGACGGCACGTTCGCGTTGTCGCGAGTGAGGTGGACGTTGTCGAACTGAACGATGATCACGTGCTTGACCGACCCATTCGGGCCGAGCCGGCATGCTGTGGCCGCGACGCCGAACCGGCCGACAGCGCCATCACTCCACCTACGCCGGCGAGCACCAACGCGGCCGTCCACACGCGCGCTACCTTCCGGACCGAACCTCGCTTGGATAACACCCGAGCGCTCCTTTAGTTGATCGTCGCCCCCCGTCGGCGAGAACCTAATGCCGCGCGCCCCGGCCTCGCGTGACCCGGTTGTTGACGGAACGTGATCAGCTTGTGAACGGCCGCAACCGGCGTGAAATCCGTTCCACGGCTCGGCCCGCTGCTAAAAACATCGGTGATGCGCATCGTCAGCCTGGTCCCCTCCGCCACCGAGACGCTGTTCGCGCTCGGGCTCGGCCCCGACGTGATCGCCGTCACCCACGAGTGCGACTACCCGCCGGCCGTTCGCGAGCTGCCCAAGATCACGCGCGATGTGCTTCCCGCCGGGCTGACCGCGGGACAGATCGATGCCGCGGTAAAGGAGCGCACGCTCGCCGGCCAGTCGATCTATGAGCTCGACGCCGACCTGCTACACGACCTGCGGCCGGACCTCATCGTCACCCAGGAGCTGTGCTCGGTGTGTGCGGTCTCCTACGACGACGTCCGCGCGGTCGCCGAGGAGATCGACACCCACCCGCGCGTGATTTCGCTCGACCCCCATACGGTCGGGGAGGTGTTGGGCGACGTCCGCACGCTTGCCCAGGCGACCGACCGTAAGGACGCCGCTGTCGACCTTGTGCGCGACGTGTCGGCGAGGATCGACCGCGTCCGCCTCGCGGTCCGCGGCGCTCGCCGGCCCCGCGTTGCGGCACTCGAGTGGCTCGATCCGCCGTTCGCGGCGGGTCACTGGACGCCGCAGCTGATCGAGTACGCCGGCGGCCAGGACGTGCTGGGCTTCGCCGGCGAGAAGTCCGCGGAGCGCGCGTGGCAGGAGGTCGAGGCCTGCCAGCCCGACATCGTCATCGTCATGCCCTGCGGCTACGACGCCGAGATCGCCCACCGCGAGGCCGAGATGCACCGCGACGAGCTGGCCGCGGTCGGCGCCGGCGAGATCGTGGCCGTCGACGCCGCCGCCTACTTCTCGCGGCCCGGCCCGCGCATCATCGACGGCCTCGAGCTGCTCGCGCACATCATCCATCCCGAGCTGGTGCCCGAGGCGCCAGCCGAAGCGTTCACGGTCGAGCTGTAGCGCTCACAGGGTGAAGCCGATCCCGTTCGGCGTCAGCCCCTGACCGCCGGCGACGACCAGCGAGCCGACGACACTCGCCACCGCGATCACCGCGCACCCGGCGAGCGCGGCCCATGCCATGCGCCGGCGCTCGGCGACCTCGACGATCAGCAAGCCGGTGATGATTCCGCCCACGAGCCCGCCGAGATGATCTCCGACCGAGATTCCGCGCACGCTGAGCGAGAACAGCAGGTTGAAGACGAGCACGAACCCGAGTCCGCTCTGCCAGATCGGGATGCCTCGGGCTCGCGCAACCACGATCAGCGCGCCGAAGATCCCGAAGATCGCCCCGGAGGCGCCGACGGTCGGGATCTGCGGCTGGAACCACAGCGCACCGAACGAGCCCGCGAGCAGCGAGACGAAGTACACGGCGAGGAAGTTCACGCGCCCGATCGCCGGCTCGAGCACGGAGCCGACAAACCACAGCGAGATCATGTTGATGAAGATGTGCAGCAGCCCGTCGTGGAGAAACCCGGCGGTGAGAAGGCGCCAGTATTCGTGCGTGCCCGTATAGAGCGGGAACGGATTGCTGCCGGTGATCGCCGGGCCGAACAGGGAGCCGTGGAACCACACTGAGCCGCCGCCACCACCGCCGAGCGGCGCGCCGGCGGCAGTCTCGATCAGGAACGCGATCACGTTGATCGCGATCAGCGCCTGCGTCACCACCGGCGCTGACGGCACGGTGGGCATCCGCCTGACCTTCGTGCGATCGCGCGAGCATTCCGGGCAGCGCATCCCGACCGGCGTCGGGGTCATGCAGTCGGGACAGATCGGCCGTCCGCACGACGAGCACGAGACCCCGGTCTCCCGAGATGGGTGGCGATAACAGACAGCCATTGCGAATCCACGCTATCAGCGGCCGATTACGGCCACGTGAGGATGGCCCGCAGCGCGCGGGTCAGTGACGGTGCGGGATGATCCGCCGGGCCTCTTCGCCCACGTCGTGGAGGGTCCGCTGGGCGAGGTCGAGCGCATTGTTCGAGCGCTGCTTGCGGACTCGGTGGCGCGCACGGACCCGCAGAGCGACCAGCGCCGTCCCGGCGCTGACGCCGACCACCGCGGCGACCGCGGGCCGGACCCAGTTGCGGGGATCTCGCATCGCCCCGAGCTCCCAGGAGTCGAGCTCCTCCTGCGCCAACTCGGTCAGGTTGACCAGCGTCAGCTCGAGTCTCTGAGCGAGATCCGCCGGCGGATCGACCGGCGACAGCGCCTCGCGCAGCAGGGCTTCGAAGTCGGCAGCACCTGAGCTCATTCTCGCGACCCTCCCGAATCGGTTGCGGGCTCTGAAACCATCCCCTCGAGCTGTCGGATCGCCCGGTGGAGCAGCACCTTGGTGGCCCCGTCGGTGCGGCCGAGCGCTCGCGCGATCTCGCGGTTGTCCATCCCGAGCGCGAATCTCATGATCAGCGCTTCGCGCCGATCGTCGGGGAGCTGCTGGACCCCCTCGAGGATCGCCTTCAACTGCTCGCGGCCTTCGACGAGCGACTCGGTCGTGTGCGGCGCGGAGATCATCCCGGCGTCCTCGATACCCGATTCGGGCTTTCGCGAACGGTCGCGGTAGAAGTTGGCCGCCAGGTTGTGCGCGATCCGAATGAGCCACGGCCGCAGCGGCCGTCCGTTCGCCTCCCGCAGCGCGCGCTCGAAGTGGCGGTAGGCCTGCAGGAACGTCTGCTCGGTGAGGTCCTCGGCGTCGTGGTGGTTGCCAACCCGGTAGTAGCTGTACGAGTACACGTCGCGCAGATGCGTGCGGTACAGCTCCGTGAACCGCGCGTCGACCTCCGCTTTGCTCTTGGGTAACTCGCCGTCCACCACATCAGAGCGTAGCCTTCGTCACGCGACGCGGATAGTGGATGGGCGGAACTGCGTGGTCGGCCGTCATCGTCGCCGTCCACTGCTCGGGTTCGATCCGTCCCTCGACCAGCGCCGCCAGGCTCTCGAGCGCGGGCGCCTCCAGGTGGGCGTCCCGTGCCACGCTCGCCAGCAGCGGCGCCGAGTCGACCGCCTCGACGGCCTGGCCCAGCGCATTGTCGATCTCGGACGCTGGCACGCCCTGAGCGAGCAGTTCGCCCGCCCGGCGGTTCCGAGAGCTCGACGAGACCACCGTCGCGACCAGGTCGCCGGCGCCGGCGAGGCCGGCGAACGTCTCGGGCCGACCGCCTCGCGCCCGCGCGAGCGCGTCTACCTCCGCGAACACCTTGCCGGCGGCCGCGCCGGCGATGTTCGGGCCGGCGACCAACGCGACCGCCGCGGCCAGCACCGCAACGTTCTTTGCGGTCGCGGCCAGCTCGACGCCGGTCACGTCGCTGCTCTTCGAGACATCGAGACCGGCGGCGCCGAGCACGTCGGCAAGATTTCTTGCAAAACCGCGGTCGACCGTGGCCAGCACCACGGACGCCCCGTGCTCGAGCACCTCCGCGGCGTCGGCGGGTCCGCCGAGCACCGCGATCGCGCGGGCGGCGCACCGTTCGGCGACGAACGCCGACGGGAGCGTGCCGAGCGGCGGAACGAGGCCCTTGGAGAGCACCAGCACGCCAGCGCTCTGCGGGATTCGGTCGCCGTGGGCGGCGAGGACGTTAGGGAGCGCTCGCGCAGGGACCGTCAGGCAGACGAGATCGGCATCGGCGAGGTCGAGCTCCGATGCACGGGCGATGCGCACGGACCCGGGCAGCTTTGTGCCCGGCAGGTAGCCCTCGTTTACGCGCGAGGCCGTGACGGCCGCGGCCTGCTCACGCGTGCGCGTGCCGAGCTCGACCTCGAGTCCCGCGCGCGCCAAGAGCACCGCGAGGCTCGTGCCCCACGCGCCGGCGCCGATGATCGCTGCGCGGCGGATCGGGGGCAGGCCGCCGAGCCACTCCCACTGGAGCATGACCATCGGCCAGATGCGGTCGGTGACGGCGCCGGCGAGCGCCGGCGACGCGTTGTCCACCTTGGGGAAGTGCAGCGGCGGGCCCGCGCGGAGCTTGACCTTGCGCGGCCGGAAGCGCCATCCCCTGCGAATGTCCTCGGTACCGATGATCGCGATCGGCACGACCGGCGCCCCGGTCTCCAGCGCTAGTCGCCCGACGCCCCGGCGCGGCTTCCCGAGCGGGCCCGGGCGAGTGCGCGTGCCCTCGGGAAACATCAGCACAATCTCGCCCCGGCCGAGGATGATCTTCGCCGTCTCGATCGTGTCCTGGTCGCCGGCGCCCCGCGCCACCGGGAACGCGCCGAGCGCGCTCAGCACCCAGCTCAGCAGCCGGTTGTAGGTGAACAGCTCCTGCTTGGCCACGTAGTACACCGGCCGCCGCGTCATCGTTCCGATCACGAACGGATCGAAGAAGCTCCGATGGTTCGACGCCAGGATCACCGGGCCCTCAGCGGGGATGTGCTCCCGCGCAATCCGCTCCATACGCAGGTAGATCAAGAAGAACGGCGTCAGCACCATCCTGACCACGAACAGCACCAACCGGTTGACCCCGCCCTCCCGTGCGCGCCGGTGCAGCTGCTCTTGATCCATCGCACATTGCGGTACCCACACCCGCCCCGCCCGTTACAGTTCTGCCCTCCAGTGAGCACCGGCAGCGTCCCCATCCGCACGCTCCGAGGCGCGCTCGCCGGCGCCCTCGCCGCCAGCGTCTGGGCGCTCGAGCAGCCCCTCGACAAGCTCCTTCTCTCCAGCCGTTACGACGACGTCGAGCTGCTCGGCCGAGCCGTCCGCAACGGCCCGGGCTGGTACCGCGTCGGGCTCGCCCTCCACATCCAGAACGGCGCCATGTTTGGCGCCGTCTACGCCAACGTCGCCCCCACCCTCCCGATCGCGCCGGCATTGCGCGGTCCGCTCCTCGCCGTCGCCGAGCACCTCGCCGGCTGGCCGCTCGTCGCCCTCACCGACCGCTTCCACCCCGCCCGCAACAACCTGCCCGCCCTCAGCGGCAACCGCCGCGCGTTCGTCCAAGCCACGTGGCGCCATCTCCTGTTCGGCATCGTCCTCGGCGAGCTCGAGCGCCGCATGAACCCCTACCCCGAACCCGAGCCCGCCTCGCCAGCGCCCGACTACGCCAGCAACGGCCACGGCTCCCTCGAGCGAGCCGTCACGTCCGTGCAAGACTGACTCGCGGGGACTCCGCTCTCGCCGCCGGCGCCACGACCGCCGTGCGAGACTGAGCCGCACCCGCCCGCCTAGCTCAACTGGTAGAGCACTTCACTTGTAATGAAGGGGTTGGGGGTTCGAGTCCCCCGGCGGGCTTGGTGTGATGAGTCGCGACATATGTCTCAGCTGAGTCGCGTCATAGGTCTCACCTCGAGGACGTGCAAGATCCGGCGGATCGTCGACGTCGAGAGCGCCGGCAGCCCCTCTCGCTCGAGGTGCCAGCCGATCGTCACCGGCCCAGCATCCAACCCATCCGCGGTCAATTGGCCACGCAACTCGATCACCCGCTGACGGACCGTCTCAGGCGTCGCGATCGGCGTCGTCGTCGGGCGGCGTGAGCGAGGCTCAAGCGCGTCCAGGCCGCCCTCTTGGTAGCGGGCGAGAAGGCGGTGCAGATGCCGGCGGGAGATCCCGTAGTCGGCAGCAGCCGCGGTGACCGTCAGCTGCTTAGAAACGATATGAAGGACAGCAACCCGAGCTCGGGACATGCCCGCGACTGTCCTCCCACCCCCGGACAGGCACGCCCGGCGATGGCCGCTGCGGCACTCGCTCCCTCGCGCCTCCGCGACGACCGCCGGGACGGGGTGCGACCTATGTCCCGACTCATGAGGGACCTATCACCTGAGACATATGTCGTGAACCCAGACACCCGGCGGGCTTGGGGATTCGCCGGTTCGTGTCCCCAATATGTCCCAGGATCGGCGTACGATTTTCGCGCGTTGGAGGGCAGTCGGAATCACGCCCGAGATGCCCGTCGCCAAATCAGAGCAGGCCTCGCGCCCGATCCGGTCACGGGTTCGATTGCAACGGTCGGCGCTGCTGCTTTACGCCAGATCGCCGCGCTGCCAGCGCCCTCTCGTGTCAGTTTGGCTTGACAAGACCACCGCTGTCAGCCTAGACTGACAGGATGGACGTTGATGAGATCACCGAAGCGATCGGGTCTGAGGATCCGGCCCAGGGACTGCGTGCCGCTTTGGCGCTGCACCGGATCGCGGAGCGCGTCGAGGCACACCAGGTCGCGGTCGCCCGCGGCCAGGGGTGGTCCTGGCAGCAGATCGGCGATGCGTTAGGGATCACCCGGCAATCGGTACACGCCAAATACGGAAAGTGGGTTCCATGATGACCGGGAAAGCGAACAAGGTCGGCGGGTTTAACCCGTGGGCGACAGCCGTGTATGCCCGTGAGGAGGCGCGTCGGCGTGGTAACAGGCGCGTCGGCACCGAGGACCTCGTGCTCGGGCTGTTGCGCGAGCACGACGTCGCGCAGGTGCTGGGCTGCGATCTAGGCGCGGCGCGTGAGGCGCTGGATGCGATGGATCGCGACGCGCTGGTGGCGATCGGAATCGACAGGTCGCTCGACGCGCCGCCGGTGCCAACCCGCGAACCGGCGCTCGGCGGCCGGCGGGCCGTACTGAAGGCGGTCTTGACGGACCACCTGCCGATGACGCCCGTGGCCAAGCGCGCGATGGAGGAGGCCGGAAAGGACCGGCGCCACGGTCGTGGTTCGGCGGCGCCGTGGGATCCATCGCCCCGGTGGTCCCGCGAGCGGGTACTGATCGCTTTGCTGTCGCTCGCGCCACCCGACCCAGCCGCGGCGCTCCTTGACGCGCTCGACGTAGACCGAGCTGCGGTCGGCGCACGCCTCAGTGAAGCCATCGGCGGCCCAAAGGCGCGGGACGGTCGATGAGGCTCAAGCGCATCAGCTACGACGTGGGCCGGGTGCTGGGGATGAACTGGTGCCCGGTGTTCAACCCCGACGTCGCGCAGGAGACCTACAGTGACTTTGGGGTCCCGTTCGACGGTCAGTCACACGGATGACGGCGGTCGTCAAAGCCGAGTCGTTGACCAAGCGGTTTGGCGAGGTCTCAGCGGTCACGGATGTTTCATTTGCGTTGGAGGCTGAGACGATCACGGGTTTTCTCGGCCCGAATGGCGCTGGCAAGACGACGACGCTTCGGATGATCCTGGGTCTGGCGGCGCCTACGAGTGGACGAGCACTGGTACTCGATCATCCTTACGCGGAGTTGCCGCGTGCGGCGTTGCGGATTGGTGCCGTGCTCGAGGCGACCGATTTCCATCCCGGCCGTTCGGGCCGCGATCACCTCCGGATGCTCGGGTAGGCCGTCGATGTTCCTGACTCACGTGCGGACGAGGTGTTCGTTCCGCCAGGGTTCTGCTTCCGGACACAAGCAGCAACGAAGCCGTGCCCGTCATGCCCCCACGAGAACGTAAGCGCGTCTAGCCCCGCGCGTCGCGGCACAAGTCCTGTTCGCCACAAGGGAGTCTTAACGAACCCCGCTGTCGGTGAGCGTTCGTTCCGGACACGAATCGCCGGCGATGAACGGGATCCGGGGCGCCGTCCCGGCGAACTCGTCGAGTTCGAGCTCATGATTGAATCCCGATGTCTATGCGCACCTGGCGAACATTCATGGCCACCGCGGTCGCCGCCGTTTCGGTTTGTGCGCTCGCGCTCCCGCCGCTGGCAGCGGCCGCCTCGCCGCCGGCCGCGATCCGCGCCGTCTACCGGACAGTGCTGACCGCCGAGTACTTCGGGCCGGCCAGCGCGGTCTGCGGGAACCTCACCGCCGCCGGGATACGGGCTTTCACCGCGACGGCACCGGGGCAGAGCTGCACGGCGGCGTACGACCAGCTCCACCACACTCTCCACCATAAGCAGCCCGACAACGACAACTCGGGGTACACAGCCAAGGCGTACCGAAGCACGGTGACGACGTTCATGGCGAATCTGAAGATCAGCGTCCGCGGAACGCGCGCGTCCGTGCACGGACCCTCGGGGCTAGGCCCCTCGAAGCTCGTCGAGGTGGGCGGTCACTGGCGCTTCAGCGCCTACCCACCGACGGTCGAATCCTGAGATCGAGGTTGAGCGCCATGCCGCGACTGCGGCGGGTGGGCGGAGAGCGCAGAGCTTCGCAGCAATTCCGGGAGCGGGGCCGATGCTGGGCGTACCGTAGGGCGTCATGAACCCTCGGGCCATACGATTTCGGCGAACTTGCGGCGTAGCTTCTCCCCCCGTTGGGGGTTGAGTGAGTCGACCCAGCTGATCCGTCCGATCAGGTGGGCTTGGAAGTTCGGGATCGCTTGGCGGTTTTGCGTCTGCGGTCCGTGGGCGGCCGAGTTGTGGAGGATGGCCTTGAGATTGTCGTACTCGGGGCGCGGCGTGTTCAGGTGGTCGTTTACGACGACACCGCACACGCGCTGACGTCCGGCGCGTGTGGCGAGCATCGACTTGGCCTCGTTGACGGCGAATCCTTCTTCGCGGGCGATGTTGGCGACCGCGCGGCGTAGCGTGCCTGCGCGGCGAACGAGCCGCGGGTCGCCCGAGAACGTGAGATCGTCCGCGTAGCGGCTGTAGTTGATTTCGAGTGCCCTCGCGAGTCCGTCCAGCCGTCGGTCGAGCCGGAAAGCGGCGAGGTTCGCGAGCGCGGGCGAGGTCGGTGCCCCTTGTGGAAGATGTGGAGTGGCGAGTCGCCGGCCGAGTTGATGGTGGGCACCGAGCTGACGGGGATCGACTGGTCGCGGGAGCTTGTGCCAGTGGGCCGCTGGGACGACGTTCGTCGTGAGCGCCGTGAGCATGTATGCGACCGACTCTGGATACCCCGCGGTCCGGAAGATGCCGTATACGCGCCCGGCCTGAATTGAGGCGAAGAAGTCCTCCAGGTCGAACCGGACGACGACGAACCGCCCCATGTGTCTGCGGGCATGAGTACGGACCGACCGACCGCGGGTGAAGCCGTGAGCTGCCTCGTGCGCGGGAATCCAGTCGAGCAACTCGTGCAGCACGTGCCGTTGGATCGACTTGAGCCGATGCTTGGGATGCTCGATGACTCGCACCGGCCGACCGGTCCGAGGCAACGCCGCGTACCGGTAGTGGCGCAGCCGCTCCTCCTCGACCGTTCGCTCAAGACCGCGCGCGTCCGCCAACCACGCCAGCTCGCCATCGCTCACGCGCAGGAACGCCGCCAGCGCGCCGACCGAGGCGAGCTCCGGAACCGGCCAGCGGCGCCGGCCCATAGCTGGTTCCGGCACGAGCCACCGGCGAACCTGCGGCGGGCGTGGACCATCCGCAGGCGCCGGACGTTTCTGCATGGCGAGATCGACGAACCGCGCGAGCTCGCGCGGTCGGTCGGCGGGCGGGTGGTGATAGACCGCCAGGACCTCCCGGGCGACGGCGCGCATCCACCGGGGTCGGCGATCCAGGGCGCGACCCGCTCGATCAACCAGCGCGCGCTCGTTCCAGACACCAGCGAGGAACGCGTCCGCCAGGCACCGAGCGAGGAAGGCTCTGGTCCGCGCGTCGTACATCGGACAATCATCGCGACGTCGCGCGCCGACTGCACTTCGTCGTGCGTGCCCGGAGCTGCTTCCGACCGGACGCAGTCGAGGGCTCGCGATGCGCTGGCCTGGTCACAAGGGTGTCCCCGGGGTAGCCCCGGAGAGGGCTCAGCGCCCGAAGGCGCCTCGACCCACCTCGGTCGCGCAACGCCGCGGCGCCAGACGCTACCGGACGCGCGGCCGATCAGGAACCACCACCCACACGGAACTGTGCGCAGAGCGTTCCCCACCGTCCGCCTCTCGCCGCCGAGATGCCGACGAGTTGGGAGAGCGTGCTCGGGATCGCCGCAGGCGCCTGCTCCGCCTGACGAAGCCACGACGCCGATGACGCGACGACGCCGTTTGGTGCGGAGCGGCGTGCTCGTCGCGGCGGACCGTATCGGCCCGGCCGTCGAAGCGTGGTGCCGCGATGGTGACCTGGATCGCCGCGCTACCGTCTGGTCCCATGCCCGCGCACACCTTCAATGTGGTCTATGAGGACACCGGCGATGGCTGGGTCTATGCCCACGTCCCTGAGCTGCCCGAGGTCCACACTCAGGGCGAGACGCTCGATCGGGCCCGCGACATGGTCAAGGACGCCATCGCGCTTGTCCTGGACGAGCGAAGGGCGCGCGGTGAGGCGATTCCGCCGACCGGCTGGGCGCTGGTCGAGTCGGTCGAGATCGCTGCGTGAAGAAACGGCAGCTCGAGCGGCACCTCACCGATCACGGCTGCCGCCTCGCCCGCGAGGCCGCGAAGCACGAGCTATGGGAGAACCCGGCGACCGGACAGCGGACGACGGTGGCCCCGTCACCGCGAGATCAAGATGCCGACCGCACGCGGGATCTGCCGCCAGCTCGGCGTCCCTCCCCCACCGGGCGCCTGACTTGGAGACGCCGGCGCCCGAAAACGTGTCCCGAAATATGTGCCGAACTCAGCAGTTCGAGTCCACCGGCGGGCTCTGGCTGGCTATCCCGCCGAGCGCTGCCGTGCCAAGGTTGTTTCACCGCGAGTGTTCCGCGGAACCGTCTTCGCCACGGCGAGAATCGGGCGAGCACAGGGGCGGCCGCGTACCAGCGGAGGATCAGCCCAGCGTGGCCGGCCGGCCGCTGTGGGCCACCAGCAGGAGCCTCTGGTGGCGGAGAGTTGATATGTCGAGTGCTGTCGATGGTCCCGCAGGCGACGCCTTCGTCTCGACCGGCGAGCTGCCCAGGCGCGACCTCGTGGGGGTGATCGCGCCTCGCGTTCGCGACTACATACTCGCGATGATGCCGACCGCCGGGCCGTACGGGACCTCGGGCGAGTGGCTGTATGACGTCGGGTTGCCGGCACACCTTGATCTGTCCATAACGCACGGCGCCCGGCCGTTGATTTGCCGTCGACTCGTGGCGGTAACGTCTACCTCACGCAGCGCCCGTGCGTCCCTGAGGAGGTCGACTTGTCCGATACGTCCTTTGCTTCCCGAGAAATCCGCGCTCTCACGTGGGGCTGGTGGCTGGCGCTGCTGATCGGCGCGCTCAGCATCGTCGCGGGAATCATCGTGATCCTGAAGCCGAGCAACAGCCTGTCAACGCTCGCTGTGATCCTCGGGATCTTTATTCTCATCGACGGCATCTTCGAGATCGCCGGCGCGATCTTCGGCGACACCGAGAGCCGGGGATTGCTCGCGGTGATCGGCACGCTGAGCGTGATCGCCGGGGTACTGCTCATCCGCCACCCGCTCGGCGGTGTCCGGGCAGTGGCGCTGTTGCTCGGAATCTGGCTGATCGCGGCCGGCGTCGTCCGGCTGATCTCGGCGTTCGCCTTCCCGGGCGATCGGATCTGGCGCATCATCGTCGCGCTAGTGCTCGGGGTCTTCGGGATCGTGATCGTCTCGGCGCCCCACATCGGATACGCGACGCTGGCATTGATCGCCGGCATCTGCTTCATCTGCTACGGGATCGGGATGCTCGCGGTGGGATGGGCTATGCACGCGATCCGACACGAAGGCGCCGCGATCGAACCAGACGCCAGCATGCCAACCTAGCCCTGATTCCGCCTACCTCGACGCCGCGGCGAACTCCTGCTCGACCTGAGGGTACAGCGCGTTCTGGTCGTCGCTCAGCCCGGCCTTCACCACTCGGCTGACGTCGTCGACCACAGCCTCGGGTGCGCCAGCTTCGAGCGCGTCGAGCGCGGACTCGGCAACGGTCGCCGCGGCGACTTTTGGACCGTCGAGCCCTGCGGTCAGGTCGGTGTCGACGAAGCCGACATGCACGGCGACCACTTGCGTGTTCTGCTGCTTGAGCTCGACGCGTGCCGAGTTTGTGAAGCTCCAGGCCGCCGACTTGGAGGCCGCGTAGGTCGCCAGGCGCGGCGACGCGACCCATGACACGACCGAGAGCATGTTGATGAACGCCCCGCCGCCGTTGCGCGCGAGCACGGGCGCGAACGCCTGCGTGCTGGCGATCAGGCTCAGGTAGTTGGTCTCGAGCTGCGCTCGCGCGCTCTCGAGCGATGCCTCCAGCGGAAGGCCAACATGGCCGATGCCGGCGTTGTTGACGACGAGCTGCACGTCGTCGAGCTCCTGGGCGACCGCCGCAACACGGTCAAAATCGGTGACGTCGAGTTGGATCGGCATAACGCGTGGATCGGTGATGGTCGCGACATCGCGCGCCGCGGCGTAGACCTTCGCGGCGCCCCGTTCGAGCAGCGCGTCAGTGAACGCCTTGCCGATCCCGCGGTTTGCTCCGGTCACTAGCGCTGTGGTTCCTTCGATCTGCATGTCGGTCTCCTGATTCAGGAACGTTTAGATGACGTCGGTCATCCTACCACATATAGATGTTCGCTATCATCCAATCGAGCATGAGACGTTCCAAACAAGACAAGGCCGCGAGCCACGAGCGGATCGTCAACACCGCCGCGGCTCGCATCCGCGAGCGCGGCACGTTCGAGCCCGGCGTGGCGGAGATCATGCACGCCGCAGGCCTCACCCACGGCGGGTTCTACAAGCACTTCGATTCCCGTGAGGAAATGATCGACGAGGCGGTCAAACGCGCCTTAGCCGAGAACGAACCAACGGTCGCGCGGATGATGCAGGACGCCGATGACCCGCTGGCCTCATTCGCCGACTGGTACGTCTCGACCGCCCACCGAGACGATCCGGCCCACGGCTGTGGCGTCGTGGCACTAGGGGCGGACGTGCGACGAGTGGGCGGCGCCGCGCAGGAGGCCTACCGCGCCCAGGTCGATCATTACCTCACCCACCTGCAGTCCCTGATGGACGGCGATGATGAGGACGGCCGCAAGCGAGCCAGCGTCACATTGAGTGCGATGGTCGGAGCGGTCATGATCGCGCGAGCGCTGGGCCCGACGCCACGCTCGGACGAACTGCTGCGCGACGTGCGCGAAGCAGTGCGCGAACGTCGGCTGCTCGCCGATTAGCTGCGAGCGTCCGAACGGGCCGCCTCGCGCTCCTCATACTGCTCGGTCGCCGTGGCCGTTGCGAGCAGTGTGAGCGACTGAGCGCTTCGGCTGCCTGGCACCGCGTGATAGATGCACAGCGTCTGGCGGTCGGCGTCCGGGATCGGCAACTTCTCGTAGCTGAGCTCAAGCGTGCCGAGCTGCGGGTGCTGGATCTGCGATGTGCCGCTGCGCTTCGGCCGTGCGTCGTGGCGCGCCCATAGCTGGCGGAAGCGTTCGCTGCGCACCGACAGCTCGCCGACAAGCGCGTTCAACTCGGGATCGTCGGCATCGGGGCCGACCAAGGCGCGGAGTCCGGCAACGGTCGCGGCCGTGGTTCGGTCCCAGTCCTCGTACCGGTCGCGGAGCCGCGGGTCGAGGAACGCGACCCGTACAAGATTCTCGCCCGGGGTGTAGTACGGAGCGAGCGCGGTCGCGAGCGGATTCGCCGCGAGCACGTCCATGTAGCGGCCGTACACGTACGCGGGCGTCTCGTGCCAGGTCGAGATCAGCCGGACGATGCCGGCGGGCACCCGCTCGGGTCTTGGGCTGGAGCGGCGACGACGACGGGCTGCGGGCGCGGCAAGGGTGTGAAGATGCGAGATCGCGTCGTCGTCCAGCTGCAACGCTCGCGCGAGCGCATCGAGCACCTGCGGCGAGGGATGCTGGTCGCGCCCCTGCTCGAGCCGGACGTAGTAATCGACGCTGACACCGGCGAGCATCGCGACCTCCTCCCGACGCAGCCCACGCACACGACGACGGCCGGCCAGCTGTGGCAGCCCGACGTCGGCCGGCTGGACAAGCTCGCGCCGCGCGCGGAGGTATTCACCGATCAAGTTCGCCTGGCCCACGTCCCGACAACGATACGCGCGCGTACGCGCGCCTCGAACGCTGATGCTGGCCCTGTCACTACCAGGATCGACGGATCTCTTGTGGGGCCCGACCCGGTGCTCGAGACTCGGGCTATGACATCGACCACACGCATTCAGACCCCGTTCGGATTCGACTCGACCGCTGCCGAGGTGATCGACGGCATCGACCTCTCCGGCCGGCACGCGATAGTCACCGGCGCGTCGTCAGGCATCGGCGTCGAGACCGCACGCGCGCTCGCGAGTGCCGGCGCCGACGTCACGCTCGCGGTCCGTGACACTGACGCCGGCGAGAGCACCGCGATCGTAATCCGCGAAGCCACCGGCAACCCCTCCGTCCATGTCGAACCGCTCGACCTCGCCGATCCGGCCTCGGTCACCGCGTTCGCCGACACTTGGACCGGGCCGCTCCACATCCTCATCAACAACGCCGGCGTGATGGCGCTGCCGAGCCTCGAGCTGACGCCGGACGGCTGGGAACTCCAATTCGCGACCAACCATCTCGGTCACTTCGCGCTCGCGGTCGGCCTCCACGACGCGCTCGCCGCGGGCGGCAACGCGCGGATCGTGTCGATGAGCTCACGCGGCCACCTCCGCTCACCGGTCATGTTCGATGACATCAACTTCACCTCGCGCCCATACGACCCATGGCTCGCCTACGGACAGTCGAAGACCGCCAACGTCCTCTTCGCGGTCGGAGCGACCGACCACTGGTCGGCCGACGGAATCACCGCCAACGCCGTCCACCCCGGCGGGATCATCGAGACCAACCTGTCCCGGTACATGGATCAACAACAGGTCGCACAGTTGCGCGCCGCCGCGGCGACGACCGGCACGACCACCCAGACGATCAACGGCGCGCCGATCCGATTCAAGACGATCGCCCAGGGGGCCGCGACGACCGTGCTGGTCGCGACTTCTCCCCAACTCGACGGCATCGGCGGCCGCTACTTCGAGGACTGCAACGAGGCGGCGACGGTGCCGCCCGGGGACGCCAGTGCTGCCGCCTCCGGCGTCGCCCCCTATGCGCTCGATCGAGACGCCGCCGAGCGGCTCTGGGCCTTGTCGCGCACGGCAGTCCACGCGTAAGGTCGGATCCTCTGGTTGTTTCACCGTAGGTGTTCCGCGGAACACTTACGGTCCTCCTCCCCACCCGGCGCCGCGTTCGGGCACGCGGCGGCCGAGCTATCGAAAAGTAGTGCGTCGATCGTGTTCCCGCTTGGCATCCGGGTCTGGATCGCGGTCGCCGTGTGGGCGGTCGATGTGGTGGCGATGCTCAACCCGGGAACTGAAGCGTCCGCTGATCAGGGCGCAAGACGCACCAAAGCTCCCTGCCGGCGCACGCGCCGGCAACATAAGCGCCCCCCGGGCGCTTATCCAGCCACCCCGCGGCGCGACGATGCGGTTTGGCGACCTTTGCACCACGTTCCGACCGACCCAGGACCTGCAAAACGCACCAAGCCAATCGCGCTGAGGAGCCGATCGGCCACACGAGCATGCCTACCATTCTTATCCGGTCGGTGGCGGCGCGCCGCGTGTCGATTTGCTGCGTTGCTCAGGTAGGCGGTGCCGCGGAGCCGTCTTTTATCGACTCGAGGTCGGAACGCCGGGAGCCGTGTCGACGAACGAACTCCAGCCGTTACCACCGACCCACTTCTGTGCGGTCGCCGCGTCGACTTGTGCACCACGCAGCGGGAGCCTTGACGGCGGCACGCCTTGGCGACCCAAGCCGGAGGTCCCGTAGGATTGCGCCGTGCCGTTCACGCACAGGAACCTCAAGGAGGATCTGGAGGACGTCGGCCATAGGTTCGACGGCGCGCCGGACCTCGAGTTCCGCATGGCGACCGGCGCGCTCGAGCTCGAGCAGTCCGGCCTGAGCTACCAGCGCATCCCGCCCGGCTATCGCTTTCCGTACGGCCACATGCACAAGAAGCAAGAGGAGGTGTACGTGGTCGTGCGCGGGAGCGGGCGGATGAAGGTGGACGACGAAATCGTCGAGCTCAAAGAATGGGACGCGGTGCGTGTCTCGCCCGGTATGTGGCGAGGCTATGAGGCCGGGCCGGAGGGCCTCGAGATCCTCGTCGTCGGCGCGCCCAACCTCGGCGAAGCTCCACGCGACGATGTCCACGGCCAGCGCGACTGGTGGGCCGACTAACCCGACTGGCCCCAGGTAGGGGTCCTATCCCCGCCGGGTGATCCCGGTGACCTCCCACGCCCGGCCAAGGGCGCTCCCGTAAAAAATCACGATGACGAGGACCAGGGCGCGTTGCAGCGCGGCGCTCTGGGTGTTGGTCAGGAGCGCTACCGCGAGGCCGAGCTGCACTGAGTAGCCCACAACCGAAATCGACGCGAAGGCGAGGTTCAGCCTCCTGCTTCGCGAGCTGCGGGAGAAATTTCCCGCCCGCTTTGCCCTTGGTATCAGCCGTCTGGTGGCGACCAGGCCGATAGTCGCCATCGCGATGCTGGAGAGCCCGAAGACGACCGAGCCCCCGGTCAAGGCCACGATCGAGACGAAGAAGATGTCCACCAGGACGACGAACGCGCTCCCGGCCAGCACAGTTCGCAACTCCCGTGTTGTGGGGTCCGCGTCATCCGCGTTGACGACCGATACGGCCACGACCAGCAACCCCAAGATCGCGGCGGACGCACCCGCGCTCGCGACGAAGAAGTTCTCGTAGTGGCCAAACACAGCGCCACCCTATCGGGCACCGGCGGCGCTCTTGGCGAGGCGTCGTCTGCTGTCGCTCAGCGGTTGTGGTTGACGACCTCGACGTTGTGCCCGTCCGGGTCCAGGACGAACGCGCCGTAGTAGCCCGGGTGGTAGACGGCGCGCTCTCCGGGAGCGCCGTTGTCCTCATAGCCGGCGGCGAGCGCAGCGGCGTGGAATGCCCGCACGGTCGCGTCGTCCTGCGCCGGGAACGCGAGGTGGACGTGCTCCGTGAGCGGTCGGGGATCGTCGATCAGCGAGAACCTGAAGTCTGCGCCGACCATCTGGACGTGGTCCGGCTTGTCCACGCCGATCCGCAGCCCGGCGTGCGGCGCGATCGTCATGTAGAAGCGCTTGGACGCGGCGGGGTCGCGGACGCGAATCCAGAGGTGGTCGATGCAGCCGTCGGGCACGCGGTCCTCGTGCTTCGTGTGCACCGCCTCCGCGCTGTTGCCGTCCGGGTCCAGCAGGAAGCCGCCGTAGTAGTCCGGGCCGTAGATCGGGCGCGGGCCAGGCGCGCCATCGTCGCGGTAGCCCGCGTCGATGCCCGCCCGCCAGAAGGCGTCCACGGCCTCGCGGGACGGCGCGCGGAAGCCGACGTGCAGGCCGCGGGTCATGGGGTGTTCGCGGTCCGTCGGCCCGATGTCCCAGTCCTCCCACTCGACGAGCTCAGCATCCGCGTGACTCGGCTCGGCGCCCAGTACGGACAGGATCGTGCGGTAAAAGCGCTCGGACGCCGCGAGGTCCGCGACGGCGATTCCGACGTGATCGAACATCGCCGCGGAGGCTACAAAACACGATCCTGCCGCTAGGCCGAGCTCTGGCGCTGCTGTGGTGGCCATAGGCACACAAGTACTCGCCTGGCCCAGTCCTTCGGGATTGGCTCGCCGGTGAGGTAGCGGGCGTAGAACGAGCCGATCAGCATGTTGGTTGCCGCGTCGAGGTCCAGTGTGCGAGGAAGCTGACCGGCGTTCACGCCGTCGGCGAGCGCCTGGCGGAGCATCGCGCGGCGCGGCTGAAGGAGCCGGGTTCTGAATCGTTCGAGCAGGAGCGGGTTTCGGTGCTCCTCGGACAGGATCGAGCCGAGCGTGGCCATTGCTAGTGGGCGCTCGAGGTTTCGCTGGAAGTTTGCGAGGATGGCCAACGCGTCCGCGCGTGGTCCTCTTGGTCGGCTCGGCAGCGGCTCGATACGCAATGAATCGACGACCGCCGCGACCACATCCAGCTTGTTGGGATACCGGCGGCGCAGAGTCGGGACTGTGGTGCCGGCGGCGGCCGCGACGGATTCCATCGACATCCCGGCGTATCCCTTCTCCTCCAGCTGGTGCTCGGCCGCGGCCAGGATCGACCCATCGAGTGCCGAGTCGCGCGGTCGACCGCGCGGGCGCGGACGCACGGCACCGTCTGGTCGGTTCGAAGCTCGTCGCGATCGACTCAGGGCTTCTGCGCGTTCGGGGATCGACGGCCTGGCGCACATTTACATTACGATATCCTATCGTAAAATAATTGCTCCAGACCGGAGCCGAAGGAGAGTTCAGATGACCGCAGCGTCGCCTCCGTCAACGGCTGTCATACGCGTCTCGCGTGGAAACTTCGACCCAGCGCGGTTTGAGGAGGTCGAGCAGATGACGCGGGATACCGGCAGGTACCTCATTCCCGCGATCGGCAGTTTGGACGGGCTCATCGCCTATTACGTCGGGGCCTCGGTCCAAGGATCCGCAGTCCACGTCAGCCTGTGGCAGACGAACGATCATGCAGAGCAAATGAGCCAGCTGAAGGAGATGATCGTCGACGCACGCCGCGACGGAGACGCGGTCGGTGTGACCTTCACCCCGATCGTGCACTATCCGATCGCATGGAGCATTCGACCTTCGCCGGCTCGCGCCGGCAGCGCTGCGCCCCTGAACTGACTCCGCAATCGCCGCGCACTACCAGCGGCAAAGACGGCGCACTCACCGCGAGCGCCTGAGAGTTCGTGGAATAAAGAAATCGTGGCGGTTGGCCCTCTTTGTGAGTGACGATGAATTCCGTGTCTGACGAACTCGAGGAGCTGTACCGGAGCCGCTACCTCGCTTTCCGTAACGGGATGGCGGCGATCACGGGCAGCTACGAGTCGGCGCGGGATGTCGTGCAGGAGGCGTTCGCGCGGGCGCTTCGGGATCGCGATCAGTATCGGGGCGACGGACCGCTAGTCGGGTGGGTGTGGAGGATCGCGGTCCGGGTCGCGCTCGAGTCGCGGCGGAACGGCCACGAGCTGACTTTGGAGGAGTTGGTTGCGGACGCGCCTGCGCCTCCGTCGCCAGAGCGTGATCCGGCGCTGGCCGATGCGCTCCGGGAACTCCCGCCGCGACGGCGGATGATCGTGTTTCTGCGCTACTTCGCTGACCTCTCCTACGCGGAGATCGCAGCGCTGTGCGAGATCAGCGAGGGCACGGTCGCGGCCACGCTCTCGCGCGCCCATTCCGACCTGTCGAAGGCTTTGCAGACCCAGACCGAAGGAGAGCTTCGATGAACGACAACCCGCTGCTTGAACGTCGCATTCGCAGCTTCGCCTCGAGCGTTGACGATTCTGACTGGGAGGAGGTCGTGCGTCGAGCCGGCGTGAACCGACGGATGAGTCCCACGCGCGCGTCCGGGCGGCGGGGATTGACGCCGCCCCGGCGACGGCGCCGACGCGCGTTGCTCGCGCTCTCGCTGGCCGCGGTGATCGGAGTGCCGGCGGCGGCGTTCGCCGACGACATCGGCAGTCTGCTCGGATTCTCCAACCGGGGCACCGCGGTCGCTACAAGGACGCTTTCCAGAGACAGCAGCCTCATCCGGGACATGCACCAGCTTGGCTTCCCGTCGACGCTTGAGCTGCTGGGGACCCGGGAGGGGGTCCGCTTCTACGCCGCTCAGAAGCCACTCGGGTACTGCCTCGCGGTCGTCGAGTCCGCCACTCCGGCCGGCGCACAGCGGCCAGCCTCAGATGTCGGTTGCGAGAACGGCAGCGACGAGTTCCCGTCGGCGCGTAATCCGGTGTCCGTGTTCCCGATTGGTCATCACTTCGCCGGGTTCGCAGCCGATGGCGTCGCGTCCGTAGCTCTTGTCGATGCCTCCGGCAGGACGCTTGCCTCGGCGAGCGTCAGCCAGAACCTGTTCGTCAGCGGCGCGATGCCGATGGGACCGGTGACCATCGTCGCGCTCGACGCGCAAGGCGATGTTCTCGCGCGGGTCGAAAGCCGCGCCGCCCCGTCTGCGGCTAGTCCCCGCCCAGGCGGCTGAACGTCGGCAGACTGAGGCGGGCGTCGGAGCCGCCGAGCACCCCCGCCTCGGTGCGTGGGCCACGTACCTCCCAAGGATGACCCGGACTGGCGCTACCCCGAATGCGGTACGCGCAGTTACATCCTGGTGCCGACGACAAATCACGTAGCGCCGCGTACGTTCATATCGTGACCGCTCTAGGGCAAATCACGGACGCAACGAAGCGTCACGGCGGCTCGGGCAGGCGAGCACACGTCGCAACAGCAACCTCGGACTCGCTGGAAGCGCAGCGGCGTTTCCTCGCGTACGCCGCCCACGAACTGCGCGGCGGGATCACCGTTCAGGTCGCGGTCACGGAGGCCACGCTCTCTGACCCGAACGCAGACACGGTCGCACTGCGGGAGATGGGCGAACAGGTCCTCGCCGCCTGCTGGCGGCAAGAACGGTTGCTCACCGCGCTACTCACCCTCATCCGTACCGAGCATGGACATCTGCGACGGGAGCCCGTCGACCTCGCCGCAACCGCCGGCAACGTTCTGCGAGCCCACGATCAGCACGGACTGACGAGCACGACGGCGCTCGAACTCGCCCGAACGACCGGCGATCCCCAGCTGATCGAGCATTTGGTCGCGAACCTGGTCGCCAACGCGGTCCGTCACAACATTTCGGGCGGCCGGCTCGCGGTCACCACGTATACCGCCGCAGGACGCGCGATCCTCACGATCGCGAACACCGGACCCGTGATCCCGCCCGGCGAGGTCACCCGCCTCTTCCAACCCTTCCAGCGGCATAGCGCTAACACCGGCCGCTGTTCGGACGGCGTCGGACTCGGACTCTCGATCGTGCAGACGATCGCGAACGCTCACGACGCCACCCTCACCGCACAAGCCCCAACCAGCGGGGGCCTCGTCATCGACGTGGCTTTCCCGCGCTCGACTGGAAGGAATTGAACATGATGCGTTTCCGCCGTAGGCTCATTGTCACCTCGATCGCACCGCTAGCCGCGGCGTCGCTGCTCGTCTCCGGCTGCGGCGGCGGCTCGAACTCGCCCGGCTCATCAAGTGCCTTGGGCTCCGGCGGCAGCCTCGCCCAAGTCCAGCAGGACTATATGAATTTCGCCGGCTGCATCCGCTCGCACGGGTTGGCCGGCTATCCCGACCCGGTGGTCTCAAGCTCAGCCGACCACGTGCAGGTGACGATCTCGCCCGGAAGCCTCGACCCAAACTCCCCGGCGTTCAGGTCCGCCGACCGAGCGTGCCACCACTACTTGCCCAACGGGGGAGTGCAAGCAGGGCCCAGCGGCACCGGCGCGCAACAACGAGCCCAAGATGTCGTGTTCGCGGACTGCATGCGCTCACACGGGGTACCCGGTTTCCCCGATCCTGATCACGACGGGGTGTTCACCCTCTCCGCCAGGATCAACGAGCAAGCCCCCGCGTTCCGCCGCGCAACTCAAGCGTGCCAGAAGGTGCAGCCGAGTTCCCTGTCGATCTATCAGAGCACCTGACAGATCGCCACACGCCTACCGCCCCGGGGCCGCTGGCCCGGGCCGCTGGTTCTTGCCCGCGCCGTGTCCTATGGTTCCCCCATGCCTCAAGTGACTGGCATCGGCGGCGTGTTCATTCGTGCACACGACGCGGAATCGCTGCGCAACTGGTACTCGCAGCATCTGGGCATCCCGATCGATGGCGATTCAGGAGCTCAGTTCACCTGGACCTCCGGCGGCTCGACGGCGTTCTCGATCTTCCCGGCGTCCTCTCCTTACGTACGAGCAGGCGAGCGCCTACTTAAACGCGTTGACGGCACGGGCGACGACCAGTCCCGACGAGCGCTAGAGCAACCGTCGACTGCACGAGCATTGTGTATTTGGCCCGGTGGGTGAGCGGCAGCACGTCGGCGGGGCTGAATGCTGTTGCGTTCGTGAAACCCAAATGTAGGTAATCGAGGAACACCGGCCGCCAGCCGGGCGGTGCCAGTTCGGGACTCACATGCTGTGTGAACGCGAAGTCAACGGGTCTCGTTTGCTTTGAGCGCGCGAGCGGTCCGCCACCATCCATCAGCCAGTACAACAATCCGAAGGCGAGGTTGTTGCCAAGCCACACGATGGCACCTGAAGCAAGGAGGTGACTAGCCGAGTTAGTCACCCCGGTGCCCCTGATCAGGTCCGCAACAAGGAGCACCGTTGCCCACAATGCAGCCGCCACGAGTATGCCGGCGATCGTGAGCGCGAGTCGGTGCAGCGTCCGACGCGCTCCGAGAGTCGACGGGTCGCTCGTCAGGAGCACGACGAGCAGGATGCCTTCGACCGTCGGCAGTAGCCATGGCACGTGGAGCGCTCCTTCGCTCGGCAACCATATTCGTACGGCGATGTTCATCAGCAGGAAGACGAAGATCGCCAGAACCGGCGGCCACCGTGACTCGCCGAGCGGCGTATCGGTGATCTCGTCGCCAGTCTCCCCTAGCCCCACTTTCTCCGTACCTTGCACGCCGCCATCCTCCCACAGGCGTTATGGGTCGCAATAGCGGGCGTTCGGCGCTAAGCGACGCCGCTCCGAGCACTTCGGGAGCATCGGGTTCGACGGCGCGCCGGCTTGCCCTCAGTCGGGCGATGCCGGCGGCCCGGCCAGTAGCCACCGCACTGAAGCGACAACCACGTCCTGACTCTGTGGCGGGTGGGCTAGGCGGTCGAGCATGAGCCCGTCGAGCATCACCGCCATCGCCCGACCGTCCCGATCGGGATCCTCGGAGCCGAGGCCCTCGGCGATAGCAGCGCACATGCCCCAGAAGACCTGGGCGGCCTTGGTCATCCGCTCGGCGTGCGCGGGCTCCCGCGCGCCCTGGAGCTCGAGCTCCATACGGGCCAGGTGGTGCGCGGCCGAGCCGTCCATCCAAGCCGAGAGCGCCGCCGCGATGGCGTCGATGTCCAGCGTCTGGCCGGCGGCGATCTGCTGATGGACTGGCGTGGCGATCGCCCGCGCCTGGCGCTCTGACTCGTCGCACAGCCAGTCGATGAGCGCCGAGATGAGTCCCTCGCGGCTTCCGAACCAGTAGGTCACCGAGCCGTGGGGCGCGCCTGCGGCCTGCTCGACATTGCGGTGCGTGACGGCCCCCAGGCCGGACTCGCTGACGAGCCGCAGGGCCTCCTCGAGCAGGCGCAGGCGGCGTTCAGATCGGTCGGATGGGGGCATCGGGCGCACGAGTATCGCAGCGGGGCTTGACAACGGGCGGCGTTTCTTCTACAAGTGTAGAAGTCTTCTACAACTGGAGAACCCAGCATGAGCACAATCGCGACCGACCGCACCAACCACGCGCTTCACTCCGCCACCCCGCTTTCGTCCGCGCTGACCGACGGCTTCCGGGCGGCCTTCCACGTCGAAGCCGGGATCATCGCCGCGGCCGCGCTACTCGCGCTCGTCCTCCTCCGGCGCGGCCAGGCCGCGCACGGGGCACGCGTAGGTGAGATGGCCATGAGTAGCCGCTAGAACGGCTCGGTGCTTCGCCCGCGGGCTCCGCTTCAGCCTGATCGCCACGATCCTCGCGGGTAACCCGAGGCGATGCTCGGGACACTAAAGGGGTGGCGATGTCGAACTGCCCATACGATCGAGCGCTGGTATCTCGCGCGCGCGAGGGAGATCGTCGCGCGTTTACCGTGCTCGTCGAGCGCCACTACCCGATGCTGCTCAGCAGCTGCCGACGCGCGCTGCGTGACGGGGAGCTGGCGCGGGACGCGGCCCAGCAGGCGGTCCTGTTTGCGATGCTCGGTCTCGGTCGTCTGCGCGACCCTGACCGGTTCGGCGCTTGGCTGATCGGGATTGGCCTGAACGTATGCCGTTCGCTGATTGCGCCGAGCCGTCGAACCGTCGCTTCGTTCGATCCGATGATCGATCGGAGCGACCCTGGCGGCCCCGCGGATGCGGAGCACGACCCACAGGGCCAGCTCGAGTCGGCTGAGGTCGCCAGGCGGGTGCGCGCGGCAATCGACGAGCTGCCGGCGGGCCAGCGCCAAGCCGTGACCCTGTTCTACCTCGGTGGACTCACTCACGCCGAGATCGCCGACGAGCTCGGCACGGTGCCGGGAGCGATCAAGACGCGCCTTCACAAGGCTCGTCGTTCGTTGCGCGACCCATTGGAACCAGTCTGGAAGGAGTACTTCGCGATGCCCACGTCCACCCCTGATCTCGTCCCGGTGCGGATCGCCGACCTACGACGGACCGCCGCGGCCGAACCAGCCTCACAGCGCCACATCGTCTTCCTCCAGGAGATCGACGGCGACCGGCGGATGCTGATCTGGATCGGCTCGGCCGAAGCGACCGGCCTCGCGGTCGTGCTCGAGAACGTCGAGCTTCCGCGTCCCGGCGTCTACCACTTCGCGGCCGCACTGCTCAAGGCGACCGGAGGTGAGCTCGCGGAAGCGAGGATCGTCAAGCTGACCGACAGCACGTTCTTCGCCCAAGCGGTCTTGACCGACGGCACCGAGGTGGACGCCAGACCGAGCGACGCGCTCACGCTCGCGGCGCTGACGGGCTGCCCAATCTATGTCGCCGCCGACGTCCTCGACCGAGTGCACGAGAGCCGGCCGGAACTGAGTGACCTGATCGAAGAGGCCCGCCAGGCCCAGGACGACGCGACCACGCTCGCGGAGGAGGCCAGGGCGCGTCTCGAAGAGACCAGATCCGTTGCCCGAAAGCACGCGTGATCGCCCTGATCGAAGCAGCCGCGTCACGGACGCAGCCGGTAGATCGCCATCGTTGCGGCCGTCGGCTCCGACGCGATGGTTCCCTCGCGAACGAGCTCGAATCCGTTCTTCTCGAGCACTCTCCGTGAGGCGTGATTGGTCGCCTCGGGATCCGCCACGAAGCCGGCGGCAGGGTGCCTTTCGGAGACGTAGGCAACCAGCGCCGCGATCAACGACGTGCCCACCCCCTTGCCGACACGCGCCGGGTCACCGATCGCGAAATCCACCCCGATGTCTCCGGGTTCGGCGCCGACCCCGGCGGCGTGGTCGGGATAGTCAGCGCACATGTACCACTGACACCAGCCGATCGGCTGGCCTCGCTCGAGCACCATCAGCGCATATGTCGGCTGCTCGCACGCGATGCACTGGCGCAGCTCGTCGAGTTCCTGCTCGAGCTTCGAGCCGGCCAGGTACCAGGTGGCCACGTGCGGGAGGGCGAGCCAGATCCGGATCAGCTCAAGATCGGCTTCTCGCATCGATCGGAATGTCAGCTCGCTCGTCATCGGCCGCAGTTTGAGCCTGGAATGCGTTTCAGTCGCGAGCGGCCACGTCGGCTGATCGCAGTCCATCACCGGCCGTGACTCGCGCTGCGTTCGGACACCAGACCGAGGGACACCGCGAAGATCACACATCCGACACCCACAGCCCTCGCGGAGGCGCCGGCGGCACCCGCCGCCAGTTCCAGCCCGCCGGCGAACATCGCCAAGAACAACACGGCCATCCCCGCCATCTCGGAGCACAACGTAGCGCCTCGCTTCGGCAGCGGCAAGAGCCCACGCACTACGATCGTCGCATGGCGGGCGATAAACCCGGTTCGAGTGAGGCTCGGCCGACCGTCACCGTGATCGGCGAGGCGGCGATCCGTACCGGGCCCGACGAAGCGATCGTGTGGATAACACTGTCGGCGACCGAGGCGTCGCCGGGACCAGCGCTCGCGGACGTCGCAAACCGAGGCGAGGCGCTCGCTCAGATGCTCGACGAGCTCTCGATCGCCCGCGAGGACCGGTCAACGACGGGTGTCACGGTCAGCGAGGAGTTTGAGCACACGAAAGAAGGCCGGCGCTCGCTCGGGCACCGGGCGCTCGCGAGCATGTTGGTTCGCCTCGCGGATACCGAGACTATCGGTCGGTTGATGATGCGAGCGAGCGACGAACTCGACGCGCGGATCGCCGGTCCCAGGTGGCGGATCTCGATGAGCAACCCGGTGTGGCTCGAGGCGGCGACGCGTGCCGCCGAGCACGCCAAGGAGAAGGCGGCCGCGTACGCGGCAGGCGTCGATGCCCGCCTTGGACCGTTGCTCGCGCTCTCAGAACCCGAGCACGATTTCCCGATGATGACGGCCGCGGCGCGCCGCGCTGGTGGCGGACCGGATGTGCACGTCGAGGCCGGCGAGCAGGAGGTCATCGCCGCGGTCAAGGCAACGTTTGCACTTGAGCCCGTTTGACGCGACCTGCGGCATCGGGAACTCAGCCGTAGGAGCGTCTGTGTCGCGTTTTACAGAGGATCGGGCCTCGCGGCCCGCCTCAGCAGCCCTTCGCCGTCGACGCCGCAGGTCTCGCCGGACAGCTTCGTCACCGGCGGCCTCTCCCTCGGTCCCCGGGCAGCGTGCTCGGGCCGACGTGCGAGTCGAGCCATCCGGTCACCGGCGCGGCCGCGCGCCACGTCTCACCCACGAACTGAAGCCCATCGGCGCGGGTGATGCCGCGCCCGAACTCGAGCGTCGCTCCGAGCGAGAGGCTCTTCCGCCGCAGCAACTCGATCCGCTCGTGGTCCTTCGGATAACCGCGCGGGGCTGTCGCCACGCTCTCGCCCCAAAGTTCGAGCCCCTTCTGAAGCACCGCAGCCGTGAGCGTGGCCAGCTCGGCACCGTGACCGTCGTCGGCGACCGCCTCGCGGTAGCGGTCGAGCTGATCGCGGGCCATCAAGTGGTAGCCGCTTCCCGCCACCATGCCGCGCGCCG
Organism: uncultured Solirubrobacterales bacterium; assembly: GCA_963755525.1. Classification (GTDB taxonomy): domain Bacteria; phylum Actinomycetota; class Thermoleophilia; order Solirubrobacterales; family Solirubrobacteraceae; genus Palsa-465. Next base: position 148,148 of record CAVWKC010000011.1, on the reverse strand, counting down.
AGATCGACGCGTACAGGCCCTGGGCGGCCATGTCGGAACCGTGCAGGACGCCGTACGTGTTGGTCTTATACGGGGACTTGTCGGGCGAGAACCGGATGTCGCGGTTCTGGCGGAACATCTTCACCTTGCCGCCGAACTGCTCGCTGAGCTCGGTCAGCAGCGCGTCCATCTGATCGCGGATCGACTCCTCGAAGAACTCCCGGCTCGCGCTGAAGTACTCCTTGGTGTTGTCCGCCTCGAGGCCCTTGAACCACTTCTGGACCTTGGGACCGAAGCCCTCGAACCTGGTCATCGCGCGATCTTCTCATGCGTCGCGCCGCGCGAGTGCGAGACCGCCGGCGAGCAGCGCGGCGGCGGCCCAGGCGGCCAGCACGCCCAGCCCGGCCCACGGGCCGATCGGGAGCCCGCGGAGGTTAGTCGTCGCCTGGATCGCGAGCCCGGCGGTCATCGGACCGATCTGCTCCAGATGGCGCCGGAGGTGCGGATCCGGTGCGAGCGCCGCGAGGATCGGGAACAGGTACAGCAGCCCGAGTACGAGCCCGGTCGCCACGGCCGGCTCGCGCACGGCGGTGGCGACGCCGAGGCTGAGCAGACCGATCAGCGCGAGGTAGATGACCGTGCCGAACGCCGCGCGCAACGTCGACGTATGGCTCAGCGAAAGAAGGGCGTAGCCGTGCGCCACCGTGAACCCGCCGGCCGGAAGCAGCAACCGCCCGGCCAGGATGCAGCCGAGGACGGCGACCATCCCCGCGACGACCACGAGCGCGCTCACCACCGCCGCCTTGGCCGCGAGCACGTAAAGCCGGCGCGGCATCGCGGTCAGCGTGACCAGGATCATTCCGCTGCTGTACTCGGCGGCGATCGTGAGCACGGCAAGGATCGCGACGACCGCCTGGCCCAGATACACGCCGGTGAGGCTGAGCCTGGTGATGTCCTGGCCCGAGCCGACTGAGGCGTAGGTGACGGCGACCGCAACGACGCCGCTGAGGGCGACCGTCAGCGCGACGGCGCCGAGCAACAGCCACCCCGTCGCCGCGATCGTCCTCAGCTTGGTCCACTCGGCGTGGAGCGCGGCGCTCATGCGTCCCGGGTGCGAAGGACGCGATTCGCGATCACCAGCGCGACCAGCGCATACGCGGCGAGCACGGCCAGGCCGACCACGGGCGCGAGCGGGTAGAAGCCCTCGGCGGGCGTGTACAGGTACGACACCTGGTGGTACTGGGGCAGCGTCTGCTCGACCGCGAACGCGGCGGCGGGCGTGACCCGCATCAGCCACTGCGATGCGCCGGCGGGGAGAGCCGAGGCGAACGCGAGCACGTACGGCACGACGATCAGCGCGATCACCGCGGTGACCGCTCCCGCGCCCCGGCGCAGCGCCGCGCCCAGCGCCAGCGCGAGGACCGCGGCCAGCGCCACGAGCGCCCCCGTCCCCAAGATCACGCGCACGTCGGTGAGCGTGTTCACCGGATACACGAAATTGCCGTTCACGCGCAGGATGTGGTTCCCGAGCGGGATCGACACCGCGGCCGCGGCGGCACCGACGACGAACGCGACCGCCCCGATCACCAACGCCTTGGCGATCAGCACCTGGGCGCGGTTAGGGCTGGCGGTCAGCGTCGTGTGGATCAGCCCGCGCCGGTACTCGGCGGTCATGAACATCGCGCCGAGCACGATCAGCACGATCAGGCCGACGAACACGCCCGTGAGCGCGTTCCTGTCGGTGTCGCCGGCGGCAACCGACGGCCCGATGTCCCCGGACCCGGCGATCGTGAAGCCGGACCCCGAGTGCTCCGAGCCGACCGTGCTCAGGGTCGGGATCGACCCGTTGTCACCCACGTCCTGCGGCGTCCAAGCGCCGGGCGACCATCCACCCTGAAGTCCGGGCGCGCCGAACGTTGCGCTCGCGCCCGTGGCCACGCCGTCGGCACCCGGCACGAGCGCCTGCTCGGTCGGTGCGGTCAGCGGTGAGGTCACGAACATCCCGCCTTGAACCACCCGGGGCAGGCTCGCCACCCGCACGGACCCGACGCGGAACCACGTCCGACCGTCCGCCGACTCAGAGCCCGTTACCGTCGTGCCCGAACGGGTCAGGCGCAAGCCAGCGCGGATGCTCCGGCGATGCCGCCGGGCCGGCGATGTCGTGGAGGTAGTCGAACTGCATCCGCACGCCGTGGGCGCCGGTGAGCATGACCGCGGCGTACGGAGACCCCGGTTTGGTAGCCGCGGTCAGGATCAGCCCGGCCTTGGCCCACGGCTGCGCCGGACTGGGCGCGCCGGCCATGTCGGCGACGCTCGCCGAATTGCCGTTGCCGCCCTGGATGCGACCGCTGAGCGAACTGACCCGCACGGTGATGCTGCCGTCCCCGGTCAGTGTCCGGTGCACGAAGTAGTACGTGTCGGTCACCGCGACACCACCCGGCCCGAGCGGCGGGGTCGGGTGAGTAGAAGCTGCGCAAGTCGCCGTTGAAGGGTTCGGGCCGACACAGATTCCACCGTCGTGATGGGCGAACGTGCCGAGGTACGCGAACCCGACGATCAAGAGCGCCGAGGCGAGCGCGGTGATCACCCACCCGCGGACGGTCCGGAACTTCGTCCACTCGGCGCGCAGCACCGGCGTGAACCCGTGGGGACCGGCCGCCAGGCTCGATCGGTAGGGCGCGGCGGTGGCGCTCATCGGGCGACGCCCGCTGTCGGAGCCGCACTGAACTCGACCGCATCCCGGGTCAGTTCCATGTACGCCTCCTCCAGGCTCGAGCGATGCGCCGAAACCTCGGAGAACGGCACCCGGCGCCGGCCGAGAAGCTCGACGATCCGCTCGGACACGAGCCCCGTGACCGTCAGCGTGTCCGGCCCGGTCGCGGCGACCGTCGCGCCGCCGTTTGCCAGCGCCGCCATCGCTTCTGCGCGCGCGCTCGTGCGCAGCGTGACGCGGCCGGCGGAGGCCGCCGCGATCAACTCGGCGACGCTCGTGTCGGCCACGAGCTTGCCCCGCCCGATAACGACCAGGTGGTCGGCGGTGTCCTCGAGTTCGCTCATCAGGTGACTTGAGACCAGCACGGCCCGCCCCTCCGTGGCCAGGGCGCGCAGAAACCCGCGCATCCACACGATCCCCTCTGGATCCATGCCGTTGAACGGCTCGTCGAGGATCAGGATCGGCGGGTCGCCGAGCATCGCCGCGGCGATCCCGAGCCGCTGGCGCATCCCCAGCGAGAACCCGCCGGCCTTGCGGCGCGCCACCGACTCGAGGCCGGCCTGATCGATCACCTCGTCGACGCGGCGCGACGGCAGTCCCTGCGAATAGGCCAGCCACAGCAGATGGTTGCGGGCGCTCCGGCTCGGCTGCAGCGCGCCGGCGTCGAGCAGCGACCCGACCTGACGGAGCGGGTGGCGCAGGCTCGGGTACGCCCGCCCGCCGATCAGCGCGGTGCCCTCGTCGACGGCATCGAGCCCGAGAATCACCCGCATCGTGGTCGACTTGCCGGCGCCGTTGGGCCCGACGAACCCGGTGACGCCCCCGGGCGTGACCACGAACGACAGGCCGTCGAGGGCGACGGTCTCCCCAAAGCGCTTCAGCACCCGGTTGACTTCGATCGTCGCTTCCATGCCCGGAAAAGCTAGGCGGCGAGCGGTGCGTTGTCGTCGCGCCGGCGAGCCATCTTTCGGGTCGCTGGCCTGAGCTACGGAGGGAGGTCGGCATCCCTCTCAAGAGGGACGTTCGGATCACTTCCCGGAGCGATGCCGACCGACCGGCCAGCGGGGACAATGATCCACGTGGTGGGAGTAGAGAACTGGCGCCGTGGCAGGCCCGACCACCCCGCGTGGATCGCGCCGGGCGCGATCACTCCCCTATTGGCCTACGGATCGCTCGGCCTGCTCGCGGTCGCGGAGTCGATCGTGCGCTCCGCGCTCGACGGCGTGAGCGCGCAGCGGGCGCTTGGCCTGTGCGTCGTCGCGCTCGCGACCACGCTGCCGCCGGCATTCGCGGCCGCCACCGCGGCGGCGATCGCGGTCGTGGCGGCGAGCGTCGTGTCGCTGACGCTGTTCCATGCACTCACGGTTGCGGCGCTCGTCGCGCAAGTGGCGGCGCTGTACTCGCTGGCCCGCGCCGGCGAACCCCGCTCCCGAGCGCAGGTGATCGCCGTGGGACTGTCGGCCGCGTTCGTCGTGCTCGCGCTCGTGCAACCGGTGCCGAGCGCCTCGGAGGCCGGTGTGCTGACCTTGCTCCTCGCCGCGCTCGCGCCCGCGTCGGCGTTCGCCGGGATCGCGCAACGAGCGCGCGCCGAGGCTTCGTCGCACGACGCCGCCCGTCAGGCGGCGGCCGGCGACCTGCTCGAGCACGTGGCGCGCGGCGAGCGAGCGGCGATCGCGCGGGAGTTGCACGACGTCGTCGCTCACCACATCTCGATGATCGCCGTGCAGGCCGAGACCGCGCGGGTCTCCACTCCCGGGATGCCCGCCGCCGGCGCGCAGCGGCTGTCGGCGATCGGCGACACCGCCCGCGCCGCGCTCACCGAGATGCGGAGGCTCCTCGGCGTGCTGCGAGAGGACGCCGGCGCCGACGCCCCGCAACTGCAGCCGCAACCCGGCCTCGAGCAACTCAACGAGCTGCTCGACGCCGCTCGCGACGCATCGGTCTCCGGCGCTCGCCTCATCCTCAGTGGCGCGCCGGTCTCGCTCGACCCCGGCGTCGAGCTCGCGGCGTACCGGATCGTCCAGGAAGCGCTCACGAACGCGCGCCGCCACGCACCCGGCGCCGGCGTCGATGTCGAGCTGCAGTACGGCGACCGCGCGCTGAGCCTGCGGATCCGCGACACCGGGCCCGGCCCGTCCGAGCTCGCGCCGCCGGGCGGCCACGGCCTGTCGGGCATGCGGGAGCGCGCCGTGGCGGTCGGCGGGGAGCTGCGAACCGGGCCCGCCGCCGGCGGCGGCTTCCTGGTCGAGGCGACGCTTCCGATCGACGCCGGTGAGGCGCTCCGTTGAGCACAACCGCGCCGATGGGCGCCACCGCACAGCCGGTGCGAATCGTCGTCGCCGACGACCACGAGGTCGTGCGCTCGGGGTTCGCCGAGCTGCTCGACACGCAGCCCGACTTCGCCGTGGTGGGCACCGCCGCGAACGGGCAGCAGGCCGTGCAGGTGTCTCGCGAGCGCGGTCCCGACGTGGTCCTGATGGACATTCGCATGCCCGGAATGGACGGGATCGAGGCGACGCGGCAGCTCGCCAGCGACGGTCCCGGCGGGCCGCGCGTGCTCGTGCTCACGACCTTCGATCTCGACGAGTACGTCTACGACGCGCTCCGCGCCGGCGCGAGCGGCTTCCTGCTCAAGGACGTCACGGCGGAGCGGCTAATCGAGGCCGTGCGCATCGTCGCGGCCGGCGACGCGCTGCTCGCGCCGGGCGTCACCCGCCGCCTGATCAGCGAGTTCGCGCAGCGGCCGGCGGCCAGGCCACGAACGGTCCCCGCGCTCGGCGAGCTGACTCCCCGCGAGACCGAGGTCCTCGGGCTCGTGGCCGAGGGCCTGTCGAACCCTGAGATCGCCGCTCGTCTCGTGGTCACCGAGGAGACGGTCAAGACCCACGTCAGCCGGATCCTCAACAAGCTCGGGTTACGTGACCGCACCCAAGCGGTGGTGGCCGCGTACGAGTCCGGGCTGGTCGTGCCCGGCTCGCGCGGATCGACCTAGCGCGCCGGCGCCGCAGCGAAGGTCGGCAAATCGCCGTCGAGCCCGGGTACATGCTCGTGTCGGCGCGCGGGCGCCGGCCGGCGAGTTGACGCCACGACCCGCCCGGGCGTATCGTAGTTAGGTGATTGGTTAACAAGGGGGCTGCCGGCGTGAGCACGCCGATCGCCGAGACGGCCCGGACCGGAGAAGGGGCACATGACCGATTTCCTGACGAGCGCGGGGCTGACCCCGCGCAAGATCCACCACTACGGCTGGAAGCCATCGCTCCCGGACGTACGCGACCACATCGCCGACGCCGCAGAGCTGCCGGTGCTCGAGGAGGTCGACCCTCGCGCCGACCTGCCCGCCGTGTTCGACCAGGGCCAGCTCGGGAGCTGCACGGCGAACGCGGTGGCGGCCGCGGTCGAGTACGACGCGAAGCTGGGCGGAGCCGATCCGGGGTTCCTGTCGCGATTGTGGATCTACTACTACGAGCGACAGCTCGAGGGCGCTCCCGCCGACCAGGACACCGGCGCCTACGGTCGCGACGGTTTCAAGGTTTGCCAGAAGCTCGGCGTGCCGCTCGAATCGGATTGGCCATATGACACCTCCAAGTTCTCGGACGACCCGCCCGCGACCCTCGACGCCGAGGCGAAGCAGCACCGTATCTCCAACTACAAGGCGGTTCCGCGGAACCTCGACACGATGAAGGCGGTGCTCTCCAACCGGCAGACGATCGCCTTCGGGTTCTCCGTTTACGAGTCGTTCGAGTCACAGGAGGTCGCGAAAACCGGCATCGTGCCCCTCCCCACCCGGAACGAGAAGCAGCTGGGCGGCCACGAGGTCCTGCTCGTCGGTTACCTGAAGGACCAGCCCAACTACGGGCTAGTGCGCAACTCGTGGGGGACGAGCTGGGGCATCAACGGCTACTTCCTGATGCCCTGGGCCTACCTCCTCGACGCCCACCTGGCCAGCGACTTCCGCACGATCCGCCGGCCCGCCGGAAAGTAATCGGGCGACCGCCTGTCCGCGCGCCGGCAAATGCCCCCGCGCGGACAGCGCCGCTCAGCCCGTGACGGGGCGCAACGCTCAGGAGTTGACGTCGTTGAGCGCCCCGCACTCGGGGCACTCGATGAACACCCCGAACAGCTGTCCGTCGCTGACCCCTGTGGCCAGGACGACGGCGCAGCCGCCGCACAGCAGGTTGTCCGGCCCGTCACCGCTGAACGCCATCTTGCCCTTCGGTGGGGCGTGGATGATCGCACTGGAGCGAGGGACCTCGTTTATGACAGTGAGTGTTTGATCGGCCATGCAGGGAAACGTATCCGCCGGGAGACGCCCCGGCAAGTGGCCCGCTCCTCAAGCGTCGCCGCGGCCCCCGCAAGCGCCGCGCGGCCTCCTCAATCCCCGCCGGCGCTGGAACGCTCAGTGATCTCGGTGTCCGAGTCGCTGTACGCGGGCGCGCACGCGCACAGCAGCACCAGTTCGTCGTCGGTTGCCGCCCACAGCTTGTGCGAGGTGCCCGGCGGTATCACGACGCAATCCCCGGCGACGACGTCGCGCTCGTCGTGCCCGAGACGCATGCGGCCGCGGCCTCGCACGAAGTAGTAGATCTCCTCGCTTACGTGGTGGCGGTGCTCCAGCGTCTCTCCGCCGGCGCTGATCGTCGCCTCGGCGAGACTCTGGTGGCGCGCCTGCGTCCACGCCGGGCCGGCCAGCTCCCGGATCGTCGAGCCGTCGAGCGTGACGAAGCTCTCAACGTCGGCGCAGCTTGAGATCTGCACCTGCGCGAGCTTAGTGGTCTCTTTCGTATTTGCGAAAGAGACCACTAAGTCGTCCAGTCGCCCGCGACCGCGACTTAAGCCTCGGCCCGATATGCCGACCTAGGAACGTAAGAACGACAGTTCTCAGGGTCCCCCATGCCAGACGCTTTCGTCGCTCGCCAGCCCATCTTCAACCCGAAGCTCGAGGTTGTCGGCTACGAGCTGCTGTTCCGCGGCGAGGGCTACGTCAACGACGTGGCGATGATCGCCAACCCCGAGAGCGCCACGGCCACGGTCGTCCTCAACGCGCTGACCGAGCTCGACCTTGGGCGGCTCGTCGGGACCCGGACGGCGTGGGTCAACATCTCGCGCGAGTTCGTCACCGGCGGCCTGGCCCACGCGCTGCCGTCGGACCTCGTCGGCCTCGAGATCCCCGAGACCGAGCAGTTCGACGACGAGATGCTCGCGGCGCTCGGAGAGCTCAAGCAGCAGGGCTACAAGCTCGCGCTCGACGACTTCCGCTATCGCGAGGGGTCAGAGGCGCTGCTCGAGCTGTTCGACGTCGTCAAGCTCAACATCAACGAGCTCGGGCGCGAGCAGCTCAAGCAACTCGTCGAGAGGCTCAAGCCGTACGAGGGCAAGCTGGTAGCCGAGAAGCTCTCCACCCAGGCCGATCACGAGTTCTGCGTCGATGCCGGCTGCGATCTGTTCCAGGGCTACTTCTTCTGCAGGCCGGCGGTCGCGTGCACCCGCGGCATCGCCGCCAACCGGCTCGCGCTGCTCCAGGTTGCCGCGGCGCTCAACGACCCCGACGTCCAGCTCGAGCAGATCGAGCAGCTGATCGTCCACGACGTTGCGCTCAGCTTCCGGCTGCTTCGCTACGTCAACTCCGCGTTCTTCGGTCTGCGCGGCGATGTCCGGTCGATCGGCCAGGCGCTCGCGCTGCTCGGCATCGAGAACGTCAAGCGGTGGGCGACGCTCAGCGTGCTCGCGAGCATCGATGACAAGCCGACCGAGCTCACCGTCACCGCGCTGATCCGCGCCCGCTTCTGCGAGCTTGCCGGCGGGCAGCTCGGGATCGCCAGCCCTGGGGAGCTGTTCACGCTCGGCCTGTTCTCGGTGCTCGACGCGATGATGGACGCGCCGATGGTCGACGTGGTCGCGTCGCTTCCGCTCGCCATCGAGATGCGCGACGCGCTCGTCTCGCGCAAGGGCAAGCGCGGCCTGTTGCTCGAGTGCGTCTCCGGGCTCGAGACCGGCGAGGTCAGCGACCTGCCTCAGGTCGTCGAGGGCGCCGGCGAGCTGTACCTCGAGGCGATGATGTGGGCCAGCAGCGCAGCCGAGTCCCTGTTCAGCGCCGCCGCCCCGGGCTCGCGCGCCAAGAGCACGCCGCCGCCGATCTCGCAGCCGGCGCCCGTCCCGGTGTCGGCCGCCCCTGCGGTCCCCGCCCTGGCCTCGGACCCGGTCGATATCGGACGCGTCGAGCCCGCGGCAAAGCGCGGTCCGCTCGCCCGCGCGTTCGCCAAGCTGTTCGGCTGGTTCGGGCGCCGCCCCAGCCACGAGCCGGTCTAGAACGCGTCCCGCAACGCCCGCTCGGTGGACCAGAACGCGAGCTCGTCCCACGGCAGCTCGTCCACTCCGAATGCGCGCACCTCGGGCGCCTCGGGCGTGGTCTGCGGCCTGCCGGTCGCCCGCGCGCGATAGACGATCAGCACGACGCGATCCTCGGCGCGCGAGTACACGCCGACCAGGTCCTGCACCTGGATCGTAATGCCGAGCTCCTCGGCGGCCTCCCGACGCGCGGCGTCCTCCACCGACTCGCCGAGATCGACGAACCCGCCCGGGAACGTCCACAGCCCCCGACCCGGGTCGAACCCGCGGCGCAGCAGGATCACCCTCCCGTGATCGTCGATCGGAATCGCCCCGGCGACCGGCTTCGGGTTGTAGTAGGCGGCGTAGCCGCAGTGCGGGCAGACGATCCGCTGCGGGAAGTCGATCTCGGCGGGCTCACCGCACCGGGGGCAGAACCGAGCCTCGGCCAGGGCGGGGTTCAACGATGCTTCCACGCATGCGATGCTACGGCGCCGTGGTGGTGAGGAGTGCGTCGTCCACGCGGCGGCGCCGTGCCCCATACACGTCAAGCGGAGGATGATCGAGTGGTTCCGGGCCGGTGATCTTCGAGTACTACGGTGCGACCGAGATCGGGATCGTCGTCGCATGCGACAGCGACGAATGGCTCGCGCACGAGGGAACCGTCGGCCGCCTCCTCGCTGACGCGGACATCCACGTCTTCGACCCGTGTTCGGCATCCCCGACGAGGACTTCGGCGAGACCCTCCGCGCACGTCGACACCGATCGGTCCGCCGGGCTGACCGAGAGCGCCGTGCGCGATCACGTCGGCGCCAGGCTGGCCGGATACAAGGTGCCGAAGCTCGTCGTGTTCGACGACGACCTACCGCGCGAGGAGACCGGCAAGATCTTCAAGCGCCGGATCGGCGAGCGCTACTGGCAGGACGCGGGTCGCACCATCTGACCGGTATGGTCGCGCCAGAGAAACGATGGGCCAACGGGAAAACGATTCCCGCGATCTGCGTTCGGGCATCGTCGGAGAGCTCGAGCGAGCGTTCGCCGCGGCGCTCCTGGCCGGCGACGAGATCGCCGCCGAGATCACGATCCGCGAGGCCATGGACGCCAGGCTGACCGCCGCCGAGATCGACGAGGGGATCATCGCCCCGGCGCTGTGGCTGCTCGGCGCGCTGTGGGAGCGAGGCGAGATTTCGGTGGCCGACGAGCATCTGGCGACCGAGATCGCGCTGCGTGTGTTGGCCCTTCAGCGCGAGGCCGACCGCGTCGCCCAGTCCCGCCGCGGGTACCGGGTTTTGTGCGCGACGCCAGCGGGCGAGCGCCACGTCGTCGCGCTGCGGATGGCGAGCAATCTCCTGAGCGGGGCGGGCTACTGGATCGTGATGCTGGGCGCCGACGTGCCTGCCGAGGCGCTCGTCGCGAGCGTGCTCCGCCACCGGCCCCACGTCATCTGCATGAGCCTGACGATGCCGGCGGGCACGGTCGAGCTTACGGACGCGATCCTCCAGGTCCAGTACGCATGGCCCGAGGCGCAGTTCGTCGTCGGCGGCCGCGGACTCGGCAGCCAGCTGCGGTCCCAGGGCGGGGTCGGGATCTGCGAGCGGGTATCCGAGGTCGTCGAGGCGGTCGACGCCCGGGTCAAGCGCGCGGAGCTCAACTGACGCCCGCGGCGCGCGCGAACCGGATGCCGCTCACCAACTGGGCTGGAAGCCACACCTACCGGGCACGCGTGATCCACGCCCCGGCGACGCGCGAGCAGGTCCAGGAGATCGTCGCGGCGGCCGCGCAGATCCGGGTCCTCGGCTCGCGTCACTCGTTCACGGACATCGCGGACTCGGCCGAGCTCGTGACGCTCGAGCACCTTCCACCCGACGTCGTGGTCGATCGGGCCGCGATGACCGTGACGTGCGGTGGCGGCCTGCGCTACGGCGAGCTTGCGCTCGAACTCGCGCGCGAGGGGCTGGCGCTCGCCAACCTGGCGTCGCTGCCGCACATCGCGGTTGCCGGCGCCGTGTCGACCGCAACCCACGGATCGGGCGATCGCAACGGGAACCTGGCGACCTCCGTCGCGGCTGTCGAGATCGTCACCTCCGACGGTGCGGTTCTCACCGCGGCCCGCGCGGATCCGGACTTCGACGGGCTGGTGGTGGGGCTCGGAGCGGTGGGAGCGCTGACCCGCGTCACGCTGGACGTCGAGCCCGACTACCGGGTCCGCCAGCGGGTGTTCGAGGGGCTTGAGTGGCGCGATCTGTTCGAGCATTTCGACGCGATCACCTCGAGTGGCTATTCGGTCAGCGTGTTCACCCGGTGGGGCGACGCCGTCGATCAGGTGTGGGTCAAGAACCGCGTCCACGAGCAGCCCGAGGAGACCGCCGAGGAGCTGTTCGGCGCGGCCGCGGCGACGCAGGACCGGCACCCGATCCTCGGGCTCGATCCGGTCAACTGCACGCCCCAACTCGGAGTCGCCGGCCCCTGGGCTGAGCGTCTCCCCCACTTCCGGATGGGCTTCACGCCGAGCAGCGGGGCGGAGCTCCAATCCGAGTACATCGTGCACAGGGGCGACGCCGTCGCCGCGATCGAGGCCGTGCTCGTCGTCGCGGCGGCGGTGCGACCGGTGATCCAGGTGAGCGAGATCCGGACGATCGCCGCCGACGCCCTGTGGATGAGCCCGCAGTACGGCCGCGACACGGTCGCGCTCCATTTCACCTGGAGCCCCGAGCCGGCTGCGGTGCGGCGTGCACTCGCCGAGGTCGAGCGCGTGCTCGCGCCGTTCGAGGCCCGTCCTCACTGGGGCAAGCTGTTCCTCGCCGGCGCCGGCGAAATTCGCCCGCTGTACGAACGGCACGGCGATTTCGTCGCGCTACTGGATCGCGTCGACCCCCGTGGCGCATTCCGCAACGACTGGCTCAGGGAGCACGTGCTCGGTCCGGATGGCTGACGACTGACGCCGCCGGCCGCTAGCCCGGGAACAGCTCGCGCCAGCTGAACTCGGGCGCATACCCGAGCGTCGACCGGGCCCTAGCGATGTCGAGCAGCGTGTCGTTGCCCTCGACGCGATCGGCCACCGGGACTCCGGGGAACACCTCGGCCATCAGCTCCCGGCTCGGCCGCTTCATCACGGTGTCCGCCGCCGCGATGATGAAGTTGTCGGCTCCGTCGATGTCGGCCTCGAGCGCGAGGCGGACGCTCTGTGTCACGTGGCTCTCGTCGACGTAGCCCCACAGGTTCCACTTGCGCAGATGCGGGTCGTCCCACCAGCCCGGGAACTGGTCGTAGTCGGCGCGGACCATGATGTTCGAGAACCGCAGGCCGACGATCGGAATCCCGCTCCAGCGGCTGAATTGGCGCGCCATCTCCTCACCGAGGACCTTCGAGAGCGCGTAGCTCGTCTCCGGATACATGTGCGCCTCGTCGACCGGCGCGTAGTCGGGCGGCCGCTCGAACGGTAGCCCAAGCGTCGTCTCGCTCGACGCCCATACGACGCGTCCCAGTCCGAGTCGCGCCGCCGCCGCGAACACCGCGTGTGTGCTCGTGATGTTCGTGCGAAAGACCTGGTCGGGTGGGGCGTGGGCCGGCGACGGGATCGCCGCCAGGTGCACCACCACCTCGATCTTGGGCAGGAACTGGGTCCCGCTCAGCGCCTCGAACACCTGTCCGAAGTCCGTCACGTCCACCCGCAGAAACGGCACCGGCGAGTCCGGGGCGAGCGACTCGGGCGACGGGACCCGGTCGATGTTCAGAACGTCATGCCCGTGCTCGAGCAGGTCCTGGACGACCGCGCGCCCTGCCTTACCGCTCCCGCCGGTGACAGCGATCTTCGCCACCTCGCAACGATTAGCAGACCGCGGCGGGTTATGCTCGCCGCCATGCCGCCCCGACCGCTCGTCCCCGACCGCGACGGTAGTGCGATGCCCGTGGGCGAGTATCTGGATCGTCAGGTCGAACTGCTGCGGGAGGCGCATGATCAGGGCGACCGGCTCGCCGCCCGGGTGATGCACGCGACGGTCGACCGGAAGGCCACGCCGGAGGAGCTGCTCGCGTCCCCGCTGACGCTCGAGGTGGCGCGCGACGCGATCGCGCGCGACCTCCGCTACGCGGACTGGGCGTCGGCCCAGGCACACGCCGACGACCTACTCGACGCCGGCTTCGAGGCAGCGTGCGACGCGATGCAGTGGGGCGAGGTCGATGCCCTGCGGACGCTGCTCGATGCGCGCCCCGAGCTCGTGCGGGCCCGCTCGCCGTTCCCCCACCACGCGATGCTGCTCCATCACGTGGCCGCCAACGGGATCGAGGTCGAGCGTCAGCTCCAGTCGCCGCCAAACGCGGTCGACATCGCGCGGCTGTTGCTCGAGCGCGGCGCCGACCCCGACGCCGTGTGCGACGCCTATAGCGGCAGGGACACGGCGCTGACGCTGCTGGTCTCCTCCTCGCACCCTGCTGCGGCCGGCGTCCAGGCGCCGCTCGTCGAGGAGCTTTGCCGCGGGGGGGCGCGGGTGAACGGCCTCGACGACGACGGCGCGCCGCTGTTCACAGCTCTGAATTCCGGATATACGAACGCGGCGGAGGCGCTCGTGCGGTGCGGGGCACGCGTCGACAACCTCGTGTTCGCCGCGGCGGACGGACGCCTCGACGAGGTCGAGGGCTATTTCGACGCCGATCGCGGACTCTCGCTCGACCGCGGCTGGGGCACCCTCCTCGACGGCCCCTCGGGTTCCCGACTCGAGCGCGACCGGCTGGTCGACTACGCGCTGATCTGGGCGGCGCTCCACGGCCGGCGCGACGTAGTCGAGTTCCTGCTTGGGAAGCAACCCGATCTCAGCTTCACCGAGCCGTTCCACCACGTCACGGCGCGCGGGGCAGCCGGCCACGGACGCCACCAGGAAATCGTCGCCATGCTCGACGACTCAAACGCTGGCGACCGCCACTAGCCGCGCCGATTCTCCGCGCCCGCCTAGACTGCCCGCCCGTGCCGTCGGGATTCGAGCAGACCGTCCGCGTCCAGCTGCGCTGGCGAGACATCGACATGCTCGGCCACCTCAACCAGGCCGTCTACCACGAGATGCTCGAGGAGGGGCGGATCGCGCTGATGGCCGAGATCATGCGGCGGGTCGGAGCCGATCATTCCCATGGCGGCTTCGTCCTCGCTCACGTCGACCTCGACCATCACACGGAGGTGCGCAAGGACCACGAGGAGGTGGACGTGGTCGTCCGCCTGGCACACGTTGGCACCTCGAGCATCGTGCTCGAGCAGGAGGTCAGGCTGCTGGACGGCACTCTGGCGGCGTCGGGCAAGAGCGTGCTCGTGGCGTGGGACCCGGCGGCCAGAGGCAAGCGCGCGCTGACCGAGCGCGAGCGCGCCTCGCTCTCGTGACCGCGCGCACTCCGACCCCGCCCGCCAGCGAGAACCCGCGCGCCGCTCAGCGGAGCAACCAGAACACCTCGGTCTCGAGCTCGGCAGGGTCCTCGCGCCAATGGCCGTAGATCTCCCAGCACGGGCCGGCGAGCTTACGTCCGCGAGCGGCCACCGCTGCGCGGACAGCCTCGTGGGTGGCGCCCAGCGTTGCGTAATCGCCCTGGTGCACGGCCGTCGCGACCTCCCCGCCAGGAAGCTCTGACGCGACCACGCGGCCGGGCGTCTCGAACGGCTGCGACACCAGCACGCCGACCTCGACGTCGGGTCGTTGGTCCCTGTAGAGCATCACGTTCTGCCAGCGCTCGCCCTCGCCGCCGGTGGCGAGATCGGGCCGCGTGCGCACGAACTCGTAGACCTCGCCGAGCAAGCGCCCCCACAGGTGAGGGAACTCCGACCACGTCGTCGTCTGGGCGACGACCGCGGTCGCGCGCGGATCCACGGTCACGAACTCCACGGGAACGGTCATCACCACAGGGAGAGCCCGAATCCTCCGTCGACGCGCAGCACCGCACCCGTCAGGTAGCCGGCCGCCGGCGAGAGCAGGAAGCTTACGACGCCGGCGAGTTCGTCCGTCTCGGCGAAGCGCCCGAGCGGGATCCGCTGGAGGGCCGCCTCCCGGACGGCCGCGGGCATCGCGCGCACCTTCGGCGTGGCGACGAACCCCGGCATGATCACGTTGCAGCGGATCCCCCGCCCCGCCCATTCCGCGGCCAGCGTGCGAGCCATCCCGACGAGGCCGGCCTTGGACGCGCCGTAGGCGACCTGGCGCGAGATTCCGGTCTCGGCCGCTACCGACGAGATCACGACCACGCGGCCGTCGCCCGACGCCGCCAACGCCTCGAACGCGGCCTGCGCGAGAAAGAACGCGCCGTCGAGGTTGGTCTCCATGTCCTTGCGCCAATCCTCCTCGGAGAACCGCTCGGCGCGATGGATCGTGTCCACGACCCCGGCATTCGCGACGACGGCGTCGCACCCACCGAGCGACGCGATTGCCGACGCCACACCATCGACCACGGCCGCCCGGTCGCGCACGTCGAACTCCACGCTCGCGCCCGCGCCGGGAACGGCATCAGCCCCGCCCCCGGGAGCGTCGCACGCCGCCACCGCGCAGCCGCTTTCGGCGAGCGCGGCGACGATCGCCCGCCCGATCCCGCCGGCGGCGCCCGTCACGATCACGCGCCTACCGCTCGGCACCGTGCTAATCGGCATTGGCGGCCCCGTTCGAGCGGACCAGTCCGTGACGGTCCCAGTGCCGGCGCGGGATGTCCGCCGGGTCCTTGTACCAGTACCAGGTGCACGGGTCGGTGGCGAAGTCCTCTGGTGGGTCGCTCGGATACAACGGGTAGCCGATCCAGCGGATCGGCAGCGATTCGTTCATGAACGAGCAGTGCGTGCAGTAGAGCGGGAACCCCTTCCGCTCGTAGCTCCAGTCGTGTGCCGCGTGGGTGACGCCGAGGGCGTTAGGCCCCTCATAGCGCCCCATCCGCACGAGCCGCTGGCCAGAGCCGCATGGGTTCATCGCAAAGGTGAATTTCTTGTCGTCCTCGGTGATCGTGAACGCCCCCGGGTGCGGTCCAGTGCCGCTGCAGGAGTGCGCGCGCCAGGTTGCCGCGAGCGCATGCACGATCTCCTTGCGGTCGCGCGCCGCGATCTTCTCGACGTCGCGCCGCCAGCCCCGGCCCTGGCCGTCAGTCCACGCCTCGGCCACGCCGTCGTCGCCGAGCCGCTCCTGCACGAACGAGATCAAGCCGCCGATGCCCTCGACCATCAGGTCGTGCAGGTAGCGCCACTCCTGCTTCATCTGCTCGCACAGTGCACGGGCCTCCTGCGTGTCGCCCCGGTCGAGCGCCTCGATCGCCCGGTCCATCGTCGGCCGCGACATCTCCTCGAGCTCCTCGTCGGAGAACCACCGCTCCGCCATCACTCCTCCAATCGTCGCCTTGGCGAATGCGATCCTATGGGCCGCGGGCATCGGCCCACGCGACCGGTCAGGATTCGCGCGATGGCGGCGGACACGCTCGAGCTCCTCAAGGCACTGGTGGCGATCGACTCGGTCAACCCATCGCTCGTGGCCGGCGGCGCCGGCGAGCGCGAGATCGCGGCGTTCGTGGTCGAGTGGGCACGCGGGTGCGGCCTGAACGCCGAGTTGCTCGAACAGACCCCGGGCCGGCCGAGCGTGGTCGTGAAGGCCCACGGCAGCGGCGGCGGGCGCACGTCGCTCTTGTGCGGTCACTACGACACCGTGACCGTCGACGGGATGGCCGACCCGCATACGCCTCGGCTTGACGGCGATCGTCTCTACGGTCGCGGCGCCTACGACATGAAGGCGGCCCTCGCCGCGGCGCTCGTCGCCTGCCGCGAGCTCGGGCAGAGTGGGCTCGCCGGCGATGTGCTCGTGGCCGCCGTGGCCGACGAGGAGTACTCGAGCCTCGGGATCCAGGAGGTCCTGGCCACGCTGCCCGCCGATCCCGTGATCGGCGCCGCGATCGTCACAGAGCCGACCGAGCTCGAGCTCGTGGTCGCGCACAAGGGATTCGTGTGGTCGGAGGTCGAGGTCCGCAGCCGGGCCGCGCACGGATCGCGCCCGCACCTCGGCGTGGACGCGATCGCCAAGACCGGCGCGATCCTGACGGCCCTGACCAAGCTCGACGCGACCCTCGACGCGCGCCGCCATCCACTGCTGGGACGCGGCTCGGTGCACGCCTCGACGATCCAGGGCGGCGAGGAGCTCTCGAGCTATCCGGCGCGCTGCACGGTCGGGATCGAGCGGCGAACGCTCCCCGGCGAGACCGCCGCGACCGTCTCGGCCGAGCTCGAATCCCTGCTTCAGTCGTGCGGCGCCCAGGATCCTCAGCTCGAGGCTGAGCAGCGAACGCTGCTCGTCCGCGATCCGTTCGAGATCGCGGACGACGCCCCGCTGGTCGAGCTCGCCCGCGACGCCGCTGCCGCCGTGCTCGGCACGCCGCCGGCCATTGCCGGCGCCAGCTACTGGGCCGACGCCGCGTTCATCGCCGACGCCGGCATCCCGACGATCATGTTCGGCCCGAGCGGCGACGGCGCCCACGCCGCCGAGGAATGGGTCAGCGTATCTGCCACGGACGCGGTCGCTGCGGTCCTGATCGAGGTCGCCGAACGGGTGTGCGGCTGAGATCTCTCGTCAATCCCGCCGTCGACCCCGACAACGTCGCCGCGCCGTCCGGCGAAGCCCGGCCGTTCCACGCGGCACTACCCGGTTATCGACCAACGCCGGTCCACGAGCTCGACGCGGTGGCGCGCGAGCTCGGGCTCGCCGCCGTGGCTGTCAACGACGAGTCGGACCGCTTGGGGCTGCCGGCGTTCAAGGTGCTCGGCGCCTCGTGGGCGGTCGAGCGCGCGCTGCGCGAGCACCCTGCCGCAGACACGCTGGTTGCCGCTAGCGCCGGCAATCACGGACGTGCCGTCGCGCGCGTCGCATCTTGGCGGGGGCTCCGATGCCGCGTGTTCGTGCCGGCGCGATCGACCGAGGGCCACCGCCGCGCGATCGACGACGAAGGCGCCGCGGTCACGGTCGTGGACGGGGATTACGAGGAGGCGGTTGCGCAGGCGCGTGCCGCAGCCGCGGAGCCAGGGTGTCTGGAGATCGCCGACGTCGGGGAGTCGAGTCCCGCGCACTGGGTGATCGACGGCTACCACACGTTGTTCGCCGAGGCTCGCGAGCAGAGCAGCCACGACCTGATCCTGGTACCGGTCGGCGTGGGATCGCTGGCCGCCGCAGCCGCCCGGCACGCCGCCGCCGCCATCCGCACCCGCGCGAGCGCCGGCATTCGCGTGATCGGCGTCGAACCCGCAGCCGCCGCATGCCTCACCGCCGCGCTCGCCGCCGGCCGCCCCACCCGGATCCCGACCCCCGGGACGACCATGGCCGGCCTCGATTGCGCCGAGGTCTCGCCCGCCGCATGGCCGTCTCTCCGCGACGGGATCCACGGCACGATCACGGTCACCGACGTCGAGGCTGCCGGCGCCATGCGCGAGCTGGCGACCGCCGGGCTCGCGATCGGCGAATGCGGCGCCGCTCCGTTCGCAGCGCTCCGCGCGCTCGTCAGCGACGCCGAGTGCCAGTCGCTACGACGCGCGGTCGGCCTGCAAACGCGCAGCCGCGTCCTGCTGATTGCCACCGAGGGCCTGACCGCCTAGAGCGCGTCGAGGATCGGGAAGTCCGGCTCGGCGTCGAGGCAGGCGCGCAGATACAGCGCGACGCCGACGTCGCCCGTGAACAGCGTGTAGCGCCCCCGCCCGAGGGCGGCTCGCCCGCGGTCGACCTGCTCCATCGCGTGCATTCCGAACCGCCGCGCACGCTCGAGCCAGCGGGGATCGCGGGTCAGGGCGTGCAGCTTCAGGAACGCGTAGCCGTTACCGGCGGTGCCGTGGCACAACCCGGATCCTTTGCGCACCGGCCCGGCGCGCCAGGTCAGCTCGCCGCCGGCGACCGCTAGCTCGATCGGCATCAGGTCGCCAAGCGTGCTGATGATCCCGGGGGCTCCGTGGCACCACTGCACCCGCATCTTCGCCGCTTCCTCGCTTAGCGGACGGTCGCGCCGCGGCCAGTTGACCATCCCGTCCTCACGTGCCGCGGTTCGGTTCAGCAGCCTCGCCACGCGCGCCCGCAGAACCTCCTCGCCGACGAATCCGCGAAGCGCGTGCACGTTGCCGGCGAAGCCGTGCACCGGACCGATGTAGTCCTGTGGGTTGCCGTAGAGGTCGCCCGCCCACATGTCCGTCGACTCGTCCCAGCGCGCGTACAGCAGTTCCGCACTCTCGCGCCACTCATCCTCGAGCCCGCACGCCCGCGCCGCGAGGATCGTGCCCGGGGACCCCCAAAGCAGTTCCCACGTTGGGTGCCCGCGGTTGGCCCTGACTAGCTCTCGCAGGCGGTCGGGGTCGGCGGCCTCGGCGCCGAGCGTGTCCGCCACGACGAGCACGCCGGTCTCCCCTGCGAGCAGGCTCGGGGCGTGCGGCTCGTCGGAATTAGGCTCCTCGCGGTACCGGCGGAGCGCGCCCGCGATCGCGGCCGGGGCGTCGAGCGACGACCCGAGCGCAGCCAGCGCCCAGATCACGCCCGCGCCACCGAGATACAGCGAGCACAGGTGCTGGTCCGCTGCGACGCCGTCGAGCGGATGCCCTGGCCAGCCGCCGTCGCGTTCAGCCGCCTCCGCGTCGGCCACGATCGCTCGGATCGTTTCGCCCGCGACCGCCGGATCCCATTCTCGCTCGGTGACCGGTTCGTGCTCCTCGACGCGCCAAAGCATTCACGTATTCTCGAACGGGGCGGCAATTCGAGTCGGGCCGCGGATCTCGTCGGGCGGGTTGCCGGAGCGGTGAGCGGGCTTCATCTCAGTCAAGGTGCCGCTCCTCGCTGACTTCAGTGGGTTGGCCGCGCCAGTGTGCGGCTTCCCCAAGGGTCAAAGTCAAGGCTCCGTTCGTCACGTACGCTACGGCGCCTGACTCGGCCTGGTTGGCTTGACAAAGCGGAGCTGCGTATCGGCCTCGGCTGCATGCGCCTCTCGACCGACCCGGACCGCGACGACGAGCGGGCGCGGCAGACGATCGCGGCCGCGGTGGCGGCGGGCGTGACCGTGTTCGACACCGCCCGCGCCTACGGGCGCGACGAGAGCGACCTCGGCCACAACGAACGACTCCTGGCGGGGGCGCTCCGGGAGAGCAGCGCGCCGCCCGACGAGCGTGGCGGGCGCCCCGGCCCCCGGATCGTGACCAAGGGCGGGATGACCCGGCCGGCCGGCGCGTGGGTGCCGGACGGGCGTGCCAAGTCGATCCTCGCCGACTGCGAGGCGAGCCTCGCCGCGCTCGACGGCCTGCCGATCGACCTGTACCTGATCCATGCCCCCGACCCGCGGACGCCGTGGCCGACGTCGGTGCGCGCGCTCGGCCGCCTGCTCGACCGGCGCATGGTCGAGCGTGTCGGCGTGTCGAACGTCAACCGCCGGCAGCTCGACGAGGCGATCGAGCTCGCGCCGATCGCGGCGGTCGAGGTCGCGCTGAGCGTCGACGATGACCGCGCGCTCCGCGGCGGGATCGTCGAGCGCTGCGCCGAGCTGGGGATCGCCGTGATCGCGCACTCGCCCCTCGGGGGACCGAACCGCGCCGGCACCCTCGCGAAGCGCGTCCCGGCGCTGGCCGGCGCCGCACGTGAGCTCGGCGACGCCACACCCGCAGAGGTCGCGCTCGCCTGGCTGCTCGACCTCGATCCGAACGTCGTCCCGATCCCGGGAGCGCGCCGCCCGGAAACGGCGCGCTCCGCTGCCCGAGCCGCGACCCTGGCGCACCACCCCGACGCCGCGGCAGTCTTGCGCCGCGCGCTCGCAGGTGCCCGCCCATCGCCGCGAGTCGAACCGCCCGCCACGACTGACGACGGAGACGTGGTGCTCGTGATGGGCATCCCGGGAGCCGGCAAGAGCCTGGTCGCAAACGATTACGTCACCCGCGGCTACGTCCGTCTCAACCGCGACGAGCGCGGCGGCGCGCTCCGAGAGCTCGCCGACGCGCTCGAGGCCGAGCTTGCCTCGGGCGCGCGAAACGTGGTGCTCGACAACACCTATCTCAGCCGCGCCGCACGCAGCCACGTGATCGAGATCGCGGGCCGCCACCGGGTCCGCACCCGTTGCGTGTGGCTCGACACGCCGCTCGCGCAGGCTCAGGTCAACCTCGTCGAGCGCCTGCTCGACGCGTTCGGCACCCTGCCAGCCCCGGACGAGTTGCGCGCGCTCTCGCGCCGCCACCCCGGCCTGCTCGCGCCGACCTCACAGATGAGGACGGTTCGTGAGCTCGAGCCACCCTCGATCGACGAGGGGTTCGCGGACGTGGAAACGATCGCGTTCATGCGCGGCGTCGCCCCATCGGGCAGGATGCGGTCCGGAGTGTTCGTCGCCGCCGCCGCGCTCGACCGCGATGGCTGGGAGCAGGCGATCGCAGACGGCGACCCATCAGCGCCCCACCTCCTGTTCCACTGGAGCCCTGGCGACGCGGCCGCAGCACTCGAGCCGGGTCGCGCGCGGCTCGAGGCGGCGATCAACGGTCTTGTCGACGTCGCGCTGTGCCCGCACCCCGGCGGCCCCCCGGTGTGCTGGTGCCGGCCGCCACTCCCGGGCCTGCCGCTCGCGTTCGCGCGCGCGCACCACGTAGACCCGGCGCGCTCGGTCCTGATCGGCACCGGACCCGCGCACCGCAACCTCGCCGGCGCGCTCGGCGCACGCTACGTCGCCGTATAAACGCGCCGATTAGGCCGGCGTGGCGACCACGAGCCGGAGCCCCGCGTCGAACACCTCGAGCTCGCGCAGGTACCCGTGGCGCCGGTCCCACGCGCCCGTGGTCAGGTCGTCCCCGACCGCCGTGACGACCCGCTCGATCACGTCCTCGCGCATCCGCGCGAACCCTGACGTCGAGGCGCGGGCGACAGGATCGAGCACACGCTCGGGATGGGCCCAGAACGACATCAGCGTCCAATCGGGAGTGTCGCGCGGGATCTCGACGACCTCGGCCGTGACCGTGCCGCCGAGCCAGCCGGCAATGACGTCTATCGGCGGCAGGATCCGGTGGTCGAGCGCCGCCACCTCGGGGAGGTAGTCGGCCATCAGCCACATCCGGGCGCTCGCTTCCGCGTCGATCGTCAGGATCGCGACGGGGCCGCGCGCGACGCGCCGCAGTTCGCGCACGCCGCGCTCCCGCTCCTCATCCCAGTGGTGGATCGTGAGCACCGCCATCGCCGCGTCAACGCTCTGGTCGCAGGAGCGGAAGCTCTCCTGCGCTCGCCCGGATCGCCGGCGCGAGCTCGGGCGGGCGCTGGCTCGCCATCACGTCGCTCGGCTCGATGGCCACGACATACCGGTCGCGCGGCTCGTACGAGCCGGTGCCGGCGCCCACGTTGACGACCGTGCCCGCATCGCCGAGCGCGGCGTGGAGTCGGCGGGCCAGCCGCGGGTCCTCGCGCCGGGTCTGCGCGTAGCCGCGTCCGATCAGCTCGTACCGCACGCACCGAAACGTAACAGAGAATTCCTCGGTATGTAAAGATAAAAGCTCTATGCCACCTGTGATGACAGCGTCCGCACGCGATCGTTTACTGACCGCAGCGCTCGACCGATTCGGGACCGACGGACCGGTCGCCGTGAGCCTCGAGGTGGTTCGAATCCAAGCCGGGGTGAGCGTCGGAGCGCTCTACCACCACTTCGAGGACAAGACCGGCTGGTCGATGCGCTGTACCTCGAGCTGACCGCGGACTTTCAGACCGGCTTCCTCGCCGAGCTCCGCCGCCACGCCACCGCCGAGACCGCGGTCAGGGCGGGCATCGGCTACTACCTGCGCTGGGTCAGCCGTAATCGCGCCGGCGCCCGCGTCCTCCTGGGTGACCGGCCCGACCACGAGCGCTCAAAGAACTCAACCGCACGTTCCTCGCCGAGCTCAAGGCGTGGTGGCACACCCATGTCCACTACGGGGCACTCAAACCGCTGTCGCTCGACCTCGTACACGCGCTGTGGCTCGGACCCGCGCACGAATACAGCCCGCCTATGGCTCGACACTCGCGGCAAGCGCTCTCCGGTCGCGATGACCGGCGTCCTCGCCGACGCCGCCTGGAACACGCTGAAGGACGATCGGGGATGACGTCTTCCAGGGCTCGGTTCGCGAGTCGTTGATCGCGCGCTGAGCGCCGGCCTGGTCCCTCAACTCCGCAGCGGGCCGGACCGATGCACTCGGATATGACCGAGATAGCACTGTCCGGCGTGATCGGCGCGCTGTCGTACGCGCTCGACATCGCCGAGGGACAGCCGCCCGGCCACGCGATCCGCTCGTGCCTGATCGGGATGCGCCTCGCCGCGGAGATCGACCTGAGCGACTCCGATCGCTCGGATCTGTTCTACGCGCTGCTGCTCAAAGACGCCGGCTGCTCGGCCAACGCGAACCGTATGGCGGTCCTGTTCGCCGCCGACGACCGCGCCGCCAAGGCGACCTCGAAGCTCGTCGACTGGACGAACCCGCGCGCCGCGTTCGTGTGGTCGCTGCGCACGGTCGCGCCCGGAACCGGACTGCGGCGCCGGATCGAGGTGCTCAAGGGGATCAGCAACGAGGGCGAAGTCACGCGCAAGTTCATGGAGGCCCGCTGCGACCGCGGGGCCGAGATCGCCCGCATGCTGTTCCTGTCCGAGGAGACCGCGGCGGCGATTCGCAGTCTCGACGAGCACTGGGACGGGCGCGGGATGCCCGACGGGCTCGGCGGCGAGGAGATCCCGCTCGCCGCCCGGATCCTGTGCCTGGCGCAAACGGTCGAGGTGTTCCACACCGCCGGCGGCGTCAAGGCCGCGCGCCGGATGGCGTTGCGCCGGCGCGGCAAGTGGTTCGACCCAGCGCTCGTCGACGCGTTCCTGCGCTTCTGCGGCGACCGCGACTTCTGGGGCGCGCTCGAGTCGCCCGACGTGTCCGAATGGGAGCCGCCCGACTTCGCGCTCGCCGGTGACGACGCACGCCTTGACCGGATCGCCGAGGCGTTCGCGCGGGTGATCGACGCCAAATCGCCGTTCACCGCTCGGCACTCGGTGCGCGTGGCCGAGATCGCGGACGGAATCGCCGCGGTCCTGCGGTTCGGCCCCGACGGCCGGCGGACCCTGAAGCGGGCGAGCCTGCTCCACGACATCGGCAAGCTCGCGATCTCGAATCGGATCCTCGACAAACCCGACAAGCTGACCGACGAGGAGTTCCGCGCGATCCAGACCCACCCCGTGCACACGCTGCGGATCCTCGAGCGTGCGCCATGCTTCGCCTCGCTCGCTGACCTCGCCGCCAACCATCACGAGAAGCTCGACGGAAGCGGCTACCCCCGTGCGCTCGACGCCTGCCACCTCGACCTGCCGATGCGGGTACTCGCGGTCGCCGACGTATACGAGGCGCTGACCGCCGACCGCCCCTACCGCGGCCCGCTGCCCGTCGAGCAGGCGCTCGCGATCATCGACCGCGATATCCCCCACAAGCTCGACGCAGATGCGCGCAGCGCCCTGGACGTTTATGTCGGCCAGGGAACGAACACGGCCTCGGCCTTGCCGATCCTCACCTGAGTGAAGAACTTCTCGGCTCCGTCGGGCTTTCGCGCCGTCCGCCGGCTGATCCACAGCCGGAGCGGCTTGCGGCGCTGCTCCCGGTCGAGCGAGCGCCGCACCTGGACTTCGGAAACGGGGGTTGTCGTGTCGATCATGCTGCCTCCAATTCGAATTCCACAGGGTTGTCCTCGCGCAGGTCCGCGACCACCTCGGCGGAGCGCACCGACGGACGCAGCCACACCACCGCGACCAGCGCTCCGACCAGCACGGCGCCCGCCCCAATCGCCCACGCCAGGTGAAAACCACCGGTAAGGGCCTGCAGCTGGTGCTGTCCTTCGCCGGTCAACACCTTGGTCCGCTGTGCCGCCACTGTCCCGAGCGCCGCGATCCCGATCGCCGCCGAGATCTGCAACGACGCGTTGACGATCCCGGAGGCCAGACCGGCGTCGGCGAGCGGCACGTTCGCCATCGCGACCGTCATCAGCGGCAGGAACGACAGCCCGGCGCCGAAGCCGAGCAGTGCGAATGGGACGAAGATCGTCGGCAAGTAGCTCGCGTGCGCCGGCAGCTGCGACAGCAGCACCAGCGAGGCGGCGATCGCGAGCAGCCCGACGAGCAGGACCCGAAGCGGTCCGAAGCGCCCCATCAGCCGGGCGGTCACGCCCAGCGACATCACGCCCATGATCAGCGTCAGTGGCAGGAACGCGAGCCCGGTCTCGAGCGCACCGTAGCCGTGGACGTGCTGGAGGTACAGCACCCCGAGCAGGAACGTCGAGAACATCCCGGTGACCAGCAACGCGCGGACCAGGCTCGAGGCCGCGAGCCCCGGCACGCGCAGGATCCGGAGCGGGAACATCGGGTTCGCGACACGCGACTCGACCACGACGAAGGCCGCCAACAGTGCCAGCGACACCCCGCCGAAGCCCAGCGTATGCGGCGAGATCCAGCCATATTCGGTGACCTTGACGATCGCGTACACGCCGAGCATCAGCGACACCGTCACGAGCACCGCGCCGAGCACATCGATGCTCTGACCGCGGCCGGTGCGCTCGGTCTCGCTGATCAGCACCCGCCCGAGCGCGAACGTCACGATCCCGATCGGCAGGTTGATGAAGAAGATCCAGTGCCAGCTGAGCGACTGCGTGAGCACACCGCCGGCGAGCAGGCCGATCGACCCGCCGCTCGAGACGATGAACGTGTACACGCTCATCGCGATCGCGCGCTCCGCCGGCTTCGGAAACTCGGTGACGAGCAGCGCCAGCACCGCAGCCGATGCGACCGCTCCGCCGAGCCCCTGGATGAACCGCGCCACGATCAGCAGAACCTGGCTGTCGGAAAGTCCGCAGGCCGCCGAAGCCAGCGTGAACAGCACGAGGCCGCCCAAGAACATGCGTTTGCGCCCGAACAGGTCGCCGAGCCGGCCGCCCAGGAGCAGGAAGCTTCCGAACGCGATCAGGTAGGCGTCGATGACCCACGCCAGGTTTGCCTGTGAGAAGCCGAGATCGCGCTGCATCGACGGCAGCGCCACATTTACGATCGTCGCGTCGAGCACCATCATCAACTGGCCCATGCAGACGACCCCGAGGGTGACCCACCGCCGCCGCTCTCCACTAATTAGACTATTGATAGTGATCATCCCCTCTGCGTAGCTAGTCTCTTCGCGCTTGATGATCACTGTATCATGGACTATCATCTGGTGCGAGATGATAATCCTGGTACCCTGCAAACCGGAATGGCTGTAGACACCTCGCCCGGGACGGTGGTGATGTTGCTGCGGCTGGCGAAGGTCATCCACAAGCGCAGCACCGACGAGCGGCTGGGCATCAAGCTGAGGCAGCTGATGCTTCTGAGCTACCTGCGTAAGGGCGCCCCCGCCCTCCAGCAGCAGTTGTGCGAGTCGCTGTGGCTCGACCCCAACAACTGCGTGTTGCTGCTCAACGAGCTCGAAGAGATGGGCTACGTCGAGCGGCGGCGGGACCCCGCCGACCGGCGCCGGCACATGGTCGACATCACCGACGAGGGACGGGTCGCGCTCGAGCGCGCCGAGCGCGCACAGGAAGAGATCGGCGACGAGCTCCTGTCCGCGCTCAGCGACGAGGAGCGGGCAACGCTCCGGTCCCTGCTGAGCCGCGTCGTCGCTTGACGTGAGCCGGGCGGTACTCGTCACCGGTGCCTCGCGGGGCATCGGTGCCGCCGTAGCCGCCGCGTTCGCGCGATCGGGCGATCGCGTGGCGATCCACTACGGCTCACGTGAGGACCAGGCCCTCGAGGTCCAGGCGTCGCTGCCCGGCGAGGGCCATATCGTCGTCGGCGCCGACCTGCTCGACTCGGGCGCAGTGCGTCGTGCGGTCGACGAGGTCGCCGATGAGCTAGGCGGGGTCGACGTGCTGGTCAACAACGCGGGGATCTTCGAGCCCCACCCGATCACCGACACCTCGTACTTCGAGTGGCAGGAGTCGTGGCGGCGCACGCTCGGCGTCAACCTGATCGGCGCGGCGAACGTCACCTGGTGCGCTGTCCAGCACATGGGCGGCGGCGGACGGATCGTCAACGTCGCCTCGCGCGGGGCGTTCCGCGGGGAGCCCGATCAGCCCGGCTACGGCGCCAGCAAGGCCGGCCTGATCGCCTTCGGCCAGTCGCTGGCGCGAGCGCTCGGGCCGCGCGGGATCTCCGTCACCGCCGTGGCGCCGGGCTTCACCGAGACCGAGATGGCGGCGACCGAGCTAACCGGCGAGAGCGGCGTCCGGCGCCGCGCCGAGAGCCCGCTGGGGCGCGTGGCCACGCCCGAGGAGGTGGCGGCGGCGGTGCTCTACCTCGCCTCTCCTGGAGCGGAGATGGCGAGCGGCACGGTGCTCGACGTCAATGGGGCGTCGTATCTGAGGATGTGATGTCGTCCCGCCCGGCGGCGGCGGCGCTCGCGCGGAGCAGGGCACGCATGTCCGCCAGCGGCCCGAGGTGGGCCAGCTTGTCCGGGTTGACGACCGAGTTCACGCCCCGGATCTCGCCGCCCCCGATCTCGAGCTCCCACACGCCGACGAGGCGACCCTCCGGGTCGAGCAGGAGCGCTCCCGGCATCCCGTTGACCTCGACCTCGCGCATCGAGACCCCCGGGATGCGGGACCCAAGGCGCATCCAGCTCATCAGCGTCTGCGCGACGCGGGTACGGCCCGCCACCGGGTGACCGAGCGCCGGCACCTTGCCGCCGCCGTCCCCCGTCAGCACAACGTCGTGGGCCAGCAGCGCCTCGAGGCCGGCCAGATCCCCCTGCGTGGCCGCCGCGAAGAATCGCCGCGCGAGCTCGTCCCGCTGCTCGCGCGAGCTCTCAAAGCGCGGCCGGCCGGCGTCGACGTGGGCCCGCGCGCGCGACGCCAGCTGGCGCACGTTGTCCTCGCTCTTGCCGACGATCTGGGCGATCTCGCCGTAGCCGTAGTCGAAAACGTCGCGCAGGAGCAGCACCGCGCGCTGCTCGGGGGACAGCGTCTCGAGCAGGACGAGCATCGCCATCGATAGCGAGTCCGCAATCTCGGCGTGCTGCGCGGGGTCGTCGCGGCTGTCGGTGAGGATCGGCTCGGGCAGCCAATCGCCGACGTAGCGCTCCCGGCGTGCCCGCGCCGAGCGCAGCTCGTCGATCGCCAGTCGCGTGGTTATCGTGGCGATGAACGCTCGCGGCGACTCGATCTGCTGGCCGGCCTCGAGCGCACGATGGACGCGCAGCAGCGCCTCCTGGACCACATCCTCGGCCTCGGCGACGCTCCCGAGCATCCGGTAAGCGATCGCGAAAGACGCCGGGCGGAGCTCGTCGAGCAGCGCCTCGTTCGGGTCGGGGCTCGAGCTCATGCCGCGAACCCCTGGCGCCAACTCTCATGGCGCGGCGTCCAGCCGAGCTCACGCTTGGCCTTGGCGTTGGACGCGCCCCTGATCTCGGTCATCATCACGATTCCCGGCTCGCCGGCGACCAGGCGCCCGACGAACGCCGGGACGTGCCACGGCTTGGGCGCGCCAATCGCCAGCGCCAGCGCCGGCAACCACTCGGCCACCGGGGCCGGCTCGTCGTCGACGACGTTGTAGATGCCGCGCTTGCCGTGCTCGACGGCCGCCACGGTCGCCTCGGCCGCGTCCGCGATGTGCACGAACGACCACACGCCGGCGCCGTTGCCGACCACCGGGAACTTGCGCTGGCGGAGCGCCTCGAACTGCTCCCCGCCCGGGGACAAGGACGTGCCCGGACCGTAGAACCCGCCGTACCGGAGCACGATCCCCTCGGTCCAGTCGGCGCCGGTGACCGCGGATTCGAGATGGCGGATCGCGTCGAGCGACTCGCGCATCTCGCGCGCGGGCGTCGGGTCGAGCGGATCGTCCTCGGTCTTGACCGGCCCGCCGGTCCGCGCGTACGGCCAGCTCGTATAGCTCTGGATCACGAACCGCTTGACGCCGACAGCGCGTCCCGCCGCCAGCAGGTGATCGGTGCCCTCGGTCCGCAGACGGTTGGTCATCGCGAAGCTGCGATCGAAGTGGCGCAGGTCGAAGGTCTCGATCGCGGTCAGCTCGTGCACGATCGCGTCCGGGCGCGCCTGGGCGACGGCGGCGGCGACCTGGTCGGGGTCGAGCGCGTCGAGCACGACCGGCGTGGCGCCGAGCTCGTACAGCGCCGCCTGTTTGGACTCGCTTCGCGTCGTGCCGACGACCTCGTGGCCGCCGGCGATCAGCCGTGGCAGGAGTTGCTTTCCCATCGCGCCGGTGGCGCCTGCGACGAAGATTTTCATTTCTGGCTCCTCAAACTCGATTGCACCAGCTCTGACGAGGTAGCCCGCGCGGCTGTGACAGCCGGACGGTTGGCGTGGCCCGCGCCCGCCACCGGCGCGCGCTCGCTCCGCCCCCGGAGCCGCCGCGGTCAGGTCGCCGGTTCGAGCGCGGCTCGCAGCGCGGCGAAGTCGGCTGACCCGAACACGACGCGATTGCGCGTGGCGACGTACACGAGGTCGAGGTCGACGCCGGCCTTGGCGATCTTGCGGGTCAGGTCGGCGAGCACCCCGGGTCGGTCCTCGACGTCGACCACGACGACCTCGCGCTCGCGGCTGATCGCCAGATGCGAGATCGCTAGCGAGTGCCTGGCGGCCTCGGCGTGCGGCACGAGGATATGCAGCTCGGCTCGCTCCCCTGTCCCGATGCACGTGGCCGCCGCGATGTTCACCCCCGCGTCGCTGATCGCCGCGGCGACACGCGCGAGCGCGCCGTGGGTGTTTTCGATGTCGATGACCAGATCGAAGGCCATGCCGCTGGGACCGTCAGCCTAACCGCTCGGGAGGCGGTCACGCCATCTCACCGCGCGCGGCTGCGGAACAGGATCCCGGCCAGCGCGATCGACACGATGATCATGCCGACGCTCCAGACGACCGCCTCCCAAGCGCTTGCCCCGACGTGGCCGCCGTTCAGCAGCGCCCGCAACGAGTCGACCACGGCGGTCGCCGGCTGGTGGTTCGCGACGGTTCGCAACGCGGCCGGCATCGTGTGAACCGGGACGAACGCGCTGCTCACGTACGGGAAGAAGCTGACCAGAAAGGCGACCCCCTGCGCCGCCTCGGGCGAGCGGGCCACGATCCCGATCGCCGCCGCCAGCCACGACAGCGCAAGCACGAACAGCGCGAGGATTCCGGCGGCGGCAAGCCAAGCGGCGACGTCGGCGTGCGGGCGGAACCCGATCGCGAAAGCGACCACGAGGACCACCGCCGCCGACAGCAGGTTGCGCACGACGCTCGCGACCACATGCCCGTTGATCAGCGCCTCGCCGCGGACGTCCATCGAGCGGAACCGGTCGATGATGCCGCCGGCGAGGTCGTTTGCGACGGTGACGGCCGTCGTCCCGGAGCCGAACCCGATGCACACGAGCAGCACGCCCGGCACGACGTAGTCGACGTACCGGGTGCCCGTCGAGATCGCGCCGCCGAACAGGTACACGAACATCAGCATCAGGATCACCGGCAGGATCAGCGCGGTCATCATCCCGTCGACGTTCCGCAGCGACAGCCGGAACGCGCGGGTGATCATCGGCTGGACGGCGTATTCAGACATTTGCGAGCTCGCTTTCTGGTGTCTCGGGGTGGGCGTGGTCTCTGGTCAGGGTCAAGAAGACGTCGTCGAGGCTGGCGGTCCGGAGCTCGAAGCGGGCGATCCGCATCCGCTCGGGATCGATCTCGTCGAGCAGCTCGCGGATCGAAGCCGCGCTGCCGTCGGTCGCGATCCCGATCGTCAGCGTCGGGCGGTCGGCGCCCACCGCCCGCGGGCCGAGGTAGTCGAGCAGCGCCTCGAAGCTCGACGCATCGACCACCTGCACGTCGAGCCGGGCGCCACCGACCAGCTGCTTCAGCTCGCGGGCGCTCCCCTCGGCGACGATCCGGCCCCGGTCGAGGACCGCGATCGTGTCGGCGAGCCGTTCGGCCTCGTCCAGATACTGCGTGGTCAGGAACACCGTGACCCCGGCCTCGGCCAGACCGGTCACGACCTCCCACATCGCCTGCCTCGCGCGCGGATCCAGTCCGGTCGTCGGCTCGTCGAGGAAGATCACCTCGGGGTTCCCCACCAGTCCGGCCGCGAGATCGAGGCGCCGTCGCATTCCGCCCGAGTAGGTCGCCACGCGCCGATCGCCGGCCTCGGCGAGATCGAACCGCTCGAGCAACTCGCCGGCCCGCGAGCGCGCGGCGCGGCGCGACAGGCCCCGCAGCCTCCCCATCATCTCGAGGTTTTCCCGGCCGGTCTGGAGCTCGTCGATCGCGGCGTACTGGCCGGTGAGGCTGATCCGCCGGCGCACCGCGTGGCGATCGGCGATCACGTCGTGGCCCGCGACGCGCGCCGAGCCGCCGTCGGGATCGACGAGCGTCGCGAGGATCCGCACGGTCGTCGTCTTGCCCGCGCCGTTGGGCCCGAGCAGCGCGAACACCGTGCCGGCTGGGACGCGGAGATCGATCCCGTCGAGCACGCGGACCGCACGGTAGGACTTAGTCAGGCCTTCGACCTCGATTGCTGCGTTTTCGCTCATCACACCTCTCTTTCCGGATTCAAGGGAATAAACTGCGTATGGCATACGCTCTAATGCGTAGAGCATACGCAATTACTCTGTGATGTCAAATACGGAATTCCGCGGATGAGCGAAGACGACGAGAACCTGATCCCGCCCAGCATCGAGCTCGCATGGGGACGCCGGCCGCGCGCCACGCGCGGTCCGAAGCCCGGGCTGACGCTCGACCGGATCGTGGCTGCGGGAATCAAAGTCGCGATGACCGAGGGCATCGGCGCGCTGTCGATGACGCGCGTGGCGTCCGAGCTCGGCGTGGGCACGATGTCGCTGTACCGCTACGTCACCGCCAAGGATGAGCTGTTGACGCTTATGGTCGACAGCGTGCTCGGGACGCCACCGCCGGCGCCGCCCGGCGAGGACTGGCGCGCGGGCCTGACGCGCTGGGCGGTCGGCGTACGCGGCGCTTATCGGCGCCACGCCTGGGCGCTCCGGGTCCCGATCAGCGCGCCGCCACTCGGGCCCAACAACGTCGCCTGGCTCGATAACGCGCTCAGGGCCCTGGGCGACACGCCCTTGTCCGAGCAGCAGAAGCTGTCCACGGTCCTGCTCGTGAGCGGGTTCGTTCGCAACGACGCCACGCTCGATCTCGACCTCGCCGCCGGCGCCGCCGGGGCGGAGACCGGGCAGGTGATGCCCACGTACGCCCGGATGCTCGGCGCGCTGATCGAAGGCGGCGATTTCCCGGCGCTGTCGGACGCGCTCGCGTCGGGCGCGCTCGAGGATGAGGACGATCCGGACAGCGAGTTCGAGTTCGGACTAGAGCGGATCCTCGACGGCGTTGCGGCGCTGATCGCGCGCTCCTGAGGCGTGCCCCGTGGTGGCGCGCAAGCCTCGAACCCGATCGTCGATCTAAAAGATGTCGGGCGCCGGCCCCGGGACCGGCTCGCCGAAGCTCGCGTACGTCTCGTTCGCCGGGGTCGTCTCGTCGGGCACGCCGGCACCGCGGCGGGCGGCGACGGGATCGAACGGATACCGCGCGCTCCCCTTCTCCTTGCGCGCCCCTACGGCAAGGATCAGGGCCGGCTCGTCGCCGGTGTTGGCGATCGTGTGCGGCGTCCGCGGCGGGCAGTGGAACAGGTCCCACGGACCGGCGGGCCGCTCCTCCCCCTCGACGAGCACCGTGCACCGGCCGCGCAGGATCAGGAAGTCTTCCTGGCCGGCCTCGTGGTGGTAGAGCGACATCGGCTTGCCTGGCTGGATCCAGTACATGCTCACCCCGAGGTCGTCGAAGTGGGCCTCGCCCTCGCCGCTGAACCTACACACGTCGCGCATCTCGTTGTGCATCCACCGGGCGTCCCTCGCGTTGACGACGAACCACCCGGCTGTGACCGGAACGCCGTGTTCGAGCCGGGCCTCGGTCATACCGGCACGACGACGTGGCGCGCGCCCTCGCCGGTGATCGCCTCGAGCGCCTCTCGGAGCGCGGCCACTCGCTCGGCGCCGAAACGTTCGCCCCACTCCTCCTCGAGCTCATCGATCAGCCCGATGCCGAGGGCCTGCGCGGCGCGCCCGCGCTCGGTCAAGCGGATGATCTTCGCCCGGCCGTCGCTCGGGTCGGGGACTCGCTCGACGTAGCCGCGCTGCTCGAGGTCGCTCGTGACCTCGCCGACCGACTGCTTGGTCATGCGCGCGCGCTCGGCGAGCTCGGTGAGCCGGGTCCCTTCGGGGTCGATGTTCCCGAACACGCACCCGTGACTGATCCGGATGTCGTTGTAGGGCGTGTCCGCCAGGCGCCGTTCGAGGTCCTCGCAGAAATCGTCGAAGGCGACGCTGAGCAGCCGAATCATCAACGGCGAACGTGGTGTGTCGTAATCGATTGACATTTGGTCAGGACTCCTGATAAGGTGGCCAGACAGTTCGGAAGCCTTACAAGGTTGCCTGACAAGTTTAGCACCGAAACAGGAGGTATCGAATGTCTAGGAAGTGGTGGACCCTACTGGCGGTGAGCGTCGGCACCTTCATGTTGCTGCTCGACATCACCGTCGTGAACACGGCGCTCCCGTCGATCGAGAAGGACCTGTCCGCGAGCTTCACCGACGTGCAGTGGGTGATCGACGCCTACACGCTGTCGCTCGCGGCGGTCGTCCTGACCGCGGGGTCGCTTGCCGATCGCCTCGGCCGCAGGGCCGTGTTCGCGTTCGGCCTGGCGATCTTCTCGGCCGCGTCATTGGCCGCGGGCCTCGCGCCCGACGCGACCTTCCTGAACGTCGCGCGCGCGATTCAGGGCATCGGCGGCGCCGCGATGTTCGCGGTCTCGCTGGCGCTCGTCGCGCAGGAGTTCGCGGCCGGGCGAGAGCGCGCCGCGGCGATGGGCGTCTATGGCGCCACCATCGGCGTCGCGGTGGCGGTCGGGCCGCTGGTCGGCGGCGCGATCACGAGCGGTCTCGGCTGGCGCTGGGTGTTCTTCCTCAACGTCCCGATCGGACTGGCCGCGATCGCGGTGACGTTCCTGCGGATCCGCGAGTCGCGCGACCCGAACGCGACGCGCGTCGACTGGCTCGGGCTCGTCGCGTTCAGCTCGGCACTCGTGATGCTCGTGCTGGGGCTGCTGCGCGGCAACGACGACGGCTGGGGCAGCCCGCTGATCCTCGGCCTGTTCGTCGGCGCCGCGGCGATGCTCACCGCGTTCACGGTGATCGAGCGCCGTGTGCCGGAGCCGATGCTTCCGCTCGGCCTGTTCCGCCGGCGCGCGTTCACCGGCGTTCAGCTCGCGGCGGCCGCCGTGTCGGCCTCGCTGTTCGCGCTGTTCCTGTACCTGACCCTGTATCTCCAGAACTACCTCGGCTACTCGCCGCTGCAGGCCGGGCTTCGCTACCTGCCGATCACGCTGGTGCCATTCCTCGTGGCGCCGCTCGCGGTCGCGCTGATGGGGCGGGTCCGCGCGCGGGTCCTGATGTCCGCGAGCCTCGCGCTCGTCGGCGCCGGCCTCCTCCTGATGTCGGGCCTGACCGCGAGCGACGGCTGGACCGCGCTGCTGCCCGGCTTCATCGTCGCCGGCATCGGTGTCGGCCTGCTGAACCCGGTGATCGCCGACGTGGCCGTAAGCGTCGTCTCCAAGGAGCAGAGCGGCATGGCGGCGGGCATCAACGACACCTTCCGCCAGGTCGCGATCGCGGTCGGCGTCGCCGCCTGGGGAGCGATCTTCCTCGGGCGCGGCGCGGCCAAGATCTCGGCGCTGACGGCGGGCACGCCGGCGGCCACCGGAGGTCACCCCCGCGAGCTGATCGAGGCCGCCTCGGGCGGGAATCTCGCGCAGGCACTCAAGGCGGTGCCGCACGGCGCCCAGGCGCTTGTCGAGAACGCGACTCGCCAGGGGTTCCTGAGCGGCCTGGACACGATCCTCGTGATTGGCTCCGTCCTCGCCTTCGCCGGCGCGGCGCTCGCGCTGTGGCTGGTGCGCGAGCACGAGATCGAGCGCGAGCAGCTGCCGAACATCGCGGAGATCGAGGCGATCGCGGCCTGAGGTTCGGATGGCCCGCTCGCCGAGGCCGGGCATGGACGCCCGGCTGCCATCCGCCCACGGTCGTGCGCAAGTCGAACAAACTCCCGATTCGCTCATCCTCCGACTGCCGTTCCGCGTCTGCTGACATGTGACACCCGACTAGGCGGTCGCTGCAGGCTCAGGCGACCGCAGCGCGGGCGATAACTGCCGCGGTCTGACGGCGGATGGGCTCGCCGGGCGCCTCGGGCGCGAACTGCTTCTCGAGCTCAGTCTCAAGCCGCTTGCGCTGATCAGGGGGCAGTGCGTGGACCAGCGGCCCGAACGGTGTTCCGACGCACGCCCGCCGCCGCCGAGCCGGCATCCGGCCAGCTGACTTCGAGCTCGACCACTTCGGCACCGACAACCGAGAACCCGGCCTCTGTGAGAAGCGACCGGACCATTTCGACCCCCATCGTGAACGAGTCGCTCTCGAACGCATTGGGAAAGGGCGGTTCGGCCCCGATGGCAGCCAGCTCGTCGCCGTAGACACCAAACGGCTCGAGCGGATGCCCGCTTGCCCACACCGCCACTCCGGCCACCCCGCCGGGACGCAAGACCCGTCGCATCTCGCCGACCGCGGCCGCCCGCGCCGGGAAGAACTGCAGGCCTTGTTGGCAAAGCACGTAATCAAAGGAGCTGTCCTCGAACGGCAGCGTGTCCGCCGACGCATCCACGTACTCGATCGGCGCCGCGTCTTTCGGCGACGCGACAGTCGCCGCGCGCGCCAACATCGGGCCGCTCACGTCACTGGCCACCACGTGCCCCTCGCCGCCGGCGCGCCGGGCCGTCGACGCGCGCCACCACACCTGTCCCGCTGGCGATATCGAGCACCCGGCTCCCCGGCGCGATCCCGACGACGTCGAGCAGGACTTCAGCCCACGGTTCGAACACGGCCGGGACGAGATACCGCTCGTACTCGTCCGGAACCGAGTCAGAGGTGAAAGCTGAGGAGCGATCGCCGCTATCGGGAGTCGACATTGCGAGCGTAGCCTGACTATTCGGTGCCGGGCCAGGTCGCGGTGGCGCGGACGCCATCACCTTCCTCGGGCTTGGGGCCGCCGACGGCGATGATGTCGAGGCCGTCCGGACCAGCCTCAAACGCTCGGACGACCTCGGGCGCAACGCGGACGACATCCCACGCCTGGAGCTCCTGGGTCTCGTCGTCGAGCAGAATCCGGCCGGAGCCGGCGACGACGACGTAGGCCTCCTCCTGCTCCTTATGGCTATGAGCCATCGGGCTGCGCAGGTTCGGGGCGTACCGAAAGAGACTGATCCCGAGGTCGCGGGAGTCCAGGTGCTTTCGCCCGAAGCGGCCCTCGAGCCCCTCCACCCGCCCGGCGACGGAGTCCTCGACCTCGAGCAGGTTGACCTTCGCAAAACGGGACATGCGATCTCCTCGGCTGGGCAGCAAGTCGGTGCGGCGCGGGGAACCCTAGCTGTCGTGGACCGGTAGGAGCAGTCTTGAGGTCGAGCGCTCGTTGTATCGGTTAGCGTGTCGTGGAGTGCTGACGGTCGGTCCTCGACGTGTCTTGCCCTGGTGATGGGAGCGCGATGAGCGACGCCGATTATGCGTTTCCTCACGCTCAGGTCGATGAGCGGCGTCGTTTGGACCTGTTCGCCGACCGGCTTGATCCGTTCACGATCCGCCGGGTCGAGCGGCTCGGGATCCCGCTCGGCGCGCGCTGCCTCGAGCTAGGCGGTGGGCGTGGTTCGGTCGCGCGCTGGCTGTGCGAGCTCGTCGGAGGAGACGGTCGCGTAACGGCGACGGACCTCGACACCGGGTTTCTGGCCGAAGTTTGGCTCTGCTGGAGGAGTGGACTTCGAGCTGTGGATGGGGACTTCGACCATCTGGACCTCGCTCACGCGCCGGCACGAGGCGTTCCCGACGGTCCTGTACGCTGGCGTTCGATGCCGCGCATTCCCAGCTGGATGCACCGACATCGGCGCGACGGCGGCAACACGTCCAGCCCGGAACTCCCCTAGCGGAGTTCTACCTGCTGAGCCAGGCGGCGATGGCCGAGCAGCTGATCGCCGCCGGAGTCATGACCACGAAACAAATGGCAGAGCTCCAGCGACGCGTCACCGAGCCCGACTTCTTGGGCTGCGGCTTCGCTCACATCGGCGCATGGGGACGTCAACCAGAGTCCGGGCCGCTGTCCTGAGATCTGTGGCTTCGAGAAGTCTGCGGGTCAGGCTCGCGCTATGACGCCTGCGGCGACATCAAGCCAATCACGTGACCCTCGGGGTCGCTGAAGAGCCCGATCACGATCCCGACTCCCGGCACCTCGTCCGGCCCCATCATCCTGCTGCCGCCGAGGCTTTCGGCCTTATCGAGCGCCGCTCCCACGTCAGCGACCTGGACGTAGAACGTGACGTGGCCCGGATAGCCCTCGGGCCCGGCGCCAACGCCGCCACCGACGCCCTCCTGCTCCTCGAGAGTGCTGTAGTCCGTCGGGCCATCGGCTCGCCGAACTTCCACCCGAACATCTCGCCGAAGAACCCGCGTAGCGCGTCCACGTCCTTCCCCACCACCTCGACATGCACAACCTGCGATCCCATGATCCGCTCCCTTCAGCGCCCACGAGGCGCTCCGTTCGACTTACACTTCAGACGCCGCCCGGGTTCGGCAATCATCGCATCCAAGAACGCAGAGCATCTGAGATCGCGTTCGGCCCAGCAAGCTGCCGCGATCTCTGGGACAACGCTCATGCGGCTCGCGCGCGGGCGGCCTGGCGGACCAGGTGGTCGCGCTCGGCGACGTTTGTCGCCCGCCGGGCGGCCTCGGCGTAGGACGTGGCCGCGGCGGACAGGTCGCCGTCGA
The DNA here is from genome assembly GCA_963755525.1 of uncultured Solirubrobacterales bacterium. GTDB lineage: Bacteria > Actinomycetota > Thermoleophilia > Solirubrobacterales > Solirubrobacteraceae > Palsa-465. Next base: position 110,275 of record CAVWKC010000011.1, on the reverse strand, counting down.
GCTCGTGCAGGTGCCCGCGCACGGCGTGCCACCGGTGGCGTTCGCCGATCACCTCGCGAAGCCGATCGGTCTCGCGCAGGCCGGCGGCGGCACCGAGGACATGGCCGGCCGCGACCGCGCGGCCGAGCACCGCGGCGGGGTCTTCGCGCACGGGATCCTCGGCCAGGGCGACGAGGTCGTCGTACCAGGCGAGGATCTGCGGCCAGTCGGTCTCCTCGGCGCTGGCCGCGTCGTCGTGCAGGGCGGCGATCGCGGCCTCGATCTGGTAGCGGCCGGGGCGCCGGTCGTCGGTCTGCATCGCCAGCGCCGACTGCAGCACGCGCACGCCCTCGGCGATCTCGCGCCGGTCCCACAGGCCACGGTCCTGCCGGTCGAGCGTGACGATCCGGCCCTCGGGGTCCAGTCGCGCCGGGAGCCGCGCGTGGTTGAGCAGCATGAGCGCGAGCAGCCCGCGCGCCTCGGGCTCCGGCGTGGCGAGCGTGAGCTGCCGGGCGAGCCGCATCGCCTCGCCGGCCAGGTCGGGCGGGTGGACCCTTGTCCGCGGGCCGATATGCCCGGCCGTGTACACCAGGTAGAGCACGCGCAGCACGACCGCGAGGTCGCCGGGCTGGTCCAGGCGGCGCCCGCGCAGCGTCCGCTTGGCGCGGCTGATCCGCTGCGCCATCGTCGCCTCCGGCACGTAGAAGGCATCGGCGATCTCCGCGGTGGTGAGGCCGCCGACGGCGCGCAGGGTCAGCGCCACCTGGGAGGCCGGCGCGAGGTCGGGGTGACAACAGCAGAACAGCAGGAACAGGGTGTCGTCGCCCTCCTCGGTGGCGACGGGCCGCGGCTCGTCGTACGTCGCCTCCTCGCGGCGCAGACGGGCGGCCTCGCTGCGGCGGGCATCGACCAGCCGCCGGGTCGCGACTGTCGCCAGCCACGCGGCCGGGTCGCGCGGCGGGTGCTCGGGCCACACCCGCAGCGCCTCCAGCAGCGCCTCCTGCAACGCGTCCTCGGCCGCATCGAATTCCTCGCCCCGCCGGACCAAGCCCGCGAGCACGCGCGGGATTAGATCCCGCCCGCCCCCGCCCAGCGCGCCCTCGTCGAGCCGTCGCACCGGTTCGTCCACCACGCGGTTCAGTCCTCCGACGGCGCCCCGGACATGACCTCCCGGACGTCGATCCACTCGTACAGCGGCTCGCCGCCGGGGCCGGGCTCGGAGGAGGCGTACGCCGCGATCTCAAGCGCGCGCTCGTGGGACTCGACGTCGATCATGAACCAGCCCGCGATCAGATCGCTGGTCTCGGGGTGCGGGCCGTCGGTGGTGACGGGCGCCGCTCCCGGGCCGCCGTAGCGGACCCAGGTGCGGGTCGGTGTGAGCGCCTCTGCGCCGACGTACTCGCCGTGCTCCTTGAGCAGTTCGATGACGTGCCGCTGGAATGCGATGTGCGCCTCCACATCCTCGGGCGCCCACTCGTCGATTGGCGCGCAGGGATGGTGGGGCTCCGGACCGCCGCCGTAGTGCTTGAGCAGCAGGTACTTGGGCATCGTGTTCTCCTGGTGTCGTGGGCCGCGCCTGTCGAGGCCCTTCACGTTGGTGAGCGGAGCCGATCGGAGCTTCTCGACATGGAATACGACATTCAGCCCCCAGGTCGTCGGTCGCGTGTGGGTGACGTCGCGTCAGAAGCGATGTCGGGTCTGGCTGAAGCCGCCCTTAGCGAAGGCCAGTACCTTCGCTGGCCGGACGGCGAACACGAGCACGGTCCCGCGCTCGTGTCGAAAGCCATCCTGGGCGACCTCGTATTGCCATCGCCCGTCCCACTTCTGCGTCCAGGCTGCGGCGAGCCGGTCGAGTTGTCGTGGGTCCGTGACGCGCACCGCCTCACCTTCCACAACCACGTCGAGGCCGCCCTCCCACCCGCTGGCACCAGTGGTCAGCGCGACGTACGAATTGCCGGCCAGGTTGCAAGCCTTCTGCTCGTCCGGGCCGGTGGAGAAGTGCAGCGCGTCGTCGAGCCAGACTGCGACGAGCGGCGTGACGTGCGGCCGGCCGTCTGCGCGGACGGTCGAGATCCAGAAGATCTCGGCCTGCTGGATCGCCTCGAGAGTGTCCTCCCAACTGATGGGCTCTGCTGCTGGTCCGCTGAAGCGGCTATCGAGCTCTGTTCGAGGTGTCGTCATCTCGGGCTCCTTTCCTCCGGGGGGTGGCGGGGTCGCTCGCGTGCGGTTCAGAGCTCGATCGTCGTGCCAACGGTGCTGATTGCCAACGCGTCCGGGAACTGGCTGGCAATGCGGTGGACCGCTCGCCAACCGGTGCAGTGCGCCGGGACCAGCAGCTCCGGCGATAACTCCGCGAGCGCATCGATTGTCGGCTCGATGATCGCTTCGAACATCGGACCGCTGAGATGGAACCCGCCGATGATCGCCGCGACCCGATGCTCCCCGGTCAGCCTTAGTGCGTACCGGACGGTGTTGACGATGCCGGCGTGCCCGCAGCCGCTCAAGACGAGGAGGCCGCGGTCGCGCACGCGCAACACGAGCGCCTGGTCATCGAGGATCAATGGGTCGGGCTGCCAGTGGTCGCCCTGCAGTGCTTCGTGTCCTTTGAAGCCCGTCTCGAACTCCGTCGTGCGGTCAACCTCACCGGTGACCAGTGCCGCGCCGTCGAGCAAGAACGAAGGCTGGCGCTCCTCGACGATCTGAAACCCGACGCCCTCGAGCGCCCGCCGGCTGGTGGCAGGCAGCTCGCACGGGTCAAGGCCGGGGAAGCTGATCCGCCGCCGACTCCAGAACTCGGGGTGGATCATCACCGGCAGGTTTGCACGTCCAAGCGCCCCGACGAGGCCCTCCATGCCGGTGACGTGATCCCAGTGCCCATGGCTGAGCACGATCACCTCGATGTCGCTCGGCGACACACCGAGTCGGCGCATGTTCTCGACCATTCCGTTTGGCGAGACGCCGGTGTCGAACAGCAACGTCCGCTCGTGACCCTCGCGCTCGATCCGGACCAGCGCCGAGAAGCCTGGCTCGGCGATCAGCGAGTCGGGAACGCCGCCGTCCGGCGCGGTGGCGGCGGCTGCGCGCGGAACCGCGCCGTTGAGCGCCCTCGGCCAGTTCAACCGCCAGATCGCGTCACGATCAACCAGCAGCGGATCGACGAGATTGTCGACCAGTACCGTCACCCGGACCCGGTCCACCGGCTGTAGCTCGATCACGTACCCAACCTACCAACGCAACCCCGTCCAAGCCGGCACCCGGGAGCAGTGTCGGTCCGGTTGCTCAGGCTTGCGGACTTACGTCGCGATCCAGCACTCCCACGACTCCAGCGTCGTGAAGCCGAGCTTCTCATAGACGCTGTAGCCGTCGGGACTGGATTGCAACCACGCCCATCGCGCTCCACGATCAAACCCGTCGCGGACGGCTCGACCGGTGATCGCGGCTCCGTACCCGCGCCTGCGATGCGCCGGCAACGTGGCCACATTGAAGACTCCCACGTGGTTCTCGAGGCAGATGCCGACGCCCGTCACGACGGGTTCGCCGGCGACCTTTCCCACATACGTGCGCACGCCAGGTCGTCCGATAACTGCCGGCGTCATCAGCCCGAGGAACATCTCCACGGGCGCCTGAAAGCCAGCCGCCGCGAGTTCCGCGTGGACGACAGCCTGCTCTGCGTCAAGCACCTCGATCACGAGGTCACCCTGATCAAGCCGCGGGAGCTCCCTTTCGCTTGGGAGAACCATCAGCGGGCCGTCGACATCCCGGCGCATTCCACGCCCTTCGCCTAGTTCACGCAACTCGCGCGTGCTCCCATACCGTCGCGAGGGCAGCACCAGGAGTGATGGCATCGACGCTCAGTAAGACTCCAGGAGCGACTTCGCCTGCGCTAGCGCGTCAGCCAGGCTGTGCGCGCTAACTAAAACCGCGGCCCCGTCGTTGCGCGGCTCGATGCTGAGGATTAGCTCGTCGTCCACGAGCCGCGTGAAACCGAACAGCTGGTCGCCAAGCCAGAACTCAGCCACGCCGTGATCGGCCTCCTCTGGACTGACGACTCGGACGGTGAGCTTATGGTCTGCGTGCATAGACCGACTCCATATCTGTTTGATCTTCGGACTGTGTGGCGTGTGGGCGCGGTCGGTGAAAGCCGCGGGACGCCTCACTAACTCGATCCGGCGTTCGCGCCCAGGCTGTTGAGCCAGTTGCGCATGCTCACCCCGGCGGTCGTGACCTCTCCTTCCTCATAACCGGTGGTTGCCACGGCGAGCGTGACACCGTCGGGCGTCGACCAGCCGTACTCGATGCCGGTGCCGCTCGACGCGTAGCGAGCGATCACCTGCCCCTGTTGCAGGATGCTGCCGGGCGGGGCAATGTCGGTGATCTCCTCGGCCACGTATTGCTCTAAACCGGCGTCGGGTCCGGCCAGCAGTTCCCAGTACACCAGCGGCTGGCCGAGATACCAATCCGGCTCGATCGCGAGAATCTTGACCCGCGACGGCGCCAGAATCGGCGCTCCCACCGGCATAGTCGCGTCCACGCCCTGATCCGTGCGCTCCCAGAGGTTGACGAACTGGAGCGGGTCGATGTACGAGCCGGGCGTCGTGTTGACGGGGATGCGCTCGGCTCCGAAGGCGGCAACCGCCGCGAGCGTCGCTTGGCGTTGAAGCGCGGCCTCTTCATGTGAAAGTGTCTTTTGGAGAGCAGACAGTTGGCGCTGCTTGCTCGCGCGGTCGTGTGCGGAGGCCAGTTCGCGGTCGACGATCGAAAGCCGGAGCTGGACGATCTGGTTGCGCTCGGCGAGCACGGCGGCCGCCGACCGGTCTCGCCGCACCTCGAGCGCGGCCAGTCGCCGAGCTTCGGCCGCCATCGCAACCCGCGCCTCACCCACCAGTCGGGTGACGTGAGCATTGGCGCGCGCGATCGTCTTGAGCGCGTTCACTCGATTCAGCAGATTCTGAAACCCGGTGGACGTGAGGACCACATCCACCAGGCTCGGCGGCGGCGTCTCGTAATTGGCCACGAGCTGCTGGGCCAGCATCCGGCGGTCGCGCGCATACTGCACCTTCAGCTCAGCCACACGGTCGCGAGCGCGCGTCAGCTCCAGGCGAACCTGGGCGAGCAGATCCTCGTCGACGACAAACCTGCGCTGCACGATCGCAAGCCGCGCCTGCAGGGCCGAGATCGATCCCTCGAAGCTCCGAATCGCGGTGGTGTCGGCGTGGATCGCCGATCGCAGCTGCCTGGCCTGGTGCTGATGCTCGGCGTAGCGGCCCGCCAGGTCGCCTCGGCTCACCGACGCGCCGACTGCGACAACGGCCGCCGCCGCGACCAGCGCGACCGCGATCCTCCGGCGTCCACGCGCAGACGCCACCCGTTCGAGCGTGCAGGAACCAATCACCGGGTCGCGAGGCTAACCTGCCTGGCACGTCGTTCGCGACCGTTGCAACCGGCGTTGCGAGACGCTCGGGCGACCGGCCCCAGCCGACGATCACGATCCCGGCCGGAGCGCGGGCTAGGTCTTGAGCAGGGCAACGGTCTCGGCAAACGCGGCGTCGGTCGCCTCCGGGTCGTACCGTGGCCCAACGTCGCGTCCGAAGGCGTGCTCGGCGTCGTACAGGCGCCAGCGAAACTCGACGCCTGCCTCCTCGAGTCCGCGTTTGATGACGGCACGGCCAGCCTCCGGCGTGTGCGGATCGCTGGAGCCGAAGATCAGCAGCATCGCTCCGCGGATCTCGCGCGCGCGGCCGAGCGAGCCCGCATCATCGTCCCTGCCCAGCGTCCCGTCGTGCAGCCCAGTCGGGTACCACAGCGCCGTCGCGCGCACGCGCGGGTCGAACGCCGCACGGAAGCCCAAGTGGCCGCCGGTGCAGTGCCCGGTCGCGCACAGGCCGCTGTCGGCCACACGGTGGTCGGCATCGAGCCAGTCGAGCGCAGCGCGGATGTCGTCGTCGAAGTCGACGACCGGCGTGGCGTCGGCGTCTGCCTGTCCGCGACGCTTCCCCTCGTCGTCGAACTCGAGCACGGCCCCGGCGGGCTCGATGCGGTGATAGATCTCCGGTGCGGCCACCACGAAGCCATACCCGGCCAGTCGCGTGCACCATCGCAGCGTCGAGTCGGTGAGCTGGAAGATGTCCGAGTAGAACACGACCCCCGGGTAGCGCCCGGGCGCCCGTGGGGCGGCTACGAACGTGCGCATCGCTCGATCCTCGACCGGGACCCCGACGTACTCCTGCGAGATCACCACGAGGCCGCCCCTCCTCACCCCGAGGCCGAATCCCGCCCCTGCTCGCCCACCCACTGGCCCACCAGACCCCGAAGGTGCGCCGCGAATCGCTCCTGCTCGTGCGCAGGGTAGGTCGCCCGGACGGTGTCGACCAGCAGCCTGTCGAAATCGGCCGAGTCCACCCAGTCGAGCACGAGCTCGTCGACGTGGCTCAGGCGGCTGGCGCAGAAGTCGTGGTAGCGGTCGGCCTCGAAGTACTCATCGGACAGCCGGCGGTAGGCGGCGAGCTTGTCCTCGTAGCTGAGATCGTCGCGATCGCCGATCTCGAAGTAGCGGCGCGTGTCGAGGTCGAGCTGCGGCCGGCGCCCGGTCACGAGGCAGAACGTGCACCACTTGAGCAGCGTCTTCATCGCCCACGGGAAGTAATAGTGCAGGCTGGTCAGCGCGACGTCCGGTGAGGCGTTGGCGTAGTCGATCGGGTGGACCTGGTCGCCGCGGACGAGGCACTCGCACGAGTTGAACTCCCAGCGGAAGAACGCGTTGACGAGTCGGCTGATCGTCAGCACCTCGTCGCCGAGGTCTGGCGAGAGGAAGTCGTGCGCGACCTCGTAGCGGTCGTGCATCGGCTCCTCAGGGCGAAACTTCATGACCATCGTCTCCGGGCCGATCGACAGCGAGCGCGCGAACACGTCGAAGTCCTCGATCGAGGCCTGCAGGTGCATCAACCGCCGGCCCGAGGCGTCGTAGGCACGCTCGAGCTCGTCGCGGTTGCGCACGCGGCTGACGCCGATCCACTGCCCGCCGTCGTAGGGCTTCATGAACAGCGGGTAGCCGATCTGCTCGGCGATCGCGGGCAGGTCGAACGGCTGGTTGTAGCGCGCGGACGTGTACTGGAAGCGGGCGTTGTCGGGCGGGTCCTTGTGCGGGACGAGAACCGTCGGCGGCACCTTGAGCCCGAGCCGGATCATCGCGCAGTAGGCGGCGTGCTTCTCCATCGCCTGGAACGTGAACGGGCTGTTGAGCAGGTACACGTCGTTCATCAGCGCGACCTTCTTCAGCCACTCGCGCGGGAGGTAGTACCAGTACGCCAGCCGGTCGATCACCAGGCCGTAGCGGGGCCGGTCACGAAGGTCGAACGGCTCCATCGTGATCCGCTCAGTGGCGATCCTGTGCTCGCGCCCCGAGGCGTCGGTGATCGGGCCCAGGCGCGACACGAGCGTCTCGAACGCCGTCGGCCAGTCGTCCTCGGTCCCGAGTAGCAGCCCAATCAGATGCGTGGTCTCCCCCATCGCTCAGCAGAAGCGTGGCAGATGGTGGGCAAGCTGGGCGCGCCAGGACGGCCAGTCGTGCGGCACGTCGTGGCCCCACAGGTCGAGCTCGCAGCGGATGCCCTTCGATTCAAGCAGCCCCGCGAAGCTGCGCGTCGACTCGAGCGCCCCGGTCGTGTCCTCCCACTGGCCCTGCCCGCACACGAGCAGCACGCTGAGCCGCTCGCGCAGCCAGTCGAGGTGGTCGCCGCCGAGGTTGCGGACGTAGTCCATCGGATTGTTGAAGTACGCGGCGTCGCCGCGCTCGCCCCAACCGTCCCACGCGGCCGGGTCGTAGTTGCCCGACATCCCGATCGCCAGCGGGAACAGGTCGGCGCGCTTGAGCGCGAAGTTTGCGGCGTGGAACGCGCCGAGGCTGACTCCGCAGGTGATGATGTCGCTCGCGCCGCCGCAGTCCCACCCGACGAACGGCACGACCTCGTCGAGAATCCACGACTCGTACACGCGGTGGCGGCGGGCTCGCTCCTCGAGCGGGACGTCGCGGTTCGACCACGTCTCGTGGTCGAACGAGTCGACGCAGTAAAGCTTGGCCCGGCCGGCCTCGATCAGGCCCCCGACCGCTCCGACCATCCCGCGGCGCTCGAAATCGCCGGCGTCGCCGCGCTCGGCCGGGAACGCGAGCACCGGGCGACCCCAGTGACCGTAGACGGCGACCCCGTTCAACGCGAACCCCACAGAGCAGCGAGCAGCCGCGTCAGGTGCGGATCCAGTGCGTCCCGCCAGTTCGTGTAGTTGTGCAGGTCGGGCACCTCGGCGAGGTGCGCGTCGTAACCCTGGGCGGCGAGCGCGTTCGCCGTCAATCGGTTGTTGTAGACGTTCTCCTCCTCGGCGCCGCAGGTCATGCCGACCGGGACCGGCTTGTCAAACCCCTCCGCCCGCAACACGCTCCGGACGAACCGCACGATCCGCGCGTACCTCGGGAACCCCGACTCGTGCCGGTCGAAGCGCGGGACGAAGAAGCTCGCCGACTGAAGGAACAGTCCGGCGAACGCGCCCGCCCAGGTCCGTTGGGCCTGCAGCATCGCCAGCCCGCCGAGGCTCGCGCCCATCCCGACCGGGCGGCCGGCCACCGCGACCTCGCGTCGCAGCGCCGGCAGGATCCGGTTGCACAGCGCGCGCCCGTATGCCGCCGAGGCCGAGTACCACTCGTCGCGGTCCCCGGGCGGCAGCAGCGCAACCCGGAACGGCGGAACGTCGCCGCGGTCGATGATCGCGCCGGAGTAACGGGTGAGCCGGGCGAGTTCGTCGTACTCCGGCCCGTCGTGGGCGACGAGCAGCGGCAGCTCGCCCTCGGCCGGCGACCAGATGCCGATCGACAACTCACGCCCGAGCACGCGGACGGCGACCTCGTGACGCTTGCCCGCCACATACGGCGCCTCGAGCCAGGCCGGCGGGCGATACCCGGGCGCGAGCAGCACCGATTTCTCGCCGAACGCCCCCGGGGCGCGCTTCGGGTTGTCCGGGTCGCACACGACCACGGTTTCGCCGTCGTGGTCTGAGAGCTCGAGCTGGTATTCGAGCCTCGCGACCCCGGTGGGCGGGAGCTGGAGCACCCATTCGCCGTCCTCGCGGACGAACTCCGGGTCGGCGAGCGGGAGGTCGGAGCGCAGTCGGACCGCGGCCAATCGCTGCTCGGGGTCCTCGACGGACAGGGGGGCGAACACCGGGCCGGAAGGTAGCGATACTGTCGCGGCCGTGGACGGTCAGCTGGTCGAGACGGTCACGCTCGACATCACGACCGGGGACGTCGGGGCGCCGTCCTGGGGCGGATTCGTCGGGAGCGCACCGATCTTTTCGACCACGTTGATCCCAGAGGTGACCTTGCCGAGCAGCGCGTAGTCGGGCGTCAAGCCGGCGGACTGCGTGACGTTCGGGGCAGTGACGATGAAGAACTGGCTCCCTGAGGCCCCCGCCGGCTGGGCCTCCGTCTTCGCCATCGCGACGTCGCCGAGCACGTACTGCGTGTTCTTCGGCGGTGCCTCGACGACCGTGTAGCCGGGCCCGCCGGCGCCGGTGCCCGTGGGGTCCCCGCCCTGGATCACGAACCCGGCCGCCACCCGCTGAAAGGTCAGCCCGTCGAAGAAGCCGCGCTTGACCAGCGAGTAGAACGAGGCCGATGTCTTCGGCGACTGCGTGACGTCGAGCGTGAACGCGAACGTCCCACAGTTGGTGACGATCTTCACCGTATACATCCGGTGGGGGTCGAGCGTTATATGCGGCGCCGACAGGTGCCCGTTGGGCTTCGGCGCGGGGGCCCGGACCGTGCGGCACGCGTGCGTAGCGGGCACGGATGCCGTAGTTGACGGCGTCGACGCCGTCGTGGACGGCGTCGACGCCGAGGCGCTCGCAGCGCCTGTCGACGCGCTGCTACTGGCGCCGTTGGTTCCGCCGCCGCAGCCGGCGAGGATGACCACGAAAGCGACAGCGACGGCGAGGGTCAGGCCTGCTCGGCGCACAGCGCACAAGCAAACCAGATCCCGTCATCGGGAGTTGCTGTTGGTCTGCGTGTCCGCCTGGCCCGGGGCGGTACCGCTGGAGCGTTCGGAGAACGAGGCGCTACCGCTGGCCGTGACCTGTCCGCGGCGACTGCCGCTCGCCGGTCCACCGCCTCCTACGGCCGTCACGCCGCTGATCGATTCACCGCTCGCCCCGCCCGAGGTGATGCCGGCACCCGCGCCGCTCGCCGACCCCCTCGCGCCGGCTGGGCACGGTAGCGAGCCGCACGGACCGCCATTCGGCAGGTCAAACGTCTGCGTGGAGGTGCCGGACGGCGTCGTCACGTCGGCGGACTTGACGGACTGCGAGCCGGGCCACCAGGCGACGAACCAGCCGTTGGCGACGGTCGCCTGCACGGTGGTGCTGTCGTCGAGGGTCAGCGTCACCGCGCTCACGCCGTCGCCGGTGCGCCCGTCCGCCCACGAGTACGCGCCGCCCTGGTTGCTCGCATGCGAGCTCGACAGCATGATGTGACCGGCGGGGACGCTGATCGGTGTGCTAGTCGCCGTGCTCGCCACGGCGGTGAACGTCGGGCCCTTGATGCAGGTCGAGCTCGAGGTGCTGTTGGCGTACACCGAGAACGTGAACGGCCCGCGCGTGTCGGCCAGCTTCAGCGGCAGCCCGGCGATCGGCGACTGCGTCTGACAGTCGGCGCTGGCGGCGGCGAGCTGGTCGGGCGCAGCCGCGGTCGGCCTCGGACTCCACCCCGCGAACGCGTTCGACGCGCCGGCGCTGAGCGAGATCACGATCGCCGCGGCGCCGGCGGCGCCGGCGGCGCCGGCGAGCGCACCGATCGCCAGCGGCTGTCTGAGCCGGCGGGTGCGCGGGTGGTAGTCAACGTGGGTTAGGCGTGCGATGCTCGCCGCAGGCACCTGGTCTGCGCGCTCGCAGAGCGCCGCGCGCAGCTCGGACTCGAGTTGCTCGGTCATGTCGGGATGCTCCTTGTGTCGTTGTTCGTACGCAGCGTCTGCTCGAGTCGCGCGAGTCCACGAGAAGCCGTGCTTTTGACCGTGCCGAGCGAGCACTTCATGGCGGCCGCCACCTCGGCTTCGGGAAGGTCCAGGAAATAGCGGAGCACGAGCACGGTGCGCTGGCGCGGCGGCAGCGCCGCGAGCGCGCGCATCAGCTCGTCCTGCGTGTCGATGGCGTCCGACTCGCCCGGCTCGGAGCCGCGATCGGGAAGCGCCTCACCGGTGAGCTCGCGCCGGCGCCGGCCGCGGCGGGCGGCGCCGCCGAGCGCGAGGTTCACGAGGATCCGGCGGGCGTACGCGATCGGGTGCTCCATCCGCCGGACGCGAGGCCAGCGGCCGGCCACCTTCAGCAGCGTCTCCTGCACCAGGTCCTCCGCCTCCGGCAGGTCGCCGACGATCAGGTACGCGGTGCGGAGCAGCGCATCGGCGCTCTGCGCCACGAAGCTGTCGAAGTCGGCTCGCTGGTGGTTCATGTGCCTCTGCCCGATTTAAGGGGCCGTGGGCGCCAAAAGGTTGAGTCCGACTCTTACGGGAGGCGCGGAACGGCTATCGAGTCGCGCCTACGGGCGCCAAGGCGCCCGGAACCGCCAGTAGTTCACGTCCGCGTCGGGGTCCTGGACAGGATTGGCGACGCGGCAGAGCATCAGAACCACCACCGCGCCGACCGGCGCCATGACGAACACCGCGTAATCGCCGAACACCGCGAAGAACGCAACCACCCCCAGCAGCGCCACCGGAAACGTCCACGGTAGCCACCACCCCTTCATCGCCCCAAGATACTCCTGCACCGCCTCGATTTCTAGTCGCGCACAACCCTTAGCGTGACCCCTCGGGTCACGCTAAGTGGGCTCTCGCGTAAGTACGGTCGCACCGAGAGGCGCGACTGGTGGATGCCAGGCAAGGACGCAGGAGGCGACGTGTAGCAGCGCTACACGAGGCTCCGAGGACAAAGCCTGGCGCCGCCAGGCGTGCCTCGAATGCGAGCGTATTTGCGTGAGGGGCCACTCAGGGTTTACTTCCGGCTGCCGACATTAGGAGTGATCGAAGCGGGCGCCCAGGCTGGAAGGGCCGCGCTCGCGGGTGAGACTCGGCGCCTCACCAACCCGCCTCAATCATCCCTCTCTCAGCTCACGCCCGGTCAGCTGATCTTGATCGCCTTTTCGAGCGCCTGAGCCAGCAGGCTCTGCCCGGCGTAGCTCGGATGGATTCCACAGCCGCCGGTCGAAAGCTGCGTCAGCAGACCCGCCGTGCAGGTATTCCCGCCGGAGTGCACCGACCCGGCCCCGAACTCGCCGAAGCCGTCAGCGATGATCACGTGGAACGGCTTGGCCGCAGTGTCCTGCGTGGAGTTGAGCAGCTGCGACTGCTCGTTGTCGAGCGTGTTGCTGTAGTTGAGCGAGTAGTAGTTGACGATCGCGATCTGCCCGCCGTAGTGGGCCGTGTTGCGGATCGCCGACAGGATCGTCTTGACGTTCTTCGAGACGGTCGCGCCCACTGCCAATTCCTCGGAGGGGCTCGCGCAATGGTCCGTGGTCGTCTCCTGGCACAAGAAGAAGTCGTTTGCGCCGATCATCAGAGACACCAGCCGGACGTTCTTGTGCTTCTTCAGGTACGACACCGCGTAGTCGAGTTGTGAGCCGCTGTACTTCACGTGGAGCGGGAACATCGTCCGATACCCGGAGCCGCCGCCGGGAGCGTTCTCGCATCCGTTGCTCTGAGCGCTCGCGTTGATCAGGCTCGAGGACGTCTCGCCCGAACAAGCCGCGTTCGCGACCGTCAGATGCAGCTCGGAGCCGAGCAACTCGGGATACCCGATGAGGCTCGATGCATCCGCGTAGTTCGGCGTCGGAACGACCTGCTGCTCCTCATATCCGAACGTGACCGAGTCACCGAGTGCGAGATAACCGGATCCGGGTGTGACCGGCGTGTGGATCGTGATCTTGGACGCCGTCGGCTTCTTCGCCGGCTTCTTCGCCAGCGCCGGGGAGCTCACGAGCGCGAGACCGAGCGCCGCGCAAGCCGTCAGAACGACAAGAGTGAGCGTACGCCGCGCGGTCACGCGCGTACCTCCTTGGAGACCTTCCATACCGTGTGTTCTCCTTCCCCACGGGTTGGGCGCCGCCCCGGCCTGGCCGCGCGCTGATTAGCGCCGACGGATGCTAGCCGGGGGCGAGGCGAGATGTGTCCACGCTGTGAACGCGGATCGCGCAACCGCATGATCCGATCGCGATTACAATCCGCCCGTCGCGACCGAGCTTTCGATCATCCGCAGGGACGAGGCCGGGGGTGTAGTGCTTGTGCTGTCTGGCGAGCTGGACGTAGTGTCCGCCCCGGAGCTCGCGCAGTGCCTGAACGAGGCACTGGCGGAAGGCCATGCACGCGTGACGCTCGACCTCAGCGAGCTCGAATTCGTCGACAGCGCCGGCGTCAGCGTGCTGATCAAGGGCAAGCAGGACGCGGAGTCGAACGGACGCGCCCTGGTTCTCAGCCATGCGACCGAGCAGGTGCACCGCGTATTCGCGCTCGTCGGGCTCGCCGACTGGCTGTCGGACTGAGAACGGCTACGCGGCCGCGGCCTTCGCGACGCGCCGGCACGCGTCGCGAATCGCAAACCGCAGCAACAGCACGGTCAGGGGTCCCGCCCGGTCGTACGTCGAACGCCACCGCACGACCGTGCCGCCCTGCGCGGTCGGCTCGAGCGTGACCTCGGACTTGTAGCCGCGGACCCGCATCCCTTCGAGCAGCTCATAGCCCATCCGAGCGCCCGGCTCCCAGGTGGTGACGCGCTCGCGCAGGTGGAAGGGAGCACGCACGAGCGCCCGGACCGCGCCCGGCCCCTGCTCGCCGCCGCCCTCGATCTCGACCTTCGACCACGCGCCCCACTGCTGCCACTTGCTCGCGTCGGCGAGCAGCGCCCACACCGTGGCCGGCGGTGCGGTCGTGGTCGCCGCCGCTTCGATGGTCCGCATCCGCGCGATCATCGCAGCTCACGCCGCGTAGGGTTTAACGCGTGAGCCACTACTCCGAGCGCCTCGTCTCCTCCGCGCTCGCCTGCTGCACCTGGGACCAACGTACGGATGGCGCCACCGAGCAGCGAGTCGTGCCCGACGCGTGTGTCGACCTGATCTGGTCGGGCGAGCGTTTGATCATCGCGGGCCCGGACACGCGGGCGCGGGTGGTGGCGCTCGCGCCAGACGCGCGCTTGGTCGGCGTCCGACTGCGCCCGGGCGCCGCCGGCGCGGTCCTGGGACTGCCGGCCCGCGAGCTTTGCGACGTCTACCCCGACGCCGCCGATGTGCTCGGGCGCGATCGGGCTGAGGCGCTGCTCGACGAACTCTGCACGCTCGGTGCCGGAGACGATCCGCACGCGGTCCTGCTGGCGGCCCTCGAGAGCCGGCTCCCGGCCGGACCCGATCCTCTGGTCCGCGCGGCGGTCGCCGCGCTCGACCGCCCGCACGCGCGCGTCGCCGCGGTCGCGGCGGAGTTGGGCCTGAGCGCCCGGCAGCTCCAGCGGCGCGTGTCTGACGCGGTCGGCTACGGGCCGAAGATGCTGGCGCGCGTGCTCCGCTTCCGCCGCCTCCAGGCGCTCTCACCGGCGCCCCTGGTCTCGTTGGCGCTCGAGGCGGGCTACGCCGACCAGGCGCACATGACCGCCGAGGTCACCGACCTCGCCGGGATCCCGCCCGTCCGATTTCTCAAAGACCGCACGCCGGCGTCCGCCTAGTCTCGGGCGCATGCCGATCGATCGCGCCGCCGCCGAGACGTTCATCTGGTCGGCCGCCCGCCTCCTGGACCGTCACCGCTACGCGATGCTGTTCGGCGAAGGGTCCGCGGATCCGGTGCTCGCCGCGCTGAGCGGCTACCGGAACACCGACGGAGGGTTCGGCCACGCGCTCGAGCCGGACCTGCGCTGCCCGGGGAGCCAGCCGGCGGCGACGCTGTCCGCGCTCGAGACGCTGCACGAGGCCGGGCGGCTCGACTCCGAAATCGCGCGCGGCGCGCGCGCCTGGATCGCTCAGGTTGCCGCGGCGGACGGCGGCCTCCCGCAGGCGCTGCCCGGCTTCGAGCCCTACCCGCACGCACCGTGGTGGTCGTCGGGTCCGGGCTCGATGCTGACATTCGGGATCGCCGGCGTCCTTCACGCGGGAGCCGTCACCAAGGACGGGTGGCTCGAGCGTGCGACTGACTGGAGCTGGCGCGCGATCGACGATGTGGCCGAGCCGAGCGGCTACTGGCTCAAATTCGCCTGCGCTTTCCTCGACGCCGTTCCCGACGATGGCCGTGCGCGCGCCGCGATCGCATCGCTGCGCTCCCGGGTCGACCCCGAGGGGTTCGCTCCCGCCGCCGGCACCGAGGGCGAACGGCTCCGTCCGCTCGACATCTCGCCCCGGCCGGGCACCCGCAGCCGCGGGCTCTTCGCCGATGCCGAGATCGCGGCCCACCTCGACGAGGTACGGGACGGACAGCAGGAGGACGGCGGCTGGATGTTCGACTGGCTGGCGTGGTCCCCCGAGCAGACGTCCGCCTGGCGGGGGATCGTCACGATCCGCGCGCTCACGTGGCTGCGCCACAACGGCCGCTCGGACTAGACCACCTGAGAGGAGTGCCGCATCGATGACGGCCTCGCTTCGGGGAACGCCGCGGAGGCGCACGATAGCCTGAGCCATGTGAGCACCTTTTCCGACGACGCGCCGCCCGCCGCCGGTCCCTACCTACAGACAGTCTCCGGACGGTGGGTGAACCCGTTCGACCCTGATCCCGCGCAACTCGACGCGGGCGACATCGCGCGGGCGCTCGCCAACCAGTGCCGGTTCGGCGGCCACAGCCGCGTCTTCTATTCGGTCGCCCAGCACTGCGTGATCGTCTCGCGCGTCGTCGAGGAGCGCGGCGGCGACGTCGAGGACGTGTTCGCTGCGCTCATGCACGACGCCGGCGAGGCCTACCTCGGCGACATGCCGCATCCGATCAAGCACCGCAGCGAGCTCGGCGCAGCGTTCCGCGACGCGGAGGCGCGCCTTGAGCAAGCGATCCGCGACCGGTTCAGCATCAAGCCGAACGTCCCGGAGGTCAAGACCGTCGACCGTGCCCTCCTCGCCACCGAGCGGCGCGCCTTCAGCGCCGAGGCGTGGCACTGGCCCGAACTCGAGGACGTCGAGCCGCTCGACCTCGAGCTCACCGCATGGTCACCGGACCGGGCGGCCGACGAGTTCGCCAGGCGCTACGCCGAGCTCGAAGCCAGGCGCTGAGCTCGACCCGCGTCAGCCGGCCGGGCTGGTTGTCGTCAGAACCCCGTCGGTGGCGCCCGTCGCGCACAGCGAGCGGCCCACGCACGAGATCTCCCCGCCGCTTCCGACCGCCGAACTGCTCGACGCCGCGATCCATGAGTTCGGTCGCGTCGGATGGGTGGAGGCCAGCAGGTTTCCGTCCCCGTCCTCGGCGACGCAGAGCGTCGTCGAGCTGCAGGTCACCGCCCCGAAGTTGCTTCCGTGGTCGACGAAACTGGTCTTCCACGCCCGCCCGCCCGCGAACGGCTGGCTCGAGGTCAGCACCCGTCCCGAGTTGCCCTGGCTGTAGGCCTCGGCGTCAACGGCGACGCACAGCGACCGCGACGGGCACGACAGCCCGGTGAGCGCGTTGTCCCCATCGATGCCGGCAAGCCGCCACCTCAGCGCGCCACCGGACGGATCGGTCGAGACAGCCGCGTTGCCGGATACGTCGCCCGCGACGCATAGCGCCGCGCTCGCGCACGAGACGGCGGTGAACATGTCGCCGCGGGTGATGACGGTCGAGTGCCAGGCGAACGTGCCGCCCGCAGGATCGTCCGACCACAAGAGCCGGCCGGCCGAGTCGCCGACGATGCAGAACGAAGCCGTCGGACATGACATGTCGAACAGGTTCCGGCTGCCGTCGATGTCAGCGCGGTGCCACGCCGAGCGGCCACCGGCAGGGTCGATCGAGGTCAGCACGTTCCCGTCAAGGTCGTCAGCAACGCACAGGTGAACCGAGGGGCAGCTGACCCATGAGAATGCGTTGCCGCCGTCGACGTGGACCTTCCGCCAGGCGCCTCGGCCGCCGGTGGGGTGGGTGGTCGTCCAGAGCGCACCGAGTTCGTCCGCCGCGACGCACAGGTGCACCGACGGACACGCGATACCCGCGATCCCGCCATCACTCGCGGCGAAGCCCGTCAGCTTCCAAGTTGCGCCCGGGTTGGCCGGCGCCTGCGCCGGATCGCCGCCACGTGCAACAGCGGATCCGGGCCACGCGGCTGCGCACGCGGCAAACAGGGCCCCAACGACGCACACCTTGGACGTGATCGACACTCGCTGCCGATTGTCACGATCCGGCCGCTCGATCGCATCGGGAATCGCACCTGAACTTTTGGTCGACAGGATTTGGCATCGCGCGACGCCGCGTGCGGCTACGGTGTCGGGCATGGACCGAATCGCCAGCCTGCTGGCGGCCTACGACGCGGAACTCCGGACGGATGCAGAGACCCCGAGCGCGGTGTCGGTTGCCCGACTGGGCCCGTTGCGTTTGGTGACGTTCGCCGGCGGACGAGGCTTCGTCACCTACAAGGATCTCGGCGGCGCGGATGCCCGGGCGATCCAGAGCTTGGTCACTCAGGCTGTGGCCCACTTTCGGCGGGACCCGCAAATCAATCGGTTCGAGTGGAAGACCCGCGCCCATGACCGTGCTCCCGGACTCCATGATGCTTTGCTGGACAACGGGTTCACCGCGGACGAACCAGAGGCGATCATGATCGGCGAGGCGCACCTACTGGCCGTCGACGTTCCCCTGCCCGCCGGCGTGCAGTTGCGCCTCGTCACCACCGAAGCCGACGTGCGCGCCATGTGCGCGATGGTGGCCGCGGTGTTCGGCGACCCGACCTCGGAAGCAGAAACCAACGCGCTGCTGCGCCGGCTGACTTTCGATGACGGCATGGAGCTCTGGGTCGCCGAGAGCCAGGGACGAATCATCAGCGCGGGACGACTCGAACCGGTCCCCGGGAGCCAGTTCGCCGGCATCTGGGGTGGTGCGACCAGACCCGACTGGCGCGGCCAGGGAATCTATCGGGCACTGACGGCGGCGCGTGCAAAGTCGGCGCTGCGCGCCGGCAAGACGCTCATCCACTGCGATTCGAGCGAATACTCGCGACCGATCCTCGAACGCTCCGGCCTCGTCCGAGTGTCGACGACCACGCCGTACAGGTGGCGACGCTAGAGCTCGGCTCCGGGCGTCGCCGCGCCGTGGCGGCGACGTCGTTCAGTCGGTTACCGTGCCGCTCCGGTCTACGTGCAACGGGTTGGCACTGAGCAGCGCGTCGAGGCGAGACGGCTGGGGCAAGGTGGCCGCGAATGCCTCGATGCCCTGCTCGACGTCTTCGGTCGGGAGGCCGGCATTCGGGCCGAGGTCGACCCCGAGCACCTGGATGAAGTGCCACTGCTCGCCATCGCTGATGATGCACTCCCAGGTGTGCTCGCCGTTGCTATAGCGCGAACGGGCAACCGCCGCGCCAATCCCGCTCGGACTCCGTTTCGCCTCGAACGCCGCGTGCGAGCGGAGATCGTCCTCAGACGGCTCGTCTGGGCCGCGGGGGTGAAAGCTACCGGACGATCGTGACCGCGCGGTTGCGTCACTCTGCGATGATCGGACGATGCGCGCGGGCTACGGGCTGGTCGGGCTGGCGTGTCTAATCGGGCTGGCCATCTTCGTTGGCCCGTCGTTGACCAGCGCGTCGGTTCCCGCGCCGCCGCCGACCTTCGTGGTGGTCACCGGAGGAGGCGCAGCAGTTCCGATCGCAGGTGTCTGTCTATTCGTCGACCACGGGCGCGATGGTCCGGCCGCTGGCGAGCTTCTCGGACAAGACGTTCGCGAACAACGGCCTGGCTTACGCGCCGGACGGAAGCGCCGTCTACTTCACGTTGATCCCGCAGCGCCACACGCGCCGTTTCTCGCTACTCCTGATGCGCCTCGACGTAGCGACCGGCCGTCAGTCGTTCATCGCCGACGGCGCGCAACCCGCACTAAGCAACCACCAGCGACAGAACGCTCGTTGAGCGGATCGCTCAGACCGGCGCTCCCAGCCCGCTGATCACCATCCCCAACTCGCTCCCGCTCTCGTTCGACCCCACCGGGACGCACCTGTTGTACCTCGCCGGCCACAACCCTCCGACGCTCACCGAAGCGACGATCGCCGACGGGCAACTAACCACCGGCCCCTGGCGCAATCCGCACCTCAATCTTGCCGCCCTGGCCTGGTAACTAGCCCACAAGCTCCTTGAACCCGGGCTCGTCGCGGATTGGATCAAAGTCAGGGTCGCCGGCTGCGAACGCGCGGGACTGCTCGCTCCGCTCGATCGCGAGCCGGAGGTGCTCGATCGCGGCGGCGGCCCGCCCGGCGCGGCTCTCGCAGCAGGCCACGTTGTAGAAGATAAGCGTTGGGCAGTCGGGGTCGGCTTTGATCAGCTCCTCCCCTCGATCAGCGGCCTCCGCGTACTCGCCCGCCTGGTAGAGCGCGCCCACTGGGGCCCAGATCTCGAAGCCGGTGGGCTCGTATGCCTTCCCCGGCGTCCCGCCCAACGCGATCAGCGTCGTCTCCGGCTCCTCCGCGAACGCCGTGCGGCTGACGCCGGGCCGAACGAAGACGAACGTGCCAGCCGGGGCGTCGAGTTGCTCACCGTTCACCTCGAACCGCGCGCGGCCGCTTTGCACGAAATAGAGCTCCTCTTGCCCGTCGTCGTCTTCCTCCTCCTCGTGCTCGTTGATGATCCGGTCGCCGGCCTCGTGCCCGGTCCAGGCATTGATGCCGAAGGACGAGACGCCCAATCGGTGCCTGACAGGCCGAAACGGACAGCGGCCATCGGTGATCTCCTCGATCTCATCGAGGTGCGCCACTACGAAACGACTCATGGAGCCTCCTGGATCTTGGTCTTGCCGAGCCCGAGCAATGTAACCGCCTCACCCCGTTCGGATGATGAGCCGGACCGTGCTCGGCTCGACACTCGCCGCCATGATCGAGCGACTGACGGACATGCCGCCGGGCACGATCGGATTCCGCGTCGCTGGCGAGATTGAACGCGACGATTACGAAAAGGTGTTAGTCCCCGAACTCCAGCGGGGACTTGACGCTGGCGACGGGCTGCGGACGCTCTACGTGATCGATCATCTCGACGAGATCGATCCCGGGGCGATGTGGGCCGACGCGAAGGTCGGATTCAACCTCGGCATCCGGCACCGCGAGGCGTGGGTACGGTCGGCCATCGTCACCGACATCGAGTGGATCGCGCGTTCGATGAAGCTGTTCGCGTGGATGATCCCCGGCGAGGCGCGCGTCTTCCCAGCCGCTGAGCTCGAGCAGGCAAAGACCTGGGTCGCCGGCGGCTGAGCTTTCACTTACCGCCGATCACGACGGGGCCCGAGACGACTAGTGCGGTAGGGCTAACGCCCGGCTCACCAGTAGCTGCGTGAGCTGCTGCTCGGGCCGAGACCGCCGCGTGTATGTGCAGGCCGAATGAGCCGTCCGCGCCCGTGATCGCAACACGCAGAGGCGTGACGCGCACGTTCGTGAGTATGAACTGTGTGCCCTGCTCGGTGAACTTGAGCGCTCCGAGGCCAGTTGCGATGCAGACGCGGGTGTGTTTACTGCGACCCACGGCGAGGTCGTGTCTGACGACGCCGCGAGAATGCTCAATTTCGACCGCAGATTGAACCTCTTCGGACCGCAGGCCGGACGTGCTCATGAACAGCGGCGAGCCGGCGTGCGCCGTCCGGCGATGCTGGCCCGCCCCGAGCAGACCAGAGCATGTGCTGTTTATCTGAGGGCCGAAGGGGCTTGCTCCGTTGCCCGGGCGCTCCGATCCCCGGCACCGGGCAACAGCGGACCGACACGTATCCGATGCCCGGCCATCCGCCCAACTACCCGGCGCACCTGTTCGAGCAGGCCGCCACCCGGGCCGGGCTGCATCCGTTCCCGGCCCCGGTGACCGTGAACAACGGCACCTACGACGGCCGCCCCGGCTGCTCCTACTGCGGGTTCTGCTCGGGCTACGCGTGTCCGATCGAGGCGAAGGGCGACACGCGGGTGACCGCGCTCGCCAAAGCGCTGGCCACCGGCAAGCTCATGATCTCGCCGGACACGATGGTGACCGGTATCGAGGTCGACCCCGGCAGCGGCCGCGCGACCGGCGTCAACTACATCGACTCGAATGGCCACGAGGGCTCGGTGTCGGCGAGCGCGATCGTGCTTGCGGCCTCGACGGTCGACACGCCGCGCCTGGTGCTCCTGTCGATCCAGCACGGGACGATGCCGGCGAAGCTGGTCAACACCGACGTGGTCGGCCATCACCTGATGACCCATCACTTCCCCGGAGCGATCGGGTGGTTCGAGGACCGGATCGACCCGTGGCGCGGGTACTGGAGCATGCGCTGCCTCGACGACTGGTACTTCGGACCGCCCGGCACCCGCGCGTTCGGCTACGGCAACATCCAGAACATCGGCCCGTCGGGCGGGGACAAGTCGGTGGCGGGCACCGGCGGAATGATCAACATGGCCAAGACCGTCGGTTGGGGGCAGCAGCACAAGACAACGATGAACTATCTGTTCGGGCACCTGTTCTTCCTGAGCATGATCGGTCAGGACCCGCCCGTGCCCACAAACACCGTCGATCTCGATCCGACCGTCACCGACGTATATGGGCTGCCGGTTGCCCGGATCACCTACAGCCACCATCCCAACAACGACGTCGTGCAGGCCACGGTCGTACCGACGATGCTCGAGATCATCGAGCAGATGGGCGCCACCGTCGCCATCGGAGTCCCGACGGCGCTCCCCGAGGGCGGCGCCGGGCCGCTCGCCGCCCAGGGATTCGGCCAGCAGACCCTCCACCGCCTCGCGGCGCGCGGCGTCCCCGACACGATCGGCGGCCTGGTCAATCACCAGATGCGCACGATGCGGATGGGCACGAGCGCCGACTCCTCGGCGCTCGACCTGACCGGGCGGTTCTGGGACATCCCGAACCTGTACGTCGCCGACGGCTCGGTGTTCCCCACGTCCGGCGGCTACAACCCGACGCTCACAATCCAGGCGATGGCCTGGCGGACCGCCGACAACATCATCGCCGACGGCCAGCTTCGCTGACGCCGGGACGAGCCGTCAGGCGAAGCCGAGCGTCCGGTTCAGGAAGTCGTGCTCGGCCGCGAGCGCGAGGTCGGTCACGGTCATCGGCAGCGACACGAACCCGTGCGGCGCCTCGGGCCAGATGCGCAACTCGGTGGCGTGACCCGCCGCGCGCCACCGCGCCTCCATGAACAGCGTGTCGTCGATCAGCGGATCGGCGGTGCCGACCGTGAAGATCGCCGGCGGCATCCCCGCCAGGTCGGCGAACAGGGGCGAGATGTCGGGATCGCGGCGCTGCTCGCGGTCGAGGCCCGGCAGGAACTGGTCGCCGAACCAGATCATGATCGGCCCCGACAGCACCAGGTTCCGATCGCCCCACAGCCGCTGGCTCGGTGACATCGACATGTCGAAGCCGCCGTACTGGAGCACCGCCGCACCGAACGCGCCCGTGATCCCGTGACGGTCGCGCAGGCGGAGCAGCGTACATGCGGCCAGTTGTCCTCCCGCCGAGTCGCCGCCGATCGCGCGCGACCCCGAGGCGGCCGGAGCGCCGACCGCCGCCGCACCCGCGTCGCTCAGCAGCCACAGCGCCGCGGCCTCGCAGTCGTCGGGCCCGGCCGGATACGGATTCTCGGGCGCGAGCCGGTAGTTCACGCTCACGACGGTCAGCCCGGTTTCGCGCGCCAGCCGCTGCAGCCGCGGGTCCTGCCCGTCGTTCTCGCCGAGCGTCCAGCCTCCGCCGTGGAAGTGCAGGAACGTTCCTCGCGGCTCGGTGTCGGGAGCGATGATCCGGAGCCCGATCGGCCCGCCGGGGCCGTCGATCTCGATCACGCGCGCCTCGGGGATGTACACCGGCGCGGGGAAGATCCCGCGCCCCTCGCGCCGCGCGAGGCGGCTCTCCTCCGGCGGCACGGTGTTGACCGGGGGGATCGTCGCCAGCCGGCGCTCGAGCTCGGCGTTGAACGCGCGCGTGTCGGCGAGCAGCGTGTCGGGGTCGGGCGTGGTCACGAGAGGAGCGACTGTAGCCAACTCGCTCCACCTGCCCCTGTGACATCGTGGGCCGGTGAAGCACGTGGTGACGATCGGGGTGTACGACTGGGATCTCAGCAGCTTCCTCGAGGCGCTCGCCGGCGCCGAGGTGCGGTTGCTGATCGACGTGCGCCAGCGCCGCGGCGTCCGTGGCCCTCAGTACGCGTGGGCCAATGCCGCCCGCCTCCAGGCCGCACTCGCGGATGCGGGCATCGCCTACAGCCACCACAAGGAGCTCGCGCCGACGACCGACCTGCGTCGGCTCCAGTACGCCGAGGACGCCCGCCGCGGCGAAGGCAAGCGGTCTCGAACCGTGCTCGCGCCGGAGTACACCATCCGATACACCCGCGAGATCCTCGACCTGGCCCCGCTCGAACCCGTCGTCGCCGCGCTCCCGTCCAACGGCGCCGGCGCCCTGTTCTGCGTAGAGCGCGACCCCGAGGCCTGCCACCGCTCGCTCATCGCCGAGCGCCTCGCGGCCGAACACGACGTGGACGTCCGGCATCTACGTCCGGAGCAATCCGAGCCCTGATGCACCTAACGTAGGGCACATCTCAAGCCCCTTGACATTGGGGAGATCGGCCTACTACGTTTTGTCACGTTCGCCTGTAGACGGATTGTTCGTATCCCGAACAATCCTCTCGTTTGGAGGAACCATTCAAGCCGGATGCCCAGCTGTGGTCCCGATCCGACGGCTTAGGGCTGAAACGCCCGCCGTCGTGCCGCCGCAGCTGGGCGCCGCGCTTATCAGTCGTCACGGGCTGAGCGAACGCCGTGGGGACCTGGCGCTGCCCGCAACCCGCGCGGGCGGCGCCGGTACAGTCATGCGCGCGATGCTCGACCTGGACGCCTATCTCGATCGGATCGGGCTCGACACGCACCCGGGTCTGGCCGAATTACACCGTGCGCACGTCACGTCGATCCCGTTCGAGAACCTCGACCCCCGGCGTGGGATCCCGGTGTCGCTCGAGCCCGAGGACCTCGAGCGCAAGGTCGTGTCCGAGCACCGGGGCGGTTACTGCTTCGAGCAGAACCTGCTGCTGAAGGCGGCGCTCGAGGCGCTCGGCTACGACGCCGAGATGTTCCTCGCGCGCGTCCGCGTGGGCTCCCCCCATGGCAACGCGCGGCCGCGCACCCACCTACTGCTCGGGGTCGAGGCCGACGGCGAGCGCTGGCATGCCGACGTCGGCTTCGGCCACGGCACGCTGCTCGAGCCGATCCCGTTCGGCACGGGCGGTGAGTACGAGCAGTCGGGGTGGCGCCACCGCGTCGTCCGGGACGGCCCCGAGCTCGTCCTCCAGTCGATCGGTGAGAGCGGTGAGTGGGTCGACGTGTACGGGTTCATCCCCGAGCCGGTTCCGCTGGTCGACGTCGTGACCAGCAACTGGTACACGTGCACCTACCCCCGCTCGCCGTTCGTGACCGGACTGATCGTGAGCATTCAGCGGCCCGACGGCGCTCGCGAATCGGTGAGCGACTGGAGCGGCGGGCTGTCACTCACCGAGGAGACGCCGGCCGGCGCCAGGATCACCGAGGTCGAGCGGGGCGCCGTGCCGGAGCTGATCGCGACGCGCTTCGGCCTCGAGGCGACGCTTGTCTGAGGCAGGCCTGACCGTCGCAGTGACCGGCCCGACCGGGACCTTCGGGTTCGGGCTGCTCCCGCTGCTTCAGGCGGACGACCGCATCGCGCGGATCATCGGGATCGCCCGCCGCCCGTTCGACCCCGAGGAACACGGCTGGAGCAAGATGGACTACCGCCAGGGAGACGTCCGTGACCCGGATGCCCTCACGCAGGCGTTTGAGCAGGCAGACGTGGTCGTACACCTCGCGTTCATGATCACCGGCACGGCGTCCCGTGAGACGATCCGCGCGGTCAACGTCGAGGGCACGCTGAACGCGTTTGGCGCGGCGGCCGCCGCCGGGGCGAGACGATTCGTATACCCCTCGTCGGTTGCGGCATACGGCTTCTACGAGGACAACCCGATCGGTATGACCGAGGACTGGCCGACCCGACCGGCGAACCGGCTGTTCTACGCACAGGAGAAGGCCGAGCTCGAACGGCTGCTCTATGAGCAGGCCGACGCGCATCCGGACGTCGCTCTGTATCTGCTACGCCCGCCGATCGTGCTCGGGCCCCATGCGGTCGGCGCGAAGGCCGCGCTGCCCGAGCCACTGGCGGCGCTCGTTCAGAACGCGCTCGATTTCGTGAAACGGCTGCCGATCCCCGTGCCCGTCCCGGTCCCCGACCTCCCGATGCAGTTCATCCACGAGGACGACGTCGGCCAGGCGCTGTTGAGATGCATCGTGGCCGACGGGCCTCCAGGCGCGTACAACATCGCGGGCGAAGGCATCGTGACCGCGGCCGACGTCGTGCGCGAGCTCGGCTTCACCCCGATCACCGTGCCCGCCGGCATCGCGGAGACCGCCGCTCGGGCGGCCGCATCAATCCCGCTCCCCTCCTTCGCCCCTCCCGTCGCCGAGTGGGTGGAGGCGGCGACCCACCCCGCGATCATGGACA
Source organism: uncultured Solirubrobacterales bacterium (assembly GCA_963755525.1). GTDB lineage: Bacteria > Actinomycetota > Thermoleophilia > Solirubrobacterales > Solirubrobacteraceae > Palsa-465. The sequence continues at coordinate 84,621 of CAVWKC010000011.1, read as the reverse complement.
CCGAGAAAGCACAGCGCGAGCTCGGCTGGGAGCCGAAACACACGGGCATCGAAGCTCTCCGGGCGACGCTCCGGCGCGAGCCTCCCAGCTAACCGCCGAGCCAGGCCGATACGACGACACCGGCGTCGAGCGGGATGTCGACCGTGACATACCCGTTGTCGGGCGCGTGCATGTGCTCGACGTAGGTGACCTGGTCGGGGTCGTCCGAGCTCAGGTCGGCGACCACCAGCGCACCCGGCGAAAGCTGGGGCTGGAGCAGATCGACAACCGGCTTGTACAGATTGTTCCAACCGTCGAGGAACAACAGATCGACGTTCTCGACGTCGGCGAGCGTCGTCAACGCGTCACCTGCGCGCAACTCGACGAGATCGTCGAGCCCCGCCGCCGCGAGATTTCGCTGGGTCGCGGCGACCTTCGCGGGCTCGATCTCGGTCGTGATGACCCGGCAGGCGCCCACGTCGCGCGCGGCCGCCGCGAGATGGATCGTGGAGAACCCGTGCGACGCGCCGAACTCGACGATCGTCCGCGGCCGCCGCGCGACCACGAGCACGGCCAGCAGTTCCCCGACCTCCGGCGTAACCGACAGCGGGGCGCCGGCGTACGTCTCCGACCGCTCCGCACCCCACACCCGGCGGCCGAGCTCGCGCTCGCGTTGGAGGATGCGCTCCTTGGCCGGCGGGTCCTCCAATTCGCCGAGCCGCCGCAGCTCGGCCAATACGCGAGTGACCGCCCCGGTCCGAAGGGTGCTACTGGAAGATCTCAGTAGTGCAGTCCCCGCCGGGCAGGTGGATCTCGTGCGGACGCGCGCCATCCGCCTGCTCGTGGAAGTCGACGAAGAAGTCCGGATCGAGCGCATAGCTGCCGTCGCTCTGGCGGCTCAGCTTGGTGAGCCACTCGCGAGCCGCCTGCGGCGACGCGTAGCCCGGCCCGCCATGCTCGTGATCGAACGTGTGCGCTCATGGACGGGCTCCTCCTGTTCGGTCAGTGCCTAGCAACCGCAGCGGTGGCGTGACCAAGCTTACGGCGTCGCCGATCGCCGGTACTCCGACGTGAAAGACACGTGCCCGCCCGCGGCGGGGCCGGACGCCGCGGGCGGGACACGAGGGGCCGGAGGGCCGTTGGGTTCAGGGCGTCGACGCGCTGCGCGCGATCACCCATGTGCGCTGCGGTGCCTGCACGACCGCCACTCGCTGCCCGGGGGTGAGCGCCGAGAGCGTTGACGATTGACGGTTGTCGCGCACCTTCGCGCTCGACGGGATCGTCAGCGTCACGTTCTTGTACGTGGCCTTCTTCGTCCCTTCGCGGACCGTCAACTGCTGCCCGCTCACCGACTGCACGAAGCCGCGGTCGACCGTGACCGTGGCGAAGCCGCTCTTGGTCGCGACGACCAGGTTCGCCTGGACGGTGCGTCGCTCGAGCGTACGCACGCCGACGCCGCGGGCGCGTGCGGTGTTGGCGCTCGTCGAGCCGTTGGCGGCGCTCGTCGTCGTGCTGTTGCTGGCCGCGCCGGCGGTGGCGATCGCGCTCCCGGCGGCGCCGATGGCGACGCAGGACGCCGCGACAGTGATGAGCTTCATGTGTTTACGCAGGTATGTCACTTCGGAACCTCCCGTGTTCAGTGGATGGCGACACCCTGGCAGACGCCTGCAAGGCGACGGTCAGGTAAAGGTCAGCTGCGTGTAAAAACTGCGGCGCCGACTCGGGTATGCCCACCTACGATGTCCCCATGCCGGCCGCGATTCTGGTCGTAGAGGACGAGCACAACATCGGTGCGCTCGTGTGCACATACCTGCGGCGCGAGGGTTACGAGGTGATGTGGGTCCGTCGAGGCGAGAACGCGCTCGTCGAGCTCCGCCGCCATCCGGTCAAGCTCGTGCTGCTCGACATCCGCCTGCCGGGGATCGACGGGTTCGAGGTGTGCCGCCAGATCGGCGGAACCGTGCCGGTGATCATGCTCACCGCGCGCGACGAGGAGGCCGATCGCGTCGCCGGCCTCGAGCTCGGCGCCGACGACTACGTCACCAAGCCGTTCTCGCCGCGCGAGCTGGTCGCGCGGGTCAAGGCCGTGCTCCGCCGGGCGGCCGCGCCGCCGGCGGCGGCCGACGTCGCGCGGATCGGGCCGGTGACGGTCGCGCGCGCCGCCCGCGAGGTCCATGTCGACGGCCGCAGGGTCGTGCTGACCCAGCGCGAGTTCGATCTGCTCGATTACCTCGTGCGCCGCGCCGGCCAGGTGGTCACGCGCGACGAGTTGCTCGAGTCGGTGTGGGGCTTCATGTCCCCGGGCGAGACGCGCACGATCGAGGTCCACGTCGCCCAGCTGCGCAAGAAGCTCGGCCACCCGGACTTGATCGAGACCGTGCGCGGCCTCGGGTACAAGGCGGCCCAGCCCGAGGCGGCCCGGCGCGCATGAGGCTCCAGCGCCGGGTTCTCGGTTATCTCGCCGCGGCGGCGATCGCCTCGTGCGTCCTCACCGTCGGCGTCGGCGTCGTGCTAGTCAGGCATCAGATCGCCAAGCAGCGACTGTCCACGCTCGAGGCGCAGGCCGACCTCGTCGCCGCGGCCGGTGGCCCTACCGGGGCGCTGTCGCCTGGCGACCACGTCTACCGGGTCGGAAGCGGCCGCCCCCGCCAGCTTGGACCGCGGGCACAGGCCGTCGTCCTCGCCGCCCTTCCCGCCGCGGGCGCCGGCCAAGGGACTGTCGACGTCGCCGGCCGGTCGCTGATCTACGCCGCGCGTCCGACGATCGCCGGCGAGATCGTCCTGATCCGTCCCGCGAACATCGCGTTTGCCGAATGGCGTCCGTTCATGGGCAGCCTGCTGCTCGCCGGCCTCGGCGGGGTGCTCCTGGCGGTCGCGCTTTCGTACCTGCTCGCGCGTCGCCTCGTCCGCCCGATCGGCGAACTGTCCGCAGCCACCCGGCGCCTGGCAACGGGCGAGGCCGGCGTGTCGGTGCCGGTCCGGGGTGAGGACGAGCTGTCCGACCTCGGAGCGTCGTTCAACGAGATGTCGGACGAGCTCGCGCGCGCCCGTGAGGCGCAGGAACGGTTCCTCGAGTCGGTCAGCCACGAGCTGCGGACGCCGCTGACCTCGATCCGCGGGTACGCGGAAGCGCTCGAGGAGGGGGCGATCGCGCCGGCCGAGTCGGCTCGCGTGATCGGCGCCGAGGCCGATCGACTCGCGCGGCTCGTCGCTGATCTACTCGACCTCGCGCGGTTCGGACGTTCGGATTTCTCGGTCGCGCGCGAGCCCGTCGACGTCGCTGCCCTGGTCGAGGAGGCGGTCGAGCGTCATCTTCCTCGCGCACGCGAGATCGGCGTCGAGCTGTCCGGCGCGGGCGCACCCGGCGCCTGGGCGCTCGGCGACCACGACCGGATCCTGCAGGCGGTCTCGAACCTGATCGAGAACGCGCTGCGGGTGACACCGTCGGGGGGGTCGGTGGCGGTCCACGCCGAGGACGGCGCGATCACGGTCCGCGACACCGGCCCAGGGCTCGACCCGGAGGACGTCCCGCACGCCTTCGAGCGCTTCTATCTGTACGGGCGGTATCGCAGCGAGCGGCCGGTCGGTTCCGGGCTCGGCCTAGCGATCGTGCGGGAGCTGGTCTCGGCGATGGGCGGAACCGTCGACGCGTCGACGCCACCGGGCGGCGGCGCGCAGTTCACGATCCGGCTGCCGTCTATGCCGGCACGCTCCGCTCGGCCAGATGCTGTCCGACCTTCCGCTTGACGCGCTGGAGCGCGTTGTCGACTGTCTTGCAGTCGCAGCCGATCCGCCGGCCCACCTCCTCGTAGGAGTGGCCGTCGAGGTACAGCGCGAGGACCCGCGATTCGAGCTCGGACAGCGCGGTCGAGATGCAAGCCACGAGGGCGCGCAGCTCCTCGGAGCTGATCACCTGGTTGACCGGGTCGTGAACGGGCGATCCGGGGATGATCTCCTCGAGCGTCGGCTCGCCCTCTGACGCCGCAGCCGGCGAGCTCGAGAACGACACGTACTGGTTGAGCGGCGAGTGCTTGTTCCGCGTGGCGGTCTTCACGGCCGTGATGATCTGGCGCGTGATGCACAGCTCGGCGAAGTTGCGGAAGCTCGACTCTCGGTCGGTGCGGTAGTCGCGCACCGCCTTGTAGAGCCCGACGAGGCCTTCCTGGATCAGATCGTCGGCGTCGCCGCCGGCCAGGAAGTACGACGAGGCCTTCAGCCGGACGAATCCGTAGTAGCGGCGGACGATGCAGTCGTACGCAACCGGGTTCCCCTGCTTTGCAAGGGCGATTAGGTACCCATCCTCAACCTGAAGTTGAGGGTGGGAGTACGCGGAAAGCCGTGCCACGAGTCATCCCTTCTCGACCCGGCCAACGGATCGGAGATTTCGTGGCGCACTACCTCCCCTGGCGCCTGTTGTGCGATTCAGTTGAGGCGCGGCGTGTGCGACGCACCCTCCTACAACCGGTAAGGCTAAAGCTTTACTCTACCGTTACTCTCCCGGGCGGGAGCTTTGCAGAGGGCCGCGGGCTTGTCAAGCGGGTACGGTGGCGGCGGGCAAGGGGCGCCGCGCGTTATGTCCCGGCGAACTGAGCGCCAGATTCGAACGCGACCACGCCGCGCCGGTTTGCCGTCCGCAGGCCGCCGACGGGTACCCCGCCCGGTGTTACGCCGCCGGAAGCAGCTCGGGCCCGTCGGGACCGTCGCGGACTTCCCAGCCGTGCGAGCGGATCTCGTCGCGCAACCGGTCGGCCTCGGCGTAATCCCGCGCCGCGCGAGCCTGCTCGCGAGCCGCCGCGAGCTCGATGACCTCGGCCGGGGCGTCGACCGGCGCCACGTCGAGCAGGTTGTCGAGCGCGAGCACGCTGAGCATTTCGCGCAGATCGGCATCGCCCGTGCCCGGTTCGCCGCGATTCGCCTCGCGGACCCACTCGAACACCGCCGCAAGCGCCGCGGGCGTGTTGAAGTCATCGGCGAGTGAGTCGAAGAATCGCTCGTGCAGTGGCGCTGACCACGCCGGCGAGAGGCCGGGCGCGAGCCTGCGCGCCGCCTCGCCGATCCTGTCCACGCGCGCGCGAGCCTCGGTCAGGCGCTCGTCGTCGAACTCGACGGGCTGGCGATAGTGCCCGCCGCAGAAGTACATGATCAGCGCGTCCCTCCCGTAGGCGTCGAGCGCCTGGTGGAGCAGGAAGATGTTCCCGACCGACTTCGACATCTTGGTCTGGTCGAGCCGGACCATCCCGTTGTGGACCCACAACTGCGCGAGCGGCACGCCGTGGGCGGCGCACGTCTGCGCGGCCTCGTTCTCGTGGTGGGGGAAGATCAGGTCCGCGCCGCCGCCGTGGATCTCGAACCCGACGCCGAGCAGCTCCTCGGCCATCGCCGAGCACTCGATGTGCCATCCAGGCCGCCCGCGGCCCCAGGGCGCATCCCACGCGGTGTCCTCGCCCAGCTTGTGCGCCTTCCACAGCGCGAAGTCGGCCGGATCGCGCTTTCGTTCGGCGCCCTCGACGCCTTCACCCTGATCCATCTCGTCGACCCGACGGTGCGATATCTCGCCGTATTCCGGGTAGCTGCGCACCGAGAAGTAGACGTCGCCGTCGACCGGATAGGCGTGGCCGCCCTCGATCAACTCCCCGATCAATTCGACGATCTCCGCGATCGTCTCGCTCGCTCGCGGCTCGTAGTCGGGCCGGCCCACGCGCAGGCGGTCGGTGTCCGCGATGTAGGCGGCCGACATCTCCTGCGCCAGTTGCTCGCTTCCCACCCCCGCGGTCAGGGCGGCGGCGTAAATCTTGTCGTTTACGTCCGTTATGTTTGCAACGAACGTAACTTTGTATCCCTCATGGACGAACAGGCGCGCCAGCAACGAGAACACGACGTAGGGGCGAGCGTTTCCGACGTGGATCCGCCCGTACACGGTCGGCCCGCAGGCGTAGATCCGGACCACGCCATCGGCGTTCGGATGCACCGGCAGCACCTGGCCGGTGCGCGTGTCATGCAGGCGAATCGTCCTGGGCACGATCCGGCAACCCTAGCGCCACTAGGCGCGTCCGGCCGGGACGGCCGGTAGGGTGGCGCAAGTGGCGGGGAGGCCGTCATCCAACCAGCGACTGATCGCCGTGGAGCAGGCGTTCAGATCGCTACCGGACCGCTATCTCGGGGCCGACCCGGGCTTCGACGCGACCTACCAGATCACGCTGTGTGACCTAGGTCACACCTGGGAGGTGCGCTGCACGAGCGGCGCGGCCCGCGTGCGCAAGGGAGGGTCGCGCCGGACCCCGGACGTGACGATGTCCACCGATTCCGACACTTGGCTGCGCCTGCGCCGGGGCGAGTTCTCGGGCATCGACGCGTTTCAGCAGCGCCGGCTGGCCGTGCGCGGGAACCTCGACCACGCGATCGCCTTCGAAGGCATGTTCCGACTCGTCGGCGGCCGCCGGCCGCTGGTCGAGATCCACGACATCCCGGTCGGGCGCCACCGCGTATCGACACTGACCATGGGCCGCGGTCCCGACGTGCTTCTGCTCCACGGCCTCGGCGGGACCCGGGCCTCCCTGTTCGAGACCGCCGCGGCGCTGAGCGGGTCATATCGCGTCCACGCGCCCGACCTCCCCGGCTTCGGGTCGTCCTCCAAGCCGTCGCTCGGCGGCTACAACGCGCGGTGGTTCGCCGAGATCATGTTCGGGTTGATGGATCAGCTCGGCATCGCCCAGGCGAACGTCGTGGGCAACTCGATGGGCGGCCGCGTCGCGATCGAGATGGGCCTGACCACGCCCGAGCGGATCGGCGCGCTCGGACTGCTGTGCCCCGCAGTGGCCTGGATCCGGCGGGGGCTCCATCCGGTCGTCCGGCTGCTCCGACCGGAATTCGGCCTCCTCCCCCACACGTTCCGCCGCTCAGTCGTCGCGTCGCAGTTCTGGAGCATGTTCCACGACCGCGACCTGATCGATCCCGCCGTCGCCGACCTCGTCGTCGACGAGTTCCAGCGGATCTACCACACCGCCGGCGCCCGCTATGCCCTGCTCGCGAGCGCCCGCAACATCTATCTGGAGGCGCCGTTCGGACGCCACGGGTTCTACCGCCGGCTTGCCGAGCTTCAGCCGCCGGCGGTGTTCGTGTGGGGAAGCCACGATCGCCTGGTCCCGCCCGCGTTCTCGCGTCACGTGCACAACTGGCTCCCCCGCGCAGAGCAGGTCACGATCGACGGCTGCGGCCACGTCCCGCAGGTCGAGCACGCAGACCTGACGAACGAGTTGCTGCTGAGCTTCTTCCACCGGGCGCAGGAGAGGCCGGCGATCGGCCACGGGGATTACCGAGCCGACGTCGAGGCCGCCTGATCCCCCCGAGCCATGGCCCAGGCAGACACGACCCGTTCCGCGCGCCGCAACGGACACGAGCCCGGTGTCCCGGTCGACGAACCCCAGGCGGCGAAATCTGGCTCGCCGTCGCTCGCGGGGCGGGCGTGGCGCGAGCTCGCGGGCCTCGTCCAGCGCCGCATCCCCCGCGCCAACCTCGACGAACGCGACCCCGACTACATCCGCGAGCAGCTCCCGCTGTTCTGGCTGCTCTCGAGCATCTGGTTCAGGGGCGAGGTGCGCGGCCTGGGCAACATCCCCGACGAGGGTCCCGTGCTGCTCGTCGGCAACCACTCGGGCGGCAACATGATCCCCGACACGATGGTGTTCACGGTCGCGTTCAGCACCTATTTCGGGGTCGAGCGCGCCTTCTACCAGCTCGCGCACAACCTCGTGCTGTCGCTGCCCGGGCTGAGCTGGCTGCGGAAGTTCGGCACGGTCGCCGCGTCGCCCGACAACGCGCGCGAGGCGCTTTCCTCGGGGGCGGCGCTGCTCGTCTATCCGGGCGGGGACTACGAGGTCCATCGCCCGAGCTGGGAGTCGAGCCGCGTCGACTTCAGCGGGCGCAAGGGGTTCATCCGCCTGGCGCTCGAGCAGGAGGTTCCGATCGTCCCGGTCGTCGCGATCGGCGGCCAGGAGACCGCGCTGTTCCTCACCCGCGGCGAGCGCCTCGCGCGCCTGCTCGCGCTCGACCGCTTGCTCCGCCTCAAGGTCCTGCCGATCTCGCTGTCGCTTCCATGGATCGTGAACGTCGGCGACTTTGGCCACATCCCGCTCCCGGCGAAGATCACGATCGAGACGCTGCCGTCGATCGACCTGCGCGCCGAGTTTGGGCCTGACCCCGACATCGACGAGGTCTACGACCACCTGATCCGCCTGATGCAGGACGCGCTCGACGCACTCGCGGCCGAGCGGCGCTTCCCGGTGATCGGATGAGGATCAGCTCCGACATCGCCTTGGCCGCGCCGGTCGAGGCCGTGTGGTCGATCGTCACCGACCCCGAGCGCGTGCTCAGCTACATGTCGGGCGTCACCCGCTGGGAGGTCGCGAGCGAGCTCCCGAGCCGGACTCGGGGCGCGCTACCGAATGCTGTTCCGGGTCGGCGCCGCTGAGGTCGGCGGGCTGATCGAGATCGTCGAGTTCGCCGAGCCGTACGAGTTCGCGTGGACGTCGATCACCGGGCTCGATCAGCGCGGCCGCTGGCGGCTCCGCGAGCTTCCGGGCGGACGCACGCGGGTCGAGCTCCGCCTCGCCTACGGCATCGCCGGCGCCGGACTGAGCGGTTGGCTCGCGGAGCGGATCGCGGCGCCGAGCGTTTCGCGGCACGTGCGCCAAACGTTGCAGCAGCTCGGTCGCATCGTCGAGCACGAGCAGCTGCGCGAGCGCGCGGCGCAACGACGCGCCGGCGCCCGCGGCGCCTGATCACCTGCTTAACGCGACATTCGCCGCGCGTGACTCGAGCCGTGCCGTACTACGCATGCCCCACATGCCTCACACGGCACGGCCGGCGCTATCGAGCTCGATTGTCGAGCTATGCACCTCGGCCGCCCTCCAAGTCCGGCCCAGCGCCAAAAACCCGCCCCGGCCCCCTCCAGGTGCCCGCCGTTTCAGCCGTCGCTCGCCGCACGCGAATCAGTGAGCGAGCAACTTCAGCCGGCCTTCGTCGCCTGCCAGCGAAACGACCGCCCCCCGACCTTGACCTCCGGCCCTTCCATCCCCGCCGCCTCCAACCGCCGCGGCAGCGTGTCCGGATCGATCAGATTCAAGGTGTCGCCGACATGGATCAGCTTGAACACGAGGCCGTTGCCGAGGCTGTCGGTGCCGGCGAACGTGCCGCCGGGCCGGAGCACCCGCGCGATCTCGGAGAACGCGCGATCCTGGAGGTCGAGCGACGGAATGTGGTGGAGCATCGTGAAGCACACCACGCTTGAGAAGCACCCGTCCGGATACGGCAGTCTGGTCGCGTCGCCCTGAGTTACCGTGACTGCGTCGCCCAACGACGACCTCAGGCGCCGGCAATAGCGCGCGTCGAGCTCGAGCACGTTGACCTTGCCGAGGCGCTGGACGAGCACTCGCGTGGTGGCGCCGAACCCCGGCCCGATCTCGAGCACGTCCTCGCCCAGTTCCACGCCCTTCAAACCGAACGGGATCAGCTCGAACTCAGCGCGCCGCGCCCACCAGCCCGACGAGCACAGGACGTTGTGGACGCCGTTCATCGTTCGACCGTAGCAATCGCGAGTGCCGCGGCGCCCTCCCCGCGCCCGACGAAGCCCATCCCTTCCCCGCGCGTCGCCTTGACGCTCACGTGCTCGGGCGAGATCCCGATCGCCCGCGCCAGCGAGAAGCGGATGTCATCCCGGACCGGCGCCACGTGCGGCCGCTCGATCACGACCGTGACGTCGATGTGCACGACCGAGAACCCCCGCCCGGAGAGCATCCCGACGGTCGTGCGCAGCAGCTCGAGCGAATCCGCGTCCCGGTAGCGCTCGTCGGTATCGGGGAAGTGCTCGCCGATGTCGCCGAGCGCCGCCGCTCCCAGCAGCGCGTCGATCACGGCGTGAGTGAGCACGTCGGCGTCCGAGTGACCGGCGAGGCCCCGGTCGTGCGCTAGCTCGACTCCGCCGAGGACGAGCCGCCGGCCGTCGGCGAACCGGTGGCAGTCGTATCCGAGCCCGGTCGTGACCGTCGTACCGCCCGTGCCACCGTCGGCCCTCATCCGCTGCCCTTGCCCTTCATTCGCCGCCCTCCCGCCAGTTGCAACTCGACCAGCAGCAACTCGGCCAATTTCAGATCGGTCGGCGTCGTCACCTTGATGTTCCGCGCGTCCGGACTCCACGACCTGCACCGTCCCGCCGGCCTGCTCGATCAGCCACGCATCGTCGGTCGCGGCCGCGAGCAACTCATCGTCGGCCCCGAGCAGCGCGCGTTCGAGCGCGGCCCGCCGGAACACCTGCGGCGTCTGGACCGCCCATAGCCGAGCGCGCTCGAGCGTCCGCTCCACCGTGCGCCGATCCGCGCCCACCTGCTTGATCGTGTCGGACACAGGCGCCGCCGCGATCACGGCATCCGCTCCGGACGCGTGCAACTGAGTGAGCGCGTCCTCGAACAGCGCGGCCGGCGCCAGCGGGCGCGCCGCATCATGCACCACAACGGGGTCCCCGTCGCCGCACGCGAGCAGCGCCGCACGCACCGACTCCGAGCGGACCGCACCCCCCGCGACGGCGACAGTCCCAAAAGGCGCGGCCTCGAGCGCGTCCGCCGGCAACGCCACCACGATCTCCTCGATCCTCGGAGCCGAGCGAAGCGTGGCGACACTCCATTCGAGCATGGGCCTGCCCCCCAACGTGATAAGCGCCTTGGGCCGGCCCGACCCAAGACGCTCTCCACGCCCTGCGGCCACGATCAACGCGACCGCCATAAGCCCCGCGGGCGCCTATTTGGCGCCGACGGTCACCTTTCCGTTCTTGCCGTTCTTCCCGTGGAAGGAGTCCAGCAGCAGGCCCTGGAGGTGCTCCTCGACCTCGTCCTCGTTCATCCCGAGCGCGTACATGAGCTCGGAGGCGAGGATCTTCTTCGCGCGCGTGAACATCTGCTTCTCGCCCGTCGACAGGCCCTTCTCGGCTTCGCGGATGGCGAGGTTGCGCACGACCTCGGCGAGTTCGTAGATGTCGCCGGTCTTGATCTTGTCGCGGTTGTACTTGAAGCGACGGTTCCAGTTCTTGGGCATCTCGGAGCACTCGTCCTGGAGGACGCCCAGCACCTTCTGCACCGTCTCCTCGTCGATCACACGGCGGAGCCCCGCCAGCGCCGCGTTCTCGGTCGGGACCATCACGGTCATGTCGTTGTGCAGGATCTTGATGGTCAGATATTCACGTCGCTCGCCAAGGATCTCCTTTTGCTCCTTGCGGATCACCTTTCCCGCCCCGTGGTGGGGATATACGACGTTGTCGCCGATTTCGAATTCGATGTGAACTACTTCTACTTCTTCCTCGGCGATCTCGAGGTCCTCCAGGTGCTCTTCCATTAGCTCTGTGATGGTGTCCTCCTCTTTCCGGGACGGGCGGAGTCCGGAGACTCGCGCTCGATCGTTCTCTCCCTAACTACGTTTGCAGGTACCTGTCCACGAGGTTGATCTCCTGCTGACGCCGGAGACCCTCACGGATGTCCTTCGCACGGATCTCGCCGACTCCGTCGACGGTCTCCAGCTCGCCATCTGTGGCGGCGAGCAACTCCTCGAGCCCTCCGAACTCGCTCACGATCCGCTGCACGACCAGCTTGGGCAGACGTGGAATCCGGCCCAGGATGCGGAAGCCGCGCGGAGATGTCGGATAGTCGAGGGTGTTCAGCTTGCGGTCGTAGCCGAGCAGCTCGGCGAGGCGACCGAAGTCCAATAGATCCTGGTTGGGCAGGCGCACGAGCTGATCGAACGCGGTCGCGAACGTCTCGTCGGTGTCCTCGCTCAGATAGTCGTGAACGAGCGCCGTCTTGTCCGCCGATACGCCCACCATCGTCTCGTCGAGCTGCATCTCGATCAACCGGCCCTCCGTGCCTAGCTCGACGATATAACGTTCGATCTCCACCGCCATTCGCGTCACGAGCTCGGCCCGTTGCAGAACGGTCAGAACATCGTGCAGCGTCGCGCCGCCCTCGAACTCGAGGGCGGTCAGCCGCGTCGATACCTGGTCGAGCCGGCTGCGGTACTTGTCGAGCGTGGCCAGCGCCTGGTTGGCCTTGGCCAGCACCACCGGAATGTCCTCGAGGATGTACTTGATGCCGTCCACGTACAGCGAGACGACCTCGCGGCGCTCGGAGATCGCGACGACGAGCGCGTCGGTTTGCTTGGAGACGCGCTCCGCCGTGCGGTGACGAGTGCCGGTCTCGAACGTCAGGATCGTCGGGTCGGGCGTCAGCTGGACGTTGACATAGACGATCTTCGTGGCGTTCGAGCTGAGGACGATCGCACCGTCCATCTTCGCCAGCTCGTACAGCAGTGCAGGCGAATAGTCGAGATCGAGCTTGATCCCGCCCGAGAACAGGAACGCCAGTTCGTCCGTGTCGCCGATGACGATCAACCCGCCGGTACGCGCGTGGAGGATGTTGTCGATCCCCTCCCGGAGAGCCGTTCCAGGAGCGACCATTTCCAACGCTCTTACCAGCCGGGAATCCTGTCGAGATTCGAGCTCTCCCTTGAGCTCTTCCCCGGAACGCGGCGGCATGAAGGCCGATTTTACCGCTTCTTGACAAACGATTGTCCCCCTCGTCCAGTTGCGTCAGCCGCCGGGGCGTGCACGGGGCGGTCGTCGGTTCGCGATCCGTACCACAGTCCGGAATTCCGTAAGACGCGGCGAGGGCCAGATGAGGTCAAAGCCGCGGGGCGAGACGAGCTCAAGCCGCGCAGCCAGCGAGCTCAAGCCGCGCGGACGGTGCCGCGCTCGCTTCTCAAGACCGCCGCGAGCGCCGCCCGCAGCGTTCTGTGAGCGCCCGGCTCGGCCACCGGCCCGAGGCCGAACTTGGCCGCCTCGGCCACGCGCCGGTCGGCATGCGCGACGGTCCGCAGCTCGCCGGTCAGCCCCAGCTCCCCGAAGCACGCGAGCGGCTGGCCGCCGGTGCCGCTCAGCGCGATCCCTTTGACGGCGCTCGCCACGGCCAGCGCCACCGCCAGATCCGCGCCCGGCTCGTCGACGCGCACGCCGCCGACGACGTTGACGAACACGTCGCTCGTCCCGGCACCGATCCCACCGTGGCGTCCGAGCACGGCCAGGACCAGCGCCAACCGGTTTCGATCGATCCCGGACACGACCCGGCGCGGCGGCACGAGCTCCGAGCTCGAGACCAGCGCCTGGACCTCGACGAGCAGCGGACGCGAGCCTTCGATCGCGCACAACACGACGCTGCCGGGAGCCCGCGTGGCCTCGCCGACGAACCGCGCCGACGCGTCCAGCACCTCGACGAGGCCGTCGTCGCGCATCTCGAACACGCCCGCCTCGTTCGTCGAGCCGAACCGGTTCTTGATCGCGCGGACCGTGCGGTAGGTCCGCTCGCGCTCACCCTCGAACGAGAGCACGCAGTCGACCAGGTGCTCGAGCACCCGCGGCCCCGCGAGCGCGCCGTCCTTGGTCACGTGCCCGACGAGCAGGACCGCGATCCGCAACGCCTTCGCCACCCGCATCAGCTCGCCGGCCACCTCCCGGACCTGTCCGACCGACCCGGCGGCGCTCGAGAGCTCGGTCGAGTGGAGCGTCTGCACGGAGTCGATCACGCATACCTCGGGACGCTCGTGCTCGAGCGTGGCGAGCACGGTCTCGAGATCGGTCTCGGCGATCACCGGGATGTCCAGCGCGTTCGCGCGCAGTCGCTCGGCACGCAAGCGGATCTGCGCCGCCGACTCTTCGGCGGACACGTACAGCGTGCGACGGCCGGCAGCGTGGAGGTTGGCGAGCACCATCGTCGTGAGCGTCGACTTGCCAATGCCCGGAGAGCCTCCGATCAGCACGAGCGAACCCGGCACGATCCCGCCGCCGAGCACGCTGTCGAGCTCCCCGATGCCGGTCGGCAGGCGCTCCCGCTCGGTCGCGGCGACGTCGCGAAGCGCCACCGGCTGGACCACGCCGCCGCTGCCGGCGCCCGGCCGGCTCCCGGCGCGTCCAGAGCCACCACCACGGCCGCCACCGCCCCGCGCGCCCGCCCTTACCCGGCGGACCTCCTCGACCAGCGTGTTCCATTCGCCGCAGCCAGGGCACTGCCCGGCCCAGCGTGAGCTCTCGTGCCCGCAGCCCGAGCAGACGTGGATCGAGGTTGGTCGCGGCATGGCGGAGTAGCCGAGGCTACGCCGCGGGCCCGACGGAAAGGACGCGGGCCGCAGCGTCCTCGAGGCGGTCGTCGCCCCAGAACAGCTCCTCGCCGACCGCGACCGTGGGAACGCCGAACACGCCGCGCTCGTGCGCCGCCTCGGTGGCCTCGCGCAGCGCCGCCTTGATGTCCGGATCACCCATCGCCTCGTTCGCCTCCCCACGCTCCAGGCCGGCCCGTGCTGCCGCGTCGAGGACATGCGCCCTGATGCTGAGGTTGCGACCCCGCGCGAACGAGTCCGCGAACATGCGAGCCGCGACCTCTCGCCCACTGCCGACCCGGAACGCGTGCGTCACCAGACGCATCGCAGTCAGGTAGTCGCTCGGCCACGGGTCGGGCCACACGATCGCGGGCAGCCCGTACCCGCGGGCACGCCGCTCGATCTCGGCCATCCCGCGCTGGCGCCGGCGGTAGTCCCCTAGCGCCCAGGAGCTCCGGCCGGTGAGCTTGAACAGACCGCCGAGCAGGACCGGCTGCCACTGCACCGGACCCGGCAGCACCCGCTCGGCGCGCTCGGCGGCGAGGTACGCGTACGGCGATCCGACATCGAAGTAGAACGTGACGGGCGGCACTGGGCTTTGAAACGAGCGTCCTCGACCGGAGCGACGACGACGGCATCGAGGTCGCGGAGCACGCGTGGGGAGCTCGGCAGGTGGACGAGCGGGAACCCGGGCCCGCCGGAAGCCGGGCCGGCGTCTATGTGCTCGAGGGCAAGCTCCTCGCCGGCCCGGTCGAGCGGATCACCGAGCTGTCGGCGGGCGATTACGCGTCGTTCCCGATCGACGTGCCTCACGTGTACGAGACGGGGCGAGCGGCCGCTCGTGGGCTGATCCTCACGTACGGGACCTGATGATCCTCACGTACGGGACCTGAGAATCGTTAAGGGCGCGAGATGCCGGGAATCACGATTCGTCAGCTCGCGGCCTCGGACCGCCGGGCCGTCGCGTTCACGTTCGCCCGGCTCGGCGAGCGCTCTCGCTTCCAGCGCTTCTTCTCGCCCAAGCCGGCGCTCAGCGCCCGCGACCTGAGCCGGCTCCTCGACGTCGATCACTGGCACCACGAGGCGTTGATCGCGTACTCGCCGCCGCCGCGCGCCCCGATCGGGATCGCCCGCTACATCCGGCTTGACGAGTTCGATTCCGCGGAAGTGGCGATCGAGGTCGTCGACGGCTGGCAGCACCAGGGCGTGGGCATCGCGCTGCTAGCCGCGCTCACCGAACGGGCCCGCTCGGCAGGCATCCGCCGCTTCCATATGTCGATGCTGCGCGACAACGTCGCCGCTCGCGCGCTCGCTCACCACTTCGGACCGGCGACGGTGGTCGCCGCCGCCGGCAATGTCGTGGAGTTGAGGTATTCGATTGATCGGCGGCGCCTGACGGCGGCGCCTTAGTCGCTGGCGGGGCCGTCGTCGGAACCGGCGGGGCCGTCCTCAGACCCCGACGACTCGCCGCCGCCGTCGCCGCCGCCGTCGGCACCGACCCCGACCGGGGTGGGCGCGGGAGCCGGCTCGATCACCGTGAGTTTGACCTCGGCGTCCGCGGGCGGCGTGGCGCCGTCCTCGCCCGCCGGCCAGTCGACCATCACGGTCGAGCCGGACGGTACCTGCGAGCGCAGGACGAAGTCCGCGAGCGGATCCTCGATGTAGCGCTGGATCGCGCGGCGCAGCGGCCGGGCGCCCATAGAGGGATCCCAACCCTTCTCGACGAGCATGTCCTTGGTCTGCTCGGACAGCTCCAGCTGGAGTTCGCGATCGGCCATCGACTCGCGGATCCGCCGCAGCAGCAGGTCGACGATCTCCTTGATCTCGTCCTTGGTCAGCTTGTGGAAGACGATGACCTCATCGATGCGGTTCAGGAACTCGGGCCGGAACACCTTCTTGAGCTCGCCCGTGATCCGGGTCTTCATGTCGTCGTAGGTGATGCCGGTCTCGTCGTCCGACACCGCGAACCCGAGCGGCGTGTTGCGCGCGATTTCCGCGGCGCCGATGTTCGAGGTCATGATCACGATGCAGTGGCGGAAATCGACGGTCCGTCCCTGCGCGTCCGTGAGCCGTCCGTCCTCCAGGATCTGGAGCAGGATGTTGAACACGTCGGGGTGGGCCTTCTCGATCTCGTCGAGCAGCAGCACGCTGTAGGGCTTGCGCCGCACCGCCTCGGTGAGCTGGCCGCCCTCGTCGTAGCCGATGTAGCCCGGAGGCGACCCGACCAGACGCGACACCGCGTGCTTCTCCATGTACTCGGACATATCGATCCGAATCATCGTGTCCTCGTCGCCGAACAGGAACTCGGCGAGCGTCCGCGCCAGCTCGGTCTTACCGACGCCGGACGGGCCCAGGAAGATGAACGAGCCGGTCGGCCGCTTCGGATCCTTGAGGCCGGCCCGCGACCGTCGGATCGCCTTCGAGACGACTTCGATCGCCGGGTGCTGCCCGATCACGCGCTTGTGGAGCTCTTCCTCCATGCGCATCAGCTTCGCCGTCTCGGCCTCGGTCAGCTTGAACACGGGGATGCCGGTCCACATCGAGACGATGTCGGCGATCTCCTCCTCGCCGATCGCGGGACGCTCGGTCGACTCGCCGGCCTCCCACTGCTCGGCCAGCTCGCGCTTGCGCTGGGTCAGCCGGCGCTCCTTGTCGCGCAGGTTGGCGGCCTTCTCGAACTCCTGGTTCTCGATCGCCTCCTCCTTGGCGCGCCGCGTCTCCTCGATCTCGTCCTCGAGCTCGCGGTACACGGGCGGGGAGGTCATCGACTTGATCCGCATCCGCGACGCGGCCTCGTCGATCAAGTCGATCGCCTTGTCGGGCAGGAACCGGTCAGAGATGTACCGATCGGCCAGCTCGGCGGCCGCCTCGAGCGCCTCGTCGGTGATGTTCACCTTGTGGTGCTGCTCGTAGCGATCGCGCAGACCCTTCAAAATCTGGACCGTCTCCTCGGTCGACGGCTGGTCGACCGTGATCTTCTGGAAGCGCCGCTCGAGCGCGGAGTCCCGCTCGAGGTACTTCCGGTACTCCTCCAGAGGTCGTCGCGCCGATCGTCTGGAGCTCACCACGAGCCAGGGCCGGCTTCAGGATCGAGGCCGCGTCGATCGCGCCCTCGGCCGCGCCCGCGCCGACGAGGTTGTGGAGCTCGTCGATGAACAGGATGATGTCGCCGCGCTGGGTGATCTCCTTCATCACCTTCTTCAGGCGCTCCTCGAACTCACCGCGGTACTTCGAGCCCGCGACCAGGGCCGCCAGATCGAGCGTGTAGATCTGCTTGCCCTTGAGCAGCTCGGGGACCTCGCCGTGCGTGATCCGCTGCGCGAGGCCCTCGACGACGGCGGTCTTGCCGACGCCCGGCTCGCCCACGAGCACCGGGTTGTTCTTCGTGCGGCGCGAGAGGATCTGCATGATCCGCTCGATCTCGGTCTCGCGACCGACGACCGGATCCAGCTTGCTCTCAGCGGCCAGCTTGGTCAGGTTGCGCCCGAACTGGTCGAGCAGCTTCGAGGACTTCTTGCTCTCGCCCTGGGCGGCAGCGGCCGCACCACTGGCGCCGGCGCCGCGCTGGCGGCTACCGGGTCCGGACAGCATCCGGATGACCTCGTTGCGAATCTTTTCGGAATCGGCGTCGAAATCGAGCAGGATCCGGGCCGCCACGCCCTCGTTCTCGCGCACCAGCCCGAGCAGGATGTGCTCGGTGCCGATGTAGTTGTGGCCGAGGCTGAGCGCCTCGCGCAGCGCGAGCTCGAGCACCTTCTTGGCCCGCGGCGTGAACGGAATCTGGCCCGACGTGACCTCTTCACCGGATCCGACGATCCGAACGACCTGCGCGCGCACGCGCTCGACCGTGATGTCCAACGACTCGAGGACGCGCGCGGCGAGTCCTTCCTCTTCGCGGAGGAGGCCGAGCAAGATGTGCTCGGTGCCGATGTAGTTGTGCTTGAGCGTCCGCGCTTCTTCCTGGGCCAGGACGACCACCTGGCGCGCACGCTCTGTGAATCGCTCGAACATGATCCTTCTCTTCTGTGGCGGGTCTCGGTCTGTTCGGTCGGGGTTGTTTTCCGGTCGCTCCTCGCCTACCTGCTTCGTTACATGGTAGTTCGCGAATGCGGGGACACCGACGATTCCGTTCTACCCAACGTAATCGGCGCTTAGCCGCGATCTGATGAGCGAAACGGTCTCGAGTTTTCGGGCCATACGCCAGTTTACCAGCGGGTCTGCGCGCAACTTCGATACCGGCTGCGCTTCACCGGTTGTTCATGTTCCCTCGCCAGCGACCGGATCCCACGCGTATTCGATCTGTTTCGCGGTCCTTGCGGCGAGTTCTCGGCCCGCGAACCGGTCGACGAGGTGCAGCGACATCGCGATGCCCGAGCTGAGCCCGCCGGATGTGACGACCTCACCGGCGTCGACCCACCGCACCCAGGCCTCGCCGCGACCCTCGACTCGCTCGGCGAGCGCGGGGACGTCCTCCCAATGGGTGGTCCAGGGACGTTCCCCGATCACCCCGAGCGCTCCGAGAATGAACGCCCCGGTGCACACCGACGCGACGACCCCGGCGGCCTGCGCGGACACGCCAACCGCGGCCATCAAATCCGCGTCTGCGATCACGTCATCGATCGCAATCGCGCCCGGGACGACGAGCACGTCCAGCGCGCCGGACGCCTCGAGCGACGAGTGCGGGGTCAGACGCAGCCCCCCGTAGGCCGTGACCGCATCCGGCGTCACGCCGACCGTGAGCACCTCGAATGGAGGCTCGCCGCCATCACGGACGACCAGGCGGGACGCCGTCAGGAAGACCTCGTACGGCCCGCCGACGTCGAGTAAGTCCACCTGGTCGTATAAGAGAATGCCTATACGCACTCTGACGTTTCCCCCGGTAACTGCGGCTAATCGCGCATCGCGGGGAACAGCACGACCTCGCGAATCGAGCGCTTCCCGGTAATCACCATTACCAACCGGTCGATTCCGATCCCGATTCCGCCGGTCGGAGGCATGCCCTGCTCGAGCGCCTCGAGGAACGCCTCGTCGTACGGCTGCGTCTCCTCGTCGCCGGCACCGGCCAGCGCCCGCTGCTCTTCGAACCGCCGGCGCTGCTCGTCGGGGTCGTTTAGCTCGGTGAACGCGTTCGCGATCTCGAACCCGCCCACGTACGCCTCGAATCGCTCGACGAGCCCGGGAATCGAGCGGTGACGCTTGGCGAACGGAGAAAGCGCCACCGGATAGTCCATCAGGAACGTCGGCTCGATCAGCGTCGGCTCGACGTGCTTGGACAGCAACTCGTCGACCAGCTGCGGCCACGTGTCGTCGCTCCCCACGGGCAGTCCGCGCGCCGCCATCGACTGCGCGAGCTGCTCCCGCGTGGTCAGCTCCATGATGTCGATCCCGGTCCGCTCGAGGATCGCCTCCGGGAGCCGCTCCCGCCGCCACGGCGGCGTAAGGTCGATCTCCCCCGAGTAGCCGGCTTCCGCGGCCGCGTACGCGATCAGCCGCTCACACCGCGTCGCGATGTCGTCGTAGTCGGCGTACGCCTCGTACCACTCGAGCATCGTGAACTCGGGGTTGTGGGTGGTGTCGACGCCCTCGTTGCGGAAGTCCTTGCCGAGCTCGTACACGCGCTCGAGCCCGCCGACGATCAGCCGCTTGAGATACAGCTCGGTGGCGATACGCAGGTAAAACTCGCGGTTCAGCGCGTTGTGGTGAGTCGTAAACGGCCGGGCGAGCGCACCTCCGTAGAGAGGTTGGAGCACCGGCGTCTCGACCTCGATGAAGCCTTCGGAGTCGAGGAAGCGGCGGATCGCGGAGATCACACGCGCGCGCGTGGTGAACAGCTCCCGGGCCTCCTCGTTCGCGATCAGGTCGAGCTCGCGCCGGCGAAAGCGGGTCTCGACGTCGGTCAGGCCGTGGTGCTTCTCCGGAGGGGGACGGAGCGACTTGGCGAGCAGCGTGAAGTCGAGCACCCTCAAGGTGAGCTCGCCCCTCCGGGACATGAACGCGACCCCGTCAACGCCGATCAGGTCACCCAGATCCAACCCGAGCAACCGGTCCATGCCCTCCTGCCCGAGCTCGTCGACGCGCGCTTGCAGCTGGATCCGACCGGAACGATCGACGAGGTCGAGGAACGCCATCTTCCCCTGGCCGCGCCGGGCCGCCAGCCGGCCGGCTACCCGGTGGCGCGCATCGGTCTCGTCGCCGGGCTCGAGCGCGCCATACGCCGCCCGGACCGCCGCGATCGGCTCCACCCCGTCGAATTCGTGCGGGAACGGGTCGATCCCGGCGTCGCGGAGCGACTCGAGCTTGTGCCGGCGCGCTGCCAGCAGCTCGTCACCGCCGTCGGCTCGGTCACTCACGGCCGCGGGCGCGCGAGCTAAGCCGACGCGACGTCGATCTTGGTGATCTTGAGGTGCCGCTCGCCCCTCGGGGTCGTGATCACGACCTCATCGCCGCGCTTGCGACCGAGTAGCGCCTTCCCTACCGGCGACTCGTTGGAGAGCTTCATCTCGGCGGGGCTGGCCTCGGCCGAGCCAACGATCGTGTACTTGTTCGACTTGCCGGCGTCGTCCTTGACGTGCACGACCGAGCCGACCCGCACCAAATCGGTGCCGAGATCGGACTGGTCGATCACCGTCGCCGAGCGCAGCTTCTCCTCGAGCGACGCGATCCGCGCCTCGAGCATCGCCTGCTCGTTCTTGGCGTCGTCGTACTCGGCGTTCTCGGAGATATCGCCGAACTCGCGCGCCTCCTTGATCCGGGCGGCAACCTCACGACGACGCGTGGTTGTCAGCTGGTCGAGCTCCGCCTTGAGGTTGGCGAGCCCTTCGGGTGTGATGATGACGTCCTTGGGCATGTCGCAGACCTGTATTCGGTGGGGGAACCGCCGCAAACAACCGACGGTCCTGGACGAGAAAAAACCCGCCTGCTAAGCGGGGATTTAATACGCAGTTGGGGTGCGTGGGCGGATGAGTATAGACGCCCGGTTAGGCCAGTTGGGCTCGGTCTACGAGAGGACTCTTATCAGGGCCGGTGGCCCTGGATCTCGTCCGCCTGCTGGAACGTCGGGCGGTTGACCCACTCGATCAGCGGTTGGCTGATCACGCCGATCGCGCGGAACTGGATCGAGTCCGAGCACATCTGATCGCCGGCGGCGCACACGCTGTCCGCCGGATACACCTGCTGCGGGGACTCGGCGATCGCCTGGCTGAGCGAGGACTCGAGCGCCGCTCGGCAGTTGACCAGCGATCCGCCCCCGCAATAGACGCGATTCAGCGGCCCGGCGACGTCGTCGCCGAGGACCGACCGCAGGTCCTTCTGGACGATGCCGTAGAAGCCGAGTCTGATACGGGAACGACTTGCCGTGGACGGTCGTCGGCGCCTCGGGGTCGTTCGGGTCGTCGAAGCTCATGAACGTGGCGAAGCCGGAGTTGTCCTTCGAGATCTTGCCGGCGCCGAGCGCCGCCTTGCCGGCGCGGCGCGTTCCGGATCGGCGTCGGGTCCGCGCTGTGGCTGCGACCGGCCGGGCACGGACGCTCGGCCGCACGGCCCCACGGACGTCGAGCGAAGCGAGACCCACAATCTTCGGCTTCGCCTTCCCCTTGTGCTTCTTCGGCTTGCGCTTCTTCTTCTTGCTCGCGGGCTGCGCGTTCAGCTCGGGCGACCCCGCCACCGTGAAACGCTCGGGCCCGAACTTCTGCGCCATGTTCTCGTACAGGACCGCGTTCGACAGCTGCTGGCCGCCGCCGTTGCCGAAGATCCCACCGACGAGCGTGGCGATCGAGACGAGGTCCTCGACCGTGAACGGCGCCGGGCCCCCGGGTTGGCCAATCGCGGCGTATTCGGCCGGCATCATCGTCAACGCCCCCAGCGGGCTCTCGGCCTTGGCGATGTAGGCGTTGATCCCGTCGACGTAGTTGGTCGCGTCGCTGAGGATCTGCGGCCCGTCGGGCGAGCTAGACGCGGCCCAGTTGATCTGGTTGACCAGGTCCTGCTGGGTGTAGGGCTCGTTCGCCCACACGTCCTCGTCCATCGCCACGTTCGCGCCGCCGGCGAACGAGGCGAGGTCGCCCTGGCCCGAGTGCCTGAGCACGTCGATGAAGAAGAGCCGGTCCTCGGCGGTGGCGTAGCCGATCCCGAACATCAACTCGGCCCGCGTGTCGCCATAGATGTGCGGCACGCCAAACCCCGAGTCGCGCTCGATCGTCACGCCGGCCTCGGGGCTCTCGGTGCTCGCGACATCCGCGGCGGGCACCCCGAACGTCGCGTCCTTGTAGAACTGCGGGATCTGCGCCTCGGCGATCGGGACCGCCGTCGTCAGGTTCGAGTACATGCCGAGCTGATCGTTCGAGTGCGGCGGGTACGCGCCGGTGGCCTTGAACTGCGCGGCCTGCGCGAGGTCGTCAAGGCCGTTCTGGCCCGGCGGCAGGATGTTGCGGAAGCCGCCGTAGTCGTCGTAGCCGTACGGCTCCACCTGGGCGGCGGCCGCGGGGGCGAACGCAAGCGCGACGGCAAGCGCGAACGCGCCAACGACCGCCGTCACCCTGCCGATGCACCGGAACACGGGCGGGCAACCTACACACCCGTCGGCGGGCGTGCGCCGGTTCCCTACGCGGCGGCTGCCTCCACCCCGGCGTCGCGCAGCAACGTCCGGGCGGCGTCCAGGGTCGGTGCTGTCTGGAGCGACCCTTGAAGCGCGCGGCCGCCGCCGAGCCGCTCGACGTACCAGGGATAGAACTTCCGCAGGTACCGGGTGGCACGGTCCTCGCCAAGGTGCTGGACCGCGCAGTCGATCACCCAGTCGAGCTCGACCAGGATCTCGTCCCGCCCCGGCTCGTCGGACCGGACCCCGAGCACCTGCTCGAACAGCCACGGGTTGCCGAGCGACCCGCGGGCCAGCAGCACGCCGGCCGCGCCCGTGACATCGAACGCGTGCCGAACCGCCGGAGCCGTCTGCAGCCCCCCGGACACGAGCACCGGCACCGGCAGCTCTTCGACAAGCTCACGCACGAGCGAGTAGTTCGGTTGACCCTTGTGGCGTTGGGACGCGTGCCGCGGATGGATCGAGATCCCGCAAACGCCGCCGTCGAACACGAGCCGCCGCGCCACCTCGAGCCCGCTCAGGTCGCCGGGCCCCTGCCCGGAGCGCAGCTTCACGGTCACGGGCAGCCCGCTCCCGTGTGCCGCCGCGCGGGCGACCGCGACGGCCCGCGACGGCTCGGACAGCAGCGCGGCGCCGGCGCCGGTCTTGCACACCTTCGGGACCGGACAGCCCATGTTGATGTCGATCAGGTCCGCGCCCGCCGCGGCCACTCGCTCGGCCGCCGACGCCATCACGTCGGGATCGTTGCCGAACAGCTGCACCGACACCGGGTGCTCCTGCGGGTGAATGCGCAGGAGCTCGCGACATGTACGCTCGTTGCGGTAGTGCACCGCGAAGCTCGAGACCATCTCCGACACCACGAGCCCGGCTCCGTGGCGCTTGGCCTGGAGGCGCACGAACCAGTTGCCGATCCCGGCCAGCGGCGCGAGCACGACGCGGTTGGGAATCGCGACGCCGCCGAGCTGCCAGGGATCGGTGAGCGACCGGGCCATCGGGTTTCATGGTACGAATCAAGCAATGAACCTGTTTGACGAGCTGCGCCCCTGGTCCGAGGTGGTGCTCGACCAGGTTCCGGGGCTCGAGCTGTTCGACGCCCACACCCACCTGGGTCAGAACGACCCGGACGGGATGAAGCAGACCGGCCCGGAGCTCGTGACCGCGCTCGAGCTCGCCGGCGCCCGGGGAGCGTTCACGTTCCCGTTCCACGAGCCCGACGGCTACCGCGACGCCAACGACGACGTGCTCGCGGCGGCGCGCGAGTCGAACGGCTTGCTAGTCCCGTTCTGCCGTGTCGACCCGCACGACAGTCCGGTGCCCGAAGCCGAGCGGAGCCTCGAGAACGGCGCCAAGGGCATCAAGCTCCACCCGCGTGCCGAGGGATTCACGCTCGACCACCCGCAGGTCCGGTCGATCGTCGCGCTCGCGCACGAGCGCTCGCTGCCGGTCTTGATCCATGCCGGCCGGGGGATCCCGGCACTCGGCATGGACGCGGTCGAGCTCGCCGAGGAGTTCCCCGACGCGCGGCTGATCCTCGCCCACGCGGGCATCTGCGACCTGTCCTGGATCTGGCGTGTCGCGGGCGACCTACCGAACCTGCTGTTCGACACCGCCTGGTGGATTCCGGCCGACCTCGAGGCGCTGTTCTCGCTGGTGCCCCCAGGCCAGATCGTGTTCGCCAGCGACGCCCCCTACGGCAACACGATGATCTCGGCCGCGTTCCAGCTCCGCTGGGGGCTCCAGCTCGGCATGTCTCAGGAGCAGATCCGCTCGATCGCGTCCGAGCAGTCGCTCCGGATCGCCGCCGGCGAGCCACTCAAGCCGGCCGGTCCGGCGATCGGCGAGCGCGAGCGGGCCCCCCATCTGCTGCTCGACCGGGTCGCGTTCTTACTGCTGTTCAGCGCGCTCGGGGCGATGCGCGGCGTCGACCCGACCGAGATGCTCGCGCTCGCGCGCCTGGCCTGCGACGTCCCCAACGAGATCGACGACGCGCCCGTGTTCGCCGCGATTCGCTCGCTGCTCGACGGCTACGAGACGTACGCGGCCGAGAACCCGGACGAGCGCCGGCGGATCACGTTCCTGATCCTGGCTGCCACCGTCGCCAAGACACCGGACGTGCCTATCCCGCCGGTCCTCAACCGAGAGAGTTCCGCTCCCAGATCAGCCGAAGCCCGGTCAGCGTGAGCAGATCGTCGACCTCGTCGATCGCCTCGCGGACGTGAGGCACGAGCACGCCGGCAAGGCCGCCCGTGGCGATCACGTGCGTGTTCTCGCCCAGCTCGGCGCGTAGCCGGCGGACGATCCCCTCGACCTGACCGGCGAACCCGTACACGATCCCGCTCCGGATCGCGTCAACCGTCGACTTGCCGATCAGCGCCCGAGGCTCGGCGAGCTCGACCTTTGGCAGCTTGGCGGCGCGGTCGTACAGGGCGTCGATCGAGATCTCCGCGCCGGGGGTGATGATCCCGCCCAGGTACTCGCCAGCGGCCGACACGATGTCGTAGGTGATCGCGGTCCCGAAGTCCACGACGACGACCGTGTCGTGGACCCGGTCGTACGCCGCCACCGCATTCGCAAGCCGATCCGCGCCCACCTCGTACGGGTTGTCGTAGCGGATCGGCATCCCGGTGCGGATCGTCGGTCCGACGACGAGCATGTCGTGGCCGAGGTAATGCCGGGCCATCTGCGTCCATTGATGCGAGAGCTGCGGCACGGTGGAGGACACGATCGAGCGGTCGACGTCGGTGAACGACAGTCCCCGGAGGCCGAGCAGGTTCGCCAGCGCGGCGCCGAGCTCGTCGCCCGTCGAATCCCGCACCGTGGCGAACCGCCAGTGCTGGGAGACGGTCGTTTCCCCGTCCTGGAACAGGCCGAAGTGCGTTTGGGTGTTGCCGACGTCGACGACCAGCAGCATTTCGCGAACCCTAGTGGACCCGTCCCACTAGACCAGCGGGGGTCCCGCGCGGTGGACCTCCTGGCCGTCGCCTCCGAGCGCGGCCAGCGACTCGGCCAGCGACGTCCCGTCGGGAAGAACCAGTCCAGGCTCGAGCTCGAGCAGCGGCACGAGCACGAACCGCCGCGAGGTCACCTCGGGGTGGGGCAGCACCAGGCGGTCCGAGGCGTACTCGAGCGCATCGAGCAGCAGCACGTCGACATCGATCGGCCGCGGACCGTGCCGCGGCCCCCCGGGCTCACGCCCGAGCGAGCGCTCCACCTCCTTGCACGCTTTGAGTAGCTCCTCCGGGCCATGATCGGTCTCGATCGCCAGGCACGCGTTGTAGAACTCGCGCTGATCGAGCACGAGGCCGACGGGCTCGGTCTCGTGCACCGAGGAAGACGCCAGCACGTTCACCCCGTGCGCCGGCAACGCCGCCACGGCCTCCTCGAGGTGCGCGCGCCGGTCACCCACGTTTGACCCCAGGCCAAGATAGCCGGGCGTCACCGCGCCTCCCGCCCGGAGCGCGGCGCCGTCATTCGGCCTCGCGCCACACCTCGACCGACACCTCGGTGACCGGGAGCGCCATTGGCGGCTCCGGCTTGGCGGCCTTGACCCACACGGCGTTGGCGTCGTACTGCTCGAGCAACCGGTCGGCGATCGCCGCGCACAGCCGCTCTAGCGTCTTCCAGTTGCGCTGCTGGGCCACGAGGTTTGCGGTGTCGCACACCTGGGCGTAGTCGACCGTGTCCTCGATCCGGTCGGTGACGGTAGCGTCGCACTCGCCCACGTCGATCCGCAGGTCGAGCAGAAGCCGCTGGCCGACCTCGCGCTCGGCGGCGGTCACGCCCACGTGCGTGTACAGCGACAGCCCGCTGACCTCGATCGTGACCTCGGGCTCGGGGCGCTCCTCCCCCTCGTCCTCGTCTACCTCGTCGTACTCGTCGGGGTCGTCCATCGCGCGCTGACCGTAGCAGCCGTGAGTATGAGTGCGTCGTTGACCGGCGCCACGTCGTGAACCCTGAACACCCGAGCGCCCCGCTCGTACGCGAGCACGTTGGTCGCGACCGTCGCCGCCACGCGGTCGTCGACCTCGCGGCCGGTGATCTTGCCGAGGAACGACTTGCGCGAGGTCCCGATCACCACGGGCGGCCCGAGCTCGACCAGTTCGCCCAGCCGGCGCAGCAGCTCGAGGTTGTGCTCGACCGTCTTGCCGAACCCGATCCCCGGGTCGAGCAGGATCCTTTGCTCGTCGATCCCGTGGTCGATCGCGAAGCTCATCCGCTCCTCGAGGAACGCCTTGACGTCGCCGACGACGTCGTCGTAGTGGGGGTCGAGCTGCATCGTCCGCGGCGTGCCCAGCATGTGCATCAGGCAGCAGTCGGCTTTGGCCTCGGCCACGACGGCGGCGATCTCCGGGTCGCCCCGGAACGCCGTGACGTCGTTGACGAGCGTCGCACCCGAGGCGAGTGCGCGAGCCGCCACCGTGGCCTTGGACGTGTCGATCGAGATCTGGGCGTTCGTGCCCCCCGCGATCAGGCCCTCGATCACCGGAATCACGCGGCGGAGCTCCTCTCGTTCGGCCACCGGAGCTGCGCCGGGTCGGGTCGACTCGCCGCCGACGTCGAGGATCACCGCTCCCTCGGCCTCGAGCTCGAGGCCGTGCGCGATCGCGGCGGCCGCGTCGAGGTAATGGCCGCCGTCCGAGAACGAGTCGGGCGTGACGTTGACCACGCCCATGATGCGGAAGCCGGGGCCGGCGTCGGGGCTACTCATCCGGCCACCGCCCGGTCCGGTCGAAGTACTCGCGCGCCTCCTCCTCCCGCTCCCGTTCGCGGTTGCTCTGCACGCTCATCCGGTACATCCAGTTGATCATCCACACGATCAGCGCGACGAGGACGAGCGATACGCCGGCGCCGGCGGTGATGTCGTCCTTGCCGCCGCCGACGATGATCGCGACAAGCCCGACGACCGCGATCGTCGCCGGGATCCACACGCGCGTGATCGCGAGCAGGACCCTCCCCCCACGGTGGGGGAGGTCGTCGTGAGTTGCGCTCTGGTCGGGCACGTACACGAGATAGTGTCCCGCACCATGCCCCGACTCAACCCGCCATCCCCCCTCGCACAGCCGATCACGCGCCGCTCGCTGCTGGGCGCCGCCGCCGGCGGCGCGGCGCTGCTCGCGACTCGCGGGCTGCCCGCCTGGGCGCGCCCGGTCGCGTTTCCCGCCGGCCTCCGCCAGCCCGGGAGCCTGCCGTTCCCGGGCAAGCCCGCCGGCACCCCCAGCATGCCCGAGATCGAACACATCGTGGTGCTGATGATGGAGAACCACTCGTTCGACAACCTGCTCGGCATGGTGCCCCACCAGGTGCCGGGGCGCGCTTCGGTCGATGGCTGGCGGTTTAAGCGTGGACAGCCGGTCAACTTCAACCTGGACGCGTCGGGAAACAAGTTCATCGCGACCCACGGAAGCTCGCCGTGCCAGCTCGACGGCGCGCCCAGCCAGAGCTGGGACGCGAGCCACGAGTCGTACGACAACGGCCTGAACGACGGCTTCGTCAAGGCCAGTGGCCCGGTGGCGATGCGCTTCTGGGACAAGACCGACATCCCGTTCACGTACTCGCTGGCCGAGCACTTCCCGATCGGCGAGCGGTACTTCTCCTCGGTGCTCGGCCAGACGTTCCCGAACCGCGCGTACCTGTTCGCTGGGACCTCGCAGGGCAGGATCAACGACACCCTGGTGACGACACCGCCCGCGAACGGCACGATCTGGGATCGCCTCGACGCCCACCACATCGACTGGGGGATCTACTACGAGCCGCCGAGCTACCCGAGCTTTGTGCTGGTGGAGGGGTCCGACACTGCGGCCCGGATGGCGAAGCGAGTGCACACGTTCAGCCAGTTCCTATCCGAGGTCGCCGCCGGCAAGCTCCGTCAGTTCACGTTCCTGGACCCGAACTACGGGACCACGTCGGAGGAGAACCCCCAGGACATCCAGCTCGGCGAGCGCTACATCGCCCAGGTCGTGAACGCGCTCATGCGAGCGAAGACCTGGAGCAAGACCGCGCTGATCATCAACTACGACGAGCACGGCGGCTACTACGACCACGTCCCGCCGCCATCGGCGCTCGCGCCCGACTCGATCCCCCCGATACTCACCTCCACCGACGTCCCGGGCGCGTTCGACCGCTACGGCTTCCGCGTGCCGCTGTTCGTCGTGTCGCCGTGGGCCAAGGCCAGCTACGTCTCGCGCGTCGTCCAGGACCACACGTCGGTGCTGGCGTTCATAGAGCGCAAATGGAACCTGCCGGCGATGACGCTGCGCGACGCCAACGCCCACCCGATGACCGACTACTTCAACTTCCGCCACCCGGCGTTCGCGACGCCGCCGAAGCTGGCGGCCGCCCCGTCGCTCGGTCCGGGGCTGGCGAAGTGCCACGCCGCAGGCCTGAACCCGCCCCTCAGCGGCGGCGTCAGCTGAGCGCCGCGCCGCGAGAGCGGGAAACTACTCGGCCGTGCCGCCGGCCAAGCCGGGACGCGGGAGCGGACGCGGGCCCTCGCGGCGTTCGCCTGCGGGCGTGCCCGGAATCGGCACCTCGGCCGGCGGCGGAGCCTCGGCGCCGAAGACCTCTTCCTCGGTGCCGCCGCTCAGCAGCGACTCGAACTGCTCCTTCTCGATTGTCTCGCGCTTGATCAGGATCTCCGAGAGCTTCGTGAGCGAGTCGCGGTGCGAGCTCAGGATGTCCTTGGCCTGGATATGCGCCTGCTCGACGATCCGCCGGATCTCGTCGTCGATCTCGCGGGCGATCTCATCCGAGTAGTCGGGCTCGGCGCTGAACTCGCGTCCGAGGAACGGCATGCCATGGTCGTGGCCGAACACGCGCGGGCCGAGCTTCTCGGACATCCCGAACCGCATCACCATCTGCTTGGAGGTCGCTGTGACCTTCTCGAGATCGTTCGAGGCGCCGGTCGTGACCTCGCCGAACACGATCTCCTCGGCGGCGCGACCGCCGAGCGTCATCGCCATCTGGTCCTGCAGCTCCGCACGCGTGGTCAGGAACTTGTCCTCGGTCGGCAGCGAGATCGTGTAGCCGAGCGCCTGCCCGCGGGAGACCACGGAGATCTTGTGGACCGGGTCGGCGTTCGGGAGGTAGTGGCCGACGATCGCGTGGCCCATCTCGTGATAGGCGGTGATCCGCCGCTCCTTGTCGGACATCACGCGGGTCTTCTTCTCGGGACCCGCGATCACCCGCATGATCCCTTCCTCGAGCTCGATCTGGGTGATCTCGCGCTTGCCGTTGCGCGCGGCGAGCAGCGCCGCCTCGTTGACGAGGTTCGAGAGGTCCGCACCGGTGAACCCCGGCGTCTGGCCCGCCAGAGCATCGACATCAATCTCGCGGGCGAGCGGCTTGCCGCGCGTGTGGACGTCAAGGATCTTCTTGCGGCCGTTGCGATCGGGCCGGTCGACGACGATCTGGCGGTCGAAACGCCCCGGCCGCAGCAACGCCGGATCCAAAATATCCGGCCGGTTGGTGGCGGCGATCAAGATGATGTTGTCCTTCATCTCGAACCCGTCCATCTCGACCAGCAGCTGGTTCAGGGTCTGCTCGCGCTCGTCGTGACCGCCGCCGAGGCCGGCGCCACGGTGGCGACCGACGGCGTCGATCTCGTCCATGAAGATGATGCACGGGGAGTTCTGCTTAGCCTGCTCGAACAGGTCACGCACGCGCGAGGCGCCCACGCCGACGAACATCTCGACGAAGTCGGATCCGCTGATGCTGAAGAACGGGACGCCGGCCTCACCCGCGACGGCGCGGGCCAGCAGCGTCTTACCGGTGCCCGGAGGGCCGTACAGGAGCACGCCCTTGGGGATTCGCGCGCCGAGCGCCTGGAATTTCTTGGGGTTCTCCAAGAACTCCTTGATCTCGTGGAGCTCCTCGACGGCCTCGTCGACCCCCGCGACGTCACGGAAAGTGATCTTCGGCGAGTCGACCGACATTCGTTTGGCCCGCGATTTGCCAAACGACATCACCTTGGACCCGCCGCCCTGGACCTGGTTCATCAGGAATATCCAGAACCCGATGAAGATCACGAACGGCAGGATGTACGTGAGCAGCGACAGCCAGCCGTTGGACGTCTTGCCCTGGATGTCGAAATCGCCCGGCGAGAGATTCTTGTCCGCCGCCGTGATGATCTCCGACACGTAGCCGTCGGGGTACCCGACCGTGTACTTCTGGCCGCCCGTCGTGGTGACGTTCGCCGTGTTGTCCTTCTCGTGCAGCGACAGGCTCTGGATCCCGCCGTGATCCAGCTGGTAGATCATGTCGCCGAAGGTCTGCTTCTCCGACTTGCTCGAGCTACCGATCAGCTTCTGCGCGAAGAACGCAAGCACGACCACGATGAGGATCGGGAATGCGGCGCTCTTGAAAAACCTGCTCATAACGAATAATTGTGGCGCTATCCGCGCCAGGACTGCGGGTCCAGGACTAGCAAGCGTAGCATCTGGTTTGTCCCCTCTGAACAGGCTCGCAAGCAGCCGTTCATCGCCTGTTCACTCCTTCAACGCGGCCACGTAGGGCAAGTTGCGGTAGCGCTCGGCGTGGTCGAGTCCATAGCCGATCGCGAATCGGTTGGGTATCTCGAAACCCACATACTTCGTCCGTAGATCGACCTTTTGGCGATCGGGCTTGATCAACAGGGCGCAAACTTCCAGAGAGCGGGGGCTTCGACCTGCCAAGTTGCGCAATAGGTATTGCAACGTGAGTCCCGAGTCGACGATGTCCTCGACGATCAACACGTCTCGGCCTTCGATCACCGCGTCGAGGTCCTTGAGGATCCGCACCACGCCCGAGGACTTAGTCGCCGAGCCGTAGGAGGCAACGGCCATAAAGTCGACCTCGCACGGGACGTCGAGCTGTCGCATCAGATCCGAAAGAAACAGCACGGCGCCCTTCAGCACGCCGACCAGCACGAGGTCTTTCCCCTGGTAGTCGCGGGAAACTTCCTCGGCCAGCTCCTGGACACGGCGCTTCAAGTCCTCGGCCGGTACGAGGATCTCCCCGATCGCGTCGTCGCCTTCCACTTTTTCAATTATGGGTGTTTCAGGGGTCGCGGGCCTTGCCCGATCGCCATCGAGCGGGCTCGGGTCGCGCGAATCAGCTTCGACAGGTGAGGCGGACCGCCTCGCGCGTGGCCGCGGTCACCTTGAACCGCTCCGACGTCGCAACGCCGGCGACCCACGCGATCTCGCCACCCGACTCGACGACCGGAACGGCGCCCCGTTCGAGCCTCGGCACGCGCCGCGCCGTGAACAGGTCCTGGAGGCTCTTGGTGCCGCCGAGCCCGAGCGGCGCGATCCGGTCGCCCGGCCGCCAGGAGCGGACCAGCAGTTCGGTTCCGAGCGCCGCACGGTCGAGCACACCTGGCTCGAGTGCCGGCTCCGCGATCTCGCAGCGAACCTCGCAACCGCCGAACGACACGGCTCCCGGGATCGCCAATCGCGCCGGTTCGGGGACGGTCCGATCGCCCCCGTGGGATTCGAATCGCAACTCGCCGTACTCGACCACCGCGCGGACTTCGTTGCCGACGTCGAGCATCACCGTTCCACGCTCGCTCAGCGCCCCGATCTCGTCGGCGCGTCCGCCCGCGCCCGGGGCGACGCCGCCCGCGGCCTGGTCGGCGAGGCGCTGGACCACGAGCCGGCGCAGCGCGACGGGCAGCGCGCGCAACGCGGCCAGCGACACGCGGTCGCCGCCACCCAGTACCTCGTCGACAAGCGCGTCGAGCACCTCCCCCTCCTCGCGCAGGATCCGTGCCACCGCGAGCACGTTCTCTTCAGCCGCTGCATGGACGCCGCGCAGCGCCGGCACCACCTCGGCCCGGATCCGGTTGCGGGCGTACGCCGGCGAGGCGTTGCTCTCGTCCTCCCGCCACCGCAGTCCCCGCTCGACGCAGTACGCCGCGGTTTCCTCGCGCGTGAAGCCGAGCAGCGGCCGGACCAGGTTGCCTTCGCGCGGGCGCATCCCGAGCAACGCCCGCCGGCTCGGCGAGGACGCCAGCCGGTACAGGATCGTCTCGACCTGGTCGGTCCGAGTGTGGCCGGCGGCCACGTCGCCGCCGGCGGCGCGCTCGAACGCCTCGCGATAGCGGACCTCACGCGCCCAGGCCTGGACGTTGCCGCTCGATGGCGGCCCCGGCGGCCGGCATACCCCAAGCTCGACCCCGACGCTCGCGCACACCTCGTGGCAATGGCGGTCGTCCTCGTCCGCCGATGCCCGAATCCCATAATTGACATGCAGTGCCGTGACGGCGCTCGCACCGGCCACGCGGACCGCGAGGTCGAGCAGGCACGTCGAATCCCGTCCGCCCGACAGCAACACGAGCACGGGTCGACCGGAGGCCAGTAGCCCGTCCTCGCACACGCACGTGAAGACGTAGTCCTGGTTCATGCCGCATCCCGCTCGCGCGCCACGAAGATCTCGGTCGACTCGTTGAAACCCTTCAGCCGGACGTCGGCGATCCGTTCGAACTCGAGCCCGTTGCGTGAGCGCTCGACGACGGGCCGCGTTACCAGCACCTCCGCGCCGGCGGCCCTCGCCCCGACCCGCGAGGCGATGTTCACGTCGCGCCCGTAGTAGTCGCCGTCGCGGTAGAGCGCGTTGCCGTAGTGGACCGCGATCCGCGGGGGCGTGCGCATGGCCTCGAGGCGCTGGAACCCCACCGCCCACTGGGCCAGCGCCGCCGGGTCGGAGCCGACGATCATCACCGCGTCGCCGATCGTCTTGATCACGTGCGCGTCGTCAGGGAGGGTGCCCTTCACCGTTTCGACGAAACGCTCGACGGCGTCGACGGCCTCGATCTCCCCCTGCTCCTCGGTCAGGCGCGTGTACCCGGTCAGATCGGCGAACGCGATCGCGACCCGCATCCGCCCGAGGTCGACGGCATCGTCCTCGAGGTCGGACTCCATGTGGCCGACGACGTCCTGCTCGACGAAGTGCTGGAGGTAGCGCTGGTGCACCTCGTCCATCACCGGCGAGGCCAGCGGCAGCAGCCGGCGCGTGAGCTCGAGCATCTCGTCGGCGGTCTCGAGCCCGGTGGCGCCCGAGCGCATCAGCGGCTCGTGCACGTACATGTGGAACAGCCTCACCTCGGCGTCGGCGACCCTCGCCATCGCCTGGCCATAGACACGCACGAGTTGAAGCAGCGCCACCAGCGGCAGGCCCGCCTCGAGCACGGCGGCGACGTACCGGAGCAGCGCCAGGTCGTCCGCCGAGAGCCGCTCGACCTGCGCCGGCGCCGTGCCGAGCGCGCTCACCACCCGGACGATCAGCGCCGGCTCGAGCCCCGTCTCGCGCGATGCCTCGGCGAGCGTGTAGACGTCATCGCCGGTGGCGAACAGCTCCTCGACGTAGCCGTACGCGAGCCGTCCCTCGTCGCTCGCCCGCCGGATCTCCTTGAGTGAATGGCCGCGGTCGCGCAGCCTCGCCACGATCTTGGCGTGGCTGACCATGGCGGGCGACCAGCTGCCGTCGTAGCGCGGGAGCAACCCCGCGCTCGCCCAGCGGCGGAGCGTCGTGACGGCGACGCCGACGCGCTCGGCGGCCTCTTGAATCGATAGGCCGTCCGCGCCGGTGCCGTTCGGACTCGACGGATCACCACCGCGACCGCTTCCGTTCCGGCGGTGACCACCGCGGCCGCCTCCGTTCCGGCGGTTGTGACTTTTGACGCGTTGTGTGGACATCCGTACTGGATGTTCCTACCCCCGCCGGCCGCCACGGTTGCGCTCCGCCGGCCGGCCACCGCCCGAAAGACACATACCGGGTGCCACCGCCCGAAAGGCACATAGTCGGCGGCGGGGCCTCGACGAGCACGAAGCCCCGCCGCCCGCGGACGAAACGGCCCGCTGCGTCGGCCGTTGGCGCTCGTCACGTTTCCGGCGGCGCCTCGCGAACGTGCTCCCCGGCTGGCCCGGGCAGCGCGTCACGCTCCGGCCTGGTGCCTTTTTCTGTGACGATAGGTCTACTCGTCAATCCCCGATATGTCAATGGCAGATACAGGTAGGAGGGCATAAATAACAATAGGTGCGGTGACCGCTCCGAACGCGCTGCAACCGACCACGGCACTCGGCGAGCGCGTCCTGCTGCCCGGCGACCCCGGCCGCGCGCTGATGCTCGCTCAGTCACTCCTCGAGGGCGCCAAGATGTTCAATCACCATCGCGGCCTGTGGGGCTACACGGGGCTCGCGCCCGACGGCGAGCCGCTCACGATCCAGAGCACTGGGATGGGCGGTCCGAGCGCCGCGGTCGTGATCCACGAGCTGATCGAGCTCGGCGCGCGGCGCCTGCTGCGGGTAGGCACCTGCGGCGCGCTGAACGAGGCTCTGGCGCTCGGCGATCTCGTCATCGCGACCGAGGCGATCGCCGCCGACGGGACCAGCCGGGCGCTCGGCGCCGGCGAGCGGGTCGCGGCCACCCCGGATCTCCTGGCGGTTGTGGTCGCGACCGCGGAGGCGCCGTTCGCCGACCCGGACGGCGACCCTTACGCGATCCACTCCGGCCCGATCGTCACAAGCGACGTGTACTACGACGCCCGCGGCTTCGAGCGCTCCTGGAGCGCGGACGGCGCCCTCGCCGTCGAGATGGAGGCCGCGACGCTGTTCACGCTCGCGGCAGCTCGGGGGGTGGAGGCGGCCGCGCTGCTCGTCGTGTCAGACATCGTGCTCCCCGAGCGGGTCCGGATTGGCCAGGACGAGTTGCGCGCCGCCGAGGAGCGGATGGGCGCGGCGGCGCTCCGCGCGCTCACCGCCGGCGCTCAGGCGTGAGGCGTGTGATCGCCGGCGTGAGGGGTGAGATCGCCGGCGTGAGGCGTGTGATCGCCGACGTGCTCCGCGAGCGACGCCTCGAGCCGCGCCAGCAACTCCTCGATCGCGGCCAGACGTTTGTCCAGCGCGCTCGATGAGCCGAGGGTCTCGATTCGCTGCTCGACCCGGTCGAGGCCGTCCTCGATCCCCTCGAGCCGCTGGGAGACGCTCCGCAACCGGCGCGTCAGCCGCTCGAGGTCACCCGCGGACGGCAGGTTGAGCGCGCTCATCGCGAGCTCCTGGGCACGGGTGGCGCGCTCGCGCGTCTCGAACGCCGCCGACACCGCCTTGTTCACGACGGGGTTGTCCAGCATCCCTTGGGTGACCTTGCCGATAGCTTCCTGCCCCGAGCGGGTAGCCCGGTTCCGGAGACCCTCGTCGTCGCTCATCTCCACGCGCCTCTCTTAGTCGGTCCAAAGCTCATGACAGCACTCTCACAACACAACCCTAACGCTCAAGTCGAGGGTTAGCTGATGCTTAGACAACACGCCCATCGCTACAGTGCGGAGGGGATCGTGCCGATTCACAGGATTGCCTGGACGTCCGTGACCAACGTCACGGCGCGTTGGTACCCCAACAGACATCCGAGACACCGACGGTTCCGAATTGCAAAGCTCGGCGGCAGCAAGTAGCGTCCCTCAAAGCCTATCTGTGATGGTAGCTGGGACGAATTTATGCGTGGCACGCCGCGGGAGGAGTAGGCCACAGTGTTGAGAAGGCGCAACCTGTCGATTGCCGCCGTGACCATGTTCTGCCTGGTCGCGGTGTTCGGCCTCGGCGCAATCCCCAACGCGTCCGCGGACGGCTGCACGGTGATCGATCACCGTCGTTGGCGGTCAAGCAGTTCACGTTCCACAACGTGCCGCTGGGCACGAACCCGAACTCGCTGCCCCTTCCCGTCCAGCTCCCGATCGTCAGCGTCTCGCAGACGTGCCCGCCCGTCTCGGCGACCACGCCGGCGGTGACGGTCACGACTACCACGCAGGCTCAGACGAAGTCGACCTCAACCACGACTTCGACCTCCACCACGTCGACGGAAGACGAAGACGAAGCCGACGAACACGGCAAAGACGAACACCACGTCGACGCCGACGACCACGTCGACCCCGACGACCACGACGAAGACGAACACCACGAGCGGGCTGAGCCTCTCGCCCGGAACCGCCCTCTCGAAGGCGGGCAAGGTCGAGAAGGGAAAGAAGTCGCACAAGAAGAACAAGGCCCACAAGAAGGCCGCGCCCCCGAGCCCCCCGCCGCCGGTGACCAAGAGCGGCGTGCCGACCCCGTCGAACCCCACCTACTCGCTTTCGCTCCCCGGGCCGGCGCCGATCGGAGTCCCGAACTTCTTCATCGACAGCTTCGAGATCCCGCCGTTCCTCCTCCCGATCTATCAGGCCGCCGGGATCCAGTACGACGTGCCGTGGCAGGTGCTCGCGGCGATCAACGAGATCGAGACCGACTACGGCCGCAACCTGTCGGTGTCGACCGCCGGTGCCGTCGGCTGGATGCAGTTCCTGCCCTCGACGTGGAAGCGGTGGGCCGTCGACGCTAACGGGGACGGCATCGCCGATCCGTACAACCCCGCCGACGCGATCTTCACCGCGGCCCGGTACCTGCAGGCGGCCGGCGCGTCCAAGAACTTCTCGCAGGCGGTCTTCGCCTATAACCACGCGGGCTGGTACGTCCAGTCGGTGCTGCTGCGCGCGCAGCTCATCGGCGGGATGCCGAAGGGCGTGATCGGCGCGCTGACCGGTCTGGTCGAAGGACACTTCCCGGTCGCCGCCCCCGCCAAGTACGCAGACGACTCCGTCCTCAAGCTCGCCAAGACGCGCGTGAAGGGGTCCAACGCGGCGGTCACGGTTTCGTCGAACTCGAAGACCACCGGCACCGCTATCTACGCCAAGCAGGGCTCGCCGGTGATCGCGGCCAACGACGGCAAGATCGTCAAGATCGGCACGAGCCAGAAGCTCGGGCACTACATCGAGCTTCAAGACGCGACCGGCAACACCTACACGTACGCGAACCTCGGGTCGATCCCGGCGGAGTATCCGGTGCCCAAGCCGGTGAGCGTCAGCTCTACCTCGATCGCCAAGGCGCTGCTCGCCCCGTCGTCGTCGGCGACCAAGCAGGCCGCCACCGCCGGTTCGCAGACGGCCGCTCCGACCGCCAGCACGGCGAAGGCGGCCAGCGGGGCCAA
This sequence comes from uncultured Solirubrobacterales bacterium, assembly GCA_963755525.1. Classification (GTDB taxonomy): domain Bacteria; phylum Actinomycetota; class Thermoleophilia; order Solirubrobacterales; family Solirubrobacteraceae; genus Palsa-465. The sequence goes on along the minus strand of CAVWKC010000011.1, from coordinate 46,877 downwards.
GAACACCCCGATCTCGCTGTCCGTCGCCCCGGCCACCAGCGGCACGCAGTCGACCAGCGGGACGCAATCGACCAGCGATCCGCCGCAACGCAGTCCGCCACCTCGCAGCCCGCGAGCGCCGGCACGCAGGACGGGAGCAGCCCCGCCTCGCAGCAGACGGCCACGCCGACGATCAGCGCGCCGTTGGTCAAGGAGCGGCTGTTCGCCAACCCGTCGCGCCCCGCCTCCTACGCCGCCGGCGGCAAGCTCCAGGTCTCGCCGAGCGCCACTCCCCAGATCGGGAGCTTCGACAACTACTTCTCGGACGTCCTCCACCTGGCCAAGAACCAGTACACGCTCGAGCCGCTCAAGGTGGGCTCAAGTGTTGTCGCCGGAACGATCCTCGGACGGCTCGGCGCGGGCACGCCGACCGACGCCTCGCACCTCGAGTTCATGATCCAGCCGGCCGGCAAGAACGCTCCTTACATCGATCCGAAGCCGATCCTCGACGGGTGGAAGCTGCTCGAGGCGAGCGCGGTCTACCGCGCCGCCGGCGTCGACCCGTTCGCCGGCTCCGGCGCCAAGAACGCGTCGATCGGCCAGATCCTGCTGATGTCCAAGGAGCAGCTCCAGTACCGCGTCCTCGAGGACCCGAACGTGCAGATCTACGCATGCGGCCGTCGCGACATCGAAGACGGCGCGATCGACCGCCGCATCCTCGGGGTGATCGAGTTCCTGTCGGCCTCCGGCCTGAAGCCCGACATCACCGGGCTCAAGTGCGGCCACACCGCGAACGCCTCCGACGGCGTCGACAGCGCCGGCGCGACCGGCGAGAGCGTCGACATCTCCGCGATCAACGGCATCCCGGTCCAGGGTCACCAGGGCAAGGGTTCGATCACGGACCTCGCGGTTCGCCGTCTGCTCACGCTCCAGGGCGCCATGCAGCCGGACGAGATCGTGTCGCTGATGAGCTACAAGGGTCAGTCGACCGCGGTGTCGATGCCCGACCACGCGAATCGCATCCAGATCGCCTACACGCCGCTGTACGGGGCGAACAAGCAGGTCTCGGCCGAGCTCTCGAGCATCCTCCAGCCGCAGCAGTGGACGCAGCTGATCAACCACATCAGCCAGATCAGCGAGCCGATCGTCCCCATCTCGCCGAGCAAGTACGCGATCAAGACGGCCGGCCAACTCGCGGGCCAGTAGCCCGCGTGACGACAGCCGGCCAGGGCTAGCCCGGCCAGGGCGAGTGGCCCGCGGAGCCGGTCACAGGCTCTAGCCTCCCGCGATCGCTCCTCTGTTCCGCTTCACCCAGCTCGAAGTGCCCTGGGCGCTCGGTCCGCCCGACGGCCGCTACCTGATCCGCCCCGCAGGATCCGGCCGCAACGCCGCGCCCTCGCACGTGCTCGTGCTGGCGGTGCTTGGAGCCCAAAAACGCAATCGTTTCGGTCCTTCCCGGCGACAACGTAAGGCTCTACCTGAGCCTGAGCCTTCGTCCGTGGAGACCACCACGGCGACCGTCGTGGACGTCGGGGACCCGTTCCCCGACGATGGCGAAGCTGCCGCGTGGCTGAGCGCCGCCGGCGAGGCCGACCTTGCGGCCGGCATCGCGGTGCTCAACCGCGCGCTGCACTCCTACCGACTCGCGTCGGCCGACCCCCACGTGCACGGCATCGGCCGGCGCGACGCACTCGTCGCGCGCATCGGCTACGGCGCCGGCGAGGAGGTCGCCGACGGTCTGTGGACCGACGCCCGGGAGCTGGTCGACGCCGGAGCCGGCCGGCACCGGCGGCGAATCCCGGTGGCGCAGGCGCGTCTGGCCGCGCTCCTCACCGGCCGCCACGCCGTGCTTGCCTGCGAGGAGTTGGCGCTCCGCGCGCGGCTCGACGTCGACGAGGGGCGGACGCGCGAGGCGGCGCTGCAGGTCCTGGTCGCGCTCGACGCCGCTCTCGCCGAACTGCCCGACGATCCGGCCGGACCCGCGCTCGCGGATCGCCTCGAGGAGCTCCGGGGCCTCCACGACGGCGTCGCCGCCGCGGCGCGCGCCGCCCTCGGGCCTGACCCGCTCGGTGATGCCGAGCGGGAGGCAACCCAGTTCGCGCTTGGACGCGTCGAGGCCGCGCTCAGGGCGCGAGCGGCGGCGCTGCCGGGATAGCCAGGTCGAGAGCGGCCACCACGGCCTCGAGCTCGTCGACCACGTCGCCGTTCATCCGTACCGCGGCGTGGCGGTCGAACGGCGTCCGGCTCTGGGTCACGATCGCGATCTGCCCGCCGGCGGACAGCGTCGTCTCGGGCAGCTGCGCCACCGGATACACCTCGAGCGAGGAGCCGATGCACAGCATCAGGTCGGCGCCGGTCGCCAGCTCCTCCGCGCGCGTGAGCGCGTCGACCGGCAGGTATTCGCCGAACAGCACCACGTCGGGCTTGAGCGGCGCGCCACAGTCGCACCGCGGCACCCCGTCCGGAGTCGACTGCACGAGGCGGCGCACGTCTTCCAATTCATATCGTGAACGACAGACAAGACAGGACGAATGCGAGATCGAGCCGTGTACCTCAACGAGGGTCCGCGTTCCGGCCCGCTCGTGCAGCCGGTCGATGTTCTGCGTGATCACTGCGTCGACCAGCCCGGCTCGCTCCAGCTCGACGAGCGCGGCGTGGGCGCGGTTCGGCTGCTTGTCCCCCAGCGTCTGGAAGCGCTGGCCGTAGAAGCTCCAGAACCGCGCCGGGTCGCGTCGGAAGGCGTCGATGTGGGCGACCTCCATCGGGTCGACGTTGGCCCACAGCCCGGTGCCGCGCGTGCGGAAGTCGGGGATCCCCGACGGCACCGAGATGCCGGCGCCGGTCAGCGCCACGACCGAGTCGGCCTCGCTGATCAGGCTCGCGAGCCGAGCGGCAGCGGTTTCGGTCGCGCTCACCGGCCGCGGAACTGCGGCTTTCGCTTCTGGACGAACGCGGAGATCCCCTCGCGCGCGTCCTCGGAGAAGAACACCTGAAGGAACCCCTCCTTCTCGCGCGCGATGCCCTCGTCGATATCGCCGGCCGCCGACACGCGCTTGATCTGCTCGACCGCGAGCGGCGCCTGCTCGGACAGCCGGCGCGCCCACGCGAGCGCGGCGTCGAACAGCTCCTCGTCCGCGACCACGCGGTTGGCCAGGCCGAGTGCGTAGGCCTCGTCGGCCGCGATCGGATCGCCGGTCAGGTTCAGCTCCCTCGCCCGCCCCTCGCCGACGAGGCGCGGCAGCCGCTGCGTCCCGCCGAACCCCGGGATGATCCCCAGGTTGATCTCGGGCTGGCCGAACATTGCCGATTCCGCCGCGATCCGCAGATCGCACGCCATCGCCAGCTCGCAGCCGCCGCCGAGCGCGATCCCGTTAACCGCGGCGATGCTCACGACGGGCGCGGTCTCGATCTCCCGGAGCAGTGCGTGCATGCCGTCGAGCAGCTCCTTGCCGGCGGCCGCGTCCATCGTGGTGAACGCCTTGATGTCGGCGCCGGCGCAGAACAGCATCGGGTTGGCCGAGGCGATCACGAGCGCCCGCACCGTGCCTGCGCTCCTGATCCGGTCCCATAGCCTCCGCAGCTCCCGTACAACGTCGGGCGAGATCGAGTTCGCCGCCGGGCGGTCGAGCCACGCGATCGCAACCTCGCCGCGCGTCTCGAGCTTCACCGGGCTCTCCTCCCAGCCCTGGTCGGGCCGGGCGTAGGGGAAGAAGCCCTGCCCGGTCTTGACGCCGAGCCGGCCCTGGGCCACGAGGCGCCGGAGGATCGTCGGCGGCTCGAACTGCTCACCCCACTTGGTGCTGGCGCGTTCGAGCCGCGTCAGCACCTCGTCGAGCCCGATCTGGTCGGCGCGCGCGAACGGCGGCGGGATGATGCCGGCGCCGGCCATCATTCCGAGGTCGACGTCCTTCATCGAGGCGACTCCCTCCTCGACGACGAGGCAGCTCTCGACGAGCGCCTTGAGCGTGAACCGCTCGACGAGCGCGCCCGTGTCGAGGTCAGCGCCCGTGCTCATAGAAACCCTCCCCCGTCTTCGCCCCGAGCTTCCGCTCGGCCACGAGCTCGCGCATCCCCTCGTGTACGTAGAAGCGATCGCCGTACGAGTCGCGCAGGTGCTCGACGACGTGCAGCACGGTGTCGAGGCCGAGCAGATCGCACAGGATGAACGGGCCGACCGGCGCGGCCTTCGACTCGGCGACGATCCGGTCGATCTCCTTGACGTCGATCCCGGTCTCCTCCTGGACGCGCCACAGCTCCGACGCGCTCGAGTTCAGGATCCGGTTGACCACGAATCCCGGGGCCTCGACGCAACGGATCGGGATCTTGCGGATCGCCTGGGCGAAGTTGACCGCCTCCTGCACGGTCTCGGGCGTGGTTTCCTCGCCCTCGACCACCTCGATCAGCCGCATCATCGACGCCGGATAGAAGAAGTGAAAGCCGACCACGCGATCGGGGCGGCTCGTGGCCAGCGCCATCTCGGTGACCGACAGCGACGACGTGGTCGAGGCCAGGATCGCGTGGCCCGGGGTGACTTCGTCGAGCTCGCCGAACACGGTCCGCTTGATTTCGATCCGCTCGGGCACGGCCTCGATCACGAAGTCGACGTCGCCGAACGCCTCGTACCCGAGCGAGGGCGTGATCAGCCCGAGCAGGCGTTCGCGCTCGGACGCCTCGAGCTTGCCGGCGTCGACGCGCGCCTGCCACAGCGAGCCCGCCTTCTCGAGCCCCTGATCGAGCAGGCTCTGGTCGACGTCCTTGAGCGCCACCGGGATGCCGGCGTTCGCGATCACGTGCGCGATCTCCCCGCCCATCGTGCCGGCGCCGACGACGCCCGCCTTGAACACGAACATGGCCGTTACGCTACCCCAGCGCAAGGTTCGGAGGCAGTACGCTCCAACGTGAGGTGCCGGAAACCCTTCCCGATCACATCGAGCCGTACAGGGGGATCTCTTCCAAGGCGTACGAGCATCCCGCCGACCGCGCCGCGACCGCGGCGCTCAAGGCAGTACCGATGCTCGACACGGTTGTCCGGAAGCTGATCGAATGGGGCTACGAGCGCGCGGTGCGGCAGTACTACTTGGGCAACTCGGTCAAGGTCTCCGAGAACCAGCTGCCGGACCTGTGGGCGGCCCACGAGGGGGTGTGTCGGATCCTCGACATGCCCGAGGTCTACCACCTGTATGTGACCTCGCCGGTGCCGGGTATCGCCCAGGCGATCGGCTCGACCAAGCCGATGATCGTGATGGATGCCCGGGCCCTCGTGAACCTCGAGTCAGGCGAGCAGCGCGCGCTGATCGGACACGAGGTCGGCCACATCCTCTCGGATCACATGGTCTACAGGACCGCGCTCATCATCCTGCTGAGCGCCGGCGGCAGCCTCCCGTTCTTCCTGGGGATGCCGTTCCGGGCGGTCACGGCCGTCCTGCTCGAGTGGTTCCGGGCCGCCGAGCTCAGCTGCGACCGGGCCTCGGCGATCGTCGTCCGTGATCCGCAGATCGTCTGCCGGCTGCAGATGACCCTCTCGGGATCCATGCACGTGCGCGACCTCAACCTCGACGCGTTCATGGCGCAGGCGATGGAGTACGAGGCGTGGGATGACCCCAGCGACCGCGTCCGCCGCTTCTTCAACGAGCTCGGGAAGACCCATCCGGACTCGGTGCGTCGCGTGTCGGAGGTCATGAAGTGGGTGCAGAGCGGCGACTACGACCGGATCATCCGCGGCGATTACCGCACCCGCGACCAGGACGCGAACGCCAGCGTCCGGGACGAGGCCAGCGATGCCGTCGAGTTCTACGCCGAGCGCTTCCGCAGCATCTTCCGCGAGATGGGCGAGAACATAAACAAGGCCGGCTCGCAGATCGGCGGCATGGCCGAGCAGCTCGCCGACTGGCTCCGCCAGCGCAACTCCGGGGACTAAGCAGGCCAACGAAGCGCGCGGCCGCGGCGCCCTCCGGGAGCGCTCCCGCAACCAGCTGCCCGCGAGTGGACGCACTCCATTGACAAGCGACAGTCAGCGATATATCGTTAATACATCGTCCGACAGTCTTTCAAGGAGTAACCATGAGTCAAGAAGATTGGGCGGCCCCGTGGCCATTCCTCAGCCGGATCGCCTCGATGAAGGCGGCGAATCGCGGTCGCCACGGTCGCTACGGCGGCATCGATGACCTCGAGCGGCTCGCCGCTCTGCGCCACATGCGGGGCGGCCCGTTCGGGGGACCACCCTTCGGTGGACCGTTCGGCGGCGGCGGCAGGGGCCGGCGGCGACGCGGCGACGTCAGGACGGCTGTGCTGATCCTGCTCGCCGAGGAGCCCCGCAACGGCTACCAGCTGATGCAGACGATCGAGGACCGCAGCGGCGGCCGGTGGCGCCCGAGCCCGGGTTCGGTCTACCCCACGCTCGCCCAACTCGAGGACGAGGGCCTGATCCGCGGGATCGAGCGCGACGGCACCAAGCTGTTCGAGCTGACCGACGCGGGCCGCGAGCAGGCACAGCAGTTCGCCAACCGCACCGCCCCGTGGGCGGAGGACGAGGAGGCCGACGGCCGTTCGATCCCCGAGATCGCGTCCCTGATCATCCAGATCGGCAAGGCGGCATGGCAGGTGGCGCAGGAGGGCGACGAGCGCCAGGTGCAGAAGGCGCGCGAGACGCTGGCCGAGACGCGCCGGGCGCTGTACGGGATCCTCGCCGAGGAACCCGACGCCGACGAGGATGCGGACGCCACCGCGTAACGTGTATGAGTGCGATGACCGGCGGGAACGGCGATAGAGACATGGACAACGTCCTCGCGATCGAGGTCCGCGGCCTCGTCAAGAACTACGAGGAGGTCGAGGCGGTCAAGGGCGTCGAGTTCGAGGTCGCCACCGGCGAGGTGTTCGGGTTCCTTGGACCTAATGGCGCCGGCAAGACGACCACGATCAACATGCTGTGCACGCTGGTGACGCCGACGGCGGGATCGGCGTCGGTCGCCGGTCACGACGTCGTGCACGAGCGTGACGACGTGCGGCGCAACATCGGCCTGGTGTTCCAGGACCCGACGCTCGACGGCTACCTGACCGCCGAGCAGAACCTGCGCCTGCACGCCGAGCTCTACGGCGTCCAGTCGGCGCTGGTGAAGCCGCGGATGCAGCAGGTGATGACGATGGTCGGGCTGTGGGATCGCAAGGACTCGGTCGTGGGCACGTTCTCCGGCGGGATGCGCCGGCGCCTCGAGATCGCCCGCGGCCTGATGCATTCCCCCCGCGTGCTGTTCCTCGATGAGCCGACGATCGGACTCGACCCGCAGACGCGCCGGTCGATCTGGGAGTACATCCGCGAGCTCAAGGAGCGCGAGGAGATCACGATCTTCATGACCACCCACTACATGGATGAGGCCGAGTGGTGCGACCGGATCGCGATCATGGACCACGGCGAGATCGTCGCGCTCGACTCGCCGGAGACGCTCAAGGCCGGCGTGGGCACCGACCGGGTCACGATCCACACCGACGACGACGACGCGACGATCGCCGCGCTCGCCGAGCGGTTCGGGATCGAGGCTCGGATCTCCGAGGGCGCCGTCACGTTCGGGGTTCGGGAGGGCGAGCAGTTCGTGCCACGGCTGTTCGCGGAGCTCGGCATCCCGATCAAGGCCGTCAACGTCTCGCGCCCGACGCTCGATGACGTGTTCATGTCCTACACGGGCTCGACGATCCGCGACGCCGAGGAGGACCAGGGCAAGGATCGCAACCGCAGGATGATGCAGATGATGAGCGGAGGTAGGCGATGAGCACGACGACTGACCCCCGCGAGTCGGCGAGCGCCACCGTCGAGGCGCCAGCGGCCCCGGTCGTCCGAGTCACCGTCCCCAGGCGCAGCTTCGCCTCCGAGCTCCGCGCGATCAAGATCGTCTGGCGCCGGGAGATCATCCGCTATCGCAGCGACCGGCTGCGGATGGTCACGACGCTGGTCCAGCCGCTGCTGTTCCTGTTCGTGCTCGGATCCGGCCTCCAGCAGCTGTCGGCGGCGAGCACCCACGGGGTCAATCTGAAGACGTTCATCTACCCGGGAATCCTGTGCATCTCGGTGATGTTCACCGGGATGTTCTCGGCCGCCTCGATCGTGTGGGACAGGGAGTTCGGGTTCCTGCGGGAGATGATGGTCGCGCCGATCCGGCGGAGCTCGATCGTGATCGGCAAGGTCATCGGCGGCGCCACCGTGGCGTGCTTCCAGGGCGTGATCGTGATCGCCCTCGCAGGATTCGTCGGCGTCCCCTACGCCCCCCTGCTGATCATCGGCATCTTCATCTTGCAGCTGTGCCTCGCATTCGCGATCACCGCATTCGGTGTGATGATCGCGGTTCGGATCAAGCAGATGCAGTCGTTCATGGGCGTGATGCAGATGATCGTGATGCCGATGTTCTTCATCTCGGGCGCGTTGTTCCCGGTCGCCAGCCTTCCGGGCTGGCTCGCGGTCCTCAACCGCCTCGACCCGCTCACCTACGCCGTCGACCCGATGCGCCGACTCGTGTTCAACCACCTGACGATCTCGCCGCTGGCGCGCGCGCGTCTCGATCCGGGCGTGACCTGGTTCGGCTGGCACGTGCCGGCGCTGCTCGAAGCCGCAATGATCGTCGCGCTTGGGCTGGTGATGCTCGGGATCGCGATCTGGGAGTTCAGTACGACCGAATAGCGGCGCGTCGACCGGCGCTCGGCCGGTCGTAAGAAGCCTCTTCGTTTTCACAAGTTGTTCACCTAGGTACCTAACAGACCTGGGAGCCTGCCGCCCGGGTATGGGATCGGACCTCATCCTCATCCTTGTGGTGATCGCGGGTTTCTCGTTCGACTTCACGAACGGGTTCCACGACACCGCCAACGCGATGGCGACCTCGATTGCCACCGGCGCGCTGAAGCCGAGGGTGGCCGTGGTCCTGTCCGCGTGCCTGAACTTCGCCGGCGCGTTCATCTCGATCAGCGTCGCGGCCACGATCGCCAAGGGGATCGTGAGCCCGAAGGTGCTCGTCGGCGGCGACGGGCTCGAGTTGGTGCTCGCCGCGCTGATCGGCGCGATGACGTGGAACCTCATCACCTGGTACTTCACGATCCCGTCGAGTTCCAGCCACGCGCTGATCGGCGGGGTGATCGGCGCGACGATCGCCGCCACCGCGTCGAGCGGCGGGTGGCGGATCATCAACACGATGGGCAACCGGATCACGAACGTCGAGTCGCCGCAGGGGTTCGCCGCCGAGTCCTCGAGCGCCGCGGTAATCCTCGCCTCCTCCTACTACGGATACCCGCTGTCGACGACCCAGGTGGTCTCGGGCGGCGTGCTCGGATCCGGCCTCGGCAAGAAGATCGACAGCGTCCACTGGAACGTGATCGGACAGATGCTGTCCGCCTGGGTCCTGACGATGCCGGGGGCTGGAGTCCTCGGCGGGCTGGCGTGGGCGATCGCGGACATCTTCGGCGCGCACGCGAACGTCGGCGCGCTCGTGATCGTTGCGCTCGCGGCCGCCGGCGCTTTTGGGCTATGGACCCTGGCCAAGCGCAATGACGTCAGGCCCGACGACCTCGACCGCACGAACGTGAGCGTGGTCGAGGAGGCCGAAGAGGCCGGCGTTCCGGCCGCGGTGGCGGCGGCTTAGACCATGGCGATACTCGCGTCCGCATACATCAACTGGAGCGCCCTGTGGAAGATCTGCCTCGCGTCGCTCATCGGCGGCGCTGGCGTAGTGATCGTGTTCGGGTTCCTGCTGCTCGGCGTCAAGATCGCGAACAACGCCAAGAGCGGTGGACGCGAGTGGGTCGGCTACGCGCTCTCGGGCGTGTGCGGTCTCTTCTGCGTGGCAGTCGTCGTCGCCGGGATCTATGCGATCCTCAACAAGCCGTCGTCGAAGAAGCCGGCTCCGAAGAAGACGGCGTCGGCGCTGATTGCGCCGTCCTTCAGATCTACCTCGTAGCTCAAGGGCGCGAGGGCCATGGGACCAGCTCGGCGGCCCACGGCAGCCCGGCGCTGCCGCCGCCCTCCTCGCGGAGAAGAGCGGCGGCGACGTCCGGGGCGCAATCTCCCGTGCCGGGTTACGCCTTGGCGGGGGCGGGTTCTTCGGCCCGACGCGGGAGCAGCGTCTCTCGCGCGATCACCAGGCGCTGAATCTGGGCGGTGCCCTCGTACAGCTGGAGGATCTTGGCGTCGCGCATCAACTTCTCGACCTTGTATTCCTTGATGAAGCCGTAGCCGCCGTACACCTGGACGGCGTCGGTTGTGACCTCCATCGCGCTGTCCGCGGCGAACCGCTTGGCGTGCGAGGACTCGAGCGTGTTGCGCCTGCCCTGGTCGAGCAGCACCGCCGAGTTCCACGTCGCCAGCCGCGACAGGTGCACCTTCGTCGCCATGTCGGCGATCATGAACTGGATCGCCTGGTGCATGGCGATCGGCACGCCGAACTGGACGCGCTCCTTGGAGTACGCGATCGCGAACTCCATCGCGGCGCGCGCCACGCCGGTGGCCATCGCGGCGACGCCCGGACGCGTCCGGTCGAGCGTCATCATCGCGATCTTGAAGCCCTTGTTCTCCTCGCCGACGAGGTGATCGAGCGGGATCTCGACGTCGTTGAAGGTCACCGTGGCCGTGTTCGAGGCCCGTTGGCCCATCTTGTCCTCGTGCTTGTCGACGACCACGCCGGCGTCGCGCGGCACGACGAAGCAGGAGATCCCGCGGTGACCGGCCTCCTTGTCGGTCTTCGCGTACACCGTGTACCAGTTCGCGTACTCGCCGTTCGTGATGAAGCACTTGGAGCCGTTGATGACCCACTTGTCGCCCTTCCGGACGGCGTTGGTCTTCATCCCCGAGACGTCCGATCCGGCGTCGGGCTCGGTGAGGCAGAACGACGCGAGCAGCGGAGCCTCGGAAAGTCGGCCGATGTACTCCTTCTTGATCTCGTCGGAGGCGGCCAGCAGCACCGGGGCGGTCGACAGCCCGTTGCAGGTCACCGAGGTGCTGATACCCGAGCAGCCCCACGCAAGCTCCTCCTCGATGATGCAGCCCTCGAGATAGCCGAGGCCAGGACCGCCGTATTCGACCGGAAAATGGTTGTTCATCAGGCCCAGCTCCCAGGCCTTGTCGATGATGTCCTGCGGCCAGGTCCCGTCTTTGTCGTATTCCCAAGCGACCGGACGGATCTCCTTCTCGGCAAAGTCGTGCGCCATCTCGCGCATGCTCTGCTGCTCGTCTGTGAGCGTGAAATCAACCACGGTGGGTTCTCCTTGAAGCCGAATAGATTGACTAGTCAGTCAACGACTTGAATGGTACCCGATGAACGGGCGGCGCGAACCTCATTTCGCGCCAAGCGGTCCTCCGGCCCGTTCGGATGCGCCAGACTTCGATCCGGTGAATTCCACGTTCAACATCGTTATCTGGGTCGTGTGCGTGCTCGCCGTGCTGATCGCGCTCGGGGCGTTGATCTTCGGCCGCAAGACCTGGGAGGACTTCGGCAAGGGCCACTTCGTGATGGATCGCGATTCGGGCGAGGGCTCCCGAGCCGGCGCCGGGGCGCCGGTCGCCGAGCGGGACACCGAGATCCGCCAGCTGCTCGAGGCGCGCAACGAGCGCCGGGCCCGCCGGGGCGAGCCGCCGGTAGACGTGGAGCAGGAGCTCACCCGGCTGACCGCGCCGGCGCCCGCGGTCGATCCGGCGCTGCGCGACGAGATCCGCCAGCTGGTTGTCGCGCGTAACCATCGTCGGGTCCGTGCCGGCAAGCCCCCGCTTGACGTAGAGGCCGAGATCGAACGCGAGATCGCCGGGCTCAGCGGGCTGATGTAGGCTGCGTGTGATGGCAGATCCACGCCGCTTTGAGCTCGACGAGCTGTCCAACCGTCCGGGCACATACTTCAACCCTCAGACCGAGGTGCTGGTCGTCGTCGACGACTCCCCCGAGATGGACGCCGAGATCTTCAACATGGAGGAGTTTGAGGGCGCCGACTGGGTCCTGATCTCGGATGAGGTCCCGGTCGACGAGGACCGTCGGGACCGGCTTCTCGAGGCCTTCCAGACGCGCCACGCCGGCGCGGACCTCGACGCGGACCCCGACGCGGAGCCCGAGGAGTTCGAAGAAGAGGTCGAGGAGCTCGGCCGCGAATAGCCGGTCGGGCTAGCCGCCGCTACTTAGCAGCGACGCGCACTTCTGGACCTTCGAGATGTCCCCGCCGGCCTTCTGGAGGCACTGGCTGTAGCGGCTCACGCCCGCGGACGCGGATCCCGGGGTCGAGGTGCCTCCTCCGGCCGCGGCACCACTGCTGCTGCTGCTTCCGGTGGCACCCATCAAACCCTGGAGCGACTGGACGAACGAGTCGAGCTTGGTCTGGAACTGGCTGAACGGCTTCACGTTGGTCGGCGCCTTGATCGTCTGCGGCTGGTTGAGGTCCGAGTACTGGATGGTCAGCCCGATGTCGGCCGACGTGACTCCGCCGAGCTGAGACGACGTCTTGCCGGTGACCGGGACGGTCAACGTGATCGTGAGGCGGCGAATCGTGTGGTCGCTGGTGCCGGTCCATATGTCGACGCTCGGGTTCTTGACCTCGGCGGCGATCTTGCTCCGGTCAGCAGCCGGGATTCCGCTGGAGAGGGCCTTCGCGGCCGCCGTCCCGCCGGCTAGGCCGAGCGAGGAGGACTTCGTGACCGCCGTGCTCAGGTCGTTCAGCATCGCGTTGACGTTCACGCCCGCGTGGATGTGGTCCGTCTGTGCGCCGCCCACGTTCTCGGTCCCGACGACGGTCGGATTCGTCAACCAGTCCATCGGATGGATGCCGAGCTTCGCGAGCGCGCTCGAGCCCGAATTCGTGCCCTGCGAAGTCGACAGCTGACCGAAGCTCGATTCGAGCTTCTGGAAGCTCGCCGCGGGCAGCTGGTAGCTCGAACCCTGGAGCGTCACGTAGCCCGCCGTACCCGTCGAGATCACGCCGACCGCGACGTTGTGGCCGAGCGCGCTTGCGCTCACCGTGAAGTTTGACTCGGGCAGCTTGCCGGCGCCGCGACTCTGGAACGGGCCGCCGAAGCTGAGGGTGATCGGGCCGCTCAGCAGGCTCGATCCGGACGGGTCGATCGTCAGCGTCAGATCGATGTCCCCGCTCGTGACCGTGTGCTTGCCGCTGAACGTCTCCTTGAGCAGCGTGTTGGGATTGGCCGAACCACTGCTCGAGCTGCCGCACGCGGCAGTAGCCGCCACCGTGAGCATGGCGACCACGAGCATGACCACGCTCCTGAACGCGGTCTTCCGTTGATGCATTGCGATCAGGCCCTCTCCCACTCGGTCCACGGTCGGCACGTACCTGGCCGAATCTAGCAGTCGCGTGCACCCGCACGCGCCTGTTCGGTATCACGCGCGAGCGCCTAGACTCGCGAAACTCATGACGCCCCGCACGATCCTCTACACGGGCAAGGGTGGGGTCGGGAAGACGTCGGTCGCCGCCGCCACAGCGCGCGCGTGCGCCGCCTCCGGCCTGCGTACGCTCGTGCTCTCGACCGACCCCGCGCACAGCCTGTCGGAGTCGCTCGGCGCTGCGCTCGGGCCTGAGCCGTGCCCGGCCGGCGAGCGCCTGTGGGGCCAGGAAGTCAACGCGCAGGAGGAGATGGAGCGTCACTGGTCCGGGGTGCAGGAGTGGCTCGGCGAGCTGTTCGTCGAGCGAGGCATCGACCACATCTCGGCTCAGGAGCTGACGGTCCCGCCGGGCATGGACGAGCTGTTCTCGCTGTTGCGGTTGCAGGCCGCGCACCGGTCGCCCGACTGGGACGCGATCGTCGTCGATTGCGCGCCGACGGGCGAGACGCTCCGGCTGCTGTCGTTTCCCGACGTCGCGCGCTGGTGGATCGAGAAGGTGTTCCCGCTCGAGCGGCAGATCCTCGCCGCCGCCCGACCCCTGGCCCGATCCCTGCTTGATATCCAGCTGCCGAGTTCCGCCGTGTTCGCGGACATCCAGCGCCTTTCGGAGAACCTGATCGAGATGAACGAGATCCTCCGCGACCGCGAGCGCTGCACGGTCCGCCTCGTGATGAATCCCGACAAGATGGTGATCGGCGAGGCGATGCGCACGTTCACGTATCTGAATCTGTACGGCTACCTCACCGACGCCGTGATCGTCAACCGCGTGTTCCCGTCCGAGGTCGGCGACTACTTTGCCGCCTGGCGCCGAGTACAGGAGGAGCACCTCGAGCTGGTCCGGTCGGCGTTCGCGCCCGTGCCGGTGCTGTGCGCCCCGTACTTCGACACCGAGGTCCTCGGTGCGGACATGCTCGACCGGTTGGGAGACGCGCTGTTCGCCACCGGTGGGCACGATCCGGCCGCGGTGCTCCACGACACGCTCAGCCAGGAGCTGCTCGTGTCTGAGGACGGAGCCCAGCTCCGGCTGCTGCTTCCGTTCGCGCGCAAAGGCGACATCTCGCTCAAGAAGATCGGGCTCGAGCTGATCGTCGGCGTCGACGGCCAGCGGCGGACGATCATCCTGCCCTCGGCGATGGCGGCGTTCCAGCCGACCTCCGCCACGTTCGAGGAGGGCACGCTCGCGGTCACGTTCCAGGGGGTCTCAGATGCCCAGCGTGCCTGAGTCCGGCGAGCCCCACCGTGTTCCAGAGCCCGGGTCGCAGCCGTTCCAGAGCCCGGGTCGCAGCGTGTTCCCGAGCCCGGGTCGCAGCGTGTTCCCGAGCCCGGGTCGACCGAGGAGACGTTGCGCCGGCTCGAGCAGCGGCTCGACCAGGCTTCGGCGGCGGCGGAGCGGCTGATGGCGCAGGCGGCAGCCGCGGCGGCGCGCGGCGGCAATTCGGCCGGTGGCGCCGGTCAGAGCCAGGGCGCCGGCAATCCGGGCCAGGGCGCCGGCAATCCAGGCCCGGCGCCGACGATCCAGGCCCCGGCGCCGGCAATCCAGGCCCCGGGGCCGGCGAGAGCCGCGAGCCCGGCGACCCACCCGATCCCCCGCCCGCGGGCTGGCAAGCCGCCGAGGACGTTCCGCGCGGGTCGACCCCGGAGCTCGACCCGTTCGTCGCGCTGGTCCAGGCCATGCGCGACCTCATCCCCCCCGACCTCCAGCAACGCCTGATAGCGGCGCTCCGCGAGGTGCTGCTGGCGCTCCGAGCGCTGATCGACTGGTACCTCGAACGGCTCGAGCGCCGGCGCGAGCAGGGCGTCGAGATCCAGGACATCCCGATCCTTTAATTGGGCGCTTCCCCCGCCCGTACAATCGGGCTGTGGCAGGCTCGCGGGCATGAGCGAAGGGCGCACGGCCTCGGCCGCTGCGCAGCGCGTGGGGTCGGGGACGACTCGGCTCGTACGCGCGTGGAAGGCGCTGCCGAACGAGTCCCGCCTCGCCGCCTACGCCTCGGGCGCCCTGTTCTTCACGCTGTTCCTGCCCTGGTATCAGGTGACGCTCATCGCGCCGGCGAAGACGAAGACGCTGCAATCGGCCAGCGCCTCGATCACCGGCTGGGGAGCGTTCTCGTTCGTCGAGGCCGCGGTCCTGCTCGTCGCTGCCGGGGTGCTCACGCTCCTGTTCCAGCGCGCCGAGGGACGTGCATTCCACCTGCCGGGCGGCGATGGCGGCGTGATCTTTGGGGCCGGGCTGTGGACGTGCCTGTTGATCATCTGGCGGATCTTCGACAAACAGGGCGCGACGACTGCCGGACCGTCGGCCACCACGTCCGGAATCGAATGGGGGATCTTCGTCGCATTGGGCGCGGCGGCCTTCCTCGCGTACGCCGGCTCTCGCATCCGGGCCGCCCACCGGCCCGAGCCGCCGTTGCCCGGCGAGGACACGGCGCCGGCCGGATCGAGCGCCGCCGCCACCCTGCCTCTGACGCCGCGGGCATCCGACGCGCGCCGACGCCGGGAGGAGCGCCGGAGCCGGGAGGAGCGCAGACCTAGACCGGCTGAAGGACGAAGGCCACCCGAGCCGCCGCCGGCATTCCCGCCGGCATCCCCGCCGGCACCGGCGGCGCCAGCAGCGACGCCGCCCCCAGCGACGGCAGCAGCAGCGGTGGCGCCGACAAAAGCACGGAAGCCGCCGCCACCGCGCCGGCGACCCCGCCCCCCACTGGCCGAGCCTCAGCGCGCGACCGCCGAGCCCCGGCCCGTGGCCGAGCCCCAGCGTGCAGGCGCCGAGCCCCAATCCGAGGCCCCGACGGCCCGCCCGCGTCGGCGCCCCTCCGCCGCCGAGCTGTTCGAACGCGTCGTGCCCGACGACCCGCCGGCGGTGCCGTTTGGGCGTGTCAAGCCGGCGGACGTGGACGAGACCCTCAGGATGCGGTCCACGCCGCGGCCCGACGAGTCCGAACCCGAGACGTCACCGGACGAGCAGCTGACGATGCGCCTCGGCAATGACGACGAGACGCTCCGCCTAGATCCCGACTAGGCGCGGTTCCGCCGCGCGAGTTCCTGCGCCACCATGGCCAGCACCATCGCCGGCTGGTTCAGGACGTGATCGCCGGCGAACCTCAGCACCCCCAGGCCGGCTTCCCTGAAGGCTAGGTCTTTCTCGCGGTCGCGACGGAAGACGGCCGGGCCCGTGTGGAAGTTGTATCCGTCGATCTCGACCACCAGGCGTTCTCGCCGCCACAGGAAGTCCGCCTCATACGGGCCAATCTCGACGTTCGTCTCCGGGATGGGCAGCCCCGATAGGCGGATGAGCTTGAGGAACGCCCTCTCCCGTTTTGACCGGGTGAGCGTCATCGCGTCCTCGTCCCCCACGACCGCGGCCAGCCGAGCGGCCCCCCGGCACCCCCGGTGGCGCTCGAGCACACACTCGAGCTCGCGGCGTTTGAGCACTCGCCTCGCGAGTCCCTCGTCGATCACGTCGAGCAGCTCCCCTGGCGCGCTGGCGGCGACCTCGAGCACAGCGCGTTCGGGCGAGCTCAGCCACAACCCCTTGTGGTACCGCCGCTCACGGCGGTCGATGGACCGGACGCGATGAACCTCGATCCCCGCGCGTGAGGAGCAATACCGCCCAGCGACCGAGACCTCGGCGGTTGTCGGCGCAGTCTTTCGCATGCCCCACACGAACGCGGCCGACCGGTGGCTGAGGAACGCGCCCTCGCCGCAGGCCAGCAGAGCCGCCTGCTCGCGGGCGAGCGCCGGCAAGCTCCCGTTGACGACCGAGTAGACGCCGCGGAACTCGATGTGCAGCCGGCCGGTGGCAACCCAGTGCGCGATCACCCGACGCGTCAACCCGTCCCGTAGTAGCTGCTCGTGGCTCACGATCGTGCGCTGAGACGCCGCAAGTGCTGCCACCAACTGGTCCCGAGACACGGTCACAACTCCACGCTCGGCGAGCCTCGCAGGTCGAGATCCGCCGCGTGACCCGTATTCGTGTCCGAATCCTCATTCACCGCCCGAGGGGCGGCGAGCGTGGAGTTGTGACCCGGGCGATTGAGGGGCATGAGCGCCAGTTTCCACCCCGCCCACCCCCACAAGACCACCTGGAACACATTTGTTGCCGGGCCGTATCTGTATTTTGAGTTTCACCGCCATGTCCGCGAACGAACCCACCACCTCCGCGAACGAACCCGCCACCGCCGCCGACCTCGCGGCCGGCCTGCGAAACGTCGGCTACCTCCCCGGCGAGTCGACCGCGCTCGTCTCCTTCCTCGCCGTCAAGCTCGGCAAGCCGGTTCTTGTGGAAGGTCCCGCCGGCGTCGGCAAGACCGAACTCGCGAAAGCGCTGGCAGCCCACCTGAACAGAAACCTCGTCAGGCTCCAGTGCTACGAGGGCCTGGACGAGGCGAAGGCGCTCTACGAGTGGAACTACCGCAAGCAGCTGCTCCGCATCCAGACCGAAGCGAACACCGCCGGCTGGCAGGACGTCCAGGAGGACATCTTCGGCGAGGAGTTCCTGCTGCCGAGACCGCTCATGACCGCGATCGCAAGCCCCGAACCCGTCGTCCTCCTGATCGACGAGATCGACAAGACCGACCAGGAGTTCGAGGCGATGCTGCTCGAGCTGCTCTCCGACTTCCAGATCAGCATTCCCGAGCTCGGCCGGATCGAGGCGAAGACGCAGCCCGTGGTCCTCCTCACCTCCAACAACACACGAGAGCTCACCGAGGCGCTGAAGCGGCGCTGCCTGTACCTGTGGCTCGACTACCCCGACCTCGAGCACGAGCTCCAGATCGTCCGCCTCCACGCGCCCGAGCTGGACGAAGCCATCGCCCGCAAATTGACACAGATCGTCCACCAGGTCCGCCAGCTCGACCTCAAGAAGCCGCCGAGCATCGCCGAGTCGATCGACTGGGCCCGCACGCTGCTCCTGCTCGGGGCCAACGACATCGACCACGACACGTTCATCCAGACGATGAGCGTGATCGTCAAGCACCGCACGGACCTCGACACGGTGGCGGCGCGAGTCGGCGTGGCCCTTCAGCAGGCCGATGCCGCCTAGCGCCAAGAACCCCGCGATCTACGGCGGCATTCCCGACCAGCCGCCCGGCAACCTCGACGGCCACCTCCTCTCGTTCGCCGAGGACCTCCGCAGCGAGGGCGTGGCGATCGGCACCTCAGAGATCCTCGACGCGTTCGAGGCGCTGAACCTCGTGACCTGGACAGAGCAGCGCGACTTCAAGGAGGCGCTCGCGACCACGCTCGCCAAATCGAACGACGACCGAAGAATCTTCGATCTCGTGTTCGACCGGTTCTTCTTCCGCGCCACCGAGGCTCAGGCGGCGCGGCAACGGATCACCGAGGCTAACGCCCACGACGGCCCCCCGAGCGACATCAACCTGGACACCCTGAGACAGCAGATCGCCGCCGCGCTCAGGGATGGGTCGGACGACGCGCTCAGGGACCTCGCCCGCCTCGCGATCGCCGCGTTCGGCCGCGGCGAGGGCTCGGGCGTCCTCGGCGTCGACGTGCAACGGATCAGACGCGCCCTCGGCCTCAGAACTGAGCCCCAGCCCGACCTCCCGGACAACGACCCCCGCCACGACGGCCTCCCACGAGATCAGCTCAGAAAATTCGAGCAGCACCTACGTCGTGAGCTCGAGAGAAACCTGATCGAGCGGACCGCGAGCCTGCCGCCCAAGCGCCCGCTCAACGAGCTCGACCGCGCGCTCCCGTCGGGCCCGATTCAGGACCTCGCCGCCGTGCACCGAGTGGTGGCGCAACTGAAGAGACGCCTCGCCACCCAGGGACACGAGCTCAAGGGGCACAACCGCCACGCCCACGTCGACTTCAGACGTACCATGCGCGCCTCGCTTCAGACCGGTGGCGTCCCGATCGCCCTGAAATACAGACCCAAGCGACCGAGACGACCGGAGATCTTCGTGCTGTGCGACGTGAGCACAAGCGTCACGAGCGCAAGCACCTTCTTCCTATCCGTCCTGCACGCCCTCCACGACGCCTTCCGCAAGCTCCGCAGCTTCGTGTTCATCGAACGGATCTCCGAGGTCACCGAGGTGTTCGAACGCGAGCGCGACTTCCGCGCCGCCAACGAGGCCATCTCGAGAAACGCCGGCGTCGCCGACATCTCCGGCTACACCGACTACGGCCGCGTCTGGCTCGAGTTCCTGAACCTGATCGAGGACGAACTCCATCCCCGCGCCACCGTGATCGTGCTCGGCGACGCCCGCACCAACGGCCGCCCGCCAAGGGACGATATCTTCGCCGCGATCACCGCCAAGGCGGGGCGCACGTTCTGGCTGAACCCCGAGCCGCGCCTGTACTGGAACTACGGCGACAGCGTGATCGCCGCATACGAAAAGCACTGCACCGCGTTCGAGTGCTGGCGCACCGACCAGCTCGAGGACTTCGTCAAGGCGCTGACCCAGCCGGTCGTGGCCTGACGGCCCGCGACTCGCCTAGACCGGCTGCGCCACCGCCTCGAGGAACAGGTTCTGGAGCCCAGCCGCGTCGGTCTCCCGCGCCTCCGCCAGCGACATGCCGCTCCCGTCGAACAGTCCGTCGGCTTCCCACCGATCCGGATCCAACGACACGGCGTAGGGGTTGATCTTCACGTCCTCGGCTGGCGCGGCATCGCCGAGATTCTGCGCCGCCCGACTAAACGCCAAGACCGCGAACGCCTCCATCATGTCGCCGGTGGCGGCGAGCTTGGCGCGTACCGTGTCGTCGTCGAACTTGCCGGCCATGTCGACGTGGCGCTGGAACATTCCGGGGAACGCCTGCGTGGGAACGATCGCTCGCCGCCACTCGCGATCCTCGAGAACGTTCCACTCCCGGTACATCGCCTCGAGTTGCCGCGTGATCGCCCAGATCCGCTCCAGGTCGGGCCGCACGGAGGCCATGAACTCGACGTCGGCGTACTTGTCGTGGAAGAACAGGAGGCACTCGGTGCCCCAGTACAGGATGTTGTTGGCACAGATCTTGACCGTCATCACCATCGGGTTGTGCCAGAACTCGTACTGACCCTCGTACTGGGTCAAGTTCACGCGATATGTACTCAGGTAGAGATCGTCGAAGGCCTGGGCGCGCGAAACGACGTCCTCACCATCAAGGAACCGCGTGATCAGGTCGGTGGTCAACGTGTTCGAGATCGCAATGAAATCCGACCCCGGCGAGTAGAACGGATCCAGGAATGCGCCGGCCTCTCCCACCAGCGACCAGTGACCGTCACCGGAGTAGCACTGCTTGCAGCCGTACGAGAAGTCCGAGACCTTCAAGAAGTCCTCGACCTGGTCGATCCGCCCGTCGAGTGACTCCCCTAGTTGCGGCTCGTGCCGTCGAATCCAGTCGAGCGCGCCATCGAGCGTCTTCATCTCCTCGTACGGGTGGAAGCGCGGGTCTGCGACGATCCCGATCGAGATCGGCCCGGACGAGAGCGGGATCATCCACACCCAATAGCCCTGACCACACAGGTGGTTGGTCGAGTACTTGCGCAGGCCCTTCTCGGACATCCGACCGAAAAACTCCTCGTCGTCCGTGTCGGCCCAGTCTTCGATGTCGAGCCCGCCGTCGAGCCGGAACCACGCCGAGTTGACCTCGTGGCCGTTCTCCTCCATCAGATCCAGCTTGCGCTTGAGCAGAAAAGCCCGCCCCGCGGCATCCACCACCCAACGCGCCCGCACCTCGCGATCCTCACCCTGATGCGTGACGCGGATCAAGTGCGGATCGACCGAGACGTCGACGTCCTGGACGCGACAGTCACCGAACAGGTCAACGCCCTCCGAAAGCGCCTTCTCCCCCAGGTAGTTCTCGAAACGCCCCCGGTCGAGCTGGAAGCTCGGCTCGGGGAGCGGCTTGTTGATCCCGCGCTCGATCCGCTCGGCGATCGACGTGTTCCCGGCCGCCGGGAACCACCAGCGCAGCCCGAACTTGTGGAGCTCGTCGTTGTCCATGTGCTCGCGCGCACCGACGACGTCGGCGAAGTAGTGCGCGGACACCTCGACCGTCGACTCCCCGACCTTGAACGCCGCCTCGGGCGCCAGACCCTTGCGCTTCTCGGCGATGAAGATGCTCGTCTCGGGACGAGCCTGCTTGAGCTGGATCCCGAGAGTCAACCCGGCCAGGCCGCCGCCGAGGATCGCCACGTCGTAGCTGTCTGCCGGCTGCCTATCAGTGCCCACGTTGGACTCCTTGTTGCGTAATTGTCAGATCCACACCGGAAGGAACTAAGCCGCCACCACGGCGCCGCGTGCCTCGAGGTCCATCTCCTCGATCCCCGGCAGCATCTCGCGCGCCTGCACGAGACTGATGCCGTCATCGGAGTACAGACCGTCGGCCTCCCACTGCTCGGGATGCAGGCTGATCGCCAGCCAGTTGATCCCCCGGTTCTCGTCCGGCTGCTCGGGGAGGTTCCGGGCCGCCCGGTGGAAGATCCACACCGCGAGCGCGTTGAGGTACTCAAGGTTTCGGGCCGCGATCTCGAACGTCTCGTCACCCTCAGCTGGACGCGCCATCTCGGCCTGCGCCTGGATGTATGGCGCGAGCTGGTTGCACAGGACCGAGACGCCCTCGAACGGCGTCTGCTCGATCGCGTTCCAGTCGCGGAACAGCTGCTGCATCCTGGGGACCATCTGGATCGCCGGGTACACGATCTGCTCGAGGCGCTTCATGTCCTCGGGCTTGCGTAGCCGCCCGTGGCACCACGCGTTTCCGATGCCGACGAAATACGTCGATGAGTCGTAGACGAACTTCAGGACCATCACCTGCGGGTTGCCGAACAGCTGATAGTTGTCGCGGTACAGATGAGCCGTCGTGTTGAACAGATTCATGTAGAAGTCGTTGTAGAACTCGACAAGCTCGGTCACGTCCTCGCCGTCCAGCTCGCGCTCAATCATCTCGCAGCTGAACGTGTTCGAGAACCCGATGAAGTCGGACCCCGGCGAGTACAGCGCGTCGAGGAACCCTCCCGCCTCGCCGACGAGCGTCCAGCGGTCCGGCGAGAAGAAGCGGGTCGACCCGTATGAGAAGTCCTTGACGCGCAGGAAGTCGAGCACGTCCTCGCGCCGGCCGTCGATCTCGGCGTGCAGCTGCGGCTCGTTGCGCTTCATCCAGTCCATGAACCCCTCGAAGCTGTTGATCTCCTCCCAGGGATGGAAGCGCTCATCGGCGCAGACGCCGATCGAGATCGGACCCGACTCGAGCTGGATCAGCCACAGCCAGTAGCCCGGCTGGATCAGGTGCGAGGTCGAGTGGATCCGCAGGCCCTTCTCGGGCATCCGGCCGAGCCACTCCTCGTCGTCGGTCCAGTCCTCGAAGTCCATGCCGCCGGCGAGCCGGATCCAGGCCGCGTTGCAGTTGTGGCCCGTGTCCACCCCGGCACCCAGATCCAACTTGCGGCGCAGGATGTTCGCGCGCCCGGAAGCGTCGACGATCCAACGCGCGGTGGCGATGCACTCCTCTTCCTCATGGGACATGAGGATCGTGTGCCTGTCCGCGCCCAGCTGGACGTCCTGCACCCGCCATCCCCGGAACGCGTCCGCTCCAGCCTTCTTGGCGCGCCGGAACAGCTCGTTCTCGAACCGCCCGCGGTCGATCTGGTGGGTGAACGCGTCCAGGTGGCCCGGCGTGCAGAACTCGACGCGCTTGGTGATGTCCGAGTTGTCGCCCGCCGGCAGGAAGAAGCGCAGCCCGAGCTTCCGCTGCTGGTAGCGCTCGAGATGGTCGCGCATGCCGACCATCTCGCGGTAGTAGTAGGCGCCGATCTCGACGCTCGACTCGCCAACCTTGAAGGCCGCCTCGGGCGCCGGCTCGGCCCGCTTGTCGGTGACCAGCACGCGCGTCTCGGGACGCTCGCGCTTGAGCTGAATTGCGATCGTCAGCCCGGCGAGTCCGCCGCCGAGAACCGCCACGTCGTAATGGCCGTGGGGTGCGTCGATCGCCATCGTCTCGAGCATCGACGCCGAACGGTCGTCTGCCATCAGCTCCTCCTCCGTTGGTCAAAGTCACAAGTCGCGGCCGCGCGTGCGCTGAGACGACTACCGCTCGGCAGGGTGGCCCCCCGCAGCCTCTGACAAAGAGAGTGCGCCCGGCGTCGACCCACGCGCCGACCAAGTTCGGTCAGCGTCAACAGGCCCCGGGTACAACCCCCTCGTCGATCCACGTCCATGGCGCATGATGACGGACGGACGATCCGGCTGCAACTCGCGCGGGCCGCCGATTCATCCGGCGGTCATGGCTGCGCAGGTGCGTGTCCCACCCGGGTGCCTCGCGCTCGATCCGGTGGCCGGAGTTACCGGTGGCAGCGCACGGCACCCGGTGCGGACACGTACCGGAGCCGCTAGAACAACTGGTTCTCCCCCCCGAACACCGCGCTGACCGACCCATCCGTGAAGATCTGGCGGATCGTGTCGGCGAGGAGGCCTGCGGTCGAGAGTACGACGACCTTGTCCGGCGCCCCCTCGCGCAGCGGGATCGTGTCGGTCACCACCACCTTCTCGAACGGCGACTCGGCCAGCCGCTCGTACGCGGGTCCAGAGAACACCGGGTGGGTGCACGCGGCGAACACGCGCGCCGCGCCCTCGTCGAGCACCGTCTGGCCGGCGGCCGTCAGCGTGCCGGCGGTGTCGATGATGTCGTCGAGGATCACCGCGGTCTTGCCGCGGACGTCGCCGATCACGTACCCGACCTCGGCGACCTGCTGCGCCGGCCGCTCCTTGGTCATCAGCGCGAGGTCGGCGCCGAGCATGTCGGCGAACTTGTGGTTGAGCTTCACGCGCCCGACGTCGGGGGCGACCACGACCAGGTCGTCGAGCTCGAGCCCCGCGAAGTACTCGGCGATCAGCAGCAGGCCGGTCATGTGGTCGACCGGCTTGCGGAAGAAGCCCTGGACCTGACCGGCGTGGAGGTCGACCGTCAGTATCCGGTCGACGCCGGCCGTCTCGAGCAGTTGCGCCACCAGCCGGGCGGTGATCGGCTCGCGCAGCGCGGACTTCTTGTCCTGGCGCGAGTAGCCGTACCACGGCATCACCGCGATCACGCGGTGCGCCGAGGCCCCGACCGCGGCGTCGATCATCACCAGCAGCTCCATCATCGCGTCGTTGGCGGAGACGCCGGTCTCCGGGTTGCCGCACGTCGGCTGGACGATGAACACGTCGGCGCCGCGGACCGACTCCTCGATCCGGCAGTAGACCTCGCCCGCCGAGAATGTCTTGAGCGTGACGTGCCCGAGCTCGACCCCGAGCTTGTGTCCGATCGCCGCCGCGAGCGCCGGATTGGCCCGCCCTGAGAACAGCATCAGCTTTTTGCCGGTGACGATCGGCACGCTTCCAGTCGTGCCCCGGGCTGCACTCGTGTCCATGCCGCGGTGAGTCTATATGCGCGACCTTACGCTGCTGTGACGATTTCTTTCCTTGACGAGCCCGCACGGTCCCGCTTAGGCTCCTGTCGGAAATGACTTCCACAGCGAGCCAGTCCTAGCGAAATGGCCCGGGACGGTTCGCTCGGCGGCAGTCGTCTGTTCGAGGGGCTGACCGACGAACAGCTCGAGGTCGTCGTTTCGCGGATGCGCAGGCGGCAGTTCGCGCCGGGCGAGCAGCTCTGCGCCGCCGGCGACCCAAGCGACCGCATCTGGCTGATCACCAGCGGACTGGTCATCTGGACCGCCGGAACCACCGCCGGCGGTGGCGAGATCGAGCTGCGGATGCGAAAAGGCGATGTGATCGGCGCCCAGGACGCGATCACCGGCACCGAGCGGACGGCGACGGTGTCGGCAAGCACGATCGCCGACACCCTCGAGCTCGACGCCGCCGACCTGCTCGAGCTGGCCGGGCAGTTCCCCCGCATCCTCATCAACGTGATCAATACCCAGCGCGAGCGGCTGTTTCGGGCCAGCGCGCACAGCGCGGCGCTGTTCAGCGCCAGCGTTCGCAGTAGCTCCACCCGCGGCGAGGAGATCGGGCTTGTCGCCGGTCCCTCGCTCAAGGGAGTCATCAGCCGCCTCGTGGCCGCCGCCCGCACGGCCAGCCCGCGTCCAGTGTCGGTGCTCGACCGGTCGCTGTCGCTGGCCGGCGCGCTCACCGCGTCGGACGAGGCGGCGAGCGAAAACAACACCGTCCTGATCCCGAGCGAGTTCGATCCCGACACCGTCGCCGTGCTGCTCGACGAGGCCGATCGCGTGGTGGCGCTCGTCGGGAGTGCCGACGAGGCCAATCGTCTCGGACGGGTCGCCGAAGCGGCCACGGGCCGCCGGCTCGAGATCGTCCTGGTCTCGGACGAGGCGCGCTCGGCCAGCCAGATGTGGCATCCGGGCGCTCTGAAGCTGGTCGTGCGCGAATGCCCGCGCCAGCCCGATTTCCCCCTCGCGGACGCCGACGTGGCATGGATCGCACGCCACCTGACGCGCACCAAGCTGGGCCTCGCGCTCGGCGCGGGTGGCGCCAAGGGATACGCGCACGTCGGCGCACTCAAGGTGCTCCAGGAGTCGGGCTACACCGTCGACTACGTCGGCGGCAGCAGCATCGGCGGGTTCGTGGCCTCGCAGGTCGCGCTCGGCTACGGCGCTGCCGAGGTCGACGAACGCTTCCGCACCGCCTTCAGTGCCGATAACGTCGGCCAGCTGTTCAAGTCACCACTCGTGGGCTCGGCGGGCCTCGAGACGCTCACCGGGCTGCTCAAGGAGGCCACGAAGGGCGCGTTCTTCTCGCACACCCAGGTTCCGCTCGCGATCATGGCGGTCGACCTGACCGATCGGGCTCCGGTGGTGCAGCGCCATGGGCCGCTGTGGGAGGCGCTCCTGGCGGCGCTCTCGGTCGCCGGCGTGTTCCCGACGCAGGAGCGAGACGGGCATCGGCTGATCGACGCGATCGCGCTCGTCCCGGTACCGACCGCAGCCGTGCTCGAGGACGGGGCCGACATCGTCGTGTCGGTGAACCTGCTCGGAACCGAGTCGTTGGAGAGCTGGCCGGGCGTCCCCGACGATCCGGAAGACGAGCCTGCCAAGCCAAGGCGCCGCGGGCCGCTCGACACCATCCTCGAGGCGATGGACCTCAGCCAGCTCGACACCAGCGCCCGCCACGCGGCGCTGGCTGACGTCGTGATCACCCCCCGGTTCGGGCCTGCCGAATGGCGCGACTTTCACCTCGCGGACCGGTTCCTCGAGGCGGGCCGGACCGCCGCGCTCGAGCAACTGCCGGCTCTGCGAGCGTTGTCGCACCCAATCAACCTGGACGCGGTCCGGCGCGAGGCCAGCCTGGTTTAACTCCAGGTTCACCAAATCGCCTTCCGCGATCGGTTAGCGTCGGCTGGTAACGGCCGTTGACTCGGCCAGGGCGCAACCATCAACGGAGGGCCACATGGGATTGGGACGTACGGCCGCGCAGCGCGCGCGGCTATTCGGTGCGCTGGCGGCTATCGCCGCGCTGCTGCTCTTACCGGCCGGCGCGCTCGCGCACGCGAAGACCCACCACCGCACCCATCACGACGGCGACGGCGGCCACGGCAACGCCGCACCAGCCGCCGTCTACACCGCGACCAACGATCCGACCGGCAACGCCGTGATCGTGTACCAACGCAACGCCAGCGGGGCGATCACACAGACCGGCTCCGTTTCGACCGGCGGAACCGGCATCGCCTCGGAGCCACCGTTCGGCTTCCCGATCGTGGACAGCGCGGGGTCGTTGAACCTGACCCCCGACGGCCGCCTCCTGTTCGTGGTCAACGCCGGGGACAACAGCGTCAGCTCGTTCCAGATCACCTCGTCGGGGGCGAAGCTGGTCTCCCACGTGCCTTCGGGCGGGACCCTGCCGATCAGCGTGACGACCCATGGCAACGTGCTGTACGCCGTCAACGAGGAGAGCAGCAACATCGCCGGCTGGTGGTTCTCCCCCAGCGGCCAGTTGACGCGGATCCCCGGGTCGTCCCAGTCGCTGTCCACGGCGTTCCCGACCACGGTCGCGGCACAGATCGGCTTCTCGCCCGATGGCCGCCAGCTGGTCGTCACCGAGCGCGGGCTGCCGGCGGCGAACGGCGGGATCGACACCTTCCCAGTCAACTGGGCCGGAGTCGCCGGACCCGCGGTCGGGCACCTCGCGCCGACCCCGAATCCGTTCGGGTTCGCGTTCGACGGGCCGAAGAACCTCCTGGTCACCGACGCGGGCTTCGTCGAGACCCCGTCCGGCACGCAACCGAACCCGTTCGATCCGGCGCAGTTCACCGGCTCGACTGACTCGTTCAGCCTCCATCCCTCAGGCGCGCTCGTCTTCAAGGGTTCGTTCCCGAGCGGCGGCCGAGCCGCGTGCTGGGTCGTGATCAGCAAGGACGGTCGGTACGCGTTCGTGACCAACACGCTGGGCGGGCCGGCCGGATCCCCGTCCGGCGTCTTCACCGGAACCGACGCCGTGTCGACCTACGCGATCTCCCCGCACGGGCGACTGACCCTGCTGGGCGAAACTGCCGCCGGCCAGGGCTTCCCCGGTGAGGAGGCGATCTCGAGCGACGGCCGGTATCTGTACATGCTCGAGCCGTTCATCATGGGCGGCCCCAGCCACATCGACGTGTACAAGATCGGTCCGGGCGGAAGCCTGACCCACGTTCAAGCCACGCCGAACGACCTCCCGAACGGCGTCTCGGGCCTGGGCGCCTTCTAGCCGCTCTCAGAGCAGCCCAACCGGACAGTCACGCCCCCGCTTCGGCGGGGGCGTGACCCCGCGCTCAGGCGGGCGTCGCGATCGCCTCCATGAACAGGTTCTCCATTCCGGCCGCCGGCGACTGGCGAGCCTCAGCGACGGTGAGTCCCTCGCCGCCCAGCATCCCGTCTGCTTCCCAGCGGTCGGGATCCAACGACACCGCGTAGGGGTTGATCCTCTCGTCCTCCCCAGGCGCCGCATCCCCGAGGTTCTGCGCGGCCCGGTTGAACGCGAGCACCGCATAGGCCTCGAGCAGGTCGGCGTTGGCGGCCATCCTGGCCTTGAGCGCCTCGTCGTCGAAGCCGGCGATCATGTCCCGGTGGCGATCGAACATCGCCGGGAAGGCGGATGACGGAACCATCGCCCGCCGCCACTCCCGCTGCTCGAGCTCGTTCCATTCGCGGTACATCGCCTCGAGTCGCGTGATGATCGCCTGCATCCGGTCCACATCGGGACGGACCGCCGCCATCAGCTCGAGGTCGGTGAGCTTGCGGTGGAAGAACAGCAGCGCCAGGCAACCCCAGTAGTAGATGTTGTTCCCGCTGATCTTCACATTCATGACCGCCGGGTTGTCCCAGAACACGTACTGACCCTCGTACTGCGTGAGATGGACCCGGTAGGCGTTCAGGTAGAAGTCGTTGTGTGCTTGGGCGCGCCGTACGACGTCCCCCCCGTCCAGCCCACGCGAGACCAGGTCGGCGGCGAGCGTGTTGGAGAGCGCGATGAAGTCCGAGCCGGGCGAGTAGAACGGATCCAGGAACGCCCCCGCCTCCCCGACCAGGCACCACCGGTCGCGGCCGTCGAAGGCCTGCTTGCAGCCATACGAGAAGTCCTCGACCTTGAGAAAGTCCTCGACCTGATGGCGCCGTGCGTCGACCGCCTCGCCGAGCTGCGGCTCGTGCTCTCGGATCCAGTCGATCGCCTTGTCGAGCGTGTTCATCTCGTCCATCGAGTGGAAGCTCGGATCCGCCACGATCCCGATCGAGATCGCGCCGGAGGAGAGCGGGATCATCCACATCCAGTAGCCCTTGCCGCACAGGTGGTTGGTGCTGAACTGGCGCAGCCCGCGCTCGGACATGCGCCCGAAGAACTCCTCGTCGTCGGGGTCGGCCCAGTCCTCGATGTTCAGACTCCCGGCCAGCCTGAACCAGGACGAGTTGACCACGTGCCCGTTGTCCTCGAGCAGACCGAGCTTCTGCTTGAGGATCCACGACCGGCCGCTGGCGTCGACGAGCCAGCGGGCCCGGACCGTCGTCGCATCCCCGCCCGCGCGGGGGACGATCGTCACCGTGTGGGGATCACCGACCTCAACGTCCGTGACGCGAGTGGCGCCGAACAGGTCGATCCCGGCCTCGAGGTTCCGCTCCCCAAGGTAGTTCTCGAACCGGCCCCGATCGAACTGCCAGCTCGGGACGGGGGCATGCGCCGTCGGTCCGCGCTCGATCCGTTCGGCGAGGCTGCCGTTGTCACCCGCCGGGAACCAGAAGCGCAGTCCGCACTTGCGGATCTGGTCGCGCTCCATGTGATCCATCAGCCCGAGCACCTCGCCGAAGTAGTTGCAGGCGATTTCCTGGGTCGACTCCCCAACCTTGAACGCGGCCTCGGGCGCGCGCCCGGCCCGTTTCTCGGCGACGAAGATGCTCGTGTCGGGACGCGCCTGCTTTAGCTGCAGCGCCAGCGTCAACCCGGCGAGCCCACCACCGAGTATCGCCACGTCGTAGGCCTCGGCAGGGTGCCTATCGTCACTCACGTTGTCTCCTCTCGCGCGTTGCCCCGGCAGTCGGCGGCGAGATGCGCGCCGGTTGGATCTTATCCGTGGCGAGGACCTCCACAAGCGGTTTTATGAGACCCGGACGCTGGGCGCTGCGCCCCCGTCCGCGGGCACGGTGCCGGTACCCTGGCCCTTGGCCAGCTCGAGCACCTCGTCGACGGTCCACTGGTCGTAGGCATGCTCGCCGTACTTGCTGGCGATGACGTGGCCGTCGGAGGCGATGAGGAAATCGCCCGGCAGCCCGAACGAGCCTCCCTTGGGCGTCAGCGGCGTGAGATGCTCCTCGCCCTTGCCCACGGCGCCGACGTGGCGAGCCAGGCCGCGAAAGACCGCCGGCCACGCGCGCGGATTGAGCACGGAGCGCGCCGATTTCTCGACGCCGAACTCGGCGTAGAGCTTCTTCTCGGGATCGGCGATCACCGCGACCGGCAATTCGGCCTGGTACTTGCGCAGCTCGTCGTCGGTGGAGTGGAACACCACCACTTCCCTGATGCCCGCGGCCGCGAGCTCGTCCCTGCGCTGCACCACCGAGCGGAGATGCAGGTTGCAGATCGGGCAGCCGGCAAAGCGGCGCAGCTCGAGGTGGACCAGTTGCCCCGGGTCGGGGACGCTGACCGTCTCGCCCGAGATCGCTACGAATTGGTGCGGCGAGACCGTGGCACCGGGCTGCAGCCGGTGGGCAGACGTCGGATCGGCCATCGAAGACCCTCCATCGGTTAGGAACAGGAGTACAGGGTCGCCAAGTTCGTGAGGTTTGGACGGCTTTGCGCATTCCCACGTCCCCAGTCATGCGCGCGGCGATCATATACCAGGCGCGATACCCCAACTGGACTAGTTGGGCAAGTTTTCGATCACGCCTTGTTTACAAATGGGTCCCGTGCTGTACCCTGCCCGCCGACAACCAGCGCGGGCCGGGCGCTACGAGGACACACAACGGAGGGCACTTTATGGGATGTGATGTGAGGCTCTGGCGGCTGCTGGGGATCATGGTGGCGGCCTTGGCGTTGACCACGCCGGCGCTGGCGAGCGCCGCGCAGAAGGGCGCCGCGAAGAAGGTCAACTACGACGCTGTCTATACGACCAGCAACGATCCTTCGGGCAACTCGGTGATCGTGTTCACCCGCGCGGCGAACGGCACGCTGACGCAGCGAAAGGTCGTCTCGACGGGCGGAAAGGGGATCGCGAGCACACCACCGTTCGGGTTCCCGATTGCCGATGGCTCGGGCTCCGTGAACTTGACGCCTGACGGCAAGCTGTTGTTCGTCGTGAATGCCGGAGACAACAGCGTCAGCTCGTTCCTGATCACGGCGTCGGGGCCGAAGCTGGTCTCCCACGTCGCCTCGCACGGGAAGCTACCGATCAGTCTGACCAGCAGCGGCGATTTGCTGTATGTGGTCAACGAGACGAGCCAGAACATCTTCGGCTGGAAGTTCTCGGCCACCGGCAAGCTGACGCCGGTCGCCGGGTCGAACCGCAAGCTCACGGCCGTGACGCCGAAGGGCAAGACGACTCAGGTCGGCGTGACCGCGGGCATCGGCTTCACCGACAACGGCGGCGTGATCGCCGTCACCCAGCGCGGACTTCCGCGCACGTACGGCGAGATCGACACGTTCGTGATCAGCCACAACGGCTCGGCGGGTCCGTCGCAAGCGTTCGCCACCCCGGGCATCGCGAACCCGTTCGGATTCTCGTCCTCCGGCAACCGGATCCTCGTTAGCAACGCCGGCTTCGTCGCGACGCCCTCGGGCGCCATGCCCAACCCGGCCGACCCGACGCAGTTCAACGGCTCGGCGGCGACCTACAACGTGTCGTCGACCGGCAAGCTGAAGCTCGTCAAGAACACGCCGACCAAGGGGCGCGCGGCGTGCTGGCTCGTGGTGTCTAAGGACGGTACGTGGGCATACGTGTCGAACACGCTCTCAGACTCGGTGCCGGACACGTTCAGCGGAAAGGGCAGCGTGTCCGTCATGTCCGTCAGCCACAGCGGCAAGATGACGCTGCACGCCCAGGGCGATGCCGGCGGCATGGGGTTCCCGAGCGATGAGGCCCTGAGCAGCAACGATCGCTACCTGTACGTGATCGATGCGTTCGTGATGGGCGGCCCCAGCCACATCGACGTGTACAAGGTGGGCTCGAACGGGAGCATCAAGCACATCCAGACGACGCCCTCGACGCTGCCGAACGGCATCTCGGGAGCCGGGGCGTTCTAACCGCCATTCCGGTGACGGCGACGGCCCGGCGGGGTCGTCGCCGTCACGTCCGATCAGAGCGGCTGGGAAGGGCCTGAAGCGAGCCGCGGGAACCCTTAACAATCCCTTTCCAGCCCCCGCCAACCCATTACACGCCCGCCAGGCGATGCGCTACAGTCGCGGCCCCCAGGAACGGGGGACCAACTGGTCTCGGGGCGATGATTGCTATAGAGTCGCGCGCGGGCACAAACGAGGGGAGTTTTACGTGATTTCGTTGGGGCGTTTCATGCCCGGCAAGCGCTGGTCGTTGCCGGGTCTTCTGGTGGCGGTATCCGTCGCTGTGTTCGCGCTGCCTGGGATGGCGAGCGCGAAGAGTCCAAGTAAGTCCAAGGCCAAGCCGGTCGGGAGGGTCTACACCGAGACCAACAACCCCAAGCGGAACGAGGTCTTGATCTTCAACCGCTACTCGAACGGGCAGTTGAAGTTCCTCAAGGCGGTCGCCACCGGTGGCAAGGGCGGCCAGCAGCTTCAGCCCGGCTGCGCCCCGACATGTCCATTCCTCGACACCCAGGGCGAGCTCGCCCAGACGGCCGACGGAACGCACGTGTTCGCTGTCAACGCCGGCAGCGACTCGGTCAGCTCTTTCCTGGCGACCCCGACCGGCCTCAAGCTGGTCGCGGTGCGCTCCTCGGGCGGCGAGTTCCCGAACAGTCTTACGACTCACGGCAACCTGCTGTATGTCCTCGACTCGGGGATCTTCCCGATGCCCGGACCGCCGGTACCCGGCAACATCGCCGGGCTGCGCTTCAACGCGACCGGCCACCTGACGCCGGTGTCGGGCTCGATCCGGCCGTTGACGCCAACGGTTCCCGGGCTGGCGCGGCAGGTGGGCTTCAACAACAACGGCAAGCTGCTCGTGGTCTCGCTGCTCGGCGATCCGACGCTGCCGACTCCGGTCGCGACCGACTCGATCGACACGTTCAAGATTGGCGCGAGCGGAGCCGCGAGTGCACCTACGGCGCACGACGCGACGACGCCGTTCCCGTTCGGGTTCGCGTTTGATCCGAACGGCCACCTGATCATGTCGCAGGTCACGAGCCTGAGCGTCCCGGGCGCGGGCGACACCGCCAGCTACAACGTGGCCGCCTCGGGTGCGCTGACGCCGATCGCGACTGTCGGCACCAACGGCACCGCCCCGTGCTGGGTGTCGGTCACCGGCAACGGGAAGTACGCCTACGTCGTCAACACCGGCGGCGGAGCGCCCACCGGGGCCTTCACCTCGGAGTACAGGGTGTTCCCGGGCGGCGGCCTGAAGCTGCTCGGCCACACGCCGGTGCGCAACGAGTTCGCGGCCACCGATGAGACGCTCTCGAGCGACAGCCACTACCTGTACGTGCTGTCGACCGCGGCGACCCCGGCGACGCATCACATCGACGAGTACAGGGTCGGGGCGAACGGCATCCTGACGTTCATCGGCCAGACTCCCGCGATGGCAGTGCCGGGCGCGAGCGGCCTGGTCGGGACGTAGTCGGAGCCGCAGGGGCGTAGGGAATTGGGACCTGGGACCGGGAGACCGCAGGAGATGCATCGAGTAGATGGCATCTCAGCGGTCTCCCGCGATCCCGTATGAGGTTCGGTGGCATGTCGCCGACCGCGCCACCGAGCCACACGCACGTGACCGACGATCGCCTCACCGACCCCAGCCTCGGCACCCGAGTCAAGGTCTGCGGGATCGTCGAGCGAGCGGAGATCGACGTGCTGGCGGCACACCGAGTCGACTTCGTCGGGCTGTGGTGGGGAGTGCCCGGAGGCCCGCACGACCTCGAGCTCGCACAGTGGCGCGCGCTCGCGGAGGCGGCCGCCGCGACGGAGGGCGTGACGCCGGTGCTGGTCACGTTCGCCAAGGATGCCGAGCAGCTCCGCGAGACGCTCGAGGGCTCACCCGTGCGGTGGATCCAGCTCCACGGGTATCCGACCCCGGGGACGATCCGCAAGATCAAGGCGATCGAGGTGGGCGGGCACGGGGTCAAGGTGATCAAGGTGCTCCATGTGAAGGGCGGCGAGTGCGTCGAGGCGCCGCTGCTCGCCTCCTACGAGAAGGCCGGCGTCGACGTGTTCCTGTTCGACGTAGTCTCCGACGACGGACGAGTCGGCAGCACCGGACAGGCGATCGACCCGGCCGCCGTGGCCCCGCTCGCCGACAAGCTGACCCGCCCATTCCTGCTCGCCGGCGGGATCTCCGCCGCCAACCGGGCAGAGTACGAGGCGCTCGCCGCGCATCCCCAATTTCTCGGCATCGATGTTGATACCAACGCGCGCACCGAAGATGGGAAGATCTCGTCTGACAACGTCGAGGCGATCAGCCGTGTGTGGAAGGACGAGCCGCGAGAGTGAGTGACCAAGATGGCTAGCGCGTTCACCGACGCCCTTCTCGCCGGGCGCCTGCCGATCATCATGGAGGTCAAGCGCCAGGACGGCGAGGGCGCCGAGCTCTTGGGCGACCGGACGATCCCCGAGATCGTCAGCCAGTACGTCGCGGTCGGCGCGCCGTGCATCTCGGTCGTCACCGGCCGCTGGTTCGGCGGAAACGACGACATGCTCAGAGAGGTCTCCGGCCTGACCGACCTCCCCCTGCTCAAGAAGGACTTCATCACCCGCGAGAAGCAGATCGTCGCCGCCAAGGAGCTGGGCGCCTCGGCGGTCCTGCTCACCGCGAAGATCCTGCCCGCCAAGACGTTCCAGCACCTGATCCGAGCTCGCCCTCGATCACGGGCTTACGCCGTTCGTGGAGATCGTCGACCAGACCGAGCTCGAGAGCGTGATCCACCCGGGGGACTGCATCATCGCGGTCAACAACAAGGACATCAACACGCGCGAGCGCGAGCCTGGCGACATCGACACGAGCCGCTCGCTGCTCGAAGCGACGATCCAGACCGGCACGCCCTGCCCGGTCAGCGCGAGCGCTATCATCGACCCGCGGATCGCCGCCGAGCTGGTCGACTGCCGGCTTCAAGGGGCTCCTGATCGGGACCGGTCTGCTGCGCGCCGACAGCATCGCGGGCTGGATCGAGGAATTCGAGCGACACCGGGCCGAGCTGACGGCGCCTGTAACTGCCACCCAACCACCTTCCTCATGAGCCAGACCGCCACGCGATCGATCGCCGACCACTTCGCCGAGCAGGCCACGCGCCGTCCCGACGCGCCGGCGCTGATCTGGGACGGAGCGCCGATCTCCTATGCCGAGCTCCAGTGGCTCGCCGACGCAGCGTTCGCCGAGCTCGAGGGCGCGCGCCTCCCCGAGGACCGGCCGATCGGGGTCCGGGCCAAGAAGTCGCCCGAGGCGATCGCGCTGATCCTCGCCTGCCTGCGTTCCGGACGCCCGTTCCTGCTTCCGTCGATCGAGCTCGCGCCCGAGACACTGGCGCAGCTGTTCGCCCAGGCGGGCACGAGCCAGGTGATCTCGCCCCACGGGCCGCGCAGCGAGAGCGCGGCCAGCCTGCGGGCGCTCGTCGACGACGCCCGCTCGGCGCCGGAGCGCTCCGGGGATCAGAGTGGCCGCCGGCGGGCGGTGGCCGTGGCGTGTCGTTCATGCTGACCACCTCGGGCTCGACCGGGCTCCCGAAGATCGTCCCGCTCCAGGCGGCCGGCGTCGACGCGTTCACCGATTGGGCGGCCCAGCAGTTCGACATCAAGCCCGGCACGGTGGTCGCGAATTACGCCCCGCTCAACTTCGATCTGTGCCTGCTCGACATCTGGACCACGCTCAAGCACGGCGGCACGGTCGCCCTCGTCGACCAGGACAGGGCCACGCAGGGCGCGTACCTCGCCGACCTGGTCAACGACAATCAGGTCAACGTGCTCCAGGCGGTGCCGATGCTGTACCGCCTGCTGATCGACGTCAACCGCGCGGACGGCCGGACGTTCCCGAGCGTCCGGCACGTGATCACCACCGGCGACAAGATCCCGCCGAGCTCGCTGGCCGAGCTTCCGAAGCTATTCCCGAACGCGCGCTTCTACAACGTGTACGGCTGCACCGAGACCAACGACAGCCTCGTCCACGAGTTCCTCGGACTGGCCGAGGGCAACGTGCCGACGAACATCCCGGTCGGCCAGCCGATTCCCGGCGTGATCGTCCGGGTGCAGGCCGAGGACGGCAGCGCCCTCGAGGGCACGGGCACCGGCGAATTCATGGTGTGGACGCCGTTCCAGACGCGCGGCTACCTGAGAGCGGATCTGAACGAGGGGAAGTTCGTCACGCTCGAGGATGACGGCGGCCGCACTTATTACAAGAGCGGCGACATCGTCCGCCGCCACGAGGACGGGACGCTGACGCTCGAGGGCCGCGCCGACTTCTACGTCAAGGTCCGCGGCGTCCGTGTCTCGACGCAGGTGGTCGAGCAGGCGATCCAGGAGCACCCCGCGGTCGTCGAGGTCGTGGTCATCGCCATCCCCGATGACCTCGCCGGCGCCAGGCTGCACGCCATGGTGCGCCGAGAGCCCGACGCGAAGCTCAACAGCCTTATGCTCCGCCAGCACTGCGCCACACGGCTGGCCCGCACCGAGATGCCGTCGACGATTGAGATCGTGACCGAGCCGTTGCCCAAAACATCAACCGGAAAGGTCGACCGCAAGGCGGTCGCCGCAGAGCTAGAGAGGAGCCGTGCGCATGGATGAGACCACCGCGAAGATCAAGGCGTTCATCGTCGAGGAGTTCATGCCGGACGTCCCGGTCGAGGACCTCGAAGACGACTACGACCTGTTGACCGGCGGGGTCGTGGACAGCCTGGGGCTGCTCAAGGTCGTGGCCTGGCTCGAGGACGAGTTCGACATCGGCGTCGATGACTCCGAGCTCGGACCCGACAGCTTCCGCACCGTCGCCGCGATCAAGGCGTACGTGGACCAGGCGCAAGCCGGGGCGCATGCCGAGTAAGACTCCGTCGGAGGCACTGGCGGCGCTCGTCACCCAGCGCTACCCGATATCCGAGGAGGTCTGGGGCGACTTCTGGGATCGGCTGGCCGGGAAGAGCCTGCACCCGGGCGAGGCGCTCGCGGTGCTGTCGTCGCTGACCACCCGGATGCCGGACGGGACGTCGGTGAGCACGCTGCTGAGCTCGCTGAAGGAGCGCAACCCCCGTCCCGATCCGCCGCCGCGTCGCACGGTCAACATCGTCGGCACCGGCGGCGGCCCGAGCACGTTCAACCTGTCGACCGCGTCCGCGTTCGTCGCCGCGGCGATGGGCGCGCGCGTGATCAAGACGGGCTCGCGCGCCTACGCGAGCCGGACGGGCTCGGTCGATCTGCTCGATCGGTTGGGCATCCGCCAGACGAGCTCTTACGAGCAAACCGAGGAGATGCTCGAGACGTTCGGGATGGCCTGCGCTGGCCCGTTCGTGTACCCGAAGGAGCTTCGCACGCTGGCCCGCCAGATACTGCCGTTCGACATGAAGACCGTGGGGCGGTTCTTCAACCTGATCGGGCCGTTCCTGGCCGCGGTGCCCGTGTCCCTCCAGATCACGGGCGTCTCGGATCACAGCGTCCTGCCCACGTTCCGCGGGCTCGTGTCCGAGGACCCGAGCAAGGACTACTGGGTCGTCTGGAACGACGTCGGCGTCGATGAGCTGATGAGCGTCGTCGACTGCCACGTGTACGACAGCGCTCGGGACGAGGAGTACGTGATCCGCCCGTCGGAGCTCGGGCTGAGCGATCGGCCGTTCGACGACCTGCACCCGGTGGCCGACCTCGAGCAGACCGTCGATCACTTTCTCGGCCTGATCGGTGGCGACGGCCCGCCCGGGGCGATCGAGAGCATCAAGCTGAATGCCGCCGCCCTGGCCATCAACTGCGAGGTAGCGCCGGACTGGCCCACGGCCCTGGAGCTCGCCGCCGACACGATGAGCGCCGGCGTTCCCGCGCGGCTGATCGAGCGGATGCGCGAGCACGGTCAGGTAGCCAGCACGGCATGAGCTTCTTCGACGATCGCCGACCCGGACGGCCCGGACTGGCGCTGTTCCTGAATGCGGGAGATCCGCCGCTTCCGACGTTCCGGGAGCTCGTGCTGATGCTCGACGAGGCCAAGGTCGACTGCCTCGAGCTCGCGATCCCGTTCCCGAACTCGGCCAGCGACGGGCCCGTGATCCGGGCGTCCGCGAGCCGCGCGCTCGAGGACGGCGTCGACCGCGAGGCCGTGCTCGAATTCATCCGCGACGTGCGCCCCGAGCTCGAGCATCTGAAGATCGCGCTGCTGGCCGACTGGAGCTACTCGATCAAGGGCACGCCGATGCGCGAGTTTCTCGAGCGCGTGCACGCGGCCGGCGCCGACGGGCTGCTCGTCCACGGCCTGCCGCCGCGGCTGAAGCCCGAGTACTACGAGGCGGCGGGGACGGTGGATCTGCCGATCGTCACCACCTGCTACGCCACGTCGGAGCCCCCGGTCCTGAACGAGGCCGCCGAGCACGGCTCGGCCTACATCTACCTGGTCGCCGCCTACGGCCGCAGCGGCACGGTCGGGCCACCCGATCACAGCACGCTGATCCCGGTGCTCGAGACGCTGCGCGCGCAGACCGACGTACCGGTGGCGGTCGGGTTCGGGGTGAAGGACAAGAGCCACATCGACGGGCTCGGGGCGGTCGGCGCCGACGCCGCGATCGTCGGGAGCACGTGCGTGGCGCGTGTCACCGCCGCCCGTGACGCCGGTCGTGATGTCGTCGAGGATTTC
Source organism: uncultured Solirubrobacterales bacterium (assembly GCA_963755525.1). Taxonomy (GTDB): domain Bacteria; phylum Actinomycetota; class Thermoleophilia; order Solirubrobacterales; family Solirubrobacteraceae; genus Palsa-465. The sequence continues at coordinate 8,199 of CAVWKC010000011.1, read as the reverse complement.
CGCGGTTTACTCGTAGAACTCGGACAAATCCCAGAGTCATAGGACAAAACAACAAAAGGGGCCATACATGATCATTCGCAAGCTCGACGAGGTGAAGACGGTGGAGTGGGGTAACGGCCTGAGCCGGCGGTTCCTGCTCGAGGCCGACGGCATGGGTTACACCGTCACCGACACGATCGTGACGAAGGGCAGCAAATCGCGGCTCGAATACAAGCAACACCTCGAGGCCTGCTACTGCATCGAGGGCAGCGGATCGGTCGTCGAGTTGGACGGCACGGTCCATGAGATCGTGCCCGGCACGATCTACGCGCTCGACAAGCATGACGCGCACGACCTGGTCGCCTCCGACGACGAGGACCTGCGACTGGTCTGCATGTTCACGCCCGCGCTGACGGGCGACGAGGCACACCGCCTGACGGAGTCGGGCATCCACTCGTCCGCGTACTAGAGGAGCGAGGATGGCACTGACCGCCCCAACCGGTGAATGGACCGACGAGCAGAAGGCGCTCCGGAAGTCTCTGAACGAGTACTTCGAGGCGCTCAACGAGGGTCACCTCGAGGACGACGCCGCGAACCGGTTCAACCGCGACAAATGGGAGCTGATCCGCAAGTCCGGCGTGCTGCGGATCCCGTTTGACCCGCGTGGGGCGGTCTGGGCCACGACGTGCTGACGCTCGTGTACGTGCTCGAGAACCTCGGCTACGGGTGCCGCGACACCGGACTGCTGTTCGGCGCCGCGACGCAGGTGGTGAGCGCCGCGATCCCGCTGCAGAAGTTCGGGTCGGACGAGCTCAAGGAGCGCTACCTGGCGCGGCTCGTCGACGGCGAGATCCTGAGCGCCCACGCGATCTCGGAGCCCGGCGCGGGGTCGGACGCGACCGCGATGGTCACGACCGCCACCGAGGACGGCGACGAGTACGTCATCAGCGGCAAGAAGATCTGGATCACCAGCGGCCCCCTCGCCGACATCATCACCGTCTACGCCAAGACCGGGACCGAGGGCGGGGCCGCCGGGATCACCGCGTTCATGGTGCCGACCGACACGCCCGGGTTCCACGTGGGCGAGCCGATCGAGAAGCTTGGCTTGAACACGTGCCCGTTCTGCGAGCTCGAGTTCTCGGACTGCCGGGTGCCGAGCGACAGCATCCTCGGCAAGCCGGGCTCGGGCTTCTTCATCCTCGAGCACGTCATGAACTACGAGATCCTGTGCATCTTCATGATGATGGTCGGCGAGATGCAGGAGCGGCTGGATCGCTGCATCAAGTACGCCAAGGAGCGCCAGGCGTTCGGCCGGTCGATCGGCTCCAACCAGTACATCGCCGGCAAGATCGTCGACATGAAGATCGGCCTGGAGAACTCGCGCAAGCACCTGTACGACACCGCCCGCCGGTTCGCCCGGGGGCGGAGCGTCACCACCGAGATCTCGATGGCCAAGCTGATCACCAGCGAGGCCAACGTGGCCTCGGCGCTGTCGGCGATCCAGATCTTCGGCGCCCGTGGTTATACGCGCGAGTACGGACTCGAGAAGGGCCTGCGCGACGCGATCGGCGCGCCGATCTACTCCGGGACGAACGAGACCCAGCGGGTCCGGATCGCGTCGATGCTCGGACTGTAGAGGCCGCGCGCGGGAGCGGACCGCCCCCGCCGCGGACCCAGGGTTCAGGACGCTGCCATCCCCGAGACGCCGTCCGGCAGGTCTGCCGGCGTCGTCTGGATGTGGGTCAGGCTGCCGCCCGGCCCGACGCGGGAGACGTCGATGTGACTCGTGCTGGGGTTCGCCGGCGCCGGCGCCATGCCGAGCGTCGGCGAGACCACGTACAGATACCGGCTATCGGAGCTCAGGACCTCGTCGGTCGGGAACGTCGTGCCCGGACTGACCGGATCGTTCGTCACGTCGACCTTGCCGTTACAGCCCAGTCGTTCGGTAATAGCCTAACAGACAGTGCGCCCCGGCGGTATCCGGAGCAAGATTGCGGCACTTTACGGATGCAGTTCGATGGCACGTGCCGGATGTGCGCATCGTGCCAATGGGCTACTTTCTCGCGCTGACCGGGCTGAGGCGGGGCTGCGCCGGCCGGTGAATCAAAAGAACCGAGCCTAAAGGGGGCTTAGATGCCGGGTGAGCTGGCCATTTCGAGTGGTCGCCTGTGGCGGCGGCTGATCACGTTCTACGCGATCATGGGCGTGATTGCGGTCGCGGTCGTCGCCTTCGTGATCTCCAAGGGAGGCTCCGAGAAGGCCCAGCCGGCGATCGCCGGCGGGTACGTGGCGAGTTCCGCGGCCCCGTGCATCGGGCCCACGCCCAAGCCGGTGGGCGGCACCCCGCTCCCCGCAACCGCGCCCGCGCAGGCCGCCGCGCCGGGGCCGTCGTTCAACGTCCTCCAGTCCGGGCAGTTCGTCAACTTCACGAATAACCAGGGGACGCTCGGCGGAAAGCTGCGACTAGCCGAGAAGACGCTTCCGAACAAGGCGCACCAGATCACTGGGAACGTCAGCTGCGTCAACGGCAAGTCACTGGCCCTCAACGCGATCGCGGTCCCGGGAGCCAAGGGCGCGATCACGGGCACCCTCGGCGGGCTTCCGTTCTCCGCCGCGCTCAAGAGCGCGCCGCCCTCTCCGGGAGCGGCGGCGCCGCGGACCCCGTCCAACATTCAGGGCACGTTCAATCTGTCCCCGGCCTCGACGTGCTTCGGCAGCTCATTCTCGATTCACGGCACCGGAACCGTGGCGACGCTCTACTCGTCCTCGGGTAAGAATCTCGGCCCGCTCACGTATTCGGACAAGACGGCCGGGGTGTTCGGCGATGTCAAGTGCGTCAAGGGCGGAACCGCCCGGTTGACCGCGACCGCGAACGACATCCTGCTCCAGAACGTCACGGTGATTCCGCTCCAGGTGGCGACGCCGGTGCCGTCCAAGGTCCCGACGGCCAAGCCGGTGCTGACCACCCCGTCGGGCCTCGGGCCGGCCGGTGAGAAGTTCACCGCGACCAAGCAGCGGAGCGACTTCAACCACCTCGTGGCGGCAGTGTTCCTGGCGCTCGCGATCGTGCTGATCGTCTGCCGGATCTTCGGCTACATCGCGACCAAGGTCGGCCAGCCACGCGTCATGGGCGAGGTGATCGCCGGACTGGTACTCGGCCCGTCGCTGCTCGGCGCTATCTCGGCCAACTGGCAGGCCACGTTCTTCCCAACGGACACATTGGCCGCGATCGGCACGATCGCGAACCTCGGCTTGATCTTCTATATGTTCCTGGTCGGGCTCGAGGTCGACCGCGGTCAGCTCAAGGGCAAGGCGGCCCAGGCCGCCGCGATCTCGAACGCGAGCGTGGCGATCCCGATGCTCCTCGGCATCGCGATCGCGCTGCCGCTGTTCAAGCTCCTCGGCCCGCACACGAAGTTCGTCTCGTTCGCTCTGTTCATGGGCGTCTCGATGTCGATCACGGCGTTCCCGGTGCTGGCTCGGATCCTGGCCGAGCGGCGGATGATCAAGCGTCCGGTCGGGGCGCTGACGATCGCCTGCGCCGCGATCGACGACGTCACCGCCTGGTTCCTGATCGCACTCGCGACCGCGGTCGCGGCGTCGGGCACGTTCGGCGACGTCGCTCAAGACGATCGCCGAGGCGGTCGCGTTCACGCTGTTCATGGTGTTCGTCGTCCGCCGAATCCTCGCGCGCATGGCGACCGCGTTCGACGAGGTCGGGCGGATCCCGACCGGGTGGTTCGCCGCGATCATCATCGGCGTCCTGCTGTCGTCCTACATCACGCAGGAGATCAACATCGCGTTCATCTTCGGCGCGTTCATCATGGGCATGGTCATGCCGCGGCACGCGCGGCTGAGCGAGGAGATCACACGCCGCATCGACGACTTCGTCGTCACGCTGCTGCTGCCGATCTTCTTCGTCTACACCGGCCTGCGGACGAACATCGGCCTGCTCGACCGCCCGGAGTTGTGGCTGTTGACGCTGCTGCTGATCGCGGTCGCGATCCTCGGCAAGCTGGCCGGCGCCTCGATCGCGGCTCGGGTGTCGGGCTACGACTGGAAAGCCTCGGCGGTGATCGGGACGCTGATGAACACCCGCGGCCTGACCGAGCTGATCGTCTTGAATCTGGCGCTCGACGCCGGCGCGATCTCGCCCACGCTGTTCGCGATGCTCGTAATCATGGCGGTCGTAACGACCCTGATGACCGGTCCGCTGCTGAAGCTGATCGACCCGAAGAACGAGTTCGGCCGTGGGGTTGAGGATGAGTTCGCCGACGCGGCGCTGGCGGCCGTCCACGCCCATCCCGAGCTGCCGGTGCCGGACCGCTCGATCCTCGTCGCCCCGCAGACCGATGCTGCGATCCCGCAACTCGTGGCGCTGGCGGAGCCTCTGGCTCGGTCGACCCCGCCGCGCGAGCTGATCATCGCGCGCCTGGTCCGGCCGCCGCGAGGCGCCGGCGCGGGCGTCCGAGGCGGGTTGCAGTCCGAGAACCTGGCACTGGAGCGTTCCTCGCGTGAGATCAACGAAACCCGCGAGCGGCTCGCCACCGACGGCGTCGTCGCCCGCGGCGTGGCGCTGACCTCGACCAACCCCGGCTCCGACCTCGCGCACATTGTCGAGCACGAGCCGATCGACCTGGTCCTGACCGAGGGACGCCGGCGAATCATCGGCGACGGCGTTCCCCTCGGCGATGTCGGCGACCTCATGGAGCAGGCGTCGTCCGACGTGGCGGTGCTCGTGGCCAAGGAAGGCGACCCGATCGAGCTCGGTCCGGACCACCCCGTGGTCGTGCCGTTCGGCGGCGCCGAGCACGACTGGGCCGCGCTCGAGCTGGGCTCGTGGCTCGCAGCGGCATCCGGGGCGCCGCTGAAGCTCCTCGGGGCGGCCGGGCAGACCGACGAGGGCAAGTCGGTCACGCGGATGCTCGCCGACGCCGGACTGCTCGTGCAGCAGGCGACCGGCATCGCCACCGAGCCGCTGGTCGTGGCCGGCGGACGCGACGGCATCGTCGACGCGGCCACCGGCGCAGGGCTGCTGGTGGTCGGCCTGTCCGAGCGCTGGCGGCACGAGGGTCTCGGCACGACGCGCTCGGCGATCGCCAACGCGGCTCCGGCGCCGGTGCTGTTCGTCAAGCGCGGCACCCGGCCCGGACTGTTCGCACCGAAGGAGAACGTCACGCAGTTCCGCTGGTCGATGGCCGGAGGGTCGTCGGGACTGTTGGGAGCGGTTCGCGGAAGGTCTAGCGCCGCGACCCCGACGACCGAGGCGCCCTCACCCGACGAGCCGCCGATTTCGGTCTCCTGACCGATCCCGTAAAGGGGGCAATGAGCCGCGCCGGCCCGAGGCAACCGCCTCGGTCCGGCGCGGTTCTACGGCAAACCGCATAACATCCGACTCGTGCGGGCGGGACTTATCGCCGGCGTCGTCCTGGCCGGCGCGATCTTCGTGGCTGGGGTGGCGGACGCGAGCCTTCCACCGCCCGGCTTCGGGCGCTCGGTCGACATCGGGCTGGTGTCGGGGACCGTGATCGTCACGCCAACCGGCGGGCACTCGTTCGTACTTGGCACCAACGACCGCAACGTCCCGCTCGGGTCGCTGATCGACACCACGCACGGCCGTGTCGATCTCCGCGCCGCCCCGCCCCCGTCCCGCGCCGGCGACCGCGCCACGGCCGCCCGCGTCGAGGACGCCCAGTTCTACGACGGCGCGTTCCGCGTGACGCAGTCCGCGGGCAGCCCGGTGGCGCAGATCCGGCTCGCCGGCGGAAACACGGCGCCGTGCACGGCGCACGCGGCCGACCGCGATGCCCTTGTGTCCCGGCGCAGGCCGCCGCACAAGGCCGTGCGCCTGTTATGGGCGAGCGGCTCGGGGACCTTCCGAACCGTGGGGCATTACTCAGCCGCGACCGTGCTCGGCACGCGGTGGCTGACCGAGGACTTCTGCGACGGCACGCTCGTGCGAGTCGCCAAGGGCGTGGTCGTCGTCGAGGACCTCGCGACTCACGCCACCGTGACGGTGCGCGCCGGCCACAGCGTGTTCACCCCCCCGGCAGCGGCAGCACGGCCGTGACCGAGGTGGGGCCGCCGTCGGACGACCGGACCCAGAGCCGGCCACCGGCGAGCAGCGCGCGCTCGCGCATTCCGGTCAGCCCGAAGCCCGCGCGGACGCCGTCTGGATCGAAGCCGTGACCGTCGTCCTCGATCACGAGCTGGACCCGGTCTGAGAGCTGCGTGACCCGGAGGGCGACGTGGCCGGCACGGGCGTGCTTGACCGCGTTCGAGAGCCCCTCCTGGACGATCCTGTAGATCGCGGTCTCGGTGTCGTTGGCGAGCCGCCGCTCGGAATCGAGGCCGATGTCCACCTCGACCGCGAAGCTGGCGATCGCCGCCTGGCGCTTGGCGAGCGATTCGATCGCGGGACCGAGTCCGAGATCGTCGAGCGCGGCCGGACGCAGCTCGGCGATCAGGTCGCGGAGCTTGCGCATCTCCTCACCGAGATGCGAATCGGCGGTCTGGGCCGCGCCGCGTAGCGCGCCGTTGTCCTCACGGGCGAGGCCAGCGGAGAGCACCATCCGAACTCCGGTCAGCCCCTGGAGCGTCTCATCGTGAAGCTCACGGGCCCAGCGGGCGCGAGCCTGGTCGGCGGCCTCGACGCTCAGTCGCAGGCGGGCGGCGGCGACCGACTGGGCGGTGGCCACGGCGGTGGCGGCGCTCGCCGCCACCGACATCAGCAGCTGCTCGTCCTCATCGTCGAACCGCCGCTCGCCCTCGTCGGTGATGCCGGCGAGCACGCCAAGCGTCTCACCCTGGAATATCAGCGGCACGAGTATTGCCTCGCTCGCGTCGGGAGCGAGCTGCTCGAGCTGGGCGGCGTCGGCCGGCCCGGCGCGCCGCGGCTGCCCCGACAGCAACACTTCTCCGGCCAGCGAGCCGTTCAGCGGGAGCCGCGGCTGCGAGTGAGACCGGCGCGCGCTTCCGCTCACGGCGGCGAGCTCGCCTCCGTCGGGCAGGTACACGACGAGTGTGCGGGCCGAGACGATCTCGCGGCCGTGCGCGAGGATCAGCGACAGGATGCGCTCGAGGTCGGTCTCGCCGCCAACGGCCCGGGCGATCTCGGCAAACGCTTCGAGCCGCGCGACGCTGCGCGCCAGGTCTCGATTTGAGCCCTCGAGCTGATCGGCATACAGCGCCAGGTCGCGCTGTGCATCCTGACGCTCGGCGATGTCGTTGCGCAGCCGATCCGAAAACCCACCGACGATCACGCCGGTGACCAGGAACGCGGCGCCGCGGGACACGTATCCGAGGGCATCGACGTGCACCGCGTTGATCACGCTCCACGCGGGTACGAGCGCCAACGCCAGCGCGGCGGCGAGCACCCCGGCGCGCGTCCCGAACTCGATCGCGAGCACCGCGATCGGGACGATGTAGAAGTTGGCCAGCAGTGCGTTCGGATCGTCCACCGCGAGCCGGGCCGTGAACGCGATCACGAACAGGACGGCGGCCAGTGCGACGATCGCCGCTCGCCGCGCCTGGGACGGCCGCCGCGGAGGGGTTTTCAACCTCTCCACGACGCGCCGCTGGGCCGCCTCGAGCTCGATCTGCCTGGCCCGGGTGGCCGTCGTGTTCATCGGTGGATGACCCCGTGCTCGAGCGCGTAGCGGACGAGCTCGGGCCGTCCCGTGAGCCCGAGCTTGGCCTGGAGGTTGGCGCGGTGGGTCTCGACCGTCCTCGGGCTGATGTACATGCGGGACGCGATCTCGCTGTTGGTGTGTCCGAGCGCGACTAGGCGGAGCACCTCGAGCTCGCGCTCGGTCAGCGCGGCATCGTCGGCGCTCGTCAGCGCCCACCCGCCGATCGCCGGGTCCAGGTACCGGCCGCCCTTGGCAACCGTCCGGATCGCGCGCACGAGGTCGGTCCGCGAGGCCTCCTTGAGCACGTAGCCCGCCGCGCCGGCGTTCCACGCGGGAGCTACGAACGCCGGGTCGTCCTCCATCGTCAGGATCACCACCGCGGTTGACGGCGACGCCGAGCGGAGCTCGAACAGCGCGCTCAGGCTGAGGTCGCGCCCCATGTGCAAGTCGAGCAGCACGACCGCCGGAGTGCTCTCGCGCAGACGCACGGCCGTCTGGGCGATGTCGCTCGTCTCGCCGACGACCGCGAAGTCTTCTTCGGCCTCGAGCAGCAGGCGCAGTCCCTGGCGGACGACCGCATGGTCGTCCG
>CAVWKC010000010.1:0-262213 GCA_963755525.1 uncultured Solirubrobacterales bacterium | reverse complement strand
GTACCCCCAGCCGGATTCGAACCGGCGATCTCCTGCGTGAAAGGCAGGCGTCCTAACCGCTAGACCATGGGGGCAGGGACGAGGTCCATTGTATGAGCCGCGCCCGACCCGGCCCGGCTCGACCGGCCGGGCGGGCGGGCGGCAGCCGTCGCGCGACCCCCGCATCGAGGCCGCCCGGGCGTCAACCGTCGCGCGACCCCCGACAATGAGGCCGCCCGGGCGTCAGGCGTCGCGCGACGGCCGCATCGACGCCGGCCAGATGCTCTGCTTGCCTGGGGAGAGGATGCCGTTGGGATCGACGGCATCCTTGATCGTCTCGGTGAACCGGCGGTAGGCGTGGTCGCCGAAGCTGTATTGGTCGGCAGCCAGGTCCATGAAGTCCAGATGAGCCCGGTATTCGCCGTAGCCCTGCTTGGCGGCCTCCGTGACGAGCAGCTTCGACGTGTCGTATGCGCCGCGAGCCTGCTGCTCGTTGGCGGTGTCGAACAGGACCATGGTTATGTGGATGAAGCTGCGGGCGTTGACCATCAGCAGCGCGCCCAGGTAGTCGAGTTTGGCCTTGCCCTCGATCAGACCGCGCATCAGGTCCCTCATCGCGAGGGCGTCGCGGCCGGTGAGCGGCGCCACCGGGGAGAAGCCGACGTGGCCGCCTGATCCCTGCTCGGCCTCCGTACCAGCCCGTCATCGCGTTCATCTCCAGATCGGGCACCCCGCCCTGGATCCGCTCCGCTGGATGCTCCAGATTCTTCGCGTTCTCGGGCGTCGTCTTCGTCCCCCAGACCTCCACTCCCGGGATCCGCTCGAACGCCGCCTTGACCTTCGCGTAGCGATGGTCGACTACCGCCTCGTCGCCGTACAGCGCGGCGCGCATCATCCATCGCCCCAGCTCGAGCTCGCGCGCCATCCGGTCGATCACCGCGTCGGGGATTGGTCCGTCGCCGTCCCACCACTGCGCGCGAGTGGTCATGAATGATGCGTAGATGAGCGTGTTGCATACCTGCGGGATCATCCGGATCGTGTCGTCGAGCGACAGCCGGCGGAGCGTGTCGACCAGCGGCGCCAGATCTTCGTCGTTCCAGGCTCGCACCCAGATCGGCATGTACGTCTCGGGGTAGGGCATCAGCCACAAGCCCATCTTGGTCACGATCCCGTAGTTGGACTGCATGAACAGCTGATCGAGCGTCGGCCCGAGCCCTCGCTTGTAGGTGTGCCACGCGCGATTGCCCGGCATGGCTCCCATACCGGTCCGCAGAAGCCTCGCCGTTGGCGAGCACGACCTCGAGTCCGCACGCGGCCGACATGTCGACGCCGTACGGGAGGTAGGTGCAACCGTGATCGAGCGTGTTGCCGATCACGCTGCCCCAGCCGAGGTCCGCGCACGACAGCATCAGCCGGTGCCCGCCGGCCTGGATCGCCGCGTACAGGTCATACCAACTGACCCCGGGCTCGACCTCCGCGTATCCCAGCTCTTCATCGATCTTCAAAACCCGGTTCATCCGCCGCAGGTTCACGACGACGGATCCGCGCACCCGGGGCGATGAGCCGCCGTAGCCGTTGTTGCGCCCCTGCGAAGTGGTCCAGAGCGGCACGCGGTGCTCGTTGGCAAGGCGCACGATCGCCTGGATCTCCTCCACCGACTCGGGCTGGACCACCGCGCAGGCCTCGTAGTCGTCCCAGTCGAGGTGCCAGAACGGGTCCCGGAACTCGCGCATCTGATCGGGATCGGTGAGCACGTGGTCGGATCCGACGACGTCGCGGAAGGCCTGCACCGCGCGCTCCATCGATCGCTCTGAGAACTTCGGGCGGCAGGACCACGCTCATGACGCCACCTCCGCCTTCGCCCCCCACAGCTCCAAAGTTGCCAGCCGCGCACCCTCGGCCAGCGATGCGAGCTTGGCCCATTGGATCTCGGGATGAACCCGGTGGATGAACGAGCCCTGCGCAAATCCGCAATCGGTCCCCGCGAGCACGTTGTCGCGGCCGACCACATTGGCCAGCCGGACGAGCCTCTGCGCGACCAACTCCGGATGCTCGACGACGTTGGTGTGATGGGTCACGACGCCGGGGATCAGCTTCTTGCCCTCCGGTAGAGGCACGTCCTCCCACACTCGCCACTCGTGCTCATGGCGCGGGTTGGCCTGCTCCATCAGGTAGTAGCCGGCGGGGACCTGGAGGATCAGGTCGATCGTGTCGCGCAGCGGCGGGTCGTAGGCGTGGGGGCCGTGCCAGCTGCCCCAGCACACGTGGTAGCGGACGCGCTCCGGCGGCAGGCCCTCGAGCGCGTGCACCAGCGCATCGACGCGCAGCTGGGCCCAGCGGCGATAGTCGTCGTCGGTCTTTCCGAGCGAGAGCATCGAGTCCCGTTCGTGCATCAGGACGGCGTCGTCGACCTGGAGGAAGAAGCCCGAATCGACGATCGCGCGGTACTCCTCGCGCAAGGCGTCCGCGAGGCCGTAGACGAACTCCTCCTCGCTGCCGTAATGCTCGTTCCTGAGCCAGTACGCGCTTGCGGGGGCGACGACCGGCATGAACGCCTGGACATCTTCGTGCCCTTCGAGCGCGCCGCGGAGGTTGGCGATGTCGCGATCGAGCGCGGTGCGGTCGTAGGTGATCGGCCCCGTGCACACCCACTCGATCGCCTGGTTCGACGCCGGCTCGTCGTCGTGCTCGCTCGAGTCCGCGGCACGGTTGCTCTCGCGGACGGCCGCCTCGTCGAGCGCGTCGAGCGCCGCGTAGGCCCCGGGGAATTGCTGGCGGTCGCGGCTGGGCGGCATCATGCTCGCGCCCTCGAGCGTCATCACACGCGCCTCGAGTCCGCTGACCCGCTCGTAGAGATAGGTGATCCAGCTCGCCTTGCCCATCTCGCCGTCGTCGACGATGTCGATGCCGACGTCGACCTGGCGGTTGACGACGTCCTGCACCGCGCCGCGCAGTACGCGGGCGTACTCGTCCTCGTCGTAGCTCTCACCGCGCTCACCGGCGGCCAGGAACGCCAGCAGTTCCGGCGGCCTGATCAGGCTGCCGGTGTGCGTCGCAAGAATCTTGCCCATTTCCTCTCCTCATCGTCCACGCGCCCGCCGCGCGCTCAAAGCGCAACCCGCCCCCGCCAAGCAAACACGAGTCGTCACGCGAATGCAAAACGAGTCGTCGCGGAAATGCAAAAGGGGTCGCTGATTGAGAAGACATCTGGCGCAGATATGCAGGCGCGCCCGCACCGCCTCGGATATAACGGTCCCAGACGGGCGCCGATCGGCGGAGGAGGACGAGGATGAAGGTCAGTCTGTTTGAGCAGGTGCCGTATCGGTACCTGCCCGCCGGCTTCGAGGATCGCTACAGCTCGGTCGTGACTACGCCGTACTTCGACCTCGTCGAGCCCGAGCGGATGCAGGAGTCGCTCCAGTCCGGTTACGCGGAGATGATGCACGCGGCCCGTGCCGGCTTCGACGGCGTGTGCGTGACCGAGCACAGCCAGTCGACGTACGACATCTCGCCCGAACCCGAACCTGATGGCGGCGGCGGTGGCGTACGGCACGCGAGCGGAAGGCCTCGACACGGCCATAACCGTGCTCGGGCGCTCGCTCGGCAAATCGCGAGAGCCGCTGAAGGTCGCCGAGGAGTACGCGCTGCTCGACAACATCAGCGGCGGGCGGCTCATCGCTGGCTTCCCGGTTGGGCTCAGCTACGACGCCAATCAGAACGGCGCGATCCCGGCGATCGAGACCCGCGAGCGCTACAACGAGCATCGCGATCTGATCCTGAAGGCGTGGGCCGAGCCCGAGCCGTTCGCGTGGAACGGCCGGTTCGAGAAGTACGGGCAGGTGAACCTATGGCCCCGGCCGATCCAGCAGCCGCATCCCCCGATCTGGATCCCGGGCAGCGGGTCGCCGGGCACGCTGATCGACATCCTTCGCCGCGATTACGCGTTCGTGTACCTGAGCTGGAGCGGGCCCAAGCTCGTCGGGCGCCAGGTCTTCGATCGCTACTGGGAGTTCGCCGACAAGCAGGGGCGCGACCGCAACCCGTACCGCCTGGCGTTCCTCCAGGTGGTGGCGGTGTCCGACACCGACGCCAGCGCCGAGAAGGAGTACGCGCCGCATCTCGAGGCGCACTACCGCGCCGGACTCGGGACCGTCCCAGTGTCGGGCTTCGCGGTGCCCGGCTACGCGGAACCGGTCGGGATCGAGCACATGATTCGCAACCCCGGCGATCTCGGGATGCTCGCGAAGATGCGCCACATCACCTACAAGGAGATCGTGGACACGCAGGTGGCGATCGTCGGCAGTCCGGCGACGGTGGCCGACCAGATCGAGGAGATGGTCAGGGACTTCCGGATCGGGAACCTGCTGGTGATGCTGCAAAACGGGTCGATGCCGCGCGAGCTGACCGAGAAGAACATCTCGCTGTTCGCCGAACAGGTGTTGCCGAGGCTGCGGCCGATCTGGGACGAGGAGGGGTGGGAGAACCACTGGTGGCCCCACACGGCTGAAACCAAAACCACAATCACCGCGGCCGCGGCCGGAGGGGAGGCGTGATGGCCACCGGAATCGCCGACGTCCGCGACGAGGTCGTCGACGTGTGCGACGGTCGCATCCACCTCCACGTCAAGGTGGCCGGCGATGGTCCACCCCTGGTGTTCTTCCACCCGCTGCCCGGGCTCGAATGGCAGCCGATCCTCGACCGGCTGGCCGAGCACCACACCGTCTACGCCCCGGAGCATCCCGGCACCACGCCCGGCGACCCGCAGGCGATCCGGGAGGTTCACACCTTCTGGGAGCTGTTGCTCGCCTACGAGGAGGCGTTGCGGGCGCTCGGGCTCGAGCGCCCCGCGGTGGTCGGCATGTCGTTCGGCGGCATGGTCGCGGCCGACCTCGCCGCGAGCTTCCCCCACGCCATCAGCCGGCTGGTGCTGCTCTCGCCGATCGGGCTGTGGCGCGACGACGCTCCGATCCGGCTCGTGGAGATGATCACGGGCCCGCCGGAGCAGCTTCCGAGCTACCTGTTCAAGTACCCCGACAGCGACGCGGCGCAGGCGCTGATGGCGCTTCCTGACGATCCAGACAAGATCCCGACGGCGATCGCCCAGGGCGCGTGGAACGTCGGCTGCACGACGAAGTTCGCGTGGCCGATCGCCGACCACGGGCTCGCGCGGCGACTGCATCGGATCGCGGTGCCGACGCTCATCCTGTGGGGCCGCGAGGACGCGCTCGTGCCGGCCGTCTACGCCGAGGAGTTCTCAAGCCGCATCGAGGGCAGCCGTGTCGAGGTACTCGACGACTGCGGCCACGCGCTCCAGAGCGACCAGCCCGAGCGGACGCTCAAACTGATCACGGAATTCCTGGACTGAACTCCGAGAGCGGTGCGCACGCACGGGTGCTCGCCGGCGTCCCGCTCCAGTTCGCGCGGATGGCGGCTGTGCTCGTGCACGGGCGAGACCAGGACGAGCGAGACATGCTTGAGGTGGTGGCTCGGATACAGATCCTACCGACGTTGCCTATGTGCTGCCGGTAGCCGCCGGCAGAAGTTGGTATCCGGGCCGCTATTTCGATCCGCTAAAGGTCAACCAGCCGTGGCTCGAACAAGCCCTCGACGCCTGCGAGGCCGCGATCGCACAAATCCACAGCGCAGGGATCGCCGACGAACGGATTGTCGTGGCCGGGTTCTCACAGGGCGCGTGCGTGATCGCCGAGCTTGTGGCGCGTCGCCCCCGGCAGTGGGCCGGCGCGGCGATCCTGACCGGGACTCTGATCGGGCCCGCCGGCGAACGAATAACACCGACCGGCGTTGAAGGACTGCCGATGTTCCTGTGCGCCAGCCGCCACGACGACTGGATCGCGCTCGACGATGCGCTGGCCACCGCGCGCGCGTTCGAGTCGGCGGGAGCGAGCGTGACGTTCGAGACCTACGAGGACCGCGATCACCACATCAACGACCGAGCCATCGAGGGCCTGCGGCGCCTGCTGCGCGACCGCAGAGTCCACGTGAAGTCGGCCCCATCGGTCGAGTAGGCTCGCCGCCCGAGGACCGAGGCGAGTCTCGGGCGAAAGGAGAAGAGGATGCGATTCGGAATTGGCGGCGTCTGCACCGAGGAGACGCTTCGGCCCGCGGAGGTTGCCCGACGTGTCGAGGAACTCGGGCTGGAGTCGCTGTTTCTCGGCGAGCACACGCACATCCCGTGGTCACGAGAATCGGCGTACCCGCTCGGCGAACTGCCGCGAAATTACTGGCGCACGCTCGATCCGTTCGTGGCGCTGACCGATGCCGCGAACGGAAGCTCGCGGATCCGCCTCGGGACCGCGATCTGCCAGCTGGCGCAGCGCGATCCGATCGTCTGCGCGAAGGAAGTCGCGAGCGTCGACGTGCTCAGCGACGGCCGGTTCGAATTCGCGGTGGGGGCGGGATGGAACCTCGAGGAGATGAGAAACCACGGTACGAACCCGCCCGAGCGGTTCGCGATCATCGAGGACCGCCTCAAGGCGATGTACGAGATGTGGACGCAAGACGAAGCGAGCTACGAGGGCCCCTACGTGAACTTCGATCGCATCGCGGTCTGGCCGAAGCCGGTGCAGAAGCCGCACCCGCCGGTGCTCCTCGCCGGCAACGGCCCGAGCGCCGAGCGGCGAGTGCTCGACCACGCCGACGGTTGGGCGCCGGTGGCGCTGCCGGACATCGCCGACCGGACCCGGCGACTGCGGTCCGATGCGCTCGCGGCCGACCGGAAGGTCTCGGTGACGGTCGTCGCCGTTCCGCCCAGCGCGAAGGAGTTCGAGCAATACGAGGAAGCGGGCGTCGACCGGTGCCTGCACTGGGTGGATTCGATGCACGCCGACGACTTCGACGCGCAGATGGAACCGTTTCTGACGGCCCTCGAGGAGTACGGATGGGACCGCGCCGAGGCAATGCCGACCGCGTAGCCGTCGGCGCCCTGGCGTACGCACGATGGCGAACCTAGAGCCCGTCGCGCCGAGTCTTCAGCTGATCACCCGGCTTCGCGCGACGCTCGCGGAACCGCTCGAACTCGGACGGACGCCGTGGGGGCGGCGGCGAGTGATCGGGATAACCGGCGGCGAATTCGACGGGCCGCTGCTGTCGGGCAAGGTGCTGCCGGGCGGCGCCGATTGGCAGATCGTCCATGAGGACGGGACCGCGTCGATCGATACCCGCTACACGCTCGAATGTCACGACGGGGCGCTGATCTCGGTGGCCACGCGCGGGGCACGCCACGGCCCCCGGGAGGTGCTCGAGCGGATCGCCCGGGGCGAGCCCGTCGATCCTGCCGAGTACTACTTCCGGGTGTCGATTCAGTACGAGACGTCGGCTCCGGAGTACGAGTGGCTGAACTGGGTCGTGGCGGTCGCCTCGGCGGTGCGCCTCGCAGATCAGGTCGTGTATGACGCCTACGTGGTGCGCTAGAGGCATGCAGTGCGCGCGGTGAAGGTTGCCGAGGACCGCCGCTTGGTCGTCGTCGAGTGTCCCGCCCCCGAGCCGGGCAGAGAGCAGGTGCTGGTCGAGGTCTCGTACTGCGGGATCTGCGGTTCGGACCTGCACTTCCGCGAGGTGCCGGAGTTGTTTCCGGCGGGCACCGTTCCGGGGCACGAATTCTCAGGCCGGATCGTCGCCGTCGGGGCCGGCGTGCACGGGTGGAGCCCGGGCGACCGCGTGTGCGTGCTCCCGTTCGGGCAGTGCGGCGAGTGCGCGTCGTGCCGGGAGGGCAACGAGCAGGTGTGTCCGCACGCGGTGAGCAATGGCGTCGGCCTCGGCACCGGCCGGCCCGGCGCTTACGCCGGGCGGGTGGTGGTCGATCAGCGCATGCTGTTCTCGCTGCCCGACTCGGTCGACGACCGGGCCGGGACGTTAGTCGAGCCGCTGGCGGTGGCGCCGCTCGATCTGGCAGCTCCCCCGATCGTCATCAAGGAGCTCGAGATCCGCGGCGTGATCGCGTACCGGCGCGCGCAGTTCCAGGCGGCCATCGACATGCTCGCGGCCGGCGCAATCCCGGTGGACGGGCTGATCACCGAGGTCGTGCCACTGTCCGACGCCGAGGCGGCCTTTCAGTCGCTCACGACCCGCGGTACCGAGAAGCTGAAGATCCTGCTCGCCCCGTGATAAACGATCAGCGCACGACGTCAGTCACAGACGCGTTGATCAGATCCCAATCCACCTCCACGCCGAGACCGGGGCCAGTCGGCGCGTGGATCTCGCCATGGGCGTCGATGACCGGGAAACCGGCCAAGCCGTAGCTCAGGTGCTCGAGCGTGTGATCGCCCGTCCGGTTGAACGGCAGCACCTCGAACCAATCACAGTTGTCGATCGCCATGGCTACGTGGAGGTTGGCGACGTTGTTCATCGCGTTATAGCCATCGTGGATCTCGCAAGCCAGGCCGAACGCCTCAGCGAGGTGAGCGATCTTCATCAGCCCCGTGATCCCTCCCTTGATCACGACATCGCCGCGCAGGTAGTCGGTCGCCTCGCTCACGATCCATGGGGTGAGGGCCGCGAGTCCGCCGGGCGTCACCTCGGTGGCCATCAGCGGAATCCGCAGGTGCTGCTTGAGCCGACGGTACCCGTGGATGTCCAGCGCCGTGAGCGGATCCTCGAACCAGAGGTAACCGAGGTCCTCGATGCTGCGCCCAACGTCCAGCGCATCGGCATAGGAGTAGCTCCAGGTTCCATCGAGCATCAGCGTCATCTCGTCGCCCACCTGCTCGCGGACGGCCGCGCAGGCGTCGATATCAAAAGCGATCGGCGGCGGCGGATCGGTGCGCCACGGCGCTCGTGGCGGGTGAAGCTTGTACCCGCGCCAACCCTGCTCGCGCCAGTAGACCGCTTCGTCGGCGTAATCCTGTGCGGTCGCGTGGTGCGCCGAGGACAGGTACACGGGGAGCCTGTCCCGGCAGCGACCCAGCAGCCGGTTAACAGGCAGCCCCGCAGCCTGGCCCGCGATATCCCACAGGGCGACGTCGACCACGCCCACCGTGATCGGGTTGATGAAGTGCCCGAGATCGCAGAGTCGACGCCAGTGGCGCCCGATCTCGAGCGGATCGGCTCCGACCAGCAGCGGCTTGACGAACGTCACGATCTCGTGTGCGATCGCCTCCGGGCCGGGACCCGGATAGCTGAGGAAGTTGGTGCCCTCGATGCCCTCGTCGGTGCCGATCCGCAGCACCCCCATCGGAAGCTTCCCGTCCCGGGTTCCGAACACCGCCAGTCGAGGCGACGAGCGCTCGTGCATGGCGATCGTGATGTCGGTGATCTGCAAGCTGGAACCTCAGCCGGCCGGGCGCCCGCCGGTGTCGTTCACGCCCACACCGATCTGAGGGCGGTTCCGGCGTGCTTGAGGGTCGTCGACGGGTACGCGTTGTAGCGCGCGTGATACAGGGCCGCGAAGCGGCCGGCGTGTGGGAAGCCCCATTTCGCGCCGATGCCGGCCACGGTGGCCTCGTCGGTGTTTGAATTGACGAGATCGTCGTGCGCTCGCTCGAGCCGGGTGCGCTGGATGATCTGGTGAGGCGTGGCGCCCAGCGATCGCTGGAAACCCTGCTGAAGAGCGCGGATGCTGACGCCCGCCCAGGCTGCTACCTGTGCGACCGTGAGCGGCTCCTGGGCGTGCTGCTCGATGTACTCATGGGCTCGCCGGACGGTGGCCGGGCCGATGCCCCGCGTGCGCGCGTCGAGCCGATCGCGGAGGTCGTGGTCGGCGCTGAGGAGGAGACCGGAGAGGATGGCGTGGACGAGGGGGGCGGTCATGATCGGCTGGCGGAACAGCGACTTAGGATCGAAGAACCCCGTGGCGAGCCCGCAGACCAACTGGTTCCAATCGGCTGCGCCGCGTTTGGTGAAGTCGAGCGCGGGCGCGAACGCGATCGGCCCGGTGACGGGTCGATGGAGCAGCTGCTCGAGCTCGTCCTCGAGCGCGTGTCGTTCGATCTTGATCCCGAGCATCAGGCTCGGGGTGCGCCAGCCCGCGAAGCCGGTCGGCTTGTCGGGTCCGAAGATCATGCCGGTGCTCGACGTGGCGACGAACTGTTGCGATCCGCAGTAGGCGCGCACCTGTCCAGCGCTGACGAGGTTGACCTGGTAGGCATCTGCGTGCGGTTCGGCGTCGACCCGAATCTCGGTGTCATACAAGAGCCAGCCCAGCGTGATTGGCCCGAGCGACGCGGCGTCGAGAGTCATCGAAAAGGCATGGCGATCGCCCAGGATCGTGAGACGGTGCTCGTGGTAGACGCGCGCTGCGAGCATGCTCGCTTCGACGGGATCGCGGGTCCTGAGATGAACCTCGTGTCGCGCGCCAAGCTCTTCGTCCGTCGGACGTTCAGCGCTAGTCATTCTGTTATCGCGGTGTTAGGCGCCTGAAGCGGAATCGGAGGCTATCCAGATTGCGAAGCCTACGATCCGGATTGCGTACTTTTTCAGCTGGCGGGACTTGCTGCAAGGTTGCCGAACCGCTTTGCTTCGCCGAGCCGGGCGAAGGGTTCAACGCGGACCGGCACGCGGGCAGTCTCGAGAGGAGGAGTCGGACTAATGTTCAGGTCTGAGCGCGCGCGCATCGGCGCGGGCGCGGTTGTGGTGGCCATGATGGCGGCGGCGATCGGCGGATGCGGGTCTTCATCGTCGTCGTCGAGCGCTGCGTCGTCATCGAGCACCCCGGCGGCCGCGGCGTCGTCGTCGAGCACTACGTCGTCGTCGTCGAGCGGGTCGGGCACCCGGATGGCGATCTTCTACTACAACCCGAGCCCGTATGGAGTCGCGTCGCTGAAGGGCGCGCAGCTGGAGGCCGGCAAGCTTGGCATCAAGCTCGACGCCTTCGACGCCAACAACGACCCGCAGATGCAGTCGACGCAGATCCAGGACGCGATCACCACCGGCAAGTACAAGGCCTTCTGGGTGTGGGGCCTGAACGATGTCGCCCTGACCCCGATCATCGACAAGGCGATGCAAGCCGGCATCAAGGTCGCGGCCGCCGATTACACCTGGGGACCGCTGTCCGCCCAGAACGTCCTGACGGCCTCAAGCAACCCGAAGCTCGTCACCACCGTCGGCCAGTCGATCGGCGCCGAGTCGACGAACCTGATCGCCACGATGAACTCAGCGTGCAAGAAGCAGGTAGGGAAGCGGCCACTGCACGATCGCCTTCCTGCCGGGGCTTGCCAACTACCCGACCGACACGGTCCGGGAGAACGCGATGACCGCGTACTACAAGGGGAAGCCGAATTACACGTTCACGATTCTGCCGCCCGGGATGTATGACGAGGCGGCCTCGGAGAAGGTCGCCCAGACGTACTTCACCGCGAACAAGAACGTCAACGTGTTCGCGACGTTCGGCGACCAGATGGCGGCGGGGACGGTGACTGCGCTGAAGCTGGTCGGCGGCTACACGCCGGGGAAGAACATCGCGATCATCGGTTATGGCGGCGCGAAGGAGGCCGTCGCCCTGGTCAAGGCGGGGACCTGGTACGCCACCCTCGGCCTATACCCGGCGTCTGAGTCGGAGACCGGCATCGCCTCTCTCAACGACGCGCTGCAGGGGAAGCCGACGGCGAGACCTCGTCAACATCATCAACCCGGCGACGCACCCCGCGATCATCGACCAGGCGTACCTGGCGGCGCATCCGGACTTCGTGCCGGACTGGACGCTCGAGGGCGGACTGGGTTAAGCGGGTCGACCACGGAAAGGTCGAGGAAGAACGGATGAAAGAACGAGCACGAGTCGGATGAGTGCGACGGCGGTCGCGCCGGTCCGGCTCGTCTCGATCGGCAAGCGGTACTCCGGCACCAAGGCGCTCGACGACGTCAGCGTCGAGGTTGCCGGAGGTACCGTGCACGCACTCGTCGGCGCGAACGGGGCCGGGAAGTCGACGCTCGGGAAGATCGTCGGTGGCGTGATCCGCCCCGACGACGGACAGCTGTTCATCGACGGCCGGCCGGTCCGGTACACGAGCCCGCGTGAGGCGCGCGTTGACGGCATCGCGACGATCGCGCAGGAGCTCTCGCCCGTCCCGGAGCTGAGCGTGATCGAAAACGTCTTTCTCGGGATCGAGCCGCGTCGCTCCGGGCTGGTGCAGCGGCGTCGGATGCGTACCCAGTACGACGAGCTTATTTCTCGGTGGGGCTTCGAGCTCGACGGACGCGCCAAGGTCGGGGGGCTCCGGACCGCCGACAAGCAGAAGGTCGAGATCCTGCGCGCGGTCGCGTGCGATGCGCGCGTGATCGTGATGGACGAGCCGACCTCGTCGCTGACCAGCGTCGAGACGAAGACGCTCCACCGCATGATCCGGACGCTGCGCGCGAACGGTAGGACAATCGTCTACGTGAGCCACTTCCTCGACGAGGTGCTCGAACTCGCCGACACGGTGACGGTGCTGCGCAGCGGGCGGCTTGTGCGGACGTCGCCGGCGGCGGAGGAAACGGAGGAGAGCCTCGTCGCCGGAATGTTCGGTGCCGCCGCGGAGGCCGAGCACTTCGAGAAGCCGCACGGCTCGAGCGCGCCGGTAGTCGTGGACGTGTCCGGACTGCGCCGCAAGGGGGTGCTCAATGACATCTCGCTGCAGATCCGCGCCGGTGAGATCGTCGGCCTCGCCGGCCTCGTCGGCAGCGGCCGCACCGAGCTCGCGCGGGCGATAACCGGCGCCGATCCGATCGATGGCGGCACGATCACGGTCGACGGCAAGGCACGTCGCATCCGGTCACCCGCGGACGCGATGGCGGCCGGGATGGCGTTCCTGCCCGAGAGCCGCAAGGACGACGGGTTGTTCATGGAGCTCTCGCTGGCGTCGAACACGACGTTTGCGGATCTACGTGCCGTCGCCTCGCGATTCGGGTTACTGAGCCGCGCGCTGGAACGCGTGAAGACGCGCTCGCTGCTCAACGAGCTTTCGGTCGATCCGCCGAACCCGTCGATGAGGGTGGCGAGCCTCTCCGGCGGGAACCAACAGAAGGTCCTGTTCGCCCGCTGGCTGTTCCGAAACCCGCACGTGCTGATCCTCGATGAGCCGACGCGCGGCGTCGACGTCGCGGCGCGAGCAGCGATCCATCGCCTGATCAACAACCTGGCCGCCGACGGCACGGCCGTGCTGCTGATCTCCTCGGAGATCGAGGAGGTGCTCGGGCTCGCCCATCGCGTGCTAGTGATGCGCCTCGGCTCGATCACACGCGAGTTCGGCGCCGACCCGCCCTTGGACGCCGTGATGGAGGCCGCGTTCGGCCTTGGAGGGAGCCCGCCCGCATGAGCGCCACGCAGCCGCCCGATCCCGTCGCCGGGGACCCCGTTGCGGCCGGGGACGCCGTCAGTCCAGAGACGATCGCCGCTCCGCGCGTGCGCCTACAACGCCGGATCAGGGCCGAGCACATCCGCGACTACGGCATCGTCGTGTTCGCGGTCGCGCTGTTCCTCTACTTCTCGATCGCGTCGTCGGTCTTCCTCACCAAGAACAACCTCCTCAACCTGGTTTCCCAGAACGCGACGATCGGCGTCGCCGCGTGCGCGGTGACGCTCACGATCATCGCCGGCAACTTCGACCTGTCGCTCGGGTCGATCTTCGTCCTCGCCGAAGTGCTGGCCGCGTGGGCCGCCGTCCACATCGGAGTGTGGTGGGCGTTCCCAATGGCGATCGTGGCCGGCGCGGCAATGGGCGCCATCAACGGGCTGCTGGTGGCGAAGGTGGGCATCAACGCGTTCCTCGCGACTCTCGCGACCGCGCTCACGTTCGGCGGGATCGCCGTCGGCGTAACCCACGGGGGCCTGCTGATCACGCCGAGCAGCAGCGTGTTCACGTTCATCGGCCAACAACGAGTCGCCGGCATCCAGTACCCGGTGATCATCTTCGCCGTCGTCGCCATCGTCCTCCAGCTCGTGCTGGCATACACCGTCTTCGGTCGTCACCTTTACGGCGTCGGCGGCAACCGTGACGCGGCGCGCCTCTCGGGGATCAAGGTCAGCCGGACGGTGATCATCACCTTCGTGATCGCCGGCGCCGCCTGCGGCCTCGCCGGCCTGATCGACGCTTCGACGACAGGGTCGGGCTCAAGTGATATGAGCGGCCTGGGCGGCCAGCTGGCGCTGCTCGCGATCGCCGGCGTGGCGCTCGGCGGCACCAGCATCTTCGGCGGCATCGGGTCGGTCTGGCGTACGGTGCTCGGCGTCCTGATCCTGGGGATGATCACGAACGGCTTCGACCTGCTCGCCGTCCCGGACTACTGGCAGGACGTCGTCCGCGGGGTCCTGATCATCCTCGCGGTCGCGATCAGCTCGGTCATCGACCGAAGATGACCATGGCCGCCATCACGTCGACCTAGCCGGAGCCTTCCGAGCCGGAGGCGCTCAGGCTCGGGATTACTCGGCTGAGCGCGGCTCGATGACACCGAGCCCGATCAGCGCCCCCTCGGCCGTGCGCATCGCCTCCATCGCCGCCGGAACGCCACAGTAGATCGCCGTCTGCAGCAGCGCCTCCTGGATCTCCGTCGGGCTGACGCCGTTGGTGACGGCGCCGCGCACGTGGACCTCGAGCTCATGGGAGCGACCGAGAGCCGTGAGCATGACGATGTTCAGCAGGCTGCGCGCCTTGCGATCAAGCCCGGGACGCGACCACACCGCCCCCCAGCAGTACTCGGTGACGAGCTCTTGCATCGGGCGGGCGAAATCGGAGGCCTGTGCCAGCGAACGGTCCACGTGTTCGGCGCCCAGCACCTCGCGCCGGGTCTGAAGGCCGACATCAAACTTCGTCCTGTCGTCCATGGGCGTGCGCGTCCTTAGGTCCTGGGTCGGGAGCGAATCCTGTATGACAATCATACGCGTTGGGTGATTGTCAGACAGGCAGACGAACTGATAGGTTGGCGACATCGAGAGCGCGCGAGTCGCCCGCTACCGAGGAGAGTGACGTTCGATGAGAGCAGCGCTGCTGGCGGCGGTCAGGGAGCCATTCGTGGTGGAGGACATCGACTACCTTGATCCGGCGCCCGGCCGTGTGCTCGTCCGCACCGGCGCCTCCCCGTTCTGCTCCACCGACTGCGTCAACTGGCGCGGCGAGCTGTTCAAGATCCCGCCGACGATCCTCGGCCATGCCTCGATGGGAGAGGTGGTGGAGCTGGGCGCCGGCGTCAGCCACACCAAGGTCGGCGACCGTGTGATCGTGCCCGGTACGTCGGAATGCGGCGTGTGCTTCTACTGCTCGATCGGCCGCCCCGATCAGTGCTCGGAGACGTTCGACCGGGGCGGGATCTGGCCCCACGTGGCCAACCGCCGCAACGGCGAGCCCGTCAGCGCGGCCGGCAACGTCGGGGGCTACGCGGAGGTGATGAACGTCACCGCCAGCCAGGTGTTCCCGGTGCAGACCGATCTGCCCGACGAGTGGCTGAGCCTACTCGGCTGCGGGATCACCACCGGCGTGGGCTGCGTGCACAACGTCGCCAAGGTGCAGGCCGGTTCGAGCGTCGCGATCTTCGGGCTGGGACACCTCGGGCAATGGATGGTGCAGTCGGCCCGGATCGCGAATGCCCGGCAGATCATCGCCGTCGACCCGATCGCCGAGCGTCGCGAGCTGGCTGGCCGATTCGGGGCCACGCACACCGTCGACCCTGAACAGAGCGATCCGGTGGAGCAGGTCAAGGCGCTCACGCACGGGCGCGGCGCCGATTACACGATGGAGGCGGCGACGCTGAGTACAGCGGTCCCCCAAACCATCCGGGCGGCTCGGCGGGCCGGAACCGTGGTGCTGACCAGCGTCGAGCGCGGCAACGCCGAAGTAACCGTCCCCCAGCTCGCGCTCTCGGTGGAGGGCAGGGCGATCCTCGGCGCTCAGAACGGCAACGTCCGCATGCGCCACGACCTGCCGCGATTCATCCGGATGATGGAGGACGGCTGGCTCGATCCCGAGCCGATCATCACCACGCGGTACCCGCTCGACCGGATCGACGACGCGCTTCACGCGTCTGCCGAGAAGCGTGACCTGAGCGGAGTGATCGTGCCCAGCCTGGCGGGGTGAAACTTGGCCACGGCCGCGCCGATCGCCCCCCCGGAGCCGCAACTCACCGCGCGCGAGATCGTGGCGCGCGCACGCGGGCTGCGCGAGCGAGTGCTCGCCGAGGCCGCCGATGCCGAGGAGCGCGGCACCTACTCTCCCCAGCTCCACGAGGAGTTCGTCGCGGCGGGCTTCCATCGGATCCTGCAGCCGCGCCGGTTCGGTGGTTACGAGTTCGGTCTGGACACCTTCTATCGCGTGATCGTCGAGATCTCGAGTGCCGACGCCGGCATCGGGTGGAATCTGTGTCTAGGGTCGGCGCATGCCCTCCAGGTCGGCGCGTTCTTCCCCGAGCAAGCCCAGGCCGAGCTGTTCGGCCCGGACGGCCATTTCGTCGGGCCGTCGCGGGCAATTCCCCGGGGCAAAGCGACCCCGTCGCCTGGCGGGTACCGAGTAAGCGGGCGATGGGATTACTGCTCGGGGGCGACCTACTCGACCCACGTCATCGCGCTCGCGCTCGTCGCCGGGTCCGACGAGCGGATCATGGTGGCGATCCCGCGCGCCGACTACGAGATCCTCGACGACTGGGGCGGCGGGGCAACGATCGGGCTCGGCGGCACAGCTTCCAACACGATCGTCGCCGAGGACGTGTTCGTGCCCGCCCACCTGACGGTGCGCTACGACTGGAAGGACTTCGAGATGCCCCGGGAGGGCACGATCGGCTTCCAGCTGCACGGCAATCCGCTGTA
Organism: uncultured Solirubrobacterales bacterium; assembly: GCA_963755525.1. Taxonomy (GTDB): domain Bacteria; phylum Actinomycetota; class Thermoleophilia; order Solirubrobacterales; family Solirubrobacteraceae; genus Palsa-465. Next base: position 245,511 of record CAVWKC010000010.1, on the reverse strand, counting down.
CCTGGCCCGGGCGATGACGTTCTTCTACGCATCGCTGAACGCAATCCAGATCGGCAACGCCCGCGCCGCGCTCCAGGATTACGAGGCGATGATGACTGCGCGTCCGACGAGCTTCCCGCCGCCGATCCCCCGCTCGGAATCGGTCGACTACCAGCGGTGGTACGGGGAGGCGTACAGCCTCGTCGACACGGCGGAGCTCGCGTTCTTCGGCGCGCTCGCGCGATTCACCGCCAAGTGCGTCGGCTTTGCGGAGCGCGGCGAGCCGTTCACGACCGCTGACGACGGCGCGACCCGTGACGTGATCGCCCAATGCGGCCGGCTGGCGTGGCAGGCGGTCGATCTCATGTTCGCCAGCGGCGGCTCGAGCGCCGCTCGGCGTGGTTCACGGCTCGAGCGCTGCTTCCGGGACGCGGCGATGTTCCGGACGCACATCGCGGCCCAGTACGAGGTCGTGTTCGCCTCCACCGGTCGCGCGCGCCTGGGGCAGCCGCTCACTCACTGAGGCGCCGCCGTCAGGCGCCGCCGACCTTCTCACTCACTAAGCTTGCGCGCCGCCCAGTCGGTGAGCACACGCAGCGTCTCCGCGTTGTTCCGCTCGGACATGATCATGTGCCCGTTCCCGTGCACGCCGTGGTCGGCCAGTCGCACCAGCTCGACATCACACCCACCCTGCGCGAGGAACTCGACGAGGTGTCGGTCGAATCCCAGGAACATCGACGCCTCCGCGGTCACGACCGCGATCGGGAACCTTCTGAGGTTGGCCAGCCGCCGCGCCGGCTCCCGTTGGAGCGTGACCGGGATCGGGCCGAGCTCCGCACGCTCCTCGGTGACGGTGTCGAGCTCGGATGGGTCGGTGACCGGAGGGTCGTAGGCGATCGGCGAGCAGGCAAGCCCCCACGCCAGATTCACCCCCATCTCCGGCCGATTGAGGAACGGGGGGCCGAGGGTCTCGATCGCGAACAGCGCGGCCACCTTGTCCGGCCGCGCGTCGGCGCCGGCGAACGTCCCCGGACCGCCGGCCGAGTGAGTGACGACGATCGCCGGGCCGACAAGATCGAGCAGTTCGCCCAGCCGCGCCGCCTCGAGCGCGTGCATCTCCGCGGGATCGGCGAGCATCGGGCCAGACGTGCACAGACACTGGTCGTAGACGGGGTCGCCGGGCTCGCGCCCGCCCGGCCACTGCGTGTGGAGGTGGGCAGCCGGGTTGCTGTCGGGGCCGTCGGGCGGCGGCACGAAGATCGGGCGCAGGAACTCGAACCCGAGTTGCGGGCCCATCGGGCCCAGGATGTCGGGGTGATGCGGTGACCGGCCATGGCCGGGCCGATCGACGACGAACACGGTGTGTCCCTGCTCGACGAGCAGCCGGGACCAGCCGCGACGGCCGTCGAACGTGGTCGTGTAGTCGATCCCCTGTCCGCCGCCTCCGTGCACCAGAACCCATGGAGGGCCGGGCTGCGGGTCGGGCGGAGCTTCCCATTCCACGAACATCGGACCGCGCATGACCGTGCCCAGCGGTCCCGGCACCGGCTCGAGCCCCACCCAGAAGGAACCGCGCCGCGAGCTCGTCACCTCAGCCGAGGCGATGATGTTCTGTACCGATGGTTTCATGAACGCTCACTCCTCCTCGGTCGTAGTTAGTGGGGCCAACCCCACACTCGGCCGGCGCCGGCCGCCGAAATCGCAGTTGGCCACACGGTAGGTGGCTGAACCTGCATTCACCCCAGGGCGGGGTGACGAATGAGGGGTTAGCCACACGTCGTGCTCGTGCCTGCTCCAAACGACACTCATCGATCCAGCTCCGACGGATCCCACCGGCCGGCCCCTCCGGACGGGCGCAGCGAGTTCGTCGTGGTCGCGCCGCCGTCCACCGACACGACCGTCGCCGGTCATGTAGGCGGCGTCATCGGAGAGCAGGAAGGCCACGACAGCTCCGATCTCGTCGGGCGTTCCCGGCCGCCGGAGCGGCGTGGTCGTCGCTCGCTGGGCCATGTCGCCGCCACCGCCCACGGCCCCGCCGGCGGCGGCGAACAAGTCGGTGGGGACGATCCCCGGTGCGATCACGTTGACGCGGACGCCGAGCGGGCCCCCGTAGACGGCCGCGCACCGCGCGAGACCCAGCACCGCGTGCTTGGAGGTGTGGTAGGCGAACAGGTCGGCGCTGCCGCGAAGGCTGGCGATCGACCCCGTCACGACGATGGCGCCGCCCGATCGCTGCACCGCGTACTGGCGAAACGCGCCGCGCAGCCCGAGGAACACGCTCGTGACGTTGACCGCCAGCACGCGCTCGAAGCCCGCCACGTCGAGCGCCGGCAGTGGATCGAGCGAACCGGGGATGCCGGCGTTGAGATGGTGCAGGTCGATGCGCCCGTAGCGCTCCACCGCCACCGCGAGGTAGCGCTCGACGTCCTCCTCGCGCGACACGTCGGCCGTGACCCCGACGCCGCCGATTTCCTCCGCCACGCGCAAAGCACCCTCCCGGTCGATGTCGACCGCGACGACATGTGCGCCCTCGCTCGCCAGGCGGCGCGCCGACCCTCCGCCGAGGCCTCCGGCGGCGCCGGTCACGACCGCGACCTTTCCCTCCAGGCGCATCCCGCTCACTACTCCCCCATCATGATGCCGGCGAGGATTCCCCCGTCGACTGGGAAGGCGTCGCCGCTCGCGTACGTCGCGTCGCAGACGATGAACAGCATCGTCCGGGCCACCTCCTCGGGCGTGCCGAAACGGCGCAACGGGTATTTCGCCGCCATCTGATCCTCGGGCGCGCCCTCGGTCATGGCAGTGCGGATCATCCCTGGGTGCAGCGAGTTGACCCGAATCCCGTCGCCTCCGAGCTCGAGCGCCGCCGCCTTGGTCAAGCCGGCGATCGCGTGCTTGGACGCGGTGTAGTGAGCCAGCTGGCCGACCGCGATCTCCGGACGTCATCGAGGAGGTGTTGACGATCACGCCACCTCCGGCCCGGCGCATCGAATTCACCACCGCCCTGATCCCGAGGAAGTGGCCGGTGAGGTTTACGTCGATGGTCCGCCGCCACCGCTCGGCCGACAGCTCCGCGATCGGGGACGGGTCGATGATTCCGGCGTTGTTGATCAGGATCGTGACCGCTCCCGAGCCCCAACCGTCCTGCTCGGCCGCGGCCACCGCGGCTGCCCAATCGGCCTCGGAGGTGACATCCAACCTGACAAAGCGAGCCCGCTCGCCCAGCTGCGAGGCCAGCGCCGTGCCTTCGTCGCAGAGCACGTCGCCGACCACCACGTGCGCGCCTTCGCCGGCCAGAGCACGGACGTGCGCCTCCCCGATCCCGCGCGCGCCGCCCGACACGATCGCCACACGCCCTTCCAGCCGCGGCTCGGCCACGCTCGCCCGTCATCCGCCCGGCAGTGCCTCGGCCAGTGCCGGCAGCGCGAGCGCGAACGACTCGACGCCGATCCCGCTCGCGAGCTCGAAGACCTCCATCAGCTCCGCAGCCGTCGCGCCGTAGCCGATCGCGTTAGCGACGTGCTGACGCAGGCCGGGGGCGAACATGTGCGTAGCCGAGCAGTCAAACGCGCAATACATGAACTCCTTGACCTTGGGCTCGAGCGTCCCGTGCTCCCAGGGATGCGACGACATCGCCGTATAGGTGGCGAAGAACTCGGCGTCGAGGCGGAGGAAGCCGTCCCAGAAGTCGTTCCAGTAGCCACGCTTGGTGGTGAACTCGGCCTTGATCTGCTCCTGGCGTTCGGTCAGCGCGGCGTTCATGTCCACGGGCCGTCCGGCGGCGGCGAGCTCTTCGAGCAGGATCGGCACGCCGGTGTTCGCCGCGTGGATGCCCATCGTGCTCGTGAGCTCGAGCGTCTCGAGCACCTCGGCGGGCGTAGCTCCGAGCGCCAGTGCCCGGCGCACGTCGTCGGCGGCGCCCTGACCGTGCAGGTGGGACGCGGCGCTGTCGACCGCGAGCAGGATCAGCGCCTTGACCTTCGGCTCGAGCGGGCCGCGACGCCAGGCATGGGCGGTGAAGTCCAGCACGCGCGCGAAGTAGGAAGGATTCAGTCGCAACAGCTCCTCGGCGGCGTCATTCGGTGGCCCGTGCACCTCGGTCCATGCCTCGCGCAGGGCGTTGGTGTCAGTCGTGCTGGTCATCGGTCACTCCTGGTCACCCAGCCGCACAGAGGGTCACTTCGCGTCGCGCGGCGTCTGCACGTTGCCCCTGCCTTGCCGCGGCAGGCCGAGGTGCTCCCGGGCCACCTCGCCGAATGCCCACTCCCGCAGCACCGTGTTGCGGTGACTGTTGAGCATCGACATGTCACGGTAGATGCGCTCGAACCGTGACCCGTCGACGGCGGCACTCGAGCCGGCGGTGCGGAAGATCTCCGACTGGAAGATCTCCCAGGCCTGAACGATGGCCTCCCTGCCGATGCACCCGATCCGCATGTCCTCGCCGTAGGTGTACGGGCTCCCGCCGTCGGCGGCGCGGCGACAGGCCTCCATGTGCTGGTCGACGGCGTTGTACATGGCCGCCTCCGCGGTCGCGATCTTCGCCAGCGCCGAGCCGAACCAGCGGTGAAAGGTCTCGTCGCCGATGCGCGGCACCATCGGCGGCAGCGGCGTGAGTCGGGAGTGCATCATCTCCTCATACTCGTCGAGCGCCGCGTATGCGCCGCCGATCGCCACGGCCGTGAGCGTCAGCGTGAAGCAGGCCATCGCCCGTCCGCCGTACATCGGGTTTCCGTGCAGCGCGACGCCGGGCGTGCCGCGGCCGGCGACGTCGAAGTCGACCATCAGCGCGTCCTCGATCGCCCAATGTGCCGGGATCCGGCCGCGATCGAACGTGATCGTGTTGGACGCCGACCCCTTGAGTCCCATCAGTCGGCCCCAGTCGGCGAGGATCGTGAACTCGCTGCGTGGCGCGACGAACAGCAGCATGCGCTCGGTCGGTTTGCCGTCGTCGCCGGCGATCAGGGCCTGGCCCATGTAGTGCGTCGAGAGCGGGACGCCCGACGCGTAGCCGACCCTGCCGGTCAGCTCCCATCCGGCGTCGCACCGAGCGGCCGGACCGATGGGGGCGGCCACCGCCGCACACCGGAAGTCCCCGTCGCCGAAGATCTCGTCCTGCGCCTGCTCGGGCCACCACGAGGCGACCTGGAGCGCGTGGGCGGCGGCCAGGGCGATGGCACCAGCCCGTGGAGATGTCACCGCGCGACAGCTCCTGGACCACGCGCATGAACGTCGGCGCGCCGAACTCGTAGCCCCCGTAGCGCCGAGGGACGTAGAGGCGGTAGAAGCCGGCGTCCACACACGCCTGATGGATCTCGTCGGACGGGTAGGTGCGCTGTTCGGTCTCGGCCGACTGCTCGCGCAGGAGGCCTCGCAACGCGACGGCCCGGGCGATCATCTCCTGCGGGGTGAGATCGGGCTCCGGCGGGGAGATCCCAGCGGCGGCGTCGGCACGGGTCGCCATCACGGCCGGTACAGTAGCATCCTACCGCCTGATCGTCATACAATCCTGCGAGGACAGGTGCATTCGTTTCCACGACCCCAGGAGCTTCATCTGGTTGCCGCGCGCGAGCCGGCACAGGGTACCTGCCCGGAATGTGGCAGCGACCATCTCGCCGACTACCGCGTCCTCAGCGAGGGTGGCTGGTGGGACGTGCGCAAGTGCCAGACGTGCCTGCATTCGATCTCGCGCCAACGCGGCCGCCGGCCGTTCGGCTCCTACACGCCCCTCGGACTGGAGATCTGAACATGCTCGGGGTCGACATCGGCGGCACGTTCACGGACGTGGTCGCGTTCCGGGATGGGCGCGTCACGGTCACCAAGGTCCCCAGTGAGCCGACGGATCCGGCGAGGCCGGTCGTGGAGGGAGGCCGCCGGCTCGGGGTACAGGGGAGCGCGGTGTTCAACCACGCCAGCACCGCTGGGCTCAACGCGGTCATCACTCGCCGCCTCCCCAAGGTGGCGTTCCTGACCACCGAGGGCTTCCGCGACATACTCGTGAAGGGCCGGCTGTGGCGGCCGCTCGACGCGCAGACCGACGCGAGCTGGCGCCGGCCGTTCGGCGACTGCGCCCGGCCGCTGATCCCACGCTACCTGCGCCGGGGCGTCGCCGAGCGGATCCTCGCCGACGGCCGCGTGATGACCGAGCTTGACGAGGACCACGCGCGGCGGCAGCTCGCGGTCCTCGCGCGCTGTGACGTGGAGGGCGTGGCGATCTGCCTGCTCAACTCCTACGTCAACCGCAGTCACGAGGAGCAGCTGCGCGAGCTGACCCTCGAGGTCCTCGGCAAAGAAGTACCCGTCTCCATTTCGTCTGAGACCTCACCACTTGCCAAGGAGTATGCGCGCGCGTCGACGACGGTGATCGACGTGATGATGAAGCTGATGTTCAGCGGCTACGCCGGCGAGCTCGACGAGCAGTTGCGGGCGCTCGGGTTTACCGGCGAGCTCAACTTCGCCGATTGCGCGGCCACGCTGATGCCGTGGCGAGATGCGTTGGCGCAGCCGTTCCGGATCGTGTTCGCCGGACCGGCGGCGGGAACGACGTCCGGGGCCCGGCTGGGCGAGGCGATCGGCGAGGCCAACCTGATCTGCTGCGACGTCGGCGGCACGTCCACCGACGTCTCGTTGGTGCATCGTGGCCGGCCGTTCGTCAACGACACGTTCTCGCTCGAGCACGACCTGATCATCAATGCGCTCGCGACCGAGATCTCCAGCGTCGGCGCCGGGGGCGGCAGCATCATCTCGATCTCCCCGGCCGGCGACGTCGTCGTCGGTCCGGAGAGCGCAGGTGCCGATCCCGGCCCGGCCTGCTACGGGCGCGGCGGCACGGCGCCGACGATCACCGATGCGTGCCTGCTGATGGGCATGCTCGACCCCGACGGGTTCGCCGGCGGCGAGATGCGGCTCGACGAACAGCGTGCGCGGACGGCGTTCGCGTCGCTCGACACACCGCTGTCGCTGCACGACCGCATCGCCTACTCCTACCGGATCGCCGTGCACAACATCGCCGAGGAGGTCACGAACGTCGCCATCCGCCACGGCGTGGACCTCCGAGACTTCGCGCTCTTGGCATACGGGGCCGCCGGACCGATGCTCCTGCCGGCCGCGCTCGAGCAGCTGCAGGTCAGGCGAGTTCTGATCCCGCCGCACCCAGGGCTGTTCTCGGCCCTCGGGCTGCTGGCGACGGACCTCGTGTACTACGACAGCCAGAGCGCGTACATGGTGCTCACCCCCGACGCCGCGCCCCGCATCGCGGACATCTTCGAGGCGATGGAGGAGAAACTGCGCAGCCGCGTTCAGGCCGACGACGGCCGCGGCGACGTGACGCTCAGGCGCAGCTTCGACGGACGGCTGCTGGGACAGAGCTGGGAGACGCCGCTCGTGGAGGTGCCCGCGGGACCGATCACTGCGGCGACGGTGCAGGAGATGATCGACCGGTTTCACGACGAGTACGAACGGCGGTACGGCAACCGATTCCCGGCGGTGCCGGTGCAGGGGTCACTTACCGCGTGCAGCTCGTGGTGCCGGTCGACAAGGTCCAGTACGACGGGCTTCGGTCGGGCGGCTCGGGCGGCGGAGTCACGCCGGCCGAACCGCAACGCGCCGAGCCGCAGCCGCAACCGCAACCGCAACCGCAACCGCAGCGGACGCTGAAACTGCACTACCTCGAGGACGAACCGGTCGACGCCCCCGAGTACGAGCGCGAGGCGCTCGCCCCGGGCATGCGCCTCGCCGGCCCCGCGATCATTCGCGAGGGCCTGTCGACGACGTTCGTGTGCGCCGGGCAGCGGGCCGAGGTGGGACGGCTGGGTGAGATCTCGATCGAGGCCCCGCGCTGATCCGCGATCTGTCAACCGAGGAGTTCGCCGCCCGCTACGGCGCGGACCGGTTCACCACGACGGTGCTCGCCAACCGCTTCCGTTACATCGTCGAGCACGTCTGCGGGCGGCTGCTCACGGCCGCGTTCTCCCCCATCCTGCGCGACTTCTACGACTTCGCGGCGACCCTCACCGGTCCGCCGGCGCTCGATTACGCCACGCCGGCGATGAGCAACAGCATCGTGCTGTTCACCGGCACGATGACGGACTCGGTCCGGAACACGATCAACGAGTACGGGCCCGAACGGCTCGGGCCGGGCGATGTGATCGTCGCCAACGATCCGTACAGGACCGGAACCCACGTCAACGACCTTTTGTTCTGTAGACCCGTTTACGACGGCGACCGGCTCGCCGGCTTCGTCAACCTCAAGGCCCACCAACTCGATATGGGCGGCGTTGTCCCTGGGGGCTTCAGCCTCACCAAGCACAACGTTTATGAGACGGGACTCGTGGTGTCACCGCGCGCGCTCTACCGCGGTGGCGAGCCGGTGCGCGAGACCTGGAGCCTCATCTTCGACAACGTCCGTTTTGGCGAGATCCTGTTCCCGGACATGCAGACGATCTGCGCCGGCCTGACACTCGGTGAGCGGCTGCTGTCAGACACGCTCGACCGGTACGGCTTCGACGCGGTTCAGGGTGCCATCACGTATGTGTGTGACGCCGCCGCGGAGCGCATGTCCGAGTCCTTGGCGGCGATCGGGGACGGCGAGTGGGAGGGTGAGGACGCCGCCGATTGCGACGGTGTCGACGACGCCGAGGAGTACCGCGTCCACGTCAAGATCACCAAGCGCGGAGATCGAGCCGAGGTCGATTTCTCGGGGACCTCGCGCCAGGCCCGCACCTGTATCAACGCCACGGCGCTTGATGCCAAGACGACCGTCGGAGTGGCGTTCAAGTACCTGTTCGACCCTCGGACGCCGTTCTCCAGCGGAGCCTGGCGCAACATCGACATCGTCCTTCCCGAGGGCACCGTCATCAGCGCGCTGCCGCCTGACGGCGCCGTGTTCCTTTACTACGAGCAGAGCCAGGTGATGATCGGCGCGCTGCTGCGTGCGCTCGCCAAGGCGGTTGGCTCGGCGGCGATCGCCGGCGACCGCGGCACCACCGACATTCACAGCGCCAGCGGCGTTCATGCGGACGGCAGGCCGTGGGTGTCGGCCGCGCAACTCGGTGGTGAGCTCGGCCCGTTCGGCGCCACCGAGCATGGCGACGCTGACACGTGGATGCTGTCCTACCAGGCGAACGGCATCGTGGGGGCGGTCGAGGCGATCGAGTCCGATGTGCCGGCCGTGCTGCTTCGGGAGGAGCCCGTCCCCGACACCGGAGGCCCGGGCTTCAATCGCGGCGGGCTCGCCGTAATGCGCGACTCGCTGTGGCTCGAAGCGGCCAGCCACAATCTCATGTCGCTGCATTACAAGCGGCCGGCGGGGTTCGGCGTCAACGGCGGGCGCGACGGTGCAAACGGCGGCGTGTGGATCTGGCAACCGGACGGTGAGACGCCGGCAAGCCCGACGACCGGCGATGATGCCTACGCCGAGTCCGTCCCGCTGGCCGGTCTGCTGAACCCCAAGACGAACGCGCCCGACCCCGGCGGCGAGTTCCTGTACCCCTACCGGCAGCCAAGCTGGCACACCGACCCACTGACCGTGCTCCGCTACATCAACCGCGGCGGCGGCGGTTGGGGCGATCCGTTGACACGCGAGCCCGAGCGGGTGCTGATCGATGTGCGTGACGGCTACGTGACCGTGGCCGGGGCGGCCCGGGACTACGGCGTCGTGGTCGTCGGCGACCCGGATCTGGACCCCGAGGGCCTCGTCGTCGACGAGGCCGCCACCGCGCGGCTCCGCACGGAGAGAGGAGCGTCATGACCGGCAGCTCGCCGCCCGAGCGTCCTGCTGGGGATCTGTCGATGCGGGTCGGCCGGGTGGCCGCGCCGCTTCGAGAGCAGGTGCTCGACGTGCTCCGTCAGGCGATTCTCGACTTCCGCCTCAAGCCCGGCCAGCGCCTAATCGAGCGCGAGCTGATCGAGCAGACGGGCGTTTCGCGGACCACTATCCGCGAGGTGCTGCGGCAGCTCGCCGCCGAGGGCCTGGTGACGACGATTCCCCAGAAGGGGGCGATCGTGGTCGTGCCCTCTGCCCAGGAGGCGGCCGAGCTGTACGAGGTGCGAGCCGCGCTCGAGGCGCTCGCTTGCCGCCGGTTCGTGCGCAACGCCTCCGACGCCCAGGTCAAACAGCTCCGCGGATCGTTCAGGGAAATCGAGCGGCTCGCCAAGCGGCGGGATTCCGACATCCAGGAGATGCTGGCGGCGAAGGACGACTTCTACGACGTCCTGCTCGATGGCGCCGGCAACAAGGCGATCCGCGAAACGCTTGACGGCTTGCGGGCGCGCGTCAGGCTCCTGCGGGCCACATCGCTCTCGCAGCGGGGCCGGAGTACGGGCACCGTGTCCGAGATCCGCGACATCGTCCGCGCCGCCGAGGCCCGAGACGAGGACGCCATGGCGGCCGCTTGCGAGTATCACGTCAACCAGGCGGCCCGCAGCGGCCTCGCCGGCTTGGCGGAGCTCGACGACGAGGCTGCCGAGGTCCTCGAGACCCTCGGCAGCTGAGCCCCCGCGAGCCTACCCCTGAGTAGGAGCCACCAGATCGGGTAGCCACTTGGTAACCGAACTCGCAATGAAACGCCCCCGACCCGGCAGGGAGACTCGATCCGGTCGGGGGCGAAAGGGAACCGATGCATCCGCTTCTATTCGTCAACTGGTCCTCGGTCAGCAGGATGTTCCGTGGGCTGATGTGGCTGTGCGCGATTGCGCTGGCCGCCGTGATCGTGGTTCATCTCATTCCGGCGTCGCCGCCGGCGCACCACGCGGTCCGCGTCCTGCGCTGACAAGACCACCCGGTCCGCCTCCTGCGCGGACAACAGACAAGGAGCGCGTCAGTCCCTGACCGTGACGATCCCCGCGATCCGCTCCGGCAGGGTCTGATTGCGCGCCGACCACAGCGCCGGGAGGTGGAGCGGCACGCTACCGAGCGTCCCGCCGAGCAGCGCCCCGACCGCACGAAGCCGACGGTCGGACCTCGGCTTCGCTTCAAGCACCTCGGCCATCGCGCGCTTTTGCGCCTCTCGATCGCCGGCGCGGATCTCGCGAGCCTCCTTCAACTCGGCCTTGAGCCGCGCGCGTGCGCTCCAACGAGCGCTGATGGAGCGGACGCTGAATCCACCGGCTCAACTCGCGTGACGCCGTCTGCACCCCACCTTAATCAGCGCGCTCCGGACCGACACCGGCCCGCCGGTGCGGGCGTCGACGCGGCGGAGCCCCATTGCGCGATCCCCGGGACTGCGCCAGTTCCGGATCGCGACCTCGACTGGCAGCAACGCAGCCACAAACCCAAGCCGCAAGGTGGTCGACTCGCCGACGCGGCGGAAGAAGGGAAACTCCGGCGCGTCGAACGGGTCCGAAGCCTTCGTCTCCGGTGGCGCGCCGGCTGCGGTACCGGTCATAAAGCCACGCCACGCCCGCCCCCACAGGCAGAACCGGGATCAGGAACGCGGCGGCGTCGAGCAGCCGCGCCACCACCCGCCGCCAAAGCGGCGCGACCTCCAGCCCGCCCGCACCAGCGATCGACACACGAACAGACTCTCACACCGGAGCTACCCGAAGGAAATCAGCGCGATCCCCGCCACGACGGCGACCGCGCCGATCAGCCGCTCCGCCCCGATCCGCTCGCGGCCGGTGATCGCGAGCACGGCGGTGGCCATCACCACGCTCGACTCCCGCACGGCGGAGACGGACGCCGCCGGCGCGAGCCTGAGCGCCGCGAGCGCGAGCGCATAGGCCGCGAACATGCCGACGCCCGCCACCAACGTGTTGCGGTTGACGCCGGCACGGAGGGCGGACCCGCCGCGCACGCGCCAGACGGCCAGCACGTAGACGATCGCGGGCACGCCGAGCACCAACTCGAGGTAGGAGATCGATCCGGCGTGGACGATGCCGTGCTTGTCGACGAGCGTGTAGGCGGCGATGGACGCGCCGACCGATAGGGCGAGGGCCAGGTCCCGTGGGCGCGCGGCCGCGCTCACGCCGCGCACGAAGACGATCCCGGCCGCGACGACGAGTACACCGGCGCCCGCGAGCGGCGACACGGCCGCGCCGGCAAAAATCGCGCCGGCGACCAGCACGAGCACGGGCGCCGAGCCGCGCGCGATCGGGTAGACGAAGCTCATCGCCGCGATCGAATAGCCGGTCGCGAGCAGCGCCAGGTACAGCAACTCGAGCGCGCTCGAGGCGGCGATGTACGGGACCGCCGCCGCATCCACGCGCCACGTCACCGCGGCCACGGGCGCGCACAGGATCGTCCCGAAGGCAAGTGCGACTGCGCTCGCGGAATGAGTGTCCGCCTCGCCGGACACGAGCAGGTTCCAGGTCGCGTGGACGGCCGCGGCGCCAAGGGCGAGTAGCAAGGCCGAGATCGGCATGACGCCGGTTTATAGACGGCCCGTGAGCCCGACCCGGTCTCAGGTCCTGGGCCGCACGGTCGTGAGGTACCGTGCCTAGAGCGTGACGGGACCGGCACCACGATGAGCGAGATCGACTCTCTAACCGCCGACGAGCAAGAACTCGCACCCGAGGCGCCCGCGCCGAGCACCTCCGGCGCGATGACGGCGGTCCTCACCGACGAGCGCTTCTCCGATCCGAACTGGATCTACGAGCGCAAGCTCGACGGCATCCGGTGCATCGCGATCCGCGACGGCAACAACGTGACCCTCCTGTCCCGCAACGACCTCAGGCAAAACGACCGCTACCCCGAACTCGTTGAGACGCTTGCGAACGAGCGGTGCGATCAGTTCGTCATCGACGGCGAGGTGGTCGCGTTCGAGGGGTCGGAGACGAGCTTCGCGAAGCTCGCGCGCCGCGGCCAGGAGTACGTGCCGGTCTTCTATTACGTGTTCGACATCCTGTGGCTCGAGGGCCACGACGTCCGCAAGCTTCCGCTGCGGACGCGCAAGCGGCTGCTCCGCGACGCGCTGCAATTCCATGGGAACGTCCGCTGGACGCAGCACCGCAACCGCGACGGGGAGGCGTTCTTCAAGGAGGCGTGCCGCAAGGGCTGGGAAGGGCTGATCGCGAAGCGCGCCGAAAGCCCATACGTGGCGACCCGCTCGCGCGACTGGCTCAAGTTCAAGTGCGAACACGGGCAGGAGCTCGTGGTCGGCGGCTACACCGAGCCCCGCGGCTCGCGTGTCGAGTTCGGCGCGCTCCTGCTCGGCTACTACCGCGATGGCCAACTCCAGTACGCGGGCAAGGTCGGCACCGGGTTCGACACCGAGACACTCCACGCGCTCGCCGCACAACTCCAAGAGCTCAAACGGCAAGACTCGCCATTCGAGACACCCGACGAGATCAAGGAACGCAACGTCACCTGGGTCGAGCCGAAGCTGGTCGCGCAGATCGGGTTCACCGAGTGGACCCGCGATCACCGCCTGCGCCACCCGCGTTACCTCGGCCTGCGCGACGACAAGGACGCCTCCGAAGTAGTGCGGGAAGGGTGACCACGTGACCACGGAGCTGAAAGTCGGGAACCGGAACGTTCGGGTCACGCACGAGGACCGAGTCGTGTTCCCCGAGGCCGGGCTGACGAAGCTGGACGTCGCGAACCACTACGAGCGCGTGGCGCCCCGGATGCTGCCCTACGTGCGCGACCGCCCGCTCGCGCTCCAGGCCTTCCCGGACGGGATCGAGGGCGAGGGCTACTTCCTGAAGGCGGTGCCGCGGTACTTCCCGGATTGGATCAAGCGCGCCACGCTGCCGAAGAAGGGCGGCACGATCACGCACGCGCTCGCCGACAACGCGGCGACGCTCGTGTACCTGGCCGGCCAGAACGTGGTGACCGTGCACACGTGGCTATCGCGCGCCGACAAGCCCAACCAGCCCGACCGCGTCACGATCGACTTCGATCCGTCGGGCGGCGGCTTCGCGGAGGTTCGCGCGGCGGCGCGCGCCGCCGGCGATCGCCTGCGTGACCTCGGCCTCGTTCCGTTTGCGATGACGACGGGCTCGCGCGGCGTCCACGTGGTCTGCCCGCTCCGGCGCGGCCCTGATTTCTCCGAGGTTCACGCGTTCGCGCGCGGCCTGGCCGAGCAGATGGTCGCCGACGATCCCGATCACCTCACGCTCGAGTGGCACAAGGCCGATCGCGGCAAGCGCATCTACCTCGACGTGAATCGGATCGCGTATGCCCAGCACGCGGTCGCCCCCTACGCGATCCGGCCCGCGAGCGCAGGCGCCCGTGGCGGTGCCGCTCCACTGGGACGAGCTGTCGGACAAGACGCTCCGCCCCGACGGCTGGACGGTCAAGACCGTCGGCGAACGCCTGGATGCCGCAGATCCGTGGGCCGGACATGACCCGCCGGGCACGCTCGCTGCCAAAGAAGACGAAGGCCTGAGCCCTACTCGCCGCGCACGCGGCGGTTCCGGCGGCCGCGTCGGCCCGCCACCTGCCACGGCCCCGGCACGAAGTCGAGCACGAGGTTCACGATCCACACGATCAGAGTCGCGGCCACCAGCGTCCAGAAACCATGGATGTCGAAGCCGCTCACGATCCAGTGGGTGAGCAGAAGCATGAACAAGGAGACGAAGAACCACGCGATCCCAAACGTGAGCAGCGCCAGCGGCAGTGTGATCAGCCGAAGCAACGGCTTCAGCACGGTGTTCAGGACCCCGAACACGGCGGCCGCGAGAAGCAGCGCGCCCGCGCTCGACGTGGTCACGCCGGTCAAGAGCAGATCCACGACCAGCAGCACGACCGCATTCGTGAGCCACGAAATTCCGAGCCGCACCGGGAGGGGCGGTTCCGGTGGTCGGGCTGCAACTTCGCGCCGGGTCGCGCTCACGTGATCAGCGTACTCCCCGGCGCACCCGGACCTCAGCCGAGCGTCAACTGGCTGTGGGCATAGTCCAGCTCGATCGCGCCGAAGTGCGAGAGGACGTCGGAGCCGAGCAGGCCGAACGCCTTGCCGTCGGCGCCCGCGATCACCGAACTGGTGGCGACGATCGACGGGAGGGCCTGCCCGCCGATGTTCCAGCTTTTCAGCCGGACCTTGCTGGCGGCCTCCGAGCACCCGACGCCGGTGACCTTGATCGGCTTCCCAACCTGCTTCAGGTGGAGCTGACGGGCGAGCGCGACATCGACAAGCGTCTTCGAAGAGCCCGTGTCGATCAGGAATGGGAACGCGCGGCCGTGGATGACGACGCGCGCGAGCGCGAGCGTTTCACCGTCGCGGGCCTTCAGGATCGTGAGCGGCACCGTCGCCTGCGCCTCGTGCGCGCCACCGACCGCCGCTTCCCCCCACCCGGTGAACGCGACCAGCATCAACGAACCGACCAGGCCTGCGAGCAGAACGAGACGACGCACCCTTCCTCCATTCGTCGAGCATGCCCCGGTGGGCCGCTTTACAGGCCCGAGGGTAGTGGACCTGTCCGAGCCCACTCGCTCACGGACTCGAGCCCGCCGACGTCTGGCTACCGCTCTGGGCTTGATTGCCGCTCGTCGCCTGCATCACCGCCTGGCGCGTCAAGATTCCGTTTGAGGCGGGAATGCACGCGAGCGCGGCGGTGCGGAACTGCGGCGCCGTCAGGTCGATCCCGGCGGCCTGAATCATCGGCAAGGTCAGCCTGCCGTGCGCGGGCGGATCCGGGAAGCCGTGGATGCGGTGATTGCGCATGCAGTGCGCAAACGACAGCTCGTCCTGCGTGCGCGCCCGCTGCTGCTGCGCCTGGGCGCCCGGGTTGACCGAAGAGGGTCCGGGAAGGATCCGGCGACACGCCGTCTGTGCGGCTTGGATTTGAGGCGAAGCGTTCGGGTTGCCCTTGGCCATCATGGAGATCTGGGTGCTGCCGCCTGAAATCGACACGTGCGGGTCGGGAAAGTTCGCCACGCCGTGGTCGCGCATGCACGCCGCGTACCTGTACGCCTGCGTGACGGGGTTGTCGGTCGACCGCCCGCCGGCGGAGTTCGTGCTCGTCGTCGCCGAAGAGGAGCCACCGCAGCCGGCGGCAACCAGCGCGACACCCGCCGCCAAAGCCGCCGCCGGCATCGCTCGCCGGATCGATTGAACGCGGACCGGGCTCATGGGTTCGCGGTCGTTGCCCCGGAGTTGCCGGACGCCGATCCCGAGCTGCCGCCGGACGGCTGCAGATTTCCGCTCGTCGCCTGGATGACATCCGCTCGCGTAATCGCCCCGTTCGACGCCGACGCGCAGGCGAGCCCGGCCGCGCGAACCTGCGGCGCCGTGAGGTCGATCCCGGCGGCCTGAATCATCTGCACCGTCAACTCTCCCTGGGCGTTCGGATCCGGGAACCCGTTGATGCCGCGACCCCGCAGGCAGCGCGCGAACGCGACCAGGTCCTGGCCGTGGATCCGCTGCTGCTGAGCCTGAGCCGCGAGGTCCGCATTCGAGGGAGTGGGGAGGATCCCGCGGCAAGCCTGCTGGGCGGTCTTGAACTGTGGCGAGGTGCCATCAGCCTGGGAGACGTGGATCGACACCTGAGTGCCGTTGCCCGAGTGCGTCACGACTGGGTCGGGGAAGTCGGAGACGCCGTGGTTGCGCATGCACGCGGAGTACTTGTAGGCGTCCGGTAGGAAGTTCTTCGGCGGGCCTCCGGCCGCCCCGCCGGACCCGCCGTTCCCGGCGGCCACGTCCGTGCCCGAAGTTGACGTGGTGGTGGTCGCGCCGCCGCATGCCGCGACAAACAGCGCGACGGCGATGATCGCCGCCGTCGATGGAATGGCTCGCCGGATGAGATTCATGGGTGCTGCCTCCTGTGACCGGATGACGCCTGGTGAGACCGTTGTAGTCGTTAGGTGGTGACAGCCCCGTCACGATGGCTGTGACCCCGCTGTCACCTCGATCGGTCATCCTGTGTTGCGCGGGCCCCAGGGAGGAGAAATTGCGCGTTCTGGTTGCTGAAGATCACGGGCGGCTCGCCACCGCCATCGCGGAGGGCCTCCGACGGGAAGGCATGGCCGTCGACATCGCGTTCGACGGCGCCGACGCACTCCGGCACGTCAGCGTCCACCGCTACGACGTCGTCGTGCTCGACCGCGATCTCCCCCAGATCCACGGCGACGAGGTCTGCCGGCGCATGCGCGAGGAGCGCAGCAACACGCGCGTGCTGATGCTGACCGCCGCGAGCACGATCCGGGACCGCGTCGAGGGTCTCGGGATCGGCGCGGACGACTACCTGACCAAGCCGTTCGACTTCGAGGAACTCGTCGCCCGGGTCAGGGCGCTGGGCCGCCGCTCGAGCCCCGCGCTCCCGCCCACCCTTGCCCAGGGCGACCTGATGCTCGACCCCGCGCGCCGCACCGCGGTGCGCGGCAACGTCCCGCTCGCGCTGAGCCCGAAGGAGTTCGCGGTGCTCGAGTATCTGCTCGGCGCGGAGGGACGGGTCGTGTCGGCCGAGGAACTGCTCGAGAGCGTGTGGGACGAGGCCGCGAACCCGTTCACGAACACGGTCAAGACGACGATCGGCCGGCTGCGGGCGAAGCTGGGCGAGCCGCAGCTGATCGAGACCGTCCGCGAGGGCGGCTACCGGATCTGACCCCCGGTGCGGCCGTCACTTCGCTCGCTCACGCCGTCCGGGTGGATCCGACCGACGCGGACCGCCCGGATGCGCCTCACGCTGTTCTACGCCGGCCTGTTCCTGCTGCTCGGGACGATCCTGCTCGCGATCGTCTATCTGCTCACCTCGCGCGGGGGCGCGATCAGCGTCGCCGTGCCCTCCCCGGTCGTACGCCGCCAGCTGAAGCTCCCGGACGGGCTAGTCATCACCGTTCCGGCTCCCCCGGCCGTCCCGGGGCAGGACATCGTCACCCAACAGCACAACGCCGACCTCGCCCGCCTGGTGACGATCTCGTGGATCGTCCTGCTGGTGACGACCGCCGGCGCCGCCGTGCTCGGGTGGTTCGCCGCGGGTCGCGTGCTGCGGCCGGTGCGCGAGATCACCGCGACCGCCCGCACGATCTCGGCCGGCAACCTGCACGAGCGTCTCGCTCGGACGGGGCCCAACGATGAGTTCAAGCAGCTCGGGGACACGCTCGACGACCTGTTCGGCCGTCTGGAAGCCTCTTTCGAGGCGCAGCGACGGTTCGTGGCCAACGCGTCGCACGAGCTCCGAACGCCGCTCACGCTCGAGCGAACGCTCCTGCAGGTGGCGCTCGCCGACCCGAACGCGACCGAGCGGACGCTGCGCGCGACGTGCGAGGAACTGCTCGCGTCGCAGTCCGACCAGGAGCGATTGCTCGAGGCGCTGCTGACGCTGGCGAGCAGCGAACGGGGCCTCGAGCGAAGCGACCCCGTCGATTTGCCCGCGCTGGTCAACTCCGAGCTGCGGCAGCTGACCCCCAAGCTCGACCGCCGCGGCATCTCCGCCGAGGTCAAGCTCGACCCCGCGACGCCCCTGGGCGATCCGGCGCTGATCGCGCGCTTGATCGCGAACCTGATCGACAACGCGATCGACCACAACGTCGACGGGGGCCAGATCGAAATCAGCACCCAGACGCTCGACGGACGTGCCGTGCTGACGATCGGCAACACCGGACCACTGATCCCAGCGGGAGAGACCGAGCGGCTGTTCGAGCCGTTTCAACGTCTGTCCGGCGCCCGGACCCACAACGACGGCCACCACGGGCTGGGCCTGTCGATCGTCCGCGCGATCGCGGTTGCACACGACGCGGATCTCGCCGCGACGCCGCGGCCAACCGGCGGGCTGACCGTGACCGTCCGCTTCCCAGCCGAGAACGGCTCGACGAGCTGAACTCGGCCCAGCTCGCTCGGACATCCGCCGACTCCCAACCCCGACGCTCATTGTTCGCGGGCGATGCGCCGAGCTCTTGGTAGTTATCGGTACCAATGAGCAACGATCGTGGGAGTGGTCGAGGTTTGTTGATAGAGGGCTCGACGACGGTGCGCGCCTCGGGTGGCGCGTCACGCGACGATGATCGCCCGGGGACTCGGACTGCCGAGCGATCAGGTGGCGCGGATCCGCGCCGCCGCGGCCGTTCATGACGTGGGCAAGCTGCTCACGCCGAAGGCGATCCTCAACAAGCCGGGCCGGCTGACCGACGCGGAGTTCGACGTGATCAAGCGTCACCCGGTCGACGGCGCGGAGATGGTCGCGGCGCTCGGCGACCACGAGCTCACGCAGATCGTCCGCCACCACCACGAGCGCCTCGACGGGGCTGGCTATCCCAACCGGCTCGCCGGCGAGCAGATTCCGCTCGGCGCACGCATCATCGCGGTCGCTGACACGTTCGACGCGATCACCTCAGCCCGGGCCTACCGGGCTGCGGCACGCCACCAGAAGGCGATCGACATCCTGCGCGCGGAGGCCGGCTCGCAGCTCGACCCCGAGGCCGTGCGGGCGTTCATCGCGTACTACGACGGCACGCGCCCGACGGCGGTGTGGGCGCTCGTGACCGCGGGCGCGCGCCATGTCGTCTCGTGCCTGAGCGGCGATCCCGCCGCCGCCGCGACCGCGGTTCGCGGTCCGGCCGTCGCAGCCGCGCCGGCGACGGTGAACTCCAAGCCGTCGGCGCGCTCGGACAAGGGCCATGGCGTCCACCGGGCGCGACGTCGAGGTCATGCCGCGGTCGCGCACAAGACCGCCGGGCGGACGGCCCCGCACGCGGCGCGGTCCGGAGGTCACGCCCGCAATGCGACCAAGGTCCCGCCCGCCGCAGCCCCGAGCGCGGGGCCGTCCCATACGACCGCCCCCGCGCCGGTCGCCACCACCCCGGCCGCCACCAACACGAGCACGGCCGCTCAGCAACCACAGAGCGTGGCCACTCAGCAACCGCAAACCACGCCCCCCGGCCATGCGAAGAACGACAACGGAAACGCCGGCGGCAACGGAAACGCGTACGGCCACGACAACACCCACGGAAACGCCGGCGGCAACGGCAAGGGCAACGGGAAGGGCTGAGGGTGTGCGGTCGTCCCGGCGACGGGTCGCGGCGCGCCGGGCATGCCTAACACGACATTCGAGCGCTTCCGGCCTGGCCGTGACCTACTACGCATGCCCCACATGCCTGACGCGCCACGGCTCATCGCGATCGCGTCAAATGTCGTGTTATGCATGATCCGCGACCCGCCCCCGCGCCGGCGACCCGCCCCCACCCCACTCCAGGTGCCCGCCGTCAAACCCAATCCGCCCCGCGGTACGCGGGGTCCGCGACGCGCTGGCGGCGCGCCCCCCGAGCCACCTGACCAGACTCGAGGTGGGGCTAAGCCGCGGCGCTGAAGCTCGTCGTCAGCTCCGGCCCGCCGGCCAGCGTCTGGTAGACGACGCAGTAGCGCTCGGTCAGCTTCTTCAGCGTCGCGAGCTGTTCCTCGTCGGCGTCGGTCTCGAGGTCGAACGACAGCCGGATCGCGCTGAAGCCGACCGGCGCGTCGCGATCGACGCCGAGCGTCCCGCGAAAGTCGAGGTCGCCCTCGGCGCGCACGCGTCCCGCCGCCACCGCGATCCCGAGCGAGGTCGAGACGGCCCGGAGCGTCACGCCCGCGCAGGCCACCAGCGCCTCGAGCAGCATGTCGCCCGAGCACAGCAGCGAGCCGTCGCCCCCGGTCGCGGGGTGCAGGCCGGCCTCCGCGATCGCCCGGGAGGTATTGACCGAGCAGGCCACGCCCTCGCCGAGCTCGCCCGTCGCCGACAACGTGACGAGCGCGGCCTCGGGCTCGGCCCGGTAGCGCTCCTTCAGCGGCGCCTGGAGCGCCCTGAGTTGATCGCCGTCCATCGACCCGATGTTAGTGGTCTCACACGCTCGAACCGGGGGCCTGCGGGACCGTCGTCGGGTTCGGGTGCGGGTTCGTCGGCACCGTGGACGGAGGCGGAACGGTCGGCACGGCCGGCGTGCCGTTGTCGCCCGGATCATCGGGCGCGCGGATCCACTCGAGGATCCGCCCGTCCACGATCACGAAGTTCGTGCGCGCCGTCGAGCCGACACCGGTGCCGCAGTCGCTGCCCCCGACGCCCGGGCGCCCGGTCAGGCGGAACAGGGCGTTTACGTACCGGCCTCGCTGATCGGTCGACAGCAACATCGCACCGCACGGCAGCGACGCGTTGGCTTGTTCCGCCTCGGCGCGCGTCCCGATCGTGATCAGGACCGCATCGCCCGACGCGTCGGTGCCATTGATCATCACGCTCGGCAGCGAGAAGTACCGGGCCGCCCCGCGCACGTCGCCGCGCCTGAGCGCGTCCGACCACGAGCGGATCACGGCGACCGCCGCGGGACGAGCCGCGACCCTCGTCGGGCCCGGCGTCGGCACCACGGGGTCGCCGGCCGGGTCCTCGGGCAGCGGCGGCAACGGCGTCGACCGCGCCGGCGCCTGGAGCGCGTGACGCACCGTCGTCCCGCCGAAAACGCCGGTGCTCGACCCACATCCCACCAGGCACCCCGCCATCACGACCGCAGTCAACGAGGCCCAGTGCAAGCGGGCGATCACACGACAATCGTAGGCCCCCGGCGACCCCGGCGGCCACCGGTCTACTCGATCTCGTCCTCGCCGAGGTCGGACTCCACGCCGGCGCCGCCCGCATACGATGACGCGGCATTGCCGTACGTGTCCTCGATCGCCCGCGTGAGCTTCTCGATCGCATCGGTGACGTCGTCCCGATCGGGCTTGCTCTCGAGCGCAATCCGGATCCCCGCGATCTCGCGGGCGAGGTACTCGGATTCCGCGAGCGAGCGAGCGTTCATATCCCGGTCGCGCTCGGTCTCGGTGCGATCCCGATCGGCCTGCCGGTTCTGCGCGAGCAGAATCAGCGGCGCCGCATAAGCGGCCTGGGTCGAGAACGCAAGGTTCAGCAGGATGAACGGATAGGGATCCCAGCTGTTCGTGAGCGCGATCCCGTTGAGAGCGATCCACAAGATGACGAAGATCGTCTGGGCGGCCAGGTAGCGCCCGGTGCCCAGGAAGCGGGCCATCTTCTCGGCGAACCGCGCGAACGCGTCAGGGTCGTACGACGGACCGCCGGGGGTGCCGCGAGGAGTGCTGAGGTCGTCGTTTCGTGCCATCAGCGGCTCGCGCGCGCGATGCGCCAATCGGCGGGGAGCATCCGGTCGAGCACGTCGTCGATCGTAACCGCGCCGACGAGACGTTTGGCGGGGTCGGTCACCGGGATCGCGACGACGTCGTAGGCCGCGAGCCGCTCGGCCACCTCCCGTTCGCTGGCGTCGGCCGCGATCGGCTCCCATTCCTCGTCCAGGCAGCGCGCCAAGGGCTTGCTCGGTGCCTCGCGTAGGAGGCGCTGGACGCCCACGACCCCCTGGAAGCGGCCGGTTGGAGTCTCGAGCGGGGGGTGACACACGAACACCTGGGTGGCGAGCGGTACCGGCAGGTCCGGATCGCGGATCCGCGCGAGCGCCTCCGCGACGGTCGCCTGCCCGTCGAGGATCACCGGCTCGGGCGTCATCAGACCGCCGGCGGTGTCGGGCTTATAGATCAGGAGGCGGCGGACCGGCTCGGCCTCCTCGGGGTCCATCGCGCCGAGCAGTTCGGTGCGGCGGCTCTCAGAGAACTCCCCGAGCAGGTCGGCGGCGTCGTCGGCCTCCATCTCGTCGAGCACGCGGGCCAGACGCTCCTGATCGAGCCCCTCGACGATCCGTACCTGCTCGTCTTCGTCGAGCTCCTCGAGCAGGTCGGCGAGCCGGTCGTCCTCGAGCTCGGAGGCGAGGATCCGCCGGCGGCTGAGCGGCAGGCGACGGATCGCCGCCGACATCTCGACCGGGTGAAGGCCACCGAGCGCCGCGGCCTGGCGGTCGATCGGGCGCTCGTCGGCGAACAGGTCGCCGGCCTCGCTCCAGTCGATCACGTCGGGCGCGCGTCGACGGGTAGCTAGACCGGTCAGGCCGCGGGCTCCGGACAGCGCGATCGTGGCCACCTCCCACGCAAACGGCTCAGGCGCGGGGGTGAGCCCGACGTCGACGACGCGCTCGCCGCGCACCTCGCGTCCGATCAACTCGCCGATCACGAGCTGCTCGCCGGGGCGCAGCCCGAACTGCCGCAGGTTGACCGAGCCTCGACGCAGCCGCATGCCGTCGTTCGAGATCTCCCCGACCCGGCCCGCGCCCACGAACACCCGCCGGCGCCCGACCGCCACCACGAAGCCGTTGACGCGCGGCGGACGTCCACCGAGGTCGAGGACCACGTCCACCACGCGGCCGACATCAGCACCGTCGGCGCCCACCAGCGGGAGCCGGGTGACACGGGTTACATAGACGATTCGGTCCGCCACATGAACAGCGTAGAGAGCCGCGGCCGAAGTTGCGACGGGCGAAAGTGATCCGGATCGACCGCTGATTCGAACGGAACGGATGAACCCGGCATTCCGGGCCAATCCCAGGCAGGGGATGATGTTCCGAGCACCCCTGAGAAGCGCTGCCGGAGGTGTGCGATGAACCGTGACGACTGCACGGGCGAGAGCGCCGCTTACGTCCTCGGCGCGCTCGAGCCGGACGAGGCCGAGCGTTACCGCCGCCACCTCGATCGGTGTGCCGCCTGTCGCGATGAGGTCGCCAGCATGCGGCCCGTGACCGACGCGCTCCTAGTGGCGGTGCCTCAATACCGCTCGCCCGCGGGCCTTCGGCGGCGCGTCCTGCGCACCGTGCATGCCCGGCCGCGGCGGACGAAGCCGGTGAGGGTGGCGATCATGGCAGCCGCGGTGGCAGCATCGCTCACCGCCGCCATCATCGTCACGCAGCCCCGCGCCGACCGCCGCGCTGTTCACCGTCAATGGCGCCGGCGCGGCCGACGTCGCTATCCCGGGCGACCTCCGCGACGTGCGCGAGCTTCTCGTCACCGAGGAGCCGGCCGGCGGCAGCCGGGTGCCGACGGGTCAGCCGGTGATCGTCGCACCGACGAGCTGATTATGGGTCTCGCTGCGCTCGACGTCCTCCGGATGGAATTGCGGCAGGCCCGTTAGGCGAGGCAAGGATGCCGAGCGGGCCGTCGCCGCAATGCCGTTCCGCGCGGCGTCCGTGCCGCGCGGGTGGTCGCGCACCCTTGAATGGATGAGAGCCGGCGGAGGCTGGAACGGCGGGCATCTGGAGGGGGTGTGGTGTTCCCGTCGGGAGCTGCCGTGGGTTCCGGAGCATGCATAACACGGCAATTGAGGGCATTTGCGCCGGCCGTGCCGTGTCAGGCATGCCATACATGCGTAGTACGGCACGGCCCCGCCCGATCGGCTCGATTGTCGTGCTATGCATGCCCCGCGAGCCGCGACCCGTCCCCGGGGCGACCGCATCCACCCTCAGCCGCCCGCCGTTTCCATTCGCTGGCTCTCAGCCATTCAAGGGTGCGCGCCCGCAGGGCATGGACGCCCTGCGGAACCGGCCCCACGGACGTCGAGCGAAGCGAGACCCCAAATCCGCGTCAGGCCGCGGACAGGTCCCGGAGCTGGGTCAGGCGAAACGTGTTCCCCGACGGATCGTGGAACCCGCAGTCGATCCCGTACGGGCGCTCCTCGGGTACCTCGGAGAACTCGACGCCGCGGCTCTTGAGCTGCTCGTAGTCCGCCCCGACGTCGTCGGTGGTGAAGAACACCGTTCCGGCGAAGCCCCTGGCCATCAGCGCCTTGACCTGGGCGGCGGTGTCGGCGTCCATCACCGGCGGCCCGGGGATCGCCATCAGGACGATCGAGATGTCGGGCTGCCCGGGAGGGCCGACGGTCAGCCAGCGGAAGTTGCCCATCTCCGCGAGCGTGACGTCCGAGCGGACCTCCATCCCCAGCTTTTGGGTGTAGAACTCGAGCGCCTCGTCCTGGTCGTGGACCCATAGTTGCGCGGTCGAGAGCTTGATCATCGTTGCCTCCTAGGGCGTCGTGGTGACTACGCGGAGGACCTTAAATCCGACGCTTGAGGTTGTCTTCTCGAAACGTGCTGCGCTGCGGGCGCCCGTACGCGCGGACCACACACGTCGGGACCATCGCCCAGTCGGAGGCCGGCGGGAACCGCGCGCGGTACGCGGTCGGCGACACGCCGTACGTGCGCGTGAAGCTGGTCGTGAACGACCCGAGGCTCTGGAGCCCCACCGAGAAGCAGATGTCGGCCACGGAGCGGTCAGTCGTGCGCAGCAGCGCCGCGGCGCGCTCGAGCCGGCGCGTGAGCAGATATGCGTGCGGCGATTCCCCGAAGGCGCGGCGGAACTCGCGGCTGAAGTGAGCGCGTGAAAGCCCGGCCGCCCGCGCGAGATCGTCGACGTCGAGCGGCTCGAAATAGCGCGCGTCGGCGAGATCCTTGGCGCGGAGCAGATGCCGATCGGCGGGGACGAACGCCATGCCCACCACCCTACTCATGTCGGGTAGCGCAAACGGATGACTCACGCCGCCGGCGAGAGATGCCGTTAACGTGTGGAGCAGACGTTTAGCGTGGACGGCAGGCAAGTGTTTCACCGATACAGGCTCGCGGCGATTACGGCGCTCGCGATTATCGCCACGGGGTGCGGAAGTTCCGCGGTCGGCGGCAGCACCACCGGCGGCAGCGGCGGCGCGTCGTCGACGGCCACGCTCCCGCAGGCCCATCCGCAGGCGGTCGAGCCGTCGGCGGGCCAGCAGGCGCAGGCGGTGACGCCGCAGGATCCGATCGGCGATCCGAAGGCGCACGCGATGCCCGCTGTCCCAGGTCAGGCACCTGCTCGCGCTCGAGCACGTCGCCGTGCGCCGAAGCTCCACGAGCTACATCGACCCGCTCCAGTACGTGACGGTTTGGGAACGGACCGACCAGGGCGTCGACGCCCAGCTGCCGGTCGGGGCGCCGATCCTCGCCCCTTGCGAGATCAAGATCCTCGCGATCGAGCCGAACTGGTACGCCGGCCAGCCGCTCGTGTACTTCGAGCTGCTCCAGGGCCAGCAGGCGGGCCAGGTGCAGTACGTGGCCGAGGAGATCACGGATATCGCGCCGCCGGGCTCGATCCTTCAGCAGGGACAGACGATCGCCAAGTACGCCGCGCACGGCACCGCGATCGAGTACGGCTGGTCGACGCTCAACGGCATCACGCTCGCGAAGGCGACGACGGGCTATGAAGAGGGTGAGATCACGCCGGCCGGCACGTACATGCGCAACTGGCTCAACGCTGTCGGCGCGAACGCCGGCCCGTGGCCGCCGAAGTGATCCTGTCTAAAACGCGCGATTAGCCGGGTCGCCGATCAGCACCGCTTCGGCTTCGCGGAAGCGGCCGTTCATCTCGCGCGTCTCGAGGAACGTCATCAACAGGCGGGCGACCGGGACTCGCTGACGCCACAGGACGGCCGTCCTTGTCGCAGGCCCGCCCTCGAAGTGCGCCGCGGCGACGTCGTGCGAGAACGTCGCGGATATGAACGACGACAACGACGGCTCGGGTAACTGTCCCTCGACGGCGGCACCCCGGTAGAGCGTCACGGTCTCCTCGCCGGCCGTCGACCACAGCTCATACGTGAACGCGAGACGGGCGACGAGATGCTCCGCCCGTCGCTCCTTGGCGCCGGCGCCCTCGAACACTCCCGGGTCGCGGACGATCTTGCCGCGGTACGGGCACAGACCGAGTTCGGCGAGCACGATCGCGTGGCCCTTGACGAACTCCCCGGAGCGAGGATTGCTGACGAACGCGCTCGTGAACCGCCGCTCGAGGTCGGCGACGTCGCGGTCGGCGATGAACTTCTCGAGCAGCGTGAACAGCTCGGGGTCGCCGGCGCGCTCCCGCACTCGCGCGCCCACGTCGAGCGGCCCCGGCAGCTCGATTTGCACGTCGGCGCGCGCGCGGTCGATCCGGCGCAAGGTCTCGCGGCGCACGGCGGGATCGGGGTCGATCACCAGCTCGCGGTCGAACCGTCTGAGCGCATCCTCCAGCTCGGCCACCGTCTCCGGCGGCGCGACCGGCCCGCCCCGCACGAATTGGAAGCGGCCGACCTCCTCGAGTGACAGCTCCCAGCGCGCGCCGGCGTCCTCGAACGCTCCCACCTCGACCTCGAACGCGGCGACGTCGGGCCTGACCGCCGTCACGGTGATCGGGGTGCGCCGTGCGTCGAGCAGCCGGCCCGGGGTACCGGTCACGAGATACCGGAGCTCGCCGGACACGAACTCCGAGTCCGGCGCCGGATTCGGGTCGGAGGCGTAGACCGGGGCGGTCACCTGGGCCAGCCGGGATCAGCCGCCGCGAACGAGCTTGGGCAGCGACGTGACGAGCCGCGGGATGTCGGACCGCGCGTGCGCGAGCGCGTCGTCGAGCGCGGTCGCGGCGTCGGTCTCGATCGTGGGGCCGTGGCCGACCAGCAGCATCGACGGCCGGTAGGGCGCGAGCTGCGATCGCGGCGGAGTCAGCCGCAACATCGGATGGACTCCGGCTCGGCGCCCGAGCGCGAACGGTGGCGCGGTCCCGATCGCTTCGGCCACGATCAGCGCTCGCTCGCGCTCCCACCACAGCGCCACCTCATGCCAGCCCCAGCGCGACAGGACCGGGACGGGGTCGAACGGCGTGTCGGGGGCGCTCTGGGGGAGACGGAGCAGCGGTACGCCAAGCTTCGAGGCGATCGCCTCGCAGTCGCGGTTGTGGCGGTCGAGCAGCTGGAACACCCCCGCCGGCACGCCGAGCGACTCCGCCTCGCGTAGCGCCGGGCCGTCGTCGAACGGGTCGACAAGCCACACCCGGCCCTCGCTGTGCAGCGCGTGCGCCGTGCGGACCATCATCCCGGGCTCGGTCCAGGTCAGCCCGGTGGCGTGGCGTTGCAGGGTCGCGCTCACCGGATCACGAGTCGGACGCGCATTCGGCGTTCACGTACCCCGAGCGGAACGGACTGGGTGCCCCGGTTTGTTCGTCGAACGTGTGGCGCCAGATGCAACCAACGTCGTTCGCGAGCAGGTGGATCGACACCGACGTCTGCGCGGAAGTCGTCCGCACGCGATGCACGTCGTCGCGCGGTGGCAACAGCGTGTAGAAGTCACCCGGGTTGACCGGACGACGTCGGACGAGCGCGAGCCGCCCATCCCCCGGGCGGTAGAACTCCTCGTCCTGAACGCCGCGGTAGACACCGACGAGGCCCCAGGCGAGGTGGTCGTGGACCGGGGTCATCGCGCCCGGAGGCACGACCAGGCTGAACAGCGACAGCGACCGGTCGGCCGCCCGGAACACCAGCCACTGCCCGATGCCGCCGCCCATCCCGCTGTCGACGGCCGGCTCTTGATAGGCCGCGGGCAGCCAGTCCTGGTCGGCCAGCAACTCCGCGAACAGCGGGCTGATCAGCTCACACGCGTGACTCGGAGACTCCGTCGCGGCGATCCGGTCGCGCACGTCGGCGACGAACCCGCGCACGCGGGCGGTGTCGAGCCGGTACTCGTCGGCCTCGAGCGGCGGGAGCCGGACGTGCTCGTCGTGCAAATCGCACATGGACAGGAAGCCTAGACGTCCGCCGCAGAGCGCAACCGGTTTCGTTCACCAGTTATGTGCCGATACTTTCAGGTGATGGCCGGGTCCCGCGAGATCGCGCTGTCCGAGCTGATTGGCGCGTTGTCGAGCGCCCTGGACATCGCCGAGGGAGAGCCGCCGGGCCACGCGGTGCGGTCGTGCCTGATCGGGATGCGCGTGGCCGACGAACTCGGACTCGACGCGTCCGTGCGATCGGACCTGTTCTACGCGCTGCTGCTGAAGGACGCCGGGTGCTCGGCGAACTCGGCGCACATGGCCGCGCTGTTCCGCGCGGACGATCAATATGCGAAGCATTCGTCCAAGCTGGTGGACTGGGCGCGTCCGCTGTCGGCGTTCGCGTGGTCGATCAAGACCGTGGCTCCGGATGGATCCCTGCTCGACCGCGCCGGCCGGCTGCAAGCGATCCGCAACGAAGGCCACGTGACGCGGACGCTGATGAAGGCGCGCTGTCACCGCGGCGCCGAGATCGCGCTCAAGCTCGGGTTCTCCGAAGCGACAGCCGACGCCATCAAGGCACTCGACGAGCACTGGGACGGCCACGGCCAGCCGGTCGGGCTCAGCGGAACCGACATTCCGCTGCTGGCCAGGATCATGTGTCTGGCACAGACGGTCGAGGTGTTTCATGCCGCTCGTAGCGCTCACATCGCTTACCGCGTCGCCGTCAAGCGGAGCGGGACCTGGTTCGACCCGGCACTGGTCGAGGCGCTCGGCGCGTTCCGTCTTGACGATCGCTTCTGGCACTCGCTGGCGACGCCGGACGTGTCCACGGTCGAGCCCCCCGATCGGATCCTGACCGCCGACGAGGACCGGCTGGACACGATCGCCGAAGGGTTCGCGGCCGTGATCGACGCGAAGTCGCCGTGGACGCACGAGCACTGCGATCGCGTGTGCGCGATCGCGCTCGGAATGGGGACGATGCTCGGATTCGACGAGCCCACCCAGCGAGAGCTTCGCCGCGCAGCGCTGCTCCACGACATCGGCAAGCTCTCAATCTCGAACCGGATCCTCGACAAGCCGGGCCCGCTCACCGAGGCCGAGCAGACGAGGTTCAAGGACCACGCGCTGCTGACCGAGCAGATCCTCGAGCAAGTCCCCGGCTTTGACCGGCTCGCGGCGCTCGCGAGCTCCCATCACGAGCGGCTCGACGGCCACGGCTACCCGCGGGGCCTGCGCGCGGAGGAGCAGACGATGCCGATGCGGGTGCTGGCGATCGCCGACGTCTACGAGGCGCTGATCTCGGAGCGCCCGTACCGGGCGGCCTACCGGTCGGAGGTCGCGCTCGAGCTGATCGCTTCCGACGTGCCTGCGCGGCTTGACGCGGACGCGTTCGCGGCGCTGAAGGCGCTGCTCGCGCGGGTCGACATCGTGGCCGAGCACGGCCGGCTGACCGCCCGCCGACGGTCGGTGCGCGAGATCCCGTAGCTCCGGGTTGGTAAGGCCCCGGCTTGGTACGGCCCCGGGTCGGCCAGGTCCCGGGTCGGCTAGCCCGTGGTTGGCGGGTCGGCTAGCCCGTGGTTGGCGGCGCGCCTGGATCCTCGCCGCGGCCGGCGCCGTGCTCGAAGAAGGCCGACACCCAGCGCGGGTCGGTCGGGTCGAGTAGCGAACCGACGAGCTGATCCTCGACGTCGGAGAACCCCGACGCGCGGAGCTCCTGCACCGCTTCACCCAGGTCGTAGCTCGTCTCACGCGGGTCGGGAACGCCGTCGTCGACGATCATCCAGAACGCGGCCGGGCGGCCCTCGTAGGGCATCCCGACGCTGCCCGCGTTGGCGTAGGTGACGGTCCCGTTCACACTTCGGACCATCTGCTGATGGGTGTGGCCACCGACGATCAGGGGCTCGGCGACGTCCGCCAGCGCGTCGGTCAACACGTTTTCGGGCGTGGTGCGGGTGAGGATCTCGTCGTCGCGGCGTGGCGACCCATGGCAGAAGCGCACGTCGTCGAGCCCGAGGCTGATCGGCAGGGCCGCGAGCTCGTCGCGCCACCGGGAATCGAGCGCCTGTGCGCTCCACGCCGCCGCCCTTCCGGCCGGGTCATCGGACACCGGCGCGCCGTCGTAGACGGCCACGGCGTCACGCTCGCAGTTGCCGCGTACCCAGCGAGTCGGCTCTCGGCGCGCCGCCAGGAGTTCGAGCGTCTCGCGGACGAGCGGGCCGCCGACCACGTCCCCCGCGACGACGATCGCGTCAACCGGCTCCTGGTCGAGCTCGTTCAGCACGGCCCGCAGCGCGGGCAGGTTCCCATGGATGTCGGCGAGCACGGCGATCCGCACGCGCTGCACCCTAGCGACCTGGGTCAGAGAATCAGTCAGTTAGGCCCCGGGCCTTGTGTCGCCTATCAGCGCGCTCCGAGCCGCACGCGCATCCGGTTGTTGCGGGGATTGTGCTCGAGCTCGGCCAGCCCCAGCCGCTCCATCAGCGGCGGGACGTACATCCCGAAGCGACCCCGCAGTCCCTTCTTCAGGCCGTAGAAGCCGCCGATTGGGTTGTCGTCCGCACGCGCCCACGCCTCAACCGTGCCCTCGGCGGGCGTCTTCTGTTCGTCGGCGCTGCCGAGTGCGACCCAGTCGCCGTGCTGCGAGAGCATCGCGCGTAGGTCCTCGATGCAGCGGAGCCGGTAGCTCAGCGTCGTCTTCCCGACCACGCACACGAGCGCGGGCGGATCGGCCGACTCGTCGCGGTACATCTTGTACTCAGAGGTGCCCGGAGGCGTCTGGAGCACCCACGGGTCCTCGCGCGTTCCCTGGCCCTGTCCGGCTTCGGTCATGACTCCCTCTCGTGGGTCGTGTAGGTGCGTGAATCCTGACGCACGCGAGCGATCGCAAACCTCCCTACCATTCCGGGTCGTGGCGACCGAACCCGACGGCACGCAGACCCTCCGCGGAGCGCTCGCACCCGACGCGCTGCGCGAGGCGATGGTGGTTCGCCGGCCGGTGTTCGCGAATCCCTGGGACTCGACCGCCGATATGGGCCTCTGCTACGTGGCGATCGCGGTCATCGATCCGTTCCTGCTGTGGATCGGCGGGAAGCTCATGGGCGCGATCTTCAGCTTCAGCTCCCGCTGGCCCCTCGGCGTGTTCATGGTCGCCGCGCTCGTCGGTGCCGCCGGTTTCATGACGATCGTCGGTCGACAGCGGACGAGCATCACCGTCGACATCCTCACGATCGCCGCGTGGGTGGTGCTGGGACTGATCGTCGCGCCGATCATCGGGCTGGCGCTATCGCCGCTGCCGGCGGTCATCGTCTACGCGGTCATGCTCGCCGGCATCTTCGTGTACGTGCTGCGCTTTGGCCACTTCGACGTGGCGTTTCTGCGCACCCTCAGCTGGCCGATCACCTGGAGCCTGCTGGCGCTGTTCTTCGCGTTCTGCGTGCACCAGCTGGTCCTGTACCAGTAGCCAACGGCGTCAGTCGGGTGGCGGCGGGGAGCCTGCGCTCGACCGAGAGCGCTGACACGCCGGCCGCGCCGGCGACGGCTCCGGCCACGATGAACAGACCGGTCGGCGACGCGCGGCATGATCGCGATCATCACCACCCGGCGCCGGCCCTCGGCGAGCCTCGCGATCGGCACCTGGGCGACGACCACGGTCGCGGCGTTGGCCAGCAGCAGGAGCCCGATCAGGCGCGCACTTAGACCGAGGTCGTTACGGGCATACGGCGGTATCAGCCACGAGAACGCGCCCCAGCCCACCGCGATCATCGCGACGTGGATCAACGCCGGGTGGACGAACGCGCGGTCGCGGATCACGCGGCGATATCCCCCGCGGATCGAGGCCGGGCGCTCTGGGGCTTCTCCGACGATCACGGCGAGGACGACGACGTAGACAAGATACGTCGCCGCGTTGAACAGGATCAGGCCGACGAATCCGTTGAGCCCGTCGGCGGCGACGAGCCCGGCCACGCTCAGACTGAACCCACGTCCGTCGTGCGCGGTGAGGGGCGGCTCAGCGTACGGCGTGGCAGACGGTGCGCAGGTCCGAGCAGCGCACGACCGTGCCGATGATCCACGCCGCGGGTACCGGCCCCCAATAGCGGCTGTCGTCGGAGGTCCCGCGGTTGTCCCCGAGCATGTAGTAGTCGCCCGCGGGCACGCGCACGGCGGTCGGGAAGCTGCACGTCGCAACGCCGGCAACGCACGGCGAGATGTACGGCTCGTTCTCCGTGACGCCGTTTACGACCGCGTGCCCGTCGACGATCGCGACCGTGTCGCCGGGGCCGGCGACGACGCGCTTGATGAAAGTGGCGTTCGACTTCTGCGGGAGCGGGACGCCGCAGGGCTGCGTGTGCCCGGCCCCCTCATCGCTCGAGCCGCACAGCGGGTTGCTCGGGCGTGCGCCAGCAGGCGGATGGAACAGAATGATGTCTCCGATGCGCGGCGCGAGCGAGGTCTCGGCCGCCACGCGTTGCCCGATCTGGAGGGTCGGTTCCATCGACCCGGATGTGACCTTGTAGTAGCTGAGGTCCTTGTGCGCCGCGAACCACACGGCGGCAAGGGCGAGGATCGCCAGCGCCAGCGCGCGCCGGCCGATCCGCCGCCGGACAGGTCGACCCAGCGGCAACGACGACACTTCCATGATTGGTTGATCGGCACGGTTTCGATCGTGCTTGATCGCGGATACCGGCCCCCCCATCCGCCCGACCCGACATATTGGAACGCCTCGCCATGGACCAGGGAAAACCTGAGCGTTTGAGCCTCGCCGCCGCGCGCCGGATTGCGCTCGCCGCGCAGGGGTTCGGCAAGCCGCGACCGGTCCGGCCACCGAGCGTCAACCAGATCGAAGCGCTCGTGCGCCAACTCGGCGTCCTCCAGCTCGACTCGGTCAACGTGTTCAGCCGCGCGCACTACATGCCGGTGTTCTCGCGGCTCGGGCCCTATGACCGCTCGCGCCTGGACCGGATCGCCGGCCACGGCAACGGGAAGGTGGACCGCCGCCTGATCGAGTACTGGGCGCACGAGGCGTCGCTCATCCCGGTCGAGAT
The DNA here is from genome assembly GCA_963755525.1 of uncultured Solirubrobacterales bacterium. Lineage (GTDB taxonomy): Bacteria > Actinomycetota > Thermoleophilia > Solirubrobacterales > Solirubrobacteraceae > Palsa-465. The sequence continues at coordinate 212,219 of CAVWKC010000010.1, read as the reverse complement.
GCATCCGCTGTTCCGGTGGCGGATGGCCGACGTCGACCGCGAGGCCTGGGGATCGATCTCGCGGATCGTCTCCGAGCAGCCGGAGCTGGTCGCGGATACGCTCGAGCTCGTCGTCGAGGAGGGACCGATCCGCGCTCGGGACACCGGCGCCGTCCGGCCGCCGCCGCGGCCGGGGCACATGTGGAACTGGCACGAGGGCAAGGTCGCGCTCGAGCATCTGTTCTTCACCGGGCGAGTGGCCGCGGCCCGGCGGGTCAACTTCGAGCGGCTGTACGACACGACCGAGCGCGTGCTCCCCGCCTCGATCCTCGAGCGGCCAACGCCGGATCCGGGAGACGCCCAGCGCGAGCTGCTGCGGATCGCCGCGCGGGCGCTTGGCGTGGCCACCGAGCCGGACCTCGGCGACTACTTCCGGCTGCCGCGCGCGGATTCGAAGGCACGCGTCGCCGAGCTCGCCGCGGCGGGTGAGCTGCTCCCGGTCGAGGTTGCTGGGTGGTCGGCGCCCGCGTACCTGTGGCCGGACGCCCGCCGCCCGCGCCGGCTCCACTCCCGCGCGCTGCTGTCACCGTTCGACTCGCTGATCTGGTTCCGTCAGCGCACCGAGCGGCTGTTCGACTTCCGCTACCGGATCGAGATCTACACGCCGGAGGCCAAGCGCGTGCACGGCTACTACGTGCTGCCGTTCCTGCTCGGGGAGACGCTGGTCGCGCGCGTCGATCTCAAGTCCGATCGCCAGCGGAGCGCGCTGCTCGTGCAGGGGGCGTTCGCGGAGGATCGGGTCGACCGGGTTGGGGTCGCCTCGGAGCTCGCGGCCGAGCTACAGCTGGTGGCGACCTGGCTCGGTCTCTCGGCGGTTGTCGTCCCGGCTTCGGCGCGCGGCGACCTCGCGGGCGAGCTGGGTGCAATCATCGGCTGATGGCTGAGACCGTGATCAGGTCCGCGACGCTCGACGACGTCGATGACGTGTTGTCTATGTACGAGTGGCTGTTTGCGCCCCCTGGTTCCCGTCCGGTGCTTTGGGATCCGGCTAGGGCGACGGCGGCAATCCGGCACGCGGTGAGCTCGGAGGATGCCGTCGTGCTCGTCGCCGCGCTCGGCGACGAGCTCGTCGGGTTCTGCACCGCCTACGACGAGCTCGAGTCGGTCCGGTTCGGACGACGGGTCTGGGTCGAGGACCTCGCGGTCGATCCGGAACGCCGATCGCTCGGCACCGGCAAGCGGCTGCTCGACGCGGCCAAGGCCTGGGCGCGCGCCCGCGGCGCTTCCCACCTCGAACTCGACTCCGCCGAGACCCGCCCGGACGCGCACCGGTTCTACGACCGCGAGCAACCTAGCTGGCGATCGGTGTGCTTCGGGTGGGAGCTGTAAGGACTCGAGCCTTGCTGGCGATTACCCGGTAAGGGGCGATCCCCCGAAAACTGAGGTCTCGGAACAGGCAGACGCCCGATTGCGTCTGGGTACCGAGCGGCTAACTTGGAACCCAGACGATGTTTTCGTTGCTACAGAATCACGCCACCGGAATGCCGGTGCTCGACGCGGAGGCCGACTTCCGCCGAGCTCGGCGTGCCCATTTCGTCGCCCGCGTTGGGCGGTGGTTCAGCCGGCGATCCGAGTGCCGCCACCCGCGTGCGCTTGGCGAGGCCGCCGTGCTGGTAGGCGGGCTGCCGCGCGCGCAGATCGTTCCCCTCGAGGCGATCGTCGGCACGCTCGAGCCGACGCCACACTTCGACGCGCGCTTCCGGCCGGCGTCCGAGGTCCTGCGTGCACGCTGGCAGCGGATCGCCCTGGCCCACCGGCGCGGCGACGCACTCCCGCCGATCGAGCTGGTCAAGCGGCCCGAGGGCTACTACGTGCTCGACGGGCGCCACCGCGTGTCGGTGGCGCGCGCACTCGGTCATCCGGACATCGACGCCCGGGTGACCGGCGCGCACCTGCGCGCGTAGAGGCGTGATTAGCAGCCGGCCGGGGGCCGGCGCTACTCAGCACCGCCCAGCACCTGCTTATCACGACATTTGAGCCCGGTCGCGCAGGCCTTGCCGTGTGACGCGTGCCATACATGCGTAGCTCGGCACGGCCAGACCGGGGCGCACGAATTGTCGAGCTGTGCATGCTCGGGACCAGGCCGATCGGGCTTCTGCGCGGGCCTGCCGGCAATCGACGACTACGCGGCCGCGCCCAACCGAGCCGCGAGCGCCCGCGCCGCGTCGGCCAACTCGGGCGGATCGAGCACCTGCATCGGTTCGTCGAGCGTCGCCATCCAGACGAGGAAGCTGTACGACCAGCCGCCCCGGGTGGTCACGATGCAGGCATCCTCGCCGTCCGGCTCGACTTCGGCGTAGCGGAGAGGGATGCGACCGCGAACGCTGGCGGCGGCCGCCGCGAGCCGCACCCGTCCCGGCGTAGCCACGGCATCGCTCTCCCTCACTCCGCGCAGCCGCTCCTTGACGAACGCGGCGGGATCGCCGCCGGGGACGGTGCGTCGGCGACCGCGCTCACCCGGACGCAGGCGCCCGCGAATCCGGTCGATGCGGAACGTGCGCCAGTCGTCCCGATCGAGGTCGAACGCGACCAGGTACCAGCGGTGACCGCTGTAGACGACGGAGTGGGGCTCGGTGTTGCGCTGCGACGCCTTCTCGTCCCTGGCGATGTAGGCGAAGCGCAGGCGGATGCGGTCGCGGCAGGCGCCGGCTAGCGTCGCCAGCACGTCGGGATCGATTCGCGGCCCCTCGACGCCGAACGTCGAAGTGGCGACGCTGAGCGCGCTGACCCGGCGCCGAAGGCGGCTCGGCAGCACCTGCTCGAGCTTGGTCAAGGCGCGGACGGACGTCTCTTCGATGCCGGCGATCCCGCCGGCGGCCGCGGTCCGTAGGCCGACGGCCACGGCGACGGCCTCGGCGTCGTCGAGCAGCAGCGGCGGAAGCTCGCCGCCATTGCCGAGGCGGTAGCCGCCGGCGACGCCGGGAGCGGCCTCGACCGGATAGCCGAGCGAGCGCAGTTTGTCGACGTCGCGGCGGATCGTGCGGGAGCCGACCTCGAGGCGGTCGGCGAGCTCCTGGCCGGTCCATTCCCGGCGCATCTGGAGCAGGGAAAGCAGTGCGAGTAAGCGGGCGGAGGTCTGAACCATGATGCCGCGCATCCTTCCACAGATTGCGGACTCTAGTTGTCCTCGATGGGCCCATCCCGTACCCTTTTGAGGACCGAAATTGACCGCAATGCTCGAAAGGCTTCGGACATGTCAACCACCACATTCACTCCCTCCGCGGCCGTCGCCAAGGCGCGGCCCTCCAGCTCCAACCGGAGCATCTGGCTCGGTTTCCTCGTGGTCCTCGCCGCTTCGGTCATGGACCTGCTCGACTCGACGATCGCTCAGACCGCCGCGCCGGCCATCCGGCGGGACCTCGGTGGGTCCTACGCGGCGCTCGAGTGGATCTCCGCCGCCTACACGCTCGCGATGGCGGTGACGCTGCTGCTTGGTTCGCGGCTCGGCGACCTGTTCGGCCGCCGTCGTGTGCTGCTGGTCGGGATCGGCGGCTTCGTCGCCGCGTCGGCTCTGTGCTCGCTGGCCCCCTCACCAGGCGCACTGATCGCGGGGCGGGCGCTCCAGGGCGCCGTCGCCGCGATCATGGTGCCGCAGGGGTTCGGCCTGATCCGTGACCTGTTCGGCGACGAAGGGCAGCAGAAGGCGTTCGGAGTGTTCGGTCCGGTGATGGGCCTGGCCGCAGTCGCGGGACCGCTCGTCGGCGGCGCGCTCGTCAACCTCGATCTGCTCGGGACCGGCTGGCGCGCGATCTTCCTCGTCAACGTGCCGCTCGGATTGCTCGCGATCGCCGCCGGCCGGCGCTACCTGCCGAGGACCGCGCCGTCGGCCCCGGGCGCGCGGCTCGACGTCCCGAGCGTCACGCTCGCGATGGTCGGCGGGTTCGCGCTCGTGTATCCGCTGATCGAGGGCCGGGAGCACGGCTGGCCGGCATGGTCGTTCGCGCTGCTCGGCGCAGGGTTCGTCGCGCTCGCGGCGTTCGGCGTGCTCCAGATGCGGCGCTCACGCCAGGGACGCATTCCGCTGGTCGAGCCGTCGATCCTTCGCCGGCGCCCCTACGTTGCCGGACTCGCGGTCGTGCTCGGCTTCATCGGCGCGATGGGCGGAATGATGATCGCGCTCAACGTGATGTTCCAGACCGGCCTCGGCCTGACCCCGCTGGCGTGTGCGGTCGCGACGGTGGCGATCCCGGTGATGGCGATCGGCGGCTCGATCACCTCCTCCGCGCTCCTGGCGAAGATCGGCCGGACCACGATGCACATCGGGATCGTGATCATGGCGATCGGCCTGATCGTGGTCGACATCGTCCTGCGCTCGGACAGCGGCGGCGTGACCGCGTGGGATCTGGCCGGGCCGCTGGCGATCACCGGCTTCGGCATGGGGATGGTGTTCGTGCCGATGTTCGACGTGATCCTCGCGGGGGTCGCGCCGCACGAGATCGGCTCCGCGTCGGGGCTGCTCGAGTCGATCCAGCAGCTGGCGATGTCGATCGGGATCGCGGCGGTCGGCACCGTGCTGTTCGACCGGCTGGGCAGCAGCCACGGGGCGGCCGCGTTCGTGGGCGCGTCCGATCACGCGCTGTTGGTCGCGGTCGGGTTCCTGGCCGCGGCGTGCGCGGCCGTGTTCTGGCTCCCCAAGCACGCGCGGGAAGGTCACTGACCCAACGGCTCTCGCGCGAGGGGCACGAGGTCACGGAGCCTGACCCGTGCCCCGGTGCGGAGCGTCGCCGTCCGGTAGACCCGCATCGCGACACGGGCGACGGCGACGGTCGATACGACGGTCAGCGCCACCGAGATCGCGAATTGCCACCACGTGATCGCTCCCAGCGCGACCAGCACCGGCACTACGAACGGCGCCGTCGGTGGCACGTAGGCGAGCGCCTCGAAGAACGTCGACGGTGTTCCCGAGGCCAGCGTCGTGGTGGCCATGAAGTAGGCGAAGATGATCGGCAGCGCCAGCGGGAAGGCGAGCGTCTGGACCTGCGCCTGGCGCACCGTCATCGAGCCGGCGGCGGCGTACACCCAGCTGTAGAAGGCGTAGCCGAGCACCAGCCACACGACCGCGCTCACCAGCACGCCGAGCGCCGTGCCGTGCACGAGATCTGAGCCGATCGCGTGGGCGAGCCCGATCGCGAACGCGACGACGAGCCCGGCCTGAACGAACACCACCAGCCCGATCCCGAGCACCTTGCCGCTCAGGAGCTTTCCGGGTCCGACGGCCGCGAGCAAGACCTCGATCACTCGGCTCGCCTTCTCCTCCATCACCCCGACGAGCGTCCACGTGTTGTACTGGGTCAGCATCAGGAACAGGAGGACCAGACCGGCGATCGCGGCGCTTCTGGTCGCGGTGGTGATACCGCCCGACTCGAGGCTCCGAACCGGGAGCGGCTTGGCGCCGGCGAGCGCGGTGACCTGCGCCGGCGACAATGCGGCGGCTCGCACCGCCTCGTCGGACCCGATCGTCCTCGCCAGCGTGCGAGCGAGCTGACCCGTGGTCGACGTGTCGGTCGAGGGCACCGGCTTCTTCACCCACACCTGGCCGCCGTCGACGACGGCCACGTCGATTCGACCGGAGCGCAAATCGGCACGCGCCGACTTAGCGCCCGGTTCGCCGACGAGGCGCACGGTGTCGCCGATACTCGTGCCCGCCGACACCACCGCGGCACGCGCCGGCACCGACAACGCACCAACGACGCCAACCCGCTCGGTGTGCTTACCCCGCTCGAGCACCGGAACCACGATCGCGGCGGCCGCCGCAGTCAGCATCAACAGCGTCCCGACGCGGAACACCCGCCCGCCGATCCGCTGGCGCACCTCGAGAGCGAGGCCGGCACCGCCTATCGGTGCGACTCGCGCCTGCTCCACTGGAGCGCGCGCCGCCGGCCAGGCGGCTTTCCGTAGATCGAACCGTCGGAGTCGCGGTGCTGCCCGCCCGCGACATTACGACGATAAGTAGACACTCGGCCCGCGCGTCTGCTCGAGTGCGCGGCGATCGTGGCCATACCAGGACGAATATGCATTCGGCCCGCGGCGAGGGTCGAGTGCGCGGTTATCGGGGTTACGGGGCGAGTACCGGCGCCGGCGTTCCCCGACCCCCAGGCGCAGCTGGACAGCCGACCACTTATTCGACGCGGACGTACGTCAGATCGAAGTCGGTCGCGTAGTCGACGCCGTCGTCCGACCTCTCCCAGCGACCGGCAATCCGCCGGCCGCTGTCCTCGAACCTGCCGGTGAACCGCTGCGAGAACGGCGCGCCCTCGCGCCAGAGCTTCCACTCGGTGTCGTCGATGCTCATCGCGTACATCCGGCACACGCCGCGATCGTCGGAGTACAGCTGGTAGTAGGTCCCGTTCGCGGCGTCGCATCCGATGATCGAGAGGGTCGTCGGCGCGGCCGGTTGGTCGGCGGAGGACGTCTGCACGAGATGAGCGCCGGAGGCGTGCCACTCGATCGTGGCTTGAGCCTCGCCGGGCCAGGGCTCGCCGTCGGGCCCGACCGCGACCAGCTTCCACTTGCCGACGAGCGGAGCCAGCCGCTTGAGCGCATCCTCGGCTAACGGTTGATCGATCATGTGGCGCGCCGGTAGACCTGAACCTGGACCCCGTCCGACCCGACGGTCCTGCTCTCCGCGAGCTTGAACTTGAGGCGGTCGATGCCCTCGGGGAACAGCCGCTTGCCGCGCCCGAGGATCGTCGGGAACATCATCAGGCGAAGCTCGTCGACCAGGTCCGCCGCGAGCAGTGCCTCTACCAGCGCGCCGCTGCCGGCGACGAGGATCGAGCCGTCGGTCTCGTCCTTCAGCTTCGCCACACCGTCCGCGGGGTCGCCGGCGATCACCTTCGTGTTCTGCCACTTCGGGTCAGTCATCGTGCTCGAGACGACGTACTTCGAGCCGTTGTTGATCTTGTCCGCGAACGCGCCCTCGCGCGACGGCCACGCACCGGCAAACGCCTCGTACGTCCGGCGCCCGAACAACTGGACGTCCGCATCCATCAGCTCGTCCATCTTGAACTTATCGCCGTCCTCGCCGCGGTCGTACTCGAAAGTCCAGCCGCCGTACTCGTAGCTCTCGGCTCCGCCCGGATCCTGGAACACCCCGTCGATCGAGACGAACTCGGTGACCACCAGCTTGCCCATCGCTCTCACTCCTTTCGATTGCGGTTTCGAGCCTAAGACCGCGGGGGGCCGGACAACTAAGCGATACGGCAGTGTTCCGAACACCGATACACTGGCCCGGCGAATGCCGCCCGTCGTCCGCACCTCGGTCCCCGACCTCGTGTTCGACCAGCTCCGCGACGCGATCCTCTCGGGTCGCTACAGACCCGGCGAGCGCCTTCCCACCCAGCGCGTCCTCGCCGCCGAGCTCGACGTAAACCTCGCGTCGGTTCGCCAGGCCGTCGCGCGACTAGAGCAGCTCCGTCTCGTCGAGGTCCGCCACGGAGACGCGATGCGCGTGCTCGACTGGCGCTCGGCCGGCGGCCTTGAGGCGCTCGCGGCGCTCGGCGCGACAAACCTGGACGTCATCGGGCCGCTGTTCGAGGCGCGCCGGCTGCTGCTGGTCGAGGCCGCGCGCCTGGCCGCCGAGAGGCGGAGCGACGAGCAATCCGAGCGGCTATGCGAACTCGCTTCGGCGTTCGGCGAGGCGACCGACGATGCCGGCGCGCTCGTGTGCGACTGGCAGTTCATGTCGGCGGTGATCGAGGCCGCGGACAACATCGTGTTCCAGCTGATCATGAACTCGGTCCGGCGGCTTTACCTCCCAAACGCGACCGCGTTCGCGCGCGTCGTCGCCGGACGCGGGGAGCTGGCGCCGCTGTACGCGGCGACGGCCGGCGCGATCCGCACGCGCGACGACGTCGGCGCGGCGCGCGCGATCGGGGAGCTTGCGCGCGCCCAGGAGCAGAGGATGTCTCGTTGAGCGCGCGACCGCTCGCCGAGTTCGTGGCCGCGGGGCCGTCGCTCCAGCGCATCGCGCTCCGAGCGACCCTCGCGCTCGTCGGCCGGCCACGGGGCCGCGCGCTGCTAGCGGTACTCGGCCCCGGCCGTCACGTGATCCACGGCCTGGCCGCGATGGGCGTCTACGACGAGCCGGAGGTGGCGCGGGCGCTCGGGTGGGACGCCGACGCGGTCGTCGCCCGCGGCCGCGAGTTGCGTCGCTCGGAAGGCCGGCCGTGACGCCCGCCGGCTCGGAAGGCCGGCCGTGACGCCCGCCGGCTCGGAAGGCCAGCCGTGACGCCCGCCGGCTCGGAAGGCCAGCCGTGACGCCCGCCGGCTCGGACGGCCGGCCGTGAGCGCCACCACGCTCGATGCCGACGCGTGCGTGGTCGGCGCCGGCGCCGGCGGGGCGGTCGTAGCGGCCGAGCTCGCCGAGGGCGGGGCGAACGTCGTCGTGCTCGAGCAGGGCCCCGAGCACGACGCGGATGGCTTCACCGCCCGGCCCCCGCAGATGCTCGCGCGGCTCTACCGCGACGGAGGTCAGACGATGGCTCTCGGCCTCCCGCCGATCGGGCTGCCGCTGGGCCGGGGGATTGGCGGCACGACGCTGATCAACTCGGGGACGTGCTTCCGGACGCCGGGACACGTGCTCGACCAGTGGCGGGCGAGCTTCGGCCTCGAGCTCGACGAGGAGTCGCTCGCGCCCTGCTTCGCCCGCGTCGAGCGCGCGCTTTCGGTGGCCGAGGTGACGCCGGAGCTGGCGGGTCAGAACGCGGCGGTGATCCGCCGCGGGGCCGAGCGCCTCGGCTGGTCACACGGCTACCTGAAGCGCAACGCGAGGGGGTGCGTCGGCTCCGGCGTGTGCGCGTTCGGTTGCCCGACGTCGGCGAAGCAGCACACCGGCATCACCTACGTCCCCCGGGCGCGGGCCGCCGGCGCCACCGTGCTCACCGGAGCCGACGTTCGGCGGGTGCTCGTGCACGGGCGCCGGAGCGCCGGCGTGCTCGCTCGCACCGCCGACGGCCACGACCTCGAGGTCCGCGCCCCGCTCGTGGTCGTCGCCGCCGGGACGATCCACACCCCGATCCTGCTCTCGCGGAGTGGGGTCGGCGGCGCGTCGGGACAGCTCGGCCGCAACCTGTCGCTGCACCCGGCGACGGCCGCGGTGGCGCGTATGGAGGAACGGGTGGACATGGCCCGCGGCGTGCCGCAGAGCTTCTACGTCGACGAGTTCGCGCGCGAGGGGATCATGTTCGAGACGATCGCGGGACCGCCGGCGTACGTCGCGATGTCGCTTCCGCTGACCGGCCGCGCACACGCCGACGCGATGGCCGCGTACCCGCACCTTTCCCAGGTCGGCCTCATGGTGTGCGACCAAGGGCGCGGCGAGGTTCGCAGCCTGGGCCGCCGGCCATTGATTCGTTACGACCTTGGTCGAGCCGAGCTCGAGAAGTTCCGCGCCGGGATCGCGCGCCTCGACACGCTGCTGCGTGCGGCTGGCGCCCGCGAGGTGTATCTGCCGCTGCCACCGGGGACCGTTCCCGCGCGGGCGCGCGCGCGCGACCTGAAGCTCATGGCCTTCCACCCGCTCGGAACCGCTCGCGCCGACGCTCGCGCCGCCCACGGTGTCGTCGACGGCGATCTCGCGGTCCACGGCGTCCCCGGCCTTTACGTCGCCGACGGCTCGGTGCTGCCGAGCGCGCCCGGCGTCAATCCGCAAATGACGATCATGGCGCTGGCCACCCGCCTCGCCTTCCACCTGCAAGGAGCGACATGTCCTTTCTGATCGATCCGGCCCTGCTCTACTCGAGCGGCCGCGCCTACGGCCAGGCGACGCGGTCGACGACCCGCGGAAGGCGCGACGCCGCGTTCGGCGCGGCGACGATGGCGCTGTTCTGGGGCGTGAGCATTCCCCTGTACCTCGACCAGCGGTGGACCCGGCCGATCTGGCGCGCGTGCCGCGCGCGGTCGGGACGCGACTGGATGCTGAACTCAGGCGTGACGCGACTCGATCCACGCCGCGCGGGAACGGCCACCCACGCGGTTGCCGCGGGCATGTTCGCCACGTACCCGTACTGGCTGTGGCGCGGGATCCTCGCCGGCCGGGGATAGGCGCTCAGGCCGACGCCGGCGCGCCCAGGCACGCTTCGAGCAGCTCCAGCGCCTCGGGCAGGTTCGCGCGCCCGAAGCCGACCCGGACGTGGCCCGGCTCGTCGTAGACCGAGCCCGGGAGCAGCAGCACGCCGAGGTCCGCGAGCCGAGCGCACATCTCGTCGACGTCGGCGACGCCCTTCAGGCGCGGGAAGCCGATCGGGCTCGCCGTCGGGCGGACCCACTCGAACGTGTCCGCGTGACGCTCGAAGAAACCATCGAGCAGTGGCAGGTTCCGCGCCACGAGCCCGAGGTTGCGCTCGAGCAGCACGTCGCGGTTGCGCAGCGCCAGCGCCGTGAGCACCTCGCTCGGCGCGCTCGAGCAGATCGTCGTGTAGTCCTTCATCCGCATGATCGCCTCGCGGGTCGTGGCGTCGCGGGTGACGAGCCAGCCGAGGCGAAGCCCGGGCAGGCCGTAACTCTTGGAGATGCTGCCGAGCGAGACCGCGTGCTCGTCGACGTCGCACGCCGCCGGCAGCCGGTCTCCGGGATCGTGCTCGAGTTCGCGATAGACCTCATCGGCGAACAGCACGAGCCCGCGCGAGCGCGCCAGTTCGCTCACCCGCTCGAACGTCGAGTGGTCCATCAGCGTGCCCGTCGGATTGTGCGGCTGGTTGACGTAGAGCAGCCGCGTGTTCGGGCGGACCGCACCCTCGAGCGCGCCGAGGTCGTGCGCCCACCGGTCCTCGTAGCGCCGGCGCCACTCGTCCACCTCGGCGCCGGTGCTGCGCGCGAGCTCGAGCGCGGACTCGTAGCACGGGGTCTCGACGATCGCGTGGTCGCCGGCCCCGAGCAGCGCGTGGTAGACGAGCAGGATGCCCTCCTCCGCGCACGAGGTGACGATCACGTCGTCGGGGTCGACGCGCTCGTACAGCCCGGCGATCGCCTCGCGTAGCTCGGGCGCACCGGCCGACTCGGTGTACCCGCACCAGGTCGCGAGCAGCCGGTCGTGCGCGTCGGGCTCGAGCGCCAACAAGTCCTCGATCGTCCGCGATTCGCAGTCGCTGCTCGAGAGCATGAACCGGGTCGTGAACTCGTACCGGTCGTAGTAGCGCTCGATTCGGAAGGGCTTGATGTCCATCGGTCCGATTATTCCGAGCCGGCGAACGCGAGGCACGGCGCACACGTGCGACCCTGATTTCCGGTGTATCACATCTCGGCCGCCCGCTTGCGCTTCTTAAGGATTCGCGCCCCGTTCGCTCGTATAGGCGATTGACCATCGCCTGTACGTCCGGGGCGCGAGTACGCGCGAATTTTCCCGGAAGTTGTGCGTTATCTGACTACGTCCAACGACCTCAAGGAATGAGTACGAATGGTCAACAAACGTATGATAAGCGGCCTGATCGCCGCTTTCTCGCTGGTTCTGGCTTTCCCGGCGCTGGCGTCCGCCCACACTCTCTCGGTCTCCGCCAGCCCGTCTGTTTGCGTCACGTCTAACGGCGCCAACACCGGGCAGTACAGCTCCACGGTGACGATCACCGAGCAGTACTTCGGCGGAACCACGGAGGTCATCCCGGCCGGCATCAACGTGCACGAGAGCTCCTCGAGCACGGACAAGGGGAACACCGGCCTCAATCAGAACTACTTCACGCAGGGTGCCGTCGGCACGCAGACCGGGCCTGTGAGCTTCGGGCAGCCGACGACGTTCACCTCGCCCAACTCGAACGCCACGGCCACGCAGACGTTCACGGTTACCACCTCGGTGCCGGAAACGTACGTGCTCGGCAACAGCTACATGGGCTCTCCGTCGACGGCGTCGATCACCGCGCCGAAGAGCGGGTGCACGCCGCCGCCGAGCTGTCCGAGCGGAGACACGCTCGTCAACGGCGTGTGCGTGCCTCCGACGAGCTGCCCGGCCGGGGAGACCCTGTCCGGTGGCGTGTGCGTGCCTCCGACCAGCTGCCCCAGCGGCGAAGTCCTGTCGGGCGGCAAGTGCGTACCCCCGACGAGCTGCCCGGCCGGGGAGACCCTGTCCGGTGGCGTGTGCGTGCCTCCGACCAGCTGCCCCAGCGGCGAAGTGCTATCAAGCGGCACGTGCGTACCTCCGAGCGCCTGCCCGGCCGCTGACACGATCTCGAACGGACAGTGCGTCCCTCCGAGCACCTGCCCGGCCGGCGACACGCTGTCGGGCGGACAGTGCGTGCCTCCGACCACCTGCCCGAGCGGTGACACGCTCTCGGGCGGGCAGTGCGTGCCTCCGACGACATGCCCGGCCGGCGACTCGCTGACGGGCGGCGTGTGCACGCCTCCGGTGGTCCCGCCTGCCCCGACGGTGTATCCGGCGGTGTGCCGGGCATCGACCCACGGTTACAGGGTGCGCGCCGGCCAGCAGGACACGATCATCGTGACGGTCACGCGCAACGGCGCCGCGGTGACGAGCACGCAGGTGCGCGTCTCGCTCCCGGGCGGTAAGACCTTGACGAAGAGCACCGGCAGCAACGGCAAGGCGACGTTCGTCGTCAAGCCGACGCGGAGCGGGACCATCATCGTGCGCAGCCCCAGCTGCGATGGGATGGTCAAGGTGAAGGTGTTCGCCGCCAAGGCGGCGACCGCGGTGCGGGCTCCGTCCTTCACCGGCTGACATGAAGAACCACGCAGCAAGCCGCCGCGGCCTTCGGGCCGCGGCGCTCTGCGCTCTGGTGCTCCTGGCCGCCCTCGCGTTGCCGGCGATCGGCCAGGCCGCGAGGGTCGAGCGGCAGATCCTGTCCCATCCGGGGTTCGCCTCCACGTGGGCGTACCTCGAGAATGGAACCGACGCGTACGCCGCACCATCTGGACACTCGCGGGTGATCGGGTACCTCGGTCTGACCACCCAGGACGGGACGAGCGAGTTGCTGTTCGAGCAGCAGCGAGCACTCGTCCACGGCGAGTGGTGGGTGCAGGTGCGCCTCCCGCTGCGCCCGGCCGGCCAGATCGGCTGGGTTCCCCAGTGGACGCTCGGCGCCCCTCAGACCGTCCATACCTACCTCGTGGTGTCGACCGAGAAGATGACGCTCACTCTTTATCGGAACGGCAAAGTCATCTTCTTCACGCGCGTAGGCACCGGCAAGCCGAGCACGCCCACCCCCCACGGGCAGTTCTACATCCGGGACCGTCTCAGCGGCTTTCCCCCGGGCAGCATCTACGGCCCGGTCGCGTTCGGTACCTCCGCGCTGTCAAACGTCGAGACCGACTGGCCCGGCGGCGGAGTAATCGGAATCCACGGCACGAACGAGCCGTGGCTCATCCCCGGACATCCCTCCCACGGCTGCATCCGCGTACCCAACTCTGAGGTCGTCCGGTTGGCCAAGCTGTTGCCGATCGGCACACCGCTCACTATCGACTGAATCACCGGCTCGCCTGGCCGCACAGGCCGGGCGAGCCAACCGCCGCCGCGCATATTCACTTCTCGTGCGGAGCGGTCAGGCCGCCGTGTGCGTGCCGCGCAGATACCTCAGGACGGCGAGCACGCGGCGGTGGTCCTGGTCGGTCGCCGGAAGCTCGAGCTTCAGGAAGATGTTGCGGATGTGCGAGTCGACAGTCTTCTCAGTGAGGACAAGCTGCTGCGCGATCGCGCTATTGGTCTTGCCCTCGGCGATCAGCCCGAGCACCTCCCGTTCGCGGTCGGTGAGTTGCCCGAGCGGCCGCACCGACTGGGCGCTCGTGATCATGTGACCCACGACCTCGGGATCGACGACGAGTCCGCCGTCGGCGACGCGCTGGACGCTGTCGATGAACTCCTCGATGTCGATCACGCGCTGCTTGAGGAGGTAACCCGCACCGTGGGGGCGCTCGTTGATGAGACGCATTGCGTAGCGGGCCTCGACGTACTGCGAGAGTACGAGCACGCCGACGCCCGGGTTGCTCGCAGCGATCTGCGCGGCCGCCTGGAGGCCCTCGGTGGTGTGGGTCGGCGGCATCTTGATGTCGATGATCGCGGCGTCGGGTGGATCGCCCGTCACCGCCGCGATCAGCTCGTCGGCCGATCCGACCGAGGCGGTCACCATGTGGCCGGCCGTCGTGAGCACGCTCGCGAGCCCGGCGCGAAACAGCAGGCTGTCCTCGGCGATGGCTATGCGCATGGCAGCTCCGCGCGCACCCGGGTGCCGCCGCCGGCAGGGCTGTCGATCCGCAGGACTCCATCGAGGGTGGCGACGCGATCGGACAACACCCGCAGGCCGCTGCCGCCCTCGATCCTCGCGCCACCGGCACCGTCGTCGGACACCGTCAGGGTCAGCGTGCCGTCGCGGTGCTCCAGGCTGATCTGCGCGCTCGACGCGCCGGCGTGCCTGATCGCGTTCGTCAGCGCCTCGGCGGCGACGAAGTACGCGGTGGCCTCTATCGGCCGGGGTGGGCGTTCGATCCGATCCGCCGACAGCTTCACCGGCAACGGCGACCGAGCCGTCAGCGTCTCGAGCGCCGCGATCAGCCCCTCGTCGGTCAAGATCGCCGGATGCAGGCCACGTGCCAGCGCACGCAGCTCGCCGAGGCCGGCCTGTAGTTCGGTCAGCGCGTCGCGCAGCGCCTGCGCCACGGCCGGCGTGGCGTCGGCATCAGTGCCGAGCTGGGCCTGGGCGGCGCGGAGGATCAGCCCGACCGTCGTCAGCCGCTGCTGCGCGCCGTCGTGGAGATCGCGTTCGAGTAGCCGCCGCGCATCGTCGGCGGCTTGCACGATCCGGGCGCGCGATTCGCGCACCTCTTTCAGCTGGCCCTCGATCTCATGACGCAGCGCCGCATTCTCGGACGCGAGCCGACGCGACTCGTCGAGGCTCTGCCGGAGCGCCTGTTCGCGCACGACCCGCCTGGTGATGTCCTGGACCGTGGCGTGTATCCGCACGGTCCGACCGTTGTGGGTCACTGCGCGGCCCCGCGTCTGCTGCCACCGAACCGAAGCGTCGGGCCGGACGACCCGGTGCGTGCTCTCGAACGGCTGACCGGAGCGCCGGCAATGCTCGATCAGCTCGAGGACGGCGGCGCGGTCCTCTGGGTGGAAAAGAGCCGCAACCCGGTCGAACGTGACCGGGACCGAACCCGGGAGCAGCCCGTTCAGCCGGAACAGCTCGTTGGACCACCTGACGATTCCGCTGCCGACCTCCCACGTCCACGAGCCAACTCGCGAGACGGCCTCGACGTCCCGGAGCCGCTGCGCCGGATCGCGGGCCGGCTCCGCAGAACCGGACAGCGGGCTCATCACGATCAGCGTGCCGCGTTCGAGGCCGTCGGCGGCGACCCTCATCGCGCGGACGCGACCGCCCAGTCGCCCCGACAGCGTCGTGATCGCAATCTGCGGCGAGTCGGCCCGGTCGGGCCCGGCTCCCCAGTCGGTCGTCCCCTCCTCGGGAGGCGGCTGGGGGACCGTCGCCCACTGCGCGCCTTCGCCAATCTGCAGCCCGTTCGGAAGCAGCTGGACGGCGGTCCGGTTGGCGTACGCGACGCGCTGGTGCTCGTCGAGCACGACGACTCCGAACGGCACGGCGTCCAGCGCCGCGGGCACGGCGTCTTCGGGCAGGGCCGCGGCCGAGGCCTCGCGCGTCGCCATGGTGGAATTAGCCTACGCCCCGCGGCCCCCGCCCGGTCCGTGCCGCCCGAGTCCGTGCCGCCCGAGTCCGCGCCGCTCGCGAGGACGTCGGCCAGAGCTTCCGCGGACAGCTCGTCCTTGGATACGAAGCCGCGGGCGCCGCAGCTGTCGAGCCTGCCGCCATAGTCGAGCGCGTCGCGAGTTGACGTCAGCACGACCGCCACGTCCGAGCGCTCCGCGCGGAGTCGCCGCGCGACCTCGAAACCATCGGTGTCCGGCAGCTGTACGTCGAGCAGCATGACCTCGGGCGGCGACGCGAGCGCGGCGGCGATCGCCGATGCCCCGTCCGCGGCTTCGCCTGCGACCGTATATCCCGCCGACTCGAGCAGCACCCGGGCCCACGCGCGGAAGCCGCCGTTGTCGTCGACGATCAGAACGGTCGTGGCCATCGGCGGATGCTGCCACGGCGAGCGACCGCCGTCTATCAGTGCTAGCCCTGAAACTGACGGTCCGGGAGTTGGTCCGTCAGCGGGAGCTCGGCCCGAAGCAGTGTGCCCCCGCGGACCGGACTGACGAGCCGCAGGCGCCCGCCGAGAGCGGCGACGCGGTCCGATAGACCGCGCAACCCGGTCCCCGCCTCCAACGACGCGCCGCCGGTTCCGTCGTCGCTGACCTCGACGAGCACGCCACCGGCGTTCCGGTCGAGCGTCACCTGCGCCTGCGACGCGTGCGCGTGCTTGACGACGTTCGTCAGCGCCTCGGATACGACGAAGTACGCGGCGGACTCAACCGCGGGCGGCAGCGCACCGAGCGAGTCGGCACGAAGCCTGACCGCGACCCCGGACCGGTTCGCCAGCGCGCCCAGCGCCGCCACCAGCCCCTCGTCGGTCAGGATCGCCGGATGCAGGCCGCGAGCGAGTGACCGCAGCTCGTCGACCCCCTCGTCCAACTCCTCGATCGCCTGCTCGAGCGTGCGCGCGAGGTCGGGCTTGACGGCCGGGTCGAGCCCGGCTCGGGCCGAGCGGAGAATCGACCCGACCGCGGTCAACCGCTTCTGCGCGCCGTCTCGCAGATCGTGCTCGAGGCGCCGCCGGGCGTCGTCCGCGGCCTGCACGATCCGCGTCCGGGATGCACTCACCTCGCGCAATTGCGCCTCGACCTCAGCTCGCAGTGCCTCGTTCTCCCGAGCCAGGCCGTCGGCCTGCCCGAGGCTCTCGCGCAGCACCTGCTCGGTGAGCATCTGCTCGGTAACGTCCTGGGTGGTGCCGAACATCCGCGACACGCGGCCGTCGGTCGTGACCGTGTTCGCGCGTGAGTGACGCCAGCGCATGGGGAGTCCGCCCTGTGCGGTGCGCGTCGTGAACGTGTAGCCGTCGCCGGTCCGCGCGCAATGTTCGATCGTGCTCACGATCCGGTCCCGGATCTCCGGCGGCGTCATCGCGACGTACGATTCGAACGTCATCGGGATTGACTGCGGCTCGAGCCCGTACATGCGATACAGCCCGTCCGACCAGTCGATGGCCTCGTTATCGACCTCCCAGCTCCACCACCCCAGGTGTGCGATCGCCTCGACCTCCTCGAGGTGCTCGTCCGCCCCGGCCCGGATGTGCGACGGCTCGGTCCGCGCGGCCGCGACCAGAAGGACCAGTGCCAGCCCGTCGAGGCCCTCGAGCGCGAAGCTCCTCGCTCGGAGCGAGCCGCCGAGCACAGCCGGCACGAACCCGGCGTCGGGGCCCGATACCGGCCACGGGACCGGCCGGCCGAGTTCGAGCGCGTCGCCGAGCAGCGCGCGCGCCAGCCGGTTGGCGTACAGAGGGTGGTGGCGCTCGTCGACGATTACGAGGCCCTGAGGCACGGAGTCGAGCGCGGCCCACAGGGCCTCGGGCGTCAACGGCTCCGGCGGCGGTTGCGGGGCGCCCACGGCCAAAGCCTAGGCCAAGGGACGCATCCCCTGGGGCATCGCCCGATCCGGGTCACGCTGCTGGCGCCGGTAGTGCGCAGGCGCGAGGCCCAGCTCGCGCTTGAACGCCTTGCTGAACGCGTACTCCGAGCCGTAGCCGACGCGGCCGGCGATCGCCTGCATCGGCATGTCGCTGCTCTGAAGGAGCCGTGCGGCGATCGTCATCCGCCACCACGTGAGGTAGCCGAGCGGCGGCTGGCCGGTTAGCGTGCTGAAACGCCGGGCGAACGCGGCGCGCGACAGCGACGCCTCGCGGGCGAGCGAGGCCACCGTCCAGGGCTCGGCCGGCCGCTCCTGGATCGCGCGGAGCGCGGCGGTCAGCGCCGGATCGCGGAGCGCTTGAGCCCAGCCGAACGGCTGCGTGGTGGACTCGAGCCACGTCCGCATCGTGTAGAGCAGGAGCAGATCGAGCAGTGCCGGGAGCGCGGCGCTCGTGCCCGGGCGCTCCGAGTCCATCTCGGCGCCGAGTAACTCGACGACCGTGCGAACCGGGCCGGGCGCTCCGATCCGCGCCGGCAGGTGGATGACGTCCGGCAGGGTCTCGAACAGCGGATGCGGGCGAGCGCCGTTCAGGTAGTAGCTCCCACCGAGCAGCACGGTTCCGGGCACGCCCTCGTCCATCGCGCTGCCGTCCGCTGGCCAATGCGCGGCGGGGTCGTGCTCATCGATGGTCACGTCGTACAGCGGGGTGCTTGGGTCGTCGGCCATGCCATGCGGGCGCTGGCGCTGGATCAGCGCGACGTCTCCCGCCGCCATGTGGACGGGCTCGCTGCCGTCGGGCGGAAGCAGCCAAGCCTCTCCGCGCAGGATCACCTGCACGCCGGCGCCGCCCGCGGCGTTGAAGCGCAGCCCCCACGGCGGCTTGAGCAGCGCCCTCGCCGCCTGCGGATCGCCCGTGCGCATCGCGCTGATGGCTTCGCCTACCAAGTCCATTGGCCCCACACCATACGGCACGCATGGATGAGACGTTTGGACATGTATAGGCGCTTCATAGCTATTGGAAGTCTTGATCGGCCGCCGTACCGTGGACGCATCGTCAAACCCCGCTCACAAGGAGGCGAACCCGTCATGTCCACCGATCCAGCCGTCGTCAACAGCGGCGCAGGCGAAACCCGCCACGCCCTGATCCTCGCGGTCCTGGCCATCGCCGGCACCACGTTCGCCCTGCTCCAGGCGATTGTCGTCCCGGCGCTGCCGAACATCGCGCATGCGCTCGGGACGACCTCGAGCGGAGCCGCGTGGATCCTGACCGTGAACTTGCTGAGCACCGCGGTGCTGACCCCGATCCTCGGGCGCGCCGGAGACATCCTCGGCAAGGAGCGCGTGCTCAGCGCGGTAATGGTCGCGCTCGCCGCCGGAACGCTCGTGTGCGCGCTCGCCCCGTCGTTGCCGGTCATGTTGCTCGGCCGCGCGATCCAGGGCGCCGGTGGCGCGGTCTACCCGCTCGCGTTCGGGATCGTGCGCGATCTGTTTCCGCGCGAGCGAATCGCCGGCGCGATCGGCCTCGTCTCGTCGCTTCTCGGCATCGGCGCCGGCCTCGGGCTGATCGTTCCGGGCTTCATCCTCCAGGGCCTCTCCTACCACTGGCTGTTCTGGCTCCCGCTGGCGGTCATCGCGGTGATCACGCCGCTGACGATCGTGTGCGTGCCGCGATCGCCCGTGCGCGACGCTGCGAACATCAACTGGGGCTCCGCGGCGCTGATGGCGACCGGCCTCGCCGGCCTGCTCGTCGCGGTCAGCGAGGCCACCGCCTGGGGCTGGGGGTCGCCGAAGACCGTCGGTCTGTTCGCCGGCGCCGCCGGGCTGGTCGCGGTCTGGGTGCGGCGCGAATTGCACTCGCGCGAGCCGCTCGTCGACATGCGGATGATGGCCACGCGCGCGGTCTGGACCACGAACCTGGCGGCGTTCCTGCTCGGCGTTGGCATGTACGCGTCGATCGCGGTGATCCCGGCGCTCGTCGAGCTGCCGAGGAGCAGCGGCGTCGGGTTCGGCGGGACGACGATCGCCGCCGGCCTGTTCATGCTCCCGACCGCGGCCATGCAACTCCTGATCGGCCCGTACACAGGGCGGATCGAGCGGCGGCTCGGATCGCGCACCCAGCTGCAGGCGGGAATGGCCTGCGTGCTGGTCGCATACGTGGCGCTGTTCGACGCACACGCGACCACGCTCGAGCTGATCGCGGCGACCGTCGTGCTCGGACTCGGACTCGGGCTCGGGCTGAGCGCGCTCGCCAACCTGATCGTCGCCGCGGTCCGCCGGGACCAGACCGGGGTCGCGACCGGCGTCAACACCGTGATGCGGACCCTCGGCGGCGCGTTCGGCGCGCAGATCGCGACGACCTGCATCACCGCCTCGGTCCGCCACGGCCTGCCGACCGACGGGGGGTTCACGCTCGCGTTCGGCGTGTGCGCCGGCGCGCTGATCGTCGGATTGGTGAGCGCGCTGATCGTCCCCCGGTCTCGGGGTCGCGTCGCGGAGGCAACCGTGCTGACCGCCGGCCAGTCCGCGTGATTGCCGGCGCCGGCGCATGCGCTTCACGAAGCTTGCGTTACCGAAACTGTGTCTTTCGAAAAGCGAGGCCTTGACAACCAAACGCAAGGGAGTAAGGTGCCGATCCGCGCCGGCGTGAGCCGGCACACGTCCGCAGAGTTCCCTTGGCAGGGAGGAGATAGGTGTCCAGTCGTTTCCGCTTCCTCGTGGTCGTTTTCGCATGGGTCGGCGCGGTGGTGGCGCCGGCGTCCGCCGTGGCCGCCTCGCGCCACGACACCGGAGCATCGCCGGGCTCGGGATGCCCGGTCGCCACGCCCGCCCAGGCAGGTGCATCCCAGCCGGGGGCGCCGACGGCGGTCCACGCGATCAGCGGCAACGGGTCGGTCACGGTCACATGGTGTGCCCCGACTCAGGGGCAAGGCCAGGTCGTCTCCTTCACGGTGACCTCTTCAGGTGGCCAGCAGACGCCCGCTCAGGTGCCGAACCACTACGCGATCGTCACCGGTCTCACCAATGGAAGCTCGTACTCGTTCACCGTCCGCGCCAACACCGCCTCGGGTGCGAGCGGACCGGCATCGTCCGGGTCCAACCGAGTGACGCCCGAGCCGATCCCGGCCCCGCGCGACGTCCTGCTCGGCAAGCCCGAGTCGGTCACGTATGACCAGTACTCGCTGTTGATCGGTGGGAAGCGCACGTTCATCTACGCCGGCGAGTTCGATCCGTGGCGACTCCCTTCTCCGTCCCTGTGGCTCGACCAGCTCGAAAAGATGAAGGCCGACGGCTACAACGCCGTGACCCCCTACTTCGACTGGGACTACCACTCGGCGGCTCCGGGCGTCTACGACTTCTCCGGGGTCAGAGACATCAACGAGTTCCTCAACATGGCCCAGGAGGCGGGGCTGTACGTAATCGCGCGCCCGGGTCCGTACATCAACGCCGAGACCGACGCGGGCGGCTTCCCGGGGTGGCTGGTCACCCAGTCGGGGACCGCGCGAACCAACGCACCTGACTTCGTCGCCGCCTCCGACCAATGGCTTTCGGAGATCGATCCGATCATCGCCGCCCACCAGATCACGCGCGGGGGCGACGTGATCCTGTATCAGGTCGAGAACGAGTTGTTCAACTCAGAGCCCGCGACGAACGCGTACATGGCCGAGCTCGAGGCCAAGGCAAAGGCTGACGGCATAAACGTGCCGCTCACCGGCAATTCGAGTGACACGTTCGAGGGGACGAGCGGAAACCCTCAGATCCCCGGATATGACAGCTACCCGCTCGGGTTCAACTGCGCCGACACCAACGGGTTCGGCAACCCGCCGACGTTCTCGGCCGAGCCGAGCGTGCCGCTGATGCTCCCGGAGTTCCAGGGAGGCTCCTACGACGCGTGGGGCGGGAGCGGCTACGCCAACTGCTATGCACTCACCGGCCCGAGCTTCGAGAACGTCTTCTACAAGAGCAACCTCGCCAACGGGGTGACGATCCAGAGCAACTACATGGGCGTGGGGGGAACCAACTGGGGCTGGCTGCCGGCGCCGTTCATGTACACGTCCTACGACTATGGAGCCGCGATCCAGGAGACCGGCGAGATCGGCACGCCGAGCAACCCGAACACGATCCCGAACTCCAAGTACGGCGAGAACAAGCTGATCGGCGACTTCATCCAGGCGACGCCGTCGCTGACCAAGACGGTTCCGGTGACCGCGCCGGCGCTCGACAACTCCGCGGTGACCGCGATGGCGCGCGCCAACCCCGGCGACGGCACCCAGTTCATCTACCTGCGCCAGGCCAACGCCAGCTCGACGGCGCCCGTCACCACCCACATGGCACTGAACACCGACCAGACCGGCACCTACACCTACGACGACACCGACCCGGCGCTCAAATACACCGGCAGCTGGTCACATGTCAGAATCAGAGCTATACCGGCGGCGACTACGACAAGACCGAGAGCTTCAGTGACACCACCGGCGACTCGATGTCGGTCACGTTCACGGGCACCGCTGTGCAGTGGATCGCCCCGACCGCGTCGAACCACGGTATCGCCGACGTGTACCTCGACGGCAGTCAGGTCGCCACCGTCGACGGGTACTCGCCGGGAACTGGGTTCCAGCAGGTCCTGTACGCGGTGAGCGGCCTCCAGGACGCGACGCACACGCTGGAGATCGTCGTCAGCGGCAAGAAGAACCCAGCCTCGGGGGGCACCTTCGTGTCGATCGACGCGATCAACGTCCCGACGGCGGCCCAGCTCGCCGACTCCTACCCGGTCGTTCCCCAGCAGGGCGCGATCACGCTACAGGGCCGCGACGCCAAGCTGCTCCTCGCCAACGACGCGTTCGCCGGCGAGCAGCTCATGTACTCGACCTCCGAGCTGATGACGCAGGCCCAGATCGGAAACCAGGCCGTCGCGCTCCTGTACGGGCCGTCGGGCACCGACGGCGAGACCGTGCTGCGGTACTCGAGCCAGCCAACGGTCAAGGTCCTGTCCGGGACACTGACGGGCAGCACCTGGGACGCCACGCGCGGCGACCTCCGCCTCGATTACGTGCACAACGGCGTGGCCAAGGTGCAGATCACCGGCGGCGGCCGTCCGCCGTTGTTGCTCCTGCTTGCGCAGAAGCCGGTGGCCGAGGAGTTCTGGCCCGAAAGCACCTCGGCGGGACCCGCGCTCGTCCGCGGCACCTACCTCGTCCGCAGCGCGACTGCCGGCGGTTCTCGCCTCGCGCTCACCGGCGACACCAGCCGGCCCGGGGAGCTCACGGTGTGGGCGCCCCCGCAGATCCGCTCGGTCAGTTGGAACGGCCGCCCGGTGGCCACCGTCGCGCACCGCGACGGTTCGCTCACCGGCGTCGTCGGCGGACCGGCTCAGATGAGCCTGCCCGCGCTCGACAATTGGCGCTTCAGCTACGAGACGCCCGAGGCGCAGCCCGGCTACGACGACAGCTCGTGGGTGCTCGCCGACCATCCGGTCACGACCAACCCGACCAAGCCGGTAACGACGCCGGTGCTGTATGCCGACGACTACGGATTCCACACGGGGTTCGTCTGGTACCGCGGTCACTTCACCGCGACCGGCCACGGGACCGGCATCAACCTGACGGCCGGCGGCGGCACGCACGGCGCGTTCTCGGTATGGCTGAACGGCGCCTTCCTCGGCTCCGATACGGCGGGCGGAGATCAGATGCAGATGTCGTTCCCGTTCCCGGCGGGCGCGCTTCGGCCCGGTCAGGACAACGTCGTCGCGGTGCTCACCCAGAGCTCGGGCCACGATGAGGACGGGGTGTACGGGCCGCCACCCTCGGACGCCCAGAAGTCGCCGCGCGGGCTGATGGGCGCATCGCTCGAGGGCATCTCGGGCACCTCGACCACCTGGCGCTTGCAGGGAGCGCAGGGAGGCGAGCAGCTCCAGGATCCGGTGCGGGGTCCGATGAACGCCACCGGGCTGTTCGGTACCAACCACGGCTGGGACCTGCCGGAATACCCGGATCGCGACTGGCAGCCCGTGTCGCTGCCGGACTCCTGGTCGGGGCGGGGCCTGCCGCCCGGAATCGGCTGGTACCGGACGACGTTCAACCTGAGCCTGCCCCGTGACAGCTACGTGCCGGTCGCGGTGCAGATCGGCGGCCCCGGTCCCGGACCGGGCACGAGCGGCGCCGACTACCGAGCGTTCATCTTCGTCAACGGCTGGCTGATGGGCCAGTACGACAACAAGCTGGGCCCGCAGCACCGCTTCTACGTGCCCGCCGGAATCCTCGACGAGCACGGCACCAACACGCTGGCGATCGTCACCTGGGGACTGGACCCAACGGGCGGCGGCCTCGACCGGGTCAAGCTGGTGGCGGAGGGGAATCAGAGCGGCGGAGTTCCCATTCGGACCGTCTACAGCCCGGGCTGGAATCCGTTCGTCTACGGGCGTCCGACCGCCCCGACCCCGACCCTCGGCGTGACCAGCTCGGCCGCGCTCGTCAACCCCGGTCAGGCGTTCACGGTGCAGGCGACACTGGACAACCCCGGCGACACGCCGCTTCGTGACGGCGCGATCAGCCTCAGCGTCCCGTCCGGGTGGTCGGTGACGCCGAGCGGCGCCGACTCGGTCGGGACGGTCGCGCCCGGAGCCACCGCCTCGGCGAGGTTCAAGGTCACGGCGCCGGCGTCGGGCACGTCCACGCCGGGGCCGGTCGACCTCGTGGCGCACGCCACCTTCCAGGCCGACGGGCAGACCCAGTCGCTGCTGGGGACGGCGCAGCTGGAAGTGCCGTTCGGCTCGCTGGCGGCGAGCTTCGACAACACGGGAATCACCGACAACAGCGACACAAACCCCAGCTCCGGGTTCGAGGGGTTCGACGGGGATGGCACGACGTTTTCGGCACAGGGACTGGCCGCGGCCGGCCTGACCCCAGGCGCGACGGTCAGCGCCGACGGGCTCACCTTCACCTGGCCGAACTTGCCTTCCGCCCAGCCGGACAACACGATGGCCGAGGGACAGATCATCCGAATGTCGGGGTCGGGCTCCAAGCTCGGCTTCGTGGCCTCGGCCAACAACTCCGCGGAGTCGGGCTCTGGAACCATCTACTACACCGACGGCAGCACCTCGACGTACTCGCTCGGCGTCGGCAACTTCTGGTATGCATCGGGCCAGAGCGGCAACCCGACCAACAACCAGGTGGCCTCGGTGAACTACGCGAACTATCCGACCGGCTCCTCGGGCCACACCGTCTACGTGTTCGAGCAGTCTGTTCCGATCGACTCCGGCAAGACCGTCGAGGCGGTGGCGCTCCCGGCGCTCGGGAGCGTCCAGGGCTACAACCCGGCACTCCACGTGTTCGCGATCGACGTCGGGGGTTAGGAGCCGCGTGAGTCTGGACTCCGGCCGGCTGATCGACGCCGAGGTCCCGCCCGAGGTCCGTCAGGAGCGCATCGCCGGCCTGGTCCAGGACAACGGCTTCGTGCGGGTCGTCGACCTGGCCGGGCGCTTCCAGGTCTCGACGGTGACGATCCGCAGCGACCTCCAGGCGCTCGAGGCTCGCGGCCGGCTGCACCGGATTCGCGGTGGCGCGGTGCCGGCCAACGTCACCCCCGGCGAGCAGCCGTTCGAGGCCGCGGCGCTCGACCTCGCGACCGAGAAAGCGCACATCGGCACGCAGGCCGCGCGCCTCGTCGCGAGCGGCGAGACCGTGCTGCTCGACGTCGGCACCACGACGACCGCGGTCGCCAGAGCGCTGATCGCGCGCACGGACCTGCGCGACGTGACCGTTTTCACCACCGCGCTCAACGTCGCCCTCGAGCTCGAGCGCGCCTACCCGCGGATCACTGTCGTCGTCACCGGCGGGACTGTCCGCCCGCTCCAGCACTCACTGGTCAATCCGCTCGCCACGGTGTTGCTGAGCACGCTCAACGCCTCGATCTGCTTCATCGGCTGTAACGGCGTGGACGTGCGCGGCGGGATCACCAACATCAACCTTCCCGAAGCCGAGATCAAGCGGGCGATGCTGCTCGCTGCGCGCCGGCGGGTGATCGTCGCCGACGGCTCCAAGCTCGGTGAGGTCGAGCTCGCCAAGGTGTGCGACATCGACGAGATCAGCCTGGTGATCACCGATCGCACCGCCGACCCCGCCGTCGTATCCGAGATCGAGACCGCCGGCTGCGCCGTCGAGCTGGCGCCCTAGTATCGTGAGCGGGGCGTGCAGTACGCATCCGGTCCGCGGAAAGGGTCACAGGCCCAGCTGACACAGAGTCGTATGAGTCACCGGTGACGGACGTGACTCCCGGCCCGGCGTGCGGACCAGCCGGAAACCGAGAGGAGCAGACATGTCCGAACCGCGTTCTCTTCCGTCCCGTCCGGATCTGCGCCACCTGCGCGACGAGGCCAAGCGGCGACGCAAGGCCGGTGAGTTCCCGTCGATCGCACTGGCCCAGCTGGCGGTCGCCCGCGAGTACGGGTTCCGCTCCTGGCCGCGGCTGAAGTTCCACGTCGAGGCGCGTCACGCTCGACGCCGCGGACTCGCGCCGCCGCGTTGATCGACTCGGCCACGTCCGACGACCTACGGCGCGCGCGGGCGCTGCTCGACGCCGATCCCGCGCTGGCGCGCCACGACCTCGCGTGCGCGTGCGCCACGGGTGAGGTCGACGAGGTCTCGCGCCGGCTCGGGGCGCGGCCGGGCGCGGTGAGTGAGCCGATCGGCCCGAACGGCTGGGCGCCGATCCTGTACGCCTGCTTCTCGCGCCTGCTCCGCGGCGACCCGGAGCGGGCGCCCGGGATCCGCGAGGTCGTGCGCCACCTGCTCGCGGCCGGAGCGGATCCGAACGCGTCGTACATCAAGGGCGAGTGGCTCCAGGTCGCGCTTTACGGCGCCGCCGGGATCGCCGGCGACCCCGAGTTGACGCGAATGCTGCTCGAGGCGGGCGCCGATCCGACCGACGATCGCGACGGGCTCCACGGCAACGAGATCCTGTACCACGCGTGCGAGTTCCGCGACCCAACGTGCGCGATGCTCGTGATCGACGCCGGCGCGCGGCAGGACTTCGTCGATTACGACCTCGGGCGGGCGCTCAACTTCCCGAACCCCGAGATGATCGAGATGTTCTGCACGCACGGTGCCCGGGCGGACGCGGGTCACCTGCACCAGGCGGTTTGGCGCCGGCGCCCGCCGCGGACGGTCGCCGCCCTGCTCGACGCGGGCGCGCCGATCGACGCGCGCGACGAGCACGGGCTGACCGCTTTGCAGGTCGCGGTCCGCTGGGGCGAGGACGAGGTGGCGGCGCTGCTCCGCGAGCGCGGCGCGGACACGGCCCCGGTCACCGACGAGGACCGGGCGCTCGGGGCGCTGATCGCCGGCGCGGGCGACGAGGTCCCTCGCGGCGTCGCGCTCTCGCTGCTCGACGAGATGGTGATGGGGTCGGTTGAGGGCGGGCATCTGGACGCGATGCGCCGGCTGCTCGACGCGGGTGCGCGAATCGACGGCAATCCCGACAGCGAGGAGATTCCGCTCGGCCACGCGTGCTGGCGCGGGCGCGTGCAGATGACCCGCGACTTGGTCGAGCGCGGCGCCGCGCTGACGTTCCGCGACGGCGGCAGCGCGCTCGGGGCCGCACTCCACGGCTCGCGCCATTGCCAGGAGCCCGAGGGCGGACCGTCGATGCAGACGATCGACGAGATCCCGAAGGAGCCCTACGCGGAGATCGTGCGGATCCTGCTCGCCGCCGGCGCGACCGTCCCCGAGCGGATGGGCGAGAAGGGCGCGCGGCCGACGATGCTGATCGCCGAGCTCGGCGTCGACCCACCGATGTAGTTTTCGGTGCGCGAGCGCTGGTGGCTCAGCGATCAGGCGGCCCGGCGGAGTACGTAGGGAACGTCCTTCCCCGAATTGGGCATGAACACGTCTTCCATCTGGCCCCCGGAACGCTCGAGACAGTCGATCCCCGGCGGGGCGCATCCGGCATGCTCGCTCGCCGCCCGGACCGCTATCAACACCGGAAGGCGACGGCGCAGACGAATCATTGCGCGGCCTTACCCGGGCGCCCTAGCGTACGACGCGACCAGCGCGCGAATCTCGCCGCCCGCCCGCTCTACGGCCTCGTTGCCGGCGTCGATCAGGTTCACGAACGAGAAGAAGTCGTGGAACTGGTCCTCATGGTGGCGATGACTGACCTGCACCCCAGCCGCCTCCAAGCGCCCCGCGTACGCGATCCCCTCGTCCCGCAGCGGGTCGTACTCGGCGGTGATCACGATCGCCGGCGGCACGTTCGAGAGGTCCTCCGCACGCAACGGCGAGGCGTCGGGGACCGAGCGCGCCGCGGGATCGGGCAGGTAGTGATTCCAGAACCACTGCATGTCCTTTGCCGTTATGAACAGGTCCGCGCCGCTCCCGCGTTCGCGGTAGGAGGCGGTCGTCAGGTCGTGGTCGACGACCGGGCAGACCAGCAGTTGCGCCGCCAACTCCGGGCCGCCCCGGTCGCGGGCGCGTAGCGTGCACGCCGCCGCCATGTTCCCGCCGGCGCTGTCGCCGGCAATGATCAGCGGCGCCTCCCCGTTCGTCGCGACCGCGAGCAGGGCGTCCCAGCAGTCCTCTAGTGGTGCGGGGAATGGGTGCTCCGGGGCTCGGCGGTAGTTGACCGCGATCACGCGGCAGCCGGAGGTCGTGGCGAGGAGTCGGCAGACCGCGTCGTGGGTGTCCAGGTCGCAGATCACCCAGCCGCCGCCGTGGATCCACAGGATCGTGCCGGCAGCGTTCGCGGGCTCGTAGCGCCGCGCACCGACGTCGCCGCCGGTGGTGGCGATCGTGAAGTCCTCGACGGTCGCGACCTGCGGGCCAGGGCCCATCAGCTCGGTGAGCATCCCGGTCGCGGCGCGTGCGTCCTCGGGACTCAACTCGTAGATCGGCGGCGCCCCCGACTCTTCGACACCTGCCAGGAACGCTTTCGCCTGCGGATGAAGGGGCATCGCTCTCTCTCTCTCTCGTTCGGGCCGCGAGTGTCCTAACGCTATTACGTCACGGTGACCCGTCCCTACAGGTCCCGGCGCTCGAACCCGATCGTGGCCAGCGCCGCGATGACGGCGAGGTAAAACGCTCCCCAGACGTCGAACGCCGTGCTTCCGGCGTTCGAGGAGCCGAACGGCCCGACGTTCACGATGACTCGCGCGAGCCCGGTCTGGTTCGATCCGAGCGCGTGCAGCGCCGCCGAGTAGAAGCCTTCGAAGGGAAGAGCTATCTCGATGTCGTGGGCGACCGTGAGCACGGTCTGGGCACCCAGGGTCGCCCCGATGCTGGCCAGGAGGCCCGCCACCAGGCCGGCACCGTAGAGCATGAACATCGCGATGCCGTTCGCGGTCGTCGACAGGAACACCGAGCCGAGCAGTGACATTGCAACCAGGATCGTGATCGCGGCGACGAGCGCCAACCCGGGACCGACGACGTGATCGGGCCAGTGTCCGCCGGCTTGGTGAACGATCAACAGCACAGCGGCGTAGAGCCCGATGACGTACGCGATGCACACGGCGAGCGCGCCGATGAAGCGCCCGAGGAGGAGCTCCCGACGTCCGAGCGGGCGCACGACCAGCGGCTGAAGCAGACCGCGCTCGGCGTCACCACGGATCGCCCCGAGCGTCAGGAAGACCGCGAGCACGGTGGCCAGGAACAGCGACGCGAACGCCCCGAGGCTGAGAAGCGTCACCGACGTGACGTCGGTCAGCTGGCTCGGACCGACCAGGCTCTGGGTCCCGATCGTGAACTGCGACGGCGCTCCGAACGCCTTGACACTCGCCAGTACGAACAGCGCCAGGAACAGCAGCGTGAGCAGGAGCACCACGGCGAACACCCGTCGCCGGACGCTTTCCTGGAGTACGTGGCGGGCAACGATCAGCGTCGCCTTCATTCCGGCCCCACCACCTCCAGATACGCGTCCTCGAGCGTGGAGCGAACGACTGCGACCTCATAGATGTCGACGCCCTCGGCGACGAGGCCGGCCACGATCCGTGGAATGTCCTCCCGGCTCGCGTTCGGGAAGCGCCGTGGCCCGGCCGCTGTCTGGATCTCCACGCCCCCTGACTGCGTCAGCTCCTCAGGGCGTCCGTCGGCCACGACCTTCCCATGGGAGAGGATCGCGACGCGATCGCACACGCGCTCGAGTTCGCCAAGCAGGTGGGAGTTGATCAGGACCGCGATCCCTCGGTCCCGGAGCTCGAGCAGCAGCGCTCGGATCGCTCGCCGCCCGGCGGGATCGAGCGCGCTCGTGGGCTCGTCGAGCAGCAGCAGCTTCGGCTCGCCGACGAGCGCCTGGGCGATCCCAAGCCGCTGCTGCATTCCCTTGGACATCCCTTCGACCCGGCGGCGCGCGACGTCGCTCAGTCCGACGAGCTCGAGCAGCTCGTCTCGCTCGGTCTGACCACCCGGCGATCCGGCAAGGCGCTGGTGGAGGGCGAGGATCTCCGAGGCCGTGGACCAGCCGGGAAAGCGAAACAGCTCGGCGAGATAGCCGAGCTTCCGTCGTGCATCGCGACTTGCCGCCGGCGCACCACAGATCGTGACCGTGCCGGTCGTCGGCCTGACCAGGCCGCAGGAGATCTTGACCAGCGTCGACTTCCCGGCGCCGTTCGCGCCGACGAGTCCGACGAGCTCTCCCGGCGCTACCGACAAGCTGACGCCCTCGAGCGCGACGACCGACCCGTAGCGCTTTCCGAGCCCGGTGGCGAGCAGGGCCGGCGGTTCGGGCGCGGCGGCGGGTTCGGCCAGAGCAGTCGGAGCAATTTCGGTGTTGGCATCCATTGACGTCGAGCGGCGCGGGTGTGGCGACAAACCTAGGCCGTCGACGCCCGCTTGTCATCGGTCCCGCGAGCCATCTGTCAGGTAGCTCGCGGGAACGACAGGCTGTGCGAGCCGTCCCTCTTGAGAGGGACGGCGGGTCACGGGCAACCAGCTACGAGGTTCGTGCCGGCTCGGGGACCGCCGCCGGCCGATCCGGCGGTACGCACACCATCCCCTCGCTGAACCCGGAGGCCCCGACTCCGAAGGCGGCGTTGAATCGGTCGATGTTGACGACGGTCAGGAGGGCGGTGATCTCGACCAACTGCTCGTCCCTGAAATGCTCCTTCATCCGGGCGAACAGCTCGTCGCTCACGTCGACCGGGGTTCGCATCACTCCGACGGCGTAGTCGAGCGCGGTCTTCTCGCGGTCGGTGAATAGCTCGCTCGTCCGGTAGCGGGGCAGCGCCAGCAACTCGTCATCGGAGAAGCCCGAGTTGCGACAGATCTGCGACCCGAGATCGAGGCAGTACTCGCAGCCGATCATCTGCGCGCCCTTCAACTCGACCAGATTCTTGGTCCGCTCGTCCACCGCGCGGGCCTTGCGCACGGCGCCCTGGAACTTACCCATCCCGGACAGCATCTTTGGCTGATACGCCCAGATCTCGACCGGCTCGATCCCGCTACCACGCGCGGCATCGCGACCGGTCAGCTTCTTCACCCCCCGGCGCATGAACCAGTAGACGAGCTTGACCATCGGGCTCGCCTGATCCTGCGGAACTCCCTGAATTCGTGCCACTGAGCACCTCCTGTCAAATCGATTGGCTCGGGCCGTCTACCGCGAAGACCCGTGAGCCCCGAGCGATGTGACGAGACCCGGCGCACGCGCCCACGTTGCTGCGAATTACAGGGCGAGGTGGCGGTTGGCCCTCAGCGATGCGAGACCGGAACGACCGTCGTCCCGGCGAGGCGGTCGCCGAGTCGCTGCGGCGGCTTGTGCGGGCCCCGCATCGCGATCCAGCCGACGAGATAGAAGACCGGCAACACGTCGACGATCCGCCCGAGAGTGCGCAGGATCACCGGCCGCACGCCGAGCGGCTCGCCGCTGACCGTGATCACCTTCAGGCCCATGATCCACTTGCCGATCGTCTGCTCTGTCCAAAGTTCGGTCGAGAAGTAGTAGAGCAGCGAGAGCGCGACCCAGAGCAGGAAAGCCCCGTCGTTCAGGGGCAGCGACACCCCTTTGTGATAGGTCACGACCCCGTTGTCGTTCGTCGTCCAGCTGCCGATGTGAGCCTGGCCGGCGCCAAACGAGATAAGCACCGAGAGGACGAACAGCAACAGCACGTCGATCCAGCCCGCCCACGTGCGGCGGCGCAGCAGGTCGATAAGCGGGTCACGGTGCAACGTCGTTCGCATCACATGATGTCGCGAGGTGACCTGCTACGTTGAGTGCAGCGGTCGCGCCGTCGGCCGCGAGGCAGCTTGCTTGGGTTCCGCTCGCAGCGGTTCGGGTCAGCCATCGCCTCCCGAATCGTTCGCGGCCCCTCCAGTGCCGCCAAGGAGTTGTGCATGTCATCAGCATCATTCGCTGAGCTCGGCGTTTCGAGCGCCGTCGTCAGCCGTCTGTCCGCAGCCGGTATCACCGAGCCGTTCGCGATCCAGCGCGCCGTGATCGGCGACGCGATTGACGGACGCGACGTGATCGCGAAGTCGCCCACGGGATCGGGAAAGACCCTGGCGTTCGGGCTACCGCTGGTTGAGCGGATCCGCGCCGAGGACCCGAGGCCGTCGGCGCTCGTGCTCGCGCCAACCCGCGAACTCGCGACGCAGATCGTCGATGACATCCGCGACATCGCTCACACTCGCGCGCTGCGCGTCAAGGCCGTCTATGGCGGGGTCAGCCTGGTCAAGCAGGCCAAGGAGGCCGCCAGCGCGCACGTGGTGGTGGCGACTCCGGGCCGGCTCGAGGATCAACTCGCACGCGGAGCGTTCAAGCTCGACAACATCAGGATGCTGATCCTGGACGAGGCGGACCGGATGCTCGACATGGGCTTTCGCCCCGCGATCGACCGGATCGTCGCCGCGTGTCCGCGGGCACGTCAGACGCTGTTCTTCTCCGCCACCCTCGACGGCGAAGCCGGGCTGCTGGCCAAGCGCTATGCGAATGATCCCGTGATCCATGAGCACGGCCCGCGGGCGCGACGGGCGAACGCGGAGATCGAGCACAGGTTCGTACCGGTCGAGCACGAGCACCGCGTCGAGGCGCTCGTCCGAGAGCTGCGCAGCGACCGGGACCTCACGCTCGTGTTCGTCCGAACCAAGCACGGAGCCGACAGGCTCGTCAAGCGGCTAGGGTCGCGCGGCATCACCGCGGTGGCGATGCACGGCAACAAGTCACAACGCCAGCGCGAGCAGGCACTCGCCCGCTTCGAGCGCGGCGAGGTCGACACGCTTGTCGCGACGGACGTCGCGGCGCGCGGCATCGACGTGCAGCGGATCTCGCACGTGATCAACTTCGACCCGCCCGCCGACAGCGAGACCTACGTCCACCGGATCGGCCGAACCGCCCGAGCCGGCCGTCAGGGCATCGGGATCACGCTTCTGTCACCCGACCAGCACGGCGATGTCACCAAGCTGGCCGGTGAACTCGGGCTCGACCACGGCCTCCACGGCGACAGCGCGAGGAGCCGCCACGGCGACAGCGCCTCGCGCCGCCCGCCGCGTCGCCGGCGCCGGCGTTCCGCCTTCTCAGCCCGCTGAGAGCGCCGCCGCAGGATCAGCCCACGCGTAGCGCAGCCCGAACGGTGTGCCGATGAGCCTGCTCGCGATTCCGCCCGGCGGGGGAACGAGGGCCCGCTCCACGCACTTGCCGCCGCGGGCCTCGTAGAACGCCCGCGCGTCGGCGTTCTGCTCAAGGACCCACAGGTACATCCCGGTGCGGCGCTCGAGCGCGCCCCGAGCCGACGCCGCGAGCAGTCGCGACCCGACGCCGCTGACGCTTCCCCCCATACACGACGTGGAGGTTGTCGAGCAGCGCGCCCCAGCGCGGATCGGCCTCGAAGATCGTGTGCACGAAGCCGACGATGCCAACGCCGCGATCCTCTGCGACGATCGTCTCGCCCCGGCCATCGAGCGCGCCCAAGCGCTCGGTCCAGACGACCAGCCGTTCCGCGTAGATGTCGCCGTCGAGGAACGCGTCGGCGTAAGCGCCGCGATAGTGGCGGCGCCAGCTGTCCGCGTGGAGCGCGGCCACGGCGTCGGCGTCCGAGGGGCGCGCCGACCGGAATTCCAGATCCCCAAGCGGCCGCACCTCAAGCACTCCTCGATTTCTAGGCCCGGAGGTCGCGACGCTCGATGCCGATCATCCCGACTGCCGTCAAGACCAGGCTCACGGCCCCCAGGACGACGATGCCGACGACGTCGACGCCTTGACTGAGGGGATCGTGACCGGCGTAGTAATAGAACGGAGAGACGTATTTGAGCCAGCCGATCGCACCCACGAGCGGCGCGAAGCTGTTGATCAACCAACCGACGATCCCGACAGCTGCGCCGACTCCAGTGGCGAGCGAGCGGCGTCCGGTGCCGGCGCCGAGGGCAATCGCCACCGCTCCGGTGGCGAACCCGAAGAACGCGAGCTGCACGGCCAGCGCGGTGATGTGCGCGAGCGTGATCCCCCCGCCGCCCACGGCGACGCCCACGATCAGCCCGATCCAGGTCGCGAGCGCGATGATCAGCACGACAACAGCGATCGCCGCCGCCTTGGCGGCGATCAGTCGCGCACGTCGTATCGGATGGGCGAGGACGAGCCCCATGATCCGGTCCTCCTCTTCGCCCGCCGTGGTCGCCGAGGCGCCGGTGATCGCGAGGGCCCCGATCACGAGCGGGCCGTAGATGGCGGCGATCTCGCTGCGGAACCAGCCCGTGATCGTTCCGTAGTCGCCACCGCCCAACAGGTTTGAGACGCTCTTCGGAACGTTGAGCCTGCCGATCGTGTGCCCAACCGATGGGAACAGCGCACCCACCGCGACCATCACCGCGATCAGCCCGACACCCGCCGAGACGGCAGCGGGCAAGCGGAGACGAAGCGCGATCCGGGCGGCGGGCAAACTCACGTGGCGGCGTCGGACTCGTAGTACTGCAGGAAGATGTCCTCGAGGTCCTGCTCGCGGGGGCGGATCGCGCGCACCTCGTGCCTGGCCGCGGCTTTCACCACGGCATCGGCTGACCCCTCGAATCCCACTGTGACGGTGCTTCCCTCGGCATGCACCTCGGTGACACCGGGCAGCGCGCGAAACTCGGCACCGTCGATCGGTTCGCCGAACTCGATCTCCAGGCGCTGGACGGCAACCTTGCGAAGGTTCTCGAGCGAGTCGACGACGACCAGCCGGCCCTGGCGAAGGATCGCCAGACGGTGGGTGACGCGCTCGACCTCAGACAGCGTGTGCGACGACAGGAACACCGTGCGGCCCTCGGCGCTGACCTCTCCCAGCAGCGCGTGAAAGCTCTGCTGGACGAGCGGATCCAGCCCGGCGATCGGTTCGTCCAAGATCAGCAGCTCGGGTTCGTGCATGAAGGCCTGCACCAAGCCGATCTTCTGCCGGTTCCCGGTCGACAGCTGGCGGATGGGGCGATCGATATCGGCGCCGAACCGCTCGACCAGCGAGTCAAGAACGCGCGGATCGACCCCACCCCGCAGTTCCGCGAGATAGGCGAGCATGGCGCGTCCGGTCAGTTTCGGATAAAGCGCGAATTCGCCGGGCAGAAAACCGATGCGGCGGCGGATCTCGAGGCTGTCGTCGATCGTGTCCAGTCCGAGCATCTGTGCCGAGCCCGACGTCGGCCTGATCAGGTCCAGGAGCAGCCGCATCGTCGTCGACTTGCCCGCGCCGTTCGGCCCCAGAAAGCCGAACACCTCCCCCTCGCGGACCTCGAGGTCGAGCCCGAACAGCCCGCGACCCGAGCCGAAGTCCTTAGACAGGCCGCTTGTCGCTATCGCCGGCCGAGCGCACACGACGCCAAACCGTACTGGTGTGATTCAGACGGCCCGTGCCAGCGACACGAGCGCGTCGACGTCGTCCGTCGCAAATGCGGCGACGTACCGGGCGACAAGCTCGCGCCCGGAGTGACTGGTGGCTTCCGACAGCCGCTCCGGGTCGACCGCGTCGAGCGCCGCGCGCGCCCGCTGAAGCGTGCTGTTGACGCCGACAGTGGTCATACCCAGCAGATCGGCGACCTCGGAGGCGCGCCACGAGAGCACGTCGCGGAGGAGGAGAACAGCTCGCTGACGCGGGGGCAGAGCGCCGACGGCGATGACGATCGCGAGCCGCAGGCGCTCACGCTCGAGCGCGTCGTCGGAGGGGTCGGGCTCGCCGCCGGCACCGGCCGGCGCGGGTACGTCCTCGACCGGGATCGGTCGGCGCGCGGCGTGCCCCAGGGAGTCGAGGCAGACGTTCGTGGCGATCCGGTACAGCCACGTCCGGACCGCTGCGCGGCCCTCGAACCGCCGAGAAGCACGCCAGGCTCGAAGCAGCGTCTCCTGGACGGCGTCCTCCGCGTCAACCGAGGAGCCGAGCATGCGCCGGCAGTACGAGGTGAGCTCGGCGCGATGGCACCCGTTCGCGAGGATGGCCTCAGCGGAAGCCGTCATCCCGCACCTCGCGAACCGCCACCCCGGCGGCGCGCAGCCGCTCCGCGTACCGGCGGCCGCCGTCGATACGTGGCCCGCACACCACGGTCGCGGGCGGCGCGCCCGCGACGTCCGACGGCATCGGCCGCTCCGCACGCCACACGGGGTGAACGAGAAGCTGACCCTCGATGGCTGGCCAGCCAACGTCACGCGCCGCCAGCGCGAGCCTCGCCGCCCGGGCGCCGCCCGCCACGAGCATCCGGTCGCGCCGCGCGCCGAACTCGCCAACGTGATCCGACACCCACTGCAGCGCCGCGAGCTCGACCGCGCTCGGGTGGCCACCGACCAGGCCGATAACGACAAACGTCTCCACCCAGGCGTCGGTCGGTGACAACTCCTCGCTGAGCACCAGCGCGAGCGACTCCGTTTCCACCCGTGGCCAGTGCACCGTCGTCGGTACCCGGACCGAACCGAACCTGAGCGTCATGTCGGCGTCCATCACGCCGGCGAGACTCGCACCCGCCGCGCGTAAAGGGAAAGACCGATCGTGCAAGACCGCATTGCACGATCTGCATCACCGGCCGGTGGCACGCGAGCAATACTTGTCGCATGGATCAGACCGCCAGCGTCCTTCCGTTCCCCCAGGCACCGGACGGCATCGAATTGCGACACCTGAGGGCGTTCGTGGCCGTGGCGGAAGAGCTGAACTTCGGGCGCGCGGCGGAGCGGCTCTACGTCTCCCAACCGGCCTTGAGCAGGCAGATCCGCGGCCTCGAGCAGCTTGTCGGGTGCGAGCTGCTGCGCCGTTCCACCCACAGCGTCGAGCTGACGCTCGCCGGAGAGGCTTTGCTCGACCGCTCGCGTCAGTTGCTCCGGGACGTCGACGAGGCGGTTGCGGCCGCGCTATCGGTTGGGGGCGAGTTGATTGGCAGAGTCGCGCGGGCGCTCGAGCCGCTCAGAGGCATGCTGGCCAGCGACCGCGACCTCGTCGAGACGCGCGCGACGTTCGAATCGCTGATGGCGCAGTTCTCGCCCCCGGCAGGCACGATTACGCGACCCGTGACCGCGGGCGGCGTGCCGTCGCTGGTCGTCTCCCCCGGCGCGGGCCACGGGCCAACGGTGCTCTACCTCCACGGCGGCGGCTACGTGATCGGCTCCGCGTTCGGCTATCAGCCGCATGCCGGCGCGCTCGCGGCGGCGGCCCGGACCGGAATTCTCGTCTCCGATTACCGCCTCGCTCCCGAGCATCCGTTCCCGGCAGCGCTCGAGGATGCTCAGCGCGCCTACCTCTGGCTGCGTGAGCAGGCGGCCGATCCGAACGCGATCGTCGTCGCCGGTGACTCCGCCGGCGGCGGACTTGCGCTGTCGCTGCTCCTCGCGCTCAAGCGCGACGGCCTGCCGCTCCCCGCGGCGTCGGTGATCCTTTGCCCGTGGCTCGATCTGACCCTACGCACCGCCTCGGCCTCCGACGCCCCGCTGGCGACCGACGATGACGTGCGCCGCTGCGTCGAGGCCTACCTGTCCGGTCATCCCGCGGACGATCCGATCGTCGACCCGCTGCGCGCGGATCTCAGCGGCCTGCCACCGATGCTGATCCAGGCCGCCACCGGCGATGCCCGGCTCGTCGATGCCAAGGCGCTCGCCGCCAACGCTCAGGATCACGGCGTCGACGCTCGCCTGGAGCTGTTCCCGGTCCAGGCTCACGCGTTCCAGCTGTTCTGGTCGTTCCTGCCCGAGGCCGCCGACGCGATCGAAGCAGCGGGGGCGTTCATCCGCAAGCTCGCCACCGCGCCGGTGCGGGTCCAGACTGCCGGCCGCCCGTAAGGGACCCGGCGTGCCGGTACGGTGACGGGATTCCCTACCGGCACCTGCTTGTGGCCTACGACGGAACCTCGGAGGGGGACGAGGCGGTCCTCGCCGCCGGTCTGCTGGCAGAGCGGGACCACGCGCGCCTGACGATTGCCGTCGTCGTCGAGTTGGAGCGGCCGGGGCGGTTGGTCACGCGCTGGAACCGAGGGACGGGGGTCTGGAATGACGTCCTCCTCGACCGGGCGCGGGCAGACCTTCAACAGGCGGCTCGCCTCGCCTCGACCCCGGCGGAGCTGACCGTGCTGTTTGGCCGGCCGGACCGCGCCCTTCCGGAGGCCGCGGACGAGTTCGACTGCGACGCGATCATGCTTCCGCCGCGCCCCCGGGGCAGGCTCAGGCGGCTGATGCGCCGCGACCGCACGGCAGCGATACGGCGGCGCGCGCCGTGCGAGGTCGTCCGGCCCCGCTGACTCGTTTCCCAGCATCATCAACCGGCGAGGCTGGCCATCTGTGAGTCGGTCGGCCTCATCGGACGTGGCCTGTCCGTAATGTCCATCTGGAGCGTCATCACGGCGGCGGCGTAGATCCCGGAGAAGCTCGGGAACGGCTGGATCGTGTCGGCCAGAATCTCGACCGGAACGTGCGCGCGGATCGCAAGCGTCGCCTGCTGCAGCCATTCGCCGGCCTCTGGACCGAGCGCGTAGGCGCCGGTCAGTCGCTCGCCGTCGCTGAGCAGCGTCAGGAATCCGTTGGACTCGGCATACGCGTGCGTGTAGGTGGCGGTCTTCGGCACCTCCGAGAGGAGAGCGGTGGCGCTGTACTGCGCCTCGACTGCTCCGACCGCGCCTGCCTGCGGATCGGTGTAGGTGACTCGCGGGACGGCTTCGTAGTTCGCGGGGTGTGGATCGCCGGCAATGTTCTGGGCGACGACGTCTCCCTCGTATTCGCCGACGTGGGTCAGCGGCCAGACGCCGGTGACGTCTCCGATCGCCCACAGTCGCTCGCCGGCACGCATGTACTCGTCCACATGGATCCCGTGGGGGTTGACCTCGACCCCGACGGTCTCGAGGCCGATCCCCTCGACACGCGGTCGCCGACCGGTGGCGACCAGCAGCCGCTCGCCGCGCACCTCACCGCCACCCTCCAATTCGAGGACGTACTCATCGCCCTCCTTCCTCGCGGCGCTGGCGTGCGTGCCGAGCATCAGCTCGATCCCGTCGCGCTTCAATGCCTCGCCGAGCCCCTGGCCGAGGGGCGCCGCCTCGCGCGAGAGCACCCGGTCGGCGCCCTCGACCACCACCACCTCCCCGCCGAATCGACGCACGACCTGCGCGAGCTCGACGCCCGCGGCCCCTCCGCCGAGAACGATCAGGCGGCGCGGAACCGCCTTCATGCTCGTCGCCTCGCGCGTTCCCCAGACGCCCTCCAGCTCTCGCAGCCCGGAGATTGGCGGCACGAACGGAGCTGAGCCGGTCGCCACGACGATGTGCTCTGCGGTGTGGCGTACGCCGTCGACTTCGATCACGCCCGTGCCCGCCAGGCGACCGTTGCCCCGCAGCAGGTCGATCCCCCGCCCCGCGAGCCACTTCTCCTGTCCCGCGTCGGACCAGTTCGAGACCATGAAGTCACGCCAGTCGAGCGCCGCCTGAACGTCGACCTCGGCCTTCGCGCCCGCGTCGCGCGCCTCCTGCACCGCCTCCCCGGGACGCAGCAGCGATTTCGACGGAATACACGCCCAGTACGAGCACTCGCCGCCGACCAGCTCTCGCTCGACGACCGCGACGCGCAGCCCCCGCGCGGCCAGCGCCGCGGCGCAGTGCTCACCGGGGGCGCCGCCGCCGAAGACGATCACGTCGTAGTCATTGGTCGTGCCGCTCCTACTCATCGCGTCCTCCGCTCGAATTCGTGTGCCGGGCTACCGTCGCGCAAGTATGGTGCCCACACAACCCTTGGAGGTCATAGATGGACATCGCTTCGCTGTCGGATCTGCTGCACGAGACGTCCGAGCATCACGCCAAGTTCGAGGCAGTCGCCCCGCCTCATGACTGGTGGGACTGGTACGCGGCGTACATGGACGCACGCGAGGGCGGGAGCAACCCGGATGAGGCTGCGGCCAGCGCCGGGCGCTACATGGCGGAGGTCAAGCACATCGTGGTGCCCGCGTGAGCTACGCGGATGACGCGAGCGGCGGTTTGACGTCGTCGTAGATGCGGGCCGCGGCGAGCTTGCCGCGTCTCCGCGAACGTAGACAGCGATCCCCGCTTGGGGCGGGAGCTCGGTCTTGCCCCACTGCACGACGTTGTACTCGAGCGCACATGCGCGGTGGTCGTCGGTGAGGAGACAATGCTCCAGCGAGACGCCGCCGTCGTTCGAGAACAACAGCTCGTAGAACGCGCGCAGGCCGTCGTGGCCTCGGTGGATGAACGGGGCGCCCGCGGGCTCGCGGGCGTAGCCGTCCGGTTCGAACGTCGCCACGATCGCATCCGCATCTCCGGCGGAGAGGGCGCCCAGGTATTCGGCGACGACGTCTGACGCGCGCAGCTTCGGATCGGGCTGGAGTACCGGCGGGCGGATCGCGTGGAGGCCCCTCAGCGGCCAGCTGCTGTAGTAGACCCGCAGTTCGTCGATCCGCCCGTCGGACTGTTTGTCGGAGATGACCAGGACCGGAAGGCCCACTCGTCCGTTCTCGCCCTCGAGGTGGATGACCACCTCCGCGAAGCCGCGATGTCCCGCGACGACGTACTCGACGTCCTCGATCGAAGCGTTCTGTTGGTGGAGCCACGCGTTGGTTGCGGTCACGTACGCCTCGAACGCCGGCGCGCCCCGGATGCGTCCGCGTACGGGATGATGCAGCTCGGGCTCGCCCGCAAACGACCCGATGAGGGCATCAAAGTCACCGGAGAGCAACCCGTCGAAGAAGGGCACGGTGACAAGCTCGCGCTGCCACTTCTCCTCGGCCTGCTCGAGCGCTGGCGCAGTGAACAGCTCGGGGAGCCACGGCATACGGCGAAGCGTCCCATATCCCGAGCGCGCGCAGCATGCGCTCGCTTTTGCGAACCTAGGGCCGGCGAGCCATGAAGGTCTTCATTTCGAGCGATATCGAGGGGACGGCGGGGATCGCCGATTGGGAGCAGGTGCGCGGCCCGGGGGCCGAGTACGAGCTCGGCCGGCGGCTGCTCACCGACGAAGTGAACGCCGCAATCGACGGCGCCGTGGAAGCGGGGGCCAGCCACGTCCTCGTCAACGACGCCCATCGGACCATGTACAACATCCGGCCGGGCGACCTGCACCACCACGCGTCGTACCTGTCGGGCCGGCACAAACCGCTGTACATGATGGAGGGCCTCGACGCCACGTTCGACGCGGTGTTCATGGTCGCCTACCACGGCGCGATCGGAGCCGAGCGCGCGATCCTGTCGCACACCTACAACCCCGCCGCGATCTGGGAGGCACGGCTGAACGGCGTCGCGGTCGGGGAGAGCGCCTTGAACGCGCTGGTCGCGCTCGAGCACCGCGTGCCCGTAGTGCTGATCACGGGCGACGACGCCACCGCCGAGGAGGCCCGCCCGTTCCTGCCCGAGATCGAGGCCGTGGTCGTCAAGCGCTCGATCACCCGCTTCGCGGCCGAGAGCCTCCACCCCGACCGCGCCTGTGAGCTAATCCGCGTCGGGGCTGCGCGCGCGCTCGCCCGTGCGGGCAGCGCGCCGCCGCCGGCGATCGACCTCCCGGCCACGCTCGAGATCACCTTCCTCACCGCTGACATGGCCGAGATGGCGACCTGGGTCCGCGGGGTGGAGCGCGCCGGCCCGCGCGGGGTGGCAATCACCGACGACGATCCGCTCCGCCTCTTCCGCACGTTCGTCACGATCGTCGCCCTGACGCGGTCGGTCGTCGAACGCTAACGCGCACTTGCGTGGATTAGACGTAGGATTCCGATCGCAGACCGAAGTCTCGGACGTTCCCCTATGAGTTCAAGCGACGCACACGAAAGCTTCAAGATCGGCGTTCAGGTCGACGCCACCGACGGACCCTGCGGGAACCTGGCCCGGTTGATCTTCAACCCGACGACTGACGTACTGACCCATCTGATCGTCGAGCCCGGGCACCACGATGAGCAGGCGCGGGTGGTGCCCTTCGATCTGGTCGTGAGCGCCGGCGAGGACGTGGTCCAGCTCAGCTGCACCAAGGAGCGCTACGACCAGCTCGATTCGGCCGAGGACGTCGAAATGCTCCGCGACACGACCGGGAGGTACGACGGCTTCAGCACGACGTCGATGTATTTCGGCGTAGGCCGGCCGCTTGGGCACCATCCCCAACCGATGTACAGCGACAGCGTGCCGCTCGGCGAGATCGAGATACGCCAGGGCGATCCCGTACACGCGACAGACGGGGAGATCGGGGCGGTACAAGGTCTGGTGATCGACCCTTCCGACCATCACGTCACGCACGTGCTGCTCCAGGAGGGCCACCTGTGGGGGCGCAAGCAAGTCGCGATCCCGATCGGGGTAGCCAACCGCGTCGCCTACGAGGTCCGGGTCGACCTCACGAAAGACGAGATCGAAGCGCTGCCACCGGTGAGCCTGAAGGCTCACTGATCATCGCGCGCACCGCTACGTCGGGCGCGGCAACGTGTGCGCGCGCTGGTAAGGAGTAGGTTGACGGCGGATTTATGTCCGCCCCGCTAGGAATCGTTTCCGTGTTGATGACGCGGTTACTCGAGCATGGCTGTCTCTGAGAGGAGGGCCAGGGATCTCCTCACGCGCCGCCAGGTGTTGCAGGGCGCGGGCGGCGTGGCGGCGCTTGCGATCGCGGGCGCCGGGGTGGCCGAGCTTGTGGCTGGATCCAGGCCGTCCACGCCATCAAGGCCATCCGATCCGTCCAAGGGCTTGCCGCACATCCCTTCGTTTGCGGACAAACCGTCGGGACGCCAGGCCAGCTTCCGATCCCAGCCGGATCTGCGCCCGCCAACGGTCACGACCAATGCGGTCGAGACAGCAGAGCGGCTGCGCCAGGGCGATCCTCGATTCCTATTCCTGGGTCCCGGACCCGTCGCGCTGTCAGGCAATGAGCAATACGGGCCGCTGATCGTCGCTCGCAACGGCGCCCCCGTGTGGTTCAGACCGCTGAGCGGTGGGCTCCAGGTATCGAGCTTCTTCTCGACGACGTACCAAGGCAAGCCGGTGGCGGTTTGGTGGGAGGGAAAGATCCAGCAGACTGGGTACGGGCACGGCGAAGCGGTTCTGCTCGATCGCTCCTATCGCGAGGTCACGCGCGTGCGCGCCGCCGGCGGCCGGTCGATGGACCTGCACGCCCTGACGGTGACCCCCGAGGGCACGGCGCTGTTCACCTGCTATCCCGAGACCGTTCAGATGGATCTTTCCGCGATCGGGGGGCCCCGCGACACTCAGGTCCTCGAGTCGATCATCCAGGAGGTCGACATCGCCAGCGGGCGACTCCTGTTCGAATGGCGAGGCCTCCAGCACATACCGGTGACCGCCACCCATGAGCCGATGTCGCAGCCTTACGACTACCTGCACATCAACTCGATCCAGGCGCTGCCGGATGGGAACCTGCTCGTGTCGGCGCGCCACACCTGGGCGGTCTACAAGCTCGACCGCCGCACCGGCGCGGTCATCTGGACGCTTGGGGGGAAAGCGCAGCCAGTTCCAGATGGCATCCGGCTCCCAGTTCGCCTGGCAGCATGACGCCCAGCT
Source organism: uncultured Solirubrobacterales bacterium (assembly GCA_963755525.1). GTDB lineage: Bacteria > Actinomycetota > Thermoleophilia > Solirubrobacterales > Solirubrobacteraceae > Palsa-465. Next base: position 168,766 of record CAVWKC010000010.1, on the reverse strand, counting down.
GTCGGGGTCGGTGCTGACCTTGTTCGACAATGGCACGAACGGCCCGATCCACACCGAGAAGCAATCGCGCGGGTTGGCGCTCGAGGTCGATGAATCACGCCGGACGGTGACGGTGCGAGGCGCGTACACCAGCTCGCAGCACCCGCTGGCCGGCGCGATGGGGTCCGTCCAGATCCTCCCCTCGGGCCGGGTGTTCGTCGGTTGGGGAGTCGACTCGTTTACCAGCGAATTCACCGCCGACGGCCGCCCACTGTTCGACGTCTCGCTGCCGCCAGGCCTCTACTCGTACCGAGGCCTGTGGCTCGACTGGGAAGGCACACCATATGAGCGGCCGGCGGCCGTCGCGGCACGAGACGCCAAGACGGGTTCCCCAATGGTCTACGCAAGCTGGAACGGTGCCACGAACGTCGCCGCCTGGCGGGTGGCCGCCGGGTCGGAGCGCGATGACGTGCGTCCGGTCGGAATCGCCAGGCGCCACGCATTTGAAACCGTCATCCAGCTGAGCCCGGGGCACCGCTACGCGTCGGTCACCGCAGTCGACCGCTCCGGCAAGTCCCTGAAGCGCAGTCCCACGATCCGGCTCTAGGCGGCCAGACCCGACTTAGGGCCCTTCGGGCCCTTAGTGCCCTATCGCCCTTGTGATCTGCTTCATTGTGGCCTTCACCGTCGGGCGGGCGCGGACGCGCAGCGTGCCACCCGGGCCACGGGTCTCGATCGTCAGGCTCGGCCCGCCGGCGATCGGCGGTCGCTCGGACAGCTCGATCTTCTGACTGGCAAACAGCCCGCCGCCGCGCACGACGACCTCGAGGCCCTCGGGGACGATCACCGTCACCGTGCCGAATAGGTTGTAGACCGCGAACACGGTCTCGGGGCCAGCGAGCCGTGCCTTGCGCAGGTCGAGATCGATCGTGCCGAAGATCGAGCGCCAGGAGGAGCGTCGCGGCACCGACCACGGTCCGCTGCGGATCAGATGCGAGCAGAAAGCCCGGTGCTCGTCGGCCACCGGGGCCGGAAGCTCCGGCGCGACGGTGGTGGCGGGCAGGTCGCGGACCAGATTCGCCAGCTCCTTATCGGTGCGAGCGGCGTGGGCGAGTCCGATGCGCTCGCTGAACTCCTCGAGGGTCAGCCGGCCTTCACCGACCGCGTCGCGCAGCAGCGCAACGCTGCGCTCGCGCTCGGCCACCACGCCTTCCAGGTCGCTCGTTCGCTCCAGCACGCGGGCCTCGAGAGCCTGATTCGCTGCGCGCAGGGCCTCTTGCGCACGGTGGCGAGCCAACGCGTCCGCCAGGCGCGCAACGATCGCCTCCCCCATCGTCAGCATGTCCGGGTCCCTGGCAGTGAGGTTGCCGCTGAGAAACTCGACCACGCCGACGACCTCGCCTGCCAGGAGAAGCGGAACGCCTACGGCAGTGCGAAGCTCGGCCGCTGCCGCCGCTTGCATGCGCGGCTCCGCAACGCGCTCGACTCCCTCGACCCAGACGGCCCTCCCGGTCTCCCATACCCGCCCCGGGACTCCCTCGCCGCGGCCCAAGTGGTGATCGCGGATGCCCTGCGCGAACGAGGTCCGGCCGGCATGTTCGGTCGTCCACGGGGCCTCGGGGATGTCGCGTGACATGACCGAGATCGAGCTCACCTCGCCGTGTGCGTCGTGGATGGGCGAGAGTGTCATCGCGACGGGGGCGACGTTACCGCCGGCGTCGTCGGGTGCGCCGTGGCGCCCTGGCGCTCGATCACCGTTCCCGCCGCGGTCGCTTTCACCAGGTCCCCGGAGCGCGTCCCGGCTATCGGCCGGCGCGAGCAGATCGACCACGGCAACCGCGGGGGCACGACACTGAATAACGTGACGTTCGCATGCAGCGTCGTGAGATCGGATGGCAGCGGCGGATGCTCTCGTTCGGGCCCGGCTCCACGGCCGGGCCCGACTGGATCGCTGCCAATTCTGCTCCTCGCGCGGTCGGGGTAGTACACGGGAAGTAGTGGACCGCGCTGCCCCAGGACGCGCCGCAGCGCGCCGGGCATGCATAACTCGACAACGGAGCCGATCCGGCGGGGCCGTGCCGGACTACGCATGCCCCACATGCCTGACACGCCACGGCCGGCGCGACCTCGCTCAATTGTCGTGATACGCATGTCGCTCGCGCATGGGTCACCGTGCCATGACTGCTGGCGCGTGAGTAGCCGATCTCGACGTGGTCGCCGGCGCGCTTGGTGAGCGTCACGGCCATCAGCTGATCGGTGCGGAGCTGCCGTCATCGAGGTGATGATGTCGCCCACCCGAAGCCCGGCGGAAGTCGCCGGCCCGCCGGAGACGACAGCCGCCACCCTCAGTCCCTGAGCGCCGCCGCTCTGGCCGGTGGCGTCTAGAAGCGGGCATCGGATCGTCAGGCACTCGGGTGTCCGCATCTGGAGAACCACGGGTAACCCCACCCGAGTGCACGGCACGACTCGAATCACGGCGCCCCTCGCCTTGCTGACATGATTCAACCGTATGGCGCGGCGAGCGTCCGGCCGCGATCGGCAGGCGGATATCCCGAGCGGTGCTCGTGCCAGCGCCCGGCCCGCTTGGCTGCCTGACGTCCTGAGCGGCCTCGCGGTCGCGCTGGCGGTGTTGGCGCTCGTGCTGTCGTACGCGGGTCGCTCGATATTGAACGGCCAGGCGTTCGCCGACCGCGCCGTCGCCACCCTCAAGGACGAGTCGGTGCGCGACGACGTAGCCGATCACTTGACGGACGCGATCGTCACGTCCGGGAACGGCGACCTGGCAGGGGTGCGACCGCTCGTCCGCGCGATCGCCGGCGGCGTCGTCGGGAGCAACGCGTTCGCGGGCCTGTTCCGCCGCGCCGTGCTCGAGCTTCACGCCTCGCTCGTGGCGGGGCACGGCAGCACGATCCTCATCACCGTTGCCGACGCCGGCGTCTTAATCCAGGGCGGGCTCGAGCGCCTTGCCCCGAGTGCGGCCGCCCAGGTGGGAGCGGATCGGCTCGCGCAGATCGGCTCGCTACACCCGGGCGGCACGGTGCTGGCCGTCGTCCGCTTCGCGCGTCGCGTGTACACGATCGCGTGGATCCTGGCGGTGGCCGCGGTCGTGCTGGCGCTAGTGGCCCTGTGGCTATCCCGGGACCGTCGTCGGACCACGGAGCGGTTGGGGATGGGGCTCGCATTCGGCGGCCTCGCGATAGCGGCCGTGTACGTGGTGGGCGGTGCGGTCGCCGGGCAGCTCGGAGTGTCCGGCCGCGGAAACGCGGTGGTCGCAGTTTGGAGGGCGTTCGCCCATGGCCTGCTCGTTCAGGCCCTGTTCCTCGCCGGAGCGGGGGCGATCGTGGCCGCCGTCGCCGTCGCCGGGGAACGGGAGGTGGCTCCTGACGGGGCGGGCCTTACGCCCGCGGCACGCGCAGCGCGGTCGCTACTTGTCGTGGCGACGGGGATAGTGATCTTGCTCGAGCCGGCCGCATCGGTGACCGTGGCCGCATACAGCGTCGGGTTGTTCATCGTGTACCGCGGCGCACGGAGCCTGGTCGAGGTGGTGAGCACGAGCCGGCCGGGCGAATCCTCCGGACGCGGCTTGACATGGAAGCGGCGCGTGCGTCCACTTGCGGCTCCGGCGCTCGCGCTCGCCGCCGTTGCGGGCGCCGCGACCATCATCGCCACCGGCGGCGGGGACGAAGCCGCCGCCGTCACACCAGCCGGGTGCAACGGATCGGCTGCGTTGTGCGATCGCCCGCTGAACCAGGTGTCGTTCGCCTCGACACACAATTCGATGGCGTCCGTGACGATCCCGTCGTGGTTGTTCGGGCAGCAGGACGGGACGATCAAGGACCAGTTGGAGTACGGGATCCGCGGGCTGCTGATCGACACGTACTACGGCAACGCGGTCAGAGGAGGGGTTCGCACGGATCTCGCGAGCTTGCCCAAGCGCGAGCTGGCCGTGCAAGAGATCGGGGCGCCGGCGGTGGATGCAGCCGAGCGCATCCGGTCTCGACTTGGGGACCAGAACCTCGGTCCACGCCAGATCTTCCTGTGCCACGGCTTCTGCGAGCTCGGGGCCGTCTCACTTAGCTCGGCTTTGACCGACCTGCGCACGTTCCTGGTCGCCAATCCGGGCGCGGTGGTGATCGTGATCAACCAGGATGAAGGCGTCACCCCGGAGGACATCGAGCGGGCGTTCGACCGGGCCGGGCTGCTCGACCTGGTGTACCGCGGGCCGCTTGGGCCGTTCCCCACCCTGCGCGAGATGATTGACTCCGGCCAGCGGCTGGTGGTGATGGCCGAGAACGACGCAGGCACGATTCCCTGGTACCACCTGGCTTACGGGGACGCGCTCCAGGAGACGCCGTTCACGTTCAAGACGGCGGCGGCGCTGACCGACCCCTCGCAGCTGGTCGCAAGCTGCCGGGACAATCGCGGTCCGGCCTCGGCTCCGCTGTTCTTGCTCAACAACTGGGTCGACACGACGCCCCTGCCACGTGCGTCGCTGGCGGACGTCGTGAACGCCCGCGCCGCGCTCCTGAGGCGTGCTCAAAAATGCCGGCGTATCCGCGACAGGCTCCCGAACCTCGTCGCCGTCGACTTCTACCGCCGCGGCGACGTGCTCGGGGTCGTCCGCGCGCTCAACGGCCTCGGATCCTGACCGGCGCCCCCGGTGCTCACCGGAGCCGTGATCGACGAGCACGACCATCGGAATGTTGGCCGCGACTGCGTCACCTTGGGCCATATACACGCGGCGGGGCTGGCCGCGCTCCAGGGCGGACATGATGCGAAGAGCCGCACCCACCGCTCCTTGGGGCGGGTGCGGCTCTGGTCACGGGCCGCGTCAGTCCTTGTACGGGTCGCGGACGTCGCGTCCAGCCATCGCGACGCCCAGCGGGCGCAGGGTGTGCTTGACCCGGATCGAGCCGGCGTGCGCGTGGAGGACGTCCGGCAGGCGCTTGTACACCTCGGGTGCCTCGTCCGCGCCGCCACCGACCAGCACGATGCCCTGCTCGAGCAGCCGCGCCTGCACCGCCGGCCAGTCGATCACGCCCGGCTTGAGCTGCTCCTCGACCCAGACCTTCATCAGGCGCGCGTCGGGGTGATCGGGACACACCCCGCGCTTCGGCGCCGGGTTCTCTGAGCCGACGCCGTCGACGTCGAACACGCGGTCGCAATCGCGATCGCTGCACGCCCACCGCTTGCGGCGACGAACGCGGCCAGCGGCCTGCGTGCGGCTCATCACCCGGCCGGCGCCGTGGACCGTGGAGAACAGAGACTCCTCCGCCTCACCGGACTCGACGCCCTCCAGGATCACCGACTCGTCGCCCATCGACCCGCCGACGAATCCCTCCTGGCCCGGGCGGGCCGGCGTGCAGCCCTTCCGGATCACCCAGTAGGTCCGGCCGAGGTGCTCCTCCCGCCACGCGAAGTTGTGGTGGTTATGCACCTCGTGCACCGAATCCGCCGACAGGATCTCGAGCACCTTGCCGACGACCACGTCGCGGCCGGCATAGGCGTACTCGCCCGCGAGCTGCATCGCCGCGATGTACGCCTCGCCGAGCTCCGTCCCGACCTCGAGCAGCACGGGGGGCGAGTCCATCTCCCCCTCGGTCGCGCGAGCGTCGAACGCGAGACCCTGCGCCAGCGCCAGGAAGCCCGATGCGGTCTTGTGGCCGAAGCCGCGCGAGCCGAAGTGCACGCCGACCCACACGCGCCCCTCCTCGTCCTCCATCAGGTTCACGTAGTGGTTGCCCGAACCGACCGTGCCCAGCTGCGACTCCGCCAGACCGGCCAGCTTGCGCTGCGGCACGTAATCAGCCGTGCGGATCTTGTCCAGCACCTCGTGGTCGACCCGTTCACGCGCCCGAACGCCCATGCCGAACGAGACCCGGCGCGTGATCTCTCGCATGATCAGCTCGACGCCTCCGAGGTCGTCCAGGTCGGCCCGGACCAGCCCGGTCTGGACGGCCTTGTTGCCGCAGCCGATGTCGTAGCCCACACCCGACGGCGAGACGTAGCCCTCGTAGGCGACGGCGCCGCCGATCGGCTGGCTGTAGCCCGGGTGATGGTCGGCGCACAGCACGCCGTAGTCGGCCTCGCCCGCGGCCATGCAGCGCTCGAGCTGCTTGAGGCTGCGCTCGTCGACCGGGCCGAACGTCTTGACGTTCATCGGTCCACATCCTTCCTCGAAGTTGTCGTTGTTAGCAAGACACGGGTGGGTGTCCAAGGCCCCGAGAGGAGTCGAACCTCTGCCCCCGGGTTCGAAGCCCGGTGCTCTTCCTCTGAGCTACGGAGGCGGGATGAGGGCCCCGTCTCCGTAGCGGAGCCCTCGTGAGCCGAGCCGCTCGAGCGACTCGACCTCGCCACGCCCGCGCGTGGCGCAGCGGCGCCGCCGCCTGGAACGACGAGGCGGCGGCGCGTCTTCAGTTCGCCCGCTGTCCGCTCCGGCGCGCGGACGACCCGGGTCGAGCGGGCGCGAATTTCTTCCCGTCCGCACCCGATGGATGCTGCAATACGTCCCATGACAGACGACGCAGACGCAAGCCCTGCCGCGCCTGATCCCGACGACCACGTTGCCCGCCTCCAGGCGCAGATCGACGCCACCAAGGCCCGCCGCGCGGCCTACCGAGCGGAGCTCGCCGGCAAAGTCGCTCGAGGCGGCCCCGCACCCGCGACGGACGAGGAGCTCGGGATCATCAAGACTGACGACACGGTCGGCAAGATCGCCGCGGACGCGAGCCAGGAGATCGGGAACAGGCTGAGCCGCCTGATGTCGCGATTCCGGCGGGGCGGGAACAAGTAGCGCGAACTGCTCGGCGTCCGCGCGAACTGGGGCGACCGGCCGGACTCGAACCGGCGCCGCGGGGACCACGGCCCCGAGTGCTTCCTCCTACACCACGGTCACAGCGGGAACGACCGGGATCGAACCGGCGGTCTCCGGCGTCCGGGGCCGGAGGGGTGGCCAGCTCCCCCACAGCCAGAGGCATCTGGGGGCGACGTCGCCGTGCTGGTGGGCGGCCGGGTCTACTTCCTCGCCTTCTCCCTTGCGGGACCGGACTCGACCCCTTACCGCGAGGTCGACCAGCGCGACGTCCATTAGTTTGCGCACGCAAACCTGCGACGCCCCGCGTTTCAAGCGAGCTCTCCACCTCGAACGATTTGTCCATGCCACTCGCCTACCCTTCGACCCTGGACCACCGTCACACCTATCGACGCGACGACGTCCTACGTGGAGGAGCGCTGGAGCCCGGCGCTCGCAGTGACATTCGGAGAATCGCAGGCGTAACTGCGCACCTGAAATGACAGGTGCAACGACCGAACAACACAGGAGGACCTTTCTCTCTCAGACGGGGCCTCAAATACAGTTAGAGCTTCTTCAAGCTGAGCATCACCTTGGCGGTTCCAATACGTTCCGATTTGCCGCTAGGCACAAAAAAGGCGACCCATGGAGTCGCCCTCGCGTCGCATTGCTGTTTACGCCAGTAGGCCTAGCGTGCACACCTCGCTGCGAGGGCTATGACATATCCGAGCGGGCGCTGCGCGTCGAAGTCATGCCAGCATGACGTCGCCGGCGCGGCGGGCGTCGCTTCGGACAATTTGGGTTGGTTGTTGACGGAATTCAGCATTGGATCGGAATGTAGCCTCGGCAAGGCAGGGTAACTCACATATCGACAGTATGCAAGAGGTGAATTAGCACACGCTCCCGCGGCTGCTCCCGATTCCTCGATGGCGCGCAGCCGTATGCGGGACAATGGACGTCGATGCCGGCAGCACAGAAGTGACGCGCAATCCGTGGAACCCCGGGCTCACAGTCGGCGGGTCGAGCGGCGGCACAGCGGCGGCGGTCGCGTCCGGAATGGTGCCGATCGGCCTCGGCTCCGACGGCGGCGGCTCGATCCGAATCCCGGCGGCGCTGTGCGGCCTGTTCGGCCTCAAGACGACGCGTGGACGGATCTCCACGATGCCCCATGACGATCACTGGCATGGCATGACCGTCTACGGCGGGCTGGGCCGCAGCGTCCTCGACGTCGCCCTCTTCGACGATGCCCTGCTCGATCCGGTGCGCCGCGACGCGCCTGTGCTCCCACCCCAGTCCGGCACCTTCGCGCGGGCCGCCCGAGGTGAGCCCGAGCCCCTTCGGATCGCGGTCTCACTGACGGGGACCCTCCCCGGGATCCGCCCGAGCGAGACCGCGCGCCGAGCTGTGCAGGAGACCGCCGAGCTCCTGCGCTCACTCGGTCACGCCATCAGCGAACGAGATCCGACCTACGGCGTGCTGTTCGGCGACATCATGCCTCGCTACCTCGCAGGGGTGGCTGAGGACGCCGCGAAGCTCGACCACCCGGAGCGCCTGGAGAGTCGCTCACGAGCCATGGCCGCGATCGGACGGCGCCTGCGGGGCCGCGCCCTCCAGCGTGCGCTCAGGCGCGAGCGGCGCGTCTACCGTCGTGTCAACTCGATATTCGCCGAGCACGACGTCGTGCTCACGCCGGTCACCGCAGCGCCCGCCGAGCCAACCGAGCGCTGGCAGGGCAAAGGGCCGCTTCGCACGTTCCTAGGCGGCGGGCCGTATGTCACCTACACCACGGTCTGGAACCTATTGGGCTCGCCGGCCGCGGCCGTCCCCGCCGGGCTTGACGAGAACGGGCTCCCGACTTCCGTGCAGATCGTTGCCCCCCGTGGCGGAGACACGACGCTGCTGTCGCTCGCCGCGCAGCTCGAGCGCGAGCGGCCGTGGGCACACCACCGCCCGCGCACCACCTGAGGTTTCGGATCCCCGATCACAACACCAACCCAGACAGGAGCAATCCAATGCAGACACAAACCAACAACACCGCGACGGTCGCCGGGATGTACGAGGCACTCGGGCGCGGCGACATCGAGACCATCATCGATGCCCTCCACGATGACGTCGACTGGGCCACCGACGCCGCCCTCGCGGGCGCACCTTGGTACGGCCCGCGACACGGCAAAGACGGCGTCCGCGCGTTCCTCGCGGCACTCGCGGAGGCCGGACCAATCACCGAGTTCACCCCGTTGTCATTCACGACCAACGACGACGGCGACGTGATGGTGTTCATCCGCTACGCGTTCACCGTCAGCGTTACCGGCAAGAACGTCGCGATGAACATGCACCACTTCTTCCGATTCCGCAACGGAAGGGTCTCCTACGTGCGCAGCGCCGAGGACACCGCTCAGGTCGCCGCAGCGTTCGCGATGTGACCGGAAGCGGAAGCCGGTCGCGGCGCTAGGAAGCGGGTGTGCTCGATTCGGCGCCACTCGGATCGGGCGGCTCGGGAGGGTGCGCGGGATGTCGGAGGCGGTCAGGGCGCTCGGTTGACCAGGCGGGCGATGCCCGCGCGGGTGATCGCTCCGTGTGTGACGCCGACGCAGGCGTCGGCGGTGGTCTTGAAGGACGGCGCCTTGAGGTCGACTCCGGAGGCATTGATCATTTGTCCCGTTATCTGGCCTTGGGTGTCGGGGTCCGGGAAGTCGGAGATGCCATGGGTGTGCAGGCAGTGCGCGAACGCGAGGAACTGCTGCCTCGACGGTCCGCCGGGTCCGTTGTTGCTGCTCTGCGCTAGCAGGATCCCGCCGCATGCCTTCTGCGCGGACCGGAACGCGGGCGCCGCGCTGCCGTTGGCCGGGCCTGCGACGGCCATCGCGACGCTGCCGTCCGGGTTCGTTGTGACGTGTGGGTCGGGGTAGCCGGCGACACCGTGCTGGCGCATGCACGACGCGTACTTGAATGCCACGGCGGCGGGGCTGTTGGACGCGCTCGCGCTTGTCGTTGGCGAGCTGGACGAGGCTCCGCAAGCGGTCATCAGCAACGACGCGATCGACACGAGGGCGACAGGCCGCCCGAAGCTTGTGTTGCGGCTAGTCGATCGTTTCCCGGTGAGGAGCCACATCGGACGTCGATGCTGTTCAGGTCGCTTTGCGGCGGATCACGTGTGCGCGGCCTGCGGTCGCCGCGAGCACGACTGGCGCGGCCGCGGCCAGCAGCTTCGACGACGCAGGCTGTTCGCTGGCGAAAGCGACCAGTCCGATTCCGATCGCCGTCCAGATGATCGCGACCGCGATCGCCAGCCGCGGCTGCACGGCAAATACCGCCAGCCCAGCGATCGACGCGACGGCCAGCATGATCACCTGGCTGATCCCGGTGTGTGCCGGACCCACGATCACACTCAAGACAACCACCGCCAAGAGTGCGGCTACTGCGACGGTGTTGGGGCGATCGCGTGTCGGAGCGATCGTCATGATCAGATACCCGAATGCCGGCAGGATCGGTTGCGCGATCGACACTGGGAGAAAAAGAAGTGGCCGGTGCGCGAGGACGAGCAGCAGCGCCGTGCCCGCGAGGCCGATCGCGCCGGCGAGGCGCTGGCGTCCCAGTGACCACGCCAGCAGGACGATCAGCAGCCCGGCCATGTACAACGAGACGCGGCGGTCGGGATGCCATCCGGGTCGGTCGATCAACACCGCCAAACCCGCCGTTAGCCACAGGCACGCGTACAAGATCGACGCGAGCTTGGCCGCCTCCGCGATCGTCCTGACGGTGCCCAACCGGGTGCTTGCCCGCGCGCGCTCACCCAGGCCCGAGGCCACGAGCGACACGAGGTTCCACACGAACGCGCCGTGCCGATCGGTCGAGGCTTCGAGCAGCGTGTCGACCATCTCCGCTCCGCGCGCGGTCCGCGTGGCCGGCGGATAGCACCGCAGCGCCGCCTGCGCGAGCCAGCTGCGCATCATGCCGGCGCCGTTCCCGCGCTCGCGCGCAGCCTCGCGGACACGACACGCGCCGCGCTTGCCATCCGGTCGGTCTCGGTCTCGAGCGCCAGGCGCCCAGCAGGTGTGAGCGCGTAGTCGCGGCGCTGTCGGCCACTCTCAACGTACGGCTCGCCGGCTGTCACGAGCTCCTCGCCCATCGCTCGCTCGAGCAGCGCGTACAGCGTGCCGGTCGAGAGCCGCACGCGGCCATCCGATAGCTCGCGGGCGCGACGCATGATCGCGTACCCATGCAAAGGCCCGTCGATCAGCGACGCAAGCGCGAAATAACTCGGCGGTCGTAACTCCATCGGCATGACTATATGTCGTCTCGCGACAGGTTGTCAAGCGACATATCAACACTTACGGCCCGAAAGCGACCCTGCGAGCGGCGCGAATCTGGCGGGTCACAAACTGCTAGTCATCGCCAGCCGAGCGCGCAGCAGAGCCCGCTCGGCTGGCTGCACGAGGTTGCGGTGCGCGGCGTCGGCGAAGATGCCGACGACCTCCTCGCGCGGCACAGGGCATCCACCCTCGCGGCCGCCGAGTCCCCAGAGCGCGGCCAGCGTTCCGTCGGAATTCTCGAGCGCAACCGAGACCCACCACATGAGATTGAGACGCTCTCCGGTACCTCCCGGCGAGCGCGGGACGGTGGGGTCGTGGACGACCAGGCGCGCGCCGCCTTCGCGCAGCGCTGACCAGGTCGCCGTCCCAGGCTTCGCCGGGGGCACCGCTGCCCGCAGCCAGGCTGCCATCGCGGGATCGTTCGCGACTTCCGCGGCAACGCGGCGCAGCACGCCTTCGTGGACCAGGTCGACATTCGAGACGTCGGCGATGGTCTCGAGAGCTAGTGGGCAAAGCATCTCCAATCCCGTCGGCACGTCGGCCGGCGGAACCGCACCGAAAGCCATCGTCACGGCCGTGCCGCGCCCATCGGGGCCGGGGGCGATATCGAGCGTGTGCGCTAGCGCGCCCACTATCGCCAGACCGTGCCCCAGCCCAGGAGAATCCTGAGGTGGCCAGATGCCGGAGCCCTCGTCGGCCACTTCGACGATGAAGCGCTCGCCGTCTGCGCGGCAGCTCACCCGGACTTCCCCGCCTTCCGGGCCGTCGTAGGCGTGGACGACCGCATTCGTGACAACCTCGGACACCGCGAGCGCGACGGCTTCGGTCACCTCGTCCGACGCGCCCGCCGCGGATACGAACTCCGCCGCCCGGCGTCGCAGCACGGTCACCGCGGACGGCTCCGCCGGGTGCACCCACGCAGCGCTTGGTCGAACCGAGACGCCCACAGTCAGAACCTTACCTTCGGGCACCGCCAAACCGCCGGCGGAAGGGATCCGAGGTGCGGCTTCGGCGGGCGACGGGGACGACGCCGGGGCAACGATAAGGAGCGAGGATGACCGAATGACACCACGGGAGGTCGTCGGTCAGTTCTATGAGCTATTCAGCGCCGGAGACGTCGACGGCGCCTTGTCAGTGTGCGCGGACGATTTGGAAGTCGTCGATCCCGGGATGGGTCAAGTGCACGGCTGGGCCTCCTCACCCAACTCGGTTTGATGGGAACGAACTGACGCTCCCATTCGAGCGGACAACCTCCAGCTTCGTTCGGTTAGGCTCCGAGCGGGATGAGATCGGCAGCTAGTCCCGAGGTGCTGTCGTCGTGGCGGTTTGCGCGGTTCGGTCTTCCGCGTGGCGCTCGGATGTTCGGAGCTGGAGTGCTGGTGGTGTTGCTGTCCCTGGTGGTGGTGGCTTCGGCCGGCGGGACGACCTTGATCAGCAGTCCGAGGGACGTGTCTCGGGTGTTTCTGCCGGGACAGCCGCGATTCAGCGACGGCGCGGTCGCGATTAGCCCTGACGGACAGTTCGTGTACGTGGTCGTGCGGTCACGGAGCCGGTTGTACGAGTTCAGCACGCGCGGGGCATTGGAGAAGATCTGGACCTCACACCGACTACGCGGCCCGCGCGGCGTTACCGCCGACGGCATTGGAGATGTGTACGTCGCCGATCAGGCATCGGGAAAGGTAATCAAGTTCACTTGCCGACGGTACATTCGTCGCGCAATGGTCGGTGCCGGACCCGATCTCGATCGCGGCCGCGCCGAAGGGTCCCGTGTACGTGCTGCGCGGCGATGGTCACAACCGCGTCGAGGAGTACACGCTGGCGGGTCGGAGACTCCGGAGCTTCGACGCGAACCTTCCCGGACGGTGGGACTTTTACTACGGCTACACGCAGGCGCCGCCGACGTCCGCAAGGGCGATCGGCGTCGACGACGCCGGCGACCTGATCGTCACCGGCCAGTCTTCTCAGTATCTGCAGGGACTGGGGCCGTGCGACGGTAGCTCTACGCCGACGCCGAATGAGGGGTTGTGCTCGCCTGGGGCGATCCCGGACAACCCTCTGGTGAGCGGCGAGGTGGCCCGCTTCACCCGGGCAGGGAAAGCGGTCGGCCACGGCTGGTTGAACGATTACACAATTGCGGACTACCCGGGGTTCTATAGCGACGGGATTGGAACCGGGGTCGCGGTCGATCCCGACGGTGGTGCCGTCTATGTCAGCGATCTGGAGAACTACGTCGACTATCTCCAGCCCGATCTCACGAACCCGGACAACGGGACTCTCGACTTCGGCGGCCCGGACTACGCGTTGAGCTTCGTGTGCTGGGTTTGCCTCGGCAAGGGCAGCAACAGCACGAGCCCGGCGGGCGTGGCATTCGACTGTCGGTCAAACCTATACGTGCTGGACCCCGGAGTCGACGGGGTGGACGTCTACGTCAACCAAAGCCAGCCGTCCGATCCACCGTGCGTGCCGGCCGACGTCTCGCGGCCGTCGATCCTGGGCACGGCGCAGCAGGGCGACAAGCTGAGGGCAAACCACGGCAAGTTCTTGAACGCGAGCAGCTACCGGTACGCATGGGAACGATGCGACGCGCACGGCGGGCACTGCACGCGGATCGGAGGAGCCTCGAACGCGTCCTACAGGTTGACGACCCGTGACGTCGGGCACCGGCTCCGGGTCGCGGTAACCGGGCACAACGCGACGGCGACCACCGCAGCGGTCAGCTCGGCCGCGACCGCCGTCGTGATTCCTCCGTCGCCGATGAGTGTCTCGCCACCGTCGATCACAGGCACCGCGATCCAGGGCGAAACGCTCGCCGCCGCGCCGGGCAACTGGTCGGGCAAACCGACCAGCTATTACTACGCGTGGGTCGATTGCGATGCCGACGGCGACAACTGCGTGTTCAGGCCGGTCGCATCAAACATTTCCTCGACCTACCAGCTGACCGACGGCGACGTCGGGAGCACGATGCGCGTCGAGGTGTGGGCGTTTAGCGCCTACGGCGAGACCGGGCCCGTGGTCTCGGCGCCGACCGTTGTGGTGCTACCGCTCCCGCCGGCGAACATCTCGACGCCGTCGGTCGCCGGCGACCTAACCCAACGACAGACGCTAACCGAGGTTCACGGCGGATGGTCGAACAACCCCACGAGTTACGCGATCCAATGGGAAAACTGCACCGCGACCGGCGCGAGCTGTACGCCGATCCCCGGTGCCACGGGTCCGTCGTACACGCTGGCCGCCCACGACGCCGGGCACGCGATCGCGGTGCTCGAAGCCGCGAGCAACGATGGCGGAACCGCCGCGGCCGTCAGCTCGCCGATAACCGCTCCCATCGCGTCATCTGGGCCGGGAACCGCCCCGCCGCAGAACAAGCCGAAAGTCAGCCTCCCGCCGGTGATCTCCGGCATGCCCCAAATCGGCCAGACGCTCACGGCGTCGAGCGGCGCGTGGCAGGGAGTCCCGCCACTGTCCTTTACCTATCAGTGGCAGCAATGCAGCAACTCGTCGTGCTCAGACATCACAGGCGCGACAAGCCCGGGGTACATCATCCCCCCTCTGATCGACGTGGGTGAGTCCATCGGGGTGGTCGTGACCGCCACCAACGCCAGCGGTACCGCAACCGACGCCTCGGTCCCCGTCGGCCCGGTGCCACCCCCGCCTGGTCCACCCCCCGTCATTCGTCTCCCATCTGGCGGCCCACCCCCAGCGTGAACGCGAACGGCGAACGTGGCGCCGCCGGCGAGGCGACGAGGCCGGGATCATGCCGGTGCCAGTTTTCGCCGGAGGTGATCAGCGGTGACAGAACGTCGCAACGATAGGGTCACCAACCCACGATCCTCCGGGCCCATGGCACCGGTGGCCGAGGTCCAGACAACGGGCTCCCAGTCGGGGTCGAGGATGAGCAGCCGTGTGCCGGGCGTCCGGACCGCCCGATTTCGGGTGTGCAGCGCCCCAGATCGTCGCGCCGGGGGAAGCGACGTCCCGCTACGCCAGTCCGGGGAGTGCCGGGGACCCGGAGTGTTCCGCGGAACACTCCCGGACCGCAAAATCGCCGATTTACAGGACTCTCGAGTGCCGCCGGTGGGGATCGAACCCCACGACCTTTGGATTAAAAGGTGGCTATATGCAGGGCAAACGCCGTAGATACGGCAGTTGAGAGCAGTTAGCGCAGGTTAAGGCCGGCGCGCGCGGTCTCGCTATCGGCGGTCTAGCCAGCGCGGGGCACGCTGCGACTGGCGTCTCCTCCGTCGCCCTGGTCGCTGGTCTTTCGCTTCTCGCGGCGGTTACGGCGCTCGTGCGACCGCGCCGACAACGTCTCGGCCTCTGACCCACTGAGCGTTAGGAACGATTGGGCCGGATCACGGGAATCTCCTCAGATCCGATCACCAGAATTCCCCACCTCGGCTAGAGCGTAGGACTCGCGCGCGGGGAGGCGGCGTAGGCGAGTTCCGTAGGAACGAGCCGTAGTCCGCCTTCCCGCGCGCGGCGTGCGTTCTGTCTGGGGTCCCCCTCACCGTCATCGGTTCTGACGCCTATGACGGATGAGAGGGACCCGGTGAGGAATGCTCACACAGGAGAACGACGTGGAGATACATGCTTTGGCCGCGCGCGGCTGGAATCAGTCGGCGATCAGCCGGCACACGGGCCGGGACCGCAAGACGGTCCGCAAGTACCTGGCCGCCGGTGAGGTGCCGGCGCGGGAGCGGGCGGTGAGCTGCTTGGAGCCGTGGCGGGCGTATATCGCCGCTCGGTTCGTTGATGACCCGCATCTGCCGGCGGTGAGCCTGCTGGACGAGCTCGCCGCGGCCGGGTTCGATAGGTCCTATCCGACGTTGGTCCGGGAGCTGCGACGGACCGCGCTGCGGCCGGTGTGCCTGGTCTGCCAGCAGCGGCGCGGGCGGGCGCCGACGACCGAGATCGATCACCCTGCGGGTGAGGAGATCCAGTGGGACTGGCTCGAGTTGCCTGTCACGCCGTGGGATCAGCCGGCCTATGTGCTCGTCGGCGCGTTGTCGCACTCGGGCCGGTTCCGGGCGGTGTTCTGCGAGCAGATGACGATCGGGCATCTCGCCGGCGCGGTCCACGACGTCCTCGTCGGTCTGGGCGGCACCAGCTTGGTGTGGCGGGTCGACCGGATGGCGACCGCTTTGATCCCGGGCACGGACCGGTTGAACCCGCAGTTCGCGCAGCTCGCCAAGCACTACGGCGTCGACGTCGCTGTCTGCCCGCGCGCACCGCCCGCAGCGCAAGGGCGTCGTCGAGGCGGCGATCAAGTTCATCGGCGGCCGGTGGTGGCGCACCGCGAAGGTCGCGCTCGATGCTCGCTGCGCAGCAGTCGCTCGACACGTTCACGCTCACGGTGTCGGACCCGCGCGGTCGGCGTGGGAGCACGGTCGGCGAGCTCGGCAGCTCCGAGCCGCTGCGAGGGTTGCCCGCGCTCGCGTTCCCGGCAGAGATCACGGCTGACCGGGTCTGCTCGCGCAGCGCGCTGGTCCTGTTCGAGACCAACAAGTACAGCGTCCCGCCGGGCTACGCCGGCCAGCCGCTGACTGTCCGTGCGCAGGGTCGGCGAGCCGCACCTTCGGATCGTGACCGCGCACCGGGATCAAGGTCGCTACGCCACCGCCGCGCCCCGAACGGCGCCGAGCAGACGATCCGCAGCCCGCGAGCACGCCGTCCAGTTCGAGCGGGCGGTGCTGAACGCGTTCACGACCCAGACCGCGTGCCGATCGAAGCTCAACCGGCCGCCCGGCGAGGGGGCGCTCGCCGAGCTCGCCAAGCTCCACGGCCAACCACCGGGCGAGGTCGCGCCGGTCGTGTCACTGAGCGACTACGCCAAGCTCGCGGAGGTGGCGTGCTGATGAGCGCAGACACGATCTACCAGCAACTCCGCGGCCATCTCGCCTACCTGAAGCTCGCGGCCGCCGCCGACGCGCTCGCGCCGGCCCTGGAAGCCGCCGAGCGCGAGAAGCCCGGCTACACGCAGTTCCTCCACGACCTGCTCGCGGTCGAGGTCGCCGCGTCAGAGCAACGCCGCCTCGACGGCCGGATGCGGTTCTCCAGGCTCCCTGCCCACAAGACGCTCGAGCAGTTCGACTTCACCGCGCAACCCACCCTCGACCGCCGCCTCGTCGAGGACCTCGCGACCCTCCGGTTCGTTGAGGAGAAATCCAACTGCTTGCTGATCGGCCCTCCCGATCACCTTTCACACTGCCCTCCTCGCTGTCGTCATTGGTCAAACAGTCCAGCACCTTCGCCGGATACCTTGATTCTCAGGCCTTTTCGCCGCCCGCTGGTGACCTGGACCGCGTCGAGCTCGCCGCGTTGGACCTTGTGCAAAACGGTCTGGCGGGCGCATCCGAGCCGCTTGGCGGCCTCGGCCAGCGGCAGGTAGCCGTCGGGAACGTCGGGCACGAACCGCGCGCGGATCTCGTCGGTCAGCCGGATCCGCCACGGTGCGTGCGTGGTGGTCTGCTCGCCCGGCAACAGGCCGGCCCGCAGCCACCGGTAAATCGTGGTGTGGTTGACACCGAGCTTGCTGGCGGCCTGCTCGATCGTGCACAGGTCACTGTCAGTGTCAGGCGCCGGCGCGGCTCGGATCCCGTGCTTCTGGCGGAGGAACTTCACGCGCGGGTCGGTGAACGGCAGGCCGGTGCCGGTGCGCCGTCCTTGTTTGTTGAGGATCGCGGCGATCTGACTGTCACTGCTGTGCGCGGCGAGCCGCTTGATCAGATCGACTGTGTCCTCCGGGGTGCGCGTGCTCTCAACGCCACGGTGCACGAGCGGCACAGTCAGCTGGGTGCGCGCACCACCCTCCCAGCAGATCTCGACTTCCGCCTGGCGTGGCTGCGCGGTGACAGTGACGACGATCTCGCTGATCAGGGTGCGCAACAGCTCCTTGCGGTCGCGGTCAGTGGTCGTCTCGGCGGCCCACAGGCGCGGGAGATCCTTGGCGATCCGGCCGAGCGCTTGACGCTCGGCCGCTGTGAGCGGCTCGGGCCGACGGCTCTCGAGCTCGGCGAGCTTGCGCCGCTCTGTCTCCAGCTCTGAGAGCGCGGTCTCGAAGCGGCCTTCCAGCGTGCGGGCCACGAGCCGGTTCTCCGGCTCGCACGCGTCGTATTGGCGCTGCGCCCGGTCGGCTTCGAACTGGGCGCGCTCGACCGCGAGCCGCTGGCCGGCGAGGCGCTCCTCGTGCGCGCGCTCGAGCTCCTCGACCGCCTGTGCGCAGGCGCGGATCCCGGCCGGGGTGGTCGCTTCCAGGAACGCCGCCGCGATCGCCTTCTCCAGCCGCACACCCCCGAGCGACTGGCAGGCGTGATCGACGCCATGCAGATGGTGAGCGCGCACGCACGCATACCGGGGCACGCGACCATTCGTGCCGGAGTACGCGACCTGCATCCGCCGCCCGCAGCGCCCGCAGCGAACGAGCCCTTGCAAAAGCGCGGTGCCCTCGCGCGCGGCGCCGCCGCCCTCGCCCCGGCGGATCACGTTCGCTCGCAGCCGCTCACGGCCGGCCAGGTACTCATCCCAGGACACATAGCCGGGATGGTGATCGGGGATGCAGACAGACCACTGCTCCAACGGCACCTGCACGGTGCGGCGCCGCACCCGCCCCTCATCAGCGAGGTACTTCTCGGTGCGGGTGCGGCCGAACACGAACGCGCCGGCATACGCCGGGTTGGTCAGGAAGTCGTGCACCGCCCCATAGCTCGCGCGGACCCACCGCACCCGCCGCTGACCGACCGTCCGCCGCGGCAGCCGCTGGCCCTCGGCGACCAGCTCGGTCACGACCTGCCTCGCCGACCCCAGCCGCCGCCACAGGCAGAACACCCGCTCGATCGCGTGACGGACCTGCTCATCCGCGGACAGCGTGATCCTCGCCGCTCTCGTCACGATCCAGGCCGACCGGCAGGTTCTGCTCCAGCTCGCCGCGCTTGGCCTTGTTGCGCAGCCCGCCGCCAAGCCGAGCGCGGATCAGGTGCAACTCATACTCGGCCATGGCGCCCTTCAGGCCCAAAACCATCCGGTCGTTGATGTGCCCGGGGCAATAGATCCCGTCCGAATCGGCGACCAGCGTTCCGGTCAACATGCACAAATCCAGCAGCTGATACCAGTCAGCGTTGTTTCTCGCCAGCCGCGAGACCTCGGTCCCCAAGATCAGCCCGACCCGGCCGAGCCCGACCTCCGCGACGAGATCCTTGAACGCCAGCCGTCCGTCGGTCGAGGAGCCCGAACGAGCCAGATCCTCGTCGACGACCGCGATCGACTCCGCCGGCCAGCCGAGCTCGATCGCTCGGTCCCTGAGCGCGTACTGCAGCGCGCGTGACTCATGGTTGTTTTGCACCTGGCCGGGCGAGGATTGGCGCACGTACACGATCGCGCGCAGACGCCGGTGCGCCTCGGTGATCTTGTCGTGGTCACTCATCGCGCGCCGCCTCCACCAGCCGCGCCAACAGCCGCGCGAGCCGCAACGCCACCTGCAGCTGGTGCTCCGGCGGCAGCGTCTCCCACACCGCCGCCGGAACGACCGTCTCTGTCTCGATCACCAGCGCGAGCTGTCCAGGCACCGTCACCTCCGTTTTCCCCCCACCCTGACCGCCGCCCGGACGCCACCGCGCCGCCCGCCCGGCCTCCCGGCGATGGTGCGGCGCCGCGCAGCGCGCACCGGATAGCACCGTCACGGTAGCGTGCTCCAGCGCGACGTCCCCGCGGTGGGTACGAAGCCACCGCTGCGGGCGGCCGCCGTCGTCCTCGACGAGGCAGCCGACGCGGAGCCGACGCAGCGCGGATAGCGCCACGTCCGCCGCGCAACCCGCCAGCTCACCGACCTTCTCAGGCGAACGCTCGTACCGCGCGTCGGTCGCGCGCAGCACCCGCGCGTCCAGCGCGCTGAGCACCGGCCACGAGCCGCCGCTCATGACCGCGCCTCCCTCGCTGCGTCGCTGCGCCGGCCCGCCAGCCGCTCACCACGCGCCAGCAACAACCGCCACGCCGCCGGCGAGCCAACCCCGCCGAGCGGGCGCTGCGGCTCGACCCGCACCGGCAGATCCGTCCACCGCGCCGGGATCTCACCCGCGCTGCCATCCACCAGCCGGCACAACAGCGCGACCTCCCCCGAGTCGTCATCGGTCGTCCAGCCCAACACCGCAAGCTCACGACCACGGCAGCCCGCCCGGCGCGGCCACCAGCCGCACCCGCTCCGGCAACGGATCAACACAATGAGTAGTGCGACGGCTACTCGCCCGGCGTCGGCAAGACACACCTCGCTATCGCGCTCGGGCACCAGGCGGTGCACGCCGGCTACCGCGTCTACTACACCACCGCCGCCGACCTCGTCGCCCGCACCTCGCGCGCCGCGATGGACGGACGCTGGGCGAACACGATGCGGTTCTGGGCCGGACCGCAGGTTCTCATCATTGACGAGCTTGGATATTTGCCGATGCCCGGCGAGGCCGCCTCGCATCTGTTCCAGGTCATCAGCCGCCGCTACGAACACGGCAGCATCATCCTGACCACCAACCGAGGGATCGCCGACTGGGGTCAGATCTTCGAAGACACCACCGTCGCGACCGCCGTCCTCGACCGCCTACTGCACCACGCCAGCGTCCTCTCCGTCACCGGCGATAGCTACCGCATGCGCCGCCACCGCGACGCCATCGCGGCGCTCCGACCCGCGCTCACCGGCCGTGCGCCGGGTGGGGAATTCCCGTGATCACACCTGGGGAATTCTCGTGATCCTTGACACGATCGCGCCGGGGCCAGCGCAAGCCATCGTTTTCAGAGCGTCAAGGCGCGACTGGACGGGGTTGGCTTGGCCGGCGTGCGCGAGCGAGTCAGGTGAGATCGAAGTGTCAACAACACGTGCGGTTTCGCCGCTAGCCACCGCACCAGCACAGAGACTGACCAGCCAGTAGCTTTCGGGTATGGCGGGCTGATGGAGCGATCGCTACGTCGGGCTGACGCCGCGATACGAGCGCTTGCTCGAGGAGCCGAAATATTGATCGTCCTGGTCAGTCAAGGTTGACCCTGCCCAAGCCGGAGCGCGTCGCACGCCACACGAACGGTCCCGTCTGTAAGGCGAGGTCCTCGAACCTGCGCCAATTCGCCATGACGACTTCCAACTGGTTCCAAACGCTGCCGGCGTCCGCCGCGCTGAGCGCGACCATCTTGGCGCCGTTGTCTCGTATGGCGGCTATCTCCGCCGGGTGGTCCTGGATGTGGCGGTCCCTGGTGATGATTAGCCATCCGCGCTGAGCGACCTCGGGAATCCATATCTCGTCCTTGACCGCGGGTGTCGTCACCGGACAGGCCGGACGGACTCGCCTATTGATCGTTGCTCCCGGATCACCGGGGTAAGTTGCGTCGTAGCGAAGCGCGGCAACCACCTTGGCAACACCGAGGACGTCGGCGTCGAAGTAGAACCGAACCGTCGCGGGACGCGACTGGGTCACGCGGCCGCGGGAGCAGACTCGTACGAGACTGCCCAGCGGACATCGGCGACCTCGAGGTCAAAGGCGTCGGCGATCTCTTCCAGGCTTGCGCCCGATTCGGCCTGCTCCCAAAGGACCTCGGTGCTGATGCCCTTGATCGATGGTCGTCCGAACCTAGTTTCAGGATCGATCCGCACCGGCGACTCAGGATTATCAGCAGGCCGCCATGCGGCTGCAATGTCGTTGGCCCAGCTGACGCGAGCGTAGAACGCCTCCGACGCGGGTGTGAGAACGAGCTGGCCACGCACCTCAGCTATCAGACAGAACTCCGCGTCGAGCCGGGCCTCCTCCTGGGCATCCCACACCAACTGCTTGCCCTCGCCGACGAACGGGCGCGCATGGGCCAGCGGGTAGGGGATCTCAAATCGCGCTCGAAGCAAGTCGACAAACGTGCGTACCTCATGCATCGGCACCTGTAGGTCGCGTCGGTAGCCGCGTAAGAGTCCGGCTTCGACGAACTCAGCCCAGGTGACGACCCTGTAATCGTTCGGCTCGGTGCGGATCACGGGCGGGTACTTCGTCCCGCGGCGTCGACCGCCGTTCAACCAATAGTGAAGCGTCCCCTGCGCAACGCGTAGGAGACGCGCGGCCTCGGCCTCGCTGAAGATCTCCCTATCGAGAACGGTCACGGACATTGCATTGCCGATGATCGCATGCAATGGCGCCACCGGGGCCAACGGGCGGATCCGTGCGTCTCTGGCCCCCGCATGGGTTTGAGCGCCCGGCGACCAGAGTCATTTCGGAATTCCCTCAAGCCTTCTCCGAGTCGGCGGCACGAAAGTGTTCCGCGGAACACTTCCGGACCGCAAAATCGCCGATCTACAGGGCCATCGAAGTACCGCCGGTGGGGATCGAACCCACGACCTTCGGATTAAAAGTCGTACCCGGTAGTGGCGTGGAGTGGCGTGGAGTGGCGGAAACGCGAGCAAATCACGCACTTTCGCGCCCGATCATCGCAAGGTGCGACAACGGTTGTGGTGTGGAGTCTGTTAGCACTTCCGTTTGCACTTCGGCGCTCGAGCGCTGCATCGCCTGATAGTCGCCGGCGCCGATGAGGCTCGGGATCACGCCAACCCCCGGATCGGTAATCCGAGGGTTGGTCGCCTCGATCGGCTCGCCGAGATCCCCGTCCAGCAGATGAACGTAGGTCGAAAGCGTGAACGCTGCGGAGTGGTGACCCAGCCACCGCTGCACCTGAACCGCGTTGCGCCCGGCTGCGAACAGCCGGGACGCGACCGTGTGGCGGAACGTGTGGAAGCCGGCCCACTCGACGCCGGCCTCAGCGCACGCCGGCGCGAGCACGCGCTCGGACAGATTGTCCGGGTCGAGCAGCGTCCCGACGGTCGACTTGAACACGAGCTCACCGTCGGCGACGTCGAGCGCCCGCAGCCGGTCCGCGATCCCCAACGGGATCGGCACGTCTCGCGCGCGTACTTCGACTTGAGCGGACCGGCCACGAGCCCGACGCCACGGCGCCGGCGCACCCGCTGACGGACCTTCACCTGCGGGCGGTCACCACTGAGCGCCAGATGCCTCCCCTCGAGCGCGATCAGCTCCGAGCGCCGGACGCCCGTCGCCGTGGCAGCTCGAACATCAGTCGGTGCGACGGATGGACGAGCTGACGACAAGCTCCATCGTGTCGCCCGGGAACGGCGGGGCCGTCGTCGTCCTCCTCGATCCGCTCCCGGTGCGGCAACGCGACCTCCGACACCGGGTTGTGCCGTATCAGCCCCTCGCGCCTCGCGGTCGCCAGGGCCGCCCGGAGCGGCGCCAGCGCGTTGCGTACGAGGAGTCGGCCAGTTCCCGGCGCGCATCGTCCGCTAGCGGCGCCGGGTCGCGCCGGCCGGCGGCCCGCACGCGTTCGACCTTGATGCGATGCTCGAGCTTCGCCATCTCCCGACTGTCGCAAAGCCAGCCGATGAAGCTGGCGATCGCGGACGGCGTGACGTCGCCCAGCCGGGTGCGCGCCGGAAGTACCTGAGCGCGTACTTGTCCAGCAGCGCCCGGTAGCCGTCGCGTGTCTCCTCGCGGAACCCGCGGCGGCCGGTGCCCTGGTAGCGCTCGATCCATTCGCGCAGGTACTCGTCGAGGGTGACGCGGAACGCTCCTCGAACTCGCCGCGGCCGATGTCGGTGTGGCGCGCCGCTTTCGCGCGGCGCGCCTCCTCGAGGTGCGGCAGGATTCCCACCGCTGCCGTCCGCTGACGCGGTACGAGAACACGTACCGCGAGCCGCGCTTGTAGATGCCCGGGGTGCGTGTGCGTTCGAGCTTGGCGGCCATCACGCCGCCCCGGTCAGGTACTCCATCGTCACACCGAGGATCCCGGCCAGGATCGTGGCGTACTCCTCAGGGATCGGGGCTTCGTCGTTCTCCCATCTCCCGACCTCTCTTGCGTCCACGCTGAGCATGTCCGCGACGTGCTGGCGGGTCATTCCGGACGCGTTCCGGAGTTGTCGCAGCCGACAGACCATGAATTCCGAGCGTCCCTTGATGTCCTCGAGCGCCACGGCGACCATCTCCAGCCGCTGGGCGATCGAGCGCAGGCGGCCAGCGTTCATCTCGTAGCCGTCGCAGCCGTCCGCGATCTTCGCGAGGTCCTCGTGCGCCTTGTAGAGGAAGTCCCGAAGCAGCTGCTCGAGGATGAGCTCGTCGCAGAGCAGCGACCCGTCAAGCGGCGCGAGCGCATCTGCGAGCTCGTCCGGGATCTCGAATGTCAGTGTGGCCGCCATTCACGCCACCGCGCCGATCTGCTCGTCGAGCAACTCAACCAACCGCTCGACGCACGTCAGGTCGGCCTTCCAACGGCCGACCACCTCGCGCTGCTTGACGACGGACTCGGCCATCGAACGGCCGACATGCTGGTGGGAGTCGTCGCCGGCCTCCAGGCGCGCGAGGCTGTCGGATTCCCGGGCCGATGAGCCGGCGAAATGGTCGCGGACTGTTCGGATCCACGACGCAGTCTCGCCGTCGATGGTCAGCTCGTATAGGTCGCGCCGATCCTCTGCGTCCCACCCGAGCGCATCACGGACTCCGAACGCCTGCCGCGCCTTCTCGATCGCCTCCTCGGCCGCCTGGCGAGATACGTCCATGCCGGACTCGAGGTCACTGCCTGCGCCCTGCAGGTCGTAACGAAGCTCCTCGCAGAGCATGTCCCGCGTCGCGCGGTCGATGGTGATGGTTGACATGCGTCCCTCCTTGGGAGTTGCGGAGGGAGCGAGCTCGCGCGCGCAACAGCAGCCGAAACGGCCGACGAACGCAGTAGCGTGGTGATCACGCATTGGAGCTCAACCCTCCAGTGCCAGGCCCGGTGTGCTGGTATAACAGCCGCCGGGCCGCCTTTACAGTGGCGCCGATCCTACTCCGGCCGCGGCTGGGAATCAATAGACCGTCGGATGCCGAGTCGCCCCGTCGCTGCGGCCCATTGCAACGCCCTGGATTTCGCGGCAGCCGATAACAGCGTGCGAACCGGTGCGGGTCACACCGGCGCCAGGTAGGCGTCCAGGTCGCAGCGACGGAGCAGCAGCCGCTTGCCGTCACGGCGCGCCGGGAGCTGCGGAGCTGGACAAGGTCGTAGAGCCGCTGCCGGTCGCAGGCGAGGTATACGACACCTGCTCGGCGTTCAGCCACGGCCGTCCGGTCGTCTCGCCGAGCCGGGCCGCCAGCCGCGGGGCGAGCCGGTCGGCGAGCACGTCGAGCGCCTGATCGTCGAGCTCCGCCAGCAGCGCGTCGACGATCGCGCTCACGCGGTCCTTCTCTCGAGCATGGCGCCCGGGTGGAACTGGACGAGCTCGCCACGGCGCCCACCGACGACCAACTGCGCGACGTCGCGCGCATCCTCCCGATCACAGAACTCTTCCCACTCGTCCTTGAGCGCCTAGGTTCGCTTCGCCCCATTGCGAATCGTCGGGATTCAAGCGGCTCAAGTGCGGGAGACCGTGCGCTCGGACGAATCCGCCGATCAGCCGGTGCGCTCGTCGGCGCGCGCAGCCTCATCTCGTCGGTGACGGGCTCGGCTACTCCTCGACACTCGCATGGCCGATTGGCGTTGGCCGCCTCGTCGTACACCCAGCCGTCGTCGCAGCCACGGACGCATGCCGCTATGCGCGCGCGCATTGCCTGCGCGCGACCGGTCCTGGGGCGCAGCACGCCATCGGCGGCGTAGATCGCCTCAAGCAGCTCCGGGAACGTCGGCTCGTCGGGATTGCGGCGAGCTAGTCCTGCGAGCTGAGCGGCCGACGGCGGAACGCCTGTCTCACACACCATCGCACAGCGCTCGCTCTGCGTACACCGCGCGCCTCAGCTCCTCGAGTAGCGCATCGCCTCCTCGCCCCAGCCGCACCGCACGCCAAGCCCAGCAGCGCCCGCGCCACCCAATCGCGCCACCATCGCTCACCCTCATCACCTCCCCTCCACGCCGTGCGGCGCTCACTCTCTGCAGCTGCGAGCAGCTCCCAGGCTCTCTTGCTCCGCGCCGCGCGGTCGCGCACGTCAGTGTTCTCAACCCGCCCAGCACGTATCTCTCCTCGCCCGAGCCCCACCAGCGGAGCCAGCGGCTCGCGATGACCGTTGTTCCTCTAGCGGATCCGCCACTGTGTACCCGCCCGTAGATCAGCTTCACCCCGTCGCTCGCTTCGCGTAGTCGTCTGCGAGGACAGCGTCAGCGGAGTCCCAGAGAGGCGACTCCGTCAAGCCGCTTCGCATTCTCCCCAACCATCGAACAGCGCGCACCGCGCGCCGGCGCTAGCAACTCGAGCGCCGCTGCTCACCGGGATCGCCGACGTCAGCCACGCGCCGCCACGTCGTCACCGCTCCCTGCGCTGTCTGCGGAGAGACATGCGAGCGATAGATGACCCAGCAGCCACCCTCGATGCGCCGATGTCGAAGCCGTAGCCCTGCGTTCGAGTCTGCAATTCTTCCCCGGATAGCGCGTATGCGCGCCGCCGTCCGCTCCCTAGAGATACCACTCGTCCGCGTCGATCCAACGCCATACGCGACCAGCGCTTCTCGATCCGGGAGCTGCGCATCAGCCGCGACAGAGCGACGCAACCGTGACCTTGTCGGTCAGCGTCCCAACCCTTCAGCTGAGCGCCCTACGCGCTTATCGCAGGTGAGACTTTCTCCGACACGGCGCCCGTGCAGGTGAGACCTTCTTCGACACGAGCCGAACGCACGCGCGTCCCAAGCCTAGTATTCCTCGCGCTGGCTCGAGCAGTCTCAGCTCAGACAGCCACAGACAGGCCGTGCCGCTGAAGATTCCGACGCTCATCTGCTCCACCAAGCGCAGCAGATGCGCCGCGATTCTTCAGCGCTGCTAGCCTCTGTCTGCCCGCGAGCGCTCCGATAGCGCCGCACTCAGCGAGATATCGCTTCACCGTCTGATCGCCACACACAACTCTTCAGCGATATCGCCCAGATCTAGCCCTGAGCGGCATCTCAGCGTCGGTATCGATGCTCGTGCGCTCGACAGCGGACAGTGGTGCGCTGCGCACGACGGCGAGATCGCTTAGCGAGCTCGCTCTACGCTCCTCGTGAGCCCGTTCCCACCCCGCCAAGCGAGACGCGTTAGCTCGCTCGATGTTCCGCGACAGCGACTTAAATACCTCCTCGAGCGCTCGCGCAGACATCCATGTGAGCGAGATCAGCTTACCCTCCGCCACGTCCAGCGCTGCGCCGCGCTCATCTTAGCGCGCGTCTCGCGAGCTCAGGAAGGGCGTAGCCTAGCACCTCTTCTCGCCGAGCCGCCCAGCATTGGCAGAAGATCAGCGCCGTCGCGCGCGAAGTCCTTCGCACTTCGCTGCCTGCGCGTCATCCCCTCGGCACACCAGCACGAAACCTCCATCAGCGCGACGCCGTCCGCTTAGTTCAGCGCAGCTGATCGCGCATCCACCACGCGCCGCCGACTTACGCGCCGTAGAGTCCCTTCGTCCCCACCGCACCACCGTGCGCGGTAGCCCGTGAGCGCCGCCGCTTCCGAGTTGACTAGCCCTCTGCCTCCAATCTCTTCGCGCGCGCTGGCGAACGGTTGAGCGCCTCGACTTCGGCGCGGCTGTACCGGACGGCGCCGTTGCGGAGCACGTACGCGTCACGCGCGGGTCACGCACGACTGGCTGGCGTAGGTCGATCAGCGACGGCTGCCACCGCGGACGCGCTCGCCGGCGCGGACTGCGATTGCGTCGCGGGGCCGGATCGGATCGGGCGGCAACGGCGGCGTCGAGATCCGCGCCGCGAGAGCCTCGAGATCGTCCGGGCGCACCCGATATGCGAGCCCCGTTCGCCCGCACGAGCGCACGCGCACGTGCGGCAGGTAGAACGGATCATCCGGCGGGGCCGACAGGAGTTGGGCGACGTCGTGCCGTTCGATCGAGAGCCGCTCACAGCATCGCCGCAGCGTCGCGGTGTAGTCGAGCAGCTCCGCTTCCGCAGGCGAGAGCACTGGGTCGTCCATGTCGAGGTGGAAGCTAGCGCGGCTGGTGGACGCGAAAACGGCGCCCCAGCCTGGAGCGCCGTCTCGGCCCGTTTTGACATGGACGAGCACGCCGATTCTGGCAGCGAGCCCGGTCGCTTTCTTATGCGACCCGCCGGTACGACAGCACTCGTGTCTAGCGACGCTCATCGAACCCGTTCCCCAGCCGCTCGCCGTCACACCGGTCTGGCCCGTGCTGTGCCAGCAGCACATCCAGCGACACCACGGGTGGCCCGCACCACGCACGCTTGCCCGTCCACACGCCGTCGCTGTCGAACACCCGCCGGCTCGAATGGCCAGCCAGGCGGTGCCAGGCGCTCAGCAGCCGCAGCCCCAGCAGCGAGCCCGCGTAGCCGGCGAACGACCCGCGCCCATCCCAGTCGCCCCGAAGCTCGCACAGGATCAGCAAAGCCTCGCACTCGAGCTCCTCGCGCTCCCACCTCGACAGGATTAGCCCCGTCCGCCGAACGGCCACCGACACCATCGCGTCGACGTCACGAATGTCGCCCAGCCCGACCTTCTCCGCCAAACACCCCATTCGAGTCCTCCTTGATCTGAAGGCCCCGGCAACACTAGCGCGCGCTAGCCCATCGACTTGAGCGCCTTCGGAGTCCTGGGGGTCGTCGTGCTCATGACTCAGATATCGGCGTCCCCGGGGCTATGCCGCCGGTCTCAGCCCGTCCTGGCTTCGAGACCGCGGCTCGAGCTGCTCGCACACCTTCTCGATCGACTGCCGGATCGCGGCCAGCTCCATCCTCAGGTGCTCACACTCGCGGACCATGCTCGGCGCCTGCGCCGCCTGGTTCTGGCAGTAGTTCTCCACCTGCTTGAGCCGGCGCTCGAGCGTCTCGGAGCGGGCCTCGGCCGCCCGCAGCCATGCGGCGAGGATCTCGTCCGTGGCGAACATCAGCTTCTCCGAGATGCGAGCCTCATGCTCCACTTCTTCCGGGAGCGCCCCGGTCCGGAATGACAGCTGTCGCTCGGCGTCGATGGCCATTTTCGAGCCCCTGCCTGCTCGCTTCAGTATGTGAAGTATAGGGCCATAGCGGCGGTTTCACCCGGGAAAGCCCTGCTAGGACGCGCGTTACGTACGACCGCGGCAGGCGGGCAACGCCGAGGCCGTCGGCAACCGCTCGCTTGCGTACCGTAAGCCGCGCGCTGCCGATATAGAGAGCATGGCCTCGATCCTCCTCGGTTACGTACGAGTCAGCACAGATGAGCAGCATGCGTTCGGGTACGGGCTCGCCGCCCAAGAAGCGCAGATCCTTGAGCGATACGGAACCGTACGCATCCTCCGCGACGAAGGCCTCAGCGGCAAGACGCTTGAGCGGCCGGCGCTGATCGAAGCGCTCGAGCTGATCGCTTGCGGCAAGGCCGACGGCCTCGTCGTCGCGAAGCTCGACCGCCTGACCCGCTCGGTCGTCGACTTCGCCCTTTTGCTCGAGTGGTTCGATGCCGCCGACGCCGCGCTGGTGGCGCTCGACTTCGATCTCGATACCGCGCACACCAAGCGGTCGACTCATCGCGAACATCATGGTCTCGGTCGCAGAGTGGGAACGCGCGACGATCGCCCAGCGAACGAAGGACGGTCTCGCCGCAGCTCGAGCGCAGGGCAAGCCGACCGGTCGACCGGCAGTCGCCGATCGACCCGAAGTCGCGCAGCGAATCCGCGAGTTGCACGAGCACGGACTCTCGCTCCAGCAGATCTGCGACCAGCTCAACGAGGAGGGCGTGCCGACCGCCCGCGGCGCGAACGAGTGGCGCAAGTCCGCGGTGCAGTCGATCCTCGGTTACCGGCGCCGAACCGTCCGTCGTCGGCTAGCGAGCCTGCCGGAGATCCGCCGGCGATGACGGCTCGCGACCAGCGCGAGCTCGAGCGCGAGCATCAGGCGCGCACGCTGAAGACTCGCAGCGAATCCGAGCCGCGGCTATCGCGCGCTGACGAGAGCAGGATCACCCGATCCGTGCGCCAGGCGACCGACGTCGAGCGCCGAGATGTGCTGCGCGCCGAACTCGACCATCTGCTCGCAACTCTGAGCGCCGTCGAACACCTACTCGACGCCTACGGCCGGATTGTGCCCGGTGATCATCGCTCCGTG
Organism: uncultured Solirubrobacterales bacterium; assembly: GCA_963755525.1. Lineage (GTDB taxonomy): Bacteria > Actinomycetota > Thermoleophilia > Solirubrobacterales > Solirubrobacteraceae > Palsa-465. The sequence continues at coordinate 138,638 of CAVWKC010000010.1, read as the reverse complement.
GTGCGCCTGGTCGATTTCCACGGCCGCCGGCTCCGCGCCGCGCTGAGCGATCTCGCCGAAAAGCTGTGATCGCGTTACGATGTAAGCGGCTCTCCGGATCCGCCCCGCGACGTACGAAGCGAGGCGCCATTCAGGGCAGAGCAGTTCGCACGTCCTCACCCGCGAAGGGAACTCAGATTGAGCGCCACCAACCGCCGCGTCGCGGTCATCAACAGCCGGATCCCAGCCGAGCAGGCAGCCGAGCTCCGGAGGCGTGCCGTGGCGCAGGAAAGCACGGTCAGCCGCGTTGTGGCCGGCATCGTCGGCCGTGCGCTCGAGCCCCGCGCCGGCGCTCTCGCCGACCGCAAATCGAGGACATCGTGAGCGTGAGCGCTTGGATTGCAGTCGACGCGCGCCTGCGTGCCACTTCGGCAGCGCGCGCCACGATGGCAGCTCCGGCTGCCCCGAATGTCAGGCGAGCGTCGGCCGACCTTGTGCTGGCACCGGTATCACACGAGCCGCGCTCGAGCCGCTGGCGTTGATCTGAACAAGCCGTCATCAGCCACACGCGTGCCTGCTATCCGGACACCATCAGCGACCGCGGCAACTGGTCCGATCGCTGATGCCCGATCCCGATGCGCCGCGACGTCAGCTCCAGGTCTTCGCATACGACGACCGACGGCCGACCTCGAGATCACGATCAGCGAACGCGCAGCGTTCACGATCGCTAACGAGATCCGCCGTCATCGGTCACTACGTCGAGACCGGAGGCACGCTTCTTGCACGGCAGATCGCTCCGCGCCGACTCGAGATCGCGTATGCCGGCGGTCCAGGTGCCAAAGCGAAGCGCCTGGCGGATTCGTTCAAGCCCGATCACTCTGCCGATCTGTTCTGAGAACAGAGATCAGATCGCGCGATCCGACGCTTTGCAACGTGGGCAACTGGCATACCCAGACCTCGGGCCGTTCATCCGAGCGATGCCGATCTTCCAGTCTTCGCCAGCGCGCAGCTAGCGATCGGCATGCCGGCGCACATCGGCCTGATCCTCTCGGTCGACCGGGGCAAACTCGTCGCGCAAGCGTGGGTCACCACGCGCGACGGAACATCTACGGCGCGCCGATGAACTACTGGCGAAGGATGCCCGCGGCAAACTGACGATCCAGAGCGACAGTCCGGATCTGGCGCACCGTGAACCTTGAACACCCCTGGCCGATCAGCCGTGTCTCCTTCTCCGCGGTTGGCACTCCTCGAGCCGTTGGTCGCCGCTCATGTCGACCGGCGAATCGAGGGATTGTCGGATCGGCCAAACAAACGTGCGCGCGATCGCTCGCGCTGCGCGCGCAAGGCGCTGGGCCGTTGAGACATGCCGCCGACGCGGCCTCGGTCGCGTCGGCGGTCGGCCCTGACCGGTCGCGGAGCTCACGTGTCCCCTCCGGACCCCGCGGGTACCCGCTCACGCTTCGAGCCTCGGCGGCGACGGCGGATGCTGTCGATCGTGCGACGAGCAGCCCGATCCGTTCATCTCAATCAGGCGCTGATGGCAGAACGATCTGGCCACCGATTCCGATTGCGTGCTGCTCTGCCACGAGCTGCCATGGAAGCGCCGATGCGCCGCGAGCCAGAATCGCGAGCATTCGCTGACGGCTGAAGTGTGCGACTGGGGGTCGTCCGGCTCGCGCTCCCGAGGGGCGAATCGCGCCCCGTCTTCCCACCGGGGACACCCGATGCAGGTTTTCGCGATTTTGGTAGGGGGGTGGGCGGCATCGCGTTCGATCGCTCGGCGGCTATCGCCCCTCGCTGTATCGGCTCCCCCCCGGTCAAAACTAGGCTCGAAGGTTGACCATCCGGACCATCCGATGACCTGTCCCGCTGGGACAGCTCGATGAGCACCGGACGGCGGTTTTCGTGCGGCTTGAGCGACGGGAGCCGCGGTTACTTCATGGCGGAGGGCCGCTCCGACGACTGTCTGCAAGCGGCCATCGCCACCGTGCTGCAGGTCACTCCGGCGCAGGTCCCGGATCTCCGCCTCGATGAGCGGCTCATGGGCGGCGAGCCCGTGGCGGAGATCATGGAGCGTGGCGTGAGCGCGCTCGAGTCTTGGGCGAGCGATCGGGCCTTCGGATCGTCGTGCGCGATGCTCCGGCGCCGTGGCTTGATCGGTGGATCGGCATCTGTCCGCGACCGTGCACGTTCCAGGACCACTGTCTGGTGATGGCGTTCGACAAGGCGCTGTTCGATCCCGCAGCCGGCGCCGAGGCGCTCGCGCAGCTGATGGGCCTCAATCAGCGATGCGCCGAAGCGGCCGAGATCGCGGTGTCAATCGAATTCCGGAGGTTGGAACAGTGAACGCTTTTATGAAGACCGGGGCGGCGCTGAAGACGGGGCGGTTGCAGTTCGATGCGACCGCTGACGATCTCGAGCGGGCTGAACGTGACGTTTTGGCGCGGCTCGACGAGCTTCGCCGGGCTGGAGCGCCGGCCGAGGAGATTCGGGATCTCGAGACCGGACTGACGCTCGTGCGCCAGGCGCGTGAGGCGGACGATGGCCGACGCGCTCAGGCACGCGCGATCGCACGCGAAGCGATCGAGGCGCGGCAGGCCGGTGATCTCATCTTCAGCGTGTCGGCCGACGGCGAGACGAGCGAGCTCGTGTCACGCGGCGGCTCTGATCGCCTGCGCTGCGTCTGGAAGCCAGGTGTCGAGCTTCGCCCTTACGGTCGCGCCCCGTGCCGTTTCGCCGGCCAGTCCTGGGTTGACTTCGCGACCGGCCGTCTCACCGACGTGCTGCTGCGCCGCATCCGAGTGTCGGGGCCAGACGAGTTCGAAGGCCTGTGGCATTCGCTCGAGGACGAGTTCGCCGAGCAGGTGGTCTGATGCCAATCACCACCGAAGGCTTTGTGCTTGATCCGGATGGCGACGCTCCGCTGAACCTCGGGAACAATGGGCCGCTGCGGCTCGCGGCGTTGACGGCGACGCCGCCTCCAAAATTGCCTCAATGGCAATCGAACGCGGACACGGACGGCGCGGCGCTCGTCCGGAACCCCTACCACGACAAGCGCGACTGGCAGATGCAGGTGCGCGTGGCTGTCGCGAGCATGGACCAGGCGATGGCTTCGATCGGCATCTTTGAGGGGAAGCTCCAGGAAGCCTGCTTGCAGGGCGCGGGCAACGGGCCCGGGCTGCCGTTCTCCTGGACGCCTGCGGGCGCGTCGACGGCGCTGACGGGCTACATGCTGCTCGGCCAGATCAACGGATCTTCCGATCACCTACGACGACGCGTGGTTCGCGGCGCATGCCGATCGTGACGGTGCCGTTCGTCACGCGACGCCGTTCCTCTACGGCGAGCGAGGTGTCGGGCGGTTCGGTCACGAGCTCGAGCGTGCTCGCGACCATCACGGTTGACGATGTCGCCGGGGACGTTCCGGCCGAGGCGCGGCTGGTGATCACGGACGAGTCATCGGAGGCGCGCCGCTGGGTTGAGTGGGGTCTCGAGAGCTTCTACTTCGATACCGTCTCGCCATCGGAGCTGTTCATCGACAGCGCCGATCTCGGTCACCTCCGGGTTCGCCGGCTCGTCCACGGCGCTCTCGGGCGCGTATGGCGGGAGCGCGATCAGCACGTCGCTGCTCTCGCAGCCGATCGCGGTATGCGGCACCGGTGACCTTCCGCATGTCGGGACCTTCAGGGTGAAGGCGCGCGCCTGGTGCGCGTCGACCGCCGAATACTGGTCACTTGCCTGGCAGGAAGGCGACGGCGACTCGGCGACGAACACGCCAGTGCAACCGGTCGCCGGGAGCGCTTTCAACGAACTCGACCTCGGGCTGATCACGGTCGACGTTGCGGAGACGGGCGATCAGGTCTGGTCTGGGCAGATCGTGGCCTATACGAGCAGTACGGCCGGCGGCGAGACCGGCGCGGTCGATTGGCTGGGTCTGTTCCCTGTCAATGAGGGCTACGGACGGCTTGAGGGTGCCTACTCTTACACGCCGGGCGTCACCGACGGTTACGACGATTTCAGCGGCGCGTCCGGCGCGCTGAATGGGGGAACTGCGGTCGTAGGTGGCACGTGGGCGACATCGGGCACCACAACCGATTTCGCGGAAACGACGGACGCGCTCGATGCCGGCAATAAGACGGAGTCTCGCGCGACCGTTACCGAGAGCGGTCCGCGATTCGCGATCCTCGGCTCGACGTCTTACACAAACTGCGAAGTCGGCGTCAATGTGTACTTCGACCCGGGGACGATCGGGCAGCGGGAGGCGTATGTGGTCGCTCGCTTTACGGACGCCAGTAACTATGCCCGGGCTCGTATCCTGCGGAACTCGACGACGCAAGCGTGGCTCTTCGTCGAAACGATCGTCGCTGGGTCGCGTACGTCGACGCTCAGCCCGCTTTTCACGCTGCCGCTGCTCAGCTACATGACGCTTCGGCTGATCGTGTTCGTGTCCGGCCGCGCGCTGGGCTGGGTGTTCGATTCCACCGGGGCGACGCTGGCGTCACTGGAGATGCTGTCGAGCGTCCTCGCCACCGGCGGCACGCTCGCATCGGGCAAGTCCGGGTTCGCGGATGAGTCCGGGAGCGCGACTGGCGTCAGGGCGTATTACGACGATTTCTATGCTGCGGTTCCTTCGGCCGAGACCGTAATCATCCGCCCGGGCGAATCGCTCCAGGTCCGATCCGACGCGAACCTGCGAGCATCGTCCGATGGGAGCACCTACGGCAAGCTTCCCTCTCGTGGCTCGCGCCTCTGGATTCCTCAGGCGGGCGACGCCGGCCGCTCGACGCGGATCGCGGTGCGCGCGACGCGCGAGGATCCCATCACCACGGCCTCCCGGAACGACGGCGACGAGATCACCGCCGAGCTGTTCTACACGCCGCGCTACTTGGCGGTTCCGCGCGGCTAGTCGTCGTCGCTGTCGGCCTGCCAGGGCGCCACGAGCAGGCGCATCTCATCGTAGGGCCCAGTCGCATCTGCGGGCGCGATCAACGGGCCGCCGATCACGGGAGCGGCCATCGACGTGTCCGTGTCGCCCACCGCGGTCGGGATGCACCATTCGTCGCTCCGATCGACTGCGCAGGCTCCGAGCGTCGCGCCGGCGAAGTAGCTCGGTAGCACGAAATCCGTGACCCACACGCCGTCGAGCCGGTAGGCGTGATCCTCGACCGGATCCGCGATCTCGAGCTGAGAGCTGACGCCATCCACGGTGTAATCGACGGCCGCGGTCGGGTCGACCAGCATCTCGGCGACCTCGTGGCTGAACGGCTGCGACCAGGCCACGTAGGTGCCGCCCGAAGTCCAGACGATCGCGTAGGGGCTGCCCGAGAACGAATGGAGGCCGAGGTCCGGGCCGTAGCCGCCCTTCAGGAACAGCAGCCAGCCGCCCGAGCCGAACGTGACGCACGGCGTGCCCCACGCGGCGCGGAGCTGGAGCGACTGAGCCACGATCGCGTTCTCGACCTTCGCGAGCGCGACTGCCCGCACGTTGGCTTGATTCACGATGGTGATCGTCTGCATGGGCACGCCGGCCGGGCAGGAGCCGACCTCGGTGCTCGAGGCGGCCAGCGAGCGCGCGCCGGGCCGCTGGAGCGCCATCCCGGCCCGCGCTGCGCCGTGGGGCTCGACGCGGGCGGTAGCCGATGCAGGGAGCAGGGCGAGGAGGGCCGCCATGACGAGGACGGCCCGGCGCGTGTTCGCACCTGCGTTCGCACGTGCGGCGATCGGCGCCATCCGAGCGGCCCCGGGGGGAGTGGAAAGCCCCGGGAGTGCAGGGCTTTCCTCGAAGTACCGCCGGTGGGGATCGAACCCACGACCTTCGGATTAAAAGTCCGCTGCTCTGCCAGCTGAGCTACGGCGGCGTGGGTCCCATGATCGCGTACCCGGGGCCGCGGGGCGCGCGCCGCGAAGACTTTGGCGCTGAGGGTGGCATATGTGCACCTTCATCGCCATCGGCCGGTCCGAGCCGGTTCCGGAGCGCGGACGTCAGTGGCGGAAGTGGCGGCGCGACGTGAACACCATCGCCGCGCCGGCGGCGTCGACCGCCTCGACGACCTCGTGGTCGCGGACCGATCCGCCGGGCTGGATGATCGCGATCGTGCCGGCACTCAAAGCGAGCTGGGGGCCGTCGGCGAACGGGAAGTAGGCGTCGGAGGCGAGCACAGACCCCTCCAGCGACGAGCGGGATTTCTCGATCGCCAGGCGCACGGAGTCGACGCGGCTCATCTGGCCGGCGCCGATGCCGACGGTGGCGAGATCGCGGCACATCACGATCGCGTTGGAGTGGACGTGCTTGCACACCTTCCACGCGAAGGAGAGCTCGCCCCACTCCGCCTCGGTGGGAACGCGCTGGGAGACGACCTGCATCTCGGAACGCTCCTCGAGGTCGTAGTCGCGGTCCTGGACGAGCATGCCGCCGACGACTTGATGGAGTTGGGGGTCGATCATGTCGGGGTTGCGGCGCTCGCGGTCGTCGAGGATGCGCATGTTGCGCTTGGCCTCGAGCACCTCGAGGGCGTCCTCGTCGTAGCCGCGCGCGAACAGGACCTCGACGAACTGGCTTGAGATCGCCTCGGCGAGCGTGCGGTCGACGCGGCGGTTCAGACAGATCACGCCACCGTAGGCCGACAGCGGGTCGCAGTCGAACGCCTTCTGATAGGCCTCGAGCGCGGTCTTGCCGACGGCGACGCCGCAGGGATTGTTGTGCTTGAGGATCGCGCAGGCGGGGATCTGAAACTCGCTCACGAGCAGCCGGCCGGCGTCCAAATCCAGGAGGTTGTTGAACGACAGCTCCTTGCCGCCGAGCTGAGAGATCATCGACAGGACGTGGGTGCGGGTTCCCACCTGCGAGTAGTAGGCAGCGCGCTGGTGCGGGTTCTCGCCGTAGGGGAGCTCGAGCACCTTCTCGAACGCACGCACCATCAGCGCCGGGAAGTCGGCGCCCTTCTCCTGGAACCAGCGCGCGATCGCGGTGTCGTACCTCGCGGTATAGGCAAAGGCCTCGGCCGCGAGCGATTCGCGCGTCGTCGGCGACAGCCGCCGGTCGAACTCACGCAGCTCGGCGAGGATCGCGTCGTAGCTCTCGGGACTGACGACCGGCGCGACGAACTGGAAGTTCTTGGCCGCCGCTCGGATCATCGAGGGACCGCCGATGTCGATGTTCTCGATCACCTCGGGATCGCCCACACCGCGACGGGCCGCGGTCCGCTCGAACGGGTACAGATTCACGCACACGAGGTCGACGAACTCGACGTCGTGGTCCTCGGCCGCTCGCATGTGCGCCGGATCGTCGCGCAGCGCCAGGAGCCCGCCGTACAGCTTTGGGTGGAGCGTCTTGACGCGCCCGTCCATGATCTCCGGGAAGCCGGTCAAATCCGAGATCTGGCGGACCTGGAGGCCTGCGTCGGACAGCTCGCGCGCCGTCCCGCCCGTCGACACTATCTCGATCCCAAGCTCAGCGAGGCCCCGCGCGAACTCGACCAGCCCGGTCTTGTCGGACACGGACAGCAGCGCCCGAGCGACCTGAACGTCCTCGGAAGCGACAGGAGCAAACTGGTTCGCGCGCGATGTTCCCTGCTCCATGAGGCCCCGACTCTATCGCTCGATAACGACGCGACGCGGATTGGCGGGGTCGAAGCTGACGGCCCCTCGCGCGATCAGACGGACCGCCTCGGGCAGTAGTTCGTGCTCAATCGGGTGCAGGCGCCCGAGCGCCGCCTCGGGATCGCTCACGTCGGGCAGCTCGATCGCGCGCTGGAGGATCACTGGTCCGCTGTCTACGCCGGCGTCGACAAAGTGGATCGTCACCCCGAATACCTTGACGCCGTATGCGATCGCTTGCTCCACCGCCTCGAGCCCGGGGAAGGCGGGCAGCAGCGCCGGGTGAACGTTGATCACCCGGTCGGGGAACTGCGAAAGGAACTCGACGTCCAGCAGCTGCATGTAACCGGCGAGCACGACCAACTCCACTCCGCGCGCCAGCAGCCACTCGGCCATGGCCAGGTCGCGCTCGGCGCGCCCCGCATAAGCGCTAACCGGAAACGCCCGCGTCGCGACGTCAGCCAGCGTCGCGCGCGAAAGTGCCCGCGCCTCCGGCTTGTCGGACGCCACCGCCACGATGTCAACCCCGTCGCGGCCGTGAACCTGGTCGAGCAGCGCTTGGAGGTTGGTGCCTTCGCCCGACGCGAGTACGCCGACGTTCATGCAGCGCGGAGCTTCGGGAACCGGCCGCCCGTGGAGCGGAGCGTCCCCGCCTCGAGCAACTGGTCGACCCGGCCGAGGACCTCGCTCGAGTGCATGTGGGCGAACGCGCCATAGGCCGCGAGCCGGTCGTAAGCGTGCTCGACGATGACCTTCGAGCGGCCACCGCGCAGGATCTCGACCGCCCGCGTCCGGCCGACCGGGGGCGCCGCCGAGACGACCACGTCGAGGATCGCGTCGTCGAGGTCGCCGGCGCGGTGGGGAGCGGGGCTTGGCGAGGATGGAGAGGGCACGGCGACGGCCGGCGAGCACACATCGCAGCACGCAACCGACGGCGTCGCTCTCGACCGGTCGCCGAAGTGCGAGAGCAGCGTCGCGCGCCGGCACCCAGTTCCCTCCACGTAGGCCCAGACTGAGCGGTATTGACTCCAGCGCGCGCGCTCGGCGTCGCGCGCGGACGCGAGGCACGACGCCAGCACGCGCCTGTCCCACTCCCGAACCACCGTTCCCGCGGCCCGGTCGCGCGGGGCCGGGAGCGGCGCCACCAACCCAGCACGCGTCAGGTGCCCGATGACGGCCCGAACCGTCTCCCCGGCCGAGTCACCGTCGGACCCGACATCGGCGGCCAGCTCGTTGACGGCGACGTCGTAGCGCCCGTCGAGCCCAGCCCAGCGCAGCCGTTCGGCGACCCGCTCGAACACGCCCGCGTCGAGCCGCGAACGCTGGATGAAGAACACGTGCAGGCCCTTGTCGCGCTGTTCTGCGAACAGCAGGCATCGTGCCGGGGCGCCGTCTCGCCCCCCGCGGCCGGCCTCCTGGTAGTAGGCCTCGAGCGAGCCGGGCACGGTGGCGTGACAGACCGTCCTCACGTCGGCCTTGTCGATCCCCATGCCGAAGGCGTTGGTGGCGACGATCACCCGCACCTCGCCGGACATGAACCGCTCCTGGGTGGCCGCCCGCACGTCTCGCCGCAGCCCCGCGTGGTACACCGCCACCTCCTCGCCGAGCGCGCGGGCAATGAACCCCGCCACCTCCTCGCTGGCGCGGCGCGTGCCGGCGTAGACGATCGCCGGCAGTGCCCCGGGCTCCGAGAGCGCCGCGGCGAGCCGACGGCGTTTGTCGACCGCGGTGGCGCACCGAACGACGGCAAACGAAAGATTGGGCCGGTCGAACCCGGTCGTGACGCGGACCGGATCGCGCAGGGCGAGCCGACTAGCGATGTCATCGGCCACGGCCGGCGTTGCGGTCGCCGTGAGTCCCATCGTCGCCCTGGCACCGACGCGCCGCGCGGCGTCCGCCAGAAAGAAGTAATCGGGGCGGAAGTCGTGACCCCACTGCGAGATGCAGTGCGCCTCGTCGACGACGAACAGGCCGACCCGGATCTGCCCGACGAACTCTGCGAACCGAGGAGAGGCAAAGCGCTCGGGCGCGACGTAGAGCAGCCGGACCTCTCCGGCCGCCGCCCGTGCCAGCGCCTCACGGTTGGCGGCCCCGCCCTGTTGCGCGTTGACGAGCTCGACCCGTCCGGGCGCGACCTCGCGCAGCGCGGCCACCTGGTCCTGCATCAACGAGACGAGCGGCGAGACGACGAGCGTGAGGTCGTCGCGCATCAACGCCGGGAGCTGGTAGCAAAGCGACTTGCCCGAACCCGTGGGCATCACGACGAGCGCGTCGCGACCTGAGAGCGCGGCGGTTACCGCCTCGGCCTGGCCGGGCCGGAAATGCTCGAATCCGAACAGCCGCCGGAGCGCTTCACCGGGATCCATGGGGCGCCCGACTGTAGCGACGGCCCCCGACGGCCCCCGACCGGCTATGCCCTGACGAGTGGCAGCTCGAGCGCGTACTTGCCGAGCGCGTCCTCGGTACCGGCAAGCGGATAGGAGCCGCTGAAGCACGCGTCACAGTGCGCGTCGCGCGACACGCCGACTGCCTCGTACACGCCCTCCAAAGACAGGTAGTGGAGCGAGTCGGCCCCGAGCTCGTCGGCGACCTCGTCGACCGTCCGCCCGTGGGCGATCATCTCCTCGCGGCTCGACATGTCGATTCCGTAGTGGCAGGGGTGCTTGATCGGCGGCGCGGAGATCCGCAGGTGGATCTCGGCGGCGCCCGCGTCGCGCAGCATCTGCACGATCTGACGGGTCGTGTTGCCGCGGACGATCGAGTCGTCGACGACGATCAGCCGCTTGCCCTCGACGACCTCGGGCAGCGGGTTGAACTTCAGCCGGAGGCCGTGCTTGCGCAGCTCTTGCCCCGGCTGGATGAACGTCCGCGCGACGTAGCGGTTCTTGATGAAGCCGTCGTCCTGTGGAAGGCCGGCCGCCCGCGCCAGTCCGCGCGCCGCGGCGTTGCCCGAGTCGGGCACCGGTATCACGAGGTCGGCCTCGACCGGCGCCTCGCGCCAAAGGATCTCGCCCATCCGGCCGCGCGCCACCTGGAGCACCGTTCCCGCCATCTTCGAATCCAGGCCGGGCGAAGTAGATGTACTCGAACACGCAGAACGCGCGCCGTTCGGAGGCTGGCGACCATCCGCGTCTGCACGCCGCCGTCGGTCAGCGTGACCACCTCGCCGGGCAGCACCTCGCGCAGGTACTTGGCGCCGATCAGGTCGAACGCGCACGACTCGCTGGCCACGCAGTAGGCGGCGGTCCCGTTCTCCTCGTCCTCGATCATCCCGAGCACGAGCGGACGGAGGCCGTGCGGGTCGCGGAAGGCGACGACCGAATCGTCGGTCAGCACCACGGTGGAGAACGCGCCCTTCAGCCGCGGGAGCACGTCGGCGATCGCGTCCTCGATCGCGGTCAGCGGGATGGGTCGCGAGCAGCGCCGCGATGATCTCGGAGTCCGACGTCGAGCTGAACGAGAAGCCGCGCTCGTGCAGCTCCGAGTACAGATCGACCGCGTTGATCAGGTTGCCGTTGTGCGCGAGCGCCAGCGTGCGGCGGTCGTCACGGACGATCGGCTGCGTGTTCTCCCACGCCGACTTGCCGGTGGTCGAGTAGCGGACGTGGCCGATTGCCATGTCGCCGACGAGCGAGCGCAGCTTGTGCTCGTCGAACACCTGCGCCACCAGGCCCTGGTCGCGGATCGCCATGATCCCGCGGCCGCGCGGCGCGGTGGCGATCCCGGCCGATTCCTGGCCGCGGTGCTGGAGTGCGAACAGCGCGAAGTACGCGACGCGGGCGACATCGTGTCCCGGCGCAAAGATGCCGAACACGCCGCACTCGTCGCGAGGTCCGTCGCGATGGTCGTTCACGGTTGGCGCCATGCCCACCCTGCCGCCAAGGCTAGCAGCGGCCCTAGACCCATTCGCTCAGCCCGCCGTCGCGGGCCTCGCGCAGCTCGGAAACCGCCACCTCGAGCAGTCCCTCGATCCACAGAGCATCGCCGCCGACCTCGCCGATAACGACAAACCCGGCGAGCGCCTCGCGCGGTCCCGACACGATGAACCCCCGGCCGGGCGCCTCGCCGAACGGATCGAGCCCGCGCGGCAACCGCACCGACGCGCCAAGACCGCCCGCGACGCAGCACTCGGCGAGCGCGACCGCGACCCCGCCTTCGGCGATGTCGTGCGCGCTCCTGAACGCGCCGGACCGCACCCGCGACCGGACAGCCCCGTGCGCGACCCGGATCCTGCCCACGTCGGTGACCGGAAGCTCGCCAACCGGTGGAAGACCACGCAGCTTCGACAGCTCGGACCCGACGGCGGACGGCTCGAACGGCCCGACCAACGCAATCGAATCGCCTTCCCGAACGAACCCGAGCCGGCCGGCCCGCGCCGCCGAAGGCAGCTTGCCGACGATCCCGACCACCGGCGTCGGGAAGATCGGGCCGGTCGGCGCCTCGTTATAGAGCGACACGTTGCCGCCGACGACCGGCACGCCGAGCTCCTCGCAGGCGCCGGCAAGACCCTCGACCGCCTCGACCAGTTGCCAGGCCACGTGCGGCTTCTCGGGATTGCCGAAGTTCAGGCAGTTGGTCAGCCCGAGCGGCTCGGCGCCGACGCAGGCGAGGTTCGCGGCGCACTCGTACACCGCCTCGGCGGCGCCGCGCCGCGGGTCGCAGGCGACGCGCCGGCCGTTCCCGTCGATCGACACTGCGATCGCCGGTGAGTCCGGCCGCCCACCCAGCGCGAGCACCGCCGCGTCGGCCTCGTCGGGGCGTCGCACCGTGCGCGACTGGACGATCGGGTCGTACTGCTCGAACACCGGGCGCCGCGACGCGATATTCACCGAGCGCAGCAGCGCGAGCAGCGTTTCGCCCGCCGACTCGTCCCCGGTCAGAACCGGGTCCGCGCCCGCGTACAACCCGGCAGCAGGCGGCGCCGGCTCGAGGTCGTACAGCGGGCAATCGTCGACGAGCACGCTCACCGGCAGGTCCGCAACGACGACGCCCCCGTCCAGCACCTGGAAGCTGTCCCCCTCGGCCACACACCCGATCGGCGTCGCCAGCACCTCCCACCGCTCGCACACCCCGAGCACGTCGCCCACACGCTCGGGCTCGACGACGCACAACATCCGCTCCTGCGACTCGGACACCATGATCTCGAACGGCTCCATCCCCGGCTCGCGGAGCGGCACGCGGCCGACGTCGAGGCGAAGGCTGACGCCGCCCTTGCTCGCCATCTCCGACGCCGCCGAGGTGAGGCCCGCCGCGCCCAGGTCCTGAAGCGACACCAGCAGCTCGCGGTCGAGTAGCTCGAGGCAGCACTCGAGCAGCTTCTTCTCGGTGAACGGATCGCCGATCTGAACCGACGGTCGCTTGGCCTCGTCGCCCTCGCCCAGCTCGGCGCTCGCGAGCACGGACGCCCCGCCGATCCCGTCTCGCCCCGTCAAAGCGCCGAGCAACACCACCACGTTGCCGGGACCGGCCGCGGCGCTGCGGGTCAGCCGCGCGTGCGGCGCGAGCCCGAGGCACATCGCGTTGACCAGGCAGTTCTGCTCATAACTGTGCTCGAAGTAGATCTCGCCGCCGACCGTCGGGACGCCGATCGAGTTCCCGTAATGCCCGATCCCGGCCACAGCGCGATCAAGCAGATATCGCGAGCGCTCCGACGAGGCCGGTTCGCCGAACCGCAGCGAGTCGAGCACAGCGATCGGCCGAGCGCCGACCGCGAACACGTCGCGGAGGATCCCGCCGACTCCGGTGGCGGCGCCCTGGAACGGCTCGACCGCGCTCGGATGGTTGTGGGACTCGACCTTGAACGCGACCGCCAGCCCGCCGCCGACGTCGACCGCGCCGGCATTCTCGCCCGGCCCCATCAGCACGTGGGCGCCCTCCTTGGGCAACCGGCGCAGCAGCCGGCGCGAGTGCTTGTAGCCGCAGTGCTCGGACCACATCAGCGACAGCATCGCGAGCTCCACGTCGCCCGGCGCGCGCCCGAGCCGCTCGAGGATCCGCGCGTACTCGTCGTCGGTCAGCCCGAGCTGCCGATGCCGCTCCTCAAGCGAGGACGTGCTGCTCGACATGCGCTCGCATCGATTCGAAGATCCGCAGTCCGTCGGTCGAGCCGCCGAGGGGATCGACGGCGTGCTCGGGGTGCGGCATCAGCCCGAACACATTGCCCCGCTCGTTGCACACGCCGGCGATGTCGCGCAGCGACCCGTTCGGGTTTTGACCGGGGGCGTAGCGGAGCAGCACCTGGCCGGCGGCCTCCAACCGGTCGAGCTGATCCTCGGGGGCGTAGTAGCGACCGGTGGTGTGCTTGACCGGAATCGAAAGACGTTCGCCGGTCGAGCACGCACCCGTGAACGGGCCCTCGGAACGCACGACCCCTACCTCAACCTGCCGGAAGATGAACTTGAGCGAGGTGTTCGGCAGCAACGCCCCGGGCAGGAGACCGGCCTCGCACAGCACCTGGAACCCGTTGCAGATGCCGAGCACGAGTCCGCCCTCGCGCGCGAACTCCTCGACCTCGGCCATCACCGGCGCGAACCGGGCGATCGCGCCGACGCGCAGGTAGTCGCCGTAGGAGAAACCACCGGGGACGATTACAGCGTCGACGCCCTCCAGGGCGCGGTCGGCGTGCCACAACAGCACCGCGTCCCCCACCCGGGCCGCCGCCTGCAGAGCATCGATGTCGTCGCACGACCCGGGGAAGCGGACGACCCCGAACTTCACTCGACGATCTCCCAGTCCTCGATCAGCGGATTGGTCAGCAGGCGATCGCACATCTCGGGCAGCCGCTCGGGGTCCTCCACGTCGAGCTCGATCAGACGGCCGACGTGAACGTTGCGCACACCGCTGAATCCGAGCGCGGGCAGCGCACGCTCGACCGCCTGGCCCTGCGGGTCGAGGATCCCAGCCTTGGGCCGGACCAGGACCCGTGCCCTCATCGGGTTCGGCTGAGCCAGGCGTCGAACGGCTCGCCGGTGATCCGCTCGTAGGCCTCGATGTACTTCTCGCGCGTGCGCGCGACGACGTCGTCGGGAATCGGCGGCGCCGGCGGGTTGCGGTCCCATCCGGTCGACGACGCCCAGTCGCGGACGAATTGCTTGTCGAAGCTCGGTTGGCCCCGCCCCGGCTGGTACTCGTCGGCGGGCCAGAAGCGTGACGAGTCGGGGGTGCACACCTCGTCGCCCAGCGTCAACTGGCCGTCAGCGTCGAGCCCGAACTCGAACTTGGTGTCGGCGAGGATGATCCCGTGCTGACGGGCGTGCTCGGCCGCCGCGCTGTACACGGCGATCGAGACGTCGCGCAGCCGCTCGGCCAGCGCGCGGTCGCCGGTCAGCGCCACCGTCCGCTCGAAGTCGATCGCCTCGTCGTGGCCGATCTCGGCCTTGGTCGATGGGGTGTAGATCGGCTCGGGGAGCTGGTCGGATTCGCGCAGACCCGGCGGCAACTCGATGCCCGAGACCGTCCCGGTCCGCTGATAGTCCTTCCAGCCTGAACCGGTGATGTAGCCCCGGACTACGCATTCGACCGGGAGCATCTCGAGCCTCCGGACGAGCATTCCCCGCCCCCGCACCTCGTCCGGGACGCCGTCGCTCACCGACAGCATGTGATTCGGCACGATCGAGGCCGTCCGCTCAAACCAGAAGGTGGACAGGCCGGTGAGCACCGCGCCCTTGTCGGGGATCGGCGTCGGGTGCACCACGTCGTAGGTCGAGATACGGTCCGACGCGACGATCAGCAGTGCCTGATCGCCACCCTCGTAGATCTCGCGGACCTTGCCCGAAGCGATTAGGGGCAGGTCGGCTAAGGCGGTCACTGGGCCGATCCTAGCAACGGGTACGGCGGCCCGGAGGGCGCCTCCGGGCCGCAGTCCGCACGTTCCGGCAAACCCTCTAGCTAGTGGACTCCCGCGAAGTCGGCCCAGCACCCGGTGGTGCCAAGACTGCCGACGCCGGCCATGCCTGTCACGATCGCCGACGCACCGCTCGGGGCCACCAGCGCGATCGTGGCCGGGGCGAACAGCGAGCCCGCCGTGCCGTCCGGAGTCGGCTCGACGTCGGCGCCCGTGTCGGTCGGCGTATTCGCGTCCGCGAACTCCCCGTTGATGTCCGACTGGTCCTCGGTCGAGCTGGCGTTGATCACGCTCGAGGTGTTCGAGCCGTCGTCGGTGCAGGTCATGGTGACCGTGAACGGCCCGGACGTGAATAGCGTCACGGTCGTGCCGTTGAGCGATCCATCGGTCTTCACGACCCCGTTCGTGCCGACCTTGCTCGCGCCGCCGCCTCCGCTTCCGCCTCCCAGGTAGGCGCTCGCCGGCTTGCCTCCGAGCTCATCCGCGTTCCTGGCGGTCGGGACAGTCCCGAGCCCGCTCAGCTTGATCTGGAGCCCCGTGAGCGTGTGGTCGCGCAGCCGGTTCCCCGACAGCGAGTTCTTCTTGATCAGCGAGTCCCCGCTCACCTCATTGCTCGCGGCGACCGCGGTCCCCGACGCGGCGACGACGAGCGCGATGACCGCAACTACCATGGCCCCCGATGGCCTGCGACGCCTGTGATGGCCCATCTGGGTCTTCCCTCCAAGTCGTGGACCACCCGGTGCGGTCCGTGCACCGGCGGACGGTAGCCGACGAATTGGGAGCAAGCCGTTAAGAAATTGAAGCCCTCCTCGGCGAAGGGCTCCAAAACCCTCCGCGATCCTCCCTAAGTGCGCGCCGGCAGCACCGGACTCTCGATCCCGGCCGCCATCCCACGCCGGGCGGCGAGTACCTCGAGCATCAGCGCCGTGTCGGCGATCGCGACGCCGGTGAGGTGCTGGCTGCGCTGCTCGAAGTCGCGGACGATCGCCTCGAGCGAAGCGGCGTAGCGCGCCGCGTCGTGCGCGGCGAGCGCGGAGATCGCCGCCCCAGCCCGCGCGAATGCATCGGTGGCCTCGCTAACCAGCGTCGCCCAGGCCTGCGCGTCCTCGTCGTCGCCCGCGATCAGCGCCGCGATCGCCCGCGCGTAGTTGGCCGTCTCCGAGCCGGGGTCGGCGTCCGCGAGAGCGGCCCGCGCGTACGAAGCCTCCGAGAGGCCGTCACCGCCGGCCAGCACCGCGGCCTTCAACATCCCGACGAGTCGCCCGAACGCCCGCGCGTGCGCCGCCTCCCACGACTGCCGGTACAAATCGGCGGCCGCAGCGAACTCCGCGCGCGCCGCGTCTAGATCGCCGTCGAGCAGCTCACGCTGCGCATCCCCCTCACGCTCGATCGCCGCCATCAGCAACTCCTGATGCTTGTGCGGAGGCACGGCGCGCTCAATCGTAGGCGAAGCGGGTATCCCCAAGGACAATGGCTGCCAAGGGACCACTGACCAATCGCGTTGCGCTCGTGACCGGCGCGAGCGGCGGGATCGGGCACGCGATCGGACGCCGGCTCGCGGCCGAAGGCGCGTCGGTGGCGCTCGCTTACAGCGCCCACCCTGGGCCCGCACAGGAGCTCGCGGAAGAACTAATCAACGACGGAGCGCACGCGATCGCCGTGCAGGCCGACCTGCGCCGGGCCGAAGCCCCTGCCGAACTGCTCGGCGCGATCGAACCCCGGCTCGGCTCGATCGACGTGCTCGTCGCCGCGGCCGGGCTCGGGCGGCAGCAGACGCTCGAGCAGGTATCGGTCGACGACTTCGACGAGATGCTCGCGATCAATCTGCGCGCGCCGTTCCTGCTGGCGCAGCAAACGCTGCCCGGCATGCGCGCCCGAGGCTTCGGCCGGATCCTGTTCGTGTCGTCGATCGCCGCGTTCACCGGCGGGATCGTCGGGCCCCACGACGCGGCATCGAAGGCGGGGCTGCACGGCCTGACGCACTTCCTGGCGGCGCGGGTGGCCGGCGCCGGCGTGACCGTGAACGCGATCGCGCCAGCGCTGATCACCGACACCCGGATGCTCCCTGGCGAGCCTGAGGAGCTGCGCGACGCCGTGCCCGTCGGCCGCCTTGGGCAGCCCGACGAGGTCGCGGATCTGGCGCTCGCGATCCTGCGAAACCGCTACCTGACCAACCAGGTCGTCTCGCTCGACGGCGGGATCTACCCGCGCTAGTCGCCCGGTCAGACCGACGCGACCGGCTCGCGGACGCTGATCGCGTCGAGCCGGCCGACGATCTGATCCGCGTACCGGACGAACGGCGCGTAGTCGAAGATCGCGTCGAGATCGAGCCCCGCGCCGGCTGGGTCGGCCGCCAGCAGTTCTCGCAGGTGCGCACGAGAGTCGATCGCCTGCTGGGCGAGGCGCTGGACGACGCGGTAGGCGTCGTCGCGACTCATCCCGGACTCGACCAGCGCCAGCAGCACGCGCTGGGAGAACAGCGCCCCGTGGGTGAGCTCGAGGTTCTCGCGCATCCGGTCGGCGTCGACCACCATCCCCTCGACAAGCCCCAGCACCCGCCGCTGCATGTGGTCGAGCAGGATCGTCGAGTCGGGCAGGATCACGCGCTCGACCGACGAGTGCGAGATGTCCCGCTCGTGCCAGAGAGCCACGTCCTCAAGCGCGGCCATCGCGTTCCCGCGAAGCAGCCGAGCGAGGCCCACGACCTGCTCTGACTTGATCGGGTTGCGCTTGTGCGGCATCGAGCTCGAACCCTTCTGGCCGCGCCCGAACGGCTCGCGCACCTCGCCGACCTCGGTGCGCGCGAGGTGGCGGACCTCGGTCGCGAACCGCTCGAGGCCCGCTCCGGCGAGAGCGATCGCCTGCAGCAGCTCCGCATGGCGGTCGCGGGGCACCACCTGCGTCGAGACCGGCTCGCGCGGCAGCCCGAGACGCGCGAGCACGCGCTCCTCGTATTCGGGCGAGGTCGCGGAGTAGGTGCCGACGGCGCCCGACAACGCCCCGACGGCCGCCTGGGCGAACGCGCGATCCAGCCGATCCGCGTTCCGCGCCGCCTCGAACGCAAACCCGGCGAGCTTGATCCCGAACGTGGTCGGCTCGGCGTGGATCCCGTGGGTGCGCCCTGCGCACAGAGTGTGAACGTGCTCGCGCGCGGCCGCGGCGAGCGCCTCGACGAGCCGCCGTGAGTCCGGTAGCACGATGTCGCCGACGCGGCGAAGCTGGAGTGCGAGGCCCGTGTCGAGCACGTCGCTCGAGGTCAGCCCGTGGTGGATCCAGCGACCGGCCGGACCCGCCGAGGCGGACAGCACGTCGACGAACGCGGCGGTGTCGTGGTCGGTTACTTTCTCGCGCTCGTTGATTTCCTCGACCGTGAACGTGGCGGCGCGGATCGCGCGGAGGTCCTGCGCAGACGGACCGTCGAGCTCCTCGGCGGCCGCCACCTCAACCTGGCGCATCGCCTCGAAGCGCGCATGGTCGGACCAGACCTCGGCAAGCTCCGCACGCGTGTAGCGCGGGATCATCGGCTCATCCACCCGCGAGTTGGACGGCCTTGACGACGAGCAGGACGATCGCGAGCAGGAGATAGGCCTCCATCGCCAGCATCGCGGCCCTCCGGCCAGCCGACTGCTTGGGCCTCTGCAGCAGCGCGATCGGCGGCATCGTCCACTGCTGCTTGGGCACGCCCGGGGTCGTCTGGATTGGACTCGCGGCGACGCCGCGCCGGCGGGCGACGACGACCACCGCGCCGAACACCACCAATCCGCCGGTCATCACCGCGCCGCCGATCAGCGCGAACTCGGTTACGTCGATGTTCGGGAACACGGTCGTCGCCATCAGGATCAATGAGAGCAGCAGCAGAACCGCTTCGATCACCACCGCAAGCACGTTCAGCCACACCGGATTGCACCACGGGCCAAGCACCTCTCGATCGTTGCAGAGCAGCAGCAGGAACATACTGGCACTCGGCAACAGAACCCCGGCCAGCGCCTGAACCGCCTCCGTGATCACTCCCAGCGGCGCTCCGGGAATCAGCACTATTCCAGCGGCGCCGGCGATCACGAGCGCGAACAGCGCGTAGAAACCCTTGGCGTCCGAGAACTTCCGGTGCAGCGAACTCTTGGTGCCGAAGATGTCGCCGAACGCGTAGCTCGTCGACAGGGTGAGCGCGCCGGCTCCGATCAGCGATGCGTTCAACAGGACGAGCGCGAAGAAAGCACCCGCCGGCGGCCCGAGCACCTTCTCGAGCCCGGCGGCCGTGGCGCCGGCGTTCGTGAAGTTCCCGAAATAGGGAGTGTGCGCAAACGCGAACGCTGAGACGCACATGAGCGCGGCCGCCCCGACCACGACCACAAACGCCCCGATCCACGTGTCGAGCCGTTCGTAGTTGATCCACCGCGGCGTGATCCGCTTATCGATGATGTTGGACTGCTGAAAGAACAGTTGCCACGGCGCCACCGTCGTGCCGACGATCGCGATGATCAGCAGCACCGAGGTGGACGTCACGCCGCCCTCGATACCGGGGACGACGAAGTCGTGCGCGACCTGCCCTCCGCCGGGATGGGCGAGAAAGAACAGCGGCACGACGAGCAGGTTCGCGAACACGAACACGAACATCGATCGCTCCCACGCGCGGAAGCTGCCCGTGGCTGTTATCGCCACCAGCGCGACGGCTGCGATCGGAACCGCCACGTGATCGGAAACGCCGAAGTAGCCGAGCGCGAGGCTCACGCCAATGAACTCGGTGACGACGGTCAGGAAGTTCAGTACGAACAGGTCGATCACCGAGAACCAGCCCCAGAACCGTCCAAACCGCTCGACGATCAGGCGGGCATGGCCGACCCCGGTGACTGCTCCGAGCCGTACCACCATCTCCTGGTTGACGATCAGTACCGGCACGAGCAGCAGCAAGACCCAGAGCAGGCTCGTGCCGTAGTTCTGTCCGGCCTGCGAATAGGTGGCCACTCCGCCGGCGTCGTTGTCGCCGACCATCACGATCAGCCCGGGACCGATGATCGCCAGCAACGCCAGGCCGCGTGAGCGCCAGCCCCGGTGCGCTTCCTCGTGCTCGCGGATCGTCCCGAATGCGCCCTGGATGTCGCCGACGTGCGCGGAGTCGAGCACGAACCGCTCGCGGTCCGGGGGTGGCGGGGGCGACGGAGGCGGGGGCGACGGAGGCGAGGGCGACGGAGGCGAGGGCGACGGAGGCGAGGCACCAGAGGTCGGCGCGTCCGGCCCGGATCGTGTCGTCGGATCGGTTTCCATCTGCTCGACCTCCTTTCTCCGCCGGTGCCGCGCATCGCGGCGGGGCGGAGGTCGCTCAGTTCAGAAGGTCAGCTCCTCAGAACAGCAGCGACGCCCACGACGCCGGCCGCGAGCTTGCTACTTCGCGGTCTGTCGTCGTTGTCCACGTACTCGTTGTCGTGCGTCATAGCAGCGCCAATCGCCACTGCCGGCAGGCAGCGACAAGAAGCTACCACCGGCTTCACGCCACAATGGGTCCGGCTCGTGATCGACTCACGTGAACACGCCCACGACTGGCAGGCTGCGATTCGCGAGCTCGCGGCGTTCGAGCGTCCGTCGGCTTCGGACGGCGAGCGCCGCGCCGCGGAGCGCATCGCTGACCGCCTGCGGGGGCTCGGCTGCGACGCGACCGTCGAGGAGGAGCGCGCGCACGGCGGCTACTGGTGGCCGATCGGGCTCGTGAACGCGCTCGTGGCCGCGGGCGGCGCGCTCACCCTGCGGCGAGGGGGCCCGGTCAGGCGCGCGATCACCGCGGCGCTCGCCGGCGCCGGCGCCGCCGCCCTGTGGGACGACCTCGGGCACGGCCGCCGCTGGTTCCGGCGGGCTGTCCTGCCCCACCGCGCGACCTGGAACGTGGTGGCCGAGACCGGCGACGCCAATGCCGAGCGCACGGTCGTGTTCATCGCCCATCACGACGCAGCGCATTCCGGGCTCGTGTTCCACCCCGCCCTCCCGCGGATCCCGCTCAAGCTCGCGCCGCGCCTGCACGCGCGCGCAGGTCGCAGCTTCCCGTTGATGTACACGGTCTGGATCGGCCCCGTGCTGGTGTGCGCCGGCTCGATCCTCGGAGCGCGACGCGTGCTCGCCGCCGGCACCGCGATCGCGGCCGGGGCGACCGCGGCGATGGCTGACATCGGTGCGCGCGCGTCGGTGCCCGGGGCGAACGACAACCTGAGCGCGGTCGGCGTCCTCATCGCCCTGGCAGCGCGCCTAAGCGAGCGGCCGGTCGAGGGGGTGCGGGTGCTGTTGGTCTCCACCGGCTCCGAGGAATCGTTCAGCGAGGGCATGCAGGGGTTCGGAGAGCGTCATTTCGGCGAGCTCGACCGCGACCGGACCGAGATGGTGTGCCTCGAGTGCCTCGGCGGCCCGACGCTGATCGTTGTCGAGGGCGAGGGGATGCTCCGGATGCGGGATTACCCGACCCACATGCGGGAGGCGCTGGCCGACGCCGCCGCGGAGATCGGGCAGGACATCGTCCGCGGTCTGCGCACGACCGCCGCCACCGACGCGATCATCCCGCTCCGCGCCGGCTACGCGGTGGCCACGCTCGCCTCGGTCGACGAGACGAAGCTACCGATGAACTACCACTGGCCCAACGACGTGCCGGACGCGCTCCACTGGGGGACGATCGACAGCGCAATCGCGGTGTGCGAGGAGTTCGTGCGCCGGCGCGCCACCTAGTCGCGAGCCGCCCCGGCCCGCCACCGCCACTCCTCGGGGACAAGCTGCTCGAGCACGTCGTCGACGGCGATGATCCCCACCGGCCGGCGCTCGGCGTCGAGCACCGGCATCGCGACCAGGTTGTAGTCGCTCATCAGCCGCGCCACCTCGGGAACGTCGGCCTCGGTCCCGACCGCCGGTGTGAAGTCGTCGATCAGCTCAGAGACCTTCTGAGGACCCTCGGCGCGGACGAGCTCCGCCAGCGACAGGGTGTCGATCAGCTTTCCCGCTTCGTCGACGACACACACAATCGCGACCTGCTGCAGTCCGAGCTTGCTCTCCCGGACTCGGCCGAGCGCGTCCGCGACGCTCGCCTCCGGAGGCAGCGAGACGAAGTCCGGGTTCATCATCCCGCCGGCGGTCTGCGGGTTGTGGCCGAGTAGCGCCCTGACCTTGGCCTGCTCGGCGGGCGGCATCTGGTTCAGGATCGGGAGGCGACGCTCCTGGTCGAGCTCGAGCAGGAGATCAGCCGCGTCGTCTGAGTCCATCCGCGCCAGCACCGCCGCGGCCTCACCATCCGAGCGTTCGCGCAGGAACTCGACCTGATGCTCGTCGTCGAGCTCCTCGAACACGTCGGCCTCGAGCTCCTTGTCCTGCCCGACCGCCTCGAGGATCTCCTCGCCCTCCTCGTGCGAGGCGGCCTCGACCAGGTCGGCGATCTGCGCCGGGTGGAGCCGCATGATCCGCCGCGCCGCCAGCTTCAACCGCGAGGTCGGGACGTGGCCGACGAACGGCTCGAGGTGACGCCAATCGACGAACTGCCGGTGGTCGGTGTCGTGGCCGCGGAACCGGCGCGAGAGGAACCGCCAGAGACGGGGGCGGAGGCTCGGGTCGATCCCGGCGACGCGCCAACTGCCGTCGTCGTCGCGGACCAGCTCGACCTCTCGCGCCTTGACGAGACGGGCGGTTTGGACATTGATGACGCTGCGATCGAGGAGGTCCGCGCGGAGCAGCACCTCGCCCGGGCGGCGTTCGAATGGCGCCACATCGAGCTTCGTGGTCGAGGTCGTCACCGAGTACGGGCCGAGTTGCTCGATTCGATCGATCGATAGGAATAGGTGCCGGCCGCCCAGATACGCGGTCAGGCCGATGACCCGGGCGTCACCGTCCCCCGAGTCGAGTCGCGCTACCACGTCGTCGACTTTTCCAAGCCTCTGACCGGAGGAGTCGAGCAGCGGACTCCCCGCCAGTGATGACACATGAACGATGTCGGGCATCGAATCCCGACGTGAAGGCTACCGCCGCCGAACCTCAGCAGTCGAGGATGCGTGCCGCGAGCACGGCGGCGTTGCGCGCGTTGTCGACGCCGACGCATGCGACCGGGACGCCCGGCGGCATCTGCGCGATCGACAGCAGCGCGTCGAGCCCGCCGGCGACCGACGTCCGGCTGGTGAGCGGCACGCCGATCACGGGCAGGTCGGAGTGCGCCGCGACCACGCCTGGGAGCGCCGCCGACAGACCAGCGCCGGCGATGATCACGCGGATCCCGCGCATCCGCGCGTTGCGCGCGTAGTCAGCGACCTTGTCCGGCTCGCGGTGGGCCGACATGACCCTGACCTCGCAGCGAATCCCGCGGTCGATCAGCTCCTTCTCGGCAGCCTCCATCCGCTCGAGATCGCTCTTCGAGCCCATCACGATCCCGACCCGGGGCGCGTCGACCTCGAGCGCCTCGAGCTCGACCTCTGCCTCGGCGAACGTTTCGGGAGCGCGGCCCGGATACTCGCTCATGCGCGCGCGTCGACCGGCCGGACGACCCGGAGCGCGATGTCGCGCCGCATCTGCCTGCCCTCGAACTGGATCATGTCCGCGGCAGCATATGCGGCCCCGCGCGCGGCTGCGGCGTCGGCGCCGACCCCGGTCACGTTGAGCACCCTGCCGCCGGCGGTCACGATCTGCCCGTCGGAGTTCCTCGCGGTCCCGGCATGCGTGACTTCAGCGCGGGCACCCGCCGCTTCCAAGCCCGTGATCACGTCACCGTGCGACGACGTCGCGGGATAGCCGGCGCTCGCCAGCACGACGCTGACGGCCATTTCGGGAGCCCAGTCGAGCGTGACTCCCGAGAGGCCGCCGACGACGGTCGCGGCCTCGAGCAGGCTGAGAAGATCCGAACGCAAACGCGGCAGCAGAGCCTGGGTCTCGGGGTCGCCGAAGCGCACGTTGAATTCGAGCACCTTCGGCCCGTCGGCGGTCATCATCAGCCCCGCGTAGAGCATCCCCTGGAACGGGATCCCTCGCCGCCCGAGCTCCTCCAGCACTGGCTGATGAACCGCACGGCAGATCTCGGCCGCGCGCTCGGCGTCGACCGCCGGCACGGGCGAGTACGACCCCATGCCACCGGTGTTCGGCCCCTGGTCGCCGTCGAAGATCCGCTTGTAATCCTGCGCGGACGCGAGCGGCACCGCAGTCTGCGCGTCGCACAGCGCGAGCAGCGACAGCTCCTCGCCCTCGAGGTACTCCTCGACCACGACCTGCGTCGTACCGAACCGCCGCTCGACGAGCAGGTCGTGCAGCGCCTCACGCGCCGATTGCTCATCCTCGGCGATGATCACGCCCTTGCCAGCCGCGAGGCCGTCGGCCTTGATCACGACCGGATACCGCTCGATGGCGGCCACGCCGGCTTCCGGATCCTGAACAACCTCATAAACAGCAGTAGGCACGCCGGCGGCCCCCATGATCTCCTTGCAGAACGCCTTGGAGCCCTCGAGCAGCGCCGCCGCCTTAGAGGGGCCGAAGGTCCGGATCCCCGCCTCCGTCAGTGCGTCGGCGAGGCCCGCCACGAGCGGCGCCTCGGGGCCGATCACGACCAGGTCGACGCCCTCGTTCGCCGCCGCGGCAACGATCCCGTCGATGTCCTCGGCCCCGATGTCGATAACCCGAGCGTCGCCGGCAATGCCCGCGTTCCCGGGGGCGCAGAGCACCTCGGGCGAACGCGGCGATCTCAGCAGTGCGTGGACGAGCGCGTGCTCGCGGCCGCCACCGCCGACGACCAGAACACGCGGCGATGAGTCAGATCGCGCCAATGAAGTCGTCGATCGGGATCGCGACCAGCGTCTCGTACTTCGCGGTCCCGCGCGAGCCGAGCTCGAGCGAGATCCGCGCCATCGTTTTCTCGTCAGGCGCCTCGACGACGTTGACGAAGTCGAACTGCCCGAGCGTCGCCCATTGCGCCTTCACGGTGGCGCCGAGCTGTTCGACTTCGCGGTTGACTTCCTTGATCCGCGACGGGTTGTTCTTGATCGTCTGGACCCCTTCGGGGCTGAGCGTCGAAAGCATGATGTATGTCGGCATGAGCGACTTGTACCTCATGCCGACACATCATGGCGGCAGCTACGCGGCGGTCGCGACCGCCTCGGCCCGCTCGAGAACCAACTCACCCTCGACGTTGTCCACTCTGACGACATCGCCGGACGCGAACCGCCCCTCGAGAATCGCCAGCGCCAGCGGGTCGACGAGGCGCTTCTGGATCACGCGCTTCAAAGGCCGCGCACCGTAGGTCGGGTCGTAGCCGAGGTTGCCGAGCAGCGTCCGAGCGCTGTCGGTCAGCTCGACCTCGATCCCGCGCTCACGCACCCGGTGGATCAGCCTCGCGACCTGGAGGTCGACGATCTCGCCGATCTGGTCGCGGCTCAGCGAGTGGAACTCGACGATGTCGTCGAGCCGGTTGACGAACTCCGGCCTGAAGTGCGCCTCGACACCGGCCCGGCCTCCCGGGATGTTCGAGGTCATGATCAGCACTGTGTTCTTGAACGACACGGTCCGGCCCTGACCGTCGGTCAGTCGCCCGTCGTCCATCACCTGGAGCAGCGCGTTGAACACGTCGGGGTGGGCCTTCTCGATCTCGTCGAGCAGCACCACGCTGTACGGGCGCCGGCGGACCGCCTCGGTGAGCTGTCCGCCCTCGTCGTAGCCGACGTAGCCCGGGGGCGCGCCGACCAGTCGCGACACGGAGTGCTTCTCCATGTACTCGGACATGTCGATCCGGACCATCGCGTCCTGGCTGTCGAACATGAACTCGGCCAGCGCCCGGGCCAGCTCGGTCTTGCCGACGCCGGTCGGCCCAATGAACAGGAACGTGCCGATCGGTCGATCGGGGTCCTGAAGGCCGGCGCGCGAGCGACGCAGTGCGTTCGAGACGGCCTCGACGGGCTCGTCCTGGCCGATCACCCGCTGGTGCAGGCGCTCCTCCATGTGCACGAGCTTCTCGATCTCGCCCTCCATCAGGCGGGTGACCGGGATCCCCGTCCACTTTGCGACGACCTCGGCCACGTCCTCGGCGTCGACGGTGTCCTTGAGGAACTTCGGCGTATGGTCGCCGGCAGCGTCATGCTCTGCCTCGGCCGCCGCCTCGAGTCGCTTCTCGAGCTCGGGGATCGTCCCGTAGCGGAGCTCCGCGGCGCGACCAAGGTCGGCCTCGCGCTGAGCCTTCTCGAGCTCGAGCTTGGCCTGCTCGAGCTTCTCCTGGAGCTCGGCGACAGCGCCGACCGAGTCCTTCTCGCGTTGCCACTCGGCGTGCATCGCGTTAGAGCGCTCGCGCTCCTCGGCAAGCGCTCGCTCGAGCTGCTCGCGGCGCGCCACCGTGCCCGGATCGTCGTCATCGCCCAGCGACTGGAGCTCGATCTCGAGCTGCATGATGTGCCGGTCGACCTCGTCGATCTCGGTCGGCTTTGAGTCGATCTCCATCCGGATACGCGACGCGGCCTCGTCGACCAGGTCGATCGCCTTGTCGGGCAGGAACCGGTCTGCGATATAGCGCTGGCTCAGCGTTGCCGCCGCCACCAACGCGGAGTCCTGGATGCGGATCTTGTGGTGGACCTGATAGCGCTCCTTGAGGCCACGCAGGATCGCGATCGTGTCCGCGACGGTCGGCTCGCCCACGTACACGGGCTGGAAGCGACGCTCGAGCGCGGGGTCCTTCTCGATGCGCTTGCGGTACTCGTCGAGCGTGGTCGCGCCGACGGCCCGGAGCTCGCCTCGGGCGAGCATCGGCTTGAGCATGTTGCCGGCGTCCATCGCGCCCTCGGCAGCGCCAGCCCCGACGATCGTGTGGAGCTCGTCGATGAACACGATGATCTGGCCCTTCGCGTCGGCGATCTCCTTGAGCACCGCCTTCAGCCGGTCCTCGAACTCGCCGCGGTACTTGGAGCCGGCGACCATCGCGCTCAGGTCGAGCGCGACGAGGCGCCGGTCTTTCAACGATTCCGGGACGTCACCGGAGACGATCCGCTGCGCGAGTCCCTCGACGATCGCGGTCTTGCCGACGCCCGGCTCGCCGATCAGCACCGGGTTGTTCTTGGTGCGCCGTGACAGGACCTGGACGACGCGGCGGATCTCGTCGTCGCGGCCGATCACGGGGTCGAGTTTGCCCTGGGCGGCGGCCTCGGTCAGGTCGCGGCCGTAGCGCTCGAGCGCGCGGTACTTCTCCTCGGGGTTCTCGTCGGTCACGCGGTGGCTGCCGCGGACCTCGGACAGCGCCTTGAGCAGCTGCTCGTGGGTGGCGCCGTTACTGCGGAGCGCATCGCCGGCCTTGCCGGGATGCTGTGCGATCGCGAGCATCAGGTGCTCGGTCGAGACGTACTCGTCGCTCAGCTCGCGCATCTCGGTCTCGGCGTCGCGCAGGATCTGGACGAGCTCGCTCGAGCCGCCGGCCGGCTCCGGGCTGGCGGAGCCTTGGATCTTCGGTAGCGCTTCGAGCGCCTCAGAGTTCGACTGGCGGACGGTCGTCGGGTCGACGCCGAGCTTGCGCAATACGGGAGCGACGATGCCGCCGTCCTGCTCGAGCAGGACCGCGAGCACGTGCTCGGGCATCGTCTGCGGGTTGCGGCGCTCGTCGGCCAGCCGCTGGGCGGCCTGTAGAGCCTCCTGGGACTTAATCGTGAAGCGGTCTGGTTGCATAAGCGTTTCTCAATTTCGGGTTAGAAAAATCTAAGTGTGTCTGACTTAGATTATGACAAGAATCGCCCCACTTCTCAAGGGGTTGCCGGACCCGTCGTCGCTCCTGGAGTGCTCGTCGTCGGAGCGTTCGTACTGGTCGTCGGGGCGTTGCTCGTCGTCGGCGCGCTCGTGCTCGTGGTCGCCGGCTTGCTGGTCGTCGTCTTAGGCGTGCTCGTCGTCGTCGTCTTCGGCGTGCTTGTCGTGGTCTTAGGCGTGCTCGTGGTCGTCTTCGGAGTGCTGGTCGTCGGCGGTGGCGTCGTGGCGTGCGTCGCGGGGTGCGAGGTGCCCGTGGCGGCCGTAGAGTGGCTCGTCGTCGAGGTCGGGTTATCCGAGCCCCCGCCCAGTGCGAGCGCGGCGCCGCCGCCAAGCAGCAGTGCGGCGATCAGCGCGATCAGAGCCCAGAGGCCGGTCCGGCTCTTACGCGGTGGCGGTGACGGCGGTGGCGATTCGCGCGGCTCCCGCGGCTCGCGCGGTCTCGGCGGAATCGGCGTCTGTCGGACTATTGGCTCCGGCGCCGGCGGTGGGGGCGTTGCCTCGATCGGGACCGTCGCGGCGGTGGGCACGGCTGCCGCCATTGCGAGCGTCGTCAGCGCGTCCCCCGGCGGATCTTCCGAGATTGCCGCGACGAGCCGCTCGCGGACCTCGGCCGCGGTCTGCGGCCGGTCCTTGGGCTGCTTGGCCAGCATCTCCATCACGAGCGTGTTCAGCGCCGCTCCGAATCGCGGGGTTTCGCTCGATCGCCGGCTTCGGCGCGACCCGCACGTGCTGGTGCATGACCGCGGCCGCCACGTCGGCGACGAACGGCGGCTGGCCGGTCAGCATCTCGTAGAGCACGCATCCGAGCGAGTAGATGTCCGAGCGCGCGTCGACCGGTTGCCCGAGTGCCTGCTCGGGAGACATGTACGCCGAGGTGCCGAGCACGGTCGCGGTCTGCGTGAGCGAGTGGCCGTCGACCGCCCGCGCGATCCCGAAGTCGAGCACCTTCACCGAGCCATTCGGCTCGACCATGATGTTGCCGGGCTTGATGTCGCGGTGGATGATCCCGGCGGCGTGCGCGGCGGCGAGCGCATCGGCGACCTGGGCGGCGATGTCGGCGGCGCGCGCCGGCTCGAGCGGGCGCTCCTCCTTGAGGATGTCGGCGAGGCTCTTGCCCGGCACGAACTCCATCACGATGAACCGGGTCGGCCCGTCCGCGCCCGCGTCGTAGACGGTGACGACGCCCGGATGGCCGATCGAGGCGGCCGACTTTGCCTCCTGCGTGAACCGGGCCAGGTAGATCGGGCTCTCCTCGACCAGCGGATCAAGCGCGACCTTGACCGCCACCACGCGGTCGAGCGAGGTGTCCGTGCCGCGGTAGACGGTGCTCATGCCGCCCCGACCAATCACCTCTTCGAGCCGATAGCGGCCCGCGAGTATTCGCGGTTCGCGGGCGGAGCTCACGTGGACGGCCGCTGCACCCGGAGCGCGAAGCGCTGCACGTCTGCGTTGCGGACGATCGCGCCACCCTTGCTGTAGGGCACGATCTCTGCCCGCAGCTCGCGGCGCAGCTGCTCGAGCCGCTCCACCTCGGACATCAGCTCGCCGGCGCGCTTCTCGAGCGACTTGACCTTGCGCTCCATCGCGTCGAGCTGCTGCTCGAGCTCGAACACGCGCTCGACGCCCGCGAGGTTCATGCCGAGGTCGGCCGTCATCTCCTGGATGCGGCGGAGCCGCTGCACGTCCTTGTGCGAGTACAGCCGCGTGCCCTTGGGCGAGCGCTTGGGCTCGATCAGCCCCCGGGCCTCGTACATCCGGAGCGTCTGGGGGTGCATGTCGGCCAGCTCCGCCGCCACCGAGATCATGAACACCCCGCGGTCGGAGGAGACCTCGACCCTGGCGGTGGTACGCACGCGCCGGGCAGCCATCAGTCCTTCCTCCCTTTCGCGCCGGCGCCGCCGGCCTGCTCGAACAGCTTGGCCCGCGGGTCGCCGTTCATCGCCTTCGACAGCCGGTCGATCGCCTCGTCCTGCTCGGGCGAGAGTGAATCGGGCACGTCGATGACGAACCGGTAGTGGATGTCGCCCTTGGCCTTGCCGCCTGGCTTCGGTGGGCCCTCGCCTCGCAGTCGCTGCACGGTGCCGCTCTTGGTTCCCGCGGCGACGCGCAAGCGCTTGGTGCCGTTCAGAGTCGGCACCTCGACGATCGCGCCGCGAACGGCCTCGGGGATCGTCAGCGGCACCTCGACCTCGAGGTGGTCGCCGACCGTCTTGAACACCGACGACTCCTGCACGCGCGTGATCACGTACAGATCTCCCGGATCACCCCCGCGGAGTCCGGCTTCGCCCTTCCCTGCGAGGCGGATCCGGCTTCCGTCATGGACGCCGGCGGGGATGTTGACCCGGAGTTTGCGGATGCTGCGCTGCGCGCCGGTGCCGCTGCACGTTGGGCACGGATCCTCGATCACGGTGCCGGAGCCGCCGCAGTTCGAACACGGCTGGGAGATCGAGAAGATCCCCTGGCTCTGGGACTCGATACCGCGCCCCTCGCATACCGGGCACACCTTGGGTGTGGTTCCGGGCTTGGCGCCCGTGCCGCGACACGTCGGGCAAGGCTGCGAGGTCGGCACCGACAGCGGCAACTGGGCGCCGTGCACGGCCTGGTCGAACGTCAGCGAGACCTCGGTCTCGAGGTCACGGCCCTGGGTTTGCGCGGTCCGTCCGGTCCTTCCCGATGTTGTGCGCCCTCGGGCGCCACCGGGGCGGTTCGCGGTTCCGGCCCCGCCACCGCCTCCTCCTCCGAACAGGTTAGAGAGGATGTCGCTGAATCCGCCGCCGAACGCGCCCGGGTCGAAGTTGCCGCCGGCGAACCCGCCGAGCGGCCCCTGACCGCGGTCGTACGCCCTGCGCTTCTCGGGGTCCGACAGGACGTCATGGGCCTGGGAGATCTCCTTGAACTTCTCCTCGGCCTGCTTGTTGCCCGGGTTGCGGTCAGGGTGGTACTGGCGCGCCAGCTTGCGGTACGACTTCTTGATCTCCTCGTCGGAGGCGCCCTTACCTACTCCGAGCGTCTTGTAATAGTCGGGTCTGCCCGCCATGGCTTCTCAGCGTAGGTCACGCCGCGACAACGACGCGAGCGGGCCGGATCACGACCTCGCCCAGCCGGTACCCGCGCTGATACACCTCGACCACGGTTCCCGGCTCGGCGCCCTCGACGGGCGTCTGCGCGATCGCCTCGTGCATCTGCGGGTCGAACCGCTCACCCTCGGGCGAGAAGCCTTCGATGCCCGCGCGCGCGAGCGCGGCGATCACGTCCTTATGGACGAGCTTGATGCCCGACACGAGCGTGGCCGTTCCGTTGTCTTGCGCGGCCTCGTTCGCCGTGGCGGCGCCGGCCGCCTCGAGCGCACGGTCGAGGTTGTCGACCGCCGGCAGGAGCTCCTTCGCGAGCTTTGTGATGCCGCGTTCCTGGGCGACGGCCGCCTCGCGCGCGGCGCGCTTGCGGTAGTTCTCGAAGTCGGCGCGCGTGCGCTGGGCGAGCTCGAGGTACTCGTCGGCCTTCTCGGCCTTGGCCGCCAGCTCCTCGAGATCGTGCTCGAGCTGGCGCTCGTGATCGGTCTCGGGAGCCGCCGCGTCCGCCTGCGGTCCGCCGGTGCCTGCGGGGCCCGTCTGGGCGACCGGCCCGGCAGGCTGAGGGGCGCCGTCAGGCGCCCCTTCCTCAGCTGCCGCGCGGACCCTGTGGAGGGCCTCCGCGATGTCTCCTCTTCGGGTCGTCATTACTTCTCATCCACGACTTCGGCGTCGACGACATCCTCCTCGGCACCTGCGCCGTTGCTCTCCGCGCCGGCACCGTTGGCGCCACCATCGGGTGAGCTGGCCGCGGCCTGCTCCTGGGCGCGCTGGTACATCGCCTCGGAGACCTTGTGGAACGCGGTGTGGAGCGTTTCGGTCTTCGCGTTGATGTCGGCGGCGTCGTCGCTCGTGAGCGACTCGCGGACCGCCTTGATCGCGGCCTCGATCTCCTCCTTGGAGCTCGAGTCGACCGCGTCGCCCAGGTCCTTGAGCTGGCGATCGGCCTGGTAGGCGGCGTTCTCGCCGTTGTTCCGGGCCTCGGCCAGCTCGCGCTGCCGGCGGTCATCCTCGGCGTGCGACTCGGCGTCGGTCACCATCCGCTTGATCTCGTCGTCGGACAGACCGGAGCCGGACCGGATCTCGATCTTCTGCTCCTTGCCGGTGCCGAGGTCCTTGGCGGACACGTTCAGGATCCCGTTGGCGTCGATGTCGAACGCGACCTCGATCTGCGGGATGCCCCGCGGCGCCGGCGGGATGCCGGTCAGCTGGAACTTGCCCAGCGACTTGTTGTAGGTCGCCATCTCGCGCTCGCCCTGGAGGACGTGGATCTCGACCGACGGCTGGTTGTCCTCGGCGGTCGAGAACACCTCGCCCTTGCGGGTCGGGATCGTCGTGTTGCGCTCGATCAGCTTGGTCATGACGCCGCCCTTGGTCTCGATCCCCAGCGTCAGCGGGGTCACGTCGAGCAGCAGCACGTCCTTGACGTCGCCGGCGAGCACGCCCGCCTGGATCGCCGCGCCGACCGCAACCACCTCATCGGGGTTGACGCCACGGTGCGGCTCCTTGCCGGTCAGCTCCTTGACCTTCTCCTGGACGGAGGGCATGCGGGTCATACCGCCCACCAGCACGACGTGGTCGACCTTGTCGACGCCCTTGTCCTTGGCGTCGTCGAGCGCCTGGCGAACAGGCGCCACCGTGCGGTCGAGCAGCGCGCTCGTCAGCTCGTTGAGCTTGGCGCGCGTGAGGCGCATGTCCAGATGCTTGGGGCCGCTGCTGTCCGCCGTGATGAACGGCAGGTTGATCTGCGTCTCCTGCGTCGTCGACAGCTCGATCTTGGCCTTCTCGGCCGCCTCGTAAAGCCGCTGAAGCGCCATCGGGTCGGCGCTCAGGTCGATGCCTTGCGACTTCTTGAACTCGCCCACGAGCCAGTCGACGAGCGCCTTGTCGAAGTTGTCGCCACCGAGGTGGTTGTCACCCGCGGTCGCCTTGACCTCGAACACGCCGTCGCCGATCTCGAGCACCGACACGTCAAACGTGCCGCCACCGAGGTCGAAGATCAGGATCGTCTGGTCGTTCTCCTTGTCGAGGCCGTACGCCAGCGAAGCCGCGGTCGGCTCGTTGATGATCCGCTTTACGTCAAGCCCGGCCACCCGGCCGGCGTCCTTGGTCGCCTGGCGCTGATCGTCGTTGAAGTACGCCGGGACGGTGATCACCGCGCTGTCGACGGTCTCGCCGAGGTACGCCTCGGCGTCGGCCTTCAGCTTGCCGAGGATCATCGCGCTGATCTCGGGCGGCGAGTACTGCTTGCCGCCGGCCTCGACGCGCGCGTCCCCGTTGGGGCCTGAGACCACCTTGTACGGCACGATCGACTCTTCCTCGCGCACCTCGGCCTCCTTGCGGCCCATGAAGCGCTTGATCGAGAAGACCGTGTTCTGCGGGTTGGTGACTGCCTGGCGCTTGGCGACGGTGCCGACCAGACGCTCACCGGACTGCGTGAACGCGACCACGGACGGCGTAGTGCGTCCGCCCTCCGCGTTCTCAACGACCGTCGGCTCGCCGCCCTCGAGCACTGCCATGCACGAGTTCGTGGTACCGAGGTCGATTCCGATCGTCTTTCCCATCGAGTTCTACTCCTGT
This sequence comes from uncultured Solirubrobacterales bacterium, assembly GCA_963755525.1. GTDB lineage: Bacteria > Actinomycetota > Thermoleophilia > Solirubrobacterales > Solirubrobacteraceae > Palsa-465. Next base: position 104,867 of record CAVWKC010000010.1, on the reverse strand, counting down.
TTAGTCGTCAAAATCTAAGTGTGAGGGTAGCAGATTTGGATTGGAGGCGATGGCGCTCGAACCACGATAACCAAGCACTCGATGTTCGCCGGCGGCCGGATGCATATTCGCCCCGCTATGGCACCGGTCTGTTGGCACTCGAGCCGTGTGGATTCGCCGAGTGTCGGGTTTTTGGGGCCGCGCCTTCGGCTCGGCGTCCGTGGGGCCGGTTCCGCCGGGCGTCCGTGCCCGGCGGGCGCGCACCCTTGAATGGCTGAGAGCCAGCGAATGGAAACGGCGGGCATCTGAGGGTGGGTGCGGTCCTCCCGGGGGCTGGTCGTGACCCGCGACATGCATGACGCGCCAACTGGTGCCCGCCCGGGAAGCCGTGGCCGTCTCACGCATGCCCCACATGCCTCACACGCCACGGCCGACCCGAATCGCGCCAAATGGCGCGTCATGCATGATCCGCGACCCGCCCCCGCGCCGGCGACCCGCCCCCACCCACCCTCAGGCGCCCGCCGTCGGACCCAACCCGCCGGCGACACGGACGCACACAGAAAACAAAAACTAAGGCCGCAGGGCACGGACGCCCTGCGGAACCGGCATTGCGGCAACGGCCCGCTCGGCATCCTTGCCTCGCCTAGACGGGCCTGCCGCAATTCCATCCGGAGGACGCCGCCGCAGGCCGGCCCAAGAAACCCGTCACCCCACCTTGAACGCGCTCGGGCACATCTTCTGAAGGGCGCATCCCGCGCAATCCGGGTGGCGCGCGTGGCACGTCCGCCGGCCGTGCCGCAGCAGGTTCAGATGGAACTCGAGCTCTTCCCCTGGCGGCGTGAGATCGAGCATCTCGTCGTGCATCTCCTCGAACGGCGCCCCCGGACGGAACAGACCAAGTCGCGTGCCCACGCGCGAGACGTGGGTGTCGACCGGCACGTCGCGCATCCCGAGCGCGAAGAGCAGCACGCACGCCGCGGTCTTGCGACCTACGCCGGGCAACGACGTCAGATAAGCCTGCGCCTCCGGAACTGGCTGGCCAGCCAGCCAGTCAAGTGAGAGCTCTCTGCCGGGCGCGGTGTCGGTGATCGCGCGAAGGATTGACTTGATGCGCGCCGACTTCACCTTGGAGATCCCGCCGGGTCGGATCGCCTCCTCGATCTCGTCGACCGGGGCATCCCGGACGTCCTCCCACGTGGGGAAGCGCTCGCGCAGCGCCAGGTACGCGACGTCGCGGTTGCGGTCGTTCGTCGACTGCGAGAGGACGGTCAGGATCAGCTCCGCGATCGGGTGGCCGTGGGGCTTGGCGAGCGGGATCCCGTACACCAGCCGCAACCGGTCGCGGATCGCGCGCACGCGCCGGCGCGTGGGGCGCTTCCACCCGGCCGCCAAGACCCGGCTACTCAAGCGCGCCCCATCGCTCGCACGCCCGCGTCGCCTCCGCCACCGCCTCGGGCAACGACGCGGCCACCGACGACGGGTAGTAGGCCGAGGTCGCGAGCCGCGCCAACAGGATGCCGGTGAGGACCTGGCCGGCGCCGATCATGCTGGTCACGCCGGCGGACGTGCCATCCCCGTCGACATCGAGGCGTAGCTCGCCCCGCAACATCGCCCCTTCCAAACCCAGCGTTAGCACCACCATGCGCGCCCCGGCCTTCAGCAGCGCCAGCGCGGCGCGCTCGGGGTCGTCCTCGCCGGTCATCAGCTCGGCATCGCCTGCGCCGGCCCGGACGAGCAGCGCGTCGGGGACGCACGCGTTCGCCACGGCCGCCGCCTCGGCGCGCGAGCGCCAACGCTCCACGCGCAGCCGGGCGTCGAACACAACCGGGCGCTGTAGCGACAGCGCGACCTTCCGCGCCCGCATTCGTCGCCTCGGACTCCTCGGGTCCGCCCGAACCGATCAACACCGCCGCCGAGGCCCGGATCGCCTCATCGAGGCCATCGCCGGCCGACGTCGCGATCTGCTCGCCATAGAGGCGGTCGTGCGGAATCCCTTCGGGAGAGACCGCGACGAGTGCCACCGGCGTCTGCGCTCCCGGCACCAACGACAGCAACTCGGTTCCGACGCCCTCGCGCTGCAAGCGCGTACGCAGCCACCGACCCCACGGATCGTCGCCCGCCGTGCCGGCGAAGGCAACGTGTGCGCCGTGGCGAGCGGCTGTTACGGCGACGGTGGCGACCGCGCCACCGAGGTGCGGAACGAACGCGTCGCCCGCGGAAATGTCCTCGAGCGGGCGCTCGCAGATCAGATCCACGACCGCGTCGCCGACACACAGGGTCGGCGCGCCGGGCGGTGGGGGATCTGGGCTCGTACCGGTCACGCGCGCGGACGTTATCCTCGCCGGGGGGTGCGCGTCGATCAGCACACGATCAACCTCGACGAGTCGCCCGTGTTCTACCGTCACGCCGCTGACGCCCCGGGCGTGCCGACGCTGTACCTGCACGGGATTCCAACGAGCTCGGACGACTGGGTCGAGTTCCTGGCCCTCACGGGTGGAGTCGCCCCCGACCTGATCGGGTTCGGCCGCTCGGGGAAGGGCGGCCATCTCGACTACTCACTGGACGGGATCACCCGATTCGTCGAGTGGTTTCTTGCCGAGATGCAGCTCGACACGGTCAAGCTCGTCGCCCACGATTGGGGCGCCGCGGTCGGTTTGACGCTCGCCGAGCGCCATCCCGAGCGGGTCGAGCGGCTCGCGCTCTTCAACCCGCCACCGATCCTCGGCCGGTCCCAGTGGCCGCGCCTGGTGCGGTGGTGGCGCACGCCGCTGATTGGCGAGGGCCTGATGGGCTCGACTACGCAGGGGATGCTGGCGCGAGCGCTCCGCCACGGAAGCGTGCGCGAGGACGCCTGGCCGGACAAACGCATCGCCGAGGTCTGGGAGCAGTTCGACCAGGGCACCCAGCGGGCGATCCTCCGCCTCGTCCGGTCGAAGGGACCGGGCCCAGCCGCCGGCGGACCCGGGCTCGCGACGAAGCCGGCGCTGATCCTCTGGGGCGAGCGCGACCCCTGGTACCCGCCGGCGCTCGCCGACGATTACGCCACCCACCTGCCGGGGGCGCGGGTCGAGCGCCTATCAGACGCGGGACACTGGCCGTGGCTCGACCGAGGCGATCTCATCGAGCACGTGGCAACGTTCCTGCAGGAATAGCCGTGCCGGTCCACGCCAGTCCTTCCGTCCGCCCCCCGGCGGAGCCACCCGTGCCGCCAGAAGACGACCCGCGCGCGCGACGCGTGCGACTGCTCAAGCGCATCCTGCCCACGTTGTCAGCCGGGGTTATCGGGCTCGCCTATGTACTCATCGCACCGCGCAGCGAGGACCTGGCTGCGCACCTCCTCCGCGCGAAGCTGTTCGCGACCCAAGGGTTCGGGATCTGGAACAACTGGTGGTACGCGGGCCACAACATCCCGGGTTACAGCGTCCTGTTCCCGCCGATCGCCGCCCTGCTCACGCCTCAGCTCGCGGGCGCAATCGCGGCAACCGTCACCGCGGCGCTGTTCGAGTCGCTCGCCTACCGCCGGTTCGGCGAGGACTCATGGGTCGGCGCGCTGTGGTTCGGCGTAGCCACATCGACAAGTCTGTTCACCGGCCGGCTCACGTTCGCGTTCGGCCTCATGCCGGCGGTTGGCGCCGCGCTCGCGCTCCAGCGCCGGCGGACTGGGACCGCGGTCGCGCTCGCGTTCGTGACGCCGCTGGCGAGCCCCGTGGGGGCACTGTTCTCGGCGCTTGCCGGCGCCGCGCAGGCGGTCGGCGCGTACCGGCGCGAGCGCCGCATCAGGCCGGCGCTTCCAGGCGTGGCGGTGGTGATCGCGTCGGCGCTGCCGGTCCTGGCGCTGTCGGTCGCGTTCCCGGAGGGCGGCGTCGAGCCGTTCGCGTTCTCTGCGCTCTGGCCGATCGTGGTGCTCTCGATCGGCGCGCTGCTCGTGATCCCCAAGGGCGACCTCGCGCTCAAGGCCGGCGTCGCCCTGTACGCGCTCGGGTGCGTCGCCTCGTACGCAGTCGCGAGCCCGATCGGCAGCAACGTGACCCGGCTCGCACCGCTGGTGGCGGGACCGCTCGCCGCGCTGCTGTGGTGGCCGCGGGCCGGGCGGCGCGTCGGGCTGCTGCTCGCGGTCGCCCTGCCGCTGGTTTACATCCAGTGGCAGGCGCCGATCCGGGACATCAGGACCGCGGACGACAACGCCGAGGTCACCGCCGCGTATTTCCAGCCGCTCGTCACCTACCTGAGCAGGCAGCGGGACCAGCCGTTCAGGATCGAGATCCCGTTCACGTTGTTCCACTGGGAGGCGTATCTGATGGCGCCCGAGTTCCCGCTCGCTCGAGGCTGGGAGCGCCAGCTCGACATCAAGTACAACCCTCTGTTCTACGACGGAACGCTGACCGCCGCGCGGTACGACGCCTGGCTCCACGAGGTCGCGGTCCGCTATGTCGCCGTCTCCGACAAGAACCTCGACTACTCGGCGAAGCAAGAGGTCGCGCTCATCAACCGCGGCCTGCCGTACCTGCGCCTGGTGTTCCGCACTCGCCACTGGCGCGTCTACGCGGTGCGCCACGCGACGCCGATCGTGCAGGGGGCCGCCACGATGACCGCACTCGGGTCCGACTGGATGAGCGTCCAGGGCCTCCGACGCGGAACCGCGATCGTGCGCGTGCACTACAGCCCCTACTGGGCGGTGGTCCAGGGATCGGGATGCGTCGCTCCGTACGGCAGCTACACCGAGCTCGCTGTTCGGAGGCCCGGACCGATGAAGATTGCGATGCGCTTCTCGCTTGCGCGCATCGCAGCGCACTCCCGCCGGTGTAGCTGACACCGGCCGGACATCGCACCTCGCTAGGATGATTTACCGACATGGGGCGTTGCCTCCGACTTATCGAGGCGCGGCTCTTGCCGCGTGGTTGGCTGGACCTGATCCGTCAGATCCTGCTGTTCGTCGGTGCGCTAGTCATGTACGACCTGGTCCGCGGTCTCGTCTCGAGCGACAACCCGTACAAGCCGTTCAGCGACGCGATGCGGATCATCGACGTCGAGCGCACGCTGCACGTGTTCATCGAGCCGAGCGTCCAGGCGTGGGCGATAAACAAGCACTGGCTGATGGACGTCCTCGACTGGGTCTACCTCAACGGCCACTTCGTGGTCACGTTCCTGGTGCTCGCGTTCATCTACGCGCGCCGCAACGATTCGTTCTACTTCGTGCGAAACATGTTCATGATCGCGATGGCACTCGCGGTTATCGGGTATTGGCTATACCCGACGGCGCCGCCGCGGCTGATGCCCGAATGGGGCTTCACCGACGCGATCTCGCAGTTCGTGACCGGCGGCCGCAGTTCGATCGACTTCGGACCGACCAAGGATTTCGTGAACTTCTACGCCGCAGTCCCCTCGATGCATGTTTGCTTCGCGGTGATGATCGGCGGCTCCATGTCGCGGCTCACCCGCTGGCGTCCGGGCAAGATCCTGTGGGCGCTGTACCCGTTGCTGATCACGTTCGTGGTCGTCGCCACTGCCAATCACTTCCTCACCGACGTGTTCCTCGGTGCCCTCACGGCCGGCGCATCCGCGCTGCTGGCGCAGCGGCTGCTGGCGAAGGCCAGGCCGGACGTGTGGGCGTTCCGCCCGTCCCCGGTCGACCGCCTGAGCGTGGCCGGGCATTCCGCGTCGACCGCCTGACGATGCCCGAACAAGCTCAGCGCCCGCCGCGGGCGCGAAGAAATGGTGCGCCGCGCCGCCAGCGGCCGCCGCGAAGTGGTGCGACCGCCCAGGAGTTGGTGCGCAACCGGCTGATCGAGTCCCGGCTGACGCCGAACGCGATCTCGCTCACCGGATTCGCACTGAACCTCGCCGCCGCCGGGCTGATCGTCGGCCGGATGTTCTTCCTGGCCGGCCTCGCGTTCATCATCGGATCGATCATGGACACGCTTCGACGGGCGCTACTCGCGCATGTCGGGCAAGGGCACCGCGTTCGGCGCGTTCCTCGACTCGACGCTGGACCGCCTCGAGGAAGGAATCGTGTTGATCGCGGTCGGCGCGTACTTCGCGTCCCAGAACAACCAGGTCGCTGCCGCCGCGACCGTGGCGGCGGTCCTTGGGTCGCTGATGGTGTCCTACACGCGCGCCCGCGCCGAGGCTCTCGGGGTCGAGTGCAAGGTCGGGCTCGCCACCCGCCCGGTCCGCGTCGTGATCCTGTCGATCGGGCTGCTGTTCGCCAAGGGTGCGTCGCTCGGCCACTTCGAACTGCTCGCGCCGGCGGTGTACGTGCTCGCCGCCTTGACGGTGCTTACTACCCTGCAGCGCATACTCCACGTACGCCGGCAACTCAAGGCGATCGCACAGCAGCCCGAGCCGGTGTAACGAACCCGCTTTCGCGGAATATCTGTAGTGGCCGCGGGACTCCGCCCGCGAGAAAGGCAGTCTCTGAAAGTGAGCACCACCAACGGTTCGACCAACGGCGCCGCGCGCTATAAGGACGGCAAGGTTCGCGTAGCGATCATCGGCGTCGGCAACTGCGCAAGCTCGTTCGTGCAGGGCGTCCAGTACTACCGCGACGCCGACCCGCGCGAGAACGTCCCCGGCCTGATGCATGTCGACCTCGGCGGCTATCACGTTCGCGACATCGAGTTCAGCGCCGCGTTTGACATCGATGCCGACAAGGTCGGCAAGGACCTGTCCGAGGCCATCTTCGCCGGACAGAACAACACGATGAATTTCGCCGGCAAGGTCCCGTCGCTTGGCGTCCCCGTAAACCGCGGGATGACCCACGACGGCCTTGGGAAGTACCTCAAGGAGAAGATCACGAAGGCACCGGGGCCGACCGCCGACATCACCGAGATCCTCAAGGACACGCACACCGACGTGGTCGTCTCCTATCTCCCGGTGGGCTCCGAGCAGGCCACCAAGTGGTACGTCGAGCAGATCCTCGACGCGGGCTGTGGGTTCGTCAACTGCATCCCGGTGTTCATCGCCCGCGAGGACTACTGGAACAAGCGCTTCAAAAAGGCCCGCCTGCCGATCGTCGGCGACGACATCAAGTCCCAGGTGGGGGCGACGATCGTCCACCGCGCGCTGGCGCGGTTGTTCCACGAGCGCGGAGTGAAGCTCCTGCACACCTCGCAGCTCAACGTCGGCGGGAACATGGACTTCTACAACATGCTCGAGCGCGAGCGGCTCGAATCCAAGAAGACGTCGAAGACCAACGCCGTGACGTCGATCATGGGCACCACGCTGCCCGCCGACGACGTCCACGTCGGCCCCTCCGACTACGTGCCGTGGCTGACCGACCGCAAATGGGCGCACATCCGGCTCGAGGGCCAGGCGTTCGGCGACGTGCCGCTGAACCTGGAGCTCAAGCTCGAGGTGTGGGACTCGCCGAACTCGGCGGGGATCGTCATCGACGCCGTCCGCTGCTGCAAGCTGGCGCTCGACAACGGGGTCTCCGGCCAGCTCGACGGCCCGAGTTCGTACCTGATGAAGTCGCCGATGAACCAGCGCCCCGATTACGAGGCGCGCGATCTGACCGAGAAGTTCATCGCGAAGTACGCCCGCAAGCCCGCGGCGGCGAAGCCGGCGAAGCCGAAGGCCCGCACCGGCTCGTAGGCACGGCCGCGATTGCGGCTCGCGTAACGAAATAGACTTGCCGCCCGTGACGAGCGAGCAGCTCGCGATCGCACAGGTGACGCCGTTCGCCTGGGAGGTCTCGCACGAGGTCAACGACTACGTCGCTGGCATCGCGCACGAACTGTCCCGTCGCGGGCATCGCGTGCTGATCATCGCCCCGTCGGAGTCCGAGGCGCTCGTACGCGATAGCCGCCGGGCGATCCGCAACGACGCCGACACGCTGCTCGAGCGGGCCGACGGCGAGCCGCTCGTGCTGGGGGTGGGGGAAGTGCTGCCGTTCTCGCCGGCCCGCCGGCGGGCCGCGTCGCTGCCGATCGACGTGGCGAGGACGATCGAGGAGGCGCTGGCCACGCTGGCGCTCGACCTCGTCCACGTGCACGAGCCGTTCGCGCCGAGCGCCTCGAGCATCGCGCTGCGGCACTCTCGCGGCCTGAACGTCGGGAGCTTTCATGCGCCGACGGAGCGGGTCCTCTCGACTCAGCTCACGGGTCCGCTGTCCCGGCTGCTGTTCGGACGCCTCGATGCCCGCACGGCCAGTTACGGCGCGACGCGGGACCTGCTCCAGCGCTACTTCCCGAACGACTATCGGGTGATCCTGCCCGGTGCCGACGTCGACTCCGAGCACAGCGCGCACGACCCCGTGCAGCTGCTGTTCAGCGCCCGCGAAGAGCGCGGCGCGCTCCGGATCTTCCTGCGGGCGCTGCGAGCGCTCCCGGCCGATGCCGCGTGGCGGGCCACGGTCTGGTCGCCGAGGCCGTTGACCGTGCCCGCGACGCTCAGCCGGAGCATGCGCGAACGGGTCGAGTTCGTCGACGCCGAGCGCGTCTCCGAGGCACAGGCGCTCGCCGGAGCTGACGTGCTCGTGCTCGCCTCCGAGGGGATCAGGCCGGCGCCAGGCACGCTCGTGCGTGCGCTGGCCGGCGGCGTCGTGCCCGTCGCCTCGCGTCTGCCCGTCTACGAGGAGCTGCTGGGGGAGGGCAGTTTTGGGTTCGAGTTCGAGCCCGGCGACGCGCAGACGCTCGCCAGTCACCTCAGCCGGATGCTTGCGGAGCCGGCGCTGCGCCGGCGGAGCCCCGCGGAGGCAGGCGAGCTGCGCGCCCGGTTCAGCTGGTCACGCGTGACCGACGAATACGAGGAGGTATACGCGCGGCTGGTCGCCCGGCGTCATGACACGCGCGCCGACGGCCACGTCCGCGCCCGCCTGACCGAACGGCGCCTGATCGACGTCGATCTGCACATGCACACCGACCACTCGTACGACTGCGCGACGCCGGTGGAGGTGCTGCTGGCCGAGGCCCAGGCGCGCGGCCTCGGGGCGATCGCGGTCACCGACCACAACGAGATCTCGGGCGCGCTCGCGGCGCGCGCCCAGGCCAACGGGATCGGCGTGATCGTCGGCGAGGAGGTGAAGACCGCCGACCAGGGCGAGGTGATCGGGCTGTTCATCGAGGAGAAGATCCCCCGAGGCATGACGCTCCAGGAGACGATCGCCGAGATCAAGCGCCAGGGTGGGCTCGTGTACGTGCCGCACCCGTTCGACCGGCTCCATTCCGTTCCCGACTACGTGCATCTCCTCGACGTGCTCGACGACGTCGATGCGATCGAGGTGTTCAACCCGCGGGTCGCGATCAGCGAGTTCAACGACGAGGCGGCCAGGTTCGCCGCCAAGTACCGCATCCCGGCCGGCGCGGGTTCGGACGCGCACGTTCCCCAGGGGCTCGGCTCGGTGCGGATCCGGATGCGCTCATTCGACGGCCCCGAGGAGTTCCTCGAGTCGCTGCGCGACGCCGACATCGTCCGCAAACCTGCGAGCCTGCTGTACGTGCAGGCGCTCAAGTTCCTCCAGACCAAGGCGCTGCCGGAGGCCGCCCGGCGGGCCTCGCGCGAGCGTCGCGTCCGCCGTGCAACCGGCCGCGATCCAAGGCGGGAGAACGGTCGGGACAGCCGCAACTCCTGATGCACTCGCAAGGACAAGCCCGGGAGCCGTCCAATCGGACAGCCATGCCCGCCACCGACGACGAGATCCGCGAGAAATACCTCGAGCGCGCGATCCGTGAGCTGAACGCTTTCTCGCGAGAGGTCCAGTCGTGCAACCACTGTCCTCGGGGCTCGCTGATGCCCGTGCTCGGGTCCGGTCACCCGCAGGCGGACATCTTCCTCGTGAAGCACTCGGCCCGGCCGTCGGAGGTGGAGGAGGGGGTTGCGTTCTACGGGCGGGCGGGCAACGCGCTGATGAAGTCCTTGAAACGCCTGTCGATCGATCCGCTCGCGGTCTACGGGACCCTGTGCGTCAAGTGCCCCGTGCCGGACCCCGCTCTCGCCGACCCGGCGTGCGTCGCCAGGCTCATCGAGGAGCTCCATATCGTCTCGCCGAAGCTGGTCGTGGTTATGGGCCCTGACGCGCTCGCGGTCGTCAACGAACTCGACCTCCCGCTCGCCGGCGAGCTCCGCCCGACGCTCGGCCAGCTTCAGCGCCTGACGCCCTCGATCGAGGCCCTGTACGTCCCGAACATCGACGACTCGCTCGACGAGGAGAGCGCCAAGCGAGAGTTCTGGGGCGCGTTCCGGGTGGTCGGCGACTGGTGGACCGACCTGCCCCCTTACTAGCCGCGCTCCGACGCGGTACGCTCGCCGGCATGGACCTAGAAGAGAAGTCCCTCGACCAGGTCGGGGATCGCTGCGAGGAGTGCGGAGCCAAGCTCACCCCGGCGGAGATCGAGGCTGCGATGGAGTCAGGCGGACCGGCGCTGTGCACGGTCCACGCAGACGAGGTCGTCGCGATAGGCGACGAAGACGACGGGTTCGCAGAAGAGTAGGAGCTCCCGCCCGGGCCTGACGGACGCGGCGCGGCTCAGCCGCCCATCGTCAGCACGATGTTCCCGAGCTTCCCGCCCGAAGCGAAGTGGTCGTACGCCGACACCGCTTCCTCGAGTGGATACGTCGTGGCGATCAGCACGCGCACCGCGCCGGACGCGAGCAGCGGCAGCACCGACCGCTCCATCGCGCGCGCGGTCATCGCCTTCTCCTCGAGCGGCCGGGCGCGCAGCGTCGAGTTGTAGATCCGAGCTCGGCGCTGCATGGCCAGCCCGAGGTTGAGCTCAGCCTGGGCGCCGGCGCCGATCCCGATCACCATGATCCGGCCCCACAGGGCCAGCGCCTCGAGGTCACCCGGCAGGTTGGGTGCACCCACCAGCTCGAGGATCACGTCGAACGGCCCTTGCTGTTCGAAGTCCTCGGGCGCGATAACCGACGCGCCGAGCTTCGCGACCGCGTCGCGGTGGTCGGGGTTGCGGACGGTCGCGGTGACGCGCGCGCCGGAGGCGTGGGCGATCTGGATCGCCGCGGTCCCGACCCCGCCGGCGCCACCGTGGACGAGGAGCCGCTCGCCCGGCTTCAGGCCCGCCTGGGTGAAGATGCCGTCTTGGGCAGTCGTGAATGTCTCGGGGACGGCGCCGGCCTGGACCCAGTCGAGGTTGTCGGGGACCGGCATCAGGATCCGCTCGTGCACGGTCGCAAGCTCGGCCTGACCACCGCCGGCGACGATCCCCATGACCCGATCGCCTGGTGAGAATCGGGTAGCGCCGGGACCGCACTCCAAGACTTCCCCGGCCAGCTCCAACCCCGGGATGTCCGGCGGCGCCCCCGGTGGCGCGGGATAGAAGCCGCGGCGCTGCATCATGTCGGCACCGTTGAGCCCGGCGGCCTTGACTCGGACGAGCACCTCGCCGTGGCCGGCAACCGGGTCGGGGTGTTCCTCGACGCTCAGGTTCTTATCTTTGATCGTGACCGCGCGCATGCTCGCCCCGGACGATAACTACAAGACGGTGACGAGCGTCCCGTACGTCAGGTAGCCCCACGCCTGCTCGGCGGCGGCGTAGGGCAGCTCGATGCAGCCCAGGCTCTGTGGCGACCCGTAGGACGCCCGCGGCATGTAGTGGACAGCGTCGCCGCCGTTGAAGTACGCAACCCACTGGACGAAATCCGCGTAATGCGATCCATCCGGGTTCGTGCCCTGCATGGTCTGGCTGCGCAGACGCTCGAACACCGGGAACGTGCCGGGGGCGGTGCCCTCGCCGCCGATGCCGGTGTTGGCGGGAGTACGCAGGACGACGCGGCCGTTGTGGTAGAGGGTCAATGATTCCGGGCTGCTCTCGCTCGCCACCGCGTAGCTGTAGCCCCCCTGGTTGAACTGGCGGCGGGCGCGGGCGCTGAGCAGCGCCTGCCAAAGGGACGTGCTCGCGACGCCGTCCATCGCCAGCCCGTGCTGGGATTCGAACGCCATGACGGCGCCCCTGAGCACGATGGAGTTGTCGTGGCTCCACAGTGCAGTGAGCTGCGACGGCCAGCCGGAGCCGAACACCAGCCGCCCCGGCGGCGGCTGGAAGATCGCGTGGAGCTGACCGGCGGTGTTCTCCGGGCGCGGCTGGTCGGCCGAAGAGCTCAGATGAACGGGTAGGTAACGCAGCTCGGCGAGCAACTGTTCGAGCCGCACGTCGGATCCGTTCTCGACCTGGAAGCTCGCCGTGGCCGCCTTACGCAGCGTCGCCCCGTCGGTGGATACCAACCCCTTCGCGACCGTCACGCGCACGACCGTGCCCGGCAGATACCCGCCGCTCGGGGTGAAGCTGAGCGTCGTCGGGTTCGGCTGTGACCAGGCCCCGGGCGTCGCCGGGGAGAGCTTGGGCACGTCGGTCTTTGTGAGGGGCGCGAGCGGCGCCGAGAACCGCAGCTCGACCTTGGCGTCGCCGGGAGCCGAACCCTTGGGAGACACGGAAACCAGGCGCAGCGGCGGCGGTCGGGGCGTGGTGGCCGCCCACGCGTTCTGAGCGCCACCGACCAGCAAAACCGCGGCAACAACCAGGACAGCGCGAGCTCTCATGTCTCGAAACTTACCCTTCTGTTCGCTCTACAACCGTTCGAGCAGCGCCACGCACTCGATGTGCGGGGTCTGCGGGAACATGTCGACGGCCCGGACCCTTCTCAACGCGTAACCGCCGTCGGAGACCAGCTGAGCGGCGTTCGGCGCGAGCGTCGTCGGGTTGCACGATACGTACACGATCCGGCGCGGCCCGGCCTCGATCACCCGCCGCACCACTTTCTGGGAGAGCCCCGAGCGCGGGGGGTCAACGACGAGCACGTCAGGGCGGCCGGCGCGCTCCACGAGCTCGCGCAACGCCAGGCGCACGTCGCCGGCGAAGAAGCGGGCGTTCTGGACCTCGTTCAGAGCCGCGTTCGCAATCGCGTCGGCGATCGCCTCCTCGACCAGTTCGAGTCCCCAGACTTCGCCGGCCCGCGGCGCCATCAGCAGCCCGATCGTCCCGATCCCGCAGTACAGGTCGTACACGCGATCGGAGGCGGCGGGGGCGGCGTACTCGATCGCCAGCCGGTAGAGCCGCTCGGCCATCTCGGTGTTCGTCTGAAAGAACGCGTTCGGCGAGAGCCGAAGTCGCATCCCGCCGATTTCCTCCACGAGCCGGTTGCTGCCGGCGATCAGCTCGGTCTCGCCGCCCTGGGTGGTCTCGGCGACGCTGTCCATCTGGGTCCACAGCAGCCCGCGGACCACGCCCTCCATCGCCTCGGCAAGCCCCTGAGTGTCGATCTGCCCCGGGCTCGTGACCAAACGCACCTGAAGCTCACCGCCGCCCCGCCGGCTCTCGCGGACCACCAGGTTTCGCAAGAAGCCCTCCCCGGTGCGACGATCAAAGGCGCCCAAGCCCTGAGACCGGCACCACGAAACCACCCGCTCCCGCGCCGCGTTTCCGGCGTCCGAAGCGAGCAGGCAGTCGGTGACCTCGACGATCTCCTCCCAGCTGCCGGGAGCGTGGAAGCCGCACACGAGCCGGCCGTGAGGGTCGGTCCCGAACGAGTACTCGAGCTTGTTGCGGTATCGCCACACCGCGTCGGCCGGAACGATCGGCTCGAGCTCGAACCCGTCTAGGCGGCCGATCCGGCGCAGCGCGTCGTCGACCTGGGCGTGCTTGGTCTCGAGCTGGCGCTCGTACGGCAGCACCTGCCACGGCGCGCCCGGATGCGCCGCGAGCGGGGGAATTCGCTCCGGGCTGGGCTCGAGCACCTCGACCGCCCGGGCCTGGGCGTACGCGCGCTTGGACTTCTCCACAACCGCCCTCACCCTGTCGCCGGGGACCGCGTCGGCAACGAACACGACGTAGCCGTCGAGCCGGGCCACGCCGGCGCCGCCGTACGCGAGCGAGTCGATCGTCAGCTCGAGCTCGTCGCCGTTTCGCGGACGGGGTCGGATGGTCGAGGGTGCAGGGTCCACGCCTCTAGCATGGCATCCGCATGAATCTCGACGCGTACCGGCGCACAGCCGAGACCTTCCAGACCGAGCTGATGCGCGAGTACTACCAGCACTACGCGGGTCTCAAGGACACGTTCGAGATCGAACCGATCTACGCCGCGGCGAGCGAGCTGTTCACCCGAGATGCAGTTCAGGCGCTGCGCGAACTGGACGACGGGACGACGGGCGACGGCGATGCGCAACGGCAGGCGCGAATGCTGCTCGACTTCGCGGTCGAGGGCTACGTCGGAGAGGCGACCAAGGCCGTCGAGGAGGAGCTGGCGCGCACCGAGGCCGGGTTGACGATCGAGGTCGGGGGCGAGCGGCTCGGCTTTCGCGAGGCGCCGGTGGAACAGGCCAACGAGCCCGACGCCGAGCGGCGCGCCGCGATCGAACGCGCGGTGCTGGCGGCCACCCGTGAGCACCTTGGGCCCCATTACCAGGAGCTGATCGAGTCTCAGCACGCCTGCGCGCAAGAGCTCGGATGGGCGAGCTATGCGGACATGTGCGCCCATTGCAAGCGGATTGACCTCCGGGCGCTGTCCGAGCAGACCGCCGCGTTCTCCGCCGCGAGCGCGGCAAGCTACCCGCAGATCGTCGACCCCGAGCTTCGCCGCACGCTGGGGATCGGCCTCGACGAGCTCCGCCGCGCCGACCTGGCGCGGTTCTTCAGGGCGGTCGAGCAAGATCGGCACTTCCCCAGCGTAAGGTTGACCGAGAGCTTCGCCGACACGATGGCGGGCCTCGGGACCGACGTATCGGCCCAACCGGGGGTGACGTTCGACATCGGGTCCCGTCCGAACAAGGCACCGCGGGCGTTCTGCGCGCCGGTGCGGGTGCCGGGCGAGGTCTACCTGGTCGTGGCCCCGGTCGGAGGCTGGGACGATTACGTGACGCTGTTCCACGAGGGCGGCCACACCGAGCACAGCGCCCACGTCGACGCGGGGCTGCCGTTCGAGTTCCGCTGCCTGGGCGACAACTCGGTCACCGAGACCTACGCGTTCGTGCTCCAGCACCTCGTCGAGGACCCCGAGTGGTTGTCCCGCCGCCTCGGGATCGATGACGCCTCGGACCTGGTCGCGCACGCGAAGGCCCAGCGGCTTGTGTATCTGCGTCGCTACGCCGCCAAGCTCGCCTACGAGCTCGAGCTGCACGGAGGGGGCCCGGACGGCGACTGGAACGCGCTCGCCGCTCGGTACGCGCAGCTGCTCGGCGATGCGGTCCAGATCGACTGGCCGACCGAGACGTTCCTCTCCGACGTCGATCCAGGCTTCTACTGCGCGTGCTACCTGCGTGCGTGGGCGCTCGAGACCCATCTGCGGACCTACCTGCGCGAGCGCTTCGGGCCGGCGTGGTTCGAGTCGCCCGAGGCGGGGGAGGTGCTGCGAGGGCTGTGGCGCGACGGCCAGCGCCTCGACGCCGAGGAGCTCCTCGGCGAGTTGACCGGCGCGCGGCTCGACTTCGGCGCGGTGCTGACCGACCTCGGGCTGAGCGGGTAGAGCCGGGAATCTAGGACCCGGCGTCGCCGATCGCCGAGCGGACCGCCGCCGGGTCGACGTCTAGTTGCCACAGGATCCGCGACGCGGCGCCGCCGGGATCGTGCATGAGCGCGAGCAGGATGTGCTCGGTCCCGACCTGCTCGGCCCCGAGCACCGACGCCTCCCTCCCGGCGCGTTCGATCGCAGCCGTGGCCGCGCCGGTGGACGGCAGGTCGTCGCCGGGATCCTCGACTCCGAGGCCCAGCATCCGGACCACCGCCGCGCGCACGGCCTCGTACTCAACGCCGAGCGACGCGAGCACGCCGGCCGCGACACCGTCCTGCACGCGCAGGAGTCCGAGCAGGATGTGCTCGGTGCCGATGTAGCTGTGACGCAGCGCCCGGGTCTCGTCGTGGGCGAGGAGCAGCGCCTGTCGCGCGCGGTCGCTAACGGGGAGCAAGCGTCTTGTCGATCGCCGCGAGCACCGATTTCCGGTTGGCGTGACGCCGCTCGTACTCGCGCACCTTACGTAGCTCGGCCGGCGCGAGGCCCTCGAGCCGGGCCTGGACCTGCGTGGCGGTCAGGTCGTCGTAGCCGAGGATCGGGAAGGACTGGCCGACTCCCACCGAGCGCCGGGCCCGGTCGGCGCTCCGCACGAGCAGGTCGATCGACTCGCTCCACCGGGAGCCGCGGCTCGCGGGGCTCACCTGGTGGCGCCCGCGACCGAGCAGCCGCTCGACGTCCGAGAGGAGCTGGTCGGTCTGCTGGCGACCTCGGCTGACGAGCTGCGCCACCAGGTCGTTGGCGTCCGAGCGGGTCACGCGGCCGCGGTCAGCGGCGTCGTCGAGGACCTCCTGAATCCGCTCTGTCGTGAGCACCACGAGCCCGAGCGGCTTGAGGATTCCGTTTGTCACCTGCTCGGCGAGGCCGGCGATCCCGTCGCCGACGGCGCCCCGGCCGTCTTTCTGAGCCGGCTTGCGCCGACGGCTCGCCGTCGAGGACTTCGACGTCTTACCGCTCGACCCCCTGGAGCCACTCGACGGGGATTTCGCTGCAGGCATGGTTTACATGTCTCCTTCCCGGAAGCCCGGTCGGAGCGTAGCCGACCGGTGCGGCGTTAGGCGCTGGTGAGGAGCTCGAGCAGCGCCTTCTGCGCGTGACGCCGGTTCTCCGCCTGGTCCCAGATCCGCTGGCGATCGCCGTACAGGACCTGTTCGGTGATCTCCTCGCCCGGATGGGCGGGGAGGCAGTGGAGCGCGATTGCGTTCGGCGCCGCCAGGTCGAGCAGCCGGTCGTCGAGGCGATAGGGCGCGAGCACCCGCCGGCGATCGGCCGCCGACTCCGGGTCGTCGCTCATGCTCACCCACACGTCGGTGTAGATCGCGTCGGCGTCACGGGCCGCCTCGGCCGGATCGTCCGTCAGGACGCCGGCGCCGTTCGCTTCGAGCTGGTAGCCGTCGGGCGCGGCCACGCGTACCTCGAGCCCGGCCCGCTCGCCGACCACGATCAGCGATCGCGCCACGTTGTTGCCGTCGCCGACGTAGGCGAGCTTCAGCCCCTCGAGCCGGCCGAACGTCTCGCGCAGAGTCAGCAGGTCCGCGAGCGCCTGGCATGGGTGGTGACTCGGGCTCAGCATGTTGAAGACGGGCACGTCTGCGTGTTCGGCGAACTCGTCCAGCAACGCGTCATCGCCGGTGCGGATTCCGATCGCGGCGACGTGGCGCGATAGCACGTACGCCGTGTCGCGAACCGACTCGCCGCGGGTGAGCTGTAGATCGTCGGTCCGAAGCACCATCGGATGTCCGCCGAGCTCGGTAATCCCGACCTCGAACGACACCCGGGTGCGAGTCGATGGCTTCTGGAAGATCAGCGCCACCGCGCGCTTGTGCAGCACGTCAGAGCTGAATGGGTCGCCCTTCAGCTGGACCGCGCGCTCGATTAGCGCGTGGAGCTCCTCGGCGCTGAGCTCCGACCCCGTGATGAAGTGGCGCGGCAAGGCCTGAGTGTACGTTCCCGCTGTGGTCAGGCGCGTGCTCACGTGGAACCTCAAACACGGACGCGCGGTGCCGTCGGCGGGCCATGACCTGTTCGACGAGTTCGCCGCCGCGATCGCCGGCTGGGAGTGGGACGTGGCGCTGCTCCAGGAGGTCCCGCCGTGGTGGCCGGCGCCCCTGGCCGCGCGTGCCGGCGCTGAGGAGCGACTCGTGCTCACCTCGCGCAACGCACTCCTCCCGCTCCGGCGCGCGATCGCCATTCGATCCCCCGATCTGATCAAGTCGAACGGCGGGAGCGCCAACGCGATCCTCGCCCGGGGTGACACGATCGCCGAGCACCGGGTCAGACGTCTGTGCATAACGCCCGAGCGCCGCTGGGTACACGCAGTCCGCCTACACGGCACCGGTATCTGGGTGGCGAACACCCACTGCGGCGGCCCGATCCGCGACGCGCACCGCGCCGCCGAGAGCGCAATCAGCTGGGCCCGCGATGCCCCGCTCGTGCTCGGCGGCGACTTCAACATCCGCCACCTGACGCTCGACGGGTTCGAGTACGCCGGCGGACACGACGTGGACTACGTGTTCGTTCGGGGCCTTTCAACGACCTCCGACGTCGAGGTGCTCGACCGGGGCCGGCTGTCCGACCACGCGCCCGTGGCGGTCACGCTCGCCGGCGCGCAAGCTCCACAACCGCAGCAGATGCCTTAGCCATAGACCCGCTGTCGAACGGGGGCTCGGGGTCGTACTCGATCGCGAGCTGGATCGCACGCGCCACGTCCTCGCCGGCGATCCGCGCGGCGAGCGTCAGCGCCATGTCGATCCCCGAGGACACGCCGGCCGCGGTGATCACCTTGCCCTGCTCGACCACCCGTCGCGTCACCGGGACCGCCCCGAGACGCCCGAGCGAGTCCATCACCGCCCAATGCGTGGTCGCCTCGAGCCCGTCGAGGATGCCGGCCGCGGCCAGCACCAGCGAGCCGGTGCACACCGATGTGGTGAACCGCGAGGTCTCGTGCGCGGCGCGGACCCAGGCGAGCATCCGCTCGTCGTGCATCAGCGCCCGCGTCCCCTGGCCGCCGGGCATCACGATCACCTCGGGGTGCGGAAGGTCGTCCAGCGCGCGGTCGGCGGTCAGCGCGAGCATCCCGTTGTCGGTCCGCTTCACCCCCGGCTCGAGCGCCGCGAACTCAACCCGCGCGCCCGGCAGCCGGGACAGGACCTCGTACGGGCCGACCGCGTCGAGCGCCGTCAGCCCGTCGAAGATCGGGATCGCGATGTCCACCTACTGATTGCGCCCGGCGCGCAACCCGAACCCGCGCAGCATCAACAGCGCCTTCTCGCCGAGCGTCCCGCGCGCCGGCAGGATCCCGAGTTGCGTCGCGACGTCGTACAGGTCGAAGAAGCCGCGCACGCGCAGGAGCCGCTCGCGACCGATCTCGCAGTAGAAGATCGCGTGCATGACCACGAACTTGTTGGTCGCGGGCAGGCCGTTGAGCGGCGCCCGGTGCGTCGCCAGCACCTTGCACGGCGCCGCCACGTAATGCCCGTCGCTCAGCCGCTCGCCGGTCTTCTCCACGCGCGCATCGGGGAACGCGGCCCAGAACTTCGCGGCGTGCTCGCCGAGCGCCTCGAGCCCCTCGAGCGGCTCCGGCGTGAGCGGGTCCTCGTAGTGAACCCGTGGATCGCAGACCGCTTCGAACGCAGCCTCATCCCGCCCGGACCAGGCCGCCTCCCAGCCGTCGATCAGCTCGTCGGGAGTCACGGAGCGCTGTCGAAGACCGGCAATCCCGCGTCGGGCGTCGACGCCTCGGCGTATCGCCGGCGGGGGATCCTGCCCGCGCCGCGCGCGAGCCAGCCCGCCTGGACCGCCAGCCGAATCGCCGTGGCCATCGCCGCCGGGTCGTGGGCGCGCGAGATCGCGCTCGCGCACAACACCGCGTCGCACCCGAGCTCGATCGCGAACGCGGCGTCGGACGCGGTGCCGACGCCCGCGTCGAGGATCACCGGCACCCCGGCGCGCTCGACCACGATCGAGATGTTGTACGGATTACGGATCCCCATGCCGCTCCCGATCGGCGACCCGAGCGGCATCACCGCGGCGCAGCCGACGTCCTCGAGCCGGCGGGCCAGGATCGGGTCATCGGTCGTGTACGGGAGCACGGTGAACCCGTCGTCGACGAGCACCTCGGCGGCGGCTACGAGCTCCACTGCATCCGGCAGCAGCGTGCGCTCGTCGCCGATCACCTCGAGCTTGATCCAGTCGGTGTCGAACGCCTCGCGCGCGAGCTGCGCGGTGATGATCGCGTCGCGGGCGGTGTAGCAGCCGGCCGTGTTCGGGAGCACCTCGACGCCGGCGCCGTCGAGCACGTCGAGGATCGACCCTCGGGCCGCTGGATCCAACCGGCGGAGCGCCACCGTGCACAGCTCGGCACCGGACGCCTCGAGTGCCGCCGCGAGCACCTCATGGTTGGTGAAGCCACCGGTCCCGAGGATCAGGCGAGAGCGAAGCTCGCGGCCGGCGATCGTGAACGGCTCCTGGGGTGTCACCTGGGTCATCCTCCCTGGACCGCCACCACGACTTCAACCCGCGCGCCCTCGCGCAACTCGGTACTCGGCCACTCGGCACGCGGGACCACCTCGCCCTCGACCGCGACCGCCACCCCGCGTCCCCCGGGCGCGCCGGGGAGCGACGCGACCACGCTCGCCACCGTCGCACCGGCCGGCAGCTCATGGGGATCGCCGTTGAGGGTCACGTTCACGGTCATGCCGCGACCGCCGCGACGTCGGCAAACCGCGTCGGCGTGAACTCGTCCGGGATCGAGCCCTCGCCCGCCAGCGCCCCGACGACAAGCTCGGCGGTGATCGGGGTGAGCAGGATCCCGTGGCGGTAATGGCCGACCGCCCAGTGGAGCCCGGGGATCGACCCCGGGCCGATCGCCGGCGCGTTGTCGGGCGTGGCCGGCCGCAGCCCCGCCGACAGCTCGTCGATCACCAGCTCCGTGACCGACGGCAGCAGCTCGAACGCGTTGCGCAGCAGGTCATACGCGCCGCCGGCGGTGACGGTCGTGTCGAACCCCCGCTCCTCCATCGTCGCGCCAAGCACGTAGCGACCATCGCCCCGGGGGACCAGGTAACCGCCCGTCATCCGCAATACCCGCGTCAGCATGCCCGGCCCACCGGGGTCGTGGAGCCGGAGGATCTGGCCTTTTATTGGATGGATAGGGATCCGTGCGCCGTCGGGGATGCCATCGAGCGCGCTCGACCAAGGGCCGGCGGCTACCACAACATTCTCCGCTGGGATCTCGGTAGACCCATCATCGAGCCGCACCCCGGTCACACGATCGTGGGCGGTGCTCACGCCACGGACCGTCACGCCGAGGCGGAGCTCACCCCCGGCCGCGGTCAGCGCCTGCGCCAGCGCCGCGGTCAGCTTGCGCGGGTCGATCGCGTGATCGTCGGGGATCTCGAGCGCGAGACGCAGCGTGGGCGCGAGCGCCGGCTCGAGCCGCCGCGCCTCGCTGGCCAGCAGCCGGTGAACGGTCAGGTCGAGCGTTTGGCGGAACGCGAGCTCGCGCGCGAGCGACTCCGCCTCGTCGCCGTCGCGCGCGGCGAGCAGCGTGCCGCACCGCAGATAGCCCGTGTCCATGCCCGAGGCCTCGGTCAGCTCGGCAACGAACTCGGGATACCGCTTGACGCTCTCGAGCCCGAGCCGCATCAGAGGCAGCTCGGTCGAGAGCGTCTCCGAGATCGGCGCCAGCATCCCCGCGGCGACCGAGGACGTGCCCGTCCCCGGCCGCTCGCCGCGGTCGATCACGGTCACGCGCAGGCCGCGCTGAGCGGCGCGCCACCCGACGGCAAGGCCAACGGCACCGGCGCCTACAACGACGACATCGGATGGGCTTGAACGATTCGGCAACGTACGCGGCTCCCTGCGCCGGCATTATCCGGTTCAGGTTCAGACGGTCGGCGGATCCGCGCCCGCCCTCTCAGCCCCGGTGGTAGGGCTCCCGTTTGGTCAATCCTAGCGCGGGGGTGTCGGCACCCCTGCCACACTTGCACAACCGTGACCGAACGCCACGAACGCCTCAGATCGGCGCACCTGTACCTGGTCTGCGACGACCAGCCCGACGACTTCCTCCGCGCCGTGCTCGGAGCCGGCGTCGACCTCATCCAACTACGGATGAAGGACGCCCCTGACGAGGCGATCGTGACAACCGCCCGGCGATTCGCGGCCGTAGCGGCCGAGCACGACGCGCTGTTCATCCTCAACGACCGGCCCGACCTCGTTGACGCGATCGGCGCCGACGGCGTCCATGTCGGCCAGGACGACGCGACCGGGGCCGAGGCGCGCGCCACCGTGGGTCCTGATCGGCTCGTGGGGCTCTCGACCCACAGCCCGGAGCAGATCGAAGCCGCTCTGCAAGCCCCGGTCGACTACATCGGAGTCGGTCCCGTGCACGCGACGCCGACGAAGCCGGGCCGCCCGGCGGTCGGGCTCGAGCTTGTGCGGTACGCGGCCGCGAACGCCACCGTCCCGTTCTTCGCGATCGGCGGTATCGACACGACCAACGTCAACGCGGTCGCCGAGGCGGGCGCCACCCGAATCGCCGTCGTCCGGGCCCTGACCAATGCGGTTGATCCGTCGACGGCGGCCCGCGCGCTCCGAGCCTCGATGACCGCCGGGGTGCGAGTTGGCTCAGCGCAGTAGCCGCAAGCGCGGGCGGCGCCGGCAACCGGGTCCCGCGCCGGTCGCCACCGCGCCCCGCCCGGACAGTCCGCCCCCGGGAGCGAGCCCCGAGACCCCCGCCGCGCCTGCGCCGGCCGACTCCAAAACCGAGGCCAAGCAGCGCAGCCGCTCCGAGGAGCGCAACGCCGCGGTCCGGGCGACGCTCAAGCCGCTCGAGCCCGGCGAGCGCCCCTGGTCGCTGAAGATCGCCACCGTGATCGCGGTTCTGATCGGCGGCGGCGACCTCGTCGCGGTGATCGTGAACGGATCGTTCAAGGTCGGGAGCGCCCATGCCGGCGCCGGCGGAGTGATCGTGTTCTCGGTGCTGATGCTGGTGTGCGCGGTCGGGATGTGGCAGCTGCGCTACTGGGCCGTGCTCGGGTTCCAGGCGATCCTCGCCTTCGTGATCCTGTTCTTCTCGCTGCTCGGGCTGCGCGCCGCGAACCTGCTCGCGGTCGTCGCCTCGGTGGTCGTCGTCGGTGGCGCCGGCTGGCTGTTCTACAAGCTCGTCCGGGTGCTGAGCCGCATCCAGATGCCGCAGTACCCCGGCCGCTAGTCCGGCCGGTCTCGCCCCCACACCCCGCCGCCCAATTCCCGCGGGCAAAACTCGCCAAATCGCTCCATGCCATCCGCCCTTGGCTACATAAGCGCCGGGGTGGCGCTTATGTAGCCGGAGTAGGGCCGGCGCGAGTCGACTTTCGGGCGAGAAAGACGCGCGCGCGTCCGCGCGACCGCCCCCAAAGCCATCGGTCCCCACCACCCTTCTATAGTCTCCGGCCGCAATGCCAGAGACCTCTTACGACTGCGTTGTGATCGGCTCCGGCCCCGGCGGGTACGTGGCCGCGATTCGCGCCGCCCAACTCGGGATGAAGACCGCGGTGATCGAGAAGGACGAGGTGGGCGGGCGCTGCCTGAACTACGCGTGCATCCCCGCCAAGGCGGTGCTGCGTGTCGCCGACGTGCTCTCCGAGATCCGCGAGGCCGGCGACTACGGGATCAAGGTCTCAGAGCCCGAGGTCGACTTCGCCGGCGTCACCGCGCGTCGCCTGAAGGTGATCAAGACCCTTACGGGTGGCGTATCGGGACTGTTCAAGAAGAACGGGATCGAGGTGATCGAAGGCGAGGGCGCGCTCGACGGCCCCGGCGCTGTGACAGTGAACGGCAACCGGATCGAGGCCAAGACGATCATCCTCGCCACCGGGTCGGTCAAGAAGCCGATCCCCGGAACCCAGTTCGGCGGCCGAGTGATCGGCACCGAGGAGGCGTGGGCGCTCGAAAGCCTCCCCAAGACCCTCGCGGTCGTGGGCGCGGGCGCGTCGGGCTCCGAGATCGCGTCGGCCTACGCGCGGCTGGGGACGGACACGCTTCTTTATGAGGCACTCGACCGCGTGCTCCCGACCGAGGACGCGGACATCTCGAAGGTGGTCGAACGCGGCCTCAAGCGCCAGGGCATCTCGGTCCACACGGGCACGTTCGTCGAGAACATCGAGAGCACCGAGTCGATGTGCAAGTTCACCCACGGCGGCGAGCCGCGCGAGGTGGAGTGGCTGGTGATCGCGACCGGCCGCGCCCCCGACGTCCAGGCCCTCGGCCTCGACCAGGCCGGCGTCACCGTCGACAGCAACTCCGGCCTGATCGAGGTCGACGGGCGGATGCGCACGAGCCTCGACGGCGTCTACGCGATCGGCGACCTCGTGCACGGGCCGGCACTCGCACACAAGGCGTCCGACGAGGGCGTGATCGCGGTTGAGGACGCCGCCGGACTCGAGACCCACCCGATCGAGTACGTCGACATCCCTCGCGCCACGTTCTGCACCCCGAACGTGGGCAGCTTCGGACTCACCGAGCAGCAGGCCCGCGACGAGGGCCACGACGTCGTCGTCGGCAAGCTCCAATACGGAGCGGTCGGCGCCGGAACGGTGTACGGCGACCGCACAGGCCTGGTCAAGATCGTCGGCGACAAACAGTACGGCGAGCTGCTCGGCGGTCACATCGTCGGTACCAAGGCGACCGAGCTGATCCAGGAGCTCGTGAACGTCCGCGCGCTCGAGGGCGGGTATCCCGAGGTCGCCCGGATCATCCACGGGCACCCCACGTTGTCGGAAGCCGTGATGGAAGCCGCACGCGCCGCGGACGGCTGGCTGATTCACGGCTAGTGGCTGCACAAGAGCAGCCCGTCTTCTATTACGACCTCGGCAGCCCGCAGTGCTACATAGTCGGCGAGAGGATCATGTCGACGTTGCCGGTTGTGCCGGAATGGGAGCCGGTGCTCGCCTCGCAGGTAGCCGGTTCCGAGCAGCAAGCGGACACTGACCGCTCGGAGGTCGAGCGGCTCGCGGACGCGCTCGGCCTGCAACCGATCAAGTGGCCGACGACATGGCCGTTCGACACCTCGATCAAAGCCATGCTTGCCGCCACGTATGCCAAGAAGGTCGGGCGTGGCGTCGCGTTCTCGCTCGCCGCGTTCCGGCAGACCTTCGCGGGCGGGCGCGACATCGGCGACGAGCACACGATCCTGATCGCCGGCGCCGCGTGCGAGATGCACCCGGTCGCGCTCACCAAGGGCATCGAGCTCAGATCCACCTCGCAGGCGTTGCAGACCGCCCATGAGCGAGCGCGAGCGGCCGGCGTGGCAACCCTGCCCGCGATCCAGGTGGGTAACCGCACGTATGAGGGTCCGTCGGCGCTCTCCAACGCGACCGCCGCGCTCACGCTCGAGTCCCGACGATGAAGGCCAACCGCCTCTACCACCTGATCGTCTCGCGCGAGGGGCTCGAGCCGGCGTTCCTGTCCGATCCCAGCCGCACCGACCGGATCGAGATCGTGTCGGTCGACGACGGCGAGGTGATCCTGTACTGGGACGTCAGCCCCAAGCAGGCGTCGAAGCTGCTCAAGTTGCTCCGCGCCGACCTCGCTAGCCTCGACGCCGAGGAGTTCTTCGACAAGTGGCTCGACGCCGACGCCCAGGAAGAATGAAACGCGATGTCCCCGCTCGAAGCCGTTGAGCTGGCACGCCTGATCCGGCGGTCGGTCGGCGACGAGCGCGTGCTCGCCGCGATCGCGAGCATTCCAAGGGAACGGTTCGTCCCGGCCGACCTCCGTGATCGTGCCTACGCCAACGTGGCGCTCCCGATCGGCAGCGGCCAGACGATTTCCCAGCCGCTGGTCGTGGCTCGCATGCTCGAGGCCTTGCAGCTCGGGCCGACCGACCGCGTGCTCGACGTCGGGACCGGGTCCGGCTACCACGCCGCGCTGCTGTCGCTTCTCGCCGGCCACGTCTACACGATCGAGCGCCACCGCGAGCTGAGCGCCGTCGCAGAGCAGGCGATCAACAACCTCGGGATCGATAACGTCACGTTCGTCGTCGGGGACGGGTGGGACGGCCTGCCGAACGAGGCGCCGTTCGACGCGATCAACGTGGCCGCGGCGACCGGAGACGCCGAGCCCTACGCGCTCGAGCGCCAACTCAGCGACGGAGGTCGACTCGTCCACCCGGTCGGGACCAAGGAGCAGCACCTGCTGCTCACGCGGCGGAGCGGCGACCGGCTAATCCGCCGGCAACTCGAGGCGGTCCAGTTCGTCCCGCTCGTCCACGGCACCGCCGAGTAGACCCAGCTGGACCTCACGCGAACCCGAACCCGCGGCCAGCCGCTCGCGCATCACTTCGATCGCCACCGGACTCGAGTCGACCAGCACGAACCGCCGGCCGAGCGCCTGGCACACGGCGCCGAGCGTGCCCGAGCCCGCGAACGGGTCGAGGCACCACGCCCCCGGCCGCGACGAGGCGGCCACCATCCGCCGGAGCACGCCCTCGGGCTTCTGCGTCGGGTAGCCGGTCTTCTCCCGGCCGTTGGTGGGCACGATCGTGTGGAACCACACGTCGGTCGGCCGCTTGCCCCGCGCCGCCTTCTCGGCGCTGACCAGCCCCGGAGCCATGTACGGCTCGCGCTCGACCGCGTCGGCGTCAAAGAAATGCCCTCCCGGGGTCCGCACATACACCAGGATCGTGTCGTGCTTGGCGGGCCAGCGGCGCCGGGGCTTGGCCCCGTAGTCGTAGCTCCAGATGAGCTCGTTCAGGAACGCGTCCCGGCCGAACACCTCGTCGAGCAGCAGCTTGCAGTAGTGCGCCTCGCGATAGTCGATGTGGAAGTACAGCGTCCCGTGCTCCGCGAGCAACTCCCGCGCTCGCGCCAGACGCGGCTCCAGAAACCCCATGTAATCGCCGAACGAATCGTCGTAGCTCAGAGAACGCAGCAGCTGCGATCGATACCGGCGCCCGCCGAATCCGACACGATCCCCGGAAACGTCATCCGCGACGACCGACAACGAACGCCGCGTCTGCGCGCGCCCCGTGTTGAACGGCGGATCCATGTAGATCAGATCGAACGCGCCGTCGGGGAGCCTGTCGAGCGCCACCATGTTGTCCCCGGCCGCCACGATGTCGTCACCGAGCACGATCGGGTCCGCGGCGGCCTGAAAACGCACCCGCGGGACGGTATCGACGCCGACGGCGACACCCCCCACGCGGGTGCTCTTACGCCCACGTGACGCCACAAAACGCTACGATCGATGTTCGGTGATCACCAAGCACTACCACGCGCTGCGCAATTCTCCGCTCGGCGTACGGCTCGCGAACTCTCCGATTGGCCGCAAGATCACCCAGTCGCCGCTCAGCGCCCGCATCACGCGCTACACGCTCGGCTCGGTGGTCGCGGCCACGACCAGCGCGATCGTGTTCGCCGCGCTGTACGTGGCGGGCGTCGGCACGACCACGTGCTCGGTGGTGGCGTTCGTCGCCGGCGCGATCCCCAACTGGATTCTGAACCGCCGCTGGGCGTGGAGGATCGAGGGTCGCGTCGCGTTCGGGCGTGAGGTCGTCGCCTACGTGCTGGTGTCGCTCGTGACGCTGTTCATCACCGCCGAGGCGACCGGCTGGACCCAGCGTCACGTCCAGAGCATCCCGGCGCACCACGGCATCCGGGTCATCCTCGTGACCGCGTCGTACCTAGCGGTGTTCGCGATCCTGTTCGCCGCGCGCTTCGCCGTCTACGAGGTGTGGATCTTCTCGGGCCGCAGCCGCATCCGCGCCGCCTTCCGGTCGCGCACCCAGGTGCGGAGCGCGGCGCGCGCGAACCGCACGCCGTAGCCGAAGTTCCCGCCCTTCTTCGTGCCGGTCGCGTGCACGCCGCGGTCGCGCATCGTCGTCGGCACCTCGCCCAGCCGGTAGCCGTGCAGGGCGGCGCTGATCATCAGCTCGGAGGCCTGGTATTGCGGCTGCTCGAGCACGACGTCCGCGGTCACCTCGGCGCGCATGGCGCGGATCCCGCACGCCGGGTCGGTGACGCGGTGGCGAACGAGCACGGTGATCATGGCGCCGAAAACGAGCACGCCCAGGTGACGCGTGCGGTCGGTAGTCAGCTCGGCGCCAAGTCGCCGGGAGCCCGAGACGAAGTCCGCCTTGTTCGCGAGGATCGGCTCGACCACGCGTGCCAGCTCCTCGGGCTCGTACTGCCCGTCGGCATCGATCGTCGCGATCACCTTCGCGCCGCGAGCGCGCGCGAGCCAGTAGCCGAGCTTGAGCGCCGCGCCCTGGCCGCGGTTGACGGGGACATCGCACACGAGCGCGCCGGCGCCCGCCGCCTTCGAGGCGGTGGCGTCGCGGGCGCCGTCGACGACGACGATCACCTCGAGCTTCAGGCCGGCGGCCTCGCGCGGGATCTCCGCGACCACGCCGGCGACGGTCGGTTCCTCGTTGTAGGCGGGAATCACGACCGCGAGCGGCGCGCCCAGTCCCGGGGGATGCGTCGCCAGGAACGCCATCGCCGCCGACCGCTCCTCGGGCGCGAGGCGGTCGAGTTCGTCTGGGGCGACCTCGAGCGAGCCGCGCTCGTCGGCGCCTGACCGGACGCCTTGGGAGCCGTGGACGGTGGTCATCGCCCACCTCCGGCGGTCACGGGCGCCGCCGGCGCTCCGGCTGCGATCGCGTCGACATCGGCCACCGACCACTCCTTCCACACGCCGCGCAGCCCGGACTCGAAGTCGAACTGCGGCGACCAGCCGGAGGCGTGCGCACGGCTCGGGTCGACGATCACCGCCGGCATCTCGCCCGGCCGCGCCGGACCGTGCTCGACGGTGAACTCGGCCCCGGTGACCTCGCGCACGGCGTCGACGACCTCGAGCACCGACAGGGATGTCCCGGACCCGATCACGGTCGGGCCCTTCCAGTCCTCGCGATCGAGTCCCAGCTTGACCGCGGCGATCACATCGCTCACGTGCACATAGTCGCGCACCTGGCGGCCGTCTCCATAGATCTCGAACGTCCGCCCGAGCCGGATCGCGCGCATCAGCCGGGCCACGATGCTGTCCTTGGCCTGCATCCCCGGCCCGTACACGTTGGTGAGCCGCAGGTATGCGCACCGCAGCCCGTATGAGGCGGTGTAGGCGGACATCAGCATCTCCGCGGCCGCCTTGGTGGCGCCGTACGGCGTCAGCGGCCGCAGCTGCGCCGTCTCGACGATTGCGGGGGCATCCATCGGGCCGGTAACGGCGTTGGTCGAGGCGAACACCAGCGACTGCGCACCCGCCGCCCGCGCGGCCTCGAGCAGCGCGTGCGTACCGGCAACGTTGGTGGTGAAGGTCAGATCAGGCTGCTCGATCGAGCGCAGCACCGAGGTCACCGCCGCGAGGTGCACCACCGATTCGATCCCGCCGGCGAACGCCGCCTCGAGCGCGTCGAGATCGGCGATGTCGCCGAGGACGATGTCGACGTCGGGATCCGGGTGCGGCTTGAGGTCGATGACGCGCACCTGGGCGCCCGCCTGCGACAGCTGGGCGACCGCGTGGCGCCCGATGAACCCCGAGCCGCCGGTCACGAGGACCCGGCGCCCGTCGAGGCTGGAGCCGGTCACGTCTGGGCCAGCGCGCTCGACGTCTGGGGCAGCTCGCTGGTCGTGGAGCGCCAGCTCACCGTCGGCATGATCGCCGCCAGGTCGACGCGGTCCTTGTGGCGCTCGACGACCTCGAACATGTGGTCGATCAGCGCCATCGACAGCAGCGTCGGCTTCAGCCCCAGGTCCACGAGCGCCGTGTGCTTGGCGTTGTAGTAGTGGTCCTCGGCCTCGACGCGCGGGTTCTCGACCTGCTCGATCGTCGCCTCACCCGGGAACTCCTCGGCGATCGTCTCGGCGATCTGGCGGACCGACAGGTGCTCGGTGAACTGGTTGAACACGCGGAACTCGCCCCGGTCGGCGGGAGTCTCCGCGGCGAGGCGGATACATTCGACCGTGTCCACGAGGTTGATCAGACCGCGCGTCTGCGAGCCGTTGCCGTAGACCGTCAGCGAGTGGCCGAGCACCGCCTGGATCACCATCCGGTTGAGGACCGTGCCGAACACACCGTCGTAGTCGAAGCGCGTCGCCAGCCGCGGGTCGAGCTTGGTCTGCTCGGTGTCGGCGCCGTAAACAACCCCCTGGTTGAGGTCGGTGGCGCGCATCCCCCAGATGCGGCACCCAAACTCGATGTTGTGGCTGTCGTGCACCTTGGACAGGTGGTAGAAGGAGCCGGGCCGCTTGGGGTAGAGGACGCGGTCCTTGCGACCGTTGTGCTCGACCTCGAGCCACCCCTCCTCGATGTCGATGTTGGGCGTGCCGTACTCGCCCATCGTCCCGAGCTTGACCAGGTGGATGTCGATGTCGATGTCGGCGATCGCGTACATCACGTTGAGGTTGCCGACGATGTTGTTCGTCTGCGTGTAGACGCAGTGCGCCTGATCGATCATCGAGTACGGCGCGGCGCGCTGCTCGCCGAAGTGGACGATCGTGTCTGGCCGGAAGTCGCCGACCATGTTGTGGACGAACGCCGCATCGCACAGGTCCCCGACGTACGACTTGATCGTCTTGCCGCTCACCTCGGTCCAGGCCGCGATCCGCTCATCCAGCGTCGCGATCGGTACCAGGCTCTCGACGCCCATCTCGTCGTCGTATCCACGACGCGCGAAGTTGTCGTTTACCGCCACCTCGTGCCCGAGAGCCGAGAGGTGCAGCGCGGTCGGCCACCCGAGGTATCCGTCACCGCCAAGAACCAAGATTTGCATGTAGCCGCTCCATTGCCTGGCGTATTCGAATGGGGGATTGAGCGCTCTCGGCCCGACTGAGGCGGCGCACCATTAGGCCAGATTCCAGGCAAGACCTGGCCTGCGAGCGCACGAGGATAGCCGACGAGCCGTACGCGAGACGTAAGAGCCCTGCCGCGGCCGCTCTCGGCGCGCTCGCACAGATTAGAGGATGCTCACCGGACAGGGCGAACCGCTCCTACTGCTACCGTCCGCGCGGCCGCTGTGTCCGAGCAGACTCTAGACGCCCCGCCCATCGAAGTACCGGACGGACCGCCGAACGCATCCCGGCGGCGCGACGGCGTGGACTGGCGCGAGCTGGCCTATCGCTACCGCTGGGTTCTGACCGCCGCCGGCCTGCTGCTGGTCTCGCTCGCGATCGTCCTCTACGCGCGTACCCGCCCGGGTTATGACCCGTACGGATGGCTGGTGTGGGGCAAGCTGACGCTCCACCTCAAGCTCGACACCAACGGCGCACCCTCGTGGAAGCCGCTGCCATACCTGTTCACGGTGCCGTACGCGGTGTTCGGCCACTACGCCCTGTGGCTGTGGATGGTGACCTCGGTGGCGATCTCGCTGAGCGGGCTGATCTTCGCGTGGCGGATCGCCTTCCGCCTGACCTACTCGCGCCCGGAGCGCCGGTACGCCTCGTACGTGGCCGGGCTGTTCGCGGCGGCGTTCGTGCTGGCGATGCAGGATCCGGTGGGCAACTACAACTACACCCACTACCTCCTCAGCGCCGAGTCCGACACGATGATCGTGTCGCTCTGCCTGCTGGCGATCGATCTGCACCTTTCCGGCCGCCACAAGGCCGCGTTCTGGATCTGGTGGCTTGCCTCCCTCGGACGGCCCGAGGTATGGCCTTTCTACGGGCTGGCGGGCGTGTGGCTCTGGTGGAAGCAACCGAGCTACCGCTGGTGGCTGTACGGCTCCCTGTTCGCGCTCGCCTTCCTGTGGTTCGGGATTCCCGGGCTCACGTCCAAGAGCCTCCTGACCGCCGGCAACGTCGCCGAGAACTCGCCGCGGGAGATCCACGGCAACAAGATCACCGGCGTGATCACGCGCTTCCACGAATTGCTCCCGAACACGGTCTGGGTCCTGGCCGTGCTGACGGTGGCCTGGGCCGCGTGGAAGCGGCGGATAACGATCCTCGTGGTCGCCGGCGGAGCGCTCCTGTGGGTCCTGATCGAGATGGCGTTCGCACTCCACGGGTTCCCCGCGGTGCCGCGCTACATGTTCGAGGCGGGCGCGGTCGTCGGGATCCTCGCGGCGGTGTTCATCGGGCGGATCG
This sequence comes from uncultured Solirubrobacterales bacterium, assembly GCA_963755525.1. GTDB lineage: Bacteria > Actinomycetota > Thermoleophilia > Solirubrobacterales > Solirubrobacteraceae > Palsa-465. The sequence continues at coordinate 73,377 of CAVWKC010000010.1, read as the reverse complement.
TCCATGAGCTCCCCGGGCTGCTGTCTTCGCTGGGCCGCCGGGTCGCCGGGGGGGTGGGCGGGGGGCCAATCCCCGCTCGGCTGGCCACTGCCCTTGGCACCTGGGGAACGGTGCTCGCCGTCGTGATCGTGTCCGGGTCGATGCTCGGGGCCGCCCACAGGCAGGAGCGGCTCGAGCGCGTCGACCTGCGCCAGGAGCGCGCGCGGACCGTGCTGATCGGTCATTTGCGCGGCGTGGTCACGACGCTCGGCGTCTCCAACATGTTCGCGTGCGGTCAGCCAAACATCCCGATCGGCTACCAGAGCGTGTTCGCCTGGTACGCCGGCATCAAGACCGGGGTGCTGTACGTGAGCCCGGGATACCTCAAGGCGCACCCGCACCCGCTGGTGAACATCTACCCGATCGCCGGCGCGGGGTGGAAGGTGTTCCCGAGTCACGTGGACCCGGCGCACCAGGCCGCGTGCAGCAAGATGGTCCTCATCTACCACGGCTCATGACGCCGTGCGCTCCCGGCGCAAGGCGGCCGGTCGTAGACGCCTGGCAGTAGCCGGCGCCGTCGTCGTCGCGCTGATCGTCGCCGTGGTGCTGATCACGGCGCCGGGCAAGTCCGCGCCACCGCCGCTGCCGCTGCCGGGAATCGGCCAGCCCGCCAAGCCCGGCGATCCGTTCGCGTACGTGGCGGGCCGGGAATCGGACTTCGTCGCGCGGGCGATCGCCGGGAGCGACCACGTGCTGTTCACCAAGAGCCCGGGCGGGGCGCTCGCCACGGCGGCGCGCGTGGCCGGCTGGCGAGGGCTGATCGATCAGGCCGTCGCGGGGACGGACATCGACCCGAACATCCTCGAGGCACTCGTGTTCGTCGAGAGCGCCGGCCGCCCCGATGTGATCGTCGGCGGTGACCCGGCCAACGCCTCCGGGCTGACCCAGATCCTCGCCTCGACCGGCCAGTCGCTACTCGGGATGCACATCAATCTGGGTCGGAGCCGGCAGCTGACCGGCAAGATCGACGACGCGGCCTCGCAGGGAAAGTCCGCGCTGGTGGCGCGCCTGCAGCGCCAGCGCGTACAGATCGACGACCGGTTCAACCCGCGGCTGGCGCTCGCCGCCACCGTGCGCTACCTCCGGATCGCCGAGCAGCATTTCGGGCGCCTCGATCTCGCGGTCGAGAGCTACCACATGGGGATCGGCAACCTGCAAGACGTCCTCGACGACTACGACGGCGGGAAGCCGGTGCCGTACGCGCAGCTGTACTTCGACACGGCGCCCGACCATCGCCCGAGCGCGTACAACCTGATCTCGGGATTCGGCGACGACTCTTCGCTGTACTACTGGCGCGTCCTGGGCGCCGAGCAGGTCATGCACATGTACCGCACCGACCGGGCCGGGCTGACCGGGTTGACCGCGCTCCAGACCGCCATCGACTCGAACGCGTACGTCTTGCACCCGCCGCAGTCCGTGCACCCGTTCGCCACCCCGGACGCGCTCGACGACGCCTACGCGCAGCGGACGATCCTGCCGCTCCCCTCGAACGCGCGGGCGCTCGGGCTCGCCTACGACCCGGGGATCGGCTCGTTCGCGGGGCAGCTGCACGTCAAGCCCGCGCTCTACCGCGGGCTGCGCGGCCCGGCGCTCGACCTGCTGACCGAGTTGGCCGCGCGCGTCCGGACACTGTCGGGGGGCGCGTCGCCGCTGATCGTCACGAGCGCGGTCAGCGACGAGCGCTACCAGCAACAGCTGGGTTTCAGCGACCTGCCGGCCGCCGCCGGCTGGTCGTTCACGATCGCCCGCCGGTACGTCAGACCCGCGCAGGCGGCGGCGTTCCAGGCGATGCTCGACCGCCTCCAGGCGCTGAACGTGATCGCGTGGCAGCGATTCCCGTCCGAGATCGAGATCACGGTGGCCCCGGACGCCTCGCAGGTCCTCGTGCACGGACCATGATTCTCGCGCTGAGCGGGTAGTTTCTGCCCACGATGTCGAGCATTGTGCGTACCCCTGACGACCTGCTCACGCGCCTTCCGGACTTCCCCTTCAAACCGAAGTATCGAAAGTACGCCGGGTTGCGGTTGGCGCACGTCGACGAGGGTAAGGGGCCGCCCGTGGTGTTCATCCACGGCGAGCCGACCTGGTCGTTCCTGTGGCGCAAGGTGATCCCGCCCGTACGGGACGCCGGCTACCGCTGCATCGCGCCCGACCTGCCCGGCTTCGGGCGCTCGGACAAGCCGATCGACGTCGAGTGGTACACCTACGATCGCCACACCGAGAGCGTCGCGATGCTGTTCTCGGAGCTCAAGCTGCACGACGCGACGATCGTCGTGCACGACTGGGGCGGCCCGATCGGGCTGCGAGTCGCCGTCGAGCAGCGCGACCGGATTGGCAGCATGGTCGTGCTCGACACCGGCCTGTTCACCGGCTACCAGAAGATGACCGACGCCTGGCTGGCGTTCCGCGAGCTGGCCCAGCGCAGCGAGGACCTCCCGATCTCGTTCCTGATCCGCGCCGGGTGCAAGGTACCGCTCGCCCCGAGCGTGATCGCCGCGTATGAGCGGCCGTTCCCCAACCCGGCGTCGAAGGCCGGCGCGCGGGCGTTTCCGCTGATCCTGCCCACCACGCCGCAGATGCCCGGCGCCGCCACCGGCCAGCGCGTGCTCGACGCGCTCGGCACCGACCCACGGCCCAAGCTGATCATCTGGGGCGAGGGGGACCCGATCCTCCCGCTCGAGAGCGGCTGGCGCTTCGCCCGTGCGATCGGAGCCGAGGTCGACCACGTGATCCGCGGGGTCGGCCACTACCTCCAGGAGGACGCCGGCGCGCAGATCGGCCGTATGATCGCCAGCTGGCTGAAGCGAAACGTGCCCGCCAAACGATGAGCGGCGCGATCCGCACCTGTTTCAAGCGATGACCGACGCGATCCGCGCCCCCGACGAGCTTCTGCTCGGATTGCCTCACTTCCCGTTCGAGTCGTCGTACCGCCAGTTCGACGGGTTCCGGCTCGCCCACCTCGACGTCGGCGACGGCCCGCCGGTCGTGTTCCTCCACGGCGAGCCGACGTGGTCGTTCCTGTGGCGGCACGTGATCCCCCCCGTAAGGGACGCCGGCTACCGCTGCATCGCGCCCGACCTCGCGGGCTTCGGCCGCTCGGACAAGCCGATCGACATCGACTGGTACACGTACGACACGCACACGGCGAGCGTCACCGCGCTCGTGGCCGAACTCGACCTGCACGACGCCACCGTGGTCGTGCACGACTGGGGCGGCCCGATCGGGCTGCGAGTGGCGGTCGACAACCCGGACCGGATCGCGCGCGTGGTCGTGCTCGACACCGGACCTGTTCACCGGGCATCAGCCCATGACCGAGGCCTGGATGGCATTCCGGGCGTTCGTCGAGCGGACCGAGGATCTGCCGGTCGGCTTGCTCGTCCGTCGGGCGTGCCTCAACGACCCGGGCGATGAGGTGATCGCCGCCTATGACGCGCCGTTCCCCAACGCCGCGTCGAAGGCCGGCGCGCGCGCATTCCCGCTGATCCTGCCGTTGAGCCCCGATGCCCCCGGAGCCGAGGCCGGGCAGCAGGTGCTCGACGCGCTCCGCTCGGATTCCCGGCCCAAGCTGTTCCTGTGGGCGGACTCAGACCCGGTGCTGCCGCTCGAGACCGGCCACCGGTTCGCCGCCGCGCTCGGTGGCAAGATCGACCACGTCATCGCCGGCGCCTCTCACTTCCTCCAGGAGGACGCCGGCCCCGAGATCGGGTCTCTGATCGCCTCCTGGCTCGCCTCGAACCCTTAGGCTGCGTCGCGCGCCGGCGCGTCGGGCACCGCCACCGGGACCGCCGGGCCGTCGTACTGCTGGGCCATCCGGGCGGTGTACGCGGCGCGGGCGTTCGGGTCGGCGCTGATCAGCAGGCGGTCCGCGTTCGTGATCCGGTTGATCGTCTCGGTGAACTTGCGCGGCATGAGCGCGTTGAGGCGCACCACGGCCGCCATATAGCGGGGCACGTACTGCTCGAAGCGGCCGGTCTGCAACAGCTCGACGATCGCGTTGGCGACGTCCTCGGGCTCGGGCGTCTTGAACCCGCGAGCCTGCTTGACGCCGGAGTAGAGCTCGGTGTTGACGCCGATTGGCAGCACCTGGTGCACCTCGATCTGAGAGCCGGAGCCGCGGAGCTCGGCGCGCATCGCCTCGGTGAAGCCGACGACGGCGTGCTTGGTCGCACAGTAGGTCGCGCCACCGGGGAACCCGCCCTTGCCGGCGATCGAGGCAAGCTGGACGATGTGACCTCGGCCCCGCGGCCGGAACCGCTGGAGTGCGAGCTTCGAGCCGATGATCACGCCCATCACGTTGATGTCGACAAGCTTGTTGGTGGCGGGATCAGCCTCGTCGACGAACGGCCCGACGGGCATGATGCCGGCGTTGTTGACGAGCACGTCGAGCGGCCCCAGACGGCTCTCAACGGCGTCGAGGAACTCTGTGAAGCTGGCTTTGTCGGTGACGTCGAGGCGCAGGCCGATGGTCCCCGATCCCAACTCGGAGGCGGTCCGCTCGACCAGAGGACCGTCGATGTCGCCGAGCGCCACCCGCGCGCCCTTGGCGATCAGCGCCGCCGCCGTCGCGCGTCCGATCCCGCGGCCCCCGCCCGTGATCGCAACCACCTGGCCATCCAGCGATCGCAATGTCTTTGTCATTTTCGCAGTCCTCCTCGTGGTGTCGCTCGCCGCAGGTAGCACGGTACCGGGCAGCCGACTGGTTGACTAGCCAGTCGACCTCTAAGGGTATCCTGAAATCGATGGAATTCTTCCTCTACGACGGCCATAAGCTCGCCTACACGGTCCACGGCGAGGGGCCGCGCACGACGATCCTGATGCCCGGTCTGCTGCTCTCGCAGAAGATGCAGACGCCGCTCGCCACCGACCTCGCCGCCCACGGCAATCGCGTCGTCACGCTCGACTTCCTCGGACACGGCGCCTCGGACCGGTCCGAGGACATGTGGCGCTACTCGATGCCGCAGTTCGCGCGCCAAGCGCTCGCCCTTCTCGACCATCTCGAGCTTCCAGCAGGCGATCGTCGGCGGAACCTCACTCGGAGCGAACGTCACGCTCGAGCTCGCCGCGATGGCGCCCGATCGGCGTCAAGCGGGATGGTCATCGAGATGCCCGTACTCGACAACGCGATCATCGGCTGCGCGGCCGCGTTCACGCCGCTGCTGTTCGCGCTCACCTACGGCAAGCCGGCGATGAAGGTGATCGCCACCGGCGCCCGCCAGGTGCCGCGCGGGCTCGTCCCGTTCACGGCCGAGCTCGTGCTCGACTGGTTCGGACAGGATCCCGGGCCGAGCGGCGCCGTCCTCCAGGGGATCCTGTTCGGGCGGACCGCGCCCGACCGATCGGTGCGCCAGACGTTCACGGCGCCGGCGCTCGTGATCGGTCACCCGCGCGACCCCGTGCACCCGTTCTCCGACGCCGACCAGCTCGCCGCCGAGCTCCCCAACGCCCGCCTGATCGACGCCAATTCGATCATCGAGCTGCGGGTCAAGCCGGCGCGCCTCACAGCCAAGATCGCCGAGTTCGTGGAAGAGTGCTGGGATGGATCCGGCGACGGACGCGGGAAGCGACGCTCGCGGGCAGCCCGCGCCTGACCAAACCACCTCCAGGGTCGAGGTTCGGCCTGAGCCGCTCGACTCGCCGGTGGCGCTCGGGCTGATCGCTGCGCTCAACGAGGAGCTCCGCCGCGACTACCCGCCCTCGCAGCGCTTCCACTCGCTCGCCGCCGATGAGGTCGCCGAGGGGTCGGGCGCATTCCTGGTCGCGTGGCTCAACGGCGCGCCGGCGGGGTGCGGTGCGGTGCGGATGCTCCCAGCCGACGAGATCCTGGGCAGCGGGGTGGCGGAGCTCAAGCGCATGTACGTCGTCCCGTCCGTTCGCGGGCAGGGCCTGTCGCGCGCGATCCTGTCCGAGCTCGAGACCCGCGCCAGGGCCTTGGGCGCTACCCGAGTCGTGCTCGAGACCGGCGACAAGGCCCACGCCGCGCTGTCGCTCTACGAGTCCGCCGGCTACGCAGCGAATCCCGTGCTTCGGGGCGTACGCGGCCTCGCCGACAAGCATTTGCTACCAGAAGCGGCTCGCATGAGGCGTGCTCAAAAGACCACGTATAGCGGGGTTTTTTGAGCACGCACCTCAGTGCGGTGGCGGCGGACCCGGCGGCTCGACGATGTCCCGCCCCGTCGGCTCCAACGACGAATCCAGCTCGAGCTGCCAGTAGTACCGGGTGAACGTCACGTCGGCCCGGAATTCGCCGACGTGCGGCTCGATCTCCTCGCCGCGCGCCATCCGCACGATCAGCTCGGGGTAGGTCCGCCCGCGAAGCGCCGCGTACATCGGCGCCGGGAACGCGCCGCCGAAGCGAGTGTTCACGTCGGTGATCCCGAGGCCGATCTCGCGATCCCGGAACGCCTGGATCGTGCACGGGCCGCGGACCCCGAGCGCTTCGGCAACCCGCGCGCCGAGGTCGATCAGCTCGGGATCGGCGATCACCGTCCCCTTGATCGACTCGCCGCCGCGCGACTCGATCATCGTGCGCGGGATCGCGTTCAGGCAGCGCCCGCGCAGGTCGCACAGCACGTCCATCGAGAACTCGGGGCCGTCCATGAGCTTCTGCACCATCGCGGGCTCGTTGATGTAGTCGACGAAGAACTCGGCGGCGCGCGCGTCGTCGGCGCGGTGGATCGAGCGGGCGCCCGAGCCCCAGCGAGGCTTGACCATGACCGGGTAGCTCGGGACCGGCTCGCCCGGGAGCACCGTCGGCGGCGAAGGCAGGCCCAGCCGTAGCAGCAGCAGGTGGGTCTCGTACTTGTCGAACGTAGACCGCGCGATATCCGGGTCAGGCACGAATGCGGGCAACTCACCGGCCGCCCGGGCATCGGCCAGAACGTGCAGGTCGAGATCCGTGAGCGGCACGACCGCGCCGACGCCGAACTCGTCGCACAACGCCTTCAGAGCGGGCACGTACTCCGAAGAGTCGATCCGTGGCACCGCGCGCCGGTGGTGCGCCGCGTATTGCGCCGGCGCCAGCGGGTTCGGGTCGGCGGCGATCACGGTGGCGTGCTGGGCGAACGCCGACACGATGTCGTACCGCTTCCCGACCCCGGTCAGCAGGACCGCTACGTCGCGGTCGGAGGTGTCCATCCGCCTCGATCTCCCTTGTAGATGCCCTCGCCGCCGAACACCATCCGGACGGTCCGGGCCAGGATCCGCAGATCGAGCCACAGCGATCGGTGTTCGACGTACCACAGGTCGAGCTCGATCCGCTCCGGCCACGGCAGCGACGCGCGGCCGTTGACCTGCGCCCACCCGGTGATCCCCGGCTTGACCGCCAGCCGGCCACGCTGGCGCTCGGTGTAGTGCTCGACCTGGACCGCGAGCGTCGGGCGCGGGCCGACGATCGACATCTCGCCGCGCACCACGTTCCACAGGTTGGGAAGCTCGTCGAGCGAGTAGCGGCGCAGGAACGTGCCGAGCCGTGTGATCCGGTCGTCGCCCTCCTGGATGGCCAGGCCGGCGCCGGTGAACTCCGCGCCCCGGACCATCGTCCGCAGCTTGTAGATCGAGAACAGCCGTCCGTCGAGACCCACCCGCGTTTGCGTGTAGATCGGGTGGCCGCGTGACTCGAGCCGGATCGCAAGCGCGAGCACAAAGACAGCCGGGGCCGTCAGAGCAGCGGCAACGCCGCCGAGCAGAACGTCCAGGACCCTCACATACCTCTCCGTCACCGCGTCCCCTCCGCCGGCTCCCACCCCGCCGCCGTGCCGTGGACGAGCCAGTCCCACAGGCCGGCGGCGAGCGACGCGGTCGTGAGCACGTAGTAACGCGCGATCAGCAGCACCCGTCCCCGCACGACCCCGGCGAGCGCCGCGGCCACGAGCACGGCGAGCTGGAGCGCCAGCGTGAGCCAGTACACCCACCCCTGACCGAGCAGCACTATGTTCGCGATGAATGCGATCACGTGCAGGAACGGCGTGAGGTAGCGGAGGATCCGGTGCGAGACGATCATGAACGCGTACGTCACGCCGTAGCCACGCGGGGAGAGCATCCCGCCGCGCAGAACGATCGGCCACGTGTGGCTCATCATCCGGCGCTTGCGCGCGAACTCCCCCTCGATCGTCGGGACCATCTTCTCGCTCGCCTGCGCCTCGCGGACGGCGAGCGCGAGCCAGCCGCGCTTGACCATGTTGAACGGGAACGACAGGTCGTGGCCCATGATCGGGTCGACGACCAGATAGGACTCGCGGCGGGTGGCGTAGATGGCCCCGTTGCCGCCGGTGACCGACCTGACGCGTGACTCGAGCGCGCGCAGCGCAAGCTCGTAACGCCAGTACAGGCCCTCCTGGTTCGACCCGGTCGCGGCATCGACGAGCTGCACCTCGCCGCACACGTACCCGACACGCGCATCGCTGAACGGCGCCATCAGGCGCCGGAGCGCGTCGGGCGCCCACGTCACGTTCGCGTCCGAGAACGCCACGATCGCGCCTGCGGCGCGCTCTACGGCGGCGTCCTGAGCGCGGATCTTGCCCCCGCGCGGCAACTCGAGCACCAGATCGGCGCCGGCCTCTCGCGCTCGCGAAGCGGTCTCGTCCACAGAACCGTCGCACGCCACGATCACCTCGATCAGCTGGGGCGGGTAGTCGAGCGCGCGGATGTTCGCCACGCGCTCGGCGATCACATCCTGCTCGGCGTACGCGGCGACGATCACCGACACGACGGGCAGCTCGTCGTCAGGCGCCGGTCGCGCGCGCCGCCGCGCGCCGGGACCGTGGTCGCGGACCGCCGCCAGCAGCCCGAGCAGCACCGGGTAGCCGGCGTGGGCATAGACGATCAGGCCGACCGACAGCCAGAACACGATCGCGACGATGGTCACGGCGGCTATCCAACCAACTCTCGGTAAAGGGCAAGGGTCTGCCGGGCCGCCTCCTGCCACGAGTACGGCCCCGACGCGGCGGTCAGCGCGCCCCAGGCGAGCCCCTCGCGCTCCTGGGAATCCGCGAGCAACCCGGCCAGAGCGTCGTGCAACGCAACGGGGTCACCGGGCGGGACCAACCGCGCCGCCCCCGCCGCAGCGACCTCGCCGAACCCGCCCACATCGCTGACGACCGTCGGCTTCCCGAACGCGAGCGCGGTCGCGAGCACGCCCGAGGTGTCGAACCGCTCGGTCCGCGAGTACGGCAGCACCACGACCTCGGCGCGGCGAAACAACGCCGGCAGCTCGGCGTCCGAGACGTACCGCGGAACGAACCGGACGTTCGCCGGCGCGTGCGCCCGCAACGGCTCGATCGGCATCCGGGGCCGGCCGACGATCCACAACTCCGCGCCGTCGATGCCGCGCCACGCCTCGAGCAAGACGTCGAGACCCTTGTAGGGACGGATCAGGCCGAAGAACAGCACGACCGGCGACTCCACGGCGCGGAGCTCGCCCGGCAACGGCCGCTCGTCGGACGCAACCGTTAGGTGCTTGAACGCGCCGTGGGGGATCACGCGGATCTTGGAGGCGTCGACTCCGAGCGACCCGACGAGCAGGTCGCGCCCGTACTGCGAGTGCACAACGATCGCGTCGACGGCGTCATACAGGCCCCGCTGAAACCGAGCCTGCCCCGGGCGCGGCTCGCGTGGGAGCAGGTCGTGCGCGGTCAGGACCGTCGGGCGGCGCGGCAGCAGGTACCGGTCGATCGCCTGGACCGGAAGCCATTGGAAGTGCACGACGTCGGCCGAGGAAGCGATGCCGCGGTAACGCAGCATGTCGGGCACGTGCTCGACCAGCTTGGCGGCGACTCGCGCGCGCGAGCCGGCCGCCCCGCGCGCATGCCGATAGAACAACTCGTGGACCGCGTAGCCGTCGGGCTGCGGAGCCTCGCCGTAGGCAAACCGGCTCGTGAACAGCTCGACACTTGCGCCGGCGCCGGCGAGCGCGCTCGAAAGCGCGTGGTCGTACGGCAGCGTATACGCCGACGGGTCGACGAGGTGTACGCGCATCAACGGCCGCGAGGCGCGTCGTCGAGCGGCCGGCCGGCCAGCCGGGCGATCCGGCGCGCGGTCAACCGCGTATCGCTCGCGCCCAGCGCGTGCACGCGCGCGTGCCCGTCCCGCGCCAGCCGGCGCACCGCCGGCGCGAGTGCCGACACCGGCGGCTCCCCGGCCCGGCGGCTGAGCACGTCGCCGGCCACGCGCACCGGGTGGCGCGCGAGCAACGCGAGCAGCGCCACCACCCGGGCGGCGATCCCGTCGTCCTCGCGATAGTCGATGGGGAGCGCTCCGGCGACCTCGACATCCGGCGATTCGGGCCGGGCGGCCGCCTCGACGCGCGCGCCGCCAAGCGCCCGCGCGTACTCGACGAGCGGATCGCCCCGGGCGGGGAAGCGGTCGGCGACGAACACGACCTCGGCGGCCGTCCTCGAACCCCGGCCGGCGGGGCGGTTCGAAAGCACGAGACCGGCGAGCTCGTCCGCCGAAAGCAGCGCGTCGATCGCGAGGTACCGCCCTCGCTCCAGGCGACCGGCGCTCACCGCCGGCGCTCCGCGCGCCCGCGGACCCGGACCCAGACCCGAGGCCCTGTCGGCGCCAGGATGCCGCGTGCGCGCCAGTGCGCGCCCGACCGCCCGCGCCACCGCTGGGTCGGGGTCGAACCCGTCGTACCGGCGCGCGAGCCAGGCGCGGCCCGCCGCGTACCCGCGCCACTGCTTTCGCAGCTCGCCGAGCGTCGCGCGGTAGCGGTGCTCGACCTGCGCGCCGCGCCGCAGCTCGAGCTTCCAGCCCGCCCGCTGCAGGCGCCAGCTGAAGTCCGTGTCCTCGGCGGCGCGGACGCCCTCGTAGAAGCCGCCGACCTGCTCGAACGCCGTCCGCCGGACGAGCAGGTTGGCCGCCACCGCGCGCGGGCGGTACGGATGCCTCATGTGCGCCTCCTGCGAGAGGAAGCTGCGGGCCGACCCGTAGCGGGCTGCGAGCGTGTCGCCCTCGACCAGTGGCACGACCTCGCCGGCGAGCGCGCCGACGTCGTCCGCGACGGGCGCCGCGAAGTAGGCGTCGAGCAGCGATCGAGGCGCGCGGCAGTCGGCGTCGAGGAACAGGATCCACTCGCCGTGCGCGTGCGCCGCGCCGACGTTCCGGGCGTGCGCCGGGGAGCGTTCCCCCACAGCCCGGATCACGGCGACGCCGCCGCGCGCCACCGCCAGGCCGGAGTTGTCGGCGAGGATCAGCTCGTCGCCGACGCGCAGATCGAGCGCCAGCAGCGCGTCGATTGCGGTCCGCGCGGCGTACTCGTCGCCGGCGAATGGCATCACGACGCTGATCTCAGGCCGGCTCACGGGCAATCCCTCGCCTGGCTCGCGCGAGCAGCACCCGCGCTTGCTCGATCTCTGCCCCGTGGGCAAACCCGGTCGCGAGCAGCACCAGCGGCATCGCCGCCAGCACCGCGGCCCTGCTCAGGAGACCGACGAACCCGTACGTCGGCAGCAGCAGGTCACCGAGGACCGACATGCCGCCGAGCACAACCGTCAACCGCACCAGGCGCAGCCACTCGAACGACGCCGCGAACGCACGGCGGGTCAGCAGGTGCATGAACCCGATCATCACCACGTACGCGCCGCACAGGGCGATGCCGGCGCCGGCGATCCCCAGCGGCGGCACGAGCAGAACGATCAAGAGAACGTTCACGGCCAGCCCGACCAGCGCGGCCGGGAAGTTACGGGTGGTCACCTTGGCCCGGCCGGCGATCACGAGGAACACCACCCACAGTCCGTACAGCGCCCATCCGAGCGCCACCCACGGCAGCGCCTTGTACGCGTCGAAGAACGACGGCGCGGCCAGCAGCCGCACGACCCAGCGGCCGAGCAGCGCGAGCCCCGCGACGACGAGGCCGCTGACAAGCAGGTAATAGGTGGTCACAAGTCCATAAAGTCGTGACGCCTCGGCATCATCGCGGACCGAGTAGGCAAGCGGCGGCCAGGCGTACTGGAAAGCGCGCACGATGAACGCGACCGCGCCGGCGAGCTTGACCGCGAGGGAGTACAAGCCGGCCTGCGACGGGCCGGTCACCCCGTGGTGGAAGATGTAGTACCGGTCGACGATGCTGAGCGCGTACACGGACGCCTCCGCGGGGACCGTCGGCAGCCCGAACCGGAACAGCACTCCGTGGGTCTCCACCCCCGCGTGGTGGCGCGGGCGCAGCCGGTCGCGCATGCTCCACCACACGCCGAGCAGCACGACCGTCGAGGCGCCGTAGTTGCCGAGCAGGAGGCCCTTGGCGCCCTGCCCCAGCACGACCACGAGCGCCACAGACGCGGCGATCGTGATGCCGACGTTGATCAGCGTGGCCGTCGCGTAGGCGCGCAGGCGCTCGTCGACGCGGAGTAGGGCGTAGGCCATCTCGAGGTTCGTGAACGCCCACAGGCCGAGCACCGCGATCCGGAAGATTGCCGGGTCGCGGTAGCCGAGCACCAGCTTCGACAGCGGCGTCGCGAACACCGCGAGCACGATCGAGACCGCGGTCGTGGTCACGAGCAGGAAGCCGATCGCGCGGCGGGCCAGCGCATCGCGCCGTTCCTGGTCGGCGTCGGTGTAGTAGTACCGCAGGAACGACTCGATCATCCCGAAGCGCACGAGGATGCTGATCAGGATCACCCCGTTGCCGAGCAGCTCCACGACCCCGTAGCCGGCGGGGTTGATGTACCGCGTGTACACCGGCAGCAGGAGCACCGCGATGAACTTCGAGACGACGTCGGCCACCTGATAAGCAGCCAGCGAACTCACCAGGCGCTTCAGGTAGGCGGTCACAACGGCAAACGGTACGGCTCACGCAGATGGCAGAACGCGGCGGGCGCGGTCTGACGCGCCTACGGCCCCGGCTTCGCGGTGACCGGGAACACGCCCTCGGAGCCCGGGCACACGTACGGCGCTCCCATGTTCCTGGGGGCCATGTTGAACACGAATCCGGTGACGCCGCCGGGCGGGAACACCCTGGCCTTAGGGGCGTAGAACTGCCCGCTGCTGCAGAAGCCCCCGTCGAGGTAGGTGTAGGCGACGAACGCGCGCTTGCCGTGAGCGACGACCACGGTGCTGACCGGAAACGCGGTCTCGTGGTGGAACGCGGAGGTGATCGGGTGACCGCCCGACGCGAGCAGTTGCACGCGGGCGAACCCGCGCAGACTGCACGTGCGTCCCTTGTTCTTGAACGCGAACTGCCAGTAGCGATGGCCGGTGGCGCCCTGGAAGCCCACGAACTTGAGCTCCAGCTGCGACGAATTGCAGCGCGGCGCGGACGCCCCGACCCCCGCCGCCGGAAGCGCGAGCGCCGCTGCGCACGCGACCAGGACCACCAGGAACAGCAGCTCACGGCGCGGGCGGGGCCGGGACCTCACGACGACACGACCTCCCAGATCAGGTTCATCAGGGGCGCTTGGGCAGGATCGTGACGGTATCGCGCGCGGTGATTGCCGGCCCCGGCGGAAGGTGCGCCGGGAAGTGGCCGGTGTCGCACGCGGCGTCGGTCACGTCGAGCCCGACCAGGTACGTGCCCGCCGGCGCGGGGCGCCCGTCGATCTTCCCGTCCCAGATCGCCTGCTGGCCCTTCCACGGCGTCAGGAAGCTCTTGACCAGCCGGGGGCCGCCCGGGAGGTCGGTGCGGTAGATGCGGACCGTGCCGCCGCGGTTCTCGTTGCCCTTGTAGCGGATCGTCACCCGGGTGCCGTCCGACCCCGGGATGAGCGACGGCGTCACGCTCGTGACCACGGGATGGGGCGGGACGGTCTTGACCTTGACCGTCTGGTTCGAGGCGTCCAGGTCGACCGTCCGCCCTTGATGAATGAGCGCGACGCGGAAGTAATACGTGCCGTCAGGCGCCACCTGCCCGTTGTCCTCGCGGCCATTCCAATGGAATACCCCGTCGGGGTTGCGCACGTCCTTGCGCATGTGGCGGCCGCTCGCGACCGTGCGGACGATCGTGCCGTCCTCGTCGTCGACTACGTACACGTCGACGGTGTCGGCGCGGTGCTGTAGGTAGAACGAGATCGTCGTCGACGCGCTGTTCCTGCCGGCGCACGGGACGCCGTGGAGCGGATCGATCGCGGCGGGCACCGGCGTCGGGAAGCCCTGGATCAGCGGCGTTGTCACCTTCAGATGCTGGGTGATGAAGAACGCTGCAATCGTCGCCGCGACCAGCATCGCGAATGCGCTGGTCGTGAGCCTGTTCACATCCTCAAGACTGCCACGTTCGGGATCTTGAACTCGTGGAACGCGGCCAGGCCCCGAGGATCGCGGCTGCACAGCATCACGCGGATGCTGCCGCCGTGGCAGACGGCGAGCGCGGGCAGTTCGGCGGTGGCGTGGATCTCGTCGAGCGCGGCGCTCACGCGGTCGAGCTGATCCTGCAGCGACTCCCCACCGGGGAAGCGGAACGACGCGCCGGCGCGCATCCACTCGGCGTAGCGCTCGGGGTCGTCACGCTCGATCTCGATGAACAGGTGGCCCTCCCACTCGCCGCGATTGGCCTCGCGCAGGCGCGGGTCGAGCCGCGGCGTGAGCCCGATCTTCGCGCCCACGATCTCCGCAGTCTCGTGAGCCCGGCTGAGGTCCGAGGACCACAGCGAGCGGATCGGCGCGGGTTCGGCGGCGATGCGCTCGGCCAGCTCGTGGGCCTGCGCGCGGCCGGTGTCGTTAAGCGGCGTGTCGCGGAACCCCTGGAAGCGGATCGGGGGAAGGTTGTCGTTGGTCTGGCCGTGGCGCGCGAGCAGCACGCCGTCGAGCGGCGATCGCGCCGGCGCGCTCACTGTGGGCCGGTGCCGAGCGTGTCTGAGCGCAGCCCGAGCCGGAGCGTCTCGAGCGCGAGCACCTCGCCGGCCGGGATGTTGCTGAGGTTGACCTCGGTCCCGAACCGCCGCACGAACCACACCTGCTGATCCTTGCGCGGCGCGTCGAACAGGATCTGGCCGGGGGCGATCTCGTGCACGATCTCGCCGATCAGGCCCTCGCGGATCTCCCCGGTGGGCCGGAAGATGCCGGCGGTGCCCCCCTCGCGTCCCTCGGCGATCACCTTCCAGGCGCCGGCGGCGAGCTCGGCGCGCATCTGCTGGACCCACACGTACGGCGGTGTGATTGCACCCGTGTCGTCCTTGGAACCAACCTCGGACAGGACGATGAACTCACCGGCCAGCCGCTCGATCAACTCGAGCTTGCGCTCGTGCTCGAGCGCGATCGTCCCGTCGGAGATCTCGAAGTACTCGAGCCCGAGCTCGTGCACCCATGCGATCAGCTCGTCGAGGCGGCCGCGGCTGATCGCAAGCTCGGTGAGCGTGCCGCCGAGCACCACGGGAATTCCGTGGTGGCGGTAACGCCTGAGCTTGCCCTCGAGGTTGCCCGTCGCGAGCGCGGTGCCCCACCCAAGCTTGACGATGTCGACGTACTCGCCGGCGATCTCGATCATCCCATCGATGTCCGCGGCCGACAGGCCGCGGTCGATCACATGGGTCACGCCACCGGACCGCGGCTTCTGGCTCCTCTCCGGGAGGTTCAGCAGGTCTCGCATGTCTAAAGGAGCTACTGCGAAGGAGTCGCGAGATTCGCGAGGTCGCTGCCGACGGTGACGACGACCGAGGACTTACACGGACCCTGCGCCGGCGGACAGGCGATCTGCCGGGTTCCCTGATCGATCGGCTGTACCGACGCCGGACGGAGCTTGAGCGAGGTTGCCACGGTCGTCGCGTCGCGTTTGTACCCCGGCAGGTACAGCACTGCGGTTGAAGTCTGCGTCTGGTTGGCCGTGAAGTTGCCGACGTAGCCCTTCTGGTAGCCATCGCTGCGGAGCTTCGACGACACGTCACCCGCCAGCCCGTTGGTGTTGGTTCCGTTGAGCACGGAGACGGTCACCGTGGCCGGGTTGACCCGCGCCGCCGTACTGGCACGGCGAGTCTCGAGCGCGCGCCGCTCGGCCGCCGCGGCGGCGGACGACTTGCTCGCACTCGACCCGTGGTTGATGTTCGTGATCACGAGCACGCCTGCGACCACGGCACCGACCAGCAGCAGCCCCGCGAGCACCGTAAGCACGGTTCCGGTGCGGGTCCTGCGGGGACCCGGCCGCATCGCCATGGTCCCACGTGGCGGTCCGCCCGGCCGGCCCTGGACGCCGCCTGCGCGGCCCTGACCGCCCGGCGGGCGACCCTGGCCGCCGCGAGGAGGTCCCCCGGCCGATCGCGGGGGACCGCCGGGCCGCGTCCCGACCGCGCGCTGCATGGTGGCCGCCGAGGCCGCAAGCGGACGGGGGGAGGAGCCGTTGCCGCCGGCGGGGACCGGCGGCGGATGCACGGACGTGGCGTCATCCTCGGGCCTGTCGACAAGTCCAACCGGCGACGCCATGGGCTGCGCGAACACAGGATCGGGGATCAGCCGAGTCGCGGCCGCGAGCGCCGGAGCTCCAACTCCCGCCGGCGCCGATGGCGGCAGATTCGCCGACGCGCCGGCCATGCCCGCGGGCGCGGGGGCGACGCCGGCATACGCGGGGGTCCCACGAGGGCCGACGGCCCTGACCGAGATCTCGGCCGGCAGCGCCGCGACCTGGTCGGCGAGCCCCGCAAGCTCGGCCTCGAGCTCCTGGACGCGCTGGCCCGCCTCGTCGGCGCGGCGGCGGAGCGTCGCGGTCTCGCGAGCCTGGGAGAAGTACAGGAGCACCAGCAGCGCAACCGCGATGAACGCGGCGAAGCCGGCATCCGCACCCACCGACGAGATGAAGTGGTGTACGGACAGGGCAAATGGAATCGTGTGCATGCGCGCGCGCCCAGTCTACGTAGGGAGCCGGGGGAGTCGGGAGTCTTTCTCGCGGGGCTCGCGGGGCTCCCTGGCCCCGTCGCCGGCGCGGCCCGCGGCCGTCTCGCGGGCGGTCCGGTCGGAGAACCGCGAGCTCGACAGCTTCCCGACGTGCTGAGCGAGCGCGGCAGCATCGCCCTCGAGCACGAGCAAGTTGATCTCGCCAAAGATGTGCTCGACCGACTGCGGGTCGAGCCGTTCGCGGGCGGCCCGGACGATCTTCTGTGCGGGGGTTGGCTGCGGGCGCTCGTACGGATTGAACAGGTCCTCGTGGAGCTTCTCTCCGGGGCGCGCACCGACGATCTCGATCGCGATGTCGCGCTCGGGCTCGAGCCCGGACAGCCGGATCATGGTCTTCGCGAGGTCGATGATCGCGATCGGCTCTCCCATCTCGAGCACGAACACCTCGCCGCTGCCCTCGCTCAGCGAGCCAGCGCGGATGATCAGCTGAACCGACTCCGGAATCGTCATGAAGTACCGCGTCATACGGGGATCGGTAACCGTCACCGGGCCGCCGGAGGCGATCTGTCGGCGGAAGATCGGGACCACCGAGCCGGAGGAGCCGAGTACGTTCCCGAACCGCACTGTGGCGTACTTGGTGGCCGTGTACCGCATCGCGGCAGCCTCGACGGCCCACTCTGCCAGCGCCTTGGAGGCGCCCATGACCGTCGCGGGCTTGACCGCCTTGTCGGTCGACACGAGCACGAACGTCCCCACCTCGGTCTCGGCGGCGATCCGTGCGACGACTCGCGTCGCCAGGGCGTTGTTGCGGATCGCCTCGACAGGATTGACTTCCATCATCGTCACGTGCTTGTACGCGGCCGCATGGAAGATGATGCTCGGCCGGTGCTCCGTTAGAACTTCGCGCATCCGCTCCTCTTCCCTGCAATCGGCGAGCACGGGAACAGCGGTCCGGACGTGACGATCCTCCTCCAGCTCGCGCAGGATCTGGAACAGGTTGTCCTCGGCGTGGTCGACGAGGATCAGGGCCCGCGGGGCCACGCGGGAGATCTGGCGGCACAACTCGGAACCGATCGATCCGCCGGCGCCGGTCACCATCACGACCTGCCCCGAGAGGTATGCGCCGACCCGCTCGATTTCCATCCGGACGGGCTCGCGCCCGAGCATGTCCTCGACGCGCACCTCGCGCAGTTGGCGCGTGACGTTCAGCTGCCCGGAGCCGTCCTGGAGCAGCTCGAAAACGGTCGGCATGGTGCGGACCTGGATGCCGCGCTCGCGACACGCCGTCACGACCCGCGCGCGCAGCGTGCCCGGAGCGGAGGGGATCGCGATCACTACCTCGTCGGGCTCGACCTCGTCGAGGATCCGAGCCAGATCCTCGGACTCGGTGGTTCCGAGCACCTTCAGGCCGTGCTCGTCCTTGATCCCCTGCAGGCGCGGGTCGTCGTCGACGAACCCGACCGGTCGCAGGCGTAGCCCTGGGTTGCGGACCAGTTCGCGGACCACGAGCCGGCCCCCCTGGCCGCCGCCGACGATCAGCGCGTCGCGCGCGCCCTTGGCCACGCGGAAGCTGTGCACGCGCCCCTCGACGACGATGTGGACGAGGAACCGGGCGCCGATGAGCAACGCCAGCGCGAGCAGGAAGAACAGCGCGATCACACTTCCGGGGAGCGTCACCGGGCTCGCTTGGAGCGCCACCGTGAAGTGCTTGTAGGACACGGTCGGGGTGGTAGTGACGGGATGCAGGAACGCGATCGCGCCGACGATCACGAGCGTCGAGACGACGACGCCCTTGACCACGGCCTCGTAGTCGCGCTGGCCGACGAACGTCCACAGCCGCTGGTACTGGCCGAACGCAGCCAGGACGACGAGCGTGACCGGCACGACCCACCAGATCGTGTGCGTCAGCAGGTCGCCGTAGCGGTCGTTGGCACCGCCGAGGCCGTCCTCGAACCTCAGCCGGAAAGCCAGGTAGTAAGCGAGCGCGACCAATATCCCGTCCACGAGCAGCTGAGGCACTGAGTGGCGGTGGACGGGGAAGGCCGCGGATCTGATCCGCCGGCGCATGCGGCCGGGATTGTAATCACGATCCCGATAAACCCTGGGTAAGACCGGGTTAGCGCGAATTTGAGGCTGTCTTCTTGGTCGGGGGCTTCGACGGGGGCTTGGGCTTCGGTTTCGGCTTGCGTGGCGGGGGTGGCGGAGGCACCTGCACCACCGCCGACCGACTACCCAGCGGATGGTTCCCCGACCCGAGCGCCTGGACCGCGACATAGCCGCGTGCGCCGGTCGTGATCGCGGTCTCGAAACCGCTCTTCCGGGCCGTCGACGACCGGCTTCAGCGCGGTCGCGCTGCTGCCGCCGAACACCCGCCAGGAGTCGACGCTCGTGGCGCCGTTCCAGCTCACGTATACGGTCATCTTGGCGCCATGGCGGGTGGTCGCCACCGCCGGGGGGTCGGCCGGCGTCCCGCTCCACTGGAAGCGGTACGCGCGGTAGGTGATGTTGCTGTCGACGAACCGGCCGTCGAACACCAGCTTGCCCTGGGGGTTGTACTGGCTGAAGTACGGCTGCTGGCCCCAGCCGACGAAGTCGTTGCGATTCGGCAACTGCTCATCGTTGCCCTCGTAGCTCGAGAGCAGCGGAGGGGAATGCACGCGCTGGGAGACGATGGCCGCGGTCTTTTGCCTGAGATTCAGCTCGAGCTTGAGCGCGCGCGACTGCGAGTGCACGTAGGGGGGCCCTGCGCCGTCGTCGAACATCGTCAGGAACTGGTCTCCGTATGCCTGCACGCGGACGTCGTGCTGGAACGCGAACGACGCCCCCGGCCCGAGCTTGAAGCTCGAGCTCTTGCCGCCGAGCGTCCACATGACCGCCCCGGTGTTCCGGTTGACCTTGTACACCGTCCACGTGTTGCGCCCGGAGATCAGCAGGTTCCCGTCCTTGTCGGGCTCGATCGAGTTGACGTGGAAGTAGTCGAACGGCGTGGCAACGTTGTTGGCCGTGTGCACCTTGGTCGGGAGGTTCGAGTAGCTGGCGGTCAGCGGCACGCGATCGAGGCTGTCCCACTGGAACACGACGAGCCCGGTGGCGATGTCGATCTCCTGGACGACCGCGTCGAGGACGACCTCCTGGCTCGAGCCCTTCACCGAGGAGGCGTTGACGACCACCGGGAACGCGGCTGTGATCAGGGCCGTGCCGCGCGGCGTCAGCTGAAACTCGTGCAGGTCGGCGGTGAGGCCGTTCCCCGCCGTGACGACCTTGATCTCCTGGTAGGAGCTGTTGAGGATGATGCCCTCACCGGAGCCGACGCCCGCCGCCTCGTTTCCCTCCCACCAGGTGAGCACCGGTTGGCCGTTGTAGTACTGCTCGCGGAAGTCGGTGGCGGCGTCGTTCACGGGAACCGGGTCGAACCAGATCAGGCCGCCGTTTGGGCCGATCAGTTCGGGCCCCTGCTGGAGCGGACCGATCTGGGGAGCGACGAAGATGTCGCCCGTGGCCCACGGGTCGCGCTTGGTGATCGTCACCGCGGCCGGCGTGAGATCGGGCCGCGAGCGGAAGTACCAGACGTCGCCCGGCACCCGGGGCGCGGCAGGCCGCTTGGCCGGCGGGATCGTCCCCGCCGGCGTCGCGACGCCGAAGGCGTAGCTTCCGTGCCCGCTCCCCTCGATGTTCAGCGACGTAGTGACCGTCACCGTCTCGCCGGGTGTGAACGG
Source organism: uncultured Solirubrobacterales bacterium (assembly GCA_963755525.1). GTDB lineage: Bacteria > Actinomycetota > Thermoleophilia > Solirubrobacterales > Solirubrobacteraceae > Palsa-465. Next base: position 52,873 of record CAVWKC010000010.1, on the reverse strand, counting down.
AGTCGACGGGATGAAGCTGCCCCCATCTCCGTCGGAGTCCGCCGCGATCGTGCCGGTGTGGACGCCGCTGGTCGAGCCGATCACGCTGATCGTCCCGAGCTGCGAGGCGGGCATGCCGCGGAACGTGAGCTGGGTGGCGGGCGAGGCGAAGTGGCCATTCGGGATCGGGAACACGTACACGGGCGAGCGGGCCGCTCGGGGCCTTCGGCGCCGGCGCGGGCTTCTTCGTCGCGCTTGGTTTTCGCGACGGCGACTGCACCCCCGGAGAGGCACAGAACCGCCAAGAAAAGGAACGCGACGATCTTTATGGGCCTCGCTGCGCTCGGCATCCGTGGGGCCATCTACCCCGTCCTGACAGGGGTCGCGCGCGCCCGCGGAAGCGCCCAACGTTCCCCGCGTGCCCCCACGCTGCGTCTAATAGGCGCCGGGCAGCCCGTTGTTAGAGCTCTGCGTGGGGAACGCCTTGGACGTGCCCAACAACTTCCCCTTGGGGCCGAGTGCCTGCACCTCGTAGGCCTTATAGGTGCTGCTGAGCGGGATCGTCGTCTCAAAGCCGGACTTCGCCTTCGTCGCCACCGTCTTCAGGCTCTGAGGGCTTGTACCCGCCAGGACTCTCCAGCCAACGACCTGGGTATCGCCATCCCAGCTCGCATACACCGTGGCTTTCCCACCATTGTTGCGAACCGCGCCGCTCGGCGGGAAGTAGGGGATCCCCACCCACTTCTCGACGTACACGCGGTAGCTCTGGTCGGGCGTCGGCCAGAACGCATCGAGCAGCACCTTGCCGTTGCTGCTGTCCTCGGAGAAGAACGGCTGCGAACCCCATCCGAGCGCGACGTTTCCGCCGGGGAGCAGCTGCGTGCTGCCGAGGAAGGCCGCGTTGAAGTTCTTGGCTCGGGGATACTGCGAGACGAGGCTGCCGGTGTGGTTGCTCAGATTGAGCTTCAACACGAGGCCGCGGGTCGGGCCGCTGGGCTTGCCGAACTTCGTGCTCTTGCTGGTGATCTGGTCGAAGCCGCAGCACGCGTCGTCGAACATGCTCACCTCGGTGCCGCCGTGCAACTGGACATCGTGCTGCCATTCGAACTGGGCGTTGGCAGGCAGCTTGAACGTGCTGAGCGCCGGATTCCCGCTCAGCGTCCACTCGATCGCGTTCGTCGTCCGGTTGACCAGATACGCCGACCATGTGTTGCGCAACGAGACGAGGAACGTTTCGTTGCCGGTCAACTGGATCGCGTTGAGGTGATACGCATCCCACGGAACGCCCGGGAACGCCTTCTGCTTCGACTGCGACAGCGGGACGTTGGGGGTACCGCCCGGGTTGAGCGCGTCCCACGAATAAAGCAGCTGGCCGCTCTGGAGGTTGTATTCCTGCACGGCCACGTCGAGCACCTGGCCGTTGGCCGAGCCGCCGTACGGCTTCAGGTTCATCGGCACGTTCTTGTACGCGGTGACCCACGCGTTCTGGCCGCTGATGAGCATCTCGTGCTCGGAGATGACCCAGCCGCCCGCTCCTTTGAGCGTGGCGATGTGCCGGTAATGCTGATCGACGACGACATCCTCGCCGGACGTCGTGTCGCCGGACGCGCTCACCACGCCCTGCCACCAGCTCAGCGCCGGGTTGCCGTTGTAGCGCTGCAGCTGCAGGTTGCCCGCGAGTGCGTTCACGCCGATCGGATCGAACCACACCGGTTGGAGGTTGTGGTCGAGGATCAACGGGCCGCTCTGACCGGTCATCGGCTGGTTGGCCGCGAGGTTCTTGAAGTTCGCGGTCATGAAGTAGCCGGATGCGAGCTTCGAGAACTGCGTCTTCTGCGTCGTGCCCAGGATCGGCGGGTGGAGGTTCGGCGCCGATACGAAGTTCCAGGCCCCCTTGGTCGTGTAGGCGCCGATCGGCGCTGCCTGGGCGCCGGCCGCGCTCGCCATCAGCAGGCAGGCGGCGATGGCGGTGACGAGCGCAGGCAGGCGAAGCTTGAAGTTGATGCGAGACACGGGGCGACCTCCTCGGGCGGTTCACGACGGTAACACGACGCGGCGGGCGAAGGTTGCGCCCGGCTGTCGGGCGACACTAGCCCCCGAGCAGTAGGTCGGCGAGGAGCCCGGGGTCTCGTCGTACGCGATCCTCGCGGTCGCCGGCGGGGTCGCGCTTGGAGACCTCCAGCTCCTCGGCGCTGGTCAGCTGCTTAAGCCTGCCCTCGGCGATCAGGCGCTCGTCGACGGCCCCCCGACGCCCTTCGAACACCGTATACACGGGGGTTCCGAGCGCCACCGCCTCGCGGTTCATGGTCCCGCCCGCGGACACCACCAGATCCGCGAACGCGATCAGCGATTGGGCGTCGATCGCTCGCTCGGGGACGATGAATTCGCCCGCCTGCTGGAGCTGTGCGCGCTGCTCGGGCGTACGTGGGAGAACGACCGTCTGCGCGCCGGCGAGGCGCTCGAGCACCTCCGCGAACAGGTCGTTCTCGAACCGGTGATACAGCGAGACCTCGGGCGGCGTGCGCACGACCGTGATCGGCCGGTCATCGGCTCGGTGGAGACCCAGGTCGGTCAGCACCTGCGGGTCGGGTTCGAAGTCCGCGAGGTAGTACTCCTCCTTGAGGCCGGGGTAGCCCCGGACCTTGCCCCGCGCCCCGTATCGGTACAGACGCTCGGGCGGGATCGCGTCGGGGACCACGACCGCCGCCGCCAGCCGGCAGTTGACGTTGTGCTGGACCGTCGCCCACTCGTAGTCGAACGTCGTTGATGACCGGATCCGCAGGAGCGCCGCCGCGATCGTGATGTCGTTGGAGCCGTGGCCAAGCGCCCGGTCAAACCGCCGGCCCCAGGCCCAGCGCGCCAGTGCGGTCGATCGTTCCGCCAGGCCGAGCGCCTTGGCCCCGACGCGGCCGCCGCGATGGTGCCCGATCGCTGTGTGCTCGATCCCGAACCGGTCGAGCAGCCCGAGCGTCTGCGCGAAGTCCCGCGCGGTCACCTCGACCTCGTGCCCGCGCGCCCGCAAATTCTCGATCACGGGTCGCATCACGAGCACGTGGGGTGAGTTCGTCAGGTCGACCCAGATCCGCAGGGCGGTGAGTAAACCCTAATTCGTCCCCGATCGCCGATATGGCGCCGGTCGCTACGCTAGCCCGCGGTGCTGATAGCGCTCGCATCGGTGACCGACTCGCTCGTCACCCTGGCCACCCACATCATTCGCGACCTGGGTCTGGCCGGCGTGGCCCTGCTGACGTTCACCTCGGGCGTGATCGGCATGCCGGGCTCCGAGCCGACGATGCTGTTCGCCGGCTTCAACGTCTTCGAGGGCCACCTCAGCCTGGTGGGGATCATCGTGTTCGGTGTGCTCGGCGACATGCTCGGCGCCTCGGTCGCTTACGCCATCGGCTACTGGGGACGCGAGGAGCTGGTCGAGCGTCATGGCAACAAGCTGCACATCTCCAAGCATCGGCTCGACCGGGCACACCGCTGGTTCGACCGGTGGGGAGCGCCCGTGATCGTCCTGTCTCGGTGCATCCCGTTCGCGCGCGCCGCGTTTCCGTATGCCGCCGGAGTCGCGAGGATGGGATACCTGCGGTTTGTCACGTTCGCGACGATCGGCTCGATCATCTGGATCTCTGCGCTCGGCGTGCTCGGCCGCGAGGTCGGGGCCAGCTGGCAGAGCTGGCGGCACAACCTCGAGTACGTGGACTACGTCGCCGCTGCAGTGCTGGTCGCCGTGATCGCGTACGGCATCGTGCGGATCGCCCGTAGCCGGCGCCGCAACCCCACGGCCGTGGCGTAGGAGCCGGAGGGTGGCGTCAGACGATCTGCCGGTCCGGCAGGCGATCGTCCTCGGCGCACTGCACGGACCGGCCGAACTGCTGCCGATCTCCTCCTCGGGACACGTCACAGTGGTGCCGTGGCTCGCCGGCTGGGACTTCAGCCGGCTCGACGACGAGCTGCGCAAGTCGTTCGAGGTGGCGCTCCACACCGGTACGGCGGCGGCGCTCCTGATCAGCCTCCGGCACGAGGTCGACGACGCAGTCCGCGGGCTGACGCCGCGACGGGTGCTGATGATCGCCCTGTCGTTCGCGCCGCCGGCGTTCGTCGGCTACCGGTTCGAGCGGCCGATCGAGCGGTATCTGGGGACGCCCCCGACGGTGGCGCTTGGGCTGTTCGTGGGGGCGGTGGCAATGGCCCTCGCCGACCGATCGCCCCAGGAGCGCACGCACTTCGACGCCGGCGCGGCGGACGCGCTGTGGCTCGGGGTGGCGCAGGCGTGCTCGCTGTTCCCCGGCGTCTCCCGGAACGGCGCCACCCTCGCCGCTGCCCGCTGGCGCCGGTTCACGCGCGTCGACGCCAACCGCCTCTCGCGCCACGCCGCGCTACCGATCATCGCGGGCGCCACCCTGCTAAAGGGCGTGCGTCTGCGAGCGCGCGGGCTGCCCGCGGGGTCGGCGCTGCCGTTCGCCGCCGGCGCCGGCGCGGCGTTCGTCTCGACGCTCGGCTCGACCCGGCTGATCCGCGCGCTCGAGCGCGACAGCTCGCTGCTGCCCTACGCGCTCTACCGGATCGCGCTCGCGGCCGTGATCGCGCGGAAGCTCGTGCGCGAGCGAGCCCAGGGATCGGTGCGCTGACATTCGTGGGGACGACGCTCCGCCCGTACTAGTCGTTTTCAGTTCGTCGTTGTGTTCTTCGGCGGATTGGGTCTGACGGCGGGCATCTGGAGCGGGGTGGGGGCGGGTCGCCGGCGCGGGGGTGGGTCGCGGATCATGCATAACACGGCAATCGAGCTCGATCGCGCCGGCCTTGCCGTGCTACGCGTGCCATGCATGCGTAGTACGGCACGGCCTCGCTGGATCGGCTCCGTTGTCGAGCTATGCATGCCCGGCGCGCCGCGGAACGCTCAGGGTCGACCGCACCCACCCTCAGGTGCCGCCGCCGTTAGCCCGATTCGCCGGCGTTACCGCGTGAACGGCTCGACCGGCCTACGCCACCGTCCACAGCTCGCCGCTCCCGACCCGGTCGCCCCGCACTCGCCACTCGGTCGCGAGCCGCCACAGCTCGGCCGGCGCCCGCGGCCCGGGCAGGTCGCATACGGCGGCGACCTCGGCGGTCGCCATCGAGCCGAACACCCCGAGCGCCGCCTCAACCGTCGGCGGACCCCCGGCGCCCGCGGCCGGGCCCGAAGCTGCCCCGGCGGCGACCGCCGCCCGGGCCAGCGACGCGTAGTCGGAGTACCCATACACCCCGTGGACGACCCCGTCGGAACCGCGGAACTCGAGCGACGGCAGCTTGACCCGCCCCGTTCCGGGAGCGTGGTGCTCAGCCGGCACCGCGGCCGCGCGGTCCAGATCGGCGGCGAACGCCTCGAGGATCGCGTGCGATCCGAGCGCCAGCCGCAACCGCTCGACGTCGAGCTCCGCCACCGCGCGCGCCTCCTCGAGCAGAACGTCGGTCGAGTCGAGCCTGCGCCGGCGGCACATCAGGCCCTCGCGCAGCCGGCGCAGATACGGCCCCGGATCGCCCTGCTCGGCGGCGGCGTTCACCGCCAGGCAGGCCGGGTGTGAGCTCCGCGGCGGCGCGGACAGCCACAGCCGCGCGTCGACCGGCATCCCGCTGCGATCGGCCGCCTCGAGCATTTCGCCCACGAGCGGTTCCGGGTCGCCGAACTCGCGCGCCATCCCACACATAACGTAGGTAACACTGAGGCTGCCGGCGAACTCGTGGCTCAGCTTGCGCACCGCAGGTTCGAGCGCCCAGGACCACGGGCAGGCCGGATCGGTGTAGTAGTAGGTGTGGACGACGGCGATCTCGCGCAAAATAGAGGGTTAGTGGTCCGCTTCGCGAGTACGACGACATTCGAGGCGCCCCTGGCGGCGCCTGTCTGCGTCCTCGCTCGCTCGCGTACCTTCCAGGTACGCCACGCTCCCTGCGTCCTTGACATGCATCCACCAGTGACGCCTCTCGGTGTCGCCGGACCCACGAAGCGAACCACTGCATGAGCACGCTGCTCGGTACCACGCTTAACGGCCGCTATCGACTTGAAGCCCGGATCGGGTCAGGTGGCATGTCGACGGTGTATCGGGCGACCGACGAGACCCTGCAGCGCCCGGTCGCGATCAAGCTGATGAACCGCGAGATCGCCACCGACTCCGACCAGCTCGAGCGCTTCCGCCGCGAGGCGCGCGCGGTGGCGCAGCTATCGCATCCGCACATCGTCGGGGTGATCGACTACGGGGAGGACGACAGCCGCCCCTACATCGTGTTCGAGTACGTCGAGGGCGAGACGCTGAAGGAGCGGATCCGCCGTACGGGCCGCCTGCCCTCGACCGAGGCGGTCGCGTACGCGATCGAGATCGCCCGGGCCCTCGGCGTCGCGCACGCCCGCCACATCGTGCACCGCGACGTCAAGCCCCAGAACGTGCTGATCGACGACGAGGGCAGGGCCAAGGTCACCGACTTCGGGATCGCGCGCACGCTCGACGAGGAGGGACTGACCGCGGACGGGCGCGTCCTCGGCACGACCGACTACGTCTCGCCCGAGCAGGCCCTCGGCCGCCCGGTTACGGGCCAGTCGGACCTGTACTCGCTCGGCATCGTGCTCTACGAGATGCTCACCGGGGAGGTCCCGTTCAAGGGCGAGAACCAGGTGGCGGTGGCGATGAAGCACGTGCGTGAGGAGCTTCCGGACGTCCAGGCGAAGTGCCCCGACGTGTCCGCCGCGCTCGCCGCGGTCGTCGATACCGCGACCGCCAAGCGCGTCGAGGATCGCTACGCCGACGATGCGGAGTTGATCGCCGACCTCGAGGACGTGCTCGCGATCGAGACCGCCCGCGCCGGCAGCGCCACCGGCGAGGTCACGAGCGTGCTCCGGACGCTGCCGTCTCAGGCCGCGCGCCGGGTCCCCTTCCGCGTCCGCCACCGGGTGTGGGCCGTCTTGCTCGTGCTGCTGGTGCTCGCGCTGGTGGGTGGGGGCATCGCGTGGCTCGCCACCAGGACGCACCACAACGCACCAAAGCTCGCCGCCCCGCCCCCGGGACGGCAGCTGGTTCAGATCGCGGTCTGCCCGCACTGCGCGTACGACTACAACCCCGACGCCCTCACCCCACCCAAGAACCAGAATCCGGGGCTCGACGGATTCGCGGTCGACGGCGACCGGAACACCGCCTGGGCGACCCAGCACTACTACAACGGGAAGCTCGGGAAAGCCGGCGTCGGGCTGTACGTCGATGCGCTCCACCCCGTTCGGGCGCGGAAGATGCTGATCTACACCCAGTCTCCCGGGTGGAGCGTCCAGATCTGGGCGAGCAACTCGCTGCCTGACCCCGACGTGTTCACCGCCGGGCCCGGCGGCTGGGTCAAGCTGACGCAGCTTCCCAGCGTGCAGGCCTCGCAGGCGATCCCGCTGACGGTACCCGCGACCGGCTACCGGTACTACCTGGTGTGGATCACCCAGCTGCCGCCGGGCAAGATGATCGCGTACCTCAACGAGGTCGCGCTGTACAAGCTGTCGAGCTAGGCGTCCCGTCCCGGGAGTCGAGCGCCGGCCGTTCCTACGACGAGTAGTCGTAGAAGCCGCGCCCGGACTTCCGGCCCAGCCGACCGCTCGCCACCATCCGCTTCAGCAGCGGCGGTGGCGCGTACTCGTCGCGCTTGAACTCGTCGTACAGCGAGGCGCCGATCGCGTAGAGCACATCCAGGCCGATGAAGTCGCACAGCGTCAGCGGACCCATCGGGTGACCGCAGCCGAGCCTCATCCCGTTGTCGATGTCCTCGCGTGAGGCGAAGCCCTCCTCGTACATGCGCACGGCAGCCATCAGGTACGGGACGAGCAGCATGTTCACGATGAACCCGGACCGGTCCTTGGTCTCGATCGGCCGCTTCCCGAGCCGCTCGATGAACCGCTTGGACCGGTCGACCGTGGCCTCGCTCGTGTCGAGCGCCACCACCACCTCGACGAGCGGCATCACCGGAACCGGCGAGAAGAAGTGCAGGCCGAGCACGCGCTCGGGCGTCCGGATCGCCTGCGCGAGCTCGGCGATCGGGATCGAGGACGTGTTCGAGGCGACGATGGCATCGCCGGACACGACCTCGTCGATCGCGCCCATCACGTCGAGCTTCAGCTGCTCGTCCTCCGGCACGGCCTCGATCACGAGATCCGCCTCGGCGATCGCGTCGAGCCGCGTGGTCAGATCGATCGATTCGCGCACCGCCCGGGCGTGAGCGTCATCGAGTTTGCCGCCCCGGACCGCGCGCGCCAGCGATGTTTCGATCCGCTCGCGAGCTCGTGCGAGCGAAGCGTCGTCGACGTCGCGGATGATCACCGGGATCCCCGCGACCGCGGCGGCCTCGGCGATGCCGGTTCCCATGAATCCCGCACCTACGACGGCGACTGACTCGATCTCGGACATGGCTAGCAGCTTAACCCGACCCGAGCCCAGGGCACGGCTCGCCGGTCAGTGGCGGTGGCGCTGTTCCGCCGCGTACCGCTCGAGCGCCAGATGCACGAGCCGGTCGAGCAGCTCGGGGTAGGAGATCCCGGTAGCCTCGAACAGCGACGCGTAGACGCTCGTGCTGGTGAAGCCGGGCATCGTGTTGAGCTCGTTGAGCAGCACGTGATCCCCTTCGACGAAGAAGTCCACTCGTGCCAGCCCGTGGCAGCCCGTCCGCAGGAACGCGCTGATCGCTATCTCCCTGATCCGCTCGCGGACGTGGTCGGGCACCCGCGCCGGGATGATCAGCTGCATCCCGCCCGGCGTGTACTTGGCGTCGTAGTCGTACCAGCCCGACTCGCCCTTCGCGAGCACGATCTCGCCGGGCTCGGACGCGATCGGGTCGCTGGCACCGAGCACCGAGCACTCGACCTCGAGACCGCGGACCGCCGCCTCGACAATCGCCAGCGCGTCGTACTCGAACGCGGTCTCGAGCGCGCCGGGCAACTCCGCCTCGCTGGCGGCGCGGACGATCCCTACCGACGATCCGAGCCGCGCCGGCTTGACGAACACGGGCAGGCCGAGCGCGCGCAGATCCCCGAGCACGAGGTCGCGCTCGGCGGCGAATTTCTCGGCGTGCACCGCCTCGTAGCGCACCTGCGGCAGGCCGGCGTGGGCCATCACCTCCTTGAACATCACCTTGTCCATGCACAGCGCGGACGCGAGCACGCCCGAGCCGACGTACGGAACGTCGAGGCACTCGAGCAGGCCCTGAACCGTGCCGTCCTCACCGAACGGCCCATGCAGCACGGGGAAGGCCGCGTCGACGCCGTCGAGCCCGCGCCCCGGCTCGACCGCCACCGTGACGCCGTCGCGGCGCCAGACGCCGTCCCGACCGATCTCGATCGCGATCGGCACGTGGCCGGCCTGCTCCAGACCCGCCCGCACCGAAGCGGCCGAGTCGAGCGACACCTCGTGTTCGGAGGAGCGGCCGCCCCCGAGCACCGCGACGCGGACGGAATTCACGGTGTCGGCGTGCTGGTCGTGCCGCTGGTGGACGTCGTCGAAGTGGTGCTCGCGGGGGCGGTCGTGGTCGTTGTGGTGGTCGGAGTCGGCGCCACGTAATGGCCGACGACGATCGTCACCGTCGCCCCCTTCTTGACCATCGTGGTCGCGGCGGGACTCTGACTCAGCACGATCCCGCCCTGGCTCTTGGTGGTGACGTCCATCCTCTGCACGGTGGCAGGGAACCCGGACGCCCCGAGCGTGGCCTCAGCGGCTCCGCGCTTCGCGCCGACGACGTTCGGTACCGCGACCGTCGGCGAGGCCTTGGCCACCACGAGGTCGATCGTCGAGCCCGGCTTGACCGAACTGCCGCCGATCGGATATTGGCTGATGACGGTCCCGGGCGCGAGCGTTGTCGAAACCTGCTCGGTCGTGGTGACCGTGAACTGACCCGGCGGCCCTTCGAGCTGCGCCTTCGCCTGGCCGACCGCCTCGCTGGTCACGTCGGGCACCTTCACGGGCGGCGGGCCGGTCGAGACGATGATCGTGACAGGCGTGTTGACGCCGGGATTCTGGCCGGCCTGCGGGCTGGTTCCGATCACCTGGTGGGCGGGCACCATCGTGCTTGATTGATATTCGATCCGACCGACCTTGAGGTTCGCGATCTGGATCGCCGACCTCGCCTGGGCGAGGGTCTCGCCGACCACCGACGGCACGGTCGCGTTGCCGGGCCCGGTCGAGACCTCGAGGGCGACGGTCGTGTTCTCCTTGACTTTGGCTCCCGCCAGGGGGTCCTGCGCGATCACGATCCCGGCCGGCTTCTGGCTCGTTACCGACAGCTGGTTGACGTTCAGATTGTCGTTCTGAAGCTGCGCGCTCGCGGTCTTGAACTGCTCTCCGGTCACGGACGGCACCACGACCTTGGCCGGACGCGTGAGTAGATATATGGCCACGCCGCCGCCGGCGAGGCACAGGAGCGCGAGCACAAGCAGGACCCACGGCCACCATCGGCGATGCTCGGGCGGGTACTCGTCCTCAGGGAACGGGCCCACGACCACGCCGCCTAGCGTGTCGCCACGGGCGGGCGGCGGCGCCGCCGCCGGAGCGGTCAGCGCCGACGACGTCGCGTACCTGCCGGCCACCACCCCAGCCATCGCCGGCATGCTCGCGGTTCGCTCGCCGCGGTCCCCGGACAGGATCGCGGCCTTGGCCTGCTCGAGTGCCGTGATGAACTGGTCGGCGTTCGCGGGGCGGTCGAGTGGGTTCTTGTTCAGTCCCCACATCACGACCTGCTCGAGCTCACCCGGGACGCTCGGGTTGATGATCGTCGGCGGCGGAGGCGCTTCGGACACGTGCTTGAGCGCGATCGTCACCGCCGACTCGGCATCGAACGGCACGCGCCCGGTGAGCATCTCGTACAGGACGACCGCAATCGAGTACAGGTCCGAGCCGGCGCTGACCGCGTGGCCCTGTGCCTGTTCGGGAGACAGATACTGGGCCGTCCCCATGATCGAGCCGGTCTCGGTCATGTCCGACGCGCCCGCGCGTGCGATCCCGAAGTCCGTGACCTTGGCGTTGTCGGCGTCGTCGATGATCACGTTGTGGGGCTTCAGGTCGCGGTGGATGATGCCGCGCCGGTGCGCGAATCGGGCGGCCTTGAGGATCTGGATCGTGATGTCGATCGCGCGGACCGGATCGAGCGGGGCCTCCTCGCGGATCAACTGCTTGAGCGAGCGCCCCGGCAGGTACTCCATCGCGATGTAGTAGGTGCCGTCGAACGAGCCTCGGTCGTACACGCTGACCACGTTCGGGTGCTGCAGGCCCGCCGCCGCCTGCGCCTCCCGGCGGAACCGCTCGACGAACCCGGGGTCCTCGGCGAAGCGCTGGTACAGGAGCTTCAGCGCGACCTTGCGCCCGAGTTGCTCATCCTCGGCCAGGAAAACATCGGCCATCCCGCCGGCGCCCAGCCGCGACACGATCCTGTAGCGGCTGTCGACGATCGTGCCGGGGCCGAGACCTGCCATCACCCACCGTTGGACAAGAGGGCCTGGAGCACGGCCTTCGCGATCGGAGCCGCGACTGTGCCACCGAAGCCGCCGTTTGAGATGTCGACATTCACCGCGATCGCGACCTTCGGGTGATCGGCCGGCGCGAACGCGACAAACGCCGGCTGGGTCAGGTTCGACCCATTGGCACCGATCTGCGCCGTGCCGGTCTTGCCGGCGACGCTGATCCCGCCCAGCTGGACCGCGGTCCCCGTTCCTTCCTCGACCACCTTCTCCATCATCTTCGTCACATCGGCCGCGGTCGACGGCTTCATCACGTGGCTGTAGACGGTCGGGTCGGTCGTTTTCACCGTGCGGCCATCCTGGTCGACGACGCGGTCGATCAAGTGCGGCGTCATCAGCGTGCCGCCGTTCGCGACAGCCGCCGCGACCATCGCCATCTGCAGCGGCGTGACCTGCATCCCGCCTTCGCCGATCCCGATCCGGCCGATGTCCTCGTTCGGACTTCCCGGCGGGTACGGCCGCCCGCTTGGGGCGACCGGCTTGCTCGTGTTCAGCTCGAACGGTGGGAAGTCGAGCGGCGGCTTGGAGTAGAAGCCGAAACGCTTCATGTACTCGGTCATCGTCGGGCGCCCGACGTGCTCGGAGACCTGGGCGAAGATCGTGTTGATCGAGTACGTCATCGCGGTCGTGAGCGTCTGCGGTCCCCAACTCTTGTTGCCGTCGTTGGCCAGCGGCACCCCGGAGACCAGAATCGGCGAGTTCCCGTTGACGATCGAGTCCGGGGTGTACAGGCCGCTGTCGATCGCCGCCGCGGCGGTGACGATCTTGAACGTCGAGCCCGGCGCGTACGCGCCCTGGGTGGCGCGGTTGAACGTGGTGTCCGTGCTGCTGCTGGTGGTCGGCGGATTGTTGTTGTCGTACCCCGGGTTGGAGTACATGACCTCCACCGCGCCGGTGCTCGGATTGAGCGCGACCACCGAGCCGTGCATTCCGGCGAGAGCCTGCTCGGCGGCCCGCTGGCCCTTGGGGTTGAGCGTCGTGTCCACGTCGTCGCCCACGGGGCGCGGGCTGAGCTGACCGAAGATCGAGCTCAGTCCGGTCTGCACACCGCGCAGGTCCGAACCCGCGGACTCCTCGAGTCCGGAGGCCTCGCCCTTGGAGGCGATCGAGAATCCCACCGGCTGGGAGAACAGGCGGCCGGTCGGATACGTCCGGCTCCAGGTGTTGCCCGGAGCCGGCACGGACTTGGCGAGCACGGTGCCGTCGGCCGCGAGGATCTCGCCACGTTTGATGTGCAGCTCGTCGAGCAACGTGCGAACGTTCAACGAGTTGTTGTTGAGCGAGGACGCCTGGAACACTGTCCAACGCGAGGTCCACACCACCAGCAGCGCGAACAGGAGGACGACCACGCCGAACAGCCGTGCGATCGGAGTGTTCACGCCGGCCTCCGAGCGCGGTCAGAGACGAGCAGCAGCAGCGCCACCAGCACGAGGTTGGCGACGATCGACGACCCGCCGTAGGAGATGAACGGCAGCGTCACCCCGGTGAGCGGGATCACGCGGGTGACGCCCCCGACGATCACGAACACCTGGAGCGCGAGCATCGCGCTGAGGCCGGCCGCGAGCAGCGTCGAGAATGAGTCCCGCGCCAGCGTCGCCGCCTTGAAGCCGCGGGCCACGAGCAGCAGGTAAGTCATCAGCACCGCCACCGCGCCGAACAGCCCGAGCTCGTCGGTGATGACCGCGTAGATCATGTCGGTCTGGGGTGCGGGCAGCAACGCTCCGCCGTTGGGCAGGGTCAGCGCTGCCTGACCGAAGCCCTGTCCGAACAACCCCCCGGCGGCTTGCGCGAACATCGAGTTGGCCACCTGGTAGCTGCCGAGCGGGGCGTGGTACAGCGTCGGGTTCAGCGGATGCAGCCAGGTCTCCACGCGGGCGTGGATGTGCGGGATGTGGGTGCCCAGGTACCAGAAGCCGATCGCCGCGGCGATCAGCCCGATGAACACGAACGACACCCGGTTGGTCGCGACGTAAAGCATCGCCAGCAGGGCGCCGTAGAACATCACCGACGAGCCGGTGTCGCTCAGCACGACCAGCGTCGCCATCGCGAGACCCCAGATCACGATCACGGGACCGAACTGCTTCAGCGGCGGAATCGTGATTCCGAGGAAGCGCCGGCCGCCCTGGACGAGCACCTGCCGCGTGTCCCGCAGGTAGCTGGCCAGGAAGATGACCAGGCCGATCTTCGCGAACTCCGCCGGCTGGAACACGAACACGCCGGGGATCCGCACCCCGAGATATGCGCCGTTGGCGGAGTAGCCGATCCCCGGAAACCGCGGCAACACGAGCAGCCCGAGCGAGATCAGCACGATGATGTAGCGGTAGCGCTCGAGCTTGCGGTAGTCGCGGAACAGCAGGATCGTGGCCGCGAACAGGATCAAGCCGAGCACGAACCACTGCGCCTGCTGGCGGGCCAGCGTCGGATCGATCCGGTAGACCATCACCAGCCCGAAGCTGGCCAGCACCGCCACCAGCGGGAACATGTACGGGTCCGCACGCGGGAGCGTGATCCTGATGAAGATGTGGGCCGCGATGCACAGGCCTAGGAACAGCGCGCCGTAGGTCAACGACACGTTCGACAACGCGTTCGAGCGCTGGATGAACACGCCGGCGAATCCGGCGGTCACGAGCAACGACGCGGGAATCAGCCCGAGGAGCTCTCGGTTACGCGCGCTCACGGGTCGCTCCTCGGTGAATGAGTTCCCCGCGGTGAGGCGGGGTGGACAGGCCCCCAGCTGAACTCACGGCGAGATTTTTCCCTGCTCCAGGTCCATGACCAGCGAGGTCGCGTCCGTCTGCGAGCGCAGGTCGTTGTTCAGCAGATCGCCGCGCCGCGCCGCGGGCACGACCGAGGCCGGGACGCCCGACACGTAGTAGGTCTCGTACAGCGGCACACCGAACGGCAGGTCGTAGGGGAACCCGCGGTACACGGTGACGATCCCCTGCGCGTTGGTACCGATGAAGTACAGCTGGCGGCTCGCCAGGTAGCCGCCGCCACCGACCAGTCCGAGCACAATCACGGTGGCCAGCAGCGCGGCGATCGGCGTGATGAATCGGTGGTCGCGGCGGACGGTGACCGGCGGCCGCGCGTGGAGGCGGCGCGTGCCCGCCGGCGGGCTCGGCGAGATCTGGTGGGCGGACGAGCGCGTGGGCGGCGGCGCCACCGCCACTGCGGTCGCGCCCGAGCGCTCGGACTCCTCGCCGGGCCCGGCGAGCACATCGCGCGGCACCGCGACCCCGACCATCGTCTCCTCGCCGGCCGTCTCGTCAGCGCCGATCTCCTCGAGGCGGAACAGGACGACGGTGATGTTGTCCCGGCCGCCGGCCTCGTTGGCCTCGCGGATCAACGCGTCGGCGGCCTCGTCGAGGTTGTCGTGCTCGGTCAGAGTCGCCTTGACCCGCTCCTCGGAGATCATCGACGTAAGGCCGTCACTGCACAGCAGGACGACGTCGCCGGCGCGCGCCGGGTAGGTCCACGTGTCGACCTCGACGTCGGGCTCGGGGCCAAGTGCGCGCGTGATGATCGACCGCTGCGGATGCTCGGCGGCCTGCTCCTCGGTCAGCTTCCCGCGGCGCACCAGCTCGTCGACCAGCGAGTGGTCCTGGGTCAGGCGCTGGAGCGTCCCGTCCCGGAACAGATAGGCGCGGCTGTCGCCGACATGGGCAATCGCGACGTGGGTGTCGTCGACGTAGGCGGCCGTCAGGGTCGTCCCCATCCCGGCGCGCTGCCGATCGGCGCGCGAGCGCTCGTAGATCTGCGCGTTGGCCTCGCGGACCCGGGTGGCGAGGCGTTCCTCGGGGCTCCCCGAGTCGGGGAGGCCCTGCTCGAACGCCTCCACCGCGATCCGTGAAGCGACCTCGCCCGCCTGGGCGCCGCCCATGCCGTCGGCAACGACGAACACCGGCGCGCGCGCGAACGCGCTGTCCTCGTTGTCCCGACGCTGACGGCCGGTGTCGGTCTTGCAGGTGGTCTCCGCCGCACGCAGCATGACTAGGTTCGGTCGATCCTCATAGCAGGAGTGATCCTCATTGCTCGTAAGAGAATTCGCAATCGCCAATCCTGATCCGATCGCCAGGATGCAGCGGCTGGGGGCCGTTCAGCGGCTCCTCATTCAGGTAGGTCCCATTGGTGGATCCGAGGTCCTCGATCACGACGACGTGACCCTCCCGCGAGATGCGGGCGTGGTGGGCGGAGGCGAACGGATCGTCGAGCCTGATCTCGACGTCTCCGCGGCCGAGAGTAGCGCCCTGGTTAGGAATTTCATACGCACTACCGACTTCGTGCCCCGGCGCGCGCTCGACCGTCAGCCGCGGCTCGAAGCCGTCTGAATCGTGATCGCCAAGGCCGTTGGACGCCGGGTACATGCCGGTGGCGTCGTACGGGGCGGCCTCTTCGGCCCGGACCGTGCCACCGCGTCCCCGCCGTAGATCGCGCATCGCGCTCCACGCCACCCACATCAGGAACAGGTAGAGAACGATCAGGAAGCCGAACTTGAGACCTACCGAGACGGGCGCGAGCATCGTTAATCCAGGGTGAACGTCATCACCGACTCGCCGAGCTCGATCTCGTCGCCCTCGCGCAACACCTCGGAGTCGTCGATCCGGCGTCCGTTGAGGCGTGAGCCGTTGGTCGAGCCAAGGTCGGTGAGGACCCACGACCCGCCGCGGGGACGAATCTCGGCGTGCTGGCGCGACACGTTCGGGTCGCTCAGCACCACGTCGCACTGCCGGCCGCGACCGAGCGTCGCGCCCGCCGGCCCGACCACTACCCGCTTGCCGTCCAGGAGGAGCAGCACCTTCGCCGCCCGCGCGCGGCCGCGTTCCTCGAGCGGCTCGGCGACTCGTTCGGCGTTGCTGTAGACCATCGTGCGTCCGGACTGGGGCTCTTCCGGCGCGCTGACCGGTTCGTCCTCGGGCTGAGCGACCCTGGTCTGGATGCCGAACTCGCCCAGGCCGAGCCTGTCGTCGGTCTCGAACTCGATCACCGGCCTTGACAGCAACGTCATCCGCTCCCTGCGCGCATGCTCGAGCAGATACCCGGCAAGCTCGGCTGTTAGCGCCGCCTCGTAGCCGGCGAAGCGCTCACGATCGCGAGGGGACAGGAACACGCGGTACTCGTTCGGGGCGTACGTCCGCGACACCGAGAACGACTTGTGCTCCTCCATCTCGCGGGCGAGCTTGCGGGCGATCTCTACGGGGCGCACCTCGGAGCGGAACGCACGGCTGAACGTGCCTTCGACAAGGCCTGCGATCTTGTTCTCCAGGTTCTTCAGAACGCTCATGGCTGCGGGGCGACATCCCGTCGCCGGCAGGAATTCGCGGGATTAGCCGAAGTTCCATGCTACGCGGTCGGCGCGCAATCTTTCGCCCATCTCGCGCTCGCCAGCCGGTGCCCAGCTCGCCTTGTGACAAGCGCCACAAGCGCCCCGGCGAACGCCCCCAACAGTGCGTTCTCGACCGAGACTCGCGGGACCGAGGCGCCCACATGCGAGGCCGCGACGGTGGCCAACGCGAGCGCGACCGCCCAGCCCGCGAGCAGCGTCGCCTCGAGTAGGGGCGAGCGCCGGATTCCGGCCCACGGAAGCACAATCGCGGCCGCCGCCCAGACTCCGGCGCCGACCAGCGTGCCGGCCGTGAGGAGCGGGGTTATCGCGTGGTGCAGAGCGTCGACGGACGAGGAGGTGTAGGTCGCGCGCGCGAGTGCCAGCCACACCCAGCCCGTCGCGCCCAGCATTGCGCGCCGCCAGAGGGGGCCTGCGAGCCCGGCCACCCCGGGCCACGCGCCGGCGAGGCCGATCGCGCCGAGCGCCGGGGCGCCAGCGGACAGCGGCCAGGCCGGTCCGTCGCGCGGCGACAGGACGACGGGGACGAGGGCGCCCGTGAGCAGCAGCAGCGCGCCGCCGGCGTGCTCGTTGATCAGGAGGCCGGTTGCCATGAACGCGGTCAGCGCGAACCATCCGGCGCGAGGGAGCGCGGCGACGAGCACCGCGGCAACGCAGGCCGTCCCCGCGGTCGGGAGCGGGGACGAGCCGGGCGCATGGCGCACTAGCCAGGCGGTCAGCGCCGCGGCGGCGGCACCCGCCAGTGCCCGCCGCGGCCACGGAATGTGCGCATTCTCACGATGGGCCCGCTCGTCGGCGGCGTGGTCATCCGGTTCGGCGATCGCTCGGCGTCCGTGGCCTTGTCGGCCAGTCCGGCTTCGCGTTGTCGGCCATGTCCGGCTTCTCGGGGATGTCGGCGTTCGCGGGGCTCCCGGGGTTCGCCTCCCGGTTCGCGGCGGTCTTCCAGGTCCGGGTGCGCACGCTCCCAGTCCTCAGCCTCAGCGCGCCGGCGGTGATCCTCGATCCGGAGGTGAACCTCGTCCGTATCGGGCCGTCGGATCGTCGTTCGTGGCCGCCACGGCTCGGCGACCACGCCCGGATCGTCGCGGACCCTGCCGGCGACCGTCGCCAGCCCGACCCGAAGCTCCTCGATCCGCCCCCGCTCTCCGGGACGGGGCCGGAGCGCCAGGTCGATCGCCTGGCCAAGCTCCCGCGGGAGGTCGCGGCGCTGCCGGCGCAACGGCGGCAGATGCATCCCGAGACGGCGGGCGGACTGGCCCGCGGCCCCCATCCGAACCGGGTTGACGCCAGTCAGGCCCTCATACACGACGAGCGCCAGCGAGAACAGATCGGCCGATGCGCCCGCCGGGAGGCCCTGGGCTTGCTCGGGCGCCATGTAGGCGGCCGTGCCGATCACGTCGCCGGTGATCGTCAGCGAGTCGCCCCCGGCCACGCGGGCGACGCCGAAGTCGGTCAGCCGGGCGAGTCCCGCCGGCGACGTCGGAACCTCGGGGATCAGCACGTTGGACGGCTTGACGTCGCGGTGGATCACGCCGTGGGCGTGCGCGTGGGACAGCGCGTCGCACATTGCGATCCCGACCTGAACGACGTCGCGGTCCGAAAGCAGGCCGTCGGTGAGCATCTGGTCGAGCGTCGCGCCGTGAACCAGCTCCGAGACCAGGTACGCGCCCTCGTCGTCGACCGCCGCCTCGTACAAAGTGACGATTCCCGGGTGTGCGAGGCGAGCGGCGGCGCGGGCCTCGCGCTCGAAGCGCCCGCCGACGACGCGCTCACGGGGGAGGATCTTGATCGCCACGTCGCGGTCGAGGCGCTCGTCGCGCGCGAGCCAGACGGTCGCGAACCCGCCGGTCCCGAGCCGGCGGCGCAGGCGGTACCGGTCCAGCACGACCGGCGCGTCCGATCTCCTCTCGGACCGTCCCTGCCCGGACGTTGGGGCCCCGGAGCGTCCCGCGCCTGACAGTCCCGCCGCGGACCGTCCCTGCCCAGATCGTCCCGTCCCAGACGATCTCCTCCCGGAGGATCCCTTCCCAGACGGTTCCGTGCCCGGGGGCCCGGTCTCTGCCGGCCCCGGTCCGGTTGGCTCCTCGCCCTGCTCGGGTGACCGCCCGATCCGGGTCGGGGCCTGCGAGTCGGAGGGATCGCCCGTACGCACGGGCATCTTTTCGCTACGACGGCCGCCTTCCCCTTTGCCTGCAAACGTTCGGAAATGCCTTACCGCCGTCCGTGTGGTCATACTGAGCGCTTCCAAATTTCCGCAAGGAGCGAGCAGCGTGTCGTTCTTCGACGAGCCTGAGGAGACTCGTACCGCGCCACGGGCGGCACCGCGCCGCCGCCGACCGCCGACCGGTGGGGGCCGCCGGCCCCCGGGGGCGGACCGTCAGTCGATCATGGTCCGTCGCATCGGCCTCGTGGTCATCGTCGTGATCGCGATCATCCTGATCGCGGTGCTGGTCAACGGCTGCGAGACCAGCGCCCGGAACAGCGCGCTGAAGGACTACAACAACAGCGTCGCCTCGCTGAACGCGCGCTCCGTCCAGACGGGGACGAGCTTCTTCACCGCGCTCTCGGGCGGGACGAGCGATCCCACCAGCCTTTCGCAGAGCCTCGCCCAGTCGGTGAGCGCGGGCACCACTGAACTCAACAACGCGAAGGGCCTCAGCACCCCCGATGAGGTGAAGGGAGCCCAGCAGGACTTTGTTTCCGCGCTCCAGATGCGCAAGGACGGGATGAGCAACATCGCCAACCAGATCGGGGCGGCGCTCCAATCCCAGACGCGCCAGAACGCCGTCGACACGATCGCCGCCGAGATGGCGCGCTTCTACGCCTCCGACGTGCTCTACAAGGACTACACCGTCCCGCAGATCGTCGGGGCGCTGCGCGCCGCCGGGATAACGGTCGGCGGGCTGGGCGGCCAGCAGCTCAACTCCGACCAGTTCCTGCCCTCGATCCAGTGGCTCGACCCGCAACACGTCGCGACCGCGCTCCATGTGACCTTGCCCTCGTCCTCAGGATCGAGCAGCGGGCCCATCGCCCCGGGTCTCCACGGACACCAACTGAACTCGGTCAGCGTCGGCGGGAGCACGCTCCAACCCGGCTCGACGAACTCGATTCCGGCGAGCCCGGCGCCGACGTTCACGCTGGACTTCGCGAACACCGGGCAGAACACCGAGACCAACGTGAAGTGCCGTGTGACGGTGTCGGGGACGGGAGTCAGCGGACAGACGATCGTCCCCCAGACGACCGCGGGCGAGTCGACTAGTTGTCAGGTCACGCTAAGCACGACGCCTCCGAAGGGGACGCACTCGGTCACGGCCGAGATCGTGCCCGTCCCGGGCGAGAAGAACGTCGCGAACAACTCGCAGACGTTCACGGTCACGTTCCAGTGATGACTGGCGTGACCGTATGCTGTCGGCAGTGCAGAACCTGACGAGCACGGCTGGGATCGTGGCCATTGCCGCCGGGGCCGCCGCCCTTCTGGCGCTCCTCTTCTGCACGATCCTCGGGATCAAGCTCAGACGGCTCCGGGCGGCTCAGCGGGCGATCCTCGGCGGCTCCGACCAGGACCTGGTGGCGCACGCCGCGTCGCTCCAGCAGCAATTCGAGGCGCTCTACGGCTACGTCCAGGAGGCCTCGGAGCGGTTGGAGAGCCGGATGGAGACGGCCGAACGGAGGATCGACGGATCGGTCGCGTACCGCGCGCTGATCCGTTACGACGCCTACGGGGAGATGTCGGGCCGCCAGTCGACGTCGATCGCGCTGCTCGACGCCAACCGCTCAGGCGTGGTGCTGTCCTCGATCCACCACCGCGACCAAGCCCGGCTGTACGCCAAGGAGGTGCGGGAAGGGAAGCCCGAGCTCGAGCTCTCGCCCGAGGAGGACGAGGCGGTCAAGCGCGCGCTCGGGGCGGACGTGCGGCAGCGCTCGCGCTAGCGGATGCGCGTCGCCTATTTCGGCCCCGAGGGCACCTGGACCCAGGAGGCGCTGCTCGCGGCGACGGCCGGGCGCGAGCTCGACGCGATCCCCTACCCGACGATCTACGACACGGTGATGGCGGTCCATTTCGGCTCCGTCCAGCGCGCGCTGGTCCCGATCGAGAACTCGCTCGAGGGCTCGGTCAACGCGACGCTCGACGCCCTGGCGATGGAGACCGAGGACGTCGCGATCCTCGGCGAGGTCGTCCACCCGATCCGCCATTGCCTGATCGCCCGGACGCCGCTCGAGCTCTCGGAGATCGAGACGGTTGTGTCGCATCCACAGGCGACCGCCCAGTGCGCGCGGTTCATTCGCACGCGGCTGCCAGGGGCGCAGGTGCTCGCCGGCAGCTCGACCGCCGAGGCCGTCAAGACCGTGGCCGAGCACGACGGTGCGTGGGCGGCGCTCGGCAACCGCGTGGCGGCGGAGCGCTACGGCTGCCAGGTGCTCCGCGCCGGCGTCGAGGACGTGGCCGACAACGAGACCCGGTTCGTGTGGCTGGGACCGGTGGGGGCGCCCCCGGACGGGTTGGGCGCGTCCGAATTAGCGGCGCCGCCACCGCTCGGGCCGTGGAAGACCGCGGTCGTGTTCTGGGGCGTCGGCTCGGAGGCGCCGGGCTGGCTCGTCCATTGCCTGTCGGAGTTCGCCACACGCGACGTGAATCTCACCCGGATCGAGTCGCGGCCCCGCAAGCAGGGGCTCGGGCGGTACATGTTTTTCCTCGATCTCGAGGGCCGTGACATCGAGCCGCACGTCGCCGACGCCCTCGTCGGCCTCCGCGGCCACGTGGAAGTCCTGCGCGTCCTCGGGTCGTTCCCGGCCGCGATCACCTGAGGGTCCCCGCGCAATCGCATTGGGACGTAACAAACCCTTATCAGGTCTACCGGAGCCACCGGTACACTGCGGCCAGCCATGGCCACTTCAGTACCAGCGCCAGTGTGGTCCGCGTCGCCTCCCGAGCACCAGCGACGCGGACGTGAGGGTGGCCGGGTGCTCGTATTGAACGCGACCTACGAGCCGATCAACGTCTGCACCGTTCGCCGCGCCGTCGTACTGCTCCTGAAGGAGAAGGCCGAGGTGATCGAGCGGGGCGACTGGGAGCTCCACTCGGCGACCGCGTCGATGTCCCGACCGGTCGTGATCCGGCTCGTCGCCTACGTCCGGATCCCGCGCGACACCCACCGTCGCAAGATCACCCGGCGCGCCGTGTTCGCCCGCGACAACTGGACCTGCCAGTACTGCGGGTCGCGCTCGAACCTGACTGTCGACCACGTGATCCCGAGATCGAAGGGCGGCGGCTCGGGCTGGGACAACATCGTCGCCTCCTGCGCACCCTGCAACCGCCGCAAGGGCGACGCGCTCCCCCGCCAGGCCGGCATGCACCTGCGCAAGCAGCCGCGGATGCCGAGCGCCACCGTGTTCATCCACGTGGCGAGCCCTACGATTCCGGTCGCCTGGCAGCAGTACCTGGCGGCCTAGGCCACCTCCGGTGCGTGTCGCACCTCCGCAGCTGCTGCGAGCGGACGTCGCCCTCGGCCGATTCACGCCGTACGGCACCCGACGCGAACAGATACCGAAGCTCCGCGGCGGTTGGTAATCTGGTCATCACCAGAGAAAGGAGGTGGTCCGACTGTCTGAAAGTACTTGCGGGACCCTGGAGGTGTCCGGCCGCTAAGTCGGAGGCTGACCCCGCCTAGCGGAGTCCCCCCGAGACACCGCCGGAGCGAGTGCCGGGATTGGTCCCTCCGGTCTATTCCAACCTCGCATCGGTGATGCCAGCCAAACTGTGAAGGGCGTCGGGTCGACGGCGCCCTTCACCCGTTAAGGCCCCGTGAGGCCTCACCCCGGAGCGCACTCGCGGCCGGCGCACTTCGAAGCCGGCGCCTACGCCAGCCCCGGGACGGGACGCGACACCTGCACGTTGTCCCGGCCGGCGGCCTTGCCGAGGTAGAGCGCGCTGTCGGCGCGGCTGACCAACTCGTCGATCTCCTCGTGGTGCCACTCGGCGACGCCGATCGTGATCGTCACGGTCAGGCCATGGGCGCCCACAGCCTCGGGCTGATCGCGGCCCAGCGCGCCGCGCAGCCGCTCGGTCGCGCGCAGCGCGCCGTCCTCGTCCGTGCTCGTGAGCACCACCAGGAACTCCTCGCCGCCCCAGCGGCCGATCGCGTCCTCGGTGCGGAGCGCGCCGTCGAGCACGCGGGCGGTGTGCGCGAGCACGGCATCGCCGCTTCGATGTCCGAGCGTGTCGTTGACGTGCTTGAAGTGATCGATGTCGATGACCAGCAGCGACAGAGCGAGATCGTGCCGGCGCGCGGCGCTGATCGCGTCATGGAGGTACTCCTCGATCGCGCGCCGGTTGCGCAGCCCGGTCAGTGGGTCGACCGCCGCCAGACGCGCGAGTTCGCCGTTCAACAGCGTCAGCTGCTCGCGCCGGCCGTGGAGCCGCGTGATCAGGACGATGATCGCGAGCCCTGCGACGCCCAGGCCGGCGATCGCGAGCCACGCGAGCCACCTGCCGGCGCCGTTGAGGAACGTGAACAGCTGCGCTTCGGGATCTCGGAGCACGATCCGCCACGAGGTTCCGGCAACGTTCGCGGTGACGAAGTACTGCTTGCCCTGCGGGCTGGCGTATGACCCCCGGTCCGCCTGGCGAGCGGCCGCCCAGAGCCGGCGGTCGGCCTGGGCGAGCGTGCCTGGCTGCGCTCCCGGGGTCGGAAAGGCGCTCAGCAGCCCTCCACGGGGATCGACGAGATACGCCTGCCAGCCGACGTTTGAGAGGACGCTGCCAAGGACGGCGGGCAGAACCGACTCCGCCATCGTGTATGCGCCCGTGAACACGCGCCGCCCCGACGGTGTCTGGTACGCGACGGCGAAGCTGACCATCGGCGTACCGTTGACATCGGTCAGCGACACACCCGACGAGTCGGGCTCGGTGAACGTTCCCGAAAGGCCCGCGTACCTGTCGGCGAGCATTCCGACGAGCGAGCCCGGCGCCAACGTCGCGGAGCGGATCACGCGGCCGTGCGCGTCGAGGATCGCCGCGGCACGCAGCCCGAGCGCGGTCGAGTCGCGATCCAAGGTGCCCTGCGAGATCGTCGGGCCGGCGAACCAGGTCAGCGCCTGAGCACGCTGGCTCGCGACGAGATCGTTGGCGTAGATCGACACGAAACCCGCGGCGTACTGGACGCGGGTCTGCAGCCGCGCCGCCATTCCGCTTCGGTTCGTCGCCTGGGAGTGAGCGAGCAGCCAGGTGCCGGTCGCTATTAGCGCCAGCCACCCGATCACGAGCACGACCACCATGCGACTCGGGCCCCGCCGCGCGCCGCCAAAGCGCGTGACCGGGCCGGACGCGCTGGCGCCGTGCGCCAGCAACGACCGCAACTGTGGCCGCGCGGATCCCATTTCACCGCTTATCGGTAGGTTTCGGTCGCTGCTTGAGCGATCCGCACCTTCGCCGGCGCTGCTTTACAAGCGCCCGTGGGAAGGTTGCTACTCGTCCTCGGCGTCCAAGACGTCTTCGCCGACCGATTCGTCGTCTCCGACCGACTCGGCGTCGTCTCCGACAGCAGGTTCATCTCCGGCGACGACCGATTCCAAACCGGCGTCGATTTCGACGCCGCCATCCTCGGCGACGGTCGCCGCCGTCGAGGTCTCGGACTCGACCACGAGCGCCACCGCGCTGACCTGGTCGTCGTCGCGGATGTTCATCACCTTGACGCCCTGCGAGGCGCGGCCGTAGCGGTTGATCCCGCGCACTGAGGTCCGCTGGACCATCCCGTTCTGAGAGATGAACACCAGCTCCTGGTGCTCGCGCACGACCAGCGCACCGGCCAGCGCGCCCTTGTTCTCGGTAAGCGTGATCGTCTTGACGCCCATCGTGCCGCGGCCCTTGACCGGATAGTCGGGGATCGGGGTGCGCTTGCCGTAGCCGTTCTCGGTGACCACGAGCAGCTCTTGGTCGTCCCGGGCGACGTCCATCGCCAGTACCGAGTTGCCCTTCTGAGAGACGTTCATGCCGCGAACGCCGCTCGTGTCCCGGCCCATCGCCCGGACCTGGCTCTCGCTGAACCGCGCGGCCTGCCCCGAGCGCGACACCATGATGATGTCGTCGTGCCCCGAGGTCCGCCGGACGGCGATCAGCTCGTCGTCGTCTCGGATGTTGATCGCGATGATCCCGTCGGCCTTGATCGGCGTGTTGTAGGCGCCGAACTCGGTCTTCTTGACCATGCCCTTGCGGGTGGCGAACACGAGGTACTTACCCTCGCCGAAGTCGCGGGTCGCCAGCACCGACTGCACCCGCTCGCCCTCGCGCAGCGGCAGTAGGTTCACGAGCGCCCGGCCACGGGCCGTGCGCGAGGCCTCGGGCAGCTCGTAGACCTTGAGCCGGTAGACCTTGCCCCGGTTCGTGAAGAACAGCAGGTAGTCGTGCGTGGAGGACACGAACAGGTGCTCGATGTAGTCGTCGTCCTTCATGTCCATCCCGGTCACACCGACGCCACCCCGGCGCTGCTGGCGATACGTGGACAGCGGCAGCGACTTGATGTAGCCGGAGTGAGTGATCGAGATCACCATCTGCTGATCGGCGATCAGGTCCTCAATGTCGATCTCGCCCTCGGCGTGGATGATCTCGGTGCGCCGGTCGTCGCCGTAGGTCTCGGCGATCTCGGCGAGCTCCTCCTTGATGAGCGACATGACCCTCGCCTCGTCGCCGAGGATCTCCCGCAGCTCCTTGATCCGCTCGACCAGGTCGGTGTGCTCCTGCTTGATCTTGTCCGCCTCGAGCGCGGTCAGCCGGCTCAGGGTCAGCTGAAGGATCGCCTGGGCTTGCACGACGGTCAGCTCAAACCGCTCGACCAGGCCGTTGCGCGCGACCTCCGGCGTCTGCGACCCGCGGATCAGCGCGATCACCTCGTCGAGGTTGGCGAGCGCGATCAGCAGTCCCTCGAGGACGTGAGCGCGCTCCTCGGCGCGGCGGAGCTCGTACTTAGTCCGGCGGACGATGATCTCGCGCTGGTGGTCGACGTAGTGGCCGATCACCTCGCGCAGCGACAGGGTGCGCGGCACGTTGTCGACGAGCGCGACGACGTTGACGCCGAACGTCTGCTGCATCGGCGTGTGCTTAAACAGCTTGTTGAGCACGACCTTCGGGATCGCGTCGCGCTTGAGTTCGATCACAATCCGCATGCCGTTGCGGTCGGACTCGTCCCGGATATCGCTGATCTCGGAAACCTTCTTCTCGTGAACGAGCGTCGCGATCTTCTCGATCACCCCGCCGTCGCCGCCCTTACGGACCTGGAACGGCAGCTCGGTGACGATGATCGCCTCCTTGCCCTGGCCGATCGGCTCGATGTGGGCCTTGGCCTGCACACGGATCCGCCCGCGGCCGGTGGCGTATGCGTCACGGATCCCCTCGCGTCCGAGGATCGTCCCGGCGGTCGGGAAATCAGGGCCCTTGACGTGCTTCATCAGGCCCTCGACGTCGATGTCGGGGTCGTCGATGTAGGCGAGCGTCGCGGCCACCACCTCGCGCAGGTTGTGCGGCGGGATGTTCGTCGCCATGCCCACCGCGATCCCCGAGCCACCGTTGACGAGCAGGTTCGGGAACCGGGCTGGCAGGACCAGCGGCTCCTGCTTGGAGCCGTCGAAGTTGGGTGCGAAGTCGACCGTCTCCTGGTCGATGTCGCGCAGCATCTCGGTGGCGAGCGGGTCGAGCCGGGCCTCGGTGTAGCGCATGGCCGCCGCGCCCCAGCCGTCGATGTTCCCGAAGTTCCCGTGCCCGTCGATGAGCGGGTAGCGCATCGAGAAGTCCTGCGCCATCCGGGCGAGCGTGTCGTAGATGGCCGAGTCGCCGTGAGGGTGGTACTTCCCCATCACTTCGCCGACGATCGTCGCGCACTTGACGTGCCGGCGGGGCGGCCGCAGGCCGAGCTCGTTCATCGCGTAGAGGATCCTGCGGTGGACCGGCTTGAGGCCGTCGCGGACGTCAGGCAGCGCACGCCCGACGATCACCGACATGGCGTAGTCGAGATACGCCGAGCGCATCTCGTCCTCGAGCCCGCGGGGCTCGATGTTGCCGCCGCCGATGGTGTCTATCGATGCCATTGATCCGTCCTCCTACGTGTCCAGCGTGGCGAGCCGCGCGTTCTCCTCGATGAATGCCCGCCGCGGCTCTACCTGGTCGCCCATCAGCATCGAAAACACCATGTCGGCCGAGGCCGCGTCCTCCATCGTGACCTGCACGAGCGTCCGCGAGCTCGGGTCCATGGTCGTCTCGCGCAACTCGTGCGCGTCCATCTCGCCGAGGCCCTTGAAGCGGTAATACTCGATCCCGCGCTGCGCGATCGCCAGCACCGCCTCGCGCAGCTCCTCGAACGTGGGCGCCTCCTTGCTGTTCTCACCGAGCGCGACGTGAAACGGCGGCGTGCCGACCAGCTCGACCAGGTCCTTGTGTACCTCGGCCAGCTGGTGATACTCCTCGGCCTCGAGCGTGGCGCGCGGAATCGTGTGCGTGGTGGCGAGGCCGGTCTTGGCCTCCACCGTCCGGATGACCACCTCGTGCTCGTTCTCGCTCAGCAGCTCGGTCCCGTAGGCCTCGCCGTTCTGGCCGTCCTTGGCAATGTGGCGCAGGAGCGCATCGACGTCAGAAACCTGCGCCTCGAGCAACCTCGCCTGCTGGAGGAAGCTGATCACGCCATGGCCGTGCGCCGCCCGGAGCGCCGAGGCCCAACCGTCGTACTGCTTGAGCAGCCGGTTGAAGCGCTTCCAGCGCGTGTCGGTCAGCTTCAGCGGCTTGTTGTACCGGTCGAAGATCTCGATCTTCTCGAACTTGTCGCCGAGCAGGATGTCCTCGAGCTCGGACTCGCGCTCGATGTACCGGTGCTTCTGACCCCTGGTCAGCCGGTAGAGGGGCGGCTTGGCGATGTACACGTAGCCGGCCTCGATCAGCGGCTGCATCTCACGGAACAGCAGCGTCAGCGCGAGCGTGCGGATGTGGGCACCGTCGACATCGGCGTCGGTCAGCAGGACGATCTTGTGGTAGCGCGCCTTGGCTATGTCGAACTCGTCGCGCACGCCGGTGCCGATCGCGGTGATCAGCGCCTGGACCTCGGTGTTGGCCAGCACCTTGTCGATGCGACTCTTCTCGACGTTCAGGATCTTCCCCCGCAGCGGCAGGATCGCCTGGGTGCTGCGGTCGCGGGCACTCACGGCCGAGCCGCCCGCCGAGTCGCCCTCAACCACGAACAGCTCCGCGAGGGACGGGTCCTTGACCGAGCAGTCGGCGAGCTTGCCGGGCAGGGCCGAGTTCTCGAGCGCAGACTTGCGTCTGGTCAGATCGCGCGCCTTGCGCGCGGCGGCACGGGCCCGCGCCGCGTCGACGCTCTTACGAATCACCCTGCGGGCGTCCTGAGGGTTCTCTTCGAGGAACTCGGATAGGCGCGCGTACACGACCGAGCGCACAAAGCCGTCCATGCCCGGGTTTCCAAGCTTGGTCTTGGTCTGGCCCTCGAACTGCGGGTCGGTCAGCTTGGCCGAGATCACCGCGGTCAGGCCCTCGCGCACGTCCTCGCCGGTCAGCGCATCGTCCTTGTCCTTGAGCTCACCCTTGTCCTTGGCGTACTTGTTGAGCGCGGTGGTCAGAGCCGAGCGGAAGCCGCTGAGGTGCGAGCCGCCCTCGATCGTGTTGATGTTGTTGGCGAACGAGAACACCGACTCCTGATAGGAGGAGTTCCACTGCATCGCGACCTCGACGGCGCCCTCGTCGCTCTCGCCCTCGAACGAGATCACCTTGGCGGTGATCGGCTCCTTGTTGCGGTTGAGGTACTTGACGAAGTCGACGATTCCGCCCTCGTAGTGGAACTCGGCCCTATGACCCTCGCCGCGCTTGTCGACGAGCGTGATGCGCAAGCCGCGGGTGAGGAACGCGGTGTCACGCATGCGCTCCTCGAGCGTGTTGAAGTTGAAGTCGAGCGTCTCGAACACGTCGGCGTCCGGCACGAACGTGATCGTCGTACCGGTCTCCCGGGTCGGCTCGCCCTTCTGGAGGTCCCCCAGCGGATTGCCCCGCTCGAACGACTGGGTCCATACGAACCCGTCGCGACGAACCTCGACGTCGAGGCGCTCTGACAGCGCGTTCACGACTGATACGCCGACGCCGTGCAGTCCGCCCGAGACCTTGTAGCCGCCGCCCTGGCCGAACTTGCCGCCGGCGTGCAGGACAGTCAGTACGACCTCGACGGCAGGCCGCTGCTCCTTCTCCATGATCGCCACCGGGATGCCCGCGCCGTTGTCGCGCACGGTGACCGAGTTGTTCGGATGGATCGTGATGTCGACGCGGTCGGCGCGCCCCGCCAGTGCCTCGTCGACCGAGTTGTCGACGACCTCGTACACGAGGTGGTGAAGGCCGCGCTCGCCGGTCGAGCCGATGTACATGCCGGGACGCCTGCGGACCGCCTCGAGTCCCTCGAGGACCGTGATGTCCTGCGCGTCATAACTGCTCTGCTGGTTAGGGCGCCCTGTGGCGCCATCGTCAATTGCCAACGATCCTCCGATGACATCAGAGACGCCCCGGGTCCGCGCAACCTGGCGCGCGCCGGGGCGTCGAGAACTGTGCACATAATGATAGCACGGTGGGGGACGGAAACGACCGCTGAGCGCCGGTCCGTTTTGCCTGCAAAACTCGGAAAACTGAGAGTATTCGCCGAGCGCCGTGACCGGTCGCTTTTGTTGGCTTTGATGCACTGCGGAACAGACCCGTCGAAAAGCGTCTCCTGACGCCTCGCGGTCCGAATCCTGTACGCGCGCAATGCTCAACTTTTGCGCGCATCCGCCGATGCTTACGCGAAGGGCTGCCGGCGACACGAGTCGGCGCACTGAGGATGAGAGCCGCGACCTCCACCGAACCCCAGCCCAAGCCGTCCTCTCGCCTGTGCGGAGCGCTTCGCCGTGCTCGCGAGGTTCACCCCGTTTGGGGTCTGAATCTCCTGCTGATCGCCGCCGCTGTGGCGCTCTACGCCGGTCCGGTTCACGGCCTTCAGCCGCTCTCGCACCCGCACCTGCCGTGGTGGTCGATCGCGATCGCGTTCGCGATCGCCGAGCGCTGCATCGTTCATCTCCACTTCCGGCGTGGGGCGCACTCGTTCTCGCTCGGCGATATCCCGATCGTGTTCGGGCTGATCTTCTGCAGTGCCGAGGCGCTCTTGATTGGCTGCCTGCTCGGGAGCGCGCTGGTGATGCTGTTCGACCGCCGCCTGCCGCCGGTCAAGTTCGTCTTCAACATCTCCCAGTTCGCGGTCCATGCCTGTATCGCGCTGCTCGTCATCCACGCGCTTGCGCCCGCGTCAGATCACGTCGGACAGCGCATCTGGGTCGCGGCATTGATCGCCACGCAGGTCTCCGGATTCGTCACCGTGATCCTGATCGCAGTCGCGATTTCCCTCTCTGAGGGGATGGTGAAGCTCCGAACCGTCGGCCACATGCTGTCGATGGACCTCGTGGTCACGCTCAGCAACGCCAGCCTCGGGCTGTGCGGCGCCGTGATCGCGTCCTCGAATGCTCGGGCGCTCCCGCTCCTGGCGATCCCGTCCCTGACGCTGTTCGCGGCCTACCGCGCGTACCTGTCCGAGCGCGAGCGTCACAAGCGGCTCGAGTTCTTGTACGAGGCCAACCGCACGCTCGCGCGCTCGCGTGAGATCGCCCCTGCGCTCGAGGGTCTGCTCGTCCGCTCGCTCGAGGCGTTCCGCGCCGAGCTGGCCGAGATCATCCTGTTCGGGTCGGAGGAGAACCCATCGCTGCGGACGATGCTCGGACCCGGCAGCTACCGCGAGTTGATGGAGCCCGTCGACTCCGAGGTTGCCGACGCGATGCACGAGTTGCTCGAGCGCAGCGGCGGCGGCGCGATCACGCTCGACCCTCCCTTCGGCGGCGCACGTCTCCAGCGCTACCTGGAGGCCCGCGGCGTGACCCACGCGATGGTGGCTCCGCTCCCGGGCGAGGACCGAATGATCGGCGCGATCATGCTCGCTAATCGTTTCGGCGTCGTGCGCTCGTTCGCACACGACGATCTGCGGCTACTCGACACGCTCGCCGGCAACGCGAGCGTCGCGCTCCAGTATGACCGCCTCGAGCAGGCCGTCATGCAGTTGTCGATGCTTCAGGAGCAGCTCCACCACCAGGCTTACCACGATCCACTCACGCACCTCGCCAACCGGTCGCTGTTCACCGACCAGGTCAAGGGTGCGCTCGCCGATCGCCGTGGCGAGCTCGCGGTGCTGTTCATCGACCTCGACGACTTCAAGACGGTGAACGACAGCCTCGGCCACTCGGCCGGCGACGAGCTGCTCGTGTCGGTCGCGTCGCGCCTGCGTGCCTGCCTGCGGCCCGAGGACGTGATCGCGCGTCTGGGCGGAGACGAGTTCGCGGTGATGGTCGAGGACAGCCACGACGCCGAGACGGCCGCGGTCACCGTCGCGCAACGGATCATGGACGCTTTCATTCTTCCGGTCGACGTCGGCTCAGAGAGCGTGTCGGTGTACGTCAGCTGCGGCATCGCCACGAGTCACAGCGCCGCCGCCTCGGCCGATGAGCTGATCCGCGACGCGGACGTCGCGATGTACAAGGCCAAGACCAACGGCAAGGGTAACTTCCAGGTGTTCCACCCGAGCATGGGTGAGGCCGTGCTCGAGCGCCACGGCCTCAAGGAGGAGCTGCGGCTCGCCATCGAGCGCCAGCAGCTGACTCTTTATTTCCAGCCGATCATCGATCTCGACACCGGCGCGCTGGTCGCCGAGGAGGCGCTCGTGCGCTGGGAGCATCCGCGCCGCGGGCTCGTCGGCCCGTCGGAGTTCGTCCCGCTAGCCGAGGAGACCGGGCTGATCCTGTCGCTTGGTCAGTACGTGCTCGAGGAGGCCTGTCAGCAGGCTCGCCGCTGGGAGGAACACGGCCCGATCGGGCCGGGGGCCGGGTCGCAGGTCGCCATCCACGTCAATCTCAGCGCGGTCGAGCTTCGCGACCCGGGTCTCGTCGAGCGCGTGCGCGCGACGTTGTCGGACGCCGAGGTCAATCCGCGTAGCGTCGTGTTCGAGATCACCGAGACCGTTCTCCTCGAGGACTCCGAGCGAGTCAAGGCCGCGATCGCCGAGCTCCGCGCGCTGGGCGTGAGGTTCGCGCTCGACGACTTCGGGACCGGGTACTCGTCGCTCAGCTACCTGCACACGCTCCCGTTCGACATGCTGAAGATCGCGAAGTCGTTCGTCGACGGCCTCGCCCGCGGCGGACGCGAAGCGTCGTTCGTTCGCATGATCATCGAACTCGCCCGCACGCTCGGAGTGGCGGTGATCGCCGAGGGGATCGAGACGCAGCAGCAAGCCGACGCGCTCGTCGCGCTCGAGTGTGACTACGGCCAGGGTTTCCACCTCGGCCGCCCCGAGCCAGTCAAGCCAGAGCTCCAGCTCCGCTCGGCCGCCTGACCGCGGGTACGCCGCGCCGACGCGCTCACCACCCCGGACGGAGTTCATACATCCGTCCAAACCTCTCAGGTGACTGCAGCTTCCGGCCGATGAACCTCCCACGAAGGACTGCAGGGGCAAACCCGTCGCGAGGCGGGGGCGCAAAGCCAGGGGTCTCGCAAGCCAGCGAGATAGCCCAGCCGCCAGTTCACAACTTATTAGACTGCTCAGGGCAAACCCGTCGCGAGGCGGGGGCGCAAAGCCAGGGGTCTCGCAAGGATGCGAGATAGCCCAGCCGCCAGTTGAGTCACTGGTTAATTGGTTTT
Organism: uncultured Solirubrobacterales bacterium; assembly: GCA_963755525.1. Classification (GTDB taxonomy): domain Bacteria; phylum Actinomycetota; class Thermoleophilia; order Solirubrobacterales; family Solirubrobacteraceae; genus Palsa-465. The sequence goes on along the minus strand of CAVWKC010000010.1, from coordinate 20,302 downwards.
GCGACACGGAGGTTGCCCTGATGACACGTTCTGTCCAAATCGTTGAGCGGATGCGGTGGATGTCCGCGCTCGCCGTCGCGGCTGTCGCCGCGGTCGCGCTCGCCGTCGCGCTCGGCGCGACGAGCGGACAGATCCGGCTCGTGCCGAACTCCTCCTCCTCGCCGACCGCCGCCGGTTCCTCGGCGCCGCTCGACCCGCGTATCGCCACCCTCGCGGCTCATCGCCCGAGCGCGATGGTGCAGGCGATCGTCCAGTTCAACGCGACGGTCACCGCGGCGAAGGCCAAGTCCGATGCGGCCCGCGTCCGCGGGCGGGTGATTGGCAACCTGCCGATCATCCACGGTCTCGCGCTGTCGCTGACCGCCGCGGAGGCGCGGTCGCTGGCGACGAACCCCGACGTGCACGCCGTGTCACTGAACACCACGGTCAACACGGAGAGCCTGCCTTTCCACCTGGTCCCGGCGGAGCAGGGCGTCTCCGCGACACAGCTTCAGACGACTTATGACCAGACGCTCGGCGTGCTCCCCCTCTGGAGGTTTGGTGTCACTGGCACCGGCGTGGGAGTTGCCGTCGTCGACACCGGCGTTGACGGCGCGCTGCCCGACTTCGCCTCGAAGGACCACGGTGCCTCGCGGGTCGTTGCGAGCGCTGTGGCGAATGCTGATGCCACCACCGCGACTGACAGTTACGGTCACGGAACGGATGTGGCCGGGATCATCGCCGGCAACGGCGACAATCGCGGCACGGGGGATCCGGAGTACGGTCACTACATCGGCGTCGCGCCGAATGCCAACCTCATCTCGATCAAGGTCTCCGACGAGACGGGCGAGGCGAGCGTGCTCGACGTGATCTACGGACTGCAGTTCGCGGTGGAGCATCAGTCACAGTTCAACATTCGTGTCATCAACCTGTCGCTGAGCTCGACGACGCCCCAGTCGTACAAGACCGACCCGCTCGACGCGGCTGTCGAGTCGGCCTGGATGCACGGCATCGTCGTGGTCGCGGCGGCCGGCAATAAGGGCACCGCGTCGGACGCGGTCCAGTACTCGCCGGCCAACGACCCGTACGTCATCACGGTGGGCGGCGTCGACGAGAACGGGAGCGCCAACCCGGCCGGCGACACGATCGCCTCGTGGTCGAGCCACGGCACGACGCAGGACGGTTTCCAGAAGCCGGACGTGTATGCCCCAGGAGCGCACATCGTCTCGGTGCTCGCGCCGAACAGCGTGTTCTCGACGAGTTGCCCGACCTGCATCACCGGCAACGGTCAGTACATCCAGACGAGCGGGACCTCGATGGCGGCCCCGGCGATCGCCGGACTCGTCGCCGACCTCCTGCAGATTCACCCCAACTGGACTCCCGATCAGGTGAAGGGCGACCTGACGAGCCCGGCGGTGACGGAGAACTCCTCCTTCCAGGAGCCCAACGCGGTCAAGGCCGCGCTGCTGTGGAACCCGCCGCTCGCCGACCAGGGGCTCACGCCGAGCAGCCTGATCAACAGCACGACCGGCGCCATCAACTACAACCTCTCCAGCTGGAACCTCTCGAGCTGGAACCGGGCCAAGGGCTCGCTGCGCGCCGGCTACGCGCTGTCCAGCTGGAACTGCGCCAACTGCACGGCGAGCGGGGGCAGCGCGGGCGCTGCGCCGGCCCTCGGTTCTTGGAACACGGTCGAGCCGCTCGGCTAAGACACCCAACCCTTAGTCGGGCCGGCGGGGCTAACAGAGCGGGCGGGGGCTGAACGACAAGGCCGGTGGCGGGATTTGGGCATCCCGTCGCCGGCCTCGTTCGCTTTCAGTTACGCACCGGGAGCGCCACGCAGCGCAAGCGCGACACCCGGCCCGTCCGGAGCAGGGAGTTGAGCCGCTCGATGATCGCCGGGGCCATCAGGTCGAGCTCCTGCGCCCACACCGACGCCGAGCAGGACACGGTCACGGCCCCGCCGCGCTCGGCCGTCGGCGACGCTTCGCCCGCAATCGCCGGGCCGACAGCGCCGGGCCATGCGCGCTGCACCTCGGCCAGCAGGCTGTCGGGTTCGAGCTCGTCGCGGATGTGATCGAGCGCGAACGACAGCGAGCGTGGAGCACGCCGGTATGTGGTCATTCCGGCGCCATCGCCAATAACCGGCCGCCGGACACCGCGACCTGGGTCACGTCGTCGTCGCTCGAGCCGGGGACGTGCTCGAGATCGGTGGCCGTGATCACGGACTGGCCGGCGGTGGAGCGCAGCAAGTCGACGAGTGCCCGGCGCCGGTCGCGGTCGAGCTCACTCATCACGTCATCGAGCAGCATCAGCGGTGGGGCCGGGCGATGCTCGGCGATCACCTCGCGCTCGGCGAGGAGCAGAGCCAGCAACGCGAGTCGCTGCTGACCCTGAGAACCATACGCGCGCAGTTCGTGGCTGCCGTGCTCGGTCGGGAGGTCGTCGCGGTGAGGCCCGTGGCCGGTAAAGCCGCGCTCGAGATCGCTCTCGAGCCGCTCGGCGAGCTCACGGGCGAGCTCCCCGGGCTCGGTCGCCTTCGAGCGCGGGCGGTAGAACACACGAGGACCGTCAGGGAGCCCGAGCGCGCCGGCGAGGCGACGGAACGGCTCCTCGAGGAGTTCGACCGCACCGCGCCGATCGCTCATCAGCGCGATTCCATGGCGGGCGAGCTGCGCGTCCCAGCTGTCGAACGAGCCCCGCGACCCACGGCCCGACCGGATCCGCGAGATCAGCGCGTTGCGTTGGGCGAGCGCTTGCGAATACAGCCGGCGCGTATCCGCGCGCGCCGGCCACAGCGCCGCGACGAACTGGTCGAGGTGGGCCCGGCGCACCGCTGGGGCGCCCTTGATCAGTTCGAGCCGGTCCGGCAGGAACACGCTGACCAGGGGCCGGGTGGGCACGTCGAGCATCCGCTCGACCGTCGCGCCGTCGACGCGCATCGCCTTGGGCTGGCCCGGCACGAAGCCGACCGACAGCTCATGCATCCCGTCCTCGTTCTCGCAGGCGAGCACGGTCCGTGCCGCGCCGGCGCCGAACCTGACGACCTCGCGCTCGTTGCTCGTGCGGCACGAGCGACCCGTGCAGCCGAAGTAGAGGCCCTCGAGCAGGTTCGTCTTGCCGGCGCCATTCGGACCGGTCACGACCGTCAACCCATCGCCAAAATCCACACGCGCGTCGTGGTACCCGCGGAAGTCGCGCAGGCTCAGGCTGAGGACCTGCACGCCGCGCTCGCTAGACGTTCAGCCGAATCGGCATGATCAGGTACCGGAACCCGCTCTCGTCGCCGGATTCGAGCAACCCCGGTCGGAGCGGGCTGATCAGCTTCACGACCACATCGCCTTCCTCGATCGCCTCGAGCCCGGCGCGGAGGAACTCCGGGTTGAAGCCGATCTCAAGCGGCTCGCCCTGGAATGGCACCGGCAGCGACTCGAGCGCTTCGCCGACGTCGGGCGTCTGCGCGGAGATCGTCAGCTCGCCGGGCTTGAACGACAGCCGGAGCGGCGCGTTCTTCTGGGCGAGGAGGCTGATTCGCCGCACCACCTCGGTCAGCTCGGCGCCGGCCAGACGCAACTCGTGCTCGAACGTCTCGGGGAGCAGTTGGCGGTAGTTGGGGAACTGCCCGTCGATCAGCCGCGAGGATAGGACGATCCCTCCGAGCTCGAACAGGACCTGGTTCTGCCGAACGCTGATGCGAAGCTGCTCGTCCTCGACATGCCCGGCCACCCGGGCCAGCTCCTGGAGCGCTCGCGCGGGCACGTTGACCTCGAAACCAGAAGGAAGCGCTTCCTCGAGCACCGTCTCCTTGACGCTCAGCCGGTACGAGTCGGTCGCGACCATCCGAAGCTCGCGGTCGGAGGCCGACACGAGGATGCCAGTCAGCACGGGCCGGGTCTCGTCGCGCGAGGCCGACGTCGCCACCTTGAGCGCGGTCGAGACGAACGCCTCCACCGGAAGTGAGACCGCGCCATCCTCCTGGGGTTCGGGGAAGGGCGGGAAGTCCTCGGCTCTGAGCATGCGGATGTGGAACGTCGCGTTTCCAGAGACGAGTTCGACGTCCTGTTCGGAGGCGCGGAGCTCGAGCGAGACGTTCGTGGCCGGGAGGAGGCGGACCACGTCGAGCAGGAGCCGCGCCGGCAATACGACGGCGCCCTCGCGGACGACCTCCGCCTCGAGTGGAACCCGCAGTCCAACGTCCATGTCCGTCGCTTGAAGTTCGCAGCCGTCGGACGAAGCGCGGAGCTGGACCCCCGACAGCGCCTGGATCGCACTGCGCGTTGAGGCGACTCTGCTCACGGTCTGAAGTTGTCGAAGCAGAGCCTCGCGGTCGCAGGAGATCTTCACGATGAATACCTCAGGTGGGATTTAGAAGTCATAGGGGATTTAAGGGTGTTGACAAACCGCTGGAATGCCTGCAGCAAGAAGGAATCCGTGGGTGTGCAAAGAAACAGACAAGTTTGTCAAGAGGGTCGGTCGGTACGGCCGCGGTCGATGATCTTCGTTAGCTCCTCGACCTCGTCAACAGCTTGTTGATCGTTGCCCATGCGCTCGGACACACGCTTGCAGGCATGAAGGACCGTCGCGTGGTTGCGTCCGCCGAACGCCTCGCCGATCGCGTGGAGCGACGCATCGGTGAGGGCACGGGTTAGGTGGATCGCGACCTGGCGTGGCCAGGTCACGTTCGCGGCGCGGCTGGATGAGATCAGCTGCGCCAGCGCTAGGCCGTAGTACGCGGCGACCGCACGCTGGATCTCCCCGACCGAGGTCTGACCCTCCTTCTTCGGCCGCGGATGGATCTCGTCAAGGACTCCCTCGGCGAGCTTGACGTCGATTGGGAGTTGGGTCAGCGAGTGGTACGCGACGATCCTGATGAGAGCTCCCTCGAGGACGCGTACGTTGTCGGTGATCCGATCCGCGATCACGTCGAGCACGGCGTCGTCCGTTAGGGGGATTCGGTCGAGCGACGCGCGCTTTCGCAGGATGGCGACGCGGGTCGCATGGTCCGGCGGCTTGATCACCGCCACGAGCCCCGACTCGAACCGCTCGCGCAGCCGCTCCTCGACCGCCATCAGTTGGCTGGGCAGGCGGTCGCATGTGAGGACGAGCTGGCGCCCGGTCTCATACAGAGCGTTGAACGTGTGGAAGAACTCCTCTTCGGTCTTGGCCTTGCTGGCGAGGAACTGGACATCGTCGATCAGGAGCACGTCCGCGTTTCGGTAGGCCTGCTTGAAGCGGTCGAGCGATCGTGACCCCAGCGCCCGGATGAAGTGGTTGGTGAATGCCTCCACGGTCGTGTAGCGAACGACCGCGCCCCCGCCGAACGAGAGGACGTAGTTGCCGATTGCCTGGAGGAGGTGCGTCTTGCCGAGGCCGGGCGAGGCGTGCAGGAACAGTGGGTTGTAAGCCTGGCCCGGAAGCTCGGAGACCGCCAGCGACGCGGCGTGCGCCAGTCGGTTGCCGTCCCCGATGATGAACTGGTCGAAGCTATAGCGCGGGTTGAGCGCGCCGGCGGCCAGGTCGAGGCCCTCGGCCTGGGTTCGCGGCCGGTGCGGCCGGTCGACGCCGTGGCACGCGAGTTCGAACTTGATGTCGGGGCCGAAGGCGATCCTGGCGCAGCCCTCGAGGATCCGCCCGAATCGTTTGGAGACCCAGTCGTACGTGGCCGCCGGCGCGTCGACGAGCAGCGTGCCGTCGCGCACCGACTGCAGCTCGAGTGACGCGAGCCAGATCTCGTACGTGGACTCGCCGACGGCCCGCCTGAGCTCCGCGCGGAGCTCACGCCAGGCAACGGTGGGCTCGAGGTGCGCGGACAGCGACAAGCAACCCTTTGCGGGACGGAAATGGACCTGATTGACGAGGGAGGCGCCCGAAGGACGCCGGGGGCGGCGAATATACCAGCGGCGAGGAGGTGAGATGCGCGGCTCCGTGGGCCTTGACGCAAAGCGCGGGAAAAAGCGGAAAGCGGCTTCTTAGTCTGGGTCCCGGCATGCCGCAGACGATCCGAATCTGCCGCAATCGCCGCTGCGTATACTGGCTCCAGTCCCGCTCCCGGGTCGTGAATCATGAAACGCACTTACCAGCCGAAGAAGCGCAAGCGCGCCCGTACACACGGGTTCCGTGCCCGCATGCAAACCCGGGCCGGGCGTCTCACGCTAAAGCGCCGGCGCGACAAAGGCCGCAAGCGCCTGACGGTCTGATGGTTGGCCTGCCTGGCGCCCGTCCGCGGACCGGGCGGATGAGGCTGTCGCGCAGCGCCGACTTCGACCGTGTGTTTCGCCAGGGCCGGTCGCACGCGGGCCGCGAGTTCGTGCTTTACGTCTTCCCGCGAGGCGAGGGCGACGACGCACGACTCGGCCTGTCCGTGTCACGGAAGGTCGGCGGCGCGGTCGAGCGCAACCGGGTCAAGCGTCTGCTCCGAGAGGCGTTCGCGATCGATGGCGACCGGCTCCCGCCTGGCACCGACGCCGTGGTCGTGGCCCGACACGAAGCAAACGCTCTGGCCGAGCGTGAGGGTTTGGACGGGATCCGCCGTGCGCTCGGGCAATTGCTGGAGCGCGTCGACCCCGGTGGCGCGGATCGTCGGGCCGAGTCTGCTGATGTGCCACCGGCGGACACGGATCCCGGTGCTGAGGTGGCGGCCGAAGTCGGTCCGGGGATCGCGGCCGAAGTGGGCGAGGAGCACGGGTGACCTGGTTCCGTTCGTTGGCGGTCCTACCGATCAGGCTCTACCAGCGGCTGATCTCGCCGGCGTTCGGGCAGCGGTGCCGGTACTACCCATCGTGCTCCGAATATGCCGCGCAGGCGATAGGAAGATTCGGCATACTCCGTGGGCTAGTCCTGGCCGGATGGCGGCTGCTCAGATGTAACCCGTTCAGTCACGGCGGATTTGATCCCGTCGAGGACCAGCGGCTGTTCAAGCCCCGAGCACCGGCTGCGAGCGCCTGAGCATGTTTGTCACCGCGAACATCTTCCAACCGCTGATCGACGTCTTCCAGTCGATCCTCCTGTTCTTCCACAACCACGTCGGGTTCTCGTGGGGCTTCTCGATCATCGCGCTGACGATCCTGATGCGCGCGATCCTGCTGCCGCTGACCGTCAAGCAGTTCCACTCGATGCAGAAGATGCAGCGCATGCAGCCGCAGATGAAGGCGATCCAGGCGCGGTACAAGGACGACAAGCAGCGCCAGCAGCAGGAGATCATGAAGTTCTACAAGGAGAACGAGATCAACCCGCTCGGGTCCTGCCTGCCGCTGGTCGCGCAGATCCCGGTGTTCATCTCGCTCTTCTACATGCTCCGCAAGAACCTGCGGCCGGACATCTGCCCGCAGACCCAGCACGCCTACCAGATCAAGTACGCGGCGATGCACCACATCACGCTCGCGCAGGCGGCTGGGCACACGACCCCGTGCGGACCGAACAACGGCGCCGGCTTCCTGTTCATCCCGGACCTGACGGACAAGGCGACGGGCTGGGTGCTGATCGTCCTGTTGCTGCTCTACATCGGGAGCCAGCTGGCCTCGAGCCTGATGATGTCGAGCCCGATGATGGACAAGCAGCAGCGGCGCCTGATGATGTTCCTACCGCTGGTCTTTGTCGTGATCGTGATCAACTTCCCCGCCGGCCTGCTCGTCTACTGGATCACGACGAACATCTGGACGATGGGTCAGCAGTACACCGTGCGAAGACTCATCGGAACGCCGCCTCCACCGGTGCCCGGGGCGGGTGTCGGACCGCCGGACGATGGCGGAGGTGGCGGCCGCGGAGGTGGCGGCCGCGGCGACAAGGGCGATGGCGGGTCGCCACCCCCGGATGATTCGGGTCCGAACGGTTCGCCGGACGGAGGCAACGGCGGTGGCCTATCGGGATTGATCCGAGGCCGCCCCAAGCGCGAGCCCGAGCCCGTCGCGGCCGGAAACAGCCGCAGCAGCAAGGGCGGCACGCCCCCGCCCCCGCCGAAAAAGAAGAAGAAGCGCTCCGGACGCAGGAGGTAGATCGTGAACGCTGAGATCGGCGACGCGGGCACGCGCGTCCAAGAGTTGCTGGAGCAGATCCTCGTCGGGTGCGGCATCGAGGCCAGCATCCATGTCGAGGAAGACGCGGAAGAGGTCCGGGCCGACCTCGAGGGCGATGATCTCGGCCTGCTGATCGGCCGCCACGGCCAGATGATCGACGCGATCCAGCACATCGCCTACCGGATCGCGTGCAAGGGCGCCGTGGTCCGCAAGCGCGTCGTGGTCGACGCGGCCGGCTATCGCGAGCGCCGCGCCGTCGCGCTCCGCGCCGCCGGCGACCAGGCCGCCGAGGCTGCCGTCCACGATCAGCGCCCGGTGACGCTCGAGGCGATGACCGCGCTCGAGCGGAAGGTCGTCCACGAGCACTTGAAGAGCCGCCACGACGTCGAGACGTACAGCCAGGGCGAGGAGCCCGACCGGCGGCTCGTCGTGGCGCCGCTCGTCGACTGACGCAGGCGGCGGCATCCCGGTGGCGCCGGGCCGTAGGCTCGGCCCGGCGGCCCCGGCGTCGTGGACGAGCCCGAATCGCCGGCGCTTATCTCGCCAAGATCCGCGAAACGGCGGTGGCTTGGCGAGTTGTGCACGTGTTAGTTCCCTCTCGGCGTCCCAAACCGCTGGCGCCCTCCCTGGCGCCGCTCGCCAGGGTCAGCCGGGTAGCTCGCCCGCGGCGACGCCACCACCCCACCACCCGGGCGCGCTTGGATTGTGGCTCAAGAGCGAGCCTTTTCTAGCAACGGCCCACCCACCGTTTCACGTTTTTTTACGCGGTGAAACAATTCTGCTCATGGCGGAGCTCTCGGACTTCGATCGCGGCCTCCTCGTCGGGCTGATGGTCGGTGAGGCCTCCTTCGGCGGCGACGGAAAACAACCCCAGGTGACCGTGCGGATGCACGTGCGCCACGAGGCGCTGTTCGGCTGGCTGATGGAGCGCTTCCCCGAGACGCGGCTGTACGGGCCGTATCACCATGGCGGACGCTCCTACTACCAGTGGATGGCGCGCGGGCCCGCGCTCGTGCGTGATTTGCTTCCGCTGCTCGAAGGCGAGCTTCATGACGGACTCGACGGGTACGCCGCGGAGCGGTTCGAGGCGATGTGCTCCCGCTACGCCCCGTACATCGCGCGTGAGCGCGGACGTCTCGAGCCGTCGAGCTGAACCCCGTGGCGAGAAGGGCTGAACCGGGTGGCGACGCCCCGGCGCGGGTGGCGGCTCTGGCCGAGCGGTACGGCCTCGCGGACGATGCCGTCGCACGTCTCCTGGCATTCCATCGCTTGCTCGTCGAGGATCGGCTCGCGCCGACCGCGGTCCGGGATCCGGTAAAGGCGATCGACGACCACCTCGCGGACTCGCTGGTGGGGCTCGAGCTCGAGCCGATCCGTTCGGCCCGAAGGCTCGCCGACCTCGGGTCCGGCGCCGGCGTTCCCGGGCTGGCGCTCGCGATCGCACTGCCCGGTACGAGCGTTTCCCTCGTCGAGAGCGTCTCGCGGAGAAGCGCGTTCCTCGAGCGAGCCGTCGCCGCCACCGAGACGACGAACGCCGTCGTGGTGAATACGCGCGTCGAGACGTGGCCCGAAGGCCTGGCGGCTTTCGACGTGGTCACGGCTCGCGCGCTCGCGCCGTTACCGGTCGTCGCCGAGTACGCGGCACCGCTCCTGGTGGTGGGCGGCACCCTCGTCGTCTGGCGGGGTAAGCGGAATCCACGAGACGAGGACGCGGCGGCTCGGGCGGCGGCGCAGCTGGGACTCGAGCCGGTCGAGATCCGCCATATGCAGCCCTTTCCCGGCGCCGAAAACCGGTATCTACACCTCATGTCGAAGGTTACGGAGACACCTTTAGGGTTTCCGCGCCGGCCGGGGATGGCTGTGAAACGGCCGCTCGGCGCGGGCTAGCGCGCAACGGAGCACCCGGGGTCTGACCGCCCCCACCGGTACCGTCAGCGGCCCATGGGGACCGTGTACGCAATCGCCAATCAGAAGGGCGGAGTGGGCAAGACGACCACCGCGGTGAACCTCGCCGCGTGCGTGGCCGAGGCGGGCTACGAGTCCCTGCTCGTCGACATCGATCCCCAGGCCAACGCGACGATCGGCCTCGGGGTCAGCAAGGACGATCCGGGCACGATCTACGACGTGCTGACCGGCTCGGCGTCGATCGAGGAAGTCGTCCGCCCGACCGGCATCGAGCGCCTCTCGCTCGTCCCGTCCGGACCCGATCTTGCCGGCGCCAACGTCGAGTTGCCGCGGGTCGCGGGCTCGGAGACGCTGCTCCGCGAGGCTCTCACCGGCGTACGCGAGCGCTACGCGTTCGTCCTGCTCGACTGCCCGCCCTCGCTCGGGCCGCTCACCGTCAACGCGCTCGTTGCCGCCGATCGGGTGATCGTCCCGGTCCAGGCTGAATACTTCGCGCTGGAAGGTCTCGCCGGCCTGCTCGACACGCTCTCGCTGGTCCAGCGCGAGCTCAATCCATGGCTTACTGTGGCCGGAATGCTGCTGACGATGCACGACGGCCGCACGCGGCTCGCGCAGGACGTCGAGCGCGAGGTGCGAGAGCACTTCCCCGAACTGGTGTTCGACACCGTGATCCCGCGCAACGTCCGGATCGGCGAGGCACCAAGTTTCGGTAAACCGGTAATCCACCACGATCCGCATTGCGCCGGCGCGGATGCCTATTTCGAGCTTGCCAAGGAGGTTGCCGCTCGTGGCTGAACGACCGAAGGGAATGGGCCGCGGCCTCGCGGCGATCATGTCCGTGGCTCCCCGGGACGAGCTCCAGGAGCTCCGGCCGATCCCGGTCGACATGATCGACCCGAGCCCGAACCAGCCGCGCCACACGTTCGACGAGGACTCGCTGACGGCCCTGTCGGACTCGATCCGCACCAGCGGCGTCCTCCAGCCGATCCTCGTCCGGCCCCTCGTCAGCGGCCGCTACGAGCTGATCGCCGGCGAGCGCCGGTGGCGGGCCGCCAAGCTCGCCGAGCTCACCGCGATCCCTGCGGTCGTGCGCCGTCACGACGACGCAGCCTCGCTCGAGGTGGCGCTGATCGAGAACATGGCGCGCGAGGACCTCAACCCGGTCGAAGAGGCCCGCGCCTGCGCCGCCCTTGTCGAGGAGCTCGGACTCACCCGCGAGGACGTCGGCCTCAGGGTGGGCCGCAGCCGCGTGGCGGTCTCGAACCTCATCCGCTTGCTCGACCTGCCCGACGAGGCCCTCGAGCTGATCGAGCGCGGCGATCTCACCGAAGGCCACGGCCGCGCGCTCCTGCTTGCCGGCGACAACAGCGTCCGCCGCACCCTTGCCCGCGACGCCGCCCATCACCGCTGGTCGGTCCGCGAGCTCGAGTCCCGGGCCCGCGCTGCCGGCGCGCCCGCCAATCGCCGCCGCCGCTCATCAGTCCGGCCTTCCCTCCACCCAGACCAGGCCGCCGCGATCGAACTGATCTCCGACGCCCTCGGCGCCGCCCTCGGGCGAGACGTCGACGTCGCGCCCGCCAAGGGCGCCGGCTACCGAGTCCAGCTCAGCTTCGAGTCGCTCGACGACGCGCTCGACGTCGCCCGCCGCCTCCGCGTCCGAGCCGTCTCCTGACCCGGACGCTCCGGCCTCAACCGCGCCGCCCCGCGCCCACGGCCCGCGGGTAGAATCGCCCGGACGGGCGATTAGCTCAGTCGGTTAGAGCGCTTCTCTGATAAGGAAGAGGTCCCAGGTTCGAGTCCTGGATCGCCCACTCTTAGGAAATCCCTGCAAAACAGGACGTTTGCTGAGATCGCACCCCATCGTCGCGCTCCGCTCGAGCCGGCATTTGGGTGCAATACGGGTGCATCAGGATTTTCGGGAGCGACCCATCGCGGCCCACTCGGACCGCGTAACTGCTGCCCTTCGAGACACGAGCGTCAGCGCTGTCGCAGCTCGTCGGCCGGGGCCGCGCACTCGCGTCAGCGGGGTGGGGACGGCATGACGGCCGTCGGCCACACGCACGATCCCGTCACGATCTCGGACCGCCGCGAGCTGCCCTTCTTCATGGTCTACACGCGCGCGGTCGAGGCGATCCGCGAACACGCCGTTGGCCCTCGCCGCGTCCGCACGATCGGGTTCTACGGGCTGCTCTGCCAGCTCGCCAACGAGCAGCGGGCCATCGGGCAGCAACGCCGCGTCCGCTACAGCTACGACCTCCTCGCCGCCCGCGGCGGAGTCTCCAAGGGAAGCGTCGCGAAGATGCTGGCCTGCCTCGAGCAGGCCGGAGTTCTCCGGAGGGAGACGCAGGCCGACCCTGAGCGCGGCGGCAGCATCAGCATCGCGCATCTCCTCATCCACGAGCACAGCTTCATCGCCGTGACGGTGCCGATGGCCGACCGGCTCGCGGCGCCTCGAGACGGAGGCCATCTGCTGCGAGATCTCGGGCTGGTCGTCGTTCTGCTCGAGTTCTGCGTCCGGCAGGGTCCGGAAGGGACGTGGACCCAGGCGCAGGTCACTCGCTCGCAGATCGCCGAGCACTCAGGGCTGCACGTCGAGCGCGTCGACGACTGCCACCACATCCTCGAAGCGGCCGGTCTGCTCACCATTGAACGTCGTCGAGCGAGCAACGGCGGTCGGAACCTGCCGAGCATCTACACGGTCCATGAAGCGCCACTCAGTCAGGGCGGTGAAACGGAACTGGCTGGGCGCCAGAACGGTACTGGCAGGGCGGCGGGGCGAAACGGCCAGGGCGGTGAATCGGAACTGGCTGGGCGCCAGAACGGTACTGGCAGGGCGGCGGGACAGAACTGGCAGGGCGGAAACGCCGCCACCGGCATGGCTGATTCGCCGCCCTCTAGCGCGCGCGCAGGTGACGGCGATCCAGAAGAACAACGAGAAAACTTCCAGGGCGGTCAGCCGGAACCGGTCGAGGACGGGCGTTCCGTGGGATACGGGACGAGCGAGTGGGTGATTGAGGCGTTCATCGATGCCTGGAAGCCGGCGCTGGGCAGCAGCCCGGCAGTCCGGTACGGCCGCGACACACGGCGCTGGCACGAGGCGGCGGACCGACTCCTCGAGCGCCTCGAACCTGAGCGCATCGCGGCCGGGTTCTCGCAGATGGTCGCCGACCCATACATCGGCGCAAAGGCCACCACCCTCCCCGACTTCGATCGGATCGCCGAAGAGCTGATCGCGAAACGCTTCGCCTCGCGGCACCGGCGACCGGCAGGCACGAAGTTCCCCGCAACTGCTGACTCGAGATCACCCGACGCGAGCGGTCTCAGCTGGCCGGCTGCCAAAGATCACCTCGCCCGCGCTATTCAGCGACACGGGCGCGACCACCGCGCGGCGGCGCTCGCCGAGCTCGCCGCCATCCACCCCACCCTCGAGCGTTTCGTCCTGACCGCCCGCTGGACCGTGCTCTGCGAACACCCCCTGCACTACTCCGAGCGGCAATACCGAGACCTATGGTCCGAGCTCACCGAGCGGAATAACGACCACCAGGAGCGGACCGCGGCATGACATCGGCCGTCCACAACGCCGCGCACGCTCAGAACCTCGAGGCCGAGCGGTCAGTGCTCGGCGCCGTTCTCCTGGACGAACGCCATCTCCACGCCGCCCTCGACGTCGGCCTCCAGGACGACGACTTCTACCGACCCGCACACGGGCGAGTGTTCGCCGCGATGCGGGCGCTGCACAGCGCCGGCGAGGCAATCGATCACCTCACGGTCGCCGCGCACCTCCAACGCAACGGAGAACTCGACGATGTCGGCGGCTCAGCGAGCGTCGATGAGCTCGCGGGCTGGGTGCCGGCGGCCGGACACTGTCGCGAGTACGCCGCGATCGTGCGCGACCTCGCGCAGGTCCGGCGGCTCATCCGCGCGACCTACGAGATCCAGGCTGCTGCAAGCGCACCCAGCTCGGGGTCTGACGAACTGATCGAACGCGCTGAGCAGCTGATCTTCCAGCTCCGCGCGAGCACAGTCCGAGGGCGACAGCGGCTTCTCGCCGACGCGGTCACCGACGAGGTGGACCGCCTCGCCCAGTGCTCGCAATCGGGCCGCGCCGTTCCCGGACTCACCACCGGGATCGCCCCGCTCGACGAACTGCTCGGCGGGCTCCAACAGGGGCGCCTGTACGTCCTCGCCGCACGACCGTCGATGGGCAAGAGCCTCATCGCCCTTCAGATCGCCCGGCACGTCGCAGCCGTCGAGTGCGGTCGTGTGCTGTTCGCGTCGATCGAGATGAGCGACTCCGAGACCGCCCAGCGCCATCTCGCCGCCGAATCAGGCGTCGCGCCGAGCCGCATCCACCTCGGGCGCCTGCACGAACACGACTGGCCGCCACTGCTGAAAGCCGCGCAGGCAAGCGTCGGTCTTCCGCTTCACCTGCTCGACGACGGCGACCTCTCCCTCCCCACGCTGCGCGCGCACGCCCGCCAGGTCGCGGTCCGCCACGGCCGGCTGGAGCTGCTGGTCGTCGACTACCTGCAACTGATGCGCGCCGAGAAGCCGAGCGGCAACCGCGTCGAGGACGTCTCGGCGTTCAGCCGCGGTCTCAAGCGCCTCGCACGCGAATTCAGCTGTCCCGTGATCGCTGTCTCCCAGCTCTCTCGCGCAGTCGAGCAGCGGCCCGACAAGCGGCCGCTCCTGTCCGACCTGCGGGACTCGGGACAAGTCGAGGCGGATGCCGACTGCGTCCTGATGCTCTACCGCGACGACTACTACGACCCCGACTCCGAACGACCCGGCGAGATGGACCTCATCGTCCGCAAGAACCGCCAAGGCCAACTCGGTCAGATCGCCACCCGCATCGACGAGCAACTCCGCTACTCGCCCGTCTGACCACCAAGCAATGCCCAAAGCCTCGGCTCATACCAACGACACCCTCTCAGGAGACGCGCTCATGACTGCACGGCACCATCGAACCGAGGCAAGGTGATGTACCGGCTCCTCGTCTGGTCCTCCAAGGGCGGGGTCGGCAAGACGACCTCCGTCGCGAACCTCGGACCCGCGCTCGCGCGACGCGGCAACAACGTCCTCCTCGTCGGGTTCGACGCCCACCAGCCCGACCTCGAAATGACCTTCGGCATCGAGGACGACGACGACGTCACGCGGATCGAGGATCTCCTCGCGGGAAGCGCCGACCCGCTCACCGCCGCGATCGAGATCAACGATCCAATCGCCCCCGCGCGCAACCACAAGCCAGGCGGATCGCTAAGGATGCTCGCCACCTCTGAGCGCCTCCTCGCCCTCACCGCCGATGTCGCCGCGACAGGTCGCTTCGACGCGCTCGATCAACTCCTGATGCGGCTCGACGAGACCGCCGACATCGCACTGATCGACACCACCGGCGCCGTCACCCCGCTCACCCGCATGGCAATGTTCGCCGCCGACGGGATCCTCTTCTGCGGCGAGCCTGGCGTCTACGAAGCCAAGACCATCGCACGGCGCCTCGACGAACTCGACGAGCTCGGCGTCGAGTCCGGGCACGCCATCACAGCGGTCGGGATGCTGTTCGTTCGCACTAACGCTCGCTCCCGTCAGTTGCGCGCATGGGCGACCGCGTTCGCCGACGCCGAGCAGTTCCCGTCCGGCCCGTTGTACGTGTTTCAGACGCATATTCGCCAACAGAGCTCAGTTCGCGACCACCCCGGATACGGAGTACCGACCGTCTTCGCTGACCCGCGAGGGCGGGTCGCTCAGGACTACGCGGCGGCCGCCAAAGAGCTCGAGGGGCGCCTCGCGCAACTCGCCCAGGACCAGGCCGCGTGAGCACCGTGACGCGCGTCACGCACCCCGAAACCCCCGGCAACTCCTGCGATCTACGAAGGAGGGAGACGATGAACACCGACGACAACATCCTCGAATCGGCGCGCAATACCGGCTACCACCAGATGGCCGACCACGACCAACACACGCTGATCGAGCGGCTCGAGTTCGCCGTCGACAGCGACCGACAACTCGCCGCGGCGCTACGCGGAGCTGCGGCCGCGCTCGAAGACGCCGCCGGCCGCTACGAAGCGCTCGCCGACGTGACCGACCCGGAGGCCGCCGTCGGCTACCTCGTCAACGACCCGGACACCAGCAGCGAGACCGTGTGGTGCGTCGTCTGCATCGCCGGGCTTGCGCTCGCGGATCACTCGCCGATCTGGCCGGAGGGCACAGCGGCAGAGGAGCCGTGCGCCCAGTGCGGGCGAGCGCTGATCGACATCGCAGCGGGAATTCGATGACCGCCGACCCCTACGAGCAGGCGCGCCCCGCCCTCGACCGCATACGAGAGACAACCGAGCAGCTTGGCGGCCGGCCGGCTGTCGCCGGCTCGCTCGCCCGCGTTCACGATTCGCCAACCACGCAAGCGGTCGCACCAGGCTGATGCCGACCAAGAACACCGTTCCCACCCGGATCCTCACCCGGCCCCGGCGTTCACCCCCACCGCCGAGCAGCGCACTGTTCGGCACGCTCGCCGACCAGGGCCGGCTACGAACCGTGGAGTACACCGCCGTTACGCCGAACCCCAACCAGCCACGCAAGCTGTTCGACCAGGACGCGCTCGAGCGCCTCGCCGAATCGATTCGCGCTCGCGGGTTGCTCCAGCCGCTGATCGTCCGTGCGACCGAGCCCGGAAGCTTTGAGATCATCGCCGGCGAGCGGCGGTGGCGCGCGCTTGGCATCATCGAAGCGGCCACCGTCGACGTTCTCGTCAGCGAAAACCAGGACGACGCGACCGCACTGCAGGACGCCCTGATCGAAAACGTCGTGCGCGAGGACCTCAGCCCGATCGAGAAGGGCCGCGGGTACGCGAGCCTGATCGAAGATCTCGGCCTCACGCGGGAAGAACTCGGCGCGCCGACTGGGCGAATCGCGCGTGACCGTCAGTCACCACCTCCGCCTGCTCGAGCTCCCCGACGACACCCAGGAACTGATCAACGCGCGCGAGCTCAGCTACGCCCACGGGCGCGTACTGCTGATGACCGACGACCACAACGAACGGCGCCGGCTCGCGCGCGAAGCCGTCGCCAACGACTGGTCCACCCGTCAACTCGAGACCGCCGTGCGCGCACTCGCCACCCCGCGCGCCCGCAAGCCAAAACGGCGACAAGACGCTGACCACGCCGCGCTCGCCTTACGACTTGGTGACGCCGTCAGTAGCGCGACCGGCCTCGAGGTCACCGTCAAGCCGGGAGCGCGCCAAAGCTTCGCGTTCACCGTCGTTGGCACCGACGCAGCGCGGGCACTTGCTCAACGGCTTGGGGCGCTCGGCGAGCTCGATTCGTCAGTGACGATGTAGGCGGGGGACCGGAGGCGAGTGATCACGTGCACGGCAGGCGTAGGTTCACCGGTCGACAGAGGAGGGTGCGGGGATGCCGCGAAGCCGCCGCTCGGGCTATAACGACGACCAGCAGCTTTCCTTCGAAGCCCTATGGGCAGAGCCCGAACCCGCGCGCGATGAACAAGTACGGCCGCATGGCGATACGGCACTGGGAGACGACCGACCCGGGCCGCTTCCAGCAGATCCCGGAGAGCGACCGGGACACGTTCTTCACCGAGCTGGGCGAGCGGGCGGAGATGGCGATCCAGCGACTCCAGGACCAGCTGGCGGGTCCGGACCCGCCGGAGGAGAGCTATCTGGAGAAAGTCGGGCGGCTGAACATGGCCCGGCTGCAGGCCGAGGAGCGGGTGCTGGCCGAACTGATCCTGATCCCGCCACCCTCTTCGAGCGAGCAGGACGAGGGGAACGAGTCGGCGCGCTGGCATCTGGAGACGATGCGCGACCGCGCCCGGCTGCGGCAAGAGGACGAGTAGCCACCAGCTTCACGCCGCCCGCTGGCGGGCAGCAGCTGGCGCCGACCGGCGCCCGCGCCCGCGTACAGGCGAATCTCGACGCGCTGCACCTCGTGCGCCTCCTTGAGGACGAGCAGCGGCCGGCCACCGAAGGCGAGCAGCGGGCGCTGGCGGCGTGGTCGGGCTGGGGCGCCGTCCCGCAGGTGTTCGACGAGCAGCGCGACGAATGGGCGAATGCGCGCGAGCAGCTGCACGAGCTCGCCGGCGAGCACGGGTACGAGGCGGCCCGGCGCACGACGATCAACGCCCACTACACCGACCCCAGGGTCGCCGCCGCGATCTGGCACGCCGTCACGGCGTTCGGGTTCGCCGGCGGACGGGTGCTCGAGCCCGGCTGCGGTGCCGGAATCTTCCTCGGCCTCGCCCCGCCAGGGGCGGAGCTGGTCGGCGTCGAGCTCGACCCCACCACCGCCCAGATCGCCAGCGCGCTGTACCCCGGCGCCGACATCCGCGCCGAGTCGTTCGCGCAGACGCGACTGCCGGACGCCTACTTCGACCTGGCGGTCGGGAACGTGCCGTTCGCCGACGTCCGCCTGCACGACCCACGCCACAACCCCGGCGGGCACAGCCTGCACAACCACTTCATCCTCAAATCCCTGGCGCTAACCCGCCCCGGCGGACTGGTCGCAGTCCTAACCTCGCACTACACGCTCGATGCCGCCAACCCGGCCGCCCGACGCGAGATGAGCGCCATGGCGGACCTCGTCGGCGCAGTCAGGCTGCCGACCGGCGCACACCGCCGCACGGCCGGCACCGACGCGCTGATGGACCTACTGATCCTCCTCCGCCGCCACCCCAACGAACCAGCGCGCGACACGACCTGGGAGACCACGGCGCTGGTCGACATCGACGGCCGGGAGGTGCGGATCAACAGCTACCTGGCCGCCCACCCGGAACTGGTGCTCGGCGAGATGGCGGTCGGGCAGGGGATGTACGGCTCAGACACGTTGCACGTCCGCTCGCACGGCGTGCTCGACGACACACCCGCACAGCTCGCCGACGCACTGCGCGAGATCGTCGACCGCGCCCGCGAACAGGGGCTGCTCGCCGGCCCGCGCGACACATCGCCCCGGGCGTCGGCGGCCGGCGGCCCGTCGCGCGACGTGTACCTAGCGCCCGAAGGAGCCTGGGACGGGCACGTCACCGCGCTCGAGGACGGCACCTTCAGCGTTACCAGCGGCGGGCTGGTCGAGGCGCTGAAGGTCCCCGCCTCGCACCGCGCGGAGCTGCGGGCGCTACTCGGCCTGCGCGACACCACCCGCGAGCTGCTCGGCGCCGAGGCCTCGACACTCGAGGACACGAGCGAGATCGCCGAGCTGCGCTCGCGGCTCAACGACCGCTACGGCGACTACCAGCGCCGGCACGGGCCGATCAACCGCTTCACGCTGCGGCGCACCGGCCGCGACGACCCCAACACGGGCGAGGAGCGAATGGCCAGGGTCACCCCGACCGCGGTGCGGCTCCTGCGCTCCGATCCGTTCGCTGCGCTCGTGCAGGCGCTCGAGACGTTCGATGAGACGAGCCAGACAGCGGCGCCGGCCGGGATCCTCTCCGAGCGAGTCGTTGTTCCGCGCGCGCCGCGGCTCGGCGCCGACACGCCCCAAGACGCCCTGGCGATCTGCCTGGACACCCGCGGCCGCGTCGACCTCGGCGAGATCGCCCGCCTTCTCGGCACCACCGAGCCCGAGGCGCGCGAGCAGTTGGGCGAGCTCGTCTACAACAACCCTGGCGAGCAGCGCCTGGTGCCCGCGGCCGAGTACCTGTCCGGGAACGTCCGCGCCAAGCTCGAGCAGGCCCGCCAGGACGCGCACCAGCGGCCCGAGCTCGAGGGGAACGTGCGGGCGCTGGAGCGGGTGCTGCCGGCGGACCTGAGCGTCGAGGAGATCGAGCCGCGGTTGGGGGCGGTGTGGATCGACGCCGACACCCATCGCCAGTTCCTCACGGAGATCCTTGAGGACGACGGCATCCAGGTCGAGCATCCCGGCGGGGCGATGTGGGCAGTCAAGGGCCGCGCATGGAGCGTGCAGGCGACCAGCGTGTGGGGAACCGACCGGATGCCCGCTCCGGCGCTGGCCAAGGCCGTGTTGGAGCAGCGGCCGATTCAGGTCACCGACGAGACCGACGACGGCCGCCGCGTGGTCAACCCGACCGAGACCGCCTCCGCCCAAGAGAAAGCCCAGGCGCTGCAGGAGCGCTTCGCCGAATGGTGCTGGGAGGACCCCCACCGCGCCCGCCGGCTGGCAGGCGAGTACAACCGCAGGTTCAACGCGATCGTCCTACGCGACTACAGCACCGAGGGCGAGCAGCTCACCCTCCCAGGCCTCGCGCGCACCTTCACCCCGCGCCCGCACCAGCGGGCAGCGGTCGCGCGGATGCTCGCCGAGCCCGCCGTCGGCCTCTTTCACCAGGTCGGCGCCGGCAAGACCGCCGAGATGGTCATGGGCGCGATGGAGCTCCGCCGCCTCGGCCTAGTCACCAAGCCAGCGGTCGTCGTGCCCAACCACATGCTCGAGCAGTTCTCC
>CAVWKC010000009.1:0-44577 GCA_963755525.1 uncultured Solirubrobacterales bacterium | reverse complement strand
CCGCGGACCCGATCTGCGGGAGCGCGAACACGCCGGGGGTCGAGTTCGTGCCCTCGGCGGCAGCGCGCGCGGGTACCGCGCTCATACCCGCGGCTCCGAGCGGCGCGGGGCCGGATCGCGCGCGAATAGCCGGCCCGACGGCGCCGCCGCCGGCCACCAGCAACATCGCAATCGCGCCGATGAATGCCTTGATCACCTGGCCTCGACTGGCCATACGACCAGCGATCGGCGAAAAGTCCCGTGACCGGCGCCGAACACCGGGTAAGCTTGTGCCGATGCCATTCGTCGACAACATCCTTCAGCCCACGCATCTGCTCCTGATCCTCGTTGTCGCGCTACTCGTACTCGGACCCAAGCGACTGCCTGAAGCCGGGCGCGCGCTCGGGCAGGGGATCCGGGACTTCCGCAGCGCGATGAGCACCCAGGAACACGAGCCGCACGAGCAGCTCGTCAGCCAGGCGACCAACGTCGAGGCGACGCAGCCCGAGCCGCAGGCGAAGGAGCCCGCTCCGCCAGCAGAGCCGTTCCAGCCGGTCGGCTGACAAGCCGACCAAGCGTATCTGTCGGGCACGCTACGCTCGCGCGGTGACAGCTGCGGGCGAGCGCGCTGCGATGGTGGCCCTGCTCAGGACGGGTAAGCGGCCGTGGGTTGAGTACGCGGAGCTTGCCGAGGAGAGGGGCAGCGCGAGCGCGGTGCTCGAGGAAGAGTTCGCCGGACGCGCGGCGCCGCCCCAACAGACGAGCCTGCTCGACCCCCCGGCACCGCCCCGAGACGGGCGCGAATCGCTCCAGGACGAGCCGGCGCCGACCGCCGACGAGATCGTTGCCGAGGCGCAGGCGGATCTCGACCGCTGGAGCGCGACCGGGATGAACCTCGTCACGGTGCTCGAGCCCGGCTACCCCCCGAACCTCCGCGCCGTCCACGACCGCCCGCCGATGGTGTTCGTGGCAGGTCGCCTCACGTCCGGTGACGCGCGCGCGGTGGCGGTCGTCGGGGCGCGCAAGGCGACCCAGGCCGGCGTCGAGCGCGCTGGCGCGGTCGCCCGGCATCTCGTCGACAGCGGATTCACGGTCGTCTCGGGGCTTGCCGCCGGCATCGACACGGCCGCGCACACGGCCACACTGGCCCGCGGCGGACGAACCGTCGCGGTCATCGGGACCGGGCTAGCCCGCTCGTACCCACCGCAGAACCAAGCGCTCCAGCGTCGGATCGCCTCGGAGTGCGCGGTGATCTCGCAGTTCTGGCCGGATGCCCCTCCGAGCCGCCGGAGCTTCCCGATGCGCAACGCGGTCATGTCCGGGATCACGCTGGCGACGGTGGTGATCGAGGCGTCCGACACAAGCGGCGCGCGGATGCAGGCGCGCCTGGCGCTCGCGCAGGGTCGGCCGGTGTTCCTCCTCGCTTCGCTGGTCGAGCGCCAGCCGTGGGCGCGCGAATACGCGGGGCGGCCGGGCACGCACGTCGTGCGCTCGGCCGATGAGATCACGACCGCTGTTGAGCGGCTGATCTCGCCCGGTTCGCTCGTCGCCTAACCGGAGCGAACATGCCCTCGGTCCGCGAGTTGAGTGCGTTGTACGAGAACGTGATGCTCGGCCCGCGGCGGGGTCCCAGCATCTGCAGCACCTGCTTCAACTTCACCGACGGGTACACGCGGTGCTACGCCTGCGATCACGGCCGGCTGGTACTCGACGCGGTCGCCCCCATCTCCTACAGCGTCGCGCGCGAGCAGCTCCATCATGCGCTCGCCAGCTACAAGCGCCTCGACGGCGACGTCGCCCGTCGCCTTGGCGCGAGCCTCGCCGCGATCCTGTGGCGCTTTCTCTCAGAGCACGAGCGCTGCCTCGCGCACGCCGCCGGGACGGACGGGTTCGAGCTCGTCACGACCGTGCCGTCCGGTGACCGCACCCGCGACGAGCGTCATCCGCTCCGGTGGATCGTCGGCGAGCTCGTCGCGCCGACCCGCGACCGGTACCAGCGACTGCTTCGCCGATCGGACGCCGAGGTCGAGCCGCGCGCGTTCCGCCCGGAGAAGTTCATCGCCAGCGGACCGATCGACGGCCGGTCCGTGCTCCTAATCGACGACACCTGGACGACCGGCGCGAGTGTCCAGAGCGCCGCCGCGGCGCTCAAGGCCGCCGGCGCCGGCACGACCGCCTCGATCGTGATCGGCCGCCACCTCAACCGCGAGTGGCACGAGAACGACCGGCGCATCCGCGGGATCTCCCGACCGTTCGACTGGACCAGGTGCGCGCTGTGCGCAGAACCAACCCAGCCTGAGCCAAGAGGTCCGGACCTGACCGGTCACCCTGCTTAGCGCGGCAGATCGGCTCCGGCCCGACGGTCGGGGCCACGTAAGCATCCACCAGCTGTATTTCGCGCCGAGCCGGCTCGGGGCAGAGCGATTTGCTGCGTTGTTCAGGTCCCGGGCAGCCCAGGCGCGGTGCAGAAGTCGCCAAACCCGGCGCCGGCGGTCGACCGTGGCGAGATAAGCGCCACGGGGGCGCTTATGTGCGCGGGACGCCCGGGCTACACCGGGTTTAGCGAGTTGCGCACCCGCCCCGGCGGGCCGGGCCGCGGCGCAAAGGACACCGGGGCTGCGGCGCAAAGAACACCGGGCCCGCGGCGCGACGGACACCGGGCCGCAGCGCGAGGCTAACCCGGACCGCGCCCTGGGCCGGACGCCACCGCGACCGCCGACTGGCCCGCCCGTCCTAACCGCCACGCCCCTCTACGCCGGCTTTAACAATTTGTCGTTACTCCGGTCCCGAACCCGGGTACGAGACACCCGTCGGAGGAGAAGGGATGGGAGAGAAGTGCTTCATAGCGAGGGACAGAGAGTGCTAAGGAGACGCTCTCGCGGGACGGCTAGAAGGCGAGTTGCATGCCTATTCGCCACCGCCGCGGCCACCGCGCTCCTAGCCGGCTGCGGCTCGTCGGGCAAGGGCCCGGTGACGCTCAATTGGTACGTGTTCCCCGAGCCGTCCGGGTCGTTCCAGGCCGCCGCGACCGAGTGCAGCAACAACTCGCACGGCGCTTACAACATCAAGATCAACTTCCTGTCGACCTCGTCAGACACCCAGCGGGTGGACCTCGTCCGCCGGCTGGCCGCCGGCGACTCGTCGATCGACATCCTCGCGATGGACGTCGACTGGACCGCCGAGTTCGCGACGGCCAAGTGGATCCGGCCCGTCCCGGCGAACGTCGCCGCCCAGATCAAATCCCAGGACCTGGCCGGACCCGTCAAGACCGCGACCTGGCAGAACAGATTGTGGGCGATCCCGATCAACTCGAACACCGAGCTGCTCTGGTACCGCAAGGACCTAGTGCCGACGCCGCCCAAGACGTGGACGCAGATGATCTCCGAGGCCGACCAGTTGGCCAAGGAGGGCAAGTCGCACTACATCGAGGAGCAGGGCGCGCAGTATGAGGGGCTGACCGTGTGGTTCAACTCGATGGTCGACTCCGCCGGCGGCCAGATCCTCACCGCCAACAACAAGGTGGTGCTCGGCTCCCCTGCCCTGAAAGCGGCCGAGATCATGCACGACCTCGCGACCTCCAAGGGCGCCGACCCGTCGCTGAATGTGTCGCAGGAAGGCCCGGGACAGGTCGCGTTCCAGAACGGCACCGCGGCCTTCATGATCAATTACCCGTTCGTCTGGTCGGCGACCCAGGCGGGCAATCCCAAGGTCTTCAAGGACATGGGATACGCCTACTTCCCGCAGGTCACGCCCGGCATCGCCCCGCACGTGTCGATCGGGGGCTACAACCTCGGCATCTCGGCCTACTCCAAGCACCCGAACCTGGCCTTCGAGGCCGTCCAGTGCCTAATCCAGCCGGCCAATCAGAGCCGGGACGCGATCAAGGGCGGCCTCGCACCCGTGGCCGCGAACATCTATGACCAGCCGGCGTTTGACAAGGCGTATCCGTTCCACGAGCTGATCAAGAAGCAGCTCCAAACCTACGGGATCCGGCCCCAGACCCCGGCTTACGCCGACGTCACGCTCGCGATTCAGAAGACCCTGTCGCCCACGTCGAACATCAACCCCAACACGGTGGTCAGCACATTGCGTAACGAGATCAAGCTGTCGCTGTCCTCTTCGGCCCTGCTGTGAGCGCCGTCACCGCCCAATCCAGCGCTCCGAGCGCGCCGCCAACGACCCGCAAGCAGCACCTCAGCGACCGTGCCCGTGCCGAGCGCCGCCTCGCGTTCTGGTTGGTCGCCCCGGCGGCGATCGTCATGGTCGCGGTCACGGCGTATCCGATCATCGACGCCGTCGCGCTGTCGCTGCAGCGCGCCGACCTGCGCTTCCCGAACGCGACAAAGTTCATCGGCCTGTCCAACTACGGCCACGTTCTCACAGCGCCCGTCTGGTGGCAGGACGTGTTCCACACGGTGATCATCACGGTGATCAGCGTCTCGATCCAGTTCGTGCTCGGCATGTGCCTGGCGCTGGTGATGCATCGGATCATCTTCGCCCGAGGCTTCGTGCGTGCGATCGCGCTCGTCCCGTACGCGATCGTCGCGGTGGTCGCGGCCGAGTCGTGGCAGCTCGCGTGGTCGCTCCAGAGTGGGTGGATCCCGAAGTTGCTCGGGCTTAGCGGCGATCCGCTCAGCCACACGTTCGGGACTTACGTCGCGATCATCGTCACCGAGGTCTGGAAGAACACGCCGTTCATGGCGCTGCTCCTCCTCGCCGGCCTCGCGCTCGTCCCCGACGAGCTTCAGGAGGCGGCCAAGGTCGACGGGGCCACAACCTGGGAGCGCTTCACCAAGATCACGCTCCCGCTGATGAAGCCCGCGATCGTCGTTGCGCTGCTG
This sequence comes from uncultured Solirubrobacterales bacterium, assembly GCA_963755525.1. Lineage (GTDB taxonomy): Bacteria > Actinomycetota > Thermoleophilia > Solirubrobacterales > Solirubrobacteraceae > Palsa-465. Next base: position 39,757 of record CAVWKC010000009.1, on the reverse strand, counting down.
TTCCGCACGCTCGATGCCTTCCGGATCTTCGACACGATCTACATCTTCAACCAGGGCGCGCAGGGCACCGAGTCGATCTCGATGCTCAACTACAACACCCTGCTCGACCGGCTCAACTTGGGGCTCGGGTCCGCGGTGTCGGTGATGTTGTTCCTGCTCGTCGCGTTAATCGCGCTGATCTTCATCGTCGGCCTCGGCGCCGGCCGAAACACGAGCACGGAGGCGACGTGATGACTCAGCATCGGAAGCAGGTCGGTGGCTGGTCGTTGGCGATCGTCGTCATCTGCGTCGCCTCACTCATCCCGGTCCTGTGGATCGTGTTCCTGTCGCTGAAGACGCCGGGGACCGCCACCGACGGGAGCTTCATCCCGCACCAGTGGACGCTGTCGAACTACTCCGACATCTTCAAGCAGGGGATCTTCACTGATGCGCTTCGCAACTCGATCGGGATCGGCCTGATCTCGACGGTCCTCGCAGTGGCGCTCGCCTCTTCAGCGGCGTACGCAATCGCGCGCCTGGACTTCCCCGGGAAGCAGGTCATCCTGCTGGTCGCGCTCGGCGTCGCGATGTTCCCGCAGATCTCGCTCGTCGGTCCGCTCTACAACCTGTGGCGGCAGATCGGCCTGTACGACACGTGGCCAGGCCTGATCATCCCGTACATGACGTTCGCGCTGCCGCTCTCGATCTACGTTCTCTCGGCGTTCTTCAGAGAGATACCTTGGGAGCTCGAGGAGGCGGCTCAGGTCGACGGGGCGACTCCGTTCCAGGCGTTCCGCAAGGTGATCGTGCCGCTCGCGACTCCCGGGATCGTGACCACGTTCCTCATCGTGTTCATCATCTGCTGGAACGACTTCGTGTTCGCGATCTCGCTGACCTCTACGTCGGCCGCGCAGACCGTCCCGGCGGCGATCTCGAGCTTCCCGGGCGTGTCGCAGTTCAGCGTGCCGTACGGCGACATCGCCGCCGCCGCCGTCATCGTGACGGTCCCGGTGATGCTGCTCGTCCTTATTTTCCAGCGGCGGATCGTGGCCGGGTTGACCGCGGGCGCAGTCAAGGGCTAGACCGAAAAGGAGTCGCACCGAATGGCCGAGATCCAGTTCCAAGACGTGACCAAGCGGTACCCGGACGGCTTCGAGGCCGTCAAGCACCTGAATCTCGACGTTCCCGACGGCGAGCTGATGATCCTCGTCGGTCCGTCCGGATGCGGGAAGTCGACCGCGCTGCGAATGGTCGCCGGGCTCGAGGACATCTCGGATGGCGAGCTCAAGATCGGCGGCACGGTCGTCAACGAGAAGGCGCCCAAGGACCGCGACATTGCGATGGTGTTCCAGAACTACGCGCTGTACCCGCACATGACCGTGCGCGAGAACATGGGCTTCGCCCTGAAGCTGGCGAAGACCCCGCAACAAGAGATCGACAAGAAGGTCACGGAGGCGGCGAAGATCCTCGACCTCGAGCAGCATCTCGACCGCAAGCCGGCGAACCTGTCAGGCGGCCAGCGCCAGCGCGTCGCGATGGGTCGCGCGATCGTGCGCAGCCCGAGCGTGTTCCTGATGGACGAGCCGCTGTCGAACCTCGACGCGAAGTTGCGCGTGCAGATGCGGACCGAGATCTCCCGGATCCAGCAGCAGCTCGAGACGACCACGATCTACGTCACCCACGACCAGACCGAGGCGATGACGCTAGGCGATCGGATCGCGGTCATGCGCGCCGGCGTGCTCCAGCAGGTCGGGCCGCCTTCGGAGCTCTACGGCCATCCGAATAATCTGTTCGTCGCCGGCTTCATCGGCTCGCCGTCGATGAACTTCCTTGGCGGCGAGATCCACGGCGACACGATTCATCTGCCGATCGGCGACGTCCAGATCCCGGACGAGCTGCGCGCGCGGCTCCAATCGGGCCCGGGCGGCGGCCGCAGGGGCGTCGTCGCCGGCCTGCGACCCGAGCACTTTGAGGACGCGGCGCTTGTCGCCGACCGATCGAAGGGGACGGTGTTCAAGGCCAAGATCGACGTGCTCGAGTCGATGGGCTCCGAGTATTACGCCTATTTTGTCGTCGCCTCGGAGCAGGTCTCATCGAGCGAACTCGAAGAGCTTGCCCAGGACATCGGCGGAGCCGACCTCCCGCGTGCCCAAGGCGGGGTCCAGGTGACCGTCCGGCTGGGGGCCGAGAGCCAGGCTAAGCAGGGCGCCGAGTCAGAGTTGTGGTTCGACTCCAAGCACCTGCAGCTGTTTGACGCCGAGTCCGGCCGCAGCCTCTTGGCCGGCAACGGCGCCGCAGCCGCAACGGCACCCGCACCACAGCCTCCCGTCGCGTAGCTAACCTGAGCGGCGCATGCCGGCGCCGCATTCCACGGGCCTCCCCGGTCTGGACGCGCAGCACGACTTTCAGCGCGCCCGCCGCCGCGCGACGATCGCCAAGCTGGTCGCGCGGCTGCGTGGCGAGCCCAACGACGTCGGGGTCGTGCTCCCCTACGAGGAGGTGATCGCGGCGCTCGGCTTCGTCAGCGAGCGCCGCGTCGGGCTGACCGTCGTGCCGCTCGACGCGATCGTCGGGTCGGTCGACCGTAGCCGCGACTACGACCGCCGCTTCCGCCCCACATCGGGTCGCACGCGCGGGCGCTGGGAGCAAATCGCGGCCGCCGCGCGTCGCGGTGAGTCGTTTCCGCCGGTCGATCTGCTCCGGGTCGGCGAGCTCTACTTCGTTCGGGATGGGCATCACCGCGTGTCGGTCGCGCGGGCGCTCGGCCGAACCGATATCGACGCGTACGTGACCGAGGTGACGACGAGGGTCGACGCCGACCAAGCCACGAAGCTCTCCGACCTGCCGCTCAAGAGCCACGAGCGGGTGTTCTTCGACCGGGTGCCGCTCCCCGCCGAGGCCCACGGTGAGATCCGGCTGAACGATCTCGAGGACTACGCGCTCCTGGCCGAGATGGTCGAGGCGTGGGGGTTTCGTGCGATGCAGAGCCGCGGCGAGGCGCTCAACCGCCGGCAGAACGCGCTCCTATGGCTCGAGACCGAGTTCCGGCCCGTCGTCGCGATGCTGCACGAGGCGGGACTCGTCGGCGACAAGACCAACGCCGAGGCGTACATGCGAATCGCCGGCGAGCGCTACTGGCTGTTGCGCACGCACGAATGGAGCGACGAGGTCCTCCAGCAGGTCATCGAAGGCAAGGGACGCTGGCGCCACCCGCCGGAGTGAGCTGCGCCGGACCAGCGGGCCGGTCCGCTAGCCTGACCGCGCGATGGCCTCGCCACCCCTCCCGCCCACCAAGCGCCGGCGCCGGTACGCGCCGCGGATGGCGCCCGAGCAGCGCCGCGAGCACCTGATCGACGCCGCGCTCGAGGTGATCCTCGAGCGGGGATACGCCGGCGTCTCGATCGAGGCGATCGCCCGCGAGGCCGGCATCACCAGACCGGTCGTCTACGACCACTTCCCGAATCTCAATCGCCTGCTCCATGCCGTGATCGAACGCGAGGAGCGGATCTCGCTCGAGCAGCTCGCGAAGGTGGTGCCGCAGGACCCCGGCGATCACGAGCCCGGAGAGTTGCTCGCGACCGGGGTCGCGCAGTTCCTAGACGCGGTCAGGAGCCGACCGGCAACGTGGCGGATCATCCTCCTCCCGCTCGAAGGGACCCCGTCGATCGTCCGCGAGCACGTCGAGGTCAACCGCGCGCTCGTGCTGGCCCGGATCGAGTCGCTGGTGCGATGGGGCGTCGAACGAGCCAAGCTCCCGCAAGACCTCGACGTCGAGCTGACGGCGAGAACGTTCCGCGACTGGAGCGAGCAGGCGGCGCGAATGGTGCTCACCGATCCGCAGAGCTATCCGCCCGACCGGTACGAGCGGTTCGTGAAGAACTTCCTGGCGTTACTGACGCGCGCGTAGCTTCACCTGTGATATTCCTGCCGAATGCGACTCCCGGCAGGGGTCATTAGCGCGGCGCGCGCCACGCTCGCGACCGCGTTCGCGGGCGTGGCGCTCGCGGCGCTCGCGGCGCTCGCGGCGCTCGCCGCGCCGGCGAGCGCGTCGTCGTTGTACTCGGGTCCCGGTCCGCGCCCCGGTCCGGGGATCCTGTACGAGACCCCGGCGGTCGCGCCGGAGCTCACCAACACCGGCATCTGGGACGCCCCGCCGATTCTGATCTCAGGGACGACCGCCTACCGCGACGGGGAGTTCCTCTACCAGGACTATCTGTACGACGACCACGGCGCCCGCGAGGTGCTCGACCCGACCGATCCGCGCGCGTCGGGCGACACGTTCTCGAAGCCGAACGGCACGTACACGTACCCGACCGGGCCGGGGTACAACAACGACGCCGCCGATCTCGTCGAGTTCCGCGTCAAACCGACGACCAACTCCACCGCCTTCCGCATTACGCTCAACACGCTCGAGAACCCGTCACTGATCGCGTTCTCGATCGCCCTCGGTGGCGAGCCCGGGCAGACCTTCGCGTTCCCGGACGGCGCGAATGTGGTCGCGCCGGCGAGCCTGTTCCTGACCGTGCACCCGTCCGGGTCCAAGCTCGTCGCCGACCTGGTGCACGCCGGCAGCGACACGCCGGTCACCGGGCCGGCACCAGCCGTCACCGTGGACACGTACCGCCGGCAGATCGTTGTCGACGTCCCCCACCAGGACTGGAATCCGGGGCAGAGCACGGTCCGCATGGCGATGGGAGTCGGGCTGTGGAACGCCGCGACCGGCAAGTACCTCCTGCCGGGCCCGACGGCCACCGCGACTCAACCCGGGGGCGCCGGCATCGCCTCCAACCCCGCAGCTTTCTTCAACGTCGCGTTCCGGACAGCCGAGCCGCTCCCGTCGATCACCGCCGGGGCCAGCGCGATCATCGACGCCGCCTGGTGGCGCGACCAGGAGCAGGGCACCGCGCTTTCGCAGGACGATATCTCCCCGTTCTACGCCGACGTCAGCTTCCCCAAGCTCCTTAGCGACGTCACCGACAACTCGGACGTCCCGACCAGCGGCCCGATGGACCGGATCCTGCCCAGCCACTTCGAGCCCGAGCAGGGCGCCAACTTCTCGAACGAATGCGGCCTGGCGGGAGCCGAGGAGCCGTCGACCTGCGTCCCCGAGTACCAGGGCAACCTTCAGCCGTTCGCGGTCTACGTCCCGCCCGGTCCCGCGCCCGCCGGCGGCTACGGTCTGACGCTGCTGCTCCATTCGCTGTCGGCCAACTACAACCAGTACCTGGGGACCCGCAACCAGTCGGAGTTCGCCAACCGCGCGAACCCATCGATCGTGATCACCCCCGAGGCGCGCGGGCCCGACCAGGAGTACGAGGGACTCGGCGCGGCCGACGTGTTCGAGGCGTGGGCCGAGATCGCCAGCCTGTACCCGCTCAACCCTGCGTACACCGACATCACCGGCTACTCGATGGGCGGCATCGGCACGTTCAAGCTCGGAGCCCAGTTCCCCGACCTGTTCGCCCGCGCCCAGCCGACCGTCGGGTTCGAGACCAACAACGACGTGCTTGCGTCGCTGCGCAACCTGCCAATGCTGATGTGGAATGCGTCCTCGGACGAGCTCGTCAACGCCTCCGACTATGCCCCGACGGCGGCGAAGCTGGCCAGCCTCGGCTATCGCTACGAGCTCGACGTCTACCAGCCGTGTGCGAACTCGCTGTGCAGCCCGCTGTTCCCGAACCACCTGATGCTCGGAATCAACGATCAGTTCGCGCCCGCGGCCGCGTTCCTCGGCTCGGCCACCGTCGATCTGAATCCGGCCCACGTCACGTACGTGGTCGATGCCGCCCGCGACCGGCCGGGCTACGGGATCGTCGGCGATCACGCCTATTGGGTCTCGGGCCTGACCCTGCGCAGCCAGAGCCACACGAGCACCAATGGCGACCCCGAAGGCGAGATTGACGTGTTCTCGCACGGCTTCGGCACCGCGGACCCGACGGCATCGGGCAGCAAGCCCGGCGCCGGAACGCTGACGGGGGGCAATATGGGCCCGCTCGCGTTCGCCAGCCTCAGCCAGACGTGGGGCGCGGCGCTCCCGGCGCCGGCGAGCGACACGCTCGACGTCACCGCGACCAACATCGCGACCGCCTCGATCGACGTCTCGCGCGCGCACGTGGACTGTCGCGTGCAAGTCAACGTCACGAGCGACGGGCCGATCACGATCGATCTGCCCGGTTGCAACCGCACGATCCAGGCCGGATAGCCCACGCCCGCACGGCCCGTTAAATACGACGGGGACCCCGTGAAGGGTCCCCGTCGCTGATCCCAACAACGCACCCACGGCCGGGTTGGGCGCGTCCTCCAGAGATCGATTCCGACGATGAAACTCGCCGGCGGGTCGAAAGTTGCGCTGGGCGCGACGAACCTCGAGCCAGTCGGTCCTGCGATACTTAGCTGTCCCCTCCGGGGGCGTAGCTCAGTTGGTTAGAGCGCCGGCCTGTCACGCCGGAGGTCGCGGGTTCGAGTCCCGTCGCTCCCGCTTCAGAAGTGCCTGCAAATCGGGCGCTACAGCCGCGGCCTACCCCCTGATCGGACGAGAGCCTCGAGCCGAACCGCGCCTGGGCGTTACCACGGAAGACTCGTGCTCGTCCAGTGCGTGAGCCCCTTCAGGTCCGTCGCCTCCCGGACGTGTCGCGGGGGCGTCTGGAAAGTGGCGTACGGGGACAGTGTCAGCACCACCCGGTGCTCTCGCCGGCACATTTCCTCGGCGTCCGCCCGAGCCTCGGGCGGCATCGGGTGACCGGCCATCACCGCCGAGATCCGCATCATCAGATCCGTGGCCCGGTCCAAGTCGCGATCGACCTCGACGGTGGCGTACACAAGCAGGTAGGTCAACGGCCACTGCTCGTCGAGCACGCACAGCGACACCTTCGGGTTGCGGGCGACCGCCTTCGCCTTGCCGCGGTCACGCATCGTCGAGACCACGATGCGATCGTCCGCGTCCATGACGTAGTAGACGACCGACATCGACGGCCCGTCGTCCCGGCGCGGATAGCCGAACACGGCCGTGCGGTGCTCGGCCACGAACGCGCGCCGCCGCGAGCGCTCGATGTCGTCAACGGGCGGGGCCTCGGGCTCAGTGGACATGCGCCAAATCCTACGCAGCGTCGCCGAATCGACACCCCCTCGGACGTGCGACCGCCTTAACCCGGTGGAACTCGCTATGAGGGCCGCCCTGCCTTCGGGCTAACTCCCGCGAATTGGTGTTCGAGCGATCCGTTCTAGACGGCGCTCGGCGACCGGCCTCGCCGGCCAGCCCAAACCAACACGACCAGCGCGCCGATTAGCCAGGCGGCCTCGACCGCGACGGGCATTAAGTGCTGGTCCCGCGGGAAGTACATGACATTCCGGATCGCCTCGACGGCAGCGCCGTTCGGAAGGAAGCGACCGACGACCCGATAGACGCCCGGGAGGAGCGGCGGGGGGACTGCTCCACCCGAAGCGGCGTTGCCGATCGCGATGAACAGGCACCAGGCGGGCACAATCGCCCAGTTGCCGATCAATGCCAGCATTGCCGAGTTAAAGAGCGCGGCGGCGCCGATCTCTGCGCCGATGATCGCCCAGAGTTCGACTGAGTGGCCGGCTGGGGGCCCGACAACGACAAGCGTGACGATCGCGAGTGCCAGCGCGCCGCAAGCTGCGAGCGCCGCAATGCAGACCAGCCAGGCTCGCAGGGAGATTCCGGAGGCGTTCGCCCGCAGGTGGAACATCGCGACGAACCCCAGGATCGTGGCCGCGATCGTGATGTAGAACGCAGCCAGCCCGTCGGGATCGGTCGCAGGGAGTGGTTCCTGATCGACCGTCGGTAGTGGCCCGTCGGCCGAGGTTGGGACGCGGCCGGCTGCCTGCTCGAGCGCTCGAGCGACGGACACGCCCGCGGCGCTCGCGACGATGAGTTGGGGTTGGGGCCGGTTTAGCACCAGCGCCGCAAAGACCCGCTGTTCCGCGATCGCCCGTTCGGCCGCTCCCGGTGTCGGAGAGCGCACCAGGTCGAGCCCGTGGCCGAGCTCCTTCTCCAATGCGGCAACGACCGCCGGGTGGCGCGATGGGGCGCCCACCAGCGCGGCAGGAATATGACGCAGAATCGGACGGCCGAGCGCGAGGGTGTACGAGACCGCGAACAGACACGCCATAGCGCTCCCGATCGCGATCACGACCGCCGCGTTGCGGTAGGCAAGGCGTAGGTGGAACCCCCGGAGGCTCATCGGCGCCGCCACCGCCAGCGGTGCAGGACCGAAGCCGCCACGCACGCGGCGGCGACACAGGCTGCGGCTCCGGTCAGCAACGCAGCGCGTGGGGCGCCGTCACCGATCGCGCCGATGATGGTGGCTCCCACTGGGGTGCTGCCTACCAAGGCCGTGGACCAGAGAGCCGTGACACGCCCCCGCATGTCGGGCCGGGCGGAAAGCTGAATCGTGGAGTTGCCGGTCGTCAGAAACGTGATGCTGGCCATGCCCACGACTACGAGACATACGATCGCCTGCCACGTCCGATCGGTGAACGCGGTCGCAACCATCGCGATCGCGTAGAGAGCCGAGGCGCGGATCATCCGCGGCACGCCGGTCTCTGAGAACCTTGTGCAGTAGAGGCCTCCGACGACTGATCCGGCCCCGAAGGCGGCGATCAGCACGCTGTACGTTGTCGCATGCCCTGCGAGAGGCCCTCGAGCGAACAGAGGGAGGCTCACCTCGAACTCGTAAGTGAACGTGCCGACGAGCACCATCATCAAGAGCGGCGCCAGGATGTCCGGAACGCGGCGGGCGTAGCGCAGCCCATCCCGGAGCTGGTGCGGCTTGCGCGGGACCCGTCGGGCGGGATGCAACTGCGCGACGTCTAGGCCGATCAACGCGACGACGACGGCAACAAAGCTCGCCGCGTTGGCGACAAAACACCAGCCCACACCGACGGTCGCGACGAGCGCGGCGGCGACGATCGGACCGACGGCCCGCCCGACGTTGACGACCGTCGAGTTCAGCGTGATCGCGTTGCGCTGGAGCGACGGGCCGACGATCTCCGAGACGAACGTCAGCCGAGCTGGATTGTCGACAGCAGTCACGGTGCCGAAAGCGAGCGCGACCGCGAACACCATCCATAGCTCGATCGCTCCGCTAAGAACTATTACGCCGAGGACCAGCGACGTGACTGCGAGCGATGACTGGGTGACCAGCAGCAGCCGCCGCTTGTCGTCGCGATCGGCCAGCACACCGGCGAGCGGTGTCAGCAGGAGCACGGGCGCGTACCGTGCGGCCGTCGCCAGCCCCAGCACCAGCCCGGAGTGGGTGAGGCTCAGGACGAGCACGGCCTGTGCCACCGTCTCGGTCCACGAGCCGATCAGGCTGATCGCCTGCCCGCTGATGAAGCGCCGGTAATTCGGAACCGCGAGTGCCGCCAACGACGGGTGGTCGTCGCCAACCACGGCAATACCTCACGCGGGGGATTGCAATCGCATCTCCACGCGTGCCGTGTCCTCGGCCGCCGGCTCGCGGTCGCCATCGGGACCGAACCAGAGCTCGGCGGCCGCCACGACCGCGGTGACCACCAGCAGCGGGAGCGCAGGCGCGACGACCCGAGCGTGGTCGAGCAGCGTGGTCCCGAGCAGCGCTCCGACAAGGACACCGCCGAGCACCGCGAACAGTCGGACCCGGTCGCGCATCGAGAACGCCCAGTTCGAGAGATCCGTGATTACCGCCACAAGGGTCGCCGTGGCAGCGGTGGTGAACGATGCCCGGACGCCGAGGGCGAAGGCGGCGACCGTCTGCATTCCCATCGCCAATGCCATGATCGCGATCAACACGTTGGCGCTGGCGGATGAAGGGTTTCCGTCGACCGCGATCCACAGGACCAGGAAAGCGACCTGGAGAGCTCCGGACACGGCCAGAACCAGGCTGACCCGCCGGGGCCAGATTCCGCGCAGGCGCGAGCCGCGAGTGATCGTCGATCCGATCCACGCCCCGGCCGCGAAGCCGGCCAGGGCCGCTCCCACGCGGACGATCGGGGGTTCGGGCGCGCCGCCGAGCCGAAAGCCGAGAAACGCGACGTTGCCGGTCATGAAGGCCGCGAACACTTTTCCCAGTGCCAGCCAGCAGATTGCGTCGACCGCGCCGGAGTCGATGCTCAGCGCGACCAGCAGGATGTCGCGGAGATGCGGCGGTCGTCGTCTCATGGCTCAGCCGACGATGATCGGCTTCACGCGGGGAAGCGCACCAAGGGTCTCGTCGTCGAGGTTCAGGTGGGCCTTGACGAGCTCTGTCGGGAGCGCTCCCATCCACTGACTCAGGGAGACGTCGGCGAAGCGATCGGCGCGGAACATCTCCAGGAACGTGAGCGTGTCCTCGCCGGTGTTCTCGATGTAGTGGCCCATCGCGAACGGCACGTAGCCGACGTCGCCGGCCCGGTAGTCGAACGTACGGGCCTTGCCTCCGGAGGCGAAGACCGTCATCCGGCCCTGACCGGAGAGGTAGTACTGCCACTCGTCGGTGGTCGAGTGCCAGTGCATCTCACGCATCGCTCCGGGCGCGATCTCGACAAGGGCGCCCGCGATCCGCGTCGACACGGTGAAGTTGCGTGAGTCGGCGATCCGGACCTGGCCGCCCCTGGCCATCGTCGGCTCCTGGGCGTGCATGTGCCAGGTGTAGGACCGCGGCGGCTGCGTTACCGGAGGCCGCGGGGCGTCCTCGCTCAGGTCGGGAGGAACCTCGCCCGCGAACATGTAACGGGTGTGGTCGATGTCGGTCGGCAGGTTGGCGAATACCTCCGCGGCCACTCCGAAGTTCTTCGCGAGCACATCGCGAGGCGTGTGATTCATCCAGTCGGTGATCAGGAAGGTCTCGTTCTCAGAGAAGCTTCCATCGTCGAACACCAGCAGGAACTCGCATCCGTTTTCCAGCGCCTGGATCGAGTGCGGCAGCCCCGCCGGGAAGTACCACAGGTCGCCGACCCCGACGTCGTCGATGAACAAGCGACCCTCCTCGTCGAGCACACTGACACGGGCGCCGCCGGCGATCATGTACGACCATTCGGCCTCTTTGTGCCAGTGCAGCTCGCGAATACCGCCGGGCTTGAGCCGCATATTGACCCCGGCCACCTCCGTGGCCACTGGAAGCTCGCGGGTGGTGATCTCGCGTGCCCAACCACCGCTAAGGACGCGGTTATGGGCAGCGGCGTAAGAGAACTTCAGGTTGGGGACCGTGCCGGCGTCCGTGGCGGGGGCGATCAGCTGGTCCGGGTTCTGGGCTTCGAGCTCTTCGTTGCGGGGACCGAGGATCGTCGCCCCGAGGTCCCCGACGATTGGTTCTGGGTGCGTGGCGGTCATGAGTCTTCTCCTTTTGCTGGCAAGGTGAGCGATGAGTGACGGCGAGCGCCCCGGCCGGCGTCCGCCGCCACTGGTGGGTGCAATCGTCTACGCGAGCGCTTGACGGAGGAAGGCCGACGCCTCGGCCGTCGCGGCTCTGGCCGCGTTCGTATTCGCGAGCGCGTTCAGCATCATGAAGTCGTGGATGATGCCGGCGTAACGGATTGCCGTTACGTCCACTCCGGCCCGTCGCAGGTTGCGGGCATAGGCCTCGCCTTCGTCCCGAAGCACGTCGCACTCTCCGTTAATGACGAGGGCTTTCGGCAGCCCCTTGAGGTCCTCGGTCGTGGCCTGGAGAGGCGAGACGGTGATCTCCTGACGCTCGGCCGGATCGGTCGTGTACTGGTCCCAGAACCATTTCATCGCGGTCCGTGTGAGCCAGAATCCGTCGGCGAACTCGAGGTATGAGCCGTCGTCGAAGTTTGCGTCGGTCACCGGGTAAAGCAGGGCCTGGGCGGCGAACGAGATGTCGCCGCGGTCCTTGGCGAGCAGCATGACCGCCGCGGCAAGGTTACCGCCGCACGAGTCGCCCGCGATTGCCACCCGTGAGGTGTCGAGGCCCTTACCGGGGGCGCCTTCCGCGATCCACCGCGCGACGGCGTAGCACTCCTCGAGCGCGACGGGATACTTCGCCTCGGGGGAGAGGCTGTACTCGGGAAACACGGCCGCGGCGTTCGCGCCGACAGCCAGCTCTCGGACGAGGCGGTCATGTGTACCGGCATTGCCGAATACCCACCCCGCGCCGTGGATGTAGAAGATCACGGGCAGCGTGCCGGTTGCGCCGGCTGGCTTGACGATCCTGACATCCACATCGCCCGTGGGACCGCCTGGGACCTTGATCCATTCGTCGGTGATGCCGGGCTTGGCGATTTCGCCGGCCTGGGTGTGATTGACGACCTCGCGGCCCTTCTCGGGTCCGAGGTCGTAGAGGAACGGAGGCTTCGCGGTCGCGTCCGCGAAGGCCTGTGCTGCTTCCTCCAGCACGTGCGTGCTGACTGCCGTGGTCATCGAGCGGCTCTCCTGTGGTAGAGGATCGGTAACACGGACAACGTATGGCCGTCGGGCGTCGATCTCGTCCGTGGATCCACTTAACTTCGTCGCCGGCCACCGCCGTGCTTCAGGCCGTGCCGCTTCAGTGATCCCACGCTCGCGAGTCCTGGGCGAAGCGCCGTAGAACTGCCCAGGCAAACCGGCGGTCGAGAAAGGCTGAACGCATGGTTCACAACATCGTGCTGGTTCATGGCGCCTATGCAGATGGCTCGTCATGGGCCCGGGTCATAGAGCGCCTGCAAGGCGAAGGGCTGACCGTAACGGCGGTCCAGAACCCACTGACCGCGCTCGCGGATGACGTGGCCTACACGCGCCGGATCCTGGTGCTCCAGAAGGGACCGACGATCCTGGCCGGCCATTCGTTTGCCGGAACCGTGATCACGGAGGCCGGGATCGACCCACGCGTCGTCGGGCTCGTGTACGTGGCCGCTCGGGCCCCGGACGCGGGTGAGGACTACGCCGCACTCGCCGGTAGCTTCCCCACGCCTCCCGCGAGTAAGGATCTGGTCTTCACGGATGGCTTTGGGGGGCTCACCGAGGAGGGGTTCCTGCGCGATTTCGCCAACGGCCTGGAGCCGGAGAAGGCGCGGATGCTGTACGCCGTCCAAGGCCGGGGTCTCGGAGACCTTGTTCCGCGACCGGACAACGGTGGCGGCATGGAGATCTAAGCCTGCCTGGTACGCGGTCTCGCGCCAAGACCGCACGATCTCACCTGAGCTTCAACGCTTCATGGCCCAGCGTATGAGCGCCACCACTATCGAGCTCGACGCAGGTCACCTGTCACTCATCACCCACCCAGACGAGACCGCAGCGATGATCCTCGATGCCGCCTGGAAAGCGCGGGCGAGTGACCCCCGCACATCGTCACGTGACCACCACAATGGTTAGGAGAGACGTCATGATCCAGTCAGTTAATCAAGGGCCAGTGGATGTGCTGACACCCGAGAATTGTGTCCTGCTGTTGATCGACCATCAGGTTGGGCTGGCGAACTGGATTCGCGACCAGAGCCCCGCGGACTTCAAGAATGCCGTTCTTGGTCTCGCCGGCACCGCAAAGACGCTCGGGATCCCAACGCTCCTGACCACGAGCCGGGACTTCGGACCGAACGGACAGATCTTCCCCGAACTAGTCGAGCTATTCCCGGACGTCCCCGTGATCCGGCGCACCGGCACCATCAACGCCTACCGCTGGCCAGAGTTCCGGGCAGCACTCGAGGCGACCGGCCGCAAGAAGGCCATCATCGCCGGCGTCTCTTCGACCACGTGCCTGCAGTTCCCCGCGCTCGACATGCTCATGGACGGCTACGACGTGTACGCGGCGATCGACGCATCCGGATCCGAAAGCCAGATCGCACGCGAGGCAGCTGTCGCGACGCTCAGCACTCATGGCATTCCGATTCGCACTTGGTTCTCACTTGCCGCCGAGCTCGTCGCCGACTGGCGGCGCGACGAGGCTAACGGCTGGCCGCTAGCCGTAGGCCCTGTGCGTGACCACGAAGTTGCCTGGGGATACCTCTTCGACACCTCGATGGACTACTCGATGGGGCGAATGACCCCTCCAGAGGGGTTCGTCGAGGGGGACGAGGCGGCTACCCCGCGGCCCCAGGTAGCCGGAGCCGTGTCCTGAAGCCGTCACGTGTCCGTCCCGAGCCGGCCGCCGAGCGCGCGAGCGAGCTGACCCCGTGAGGTAACCCCGAGCTTGGGATAGATGCGGTACAGGTGCGACTCGACGGTCCGATGCGAAAGGTAGAGCTGTTGCGCGATCTCGCGATTTGATAGCCCGTGCGCCGCCATCTGCACGATCTGCAACTCCTGGGGCGTCAACTCGTCTACCGTGTCAGGCGCGCGTCGCCGGCTGCTCTCTCCCGACGCTCGCAACTCCCGGCGTGCCCGCTCCGCCCACGGGCTGACCCCCAACGCGTCAAAAGTGTCACGGGCGGCTCGCAGAGGGGCACGCGACTCGCGCCGCTGCCGATGCCGGCGCAGCCACTCGCCATAGGCAAGCTCGATTCGTGCACGGATCATCGGATACGCCGCCAGATCGCGCCGCAACGCATCATCGAATGAACCGCTCGGCCCATCCTCGGCGAGCTGAACACGTCCAAGCAGCAGCTGCGCGTGAAACCAGGACGACGGTAGCCGGTCCGCGTGGTGCGCGACGGCGCCCAACAGTCTGACCGCGACCTCACGGTGTCCACTGTGCACCGCCGCCTCGACCAAGTCACCGATGCTGTGGCAACCGGTTAGGTGATGGCACGCAGGGTCCCCCGGCTCGTAGATCCGCCGAAGATGCTCGTAGGCCTCATGGTGGTTGCCCTCGCCGAGCTCCAGCAGACCGCGCGCATATTGGGCGAGACTGAGCAGAGAAGCCGCGCCGACTGCAAATGCAATCCTGTTCACCTCGGCGGTGAGTCCCTCAACCGTCGCGCGGTCACCGCGCGATGCCGCAATCGCCGCCTGCGCAACCAGCGCCGTGGTCTCCCACAAAGGGTGCCCAGTCTCCGACGACAGCCGGCTTGCCTCTTCCGCGCTCGGGATGGCCACGCCGAAGTCGCCAAGCTCGAATGCCGCCCAGGCCCGAATCTCCAAGACCTGCGCGAGCCTACGCAGCCGACCCTGTTCGCGCAGCCGACGTGCGGACGCGCTGAGTAACGGCAGCGCACGCTCAAACGCTCCCGTGAGACAGATCGCCATCCCTCGCAGATAAAGGCCATCCGCGTCGTGCGACGGAGCGCTTCCGGCGGCCTCACGCAGGACGGTTCTCCCACGCTCCACCGTCGCCGCGAATGCCTGAATGAACAGCAGCCGGTGGTCGTCCGTTGCTAACCCCAGCGCCTCGGCAGCATGCACCACGTCGCGTCCTTCATCGCCCAGGCCGCCCCAATAGCACCGATTGGCGGCGGCCATGAGCAACTGCACCGCGAGGTTGCGCTCATCAGCCCTGGCGACCTCCAACGCCACGTTCACGAGCTCGCGCACGCGGTCTCTATCGCTTGCCGGCCGCTCGTGGAAGCTGTCTTCGAGCAACATCCAGAGGGCCCGGTCGTGCGACGTGAGGTCATCCAAGTCGCTCTCGCGCAGCTGGCGGACCGCGGCTTTCCCGCGCCCAAAATCGCTCGCGGCCGCCGCGGCGGCGAGCAAGAGGCGACCACGCTGGGCCGTCTCGGGCGTGAGCGCGGCTGCACGCTCGAACGCAGCCGCCGCCGCCATCACTGCCCCGCGCCGCTGCGCGCGCCGGCCCGCCTCCGCGAGATCAGAGGCGATCGCTTGGTCGGGCCCGACCGTGGCCGCCGCTCGGTGCCAAACGCTCCGATCAGGATCCCCGACGAACAACTCCGCAAGCGCCGCGTGCACCGCTTGGCGCTCTGCGAGGGTCGCAGCTTGATAGATCGCCGAACGAACGAGCGGATGACGAAAGCGAACTTGATGCTCGACAACCTCGACCAGCTTGCTCGCAGTCGCGGGCGCCAGATCCGCCACCATGTGCGGGGCGCCGTCGACGGCACCCGCTGCGGCCAGCACCGTCGACAATGAGCCCTCCTCGTCTATCGCCGCGACGAGCAGCATCGTCCGCGCTCCTGCGGGCAGCTCAGCCGCGCGCGCGGCGAACGCGCGCTCAAGGCGCACCGGCACCGGCAGTCTCGCGTACATCCCCACCACGGGATACGGCGCAGCGGACGGTGACGTCGCGCCCAGCTCGGTTAAGGCCAACGGGTTGCCCTGCGCTTCGTCGATCACGCGATCACGGGCAGCGCCAGTAAGTTCCGGGAAGTGGGCGTCTAGCAACTGCGCCACGGCGTCGTCGTCGAGTCGATCGAGGTGAAGCTCGGTCAGCCCACTCTCGTGTAGCGGACTGACGTAGCCCTCTCGAATCGCCACGAACATGAGAACGGGGTCGGACTCGAGTCGCCGGCCGACAAACGCCAGTGACTCTGCGCTCGCCCGGTCGAGCCATTGGGCGTCCTCGACGCTTAGCACGACCGGACTGGCAGAGGCGGTCCCCGTGAGAAGCCCGAGCGTCGCAAGGCCGATCAGAAAGGGCTCCCGCGTTGCCACCTCGCCCATCCCCAAGGCGGCCTGGAGGGCTTGGCGCTGGGGCACCGGCAGCGTACGAACCTGCGACAAGACCGGCCGCAGAAGCTGATGAAGCCCGGCGAACGGCAAATGTGCCTCGGTCTGCACACCCGTTGCTCTGAGGACCAGCAACCCTCGATCGCGGGCACTCGCGGTTGTCTCCGCCAGCAGTGCTGACTTCCCGATGCCAGCCTCACCCTCGACCACCACCGCACCCCCGCGATCGCGAATCTCGTCGAGCGCGCGGTGGATCAGGGCGCGCTCTCGCTCGCGTCCGTACAACGAAGGTAGATCCACCCCCCAATCATGGCCATCTTGCCGTGGGCGGTCCAGTGAGGTCGTCGTGGGTGATGGCATAAACGGTAGGCGGCCGATCTGTGAGATGCTCGTCCGCATCGGAGATCCATTCCGCCCGCGCCTATGGCTACCTCTCTCTGGCACAAGCTCTATCGGTCCACGGTCGCCGCGCCGCCGGCCCTCGTGTTCGAGCTTCTTTCAGACCTGCCGAACTACAGCCGGTGGTTGCCAGGGTCGACGGCGTTCGCTCGGACGACTGACGTCGAGCCGTATCCCGTCCAACTCGGCAGTCGCTACCACGACGGCAAACCCAACCAGCCGGGGAAAGACTGGTGGGGAACCGTCACCGGATTTCAGCCTCCCGGGTCACTGGACTTCCACCACACGATTGAAGTCAACCAGCTCAAGGCGATCGTGGACGTACACATCCACTACTCGTTCGAGCCGCAGGACCGTGGCACGCAGGTCACTCGCTGGCTCGTTCTCGACATCACGATCCCGATGCTTTTCCTTCCCCTGAGAGGTCTGATCATCCGAACCTTCGACAAAGAGAACGTCCGGACCATCGAAGCGCTCAAGACGTACGCCGAGGCTCATCCCAACGCTAGCCCAGGCGCACGGCCAGCCACGTAAGGCAATCCGCGAACGCCCGATACGAGCGACTTACTTCTTCTTTCGTACCCGATCGACGGCGGGCGTGCCTGACTTGAGACGGTGCGCGAGAATCGGTGGCGTGACGGCGCGGGATCAGGATCTGCAGATACAGGGCATCACGCTAAGAGTCCGCGAGTCTGGCGATCCGGGCGGCCAGCCCGTACTGCACTTCCACGGTACTCCCGGCTGTCGCCTCGAGATGGCGTGGGCCGATCACCTGTTGGCCGATGTCGGCGTGCGCTGGATCGCATTCGATCGGCCCGGCTACGGGGGCTCGACGCCCACCGCCTTCAGCGTCGGGTCGGTCGCCAAGATGGCCCTCCAGGTGGCCGACCAGTACGGCCTTGAGCGGTTCCGGACGTCCGGCTGGTCCGGCGGGGGACCGTTCGCCCTGGCTACCGCGGCGATCGCCGGCGAGCGGGTCGAAGCGGTCAACGTCATCGCCGGCGCGGCCCCGTTCCAACTGGTGCCCGGAGCGCTAGACCTCCTCTCAGATGGCGACAGAGCCGCCGAGCGGCTGCTGCCCGGAGATCCTGAGGCGGCGTGTGCCGGCTTCATAGAGGGCTTCGATATGACCGAGGCGCTTGAGAGCTCGACGGCCCTCTACGAGGCCTTCGAACCGCTGCTGTCCGACTCGGACCGACGGCTCTGGGGCTCCTACTCCGACCACCTGCTGGCCGACATGCGTGAGGCGATCCGCCAGGGCGTCGCGGGGTGCGGCTGGGACAACGTCGCCTGGATCGGCGCCTGGGACATCGACCCCACTACGGTCGAGTGTCCCGTTCTGCTGTGGTACGGCACCGAGGACCGCATGTCCGAACCGATCCATGGCCACTGGTTTGAGGAAAACCTGCCCGACGCGCGCCTGACAATGCGCGAGGGCGAGGGCCACCTGCAGCCCTTCGCGCACCTTGCGGAGATGCTGGCCGGCCTAATGACGGCCTGAAGCGCTCGCAACGTACGGGCTACTTGCGCTGGAGTGCGAGACGAACCGCGAGGGCGCCGAAGATCGTCCCGACGATTCGATCGAGCACCTTGGCGAGGCCGGCCCGCTTGCGCAGGAGAGCACCGACGTGGCCCGCCATAGAGCCAATGGCCACGTCCAGGACCAGGCCGACCAGCATGAAGACCAGGCCGAGGATCACCAGCTGCACGTGGACGTTGCCTGCCGTCGGCACGACGAACTGGGGCAGGAAGGCGATGAAGAAGACGATCACTTTCGGGTTGGCGAGGTTGTTGAGCAGCCCGCGCACGTAGACGCGCCGCGGCGAACGCTCCGCCAGCACGGCTCCGTCTTCGGACATGAGCTCGAGCCCAGCGGAGCGCCAGTGCTTGAGCGCCAGCCACGCCAGGTACGCGACACCGACGAAGCGCACGACGTCGAACGCTGCCGGCGCCGCTGCAAACAGCGCCGACAGCCCGGCCGCAGCCGCCGCGGTCTGCATGACGACGCCGGTGGCCGCGCCGAACGCAGCAGCGATGCCGGCCCGCCGGCCGCCCGCGACTCCGTTGGCAACGATGAACAGCATTCCCGGACCCGGCACCAGCTGAATTACCACCACGGCGCCCAGGAACGACAACAGCACACTCCAGCTCAGCGGCATGCGCCAGAAACTACCATCGGCTACCACGACGCCGGTCTACCGGCCGTTGCGCTCGCTGCCCCTCAGGCTGATCTCCCGCCGGATTGCCAGCGCTAGTGGTGGCGGTGAGGGGGTGCTGTGCCGCTGCGCACGGCGCTCTGAACATCGGGTCGTCCGAGCGCTGCCGCTGCGTAGTTGGCACCCCAACAGGAGTGTGGATAGGGTGCCGTCGATGACACCACGCGGCGGCGTGATCCTGCGTCCAGCGACCGCCGAGGATATTCCGTCGATCGCGTCGATCTGGCACCGCGGGTGGCAGGACGGCCACATCGGGCATGTTCCTGAGGAGCTGACAACGGCGCGCACCGAGCGGTCGTTCTTGAGCCGGGCGGCGCAGCGGCTGCCCGACACGACCATCGCCGAGATCGAGGGCGCCGTCGCGGGATTCGTGATGGTCGTCGACGACGAGATCGAGCAGGTGTATGTCGATGCGGACCATCGAGGCTCTGGGATCGCGAGCGTCCTGCTCACCGAGGCGGAGCAGCGTGTGCAACACGGCGGGCACAAGACCGCGTGGCTGGCCGTCGTGGCGGGCAACGAGCGCGCGCGTCGCTTCTACGCCAAGTGCGGCTGGGTTGACGAGGGTCCCTTCGACTATCAGGCACAAGGTCCCGACGGCCCGCTCACGGTGCCCGCGCGTCGGTACGTCAAAGCCGTTGAGCCCCACTGACCCGGGACGGGGTCTGATTCGGTTCTCTGCTGTTGAGGCACTAATCGGCCCACTGGGGGCGACGCTCACGGTACGTGCGCACTACCACCGCAGTCAGGCGGTGTCGGGCGGCCGTCATCGGCCGAAACTCGCCACGAAGCACGTATGCGCTCAGGCCAACCGTTTCGGCCAGCCAGCAGACCTGGGCGGGTCCCAGGGTCGCCGCGGCGAAGGCGTCATGCTCACCGAGCGAAAACACGGCCGTGGCGAGCAGCGCCGCGAGCGAGATCCTCCCGTCAAGGCCCTCCGAGGCCAGCAGTGCGACGATCGCGGGGACGGTGTAGTAGGGGCCGCACTCCGGGTCGAGCGTGCAGCGAAGCAAGAGGACCAGCGCCAGTAGCCGCATCCGGTCCTGCGGGCGGGGTTGCCCGCGGCGCAGATGGCGAGCGAGATGCAGGCCTCGATTACGGCGCCAAGTGGCTACGCCGGTTCCGGAAGGCGGGCGCTAGGGCAGAAGCGGCACGCCGGCCGCGAGGACCAGCACTGAGCTGCGGGCGCTGTCCAGCTCGTTGCGTACGTCGCCGCCGATCACGACGTGCCCGGCCGGTGCGCCCGGCTGCGACCCGACGACGATCAGGTCCACCGGCTCGGCGCGTGACTCGCGAAGCGTTGCCCCGAGCTTCGCCGCCAGCGCGCTCGCGGTCTCGCGGGCGACGTCATTCGTCGGGCCGGCGAGGGGCACGGCGATCGATCTGATCGCGCCGTCCAAGTGCGTTCGCAGACCGGCGGCGGCGATCGCAACCGCCACCGAGCCACCGTCGAGAAGATGCTGCGCGGACGTGCCGGGCTCGACATGACCGGGTGGCGTCCGGTAATCCGAGCCAAACACAACCACCGACGCTCCCTCCCGCTCGGCCAGCTGCCCCAAGGTGTCTCCGGTCGAGGCCCCGATCACGACGTGGCGAGTGATTTCCGCATCACCCAACGTTGCGGCGCCGCGCTCCAGGCGTTGCTCGGCGTCATGCTGGGCCACATCTTCCCGCCGAGGGTCGAACTCGCGCGAATGGCGCACATACGCGAGCGCCAACGCAAACCCAGCCCCCGCCAGCATCTTGCCCAGCGCTAGCGCGTCGTCATCGTTCGGCGTTCCGTCGTAAGAGATGATCACGTTGGCACCCACAGTCAAAGCCTTCTTCGCGAGCAAGTATTGCGCAGCCACGGGCCGCACGGATCCTGGCCACATCCCAGGCCGCGCCCGAGCGCCTCAACGAGCCGAGCACGCTTGACGAGCGACGACCCCCGAACCCCGGAGGCGACGGGCGGGAAGCCCCGTTCAAGGGAAGGCAGCCACGTCTGGCATGTACGAAGGGATCATGGCCGCGATTCCCGATCTGCATATCGAGTCCGGGTTGCGGTTCGGCGACGCGGAGCATGTCGTGGACGAAGCCGTTGCCACAGGCCACGTGGAGGGCTCCTTTCTCGGCGTCGAGGGTGGTGGTGCGCCGGTCAGCTTTCGCATGCTGCATGTCTTTGATCTACGCGACGGCCTGATTGCGCGAGAACAGGCGTGGTTTGACACCGCGGGGGTGGTGCGCCAAATCGAAGGGCACCGCCGCGCACGATCGCACTAGCCATCACCCCCGCCACCACCACGCGGATCAGTGCAGCAACGCTTCCACGCGCGCACGAACCTTGTCGTCCGGTTCGTCACTCGCAAGCTCCACGACGGCCGCCTCGACCTTCTCGCCCCACCGCTCGCGTGACCGGCAACTCAGTACCTTCAACGCCTCGTTGCGAGTCGAGATAACCGGCGAGCGAAGGGCGGCGACGACGAGCCGTTCGCTGTACAGCTCACCTCCCTCCATTTCCCCGACCACGCTGGTCAGCGCGTAATTCACCTCGCGGATCCCCGCCTCAGGAAGTATGTGCCTCTGCGGACCTGTGGAGACGAGGTGAAGCGGAAGATTCGCCTCGGCCCACGCAACGACGCGTTGGCGGCGCGCGCAATCCGGCACGTGCACAACTCGGAACACCAGCCATTGGTCAAGCTCACTCACCTGGAGCCGGGCAAAGGCCTCGTCCCAGAGATCAACGCCGACCCGCGGCGCAATCTCCAACGCAAGCCACTGGTCCCGACGGTCTCCGGCAGAAAACGCGGCCGTGATGCGATCCGGCCATCCCGGGCGAGCCAGCAACCCGTCGCAGATCGATATCAGCCGATCTCTAAGGGCATCCGTCCAGGCGAACTCGTTCTCAACGAGCTCGTCGCGAAGCCGGCGCCGAATGGCGACCACCGTCTCGAGACGGTCCAGCGTTGTGCACCGTTCGTCGAACAGGTCGAGCAATCGCGCGATCACGACCGGCCCGTCCTCGTAGTAACTGAGATCCTCGGCTGGTCCGCCGGCACAGAGCGCGGACACGATCGTGCACGCCCCGTCAAGCAGTGCGTCATCGACGTCGCCGGCAAGTGCGGCGGCGAAGCCGCCCGCCGTCGCGCAGACGTAGCCCAGGTACTCGTTCATCACGGCGTTCTCACGCACCCCTACATGATCACTGTGCCGCGGCCAGCCCCGCGTCGAGCATCGTGATCAGCTTGTTGTAGCTGTCGTCGACGGCCGCCGGGAGGCCGAAGCCGCCCACGCGCTCAAGCGAGACGAAACCGTGGAGCGCGCTGCGGATTGCCCGGACCGCGTGGATGGCCGACTCCCCCTCGAGCCCGTAGCCGCCGAGCACGGCCAGGATTGGCCCGATGACCTCGGCCCCGGCCGCCTGGAACTCCTCGCTCTCGGAAGCGACCTGCATGGCCGCGTAGAGCCCCGGATGTACGTGGGCGTACTCCCGGTAGGCGAGGGCGACGGCGCGGAGCGCTTCGCCGCGGGCGCGTCCGGCGGCCGCGATCTGGATGCTGGCGGCGAGCTCGCGGGCGCCGCGCGCCCCCAGCCGTACGCGCAGGTCACCGAGCCCGTCGACGTGAGCGTAGAGCGACGGGGTTCGGATCCCCAGGGCGGCGGCCAGCCGAGCGAGCGTCAGCTGGGCCAGGCCGTCGGCGTCGGCGAGGGCCGCGGCAGCCGCAACGACGGCCGCGGCGTCCAGGCCGGCGCGGGGCATCAGCGGGCCGCCCGCGCGATCGCGGCGTCCATCGCGGCGGCGGGGCTCGAGGTGGCCGGCCCGTGACCGACGACGAGCAGCCGCGGGTCAAGCGCGCGCAGGGTCTGGGCAGAGCGCAGGTCCTCGGCCTTGTCGTAGGTGGCCATCGCCGCCAGCGGGAAGCGCAGGTAGAAGTGGTTGGTCACCGCCACCTTGCCGTAGGAGGTGAACACGTCGCCGGCGATCAGCGTCCGGTCGCGGGCGTCGAGGAAGGCGACATGGCCGGGCGAATGGCCGGGGCTCGGGATCACCTCGAGGCTGCCGACCCGGTCGCCGGCCGCAAGACGCACGTCTGGCACCGTGGCGAGCTTGGGCCAGCTGCCGGTCAGCTTGCCGTCGACGACCTTCTCGCCGGCGTGGATCCGGGCATCGAGTTCGGGCATCAGCACTTGAACGTCGTCACCCAGCGTGCGCTTGAGCTCGTCGACGGAGCCGACGTGGTCGCCGTGGCCGTGGGTCAGCGCGATCCGGCGGATAGGGGCGCCGTCGTCGTTGGCGGCGGCGATCAGGGCGGCGCCGGTGCGGGGCATGGTGGTGTCGACGAGCGTGAACCCGTCGTCCTCGCGCACCAGATAGGCGTTGACGAAGCCGTACCGGGTGAGCTGGATGAGGTGATCGTTGAGCGGGATGGTCTTCATGGTCGCGTCTCCGGGTTCGAATGCCTGACTAACACCATTAGGAATTTACCTAATGATCTTAGGTTTGTCAAGCAGACGGCGACCTCCGCACGAGGCGGCCCGCCTGCGCCCGCCGGCGCGATCCCCTACGACACGTTTATCGCCGCGTCATCGAGCGTGAAGTCGGTCGTCCCGAAGCCCTTGTCGGTTTCGGTACCGATGAACTTCAGCGTCACCTTCTGTCCCGCATAGCCGGCGATGCTGTAGCTCGCCTGCTGGTAGCCGCTGGCCGCGTTCAGGTTGGAGAACGTCGCCAGCGTCGTCAGCACGGTGCCACTCGAGTTGAGCAGCTGCACCTTCAGCGTGTCGACGGCCGAGGACGTTGTCTCCGAGGTGTCGATGTGCTTCCAGAACGACAGCGTGTAGTTCTGGCAGCCCGTGGGCAGCGTGACCGTCTGGGCGACCGTGTCGGTGTGTGGCGTCCCGTACCCATCCAACCAGGCGAACCACGAGCCCGAGTGCGACTGCTCGTAGGGCTCGGTCTCGCTGTTGTTGAGGATCACGTCAGCCGTCGCCGACCACACCGTGTTAGCTGATTCGAACCCGGGGTTGCCGAGCAGTTGCTTGGCCGTGCATGTGCCGGCCGCGTTGACCGTCCATGTGAACGACGCGCTGCCCGACGCGCCAGTCGTGTCCTTCGCCGTCACCGTAACGCTGCTCGACCCCGCAGTCGTCGGCGTACCGCTGATCAATCCGCTCGAACTGTTGATCGAAAGACCAGCAGGCAACACGCTCGCCGAATACGTCAGCGTCTGACCTGAGCCCGAGTCGCTTGCCTTGAGCTGAAGGCTGACCGCCGTCCCGACCGTGCTCGTCTGGCTGCCCGGGTTCGTCACCGTCACCGTGTTCCCGGTCGTGCCGCCGCCGCCGCACAGCGTCGCGGGCAAGGTGGCGCCGTCGGGGCTACCGAGGCCAGAGGCCATGTCATAGGCCGTCCCCGCCGGGTAAAGCCCGCCCGCGTAGCCGTCTGGGGTGTAGTCGTTGTTGCCCGAGGTGACGTCGGTGAAGTCGCTCGCGTAGGCGCTCGCCGCGGCGCTGTAGAGCAGCGGGTTGGCGAACCCGATGGACTTGCCGGCGCAGCTGCTCGAGGCGTCGACCAGCGATGTGAACGCCGCCCACAGCGGCGCCGCGGCGCTCGTCCCGCCGATCCCAATCCAGCTCCCCTCGTAATAGATGAGGTAGCCGGTATAAGGATCGGCGTCGGCGGAGACGTCGGGAACCTCGCGGCAGTAGCTGCCGGACGCCGCACCGCACTGCGATCCGGACGAGTGGCTGTTGATCACGTTCAGCGACGAGGGCGCGCCCGACTGATAGCTCGGCATCGCGTGCGAGCTCGAGATGCCGCCGCCGCCGGCGCCCGTGTCGTTGCTCGAGTCGTTCCACACCGACTCGGTCGGCGGGTAGCTCGTGGTGGACATGTGCAGGCCGCCCACGCCGGTCACATAAGGCTGGCTAGCCGGATCGTCGACCGCGAGCGAGCTCGTCACGCAGTCGCTCGAGCCGTCGTCTCCGGCAGCGGCGTAGATCGTCTGGCCTTGCGTGGCCGCCTGCTCAAACAGCGTTCCCTCCTCGCTGATGATGCTCGAACCGGATTCCGACTCGCACTCGCCCCACGAGGTCGAGATGACCTGGTCAGTGTCGTTGTCGACGATCTTCGTGTAGTTGTCGATCAGGCCGGTGTTGCTGTTGGGCGCCTGGTAGACGTCGACGGTCGCCTTCGGCGCCAGCCCGATGACGTCTTCGATGTCGAGCGCGGCCTCGCCCTGGCCGTAGCCCGAACCCGCCCCGCCGTCTACCTTGGTGTAGGTGACGGTCGCGCTCGTCCCGTAGCAAGTCTGGTAGGCAGCGATGTCCGAGGTGCTGTTCGGTTCGAGCTCGAACAGCGCCACCTTGATGCCGGCTCCCTCGTCGCCGGCTCCGTAGAGGTTGCTGAAGTTGTACGCGCCGGCGATCTCGTTGGCCGTGTAGGCGTCCTGTCCCGGGGCGGCGCTCGATGCCGCCGAGCACGGCTGCGGGCCGCCGGTCGCCGCGGCCGCGTGCGCCGCCAAGCGGGAGCGCTTCCCGGAGGCATGCGGCAATTCGAGCGACAGCGCGTGCGGGTGGGTCAGGGTGTCGAGCCCAACCACGCCCTGGATGAGGCGTGCCACCGATGCGTCGAACTGCGGCGCACGCGTGTTGGCGAACGCGCTGCGCCCCGAGCGGAGCTTCACCTGCTCGAACGATGTCCCAAGGGCGCTCGACAGCCGGCCGGCGCTCGCCGCCACCGGGATCATCAGACCGTTGGCGGTGACCGCGCCGGGAGCCAGGCCATGCGACCTCAACGACGCTTCGACGGCCGCGATCTGCTGATTGGTCGGCGCGAACCGGGCCCGGAACTGAGCGACGGTCAGGAAATGGCGGTAGAAGCTCGAACCCGGCTGCGACACAGCCGCGGCATACCGCGCGAGCGCGGCCTGGTCCCGCGGGCTGAGGGCGACGAGGATCGGGACCGTGGTCGAGGCCGAGAGCGCGCCGACCGACCGCGTCCCCGAGGGGTAACGGGGCGCAGCGCCCACACGCTTCGACGCCGCCGAAGCGGCCATCGCCGACGGGATCCCCAGTGCCGCACCGCCAAGAAGCGCAATTGTCAATACGACACGCGCCGACAACTTCGCCCACTTCGGCATTCCCTCTGACATCAGAAAGCTCCCCTCCCTATGACGTTCCCGCTACCCATCAGGACGGGCGCGGACCCTACCTGTCAACGCGACCCTATGTCAACTTCCAACGTCACCCGTTAAGGAGTCGACACTCACCTTGTACAAAACTGCGCTGACACACAATTTCGGATGGCATACGCCATTTTCTACTCATACCTTGTGATGTGTCAGTCCACCGTCTCGCCCGACGGATCCGGGCGCCGACCAGCAAGTAGACTGTCGGTCATGCGCGTTCGGGTCGGCGACGTGCGCCTGTATTTCGATGTCGTCGGGATGGGGTTGGTCCCGGACGGACCGCTGATGCGCGAGCGGCCCGTCATCGTGTGCCTGCACGGCGGCCCAGGCTTTGACCACAGTACGTTCAAACCTCATCTTGTGCCTCTGGCCGAACATGCTCAACTCGTGTTCTTCGACCACCGCGGACAGGGGCGCAGCGACCCGAGCGGGCCGGAACGCTGGAACCTGGATACGTGGATCGACGATTTCCGGGCCTTCTGCGAGGCGCTCGGGATCGAGCGACCCGTCGTGTTCGGACAATCGTTTGGCGGCGTCGTCGCCCTCGGAGCGGCCATCCGGTATCCCGACCTGCCTTCGCGGCTGATCGTCTCGAGCAGCATCGCGAGATTCAGGCTCGATCGGGCCCTGCCGATGTTCGAGCGACTGGGAGGGGAGCGAGCGCGGGAGGTCGCGGAGCGGTACTTCCGCGAGCCGGGTCAGGAGAACTTCGACGAGTTCATGGCGGTCTGCCTCCCGCTCTACAACCAGACGCCGGCCGACCCGAATCTGCTCGCGCGGGCGGTGCTACGACCAGAGGTCGGCCATCACTTCTTCGCCGGCGAGGGCTTCACCTACGATTGGCTCGGCGAGCTTGACCGCATCCGGTGCCCTACCCTGATCCTGGCGGGCGAACTGGACCCGATCACGACCGTGGCCGATCACCACGACATGGCCGCCGGGATCCGCGGATCTCGGCTACAGGTCTTCGCCGGCGCCGGGCACGGCGTGTTCCGGGACAAGCCGACCGAGGCACTCGACGCGATCCGCGACTTCGTACTGGCGACGGACGACTGAGCGATACCGTTCCGCCCGTATCTAGCCCACTCGAAGACGGGAGAGGGACCATGCGAACTCGCGTGCGACACAAGACCGTAGTCATCCTCGCAACTGCGGTGGCACTCGGCGTGGCCGCGGGCGCGTCCTCGGCCAACACGGTGCCGGTGCTCGCCGGCCCATGGGCACCCGGCCAGAAGGGGTACGGGCACGTGAAGCCACGAACCATCTTCAACGGCGGCGACCCGACGGGCCTGGTCACGGGGATCCACTGGACCTCGTGGGGAGGCCGCCGAGCGACCGGAACTGGAACCGCAGAGTGGGTCGGACCCCATCAGATCGTCGCTCAGGGTCAGTTCCAGAAGGGCGCCAAGGTCGTCCTCTTCCAGCTTGGTAGCTGCCACGGCCGAGCGGCCTATAACGCGATCGAGTGGTTTTTCCCGGCGCACGGGCAGAAGTTCTCGCCTGGGACGTACATCAACGCGTGCACGGGGACGTATTACCTGAACGGCCATCCGGAGCCTTAAGCAGAGGCTCGTGCCCCGAGGGGGCGCCGGCAAATAAGTGGTCAGTTTTCAAGAAGCGCCGCTCGTCCCGCCGGATTAACGTGACCGCCATGTTCATCGTCATTCACTCGACGACCGAGGAGGTCCTTCGCAATGGCTGAGAGGCAGACAGCGACCAAGAAGAGCGGGAAGCAGCCCGCCAAGCGCACGACCCGCAAGGCGTCCGAGACATTCACGGCTGAGGAACGTGCCGCGATGAAGGAGCGCGCCCGAGAGTCAAGAGCGGGCTCGGCAAACGGCGAAAGCGACGTGCTCGCGAAGATCGCCGAGATGAAGGACTCCGACCGCGCGATAGCCGAGCGGATTCACGCCATCGTCAAAGCCACCGCGCCCGACCTCTCGCCGAGAACCTGGTACGGGTTCCCCGCCTACGCCAAGGACGGCAATGTGGTCTGCTTCTTCCAGCCCGCGCAGAAGTTCAAAACGAGGTACGCGACGCTCGGTTTCAGCGACAAGGCGAATCTCGATGAAGGCGCCATGTGGCCGAACGGATATGCGGTCGACAAGTTGACCGCCGACGTCGAGAAGAAGATCCGCGCGCTCGTCAAGAAAGCAGCTAGCTGAGGACTTGAGCGGCCTCGCGCTCATCCGAGACGGGGCCGTCGTCCTGCACCAGCGGTCCGAACGAGACCCGCACCTGGGCATCGTCGCCGGGAGCGTTGGCGGCGGTCGCGAATCCGCCTCGGGCCTCCGCGGTCTGCTTGACGATCGCGAGGCCAAGCCCGGATCCGGGGAGCCGGCGCGCGTTCTCAGATCGAAAAAGCGGTCGAACACACGCCTAAGGTCCTCAGAATCGAACCCCGGGCCATGGCAACGACGAGGGCACCGGCTGTCGGGAGAACGGCGGCTCCGGTTCGCCGTCCCCTCCCTGGGATAACGGTCACCGCCGTTCTTAGGTAACGGACAGGACCCCGCCCGCGCGCGAACGGGCGGGGTCCGACCACTGTCTCGTCGCCGCCGAACAGCCTGGCGTCAGTCGAGGATGGAGAGGTCGATCTCCTTCACTCGTTCCGGATCGTTGAGAACGTCGATCTCGACGATCCTGCCGTTGGCAACCGTGAAGCTCATGACCGCGAAGACGCGGCCGCCGGGAGCCACGACGACACCGGCGGCCCCGTTGACCAGAGCCTGCCGGCCGGCCGGTCCAAGGTGGGAGAACATCATCGCCCGCTCGGTCACGGCGCGCGCGCCGCGAATCAGCATTGACGCGCCCGGGCCACCGTCCTCGCGCAGCACGATGTCCGGATCGAGCACCGCCATGAGCGCGTCGAAGTTGCCCTCTTGGCTCGCGGCGGAGAACGCCTCGAGGACCT
This sequence comes from uncultured Solirubrobacterales bacterium, assembly GCA_963755525.1. Classification (GTDB taxonomy): domain Bacteria; phylum Actinomycetota; class Thermoleophilia; order Solirubrobacterales; family Solirubrobacteraceae; genus Palsa-465. The sequence goes on along the minus strand of CAVWKC010000009.1, from coordinate 10,609 downwards.
CCCACTGGCGAGCGAGGTCCGGATCGGGAACCGGCGCTTGGGCTCGCACGCGCCGCCGAGCGCGGCTGGCCAACTGCCGGACCGCCGCGGGAGTGCGTTCCGTGATTGAGGCGATGTCGTCGAACGGCACCGCGAATATGTCGTGCAGCACAAACGCGATTCGCTCGGCCGGCGTGAGCGTCTCAAGCACGACGAGCATTGCCATGCCGACCGAATCGGCGATCAGCGCCTCGTGCTCGGGGTCGCCCCCACGCGCGTCGCGCCGACTCACGATCGGGTCGGGCAGCCGCTCCTCCAGGGGTGACTCGCGTTTCGCTTTACGCGCGCGCAGCATGTTCAGCGACACGCGTGCCACGATCGTCGTGAACCATCCGCCGAGGTTCTCCACCGCGCTCGGGTCGCTGCGGCTGAGCCGGAGCCACGCTTCCTGGAGCGCGTCGTCAGCTTCACTGACCGACCCGAGCAGTCGGTAGGCCACCGCCCGCAGGCGCGGTCGTTGTTCTTGAAAGCGCTCTGCCAGCCAATCGCGATCGTCCATCGGTCACATTCTCGCCACGCCACGTGTCATATGGGCGTTGACACGCCTGACGCCACAAATGTGACGTCCGGTGGCCCCTGAACACCGACAAAGGAGGAATCCGATGAGCGACCTTCAGGCCACGACCGATCGCAACGCCGGCGACCCCGGCCCTGAACTACCGCTCGCTGATGGAGTGTGGAGCGTCGACCCACAGCGCAGCGAGATCGGGTTCGACGTGAAGGCGTTGTGGGGAATGCACACGGTGCGCGGCGTGTTCGGCACCTACGACGGCACGCTCACGGTTCGGGCCGGCGGCGCCGCGGGCAAGCTGACGATCGACGCCGCAAGCCTCGACACCGGACACAAGAAGCGCGACCGCCACCTGCGCTCGCCCGACTTCTTCGACGTCGCGCGGCACCCGCAGATCGTGTTTGTCCCGACGTCCGTCACCCGGCGGGATGGCGGTCTGACGGTCGCGGGCGAGCTTTCGGTCGCGTCGGCGCGCCTGCGACTCGAGCTCCCGGTGAACGTGACGCGGATGCCCGACGGCGCGCCGCGCCTCGAGGGCAGGACGACCGTCGCCCGCGAGGCGGCGGGCATGACATGGAACCGCCTGGGGTCGCTCGGCGAGGACGCGGTGCTCCACGCCCAGCTCACGCTCACGCCCGCAACCCCGTGAACTCGCGCGCTCAGCCCGCTGGCCCGATCCCGCCACCGCAGACGAAACCGACCACGGTGCCCGTCCCCGGGTGTCCCGGATCGCCGGCGTAGCCCGGGTCGACCTGGACGAGCACCACCTCGGTGGTGTCACCAGAGATGATCGGACCGCTCTTCGTGATCGTGCTCGAGACGACCATCGGCACCGTGCCGCTGAGGCTCGGCGGCGGGTCCGAGCTGTTGCCCGGATCCGTGGTCCACGTCTGGCAGCACGTGGCCGTCGCCGTGTCGGCGTAGCCCTTGAACGACGTCGGCCGAGGCCGGTGCTGAGCGGGTTGTTCTTCCACCACTGCGCGCCCCAGAACGTCACCTGGCTCCCGAGCACGGCGTTCTGGTCGCTGATCACGGATGACCCGCCGCCGGACGGTTGGTCAGCCATCGCGCTGCCGGCTAGAGCCAGCGAAGAAACGGCCGCTACGCATCCGGCGAGCATAAGGCGGCCGATGCGGTCCGCAAGTCATACGGCGTTGACGCGGCTCCTAGCGAAGGTAGCTCACGACATCGGCGGTCGGGACCCGCGCCGGCGGCTCCCTCTCCTGGCGCGGCCAGCCGAGATGGATCAGCGCGACGAACCGCTCGTCGGCTGGGATGCCGAGCGCCTCGAGCCCCGGGGAGGTCCTGAGCACGCCCGGGGTGCGCCAGTAACCGGCGAGCCCCCGGCCATGGGCGGCAAGCAGGACCGCGTAGACCGCGCACGCGGTCGCGCACAGATCCTCCTGGTCCTGGACCGGGTCCTCGGAGCGCACGACGGTCGCGGCGACGAGCGTGGGCGCGCGGTCGAGCTTGGAGGCCGCCTCCGGACCGGCGGCCTGCTTCAACCTCGCGAGCGCCTCCGGCCCGAGCACGCGGAACCGCCACGGATTCGTGAGGTGATGGTTCGGCGCCCACCGCCCCAGCTCGAGCAGCTCGTCGGTCAGCTCCCGAGGCAGCGGATCGGGGGCGAACGCCTTGTGCGTGCGCCGGGTGCGGATCGCGTCCTCGACATCCATTCGGGTCGCACGGTAGCGATCGGCCGACGATGCGCCTCTGAGCCACCTTCAGCGCTGTGTAGCCTCAGATCAAATGACGGGGCGAGCCGACGATCCACCACCCGAGGCAGGGAAGCTCCCGACCGGACGGATCGGGCGGACCGCTCGCGTCGGCGGCCTGGTCACTGGCCAAGGCCTGCGGTGGGCGGGGATGCGTACCGCGAACCGCCTGCGCAGCCCGGAGCGGGCGGAGGCGGCGCAGCAGGAGCGAACCGCGGCGCTCGTCAACGAGCTCGTCGAGCAGCTCGGACGCATGCGCGGGGCGGCGATGAAGGTCGGGCAGATGATCTCGATGGTCGAGTTCGACGGGCTCCCCGAGGATCAGCGCCAGGCGCTTCAGGCCAAGCTCGCGTCGCTGCGCGACAACGTCCCGCCGGTCCCGTTCGCCAAGCTCGAGCGGCTCATGCGCCAGGAGTTCGGCGGCCCGCTCTCCGGCGTGTTCTCGGAATTCGAGGAGCAGGCATTCGCCGCCGCGTCGATCGGCCAGGTCCACCGCGCGGTCACCGTCGCCGGCGACGAGGTCGCGGTCAAGGTTCAGTACCCAGGGGTCGCCGAGGCGGTCGAGACCGATCTGCGCAACGCGCTGATGCTGCTGCCGCTGGTCAAGCGCCTCGCGCCCGGGCTCGACGCGAAGGCGTTGTTCTCGGAGCTGCGCGAGCGGATCAGCGAGGAGCTCGACTACGAGCTCGAGGCTCAGCATCAGCGCCGCATCGAGCGGCTCCGGCGCGGCCATCCGTTCATCTTCGTCCCACGGGTCGACACCATGCTCTCGACCCGCCGGGTCCTCACGACCGAGTACGTGACGGGCGAGCGATTCGAGACCGTGCGCGAGTCCGGCGAGGCCGAGCGCGACCGGTACGGCGAGATCGTCTTCCGCTTCTACTTCGGGCTGGCCTACCGGGATCGGATCGCGCTCGGCGATCCTCACCCCGGCAACTACCTGCTGCGCCCGGACGGGCGCGTCGCGTTCCTCGACTACGGCCTCCTACGCGACATCGGCCCCGAGCGTGTGGACGCCGAGCGCACGATCGCGCGCGCCGTCCTTGACCGGGACGCGCCGGGGCTCAAGTCGGCGCTGGTGTCGGGCGGCTATCTACCGGCCGAGCGGGCGGACGCGGTCGACGCCGAACTGGCGTTGCGGATGATGCGCCGCGCCACCCGCTGGTACGCGGTCCCCGGTCACCGCCGGTTCGGCCCCGACGAGGACCGGCGCCGGCATCGCGACAGGAGCGACGAGCACCGCCAGCGCGAGGGGGGCGACGAGCACCGCCAGCGCGAGGGGGGCGACGAGCACCGCCCGGCGAACGTCCGCGATCAGGTCAACCAGTTCACGTTGCCGGCGGAGACCGTGCTGATCCGCCGGATGCACGGGATCGTCGGGATCGTCCTGTGGCAGTTGCGCGCCGGCGCGGACTGGGGCGCGATCGCCGCCGAGTACCTGCACGGCGCACCGCCGGCGACGCAACTCGGCGAAGCCGAAGCCGAGTCCCTCGGCAGCGCGGCTCGGTAGGCCTCGACCGGGACCTGAGTCATAACTCCTATCTCGGCGTTCCTAGACAGCCGAGATCGTCGAGATGACCCATATGAGTGCCCGAATCCACATTCGGTTCCTGGACGGCGGCGAGTGTTGGGTTGTGACCCATCTCGCCCGGACCCGGGCCGATCCTCCGTCCGGCGGTGCGATGCAACCTCAAGCTTGATCGCCGGCGCGACGACCATGGAGACATGCCGAATCTTGATCTTCTCTCATCGAACCGAACCTACCGACTCGTCACCCGCAGCGACTTCGACGGCCTCGTCTGCGCCGCTCTGCTCAAGGAGCTCGGGCTCCTCCACGAGATCTTGTTCGTCCATCCCAAGGACGTGCAGGACGGCAAGGTCGAGCTGACCGCCGATGACATCACGACCAACTTGCCCTACCGCGCCGAGGTCGCGCTGTCGTTCGACCACCATTCCTCCGAGGAGTTGCGCGTCCGCGAGGACGCCGGCAACCGGGTCATGGCCGCCGACGCCGACTCCGCCGCGCGCGTCGTCTACGACTACCTCGGCGGCGCGGCGACGTTCCCGCGCGTGAGCGACGAGATGATGGAGGCGGTCGACCGCGCTGACGCCGCCCAGCTGACCATGGATGACATCCTCAACCCACAGGGCTGGATCCTCCTGAGCTTCCTGATGGATCCGCGCACCGGGCTCGGGCGCTTCCGCAACTTCCGCATCTCCAACTATCAGCTGATGATGCAGCTGATCGATAGCTGCCTCTATCTCTCGATCGAGGAGATCCTGGCCTCTCCGGACGTCGCCGAGCGGGTCTCCCTGTATCGCAAGCACTCCGAGGCGGCGGTCGGGCAGATCCTGCGCTGCTCGACCGTGCACGATCGCGTCATCGTGCTCGACCTGCGCGACGAGGAGGTCATCCACCCGACCAACCGTTTCCTCGTGTACGCGTTGCACCCCGAGTGCACGGTGTCGATCCACGCGTTGTGGGGCCGGGGGCAGCAGAACACGGTGTTCGCGGTCGGGCGCTCGATCCTCGACCGCTCCTCGCAGGTCGACATCGGGGCGCTGATGCTCGCCCACGGCGGCGGCGGCCACGAGGCGGCCGGAACCTGTCAGGTCGACAACGACCGCGCCCAGGAGATCCTCGACGGACTCGTTCAGGCGATCACCGACGGCGAGCGCGAGCCGGTCGCGGGGTAGCCACGGTCGCGGGCCAACGCGGGCGCAGCGTAGCCCGGCGCAGGCTAACCCGGACGCCGCAACACGGTGATCGCGTCCGCGTAGCCGCTCAGGTCGTAGCGGCCGTCGCGTCCCCACGAGTCGAACTGCCGCTCGACCCGCAGACCGCGCTCGGCCGCGAGCGCCGCGAACAACCCGCGCGACATCGGCGCCCGCCAACCGTGACGCGAGGGGAGCAGTCCGCGGTTGCGGCCGTCGGCGTGGTGGATGACCGCCACGCCGCCGGGAACCAGCACGCGGGCCACCTCCGCGAGATAGCCCATCTGGTCGCGCGGCGCGACGTGCACGAACACGTCGAACGACCACACCGCGCCCACCGAGCCGTCGGCGACGCCGGGCAGGTCGCTGCCCGGTGAGAGGACGTACTCGACGTTGCCGGCGGTGCCGAACCGCTCGCGGCACAGCTCGAGCGGGCGCTCGCTGACGTCGACCAGGATCAGCCGCGACCCGCGCTCGGCGAGCGCTGCCGACCACCGCCCCGCGCCCGGACCCACCTCGAGCACGACGACGCCGGTCGGGACCCAACGGTTGAGCACATCGTCGATCAGGGCGTCCTTCCAGTCCTCGGACAGGGTCCACTCCTCCCCGGCCCGGCTCCAGTCCCACCCGGTCCAGCGCTGCTCGTTCTCGGCGGCGGAGTTGCCCACCCACCGCAGGTGCGCGGGACCGAGCACCCCACGTCGCTGCTCGGCGGTCAGCCGGCGATCCTCGAGCGCCCAGCGCAGGCGCGTGGGTGCGTGCCGCGCAGCGCCGGCCCCGCGGCGGGCTGAGCCCGCAAGCTCATGAAGTTGACCGACGATCCCGGGAATGGCGACAGGCTACTCACACGTACGTCCCGTGACGGGGCGCGCAACCGAAGCGGCGGCCGCGTCCGCGCCACAGCGTCGAGCGGGTGACGAACACGAACACGAGCGGGATCGCGAGCCAGAACACGCGACCGTGGGCCAGCACGACGAACGCGACCGCCGGCGCGTCATCGTGTCGCTGTCGGACACGGCGAAGCCGGCGGTGGCGCAGATGCGGGGTCGCCACGGCGGCGCGCTCGTCCGGTTCCTGTCCGAGCTCGACGACGACGAGGCCGGGCGGTTCATCGACGAGCTGAGTAGGCTCGTCGAATGCTTGCGCGACGGGAACACGACGTGAGATGACCGGCTCGGGGCCGAACCTGCTCGTCTTGCAGCACATCGCCTGCGAGCCGCCGGGGGCCTACGAGGATGAGCTGCTCGATCGCGGTGGCCGGCTGCGCCGCGTGATGGTCGATCAGGGCGAGCCGCTTCCCGACTGGCGCGCGTTCGACGGAATCGTCGCGATGGGCGGGCCGATGGGAGCCTACGAGGACCAGGCGTTCCCGTGGCTGCCCGACGAGAAGCGGCTGATCGCGCAAGCCGTCTCAGCGGGGACACCGGTCTGGGGCGTGTGCCTGGGCGCACAGCTGCTGGCGGCGAGTCTCGGCGCCCGTGTCGCCCCAGGGCCCGAGCCCGAGGTCGGCGTGCTGTCGGTCTCCCGCACCGCCGCCGGAACCTCGGATCCTGTGTTCTCGGTGCTTCCGGATGAGTTCGAGGCGTTGCAGTGGCACGGGGACACGTTCGCCCTGCCCGAGGGCGCCGTGCAGCTGGCACGGTCAGACGCCTACGAGCAGCAGGCGTTCGTGGTCAATCGCGCCTACGGGATGCAGTTCCACATCGAGGTCGGGACCGCGCTGGCCGCCGAGTGGGGTGAGGTGCCCGCGTACGCCCGCAGCCTCGAAGAGTTGATGGGCGACGGCGCTCTGCCCCGGCTGCTCGAGCGGATCGCGGCCGCAGAGGCCGAGATGACGAGCCTCGCCCGCCTCCTGTTCGCCCGGTGGCTGGAAGTCGTGGTTCAGCCGGCCGGATCCGGCGGCGGGGCACCCAACGCCACCGCGGCCGCGACCAGCTCGGCGTTGCTCTGAGCAGGGCGCCCGTCGGGCAACACGAGCACATCCTCGAAGCCGACGCGCACCTGGTGTCCCGCTGCGATCGCGGCCGGTATCACCTCCCACGTCCGCTCGCCGAACCCGTGCCAGAGCTGCGTAACCGCTGGTGGAATAGCTCGCGCGATCGCACGCGCCTCGTCGACCCCGCCCTCGACCTCGACGAGCGCCCGCACGACCTGATGTGCGAACGGGCTCCTCGCCAGCTCGTCGGCGGCGTCAGGAGTGCTCAGGCCGGCCTCCACGGCGATTCCGGCGTGCACAGCGGCACGGACGATCCCGGCCCAGCCGAGCTCGGACACGTTCACCGAGACGAAGTCCGGCGCCTTACGCCATGCCCGCACCGCCGCGGCGCGCGCGAACGGGTCGGGATCGACGTCCGAGGACGTCGTCAGTCCGATCGGCAGCCTCGGAGCCGCGGCGCGGATCGCGTCGACCGCCGCGTCGCACGCGGCCGCCGCCATCGTCTGGCGGCCGCGGGCATCGCGCGCGTGCACATGCACCGCGAATGCCCCGGCCCGCCGAACTGCCAGCGCATCCGCCGCCAGCTCTGCGGGCGACAGCGGGACCGCGGCGTGCTCGCTCCGCGTGCGCCCGCCGTTCAGGCATGCCATGACCATCACCTGAGCCATCGAGCGGACGGTATCTGAGAAGCTCCAGCGCGCGATGGCGATCGACCTGACCGTCCCCGGCCTCGACTCGATGCACCGCCGCGCCGGCGAGAAGTGGGCCGCCCACGACGCCGACGTGATCAGCGCGACGATCGCCGAGATGGACTTTCCGCTCGCGCCCCCCGTCGCGGACGCGCTCCATCGCGCGATCGACCGCGACGACCTCGGCTATCCCGGACCGGCAAGGGCGTCGCTGCGGCGCTCGTTCGCCCGTTTCGCCGCCCGGCGCCTGCGCTGGACCGTCGACGAGGAACAGATCGTGCTCGTGCCCGACGTGATGGTTGGGCTGGTCGAGCTGTGCCGGACGATCGCCGCACCCGGGGAGGCGGTGGCGTTCGCCACCCCCGCGTACCCGCCGTTCTTCGGCGCGCTACCACACGCGGGGGTGAAGCTGGTCAACGTCGGCCTGCTCGCCGACGGCTCACTCGACCTCGACGGACTCGACGCTGTGCTGGCCGCAGGTGTCCGCGCGCTCGTGCTTGCCAGCCCCCACAACCCAACCGGTCGCGTGCTCCCGCGGAGCGAACTCGAGGCCATCGCCGAGCGGTGCGCCGCGCACGAGGTGTGGGTGCTGGCGGACGAGATCCATGCGCCACTGACGCTCCCAGGCGCGACCCACCTCCCGTGGCTCGAGGTGTCGGATGCGGCGCGCCGCTGGAGCATAACCGTGACTTCGGCCTCGAAGGCATTCAACCTGGCAGCGCTCAAGGCGGCCCTGATCGTGACCGCCGATCCCGCCGCGCGCGATCTCGTCGCCCGGATGCCGCCCCTGCACGAGCACGCGGGGCTGCTCGGGGTGATCGCCGCCGAGGCGGCGTTCGACGATGGCGATGCGTGGCTCGACGCGGTGATCGCGCAACTCGACGCGAACCGCGAGCAGCTCACACGCGATCTCGCGCGCGAGCTCCCGAACATCGCCTGGCGACCACCCCAGGCGACGTATCTCGCCTGGCTCGACTGCACCGGTCTCGGCCTCGGCGACGAGCCCGCCGAGATCTTTCTCGCGCAGGGGCGCGTGGCCCTCGGCCGCGGCCTCGACTACGGCGCACCCGGCGCGGGCCACGTCCGCCTGAACTTCGCCACGAGCCCTGAGCACCTGTCCGAGGCCGTGGCGCGCATGGCTCGCGCCACCGCCTAGTGTGTCGCGACACTACGGGTAATTGAGCACGTCGACCGGCGTGTCCGCGTTGCCCGCGTTCGACGCCCCGCCGGTTCCATTGATCACCGACTCGATCGCGCCGCTCCCCGTGGTCGCGTTGAGGAAGATCGTGAAGATGTCGTGGAACTGCACACCGGGAGTGTCAGGGGACTGGAACGCCTGCGCCGCCATGATCGGGACTCCCAGATCGAAGAACGAGTAGCTCCCCATCCCCCAGCCCTGGAACGCCCTGACCTTCGGGGTTACCAGGAACGCGGCGTACCCGTCGGTGGTCGGACTCGACATCCAAGTTGACTGGCTCGGCGGGTCGTAGGGCATCTCGTTCTGGAAGAACACGTCCTCGCCGTCCTGGCCGTTCCAGATCACGTCGAACTTCTGGTAATGCTCGACGAACAGGCCGTATGCGGTGACGTGGTCGCCGTTGACGATCACGCCGGTATCCGCGCGGTTGCTGTCCCAGCCGACGCCGGCGCCGTGGTCGGCGCGCCACGCCCAGACGTCGTCGAGGATCGTGTCGTCGGTGTTGACCACGAGGCTGTCGGTCGCCTCCCCGGCCTCGGCCCCGCCGATCCGGAAGAACACGTCCTGGACGAGCGTCGGGTCGTCCGCGCTGCGCGTCCGCCAGGGCCGGCCCTGACCGAAGCGCCCGCGTCCAGAGCCGACGACCATCAGCGCCGGCGAGTTCTTCGGGCCGGCGTCGAAGATCATCCCCGACAGCTTGATCCCGGGGACGTCGGCAGTCTGCAACGCGACCTTCCCGTCCTGGGGAATTAGGGTCGCGAACCCGAGCCCGAGCACGACGGTGTCGGGCCGGGTGACCTCTATCGTCCCGCCCAGGTTGTAGATCCCCGGAGTGAGAATCAGGTTCTGTCCGAACGCGAGCGCGGCGTTGATCTCGGACAGCCGCATGCTCGGATTGGCGATGAAGAATCGCCGGATCGGGATCGAGCTTCCCGCTGCCGCGCCGCTCGCATACGACGGGCCGACCGAGTCGTGCTGGACGGCCGGCACGGACACGTTGTAGTCGCCGTTCGAATCGGCGTAGAGGAACGGCTCCTCCTCGGACACCGGCGTCGTCGGCAGCGTCGTGTACTGGTTGGTTCCCGCCCTGAATGCCGTCGCCGGAGCGCCGGCGTCGCCCATGAATACCTGGTTCCACACGCCGTTGGTCCAGGAATCGATACTGCTGTTGCGGGTGAAGAACTGCTGCTGTGAACCATTGATCACCGCGCCGTTCTGGAACGCGTCATCGGCGAAGAACCCGCCGCTGACGAACCCGGTATTGCAGTAATCGAACAGAAAGATGTTCCCGTTCACAATCACGCGGCGCATTGGTGCCGCCTGGGAGACGGCCCAGAACTCCTGTTGGTTTGCGCACCCCGCCGATTCGGGCGGCGCGGGGGCGTAGTTGGGCGGTGAACTGGGGAGCGTGACGTTGAGCGTGAGGTCAGAGAGCGACCGCCAGAAGTTTTCGAGTCCGGTGCCATCGGACCCGTTGAACACGTCTATGGCCCCGTTGACGACGACGTCGCCCGGCTCCGCGCCCAGCCCCGCGACCTGCGTGTAGTAGCCGACCTGGAAGATCAGAGGATCGGCGGCCGAGCCGTAGGTGCCGGGCTCGAACAAGATCGCGTACCGCTGCGTGCCGAACTGGTTCGAGACCTGCTGCTTCGAGATCGCGTCGAGCTTGGCCTGAATCGCGCTCTGTTGCATGGTCGGGCTCAGGACGATCACGTTCGGGCCGAGGTCCGGCGTGCGCCCGTCGTGCGCGACCAACGCCGACGCCCCTGTGGCACTGAACCCGACGACGACGCAGACCGCCAGGGT
>CAVWKC010000008.1:0-48237 GCA_963755525.1 uncultured Solirubrobacterales bacterium | reverse complement strand
CCACCAGCGTGAAGCGCGCGATCGGGTCGCGCTTGGCCCATTCGCGGTCGGCCTCGGGGTCGCGGTACTTCTCGGGGTCGCCCTCGTAGTGCCCGCGCCGGCGAAACGTCAGGCACTCGAGCAGGTACGGCCCTTTGCCGGCGCGCGCCTTGTCGAGGTACTTTGCGAACGCGGCGTGAACCGCGGGGACGTCGCTCCCCTCGACCGTCTCGCGCTCGAACCCATACGGCGCGACCACGTCGCTGACCCGCTCGACGGTGCTGTGCTCCGCGCGCGAGGTGAACTCCGCGAAGCCGTTGTTCTCGCACACGAAGATCACCGGCAGACTCCACAGCGCCGCGAGGTTGATCGACTCGTTGAAGTGCCCCGCCTGCACCGCGCCGTCGCCGAAGAACACGACCGTCACCTGGTCGGAGCCTTTGAGATGTTGCGTGAGCGCGGTGCCCAGCGCGAGCGGCAGGTTGCCGCCGACGACGCCGGTCGCGCCCATGAACCCGTGCTCGGCGTCGACGAGATGCATGGATCCGCCGAGCCCGTGGCAGATGCCCGTTTCGCGCCCCATCAACTCCGCCATCAGGCGGTCGATTGGCGCGCCCTTGGCGATCGCGTGGCCGTGGGCGCGGTGGCCGCTGTAGACCGCGTCGTCGTCGCGCAACTGCCGGCACACCGCCGCCGCGACGCCCTCGCCGCCGATGCTCAGGTGGATAAGCCCGTAAACCTGGAGCGTGCGCTTGAGCTGCGCCACCCGCTCCTCGAACAGGCGGATCCGCCACATCGTGCGCAGCAGGTCACGCGCCGTGTCGGCATCGAGCGGGGCTTTGGGCACTTGACCCTATGCGGCGACGGGCGCCTCGCCCAGGACCTGTCGGACGCTCAGGGCGATCTTCTCCTCGTTGGGCAGGACGTACGCCTCCATCGGCTCGCTGTAGGGCACGGTCACGTCGAGCGCGGTCACCTGCGCGATCGGCGCCTTCAGCGATCCGAACCCGTGCTCGGCCACCTCGGCCGCGATGACCGCGGACGCGCCGCCGTGGCGAGTGCCCTGGTCGGCGATCACGAGCCGGCCGGTCTTCTCGACCGAGGACAGGATCGTCGGCATGTCGAGCGGGTTCAGCGTGCGGGGGTCGATCACCTCGGCCTGGATCCCCTCTTTGGCGAGGGTCTCGGCCGCCTCGAGTGCCCGTCCGACCGTCCAGCCGGTGGCGACGATCGTGACGTCGGACCCTTCGCGGCGGACGGCCGCCTCGCCGAACGGCACGACGTACTCGCCCTCGGGCACGTCCCCGTGCTCGAGCACCTGCAGGTAATTGATCAGGTAAACGACCGGGTTATCGTCGCGGATTGCGGCCGCCATCAGCCCCTTGGCGTCGGCCGGGGTCGACGGCAGCGCGATCTTCAGGCCGGGGAATCCCATGAACATGCCGTAGATCGAGCCGGTGTGCTGGCCGGCCCAGCCCGCGGTGAACCCGTAGCCGGCCTTGAACACGGCACGGCACCTTGACCTGGCCGCCGCTCATGTAGCGCAGGCGCGGCGCCTCGTTGACGACCTGGTTCATCGCCACCAGCATGAACTCGGCCATCAGCAACTCGACCACCGGGCGGTAGCCGGCAAGCGCGAGGCCGACCGCCATCCCGATCTCGGCCGTCTCGGAGATCGGCGACACCCGGATGCGCTCGCGTCCGAACGCCTGGACCAGCGGGTCCTCGTCGCTCGGGGCAACGTCCTGGCCATAGAAGACGACGGTGGGGTCGCGTTCCATCTCGACGCGGATCCCTTCCTGGACCGCCGCGATGTAAGGAATCTCTCGTGCCATGGTCGGGTTCTCCTAGGCGTATACGTAGTCTTGGCGGGCAGCGGCTGCGGGCTCGGGGAACGGGCTGTCGAGCCCGAATTGCACGGCCGCCTCCATCTCCTCGGTGACCTCCTTGGCGATCTCGTCGGCCCGCGTCGGGTCGAGCACGCCCTGCTCGACCAGCCGTGCCCGGAACCGGGGGACCGGGTCACCGCGCAGCGCGGCCTCGTACTCCTCGCGGTTTCCGAACGTCGTGATCGCCTCGTGCTCGGGGTAGTGGAGCGGCACGCCGGGCGGGGCGATGATGTTGCCGTGGGCTGACAGGCGGTAGACCTTCGACTCGACGAGCGTCGGCCCCTCTCCGGCGCGGGCGCGGTCCGACGCGGCCCCGACCGCCTCGTACACCGCCACCGGATCACCGCCGTCGACGGTCACGCCGGGCATGCTGTAGGCCGTCGCCTTGACCGACAGCGGCTCGCCGTTGGCGGCGTTGGCGTCCTCCTGCTCGGAGCGCGTCGACACGTTGTAGTTGTTGTTCTCCATGACGTAGACGACCGGCAGCTTCCACAGCGACGCCAGGTTCAGCGACTCGTGGAACGCGCCCTGCTTGGAGGCGCCGTCGCCGAAGAACGACAGGACGACCTGGCCCTGCTTGCGGAGTTGCGCCGCGAACGCAACGCCCGTCGCCTGCGGGATGCCCTGGCCGACGATGCCGCTCGTGCCGAGGAATCCGCGCTCGGGGTCGACGAGGTGCATCGAGCCGCCGTAGCCGCCGCACAGCCCGTCCTTGCGGCCGTAGATCTCGGCCATGATCGACTTGGTGTCGGTGCCGAGCGCGATCGGGTAGCCGTGGCAGCGGTACGTCGCCATCAGCTGGTCGCCCGGCTTCATCGTCGCCAGCGATCCGACGATCGACGCCTCGGCGCCGTCGGCGAGGTGGGTGTGGCCCCGGATCACGCCGGGATGCTCCTCGAAGGTCCGCTTGACGCGCTCCTCGAACTCGCGGATCCGCAGCATCTGGGTGAACATCCAGACGAGCCTGTCGTTGTCCAGTTGTTCCATCTGTGGATTTCCTCCTCGGGTCTCCTCAGGTCACGCCGGCGCGGAACTGTGCGGCGGTCGTCTCGTATGCGCGCTTGAACTCGTCTTCGATGGGCAGGTTGCGGAGCTCCGCCGAGAGCACCTCGACTCCCCATGGCCCGGCGTAGCCGATCTCCTGGCACGCCTCGACGTAGCCGGTGATGTCGAACTCGCCCTCGCCGGGCAGCTTGCGCCGGTTGACGACCTCATCGATCGGGTCGGGCATGTTCTCGTACTGCCCGTCGGACAGCTCGACCCAGCCCAGGTACTCGGGCGGGATCCGCTTGAGGTCCGCCGGTGAGATTCCGAGCTTGCCCATGTGCCAGGTGTCGATCGCGAGCGCGCCATTCGGCTCCGCGGCGCCCTGCACGAGTTCGAGCGCCGTGTCCAGCGTGTTCACGTTGACGTCGAACGGCATGAACTCGTAGACGACCTTGGCGTCGGTGTGGTTGGCCGCATCCTGACACAGCTCGGTGAACGCCTCGGTGAGGGTTTCGAGGTCGCACGGGGTGCCGGGGATGTTGCCGACCTTGATGTGGTGGGCGTCGAACGCCGCGGCGGTCTCGAACAACTGCTTGCGCAGGCGATCCGATTCGGCGCGCGCCGGCTCGCCCTTGGGGACCCAGAACTCGGCGAGGAACTCGACCTCGAGGTACTTCAGGCCGGCGTCTTTGAAGACTTGGGCCATCTCGCCGAGCGTGGTGGTCTCGAGCTGGTGCGTGACGTCCGCGTGCCACAGACCGATGCCCTTGAACCCGGCCTTCGCCGCCTCCGCGCACCGGTCGGGCCAGCTGAACAGGCTCCACTCGCGCCCGACATGGACTTCCACCGGTCCGCTCACCGTCCAGTACAGCGCCATCAGCTCAATCTCGCCCAAGGTCACTCCTCTCGTGTGGGAGCGACGGTAGCGCCGCAGGCTGGACAGAGTCCAGTCGTCCAGCGCAGCCCTTCTTGTGTATGAGCGCGGTCAGGACACTTCGCGCAAGCGGCCCGTCTCGACCTCGTACACGAACCCCCGGATCGCGTCCTTGTGCGGGATGAACGGCGAGGCCTTGATCCGCGCGATTGACTGGCGCACGTCGGCGTCGAGATCCGGGAAAGCCTCGGGAGCCCACTCGGGCCTGATCCCCGTGTCCTCCTCGATCGAGCGCCTGAAGTCGTCGTCGGTGAAGGTCAGCATCCCGCAGCCGGTGTGATGGATCAGGATGATCTCCCCGGTTCCCAGCAGGCGCTGAGAGATCGCCAGCGACCGAATCGCGTCGTCGGTCACGACCCCGCCGGCGTTGCGGATCACGTGGGCGTCGCCTTCGGTCAGGCCCAGCGCGCCGTAGACGTTCAGGCGAGCGTCCATGCACGCCACGATGGCCGTTTTGGTGGCCGGCGGCAACGGGAGGTCGCCCTTGTCGAACGAGGACACGTAGGCGGCGTTGTTCGCGAGCAGGTCATCGGTCGAGCTCATGGTTCTCCTTGGGGCGTCGGGGTGGGCGGGAAGCGGGCGGTCAAACTATCAAAAGCCGATCGAATTCATGGTGATTTCGCGGCCGGGATCGGCCGGCGCCGCCCGCGCCGCCCGCCCGCGCCGCCCGCCCGCGCCGCCCGCCCGCGCCGCCCGCCCGACCGGAGGCCCCCGCCGGCACCGAGGGTCGCCAACCGCGTGAGCCGCTGCCTGCCGCCACGCGCCCGCCGGCAACCGCACCGCCCAAGCGTCAGGCGGCGAGCGGCTCTGGGATCGAGGCCGGCGCCGGCGCGGTCAGCTCGTAGGCCGCCTCGTCGAACCGACGCGTCTGCTGCCAGAACCGCCACGTGAAGTCGGGCCAGATCGTGCTGTTGCGGCCGTTGCGGTCGATGTACCAACTCGCGCAGCCGCCGGTGTTCCACACGGTCCGGCCGAGCCGGGCCTGGACGTGCTCGTTGTAGGCGTCGTAGGCGTCGCGGCGGACCTCGATCCGGGTGGCGCCGCGCCGGTCCATCGCCTCGAGCGCTCCCATCAGGTAGTTGAGCTGCGCCTCGATCATGAACACGACCGAGTTATGGCCGAGCCCGGTGTTCGGGCCGACGAGCAGGAAGAGGTTCGGGAACTCGGGCATCGCGGCGCCGCGGTAGGCCTGCGGGCTGCCGTTCCACACGTCTGAGAGACGCGTCCCACCGCGGCCGCGGATCACCTCGGAGAACGCGGTCTCGGTGACGTGGAAGCCGGTGGCGAAGATCACGGTGTCGACTTCGTGGACGCTCCCGTCGGCGGCGACGACGCCAGTCGGGGTGAACGAGGTGACCCCGCTCCCCACCACCTCGACGTTGGGCTGAACGATCGCCGGATACCACTTGTTCGAGGGCAGGATGCGCTTGCAGCCGATCACGTAGTCGGGGGTGAGCTTCGCGCGGAGCGCCTCGTCGGGCACCTGCTTGGCGAGGTGGCCCTCCGCCATCTTCTGGACCGCGTTCATCAACTGCGGGCGGTAGGCGAGTCCCGGCACGAGCGCCTCGCGGCTGACGTAGACCATCGTCCGCACGGCCCGCTGCGCCGCAGGCACGCGGCGGTACAGCCGGCGCTCGAACTCGGTGATCGGACGGTCGCGGTGCGGCACCACCCACGGCGCGGTCCGCTGGAAGATCGTCAGGTGCTCGACCTGTGGCTGGATCTGCGGGACGGTCTGAATCGCCGACGCCCCCGTCCCGATCACGGCGACGTTGCGGCCGGTCAGATCACGCGAGTGGTCCCACTTGGCGGTGTGAAACGCGACGCCCTGGAACTCCTCCATCCCCGGCAGCGACGGAATCGAGGGTTCGCTGAGCGGCCCCGGCGCGCCGACCAGCATCTGCGTCGAGAACGAGCCGTCCGGCGTCTCGAGCTGCCACACGCCGGCGTCCTCATCCCACTCGGCGGTCTGCACCGGGCAGTTGAAGCGGATGTGTGAGCGCAGGCCGAAACGATCGGTGCAGTCGCGCAAGTACTCGCGGATCTCCGGCTGGAGGGGATAGGTCCGCGTCCATCCCGCGTTCGGCGCGAACGAGTAGCTGTACAGATGCGAGGGGATGTCGCACTGGCACCCCGGGTACGTGTTGGCCCACCAGGTGCCGCCGACCTCCGCGTCGCGCTCGAACACGACAAAGTCGTCGATCCCCGCGTGCTTGAGGCGGATCGCGATGCCGAGGCCCCCGAAGCCGGCACCCACGATCGCTACCCGAAACTGCCGCCCGTTACCTGTACTCATGTCGCCTCACACACATCGTAGAAACAGTCGCGTTCTCCAGTGTACACTGATGTTCCCATGACGGCCGCACCGCCCGAAACCAGCATCCTGACGGTACTGCCGCGCGGGCGCCACGCCGCGCCTCGGCCGGTGGTCCGGGAGGCCCAGCGCGTGCGCATGCTCGCGGCGATGGTCCAGGCGGTCGCCGACAAGGGCTACGCGCGGGTCGCGGTCGCGGACGTGATCGAGCGCGCCGGCGTGTCGCGCAAGACGTTCTACGAGCAGTTCGCGAACAAGGAGGACTGCTTCCTCGCCGCCTACGACGCCACCGTCGACGACCTACTGGCCACGATCGACGAGGCGCTCGAGGCGCTCGCGCCCGACTGGCTGGCCGCCCATCGCGCCGCGGTCGGGGCGTACCTGGAGGCGCTCGCGGCCAGCCCCGAATTCGCCAAAGCCTTCCTGATCGAGGTCCTCGGCGCCGGGCCCCGAGGCCCTCGACCGCCGCGCCGCCGTCCAGGACCGGTTCGCGGCTCAGCTCAGGGACGTCCACCGTCGAGCAAGACAGGACATCCCCGAGATTCCCGAGGTCCCGCCGCACACGTATCGCGCCGCCGTCGGCGCCGTCAACGAGCTGGTCACCGCGCACGTGCTCGAGCACGGCGCGGACACGCTGCCCGAGCTCGCCGACGCGATCCTCGACGTTCAGCTTGCGCTACTTGTGGGCCGCGAGGTCGCACAACGACCTGGCCGCCGGCGCGAACGCGACCTGATCTCATCCGACGATCTGGTTCAGCGCGGCCGATAGCTCGTCGGGCCGCGACGCCCAGACCGAGTGATCGGTGTCGATCTCGAGCACCGGGTCACAGCCGGCCGTCTCGAGCATCCGCCGCTGGAGCGCCGGCTTGACCGCGCGGTCCTGGAGGCACATCACGTACGCGCGCGGCAGCGCGGCGAACGTGTCGGCGTCCGGACCGCCGAGGGCCACCGGATTCGTGAACGGTACGACGGGCTGCGAGCCGCGGATCGAGGCCGCCCAGGCCGCCGCCTCGTCGTCGGCGCAGTGGCACAGCGCTTCGCGCACCGCGTCGGGAGGGAATGTGGCCACCGGCGGATCCCCGTCGACGACGAGGTTCGCCTGCACCGAATCGCCGGCGCGCCTCGGGCAGCTGCGTCATGTCGATCAGGCTCATGCCATCCCACGGCAGGAACGCCGCCACGTATACGAGCCTGGAAACGAGCGAAGGGCAGCGAGCGGCGGCCTGCGTGATCACCATGCCGCCCATGCTGTGGCCGACGAGCACCGCCGGCGGACCGTCGGCGAGCGCCTCGCACACGCGGTCCGCATATCGATCGAGCGTGACCTGCTCGACCGGCGTCGGGTCATCGCCCTGGCCCGGAAGGTCGACCGCCTCGACCGTGTGGCCCGCCGCGCGCAGGCCCGGAGCGACCCGGTCCCAGCACGCAGCCCGTCCGAACGCCCCGTGCACCAACACGATCCTCGCCATCGCCGGACCTCCTTGATCATCAGTGTCAATCTTCGTGACAAGCCGCGCGATCCTACTTGGGGGGCGATCTGGCTCGGTTTAGACTCCCCACCGCTCGTGGCGGTTTACGAGCAAGGAGCTGAAGAGAGGGAGCAGATGGCTACAACCGCGCCGAAGGCTGGGGCATTCCCGAGCCCATACGAGATCGACACTCCGCCCGGGTGCGAGGGCTGGGAGGAGATGTATCCCTACTACGCGCTGTTCGACGAGCGCCGGCGCGACACCGACGAGAACCGCTTCTGGTTCTGGAACTCGATGCATTTCCCGATGCCGATGCCGGCGTTCGACGTGATCTGCATCGACTCGCCGTACCAGGCGGTGGGTGCTTGGCAGAACCGCGTGTTCGCGGTTCCGCCCGCGATGGGGATCGACTACCGGTGCGTCAACGGCTACATCTACATCTCCGGCAACCCGGTCACCGATCCGGCCAAGATCGCGGAGCGCGCCGAGTTCTTCCAGAAGCGCGCCGGGTACTACTTCCAGAACTGGAGCGAGCTGTACGGCAAGTGGCGGACGAAGATGGAGGCGCTGATCCGGGAGCTCGGCGAGCTCACCGTCCCCGACCTCCCCGAGTACGAGCCCGACGAGGTCGCGTTCGGCGACGACCGCAACACCGCGTTCTACGAGGTGCTCGACGCCTACCCTCGCGCACTTCGGCTGGCCGACATGATGTGGCAGCACCACTTCGAGTTCCTGCTGCTCGGCTACGGCGCCTACGGGACGTTCGTGGAGTTCTGCAAGGGCCATCTGCCCGACATCCCCGATCAGCACATCGCGCAGATGGTCGCGGGGATCGACGTGCTGCTGTTCCGGCCCGACGCCGAGCTGCGCCGGCTCGCGCGCCTCGCGATCGAGACGGGCGTCGACGGAGCATTCCAGCAGGGCCGCTCACCGCAAGAGATCGACGCCGAGCTCGCCACGAGCGAAGCGGGCCAGAGCTGGCTCGCCGAGCTCGAGAAGGTCAAGGACCCGTGGTTCAACATGGCCACCGGCGACGGCCTCTACCACTATTACCGCAGCTGGCTCGACGACCCGAGCATCCCGTACGCGTCGCTGATCGGGCACATCAGCGCGCTCAACGCCGGCGAGAAGATCGACCGGCCGACCGAGGAAATCCAGCGCGAGCGCGACCGGCTGGCGACCGAGTACGGCGCGCTGCTCGACGAGGAATCGCGGACGGCCTTCAACGACCTGCTCAACCTGTCGCGGACGGTGTTCCCATATGTCGAGGAGCACAAGTTCTTCTGCGACTACTGGTTCCTCACCCGGTGGTGGAACAAGATCCGCGAGTTCGGCGACCTGCTCGCACGCAACGAGTTCATCGAGGACTCCGAGGACGTATTCCAGCTGTCGCGCTACGAGGTCGCGAGCGCGCTCGACGAGTTGGTGCTGACCTGGGCCACCGGCGGCCTTCCGCTCGGCCCCAAGCACTGGCCGCCGATCGTCGCCCGCCGCAAGGAGATCCTCGAGAAGCTCGGCGACTGGACGCCGCCGCCCGCGATCGGCGTCACCCCCGACGCGGTCACCGACCCGATGGTGGTCATGCTGTGGGGGGTGACCACCGAGCGCGTGCAGGAGTGGGCGCGCCAGGTGGACGGCGGCTCGGTGCTGAACGGCGCGGCGGCGTCGTCCGGCGTGGTCGAGGGACTCGCGCGGGTGGTCAGGTCGGTCGACCAGATCGGCGACGTGCGGGACGGCGAGATCCTCGTCTGCGGGAGCACCTCGCCGGCGTGGGCGCCGATCTTCTCGAAGATCAAGGCGACGGTGACCGACGTCGGCGGCGTGATGTCCCACGCGGCGATCGTGGCGCGCGAGTACAGGCTGCCCGCGGTCGTCGGCACGGGCCGCGCCACCGCGGCGATCCGCACCGGGCAGATGATCCGGGTGGACGGCACCGAGGGCACGGTCACGTTGCTGTGACCGATTACACCCGGCCGCTGCAGCAACTCTCCCGCAGCGACGAGCCGAGCTTCGGCGGCAAAAGCTCAAATCTCGGAGAGCTGCTCGCGGCCGAGATCCCGGTGCCGCCGGGGTTCGCGATCTCGACCGCGGCCTTCCAGGAGTTCGTTGCAGACGCCGGGCTCGAGGGCAGGATCGAGGGCGCCCTCGCACGGGTGACGGCCGGCGACCTCGAGGCGATCGCCAACGCCGCGCACGCCATCAGCGAGGTGATGCGGTTCGCGCCCGTTCCCGACGTCGTGCGCGTCGAGGTGGAGCAGCGCTACGCGCAGATCGGCCACGCGGCCGGGGTCGACTCGCCGCCGGTGGCGGTCCGCTCGAGCGCGATCGGCGAGGACAGCGCGGACGCGACGTTCGCCGGTCAGCAGGAGACGTACCTGTGGGTCCGCGGCGTCGAGCACGTGTGCGACGCGCTGCGCGATTGCTGGGTCAGCCTCTACAGCCCGCCGGCGATCAGCTACCGGGCGCGGCTCGGCCAGGCCAACGAGCCGCCCGCGATGGGAGTCACCGTGCAGCTGATGGTCGACGCCGAGGTCTCGGGGGTGATGTTCACCTGCAATCCGGTGAGCGGCGATCCGAGCATGGTGGCGATCAACGCGAGCTGGGGTCTCGGCCTGGCGGTGGTCGGCGGCGAGGTCACCCCCGACGACTATCTCGTCAGCAAGGTCACCGGCGAGATGGTGCGCGAGCACGTGCACTCCAAGCACGTCGAGTACGTTCCGGACCCGAGCGGAGGCGGCGCTGTGCGCGTGGAAGTCCCACCCGGGCGCGCCGAGCGCGCCTGCCTCGATCGCTCCGCGCTGGACCGGCTGGTCGATGTCGGCAAGCGCGTCGAGCGCCACTTCGGCCGCCACCAGGACGTCGAGTGGGCGATCGCCCGCGACGACGCCGAGGCGCTGTTCGTCGTCCAGGCGCGCCCGGTCACCGGGCTGCCCAAGAAGACCGACAAGCCCAAGCCGGCGTCGGCGATGTCGCTGATCATGGGCACGTTCGGCGCAGGGCCCAAGGACTAGGCGATGGCGCTCAGCGACGAGGACATCCGCGAAATCCTGCGGATCATCGACGAGTCAACGCTGACCGAATTACAGATCGAGACCGAGGGCTTTTCGCTCCACGTGCGCAAGGGCGGGGGGGACGCCGAGGCGTCCGGCCGCCCTCGCGTTCGAGACGTTTCGGAACGCGATCCGAAAAGGCACGCGCCGGGCGGCCCGGAGGTCTCGGCACCCCCGCCAGCCCGGCAAGCCGGGAGCGACGGTCTCGCCACGATCACCGCCCCGATGCTGGGCACGTTCTACCGCGCCGAGGCCCCCGGCAAGCCGCCGTTCGTCGAGGTCGGCGCGCACGTCGTGCCTGACACGATCGTCTGCATCATCGAGGTGATGAAGATGATGAACTCGGTCACCGCGGGCACGACGGGGACGATCGCCGAGGTCGTGCCCGAGAACGCCGAACTCGTCGAGTACGGCCAGCCGCTGTTCCGGGTGGAGCCCGCGTGAAGCGGATCAAGCGCGTGTTCGTCGCCAACCGCGGCGAGATCGCGCTGCGGATCGTGAACGCGTGCGAGCAACTCGGGGTCGAGACCGTAGTCGGGACCTCCGAGGCCGATCGCGACGGTCTGGCCGCGCGCCGGGCCGACCGGGCGGTTTGCATCGGGCCCGCTCCGGCCGGCGAGAGCTACCTGCGCGACGACCTCGTTGTCCAGGCAGCGCTCGGCACCGAGTGCGACGCGATCCATCCCGGCTACGGCTTCCTGTCCGAGAGCCCGAAGCTCGCGGCCCGCGCCCACGAGCACGGTCTGATCTTCATCGGCCCGCCGCCCGAGGTGATGGCGCTGAGCGGCGACAAGCTCCGCGCGCGCGCGGAGGCCGCCCGCGCCGGCGTCCCGGTCCTCCCCGGCAAGGAAATCGCTCCCGGCGACGACGCGCGCAAAGCGGCCGACGAAATCGGATACCCGGTGCTGGTCAAGGCCGCAGGCGGTGGTGGCGGCCGCGGAATCAAACTCGCCAAGGATGGCGACGAACTCGACAACCTCCTCAGCCTCGCGCGCAGCGAGGCCGGCGCGGCGTTCGGCGATGAGCGCGTGTACCTCGAGCGGTTCGTCGCCAACGCACGACACGTCGAGGTCCAGATCGCCGCCGACGATCACGGCGCGGTCGTCCACCTCGGCGAGCGTGACTGCTCGGTCCAGCGTCGCTACCAGAAGGTGGTCGAGGAGGCACCCGCGCCGAACCTCGAACCCGCGACCCGCAACGCGCTCACTGCCGAGGCGGTGGCGTTCGCGACGGCAATCGGGTATCGCAACCTCGGAACGGTCGAGTTCGTGCTCGACGCCGACACCGGCGAGTACTTCTTCCTCGAGATCAACTGCCGGATCCAGGTCGAGCATCCGGTCACCGAAGCGGTCACCGGCCGCGACCTGGTCGAGCTCCAACTCCACATCGCGGACGGAGACCCGCTCGGCTTCGCCCAGAAGGACGTCATCTTCGACGGCCACGCGATCGAATGCCGTCTGAACGCCGAGGACGTGGCGCACGGGTTCATGCCGAGCCCCGGGACGCTGTCGCTGTTCGCGGTGCCGGACCACTCACACCTTCGCGTCGACACCCACCTATGCGCCGGCTCCACGATCCCGCCGTACTACGACTCGCTGATGGCCAAGCTGATCGCGCACGCCGAGGGCCGTGAGGCCACGATCGACGTCCTGCTGGAGGCGCTCGAGGACCTCGACATCGAGGGCGTCGAGACGAACCGCGCGCTGCTGATCAGCGTGCTCGCGCACGAGGACTTCCGCCGCGGCGCGGTCAGCACCGACTGGCTGGAGCGCGCGATCGTATGACCGCCGCCGGCGAGCGCACGATCGACCTCGTCGACACCACGACCCGCGACGGCAACCAGAGCCTGTGGAGCGCCACCGGCCTGACCACGCCCGACGTGCTCGCGATCGCGCCGACGATGGACCGGGTCGGCTATCACGCGCTCGACTTCACCTCGAGCACGCACATGGCGGTGTCGGTCAGGTTCCACCGCGAGGACCCGTGGGAGCGGATCCGACTGATGAGCGCGGCGATGCCGAACACGCCGCTCAGCATCATCACCACCGGGATGCGGTTCATCTCGTGGGTGCCGGCGGACCAGGGGGTGATCGCGCTCGCGTTCCGGCTGGTCGCTCGCAACGGTCTCAGACGGATGCAGATCGCCGATCCCTCTAACGACCCGGACCGGCTGAAGCGCCTCGCCACGATGGCTCGCAACGAAGGCATCGAGGAGGTCGTGATCGGCCTCACCTACTCGATCAGCCCGGTCCACACCCACGAGTACTACGCCGAGCGCGCCGCCGATCCTCGCCGATTGCGCCGACATGGACCGGCTGTACCTCAAGGACCCGGGAGGTCTGCTCACCCCCGACTCGGTTCGAGAACTGGCACCCCATTTCGCGGACGCCGCCGGCGACAAACCGATCGAGCTCCACAGCCACTGCACGATCGGGCTCGCGCCGCTCGTGTACCTCGAGGGCGTCCGGGCCGGCTTCCAGGTCGTCCACACCGCGTCGGGCGCACTGTCGCGCGGCACCTCTCAGCCCGAGGTGTTCAGCACGGTCCGCAACCTGGAAGCGATCGGGTACGAGACCGATCTCGATCTGGACGCGCAAGCCGCAGTGTCCGAGCACTTCGATCAGATCGCGCGGGTCAAGGGCCTCCCGCCCGGCGCACCGCGCGAGTTCGACGCGGTCTACTACACCCACCAGCTTCCCGGCGGGATGGTCACGACCACCCGGCGGATGCTCGAGGAGCTGCGCCGCCCCGAGCTGTTCGACGCGGTGCTCGAAGAGGTCACCCGCGTCCGCGCCGAGATGGGCTACCCGATCCTGGTCACCCCGGTGTCGCAGTTCGTCGCCAGCCAGGCGGCGCGCAACGTGATCGACGGGAAGCGCTGGGCCAACGTCTCGGACGAGACGATCCGCTACTTCCTCGGGCACTACGGCGATCCGGCGGCGCCGGTTGACCCAGAGATCGCCGACCGGGTACTGCACCTACCGCAAGCGAGCAAGCTGCGCGACCTGCAACCGATCACGCTCGACGGCGCGCGCGAGCGGTTCGGCCGGCGGATCTCCGAGGAGGAGCTGCTCCTGCGCCTGACCATGCCGCAGGAGCAGGTCGACGCGATGATCGCTGCGCGCGGACAAGCGCAGCCAGTACCGGCGGCACGCCCGGGCCGCAGCCCGCTGGTCACGCTTCTGCATGAGCTCAAACAGCGTCCCGCAATCACGGAGTTTCAACTGAGCCACAACCACGGCGACACGGTGGTGTGGCGCCGTGCTTGACGGGCTCGAGGGCCTTGGCCTCGACGACGTGCGCGGGTTCGTGTTCGACGTCGACGGCACGCTCGCACACCGTGGCCCCGACGGTCGCGCCGAGCCCCAGCCCGGCGCGGTCGAGGTGCTCGAGCGGATCCGCGCGTCGGGGCGGAAACTCGTGCTGTTCACCAACGGCAGTCACGTCCGCTCGGAGACGATGGCCGCCGCGCTCAGGGAGGATGGCCTACCGGTAGCCGACGACGAGATGCTGACGCCGGTCGACAGCGCGATCACCTATATCCGCCGGCGCCACCGCGACCGGCCGGCGCTGCTGTTTGCATCGGACGTCGTGCGCGCGCGGATGGTTGAGGCGGGAATCCCGGAGGCCAAGAACGAGGAGGCCGAGGTGGTGTTCGTCGCGCACGTGGATGAGGCCGACCTGCCCTCGATGGAACGCGCGGCGCGTGCGGTCGAGCGGGGCGCGCCGCTCCTCACCGGCAGCTGGGCGCGCGGCTATGCCGGCGCCAACGGGATCATCTTCAGCCGCGGCGCGATGGTGACCGCGGCGATCGCCAAGGTGACGGCGAAGCGGCCGCGGATCGTCGGCAAGCCCTCGCGCGCCGCCGTCGAGGAGATCCGCACGCGGCTCGGCATCCCCACCGAGGAAGTCGCCGTGATCGGCGACGACGTCGCCATGGACATCGCGCTCGGCCGCATGGGCGGCTCGCGGACCGTGCTCGTGCGCAGCGGCATCACCGGCGCGACCCCGCTCGACAAGCTGCCCGAGAGCCGCCGTCCGCACGCGGTGATCGACCGCGTCGCGGATCTGCTCGAGGTGCTCGGCTAGCGGCTAGATCCGCTCGGGGTCGGCGGTGAACTCGCTCGTCTCGGCGTCGCCTGTGTTGGTCGTGCCGATCGGCTCGATCACGAGGATCTCGGCCTCCTCGTCCGCCCTCGGGCAATGCTCGACGCCGCGCGGCACGACGAACAGCTCGCCTTCGCCCAGCTCGACGTCGCGATCGCGGAGCTGGATCGTGAGCCTGCCCTTGAACACGTAGAACAGGTCGTCCGTGTCGTCGTGCTTGTGCCACACGAACTCGCCGCGGACGCGGGTCAGCAGGAGCTTGTTGTCGTTGTACTCAGCGACGAGCTTCGGCTTGTAGACCTCGTGGATGAGCGCAAACTTGTCGGCGAAGCTGACCTTGTCCATCGTCCCTCCTGAATCACTCGCGGGTCTCGTACATACGCCACCGTAATGTGAAAGGCTGAACCGATGGCCACGACCGAGCAGCAGCAACCCGCCGCGATCCTCGAACAGGCGGGGCTGACCGTCGAGCAACTCTACGACGAGCTGACCGACGGTTGCACGAGGCCGGTCAGGCTCGAAGACCTCGTCTACGAGGCCGCCGAGCGGGTCCCGGGGCTCGTCCCGACGCGCGCCCAGATCGACGTCGAGCGCACGCGCAAGCTCGCCGACAAGGAGCGACTCGAGCTTGCGCAGGGGCTGCTGCTCGCCGAGATTCTCGCGATTCCGCGCACCGGGCTGCACCTGGTCGAGTCGATGCTGTACCCGACACCGCTCGCGCTCGAGCACCTCGACGAGCTTCGCGCCAACGGAAGCGTGGACCTCGGCCACGCACGCGTCACGCGGCGGGGCCGCGCCGGCGTGCTCGAGCTGTGCAACCCGCGCCACCTCAACGCGGAGGACGGCAACACGCTGACCGAGACCGAGGCCGCGGTCGACCTGGTCCTGCTCGATCCCGAGATTCAGGTCGGCGTGTTCCGCGGCGGCGTCGTCGACCACCCGCGCTACGCCGGCGAGCGGCCCTTCGGAGCCGGGATCAACCTCACCCACCTGTACAACGGGCGCATCGACTTCCTGTTTTACGTCGTGCGCGACATGGGCTACGTCAACAAGCTCTACCGCGGCCTCGCCGGACCCGACGCCACCGAGAAACTGTGGATTGCGGCGATCGAGAAGTTCGCGATCGGCGGCGCCTGCCAGCTCACCCACGTGATGGACCACGTGATCGCGGTTCGGGGCGTGCGCCTGTACCTGCCGGCGCGCAAGGAGGGGATCATCCCCGGCGCGTCCAACCTGCGCCTGCCCAGGTTCGTGGGTGACCGAGCCGCCCGCCAGGCGATCCTGTCGGGGCGCGCGTGGACGGCCGGCGACGCGGACGCTGACCTCATTTGCGACGAGGTCGTGGACCAAGACGAGATCGAGGACGCGATCGACAACCGGATCGAGGCGCTGACGAGCTCCGGCCTAGTCAACGCGTCGGCCAACCGTGCCGCGATGCGGGTTGGGGAGGAGCCGATCGACCTGTTCCGCGAGTACATGGCCACGTACTGCCGGGAGCAGGCCTACTGTCACCTCAGCCCGGCCCTCGTCCACAACCTCGAGCAGCACTGGAATGCAGACCGTCGCACCGTCTGAGTCCCTGATCTGGGACGCCTTGGCGGAGACGATGCCGCGCGAGCAGCTCGCCGCGCTCCAGCTAATGCGACTGCGCCACACCGTCACGCGCGTGCTCAAGGGGCAACCGCTCGGAGCGGGGCGCCTGAGACAGGCTGGAATCACCGACCCCGGCGACATCGACGCCCTCGACGATCTTCCCAAGCTCCCGTTCGCCCACAAGAACGACCTGCGCGAGAACTACCCGTTCGGGCTGCTCGCCGTCCCCCGCGAGGAGATCGTTCGCGTCCAGGCCTCGAGCGGCAGCCACGGCAAGCCGACCGTGGTCGGTTACACGCGCGCGGACCTCGAGAACTGGACCGACCTGATGGCGCGGTCTATGACGATGGCCGGCGTCCGCCCCGGGATGCTGATTCACAACGCCAACGGCTACGGCCTGTTCACGGGCGGTCTCGGCTTCCACCAGGGCGGCGAGCGGATCGGCGCCACGGTGGTTCCCGTCTCGGGCGGCCAGACGGCCCGGCAGGCGATGCTCATCCGCGACTTCGGCGCGCACGTACTCGTCGCCACCCCCTCGTACTCGCTCGTGATCGCGCAGGCGCTGCAAGACGCGGGGATTGCCCCGGAGGACAACACGCTCGAGCTCGGGCTGTTCGGCGGGGAGCCCTGGACCGAGGGACTGCGGACGAGGATCGACAGCGCGCTCGGGATCAACGCGATCAACTTCTACGGCCTGTCGGAGATGTGCGGCCCGGGTGTCGCCACCGAGTGCCTGACCGCCCGTGACGGGCTCCACGTCCAGGAGGACCACTTCCTGATCGAGGTCATCGATCCGGCAACAGGCGCTCCCGTCCCGCCGAACACCGACGGTGAGCTCGTGTTCACGACGCTGACCAAGGAGGCGCTGCCGCTGATCCGCTACCGCACCGGCGACCTCGGCGCGATCTCGCTCGAGCCGTGCGCGTGCGGACGGACGACCGCGCGGCTGATCCGGCTGGGCGGTCGCCGCGACGACATGATGATCATCCGCGGAGTCAACCTGTATCCGTCGGCGGTCGAGCAGATTCTGATGTCAGCCGACGCCGTTGGCCCTCACTGGCGGCTGGTCTTGGAGCGCACGGGGCCGATGGACGAGCTCACTCTCGAGTGCGAACCGAGCACGCTCGATGGCGACCGCGCCGGCTTGGCGCAGACGCTGGAAAAAAATCTAAAAGAAGGCACGGGCGTGAGGATCGTGGTGTCGGTACTCGACCCTGGCTCGGTGCCCCGCAGCGAGGGCAAGGCCGTCCGGGTGGTCGATCGTCGTTAGTGGTCTCCCTCGCCTTCCGGGCGGCTCGCTTCCTCACCCCTTACCGTTGTGCCCGGCCGCGCCGTTCCGGGGCGCCCCGTTCTGTAGCGCCCCGTTCTGCGGCGCCCCGTTCTGCAACGCCCCGTGGCGCACATCGCTCGGCGTCACCCCGAACGCGCGCTTGAACACGCGCGAGAAATGGGCCGCGTCGCAGAACCCCCACCGGAACGCGATGTCGGTGACCGAGCCGCCGTTCGGGCGCTGGAGATCCTCCAGGCACCGAGCGAGTCGCTCGCTCCGGACCAGCCCCGCCACCGACGCGTCGACGTCCTCGAACAGCGCATGCAGCGCGCGCACCGAGATCGAATACGCCCGCGCGATCGACGCCGGCCCGAGCTCGGGGTCCTGGAGGTGCGTCCGCGCGTAGCGCCGGATCTCCGCCCGCATCGCCTCGCGGGCGGCGGCGCGACTCGTCGGGACCGACGGCTCGACCGCGGCGCGGAGCAGCTCGAGCGCGGCGTTGGCGGCGGCGACCCCGCCCGCGGCCTCGAGCTTGGCCTGCTCGAGCGCGAGCGCGTTCATGTAGCGCACGAGCAGCCGCGCGGGACCGTTGTCCTCGAGCGGCGGTAGCGCCCGGAGCTCGGCCAGCCGCGGGCACACGGCGAGCACGCGGTCGCGCGGGAACAGCAGCGTGCGCTTGTGGAATGCCTCGACGATCTCGACGTCGGTCGGCTGGAGCCCGTCCCACAGCACGACGTCGCCCGGGGTCAGCGACAGCCCGCGCGAGCCCTCGCTGACGGTCTCGATCCCCTTGCACACGAGCTGGAACCCGAGGATCTCCTCGTGCTTGGCCTCCGAACTCATCACCGCGCGGCTACGGTGGCCGAGGAACGGCGAGGCGGCGCAGTCGACGAGCATCAGATCGCCGATCGGCCGGCGCGTCACCGTGCCGTGGAAGTCCGCCGGGGTGCGCTCGGTCGCGTGCACCTCGAACGCGAGGTGCGTCGTGGCGAGGATCTCGGACCACGAGTCGAGCCGCTCCTTGATACAGCCCCCGGCGACCCGCCACCGCTCCGGCTCGCGAACCGCCGGACCCGGCGCCACATCCGCTGCAAACGTCTGCGCCACGGAGCGATGTTACCGCCGCGACGGCCTTCGCCTACCCAGCCGAACGCGCGGTGGCGAGCGCCACGAACGCGTCGAGGGCCGCCGGGTCGAGCAGCGAGTCGCGGCTCGCGACCCGCTCGGAGGACTCGCCGCGCAGGATCCGCTTGACCGGGGCCTCGAGCTTCTTGCCGGTGAGGGTCCGCGGGATCGCGGGGACCGAGACGATCGTGTCGGGCACGTGTCGTGGGGACAACTCACTGCGCAACGCGCCAGCGATCCGGTCGCGCACGGCGTCGTCGACCTCGGCGCCGTCGGCGGGGACGACGAACAGGAGCAACTCGCCGGCGCCGCCCCCGGCGTCCTCGAGATGCACGACGAGCGCGTCGATCACCTCGGGCACGTCTTCGACGACCGAGTAGAACTCGCCGGTGCCGAGCCGGACGCCGCCGCGGTTCAGCGTGGCGTCGGACCGTCCGGTGATGATGCAGCTGCCGCGCTCGGTGAACTTGATCCAGTCGCCCTGGCGCCACACGCCCGGGTACACGTCGAAGTACGAAGAGCGGTAGCGCTCGCCGGTCTCGTCTCCCCAGAACGCGACCGGCATCGAGGGCATCGGCTGGGTGATCACGAACTCGCCGAGCTCGCCGATCAATTCATTGCCGTCGCGGTCGAACGCGTGGGCGTCAACCGCCAGGCACGCCCCGGTGATCTCGCCCTCGTACACCGGCTGGGCGAAGCTTCCCGAAACGAGACCCGTGCACACGTCGGTCCCGCCCGAGCCGTTGTTGAGCAGCATGTCGGGGCCGAGTTGTTCGTACGCGTACAGATAACCCTCGGGCGGGAGCGGCGAGCCCGCGGTGCACAGCATCCTGATGCTGCTCAGGTCGCACTCGCGGCCGGGCTCGATCCCCGCCTTGCGGCACGCCATCAGGTACGCCGGCGCGACGCCCATGACCGACGGCTGGAGCTCCTCGGCGAGTCGCCACTGCTCGAGCAGGTCGGGCCAGGCGGGGTCGCCGTCGAGCATCACGATCGACGAGCGCAGTTGCAGGCCCGCGACCAGCGCGTTCCACATCATCCAGGCGGTGGTCGAGAACCACAGCAGGCGGCCGCCCGGCTTGAGATCCCAGCCGAGCCCCAGGTTCTTGCGGTGCTCGATCAGCTGGCCGCCGTGGCCGTGCACGATCGGCTTGGGCAGCCCGGTCGTGCCTGACGAGAACAGGACATAGATCGGGTGGTCGAACGCGACCTGCTCGAACTCGAGCGGCGCGCTCTCGGCGGTCAGCTCGTCCCAGCTGACTGCGTCGGAGATCTGGGCCTCTCCGAACGGCACCCACACCACGTGCTCGATCGACGGAATCCGACCCCGGATCGTCTCGACCTCCGGACGCCGGTCGACGTAGCGGTCGCGGTAGCCGTAGCCGCCGATCGCGATCAGCACTTGCGGCTCGATCTGGGCGAACCGGTCGACGACGCTGCGGGCGCCGAACTCGGGCGCGCACGTGGCCCAGATCGCGCCGAGGCTCGCGGTTGCGATGAACCCGATCAGCGTCTCGGGGATGTTCGGCATGTACGCAACGACGCGATCGCCCTTCTGCACACCGAGGCGCTGAAGGCCCACACGGACCCGCCCGGCCTGCTCGATCAACTCGCCGAAGGTGAGCTCGCGCGGCCCGCGCGTCTGCGAGCGCGCCACCACCGCCACCCGATCGCGGTCCTCCTCGAGACCGATCAAGTGCTCGGCGTAGTTGAGACGCGCTCCGGGGAACCACTCCGCACCCGGCATCGTCCGGGACCCCAGAACGCGCTCGTACGGCGTCGACCGGATCCCGTAGAAGTCCCACAGCCCGCCCCAGAATCCCTCGAGGTCGTCGACCGACCAGCGATACAAGTCGTCGAAGGCGGCGAACTCGCGCCCGCGCTCGTCGCGCAGCCAGTTCATGAACCGGCCGACTTCGGTCGTGTCCCGCCAGTCCGCGGGAGGCGTCCACAAGATGTCACCGATCATCGGCAGCGGGCAGGATACTGCGATAGGCGACCGGGGATGGCAAGTAGCTTGCGATTGGGAGCTGGCGCGGTCACCGAGGATCTGAACAACCGATGAATGCGCCGCCCCCCGGTCGTTTCAGCGCTCCATCGCTGCGACAATCAGGCCATGGAGGACCATGTCCGGGGCTCGGTGCTCGTGGTCGACGATGAGCCCACGATCGCCGAGGTGGTTGCCCGCTACCTGAACCGCGCGGGATACTCGACGCGGGTCGCCGCCAACGGGCGCGAGGCGCTCGACGCCGCGGCTAGCGAGCGCCCCGACCTCGTCGTGCTCGATCTGATGCTCCCCGGCATCGACGGCCTCGAGGTCATGCGCCGGCTCCGCGACCAGGATCGCGACCGGGTGGCGGTGATCCTGCTGACCGCCAAGGGCGAGGAATCCGATCGCGTGATCGGACTGCGCCTCGGCGCCGACGATTACGTCGTCAAGCCGTTCTCGCCGGCGGAGCTGGTGGCGCGGGTCGACGCCGTGCTCAGGCGGTTCGACACCTCCAAGGAGCAGCAGGAAGCGATTGAGCTCAGCGACATGACGATCGACCCCACCGCGCGAAGGGTGTTCGTCCGCGGCGAGGAGGTCCAGCTCACGCACCGCGAGTTCGACGTGCTGCTGTACCTCGCCCGGCATCCGGGGCAGGCGTTCTCGCGCAACCAGTTGATGGACGCCGTATGGCAGTACTCGTTCTACACCGACACCTCGACCGTCACCGTCCACATCCGCCGCCTGCGGTCGAAGATCGAAGCCGATCCCGCCCAGCCCGCGCATATCCAGACGGTCTGGGGGGTCGGGTACCGGTTCCAGCCGTGACCGTTGGCAAGATCGCCGCCTGGGCTCGCGAGCGCGCGGGATCGCTGCCGCGGCAGTTCGCGCTGGTGGTGGCGATCGTGGTGGCGCCGGTGCTGGTGGCGCTCGTCGTGGTGGGATCGCTGATGGTCGTCTCCGACGGCGGCGCCGCGCTGGTGGCCGCGATCGTCGCGGCCGCCGGCCTCGTCGCGATCGTCGCCGCCCGGCTCGTCGCCGGCGGCATCCTCCGCGACGTCGAGGCGATCCGCGACGGCCTGGTGGCGGTCGGGCGCGGCAAGCGCGAGGTGCGGATCGAGACCTCCGCCCATGACGAGCTCGCCCAGCTCGCGACGGCCGCGAACATCATGATCGTGCAGCTGCGCGACGAGGAGGCGGCGCGCGATCAATCCGACGCCGCCCGCCGGGACCTGATCGCCGCGGTGTCGCACGACCTGCGTACGCCGATCACCTCGCTGCGCCTCCTCGCCGAGGCGATCGGCGACGACATCTTCGAGGACCCCGAGACCCGCCGCGGATACCTGCGGCGAATGACCACGCACATCGACGCGCTGAGCGTGCTGATCGACGACCTGTTCGAGCTCTCCCGGCTCGAGGCCGGCGACATCAGCTGGACGATCGAGCAGGTGCCGCTCCAGGAGCTTGTCGGCGAGACCGTTGAGGCGATGCGCGTTCAGGCCGAGGCCAAGGGCGTGGCGGTCGTGGCCGAGGTCCCCGACACGCTGTCCCCCGCTCAGGCCAACCCCGAGAAACTCCAGCGGGTTCTGTTCAACCTGATCCAGAACGCGATCCGGCACACGCCCGCGGACGGCAGCGTGGTCGTGCGCGCGAAGCCGGTCGCCACCGGGATCGAGTTCGAGGTCGCCGACACCGGCGACGGGATCAGCCCCGAGGAGCGCGAGCACGTGTTCACCGCGTTCTATCGCGGAGGCGCCGAGGCCGCGCGCACGAGCCCGGGCGCCGGACTCGGGCTGGCGGTGTCGCGCGCGATCGTCGAGGCGCACGGCGGCCGCATCTGGCTGGCGGACGCCAACATCGGCACGCGCGTCCGGTTCAGCTTGCCGGCGGCGACTTAGCACCGACTCCCGGCTTAGCACCGACTCCCGGCGGCGCGGTTCTCCCGCGGGAAGGATCTCTGAGGAGGCGGGGTCTATCCGCCTGAGGGGCTTCCGCCAATGACCGCCAACCGTAGCTGAGCAGTGCCGTTCGCCGCCGATCATGCGCTGCCGCAGTCAGACGTGGCGTCCACGCCGGCGCGCCGCCTCGATCCCGATCAGCTCGGCGATCATCTCGACCGGCTGTACCGCGCGGCCTGGGCGCTCTGCGGCTCGCGCGAGGACGCCGAGGACCTCGTCCAGGAGACGTATGCGCGTGTGCTCCAGAAACCGCGGATGCTGCGCTCGGGCGAGGATCTCGGGTACCTCCTGCGGGTGCTGCGCAACACGCATTTCTCGGGCCTACGCGCCGCCGCACGGCGACCGCGGGCCGACCCGCTGCCCGACGAACTCGATCGCATCGTCGACCCCTCGGCCAGCGCGCCCGAAGCCGCGCTCGACGCCTCCGAGCTGTACCGGATGATCGCCGAGCTCCCGGAGCCGTTCCGTGAGGCGCTGGTCGCGATCGACGTCGTCGGGTTGTCCTACCGCGAGGCGGCGCGCGCGCTCCGCGTTCGCGAGGCGACGATCACGACCCGCCTGTACAGAGCCCGGCAACGGCTCGCGCACTCGCTCGGCAACCAGCGGCCGGCGGCCGGCGGCACGACCGGGTAGACGGGATGCGCCACCGTGACCGACACTCCCGCGCACTCGAGCGCGATCTCGCCCGCCTTGCCGACGGCACGATCGAGCCTGGCCGGCGTGAGCGAGTGGAGCGCTCGGTCGCCGCCTCCGACGAGCTTCAGGCCCGGCTACGCGAGCAACTCATCGCGGTGGCGGCGACGCGCACGCTCGCGTCCGAGCGCGCGCCGGCGACGCTCCGGATGCGGCGGCGCTGGTTGGCGCGCGCGGTGGGTCCGCACGCGTCAGGCCGGCGGGCGTCGTGGCGTTCGCGGAAGCGCTCGCCGGCGCTTGGCCTCGGGATGGCCGGCGTCCTCGTGGCGGCGGTGTCGGTGCTCGTCGCGCTCGGGGGAAGTCAAGCCGGCCTGACGGTGGCAAACGCGGCCACGCTCGCGGTTCGCCCGGCGACCGCCACGGTGGCCGAGCCGCCCGACGACGGAACGACGCTTCCTCACGTGCGCGCCGCCGGCCTTCCGTTCCCGTACTGGGAAGACCGCTTCGGCTGGGTCGCCACCGGCGTCCGCCGCGACGACGTCGACGGCCGGGTCCTGACCACTGTGTTCTACGGTCGCCACGGCCGCGACATCGCCTACACGATTGTTCCCGGGACCTCGCTCCGAGCGGGCCACGATGCCCGGACGCTCCGGCACGGCGCGCTCCGGCTCGTCACGTTCACGACGGGGCACCGGCTGGTCGTCATGTGGCTCCGCCGCGGTCACACATGCGTGCTCTCGGGCGCCCGCGTCCCGCTCGGCACGCTCGTGAAGCTCGCCGCCTGGCGCGGCCACGGCACGCTTCCCTATTGATTGGCCTCCAGGTACGGGCCGATCAGCGACAGGTCGGCCTCGCCGAGGCGGTCGTTCGCGGTCCAGGCCTGGTGCCAGAACGGATAGATCAACGGCGGCCGGCTCACCGCCTCGAGCTTCGCGGTCTCCTCGGGGGACAGCGAGAGCGAAGCGGCGGCGAGGTTGTCGGCGAGTTGCTCGTCCGTGCGGGCGCCGACGATCACGCTCGTGACCCCGGGGCGCCCGAGCAGCCAGGCCAGCGCCACCTGTGCGGGCGACACGCCGCGCCCCTCGGCGACCTCGACGACGGCCTCGATCGTGTCGTACAGCTTGTCCTCGTCGTAGATCGGCGGCTCGTTCCACTCCGACGCGTGGCGCGAGCCGGGAGGCGCGTCCTGCCCGCGCCGGTACTTGCCGGACAGCAGCCCGCCGGCGAGCGGGCTCCAGATCAGCAGCCCGAGGCCCTGGTCGATCGCCGACGGCACGATCTCGTACTCGACCTCGCGCGCCTGGAGCGACAGGTGCACCTGCTGGCTGACGAACCGCGGCAGGCCCGCGCGGTCGGCGATCCCGAGCGCCTTCATCACCTGCCAACCGGCGAAGTTCGAGCACCCGACGTAGCGAACCTTGCCGCTTCGCAGAAGGTGGTCGAGCGCTTCGAGCGTCTCCTCGAGCGGCGTCTGCCCGTCCCACTCATGGACCTGGTAGAGGTCGATGTAATCGGTTCGGAGGCGGCGCAGGCTCGCCTCGCACGCCCGGATCAGGTGGTGGCGCGACAGGCCGGCGTCGTTGGGACCCTCGCCCATCGGGAACCGCGCCTTGGTCGCCACCAGCACCTGCTCGCGCATCCCGTGCAACGCCTGACCCACGATCTCCTCCGCGGCGCCCGAGGAGTACACGTCGGCGGTGTCGATCAGGTTCACGCCCGCGTCCATCGCCATCCTGATCTGCCGGCGGGCGCCGTCGAGGTCGGTGGCGCCGACGTCGCTGAACTTGTCGCGCCCGCCGAACGTCATCGTGCCCATCGTCAGCTTCGAGACGCGAAGGCCCGACCGCCCGAGTTGCCGGTATTCCATTTCGTGCTCTCCTTGTCGTTAGTTGACGTCCGAGCTTAGGAGACCGAGCTCGCAGCCTCTCGCGGCGAGCGTCCCCGTTACGGGCGGAGCACGATCTTGCCGCGCGTGTGCCGCTTCTCGAGCTCTCCGAACGCGTCCCGGACGTCGTCGAGCGCGTACACGCGCGCGATCGGCACCTCGAGCCGGCCCTCATCGATCAGCTTCGCGAGCTCGGCGAGCACGTCGACACTCGCGGCAAACGCCGTCCCCTCCATCTTGACCCCGTACTTCTGCCCCGCCTCCCAGTCGATGATCGTGTCGACTCGCTCCGGCGCCACGCCCAGGTCGTCGACCGCGAGCGCGACGTAGCCCGATCCGAACGTATCGATGAACGCGTCGACCTTGCTCTCGGAGACCTCGCGGATCCGGTTGGCGACGCCGTCGCCGTAGGCGACCGGTATCGCGCCGTGCTCGAGCAACCACTGATGGTTGGTCTCGCCGGCGAGGCCGATCACGGCGGCTCCGGCGATCACGGCGAGCTGCACGGCCAGGGACCCGACGCCACCCGCGGCTCCGGACACGACCACCGTGTCGCCCGAGGACGCGCCGACCGCGCGCACCGTGGCGTAGGCGGTCGTGCCGGCGACGAACAGCGCGCCGGCGGCCTCCCACGAGACTCCCTCGGGCTTTTGCGTCAGCTGGTCGGCGGGCGCGACGACGAGCTCGGCGTGGCTCGCGCGCTGATCCGTCCACCCGAGCACCGGCTCGTCCACCTCGAAGCCCTCGACCCCGGGCCCGAGCTCCTCGACGACGCCGGCGAGGTCGCTCCCCTCGCCGGACGGGAACGTTGCCGGCCACTGCGCGTCGAGCAGCCCCTTCCGGATCGAAGCCTCGCCGGGGTTGATCCCGGCCGCCTTCACCCTGACGAGCACCTCGCCGGGCCCCGGGACCGGGCGCTCGACCTCGACGACGTTCAGGACATCGATGTCGCCGTAATGATCGAACCGCACCGCGCGAGGCATCCAGCCGCAGTTTTATCAGTCGCGGGGCGCGAGCTATTCGCCCAGGTACCGCGCCGGCAACACGTGCTCGATGGCCGCTCTTCGCCGTCGTAGTGCGGACAGGCGCTCCCAGGCAGTAGCCCGAGCCCGTCGTGGAGGGGCGCAAGCTGGGAGAGCGAGAACGAATCGGTGACGGACTCAGCAAACCAGCAGTTCATGCCGGCGCTCAGGCCGCAGAGCACGACCCCCTGCTCCCAGGCGCTGCGGAGGATCCGGTCGAGCCCGTGGACGCGCCACATCGCGAGCATGTTCGCGGTATTCCCACCCCCGACACGCGGGCCGGTCACGGCCACACGGACTCGGCGACCTCGTAGTGCGTGACGGTTTCCTCGCGCTCGACGAGGTAGCGATCATCCTCGGCGTAGAACACCGCGACCTCGGGCTCCTGCCCGGCGAATGCCTGGATCGCCTCCATCGAGTCCCACAGGGTGAACATCACGAACTCGGTCTTCCCGTCGACGTCGCGGCGGAGCATCCAGGCGCCCCGGTTGCCCGGAGTGTTCGTGTAACCGGCCATCCCGGTCCCGTGCATGTACTCGGCATACGCGTCACCGTCGGCTTGGGCGACGGCGCCCCGCCAGATGCGGGCGATCATCGGTCCTCCTGGGTCGAGGGGTGGCGCCCGCAGCCTAGTGCCCCGACACTAGTAAAGGCCCGCTGGGGTTGGCTACGCCAGGATCGAGATCGTTCCCGACGCGCCGCCGCGGCCCGCGATCCGCTGGGCGTTGGCGGTGTAGCCGGCGAACGGCGTTTCCTCGGGCCCGGTCTGATCTGTGCCCGCGCCCTCCCCGCGGTCGTGATCGAGCGAGTGATCGACGGGCTGGTCGAGCGTCGACTGGTCGAGCGGCCTCGGGGCGCCCTGCGTTGCGCCGCCGGCGGTTCCGAGCTGCGAGGCGTAGGCGGCCACGCCGACTGACTGGATGTCCACGAGAGGTCTGGCTTTCGATCGAGGGAGTCGGCCCAGTGATCGGCAGGCCGGTCCCGGATCTTCAGCCCGTCCGGGCCTCGAGCGGAGGATTTGCGAGTACCACCGAGGTAACTACCTGGCGCTCGGGGATCGACCAGTAGTTCCGGAGCAGCGCGGTCTTCTGCTCGGGGGTGACCAGCTCGAATCCGTGCCGGTGGTAGAACCGGATTGCCCACTCGGCCGCGGCCCACGTCCCCACCAGCATCCGCTGTGTGCTCACCGCAACCAGGTGATCGAGCAACGAGCTTCCGACCCCGCCGCGCTGGCGGCCTGGAAGGACGTATGCGTGCCGGATCAGGTCGACATCGCGCACCGTCTGAATCCCCATTACCCCGAGCAGCTCGCCGTCGGCCTCGTAGCCCCAGAACACGACGCCGGCCGCGATCTCCTCATCGAGCTCGCTCGCCGGCATGTACGGGTCGTGCCAGCGATCGGCCGGGATCACGCCGCGGTAGGCCTCGGCGGCGAGGTTGACGATCCGCAGGATCGCGACGCGCTCGTCGTCGCGGCAGCGCCGCACACAACTCACGATCGCGCCACCCGGACCTGCCGCTCGTGCGCCTCCACCACGATCCCCGCGATCTGCGCCGGATCGCTGACGACCCGCAGCTCGGCCAGGTCCGGCGCCTCGATCCGGTGGTCGGCGAGCGCCCGAGCCCGCAGCCACTCGATCAGCCCGTCCCACTCGCCCTCGCCGACGAGGATCGCGGGGAAGTGGCGGATCGTGTCGGTCTGGATCAGCGTCAGCGTCTCGAACAGCTCGTCGAG
Organism: uncultured Solirubrobacterales bacterium; assembly: GCA_963755525.1. Taxonomy (GTDB): domain Bacteria; phylum Actinomycetota; class Thermoleophilia; order Solirubrobacterales; family Solirubrobacteraceae; genus Palsa-465. The sequence continues at coordinate 20,300 of CAVWKC010000008.1, read as the reverse complement.
CGTGCCGAATCCGCCGGGGCCGGCGACGAACGCGCTCGCGTAGCGCACGAACATCACCTTGCGCGTGAAGAAGTGCCGGAAGCGCAGCGCGACGTCGAGGTAGTCGTTCTGGCGTTGCTCGTGCGGGAGCTCGATGTTGCACCCGACCGACAGAGCGCCGGCGTCCCGTGCCCCCCGGTTGGCCGCCTCCATCACGCCGCCCCCGCCGCCGGTGATGACCGCGAACCCGGCCCGCCCGAGCGCCGCACCGACCTCCCGCATCAGCGCATAGTGCGGGTGCTCGCGCGGAGTGCGCGCCGAGCCGAACACGGTCACGGCGCGGTCGATCCCGGCCAGTCGGTCGAACCCCATCGCGAACTCCGCGGCGATCTCGCGGACCAGAGACGCATCCGCGGCACGGTCCCGGGGCGACTCGTCCCCGAGCCAGAGCAGCAGCTCCTCGTCGAATGTCGGCGGCGTCCCCATCGGTGGTCCATCCCGGCCGGCAGCTCCCGGCCTGCAGGGGGCGCGAGTCTATCTCCGCGCCGCGAGTAGCCTTGGCGCCAGGAGATGGCAGCGACCGCGAGAACGTCGACGCTCGGCGAGTGCGTCCCCGAGAACGCGATGACCGACCCCGGCGAGATCGCGCGCTTCTACGACCGCTGCAGCGACCTGATGCGCGAGTTGCTCGATGGGCTCGCCGCGGCACCCGACCGGCCGCGGCCATTCCCCGAGATCGAGGACGCGATCGGATGGCCGAGGCGCCGGATCGCGTCGGTGCTCGGCGGCGTGTGTCACCTGCGCCGGATGGAGTTCGCCGGACGCCGGCCCTACCACTTCCACGACCCCAAACAGGCCGCGTCGCGACGGTGGGAGATCTGGATGGACGGAGCCCAGGCACGCGCCGTTCAGGCCGAGCAACAGAGGTAGCGCCCGCTTCTAAACGATTGGGTAGCGCGCACGCTTGCAACGCCGGGGCGTAGGCAAGAGACTCGCAATGTCATGCCGTTCTCCTTGCGTCGCCGCCGCGTCCGGCTTCGTTACCGGGATCTGACGCCGGACCGCTACCTCACCGACGGGCTCCGGCTGCTCCGGGTCGTCTCGCGGTTCGTCAACGACGGCTCGGTGCTCGTCGTGCTCGAGGACTGCGCGACGCTCGACGCCCATGCCCTGGCCGCCGTCGAGCTGGTGGCGCCAGGTATGCGGCCCGTGCGCAGGCCGAAGTCGCCGCCGACGGAGCCCCAGCCGTCTCCGGTCCCGGGCAAACCGCTCGAGACCGACACACACGCCGTCGCTTGACCTTGAGAAGTCGGCGATCCGCGACGCCGCGCCCGTCACGAATCTGACACTGCTTGCGGACTCTCCCGGGCCGCGCGGCGCCGGAGACGCGCGGCACCAACCGGCGCCCGATCTTGTGCCGCGTCGACCGGCTGGCCCGCGATCTGCCCGCCGGCGCAGTCCTCGCAGCGCACCTGGCGCCGCGGGTTCTGAATCCCGACCAGCCCAAGCAGCCCACCGAGCGCGACGAGCGCGGCCGAGATCACGATTCCGAGGTGGAACGCCTGCACCGACGCCGACTGCACGGCGTGAGCGACCTGCACTCCGACGCGCGCGGGATCGACGTGAGCGAGCGTCTCCGTTCGCGCCTGGGCGACCGCTGTCCGCGCCGCCACCGACAGCTTGACGCCGACCAGGTGCTGATCGAGCTTCGATTTGAACTGCGTGCTGATGATCCCGCCGATCGCCGCGATCGCGATCAGCCCGGCGACGCGCGCGACCGCGTTGTTGACGCCCGAGGCGATCCCGGCATCGCCCTGCTCGGCGTCGGACAGCACCGCCGCCGTCAGCGGCGCCACCGTGCAGGCGAGCCCGAGCGAGAACACCAGCAGCGCCGGCAGCAGATCGGTGACGTAGTTCACATGTGCGCCGAGCATCGACATCAGGGCCAGGCCGACCGCGGCCGTCAGCGGGCCGAGGCCCATGAACAGCCGTGGGCCGTAACGGTCGGCCAGTTTCCCCATCCGCTTCGACAGCAGGAACATCACGATCGTCGAGGGCAGCAGCGCGAACCCGGCATCGAGCGCGTTGTAGCCCGCGACCTCCTGAAGGAAGATGACAAGCAGGAAGAAGGTGACGCTGAGGCCGCCGTACATGGCGAACGTCTCGATGTTCCCGATCGTGAAGTTGCGGCGCTTGAACAGGCCGAGCGGAAGCATCGGCGCCGGAGTCCGCCGCTCGTGCACGATGAACAGCGCGAGCAGGAGTAATCCCCCGATTCCCGGCCCCCACACCTGCGGGCTGCTCCAGCCGACGTCCGGCTGGCGGATCAGCGCCAGCACCGGGCCGGCGAGGCCGAAGAAGGTGAGCACGGCGCCGAGCCAGTCGACGCGGGCGTGGACCGTGCCCGGCGCACGCGGCGGCACCGCGATCGACACGAGCATCAGCGTGGCGATCACGAACGGGATGTTCACGGCGAAGATCAGCCGCCACGAGACCGTGTCGACGAGGTACCCGCCGGCCAGCGGGCCGATCACGGTGGCGATTCCGGACCACGCGGTCCACGAGCCGATCGCGCCGCCGCGCTCTGCGGGCGTGAACGCGGACACGATCACGGCGAGCGAGCTGGGCATCAGCAAAGCGCCGAACGCGCCCTGGATCGCGCGGCACGCGATCAGAAAGCCGATGGTCGGCGAGATTGCGCACAGCAGCGATACGACTCCGAACCCGCCGACGCCGATCGAGAACACTCGCCGCTCCCCGTACAGGTCGCCGAGCGAGCCGCCGACCAGGATCAGCGAGCCGAGCGCGAGCAGGTAGGCATTGGACACCCATTGCTGACCGGCGAGCCCGCCGCCGAGGTCCGCGCGGATCGCCGGCAACGCGACGTTCACGGCGGTCGAGTCCAGGCCGGCCACGAACGATCCCATGATTGCCGCGACCAGAGCCAGCTGCTTGCGCCGACCAGCCACGGCGCTGACGTTACCGTGCCCGATGTGTCGCGTTTCGTCGTTCAGCTTCATGACGCCACCGCGCTGCACTTCGATCTGCGCCTGCAGGTCGGCGACGTGCTGCGGTCGTGGGCGGTGCCGAAGGGGCCGTCGCTCGACCCGGCAGCGCGGCGGCTGGCCGTTCCGGTCGAGGACCATTCACTGGAGGCGGGCGAGTTCGAGGGCGTGCACGAGGGAAGCTCGCGCGGGACGGGCGCGGTGATCATCTGGGACGAGGGCACCGCGGACATCGACGCCGGCGACCCCGATCACCTGTCGTTCGTGGTCGACGGGCGCAAGCTCCGCGGACGCTTCGGCCTGACCCGGACCGGACCCGACCGCTGGATCCTCGTCAAGGCACGTGACGAGGACGCCCGGCCCGGCTCCGACATCGTCGCCGAGCGCCCGGAGAGCGTTCGCACGGGACGCACCTGGCAGGAGGTCGCAGAAACGAATCACCCGATCGAGCCCGGCCAAAACTAGAATCGCCCCCCGCGACAAGACGGAGGAGAACGATGGCGGACAACGCGACGACGCTGCGCGGGATCTCGGAGCTCCGCGGCTTTTTCCGGACCAACCAGACGCCGGTCTACTTCATCTCGCCGATCGCCTTCAACCTGCTCGGGATCGATCGCTGGGTGCGGCGGTTCTACTACGTCAACTACTTCGACTCGTTCGACGGCGGCCATCCGTGCGTTTTCGTCCCGCCGCGGACCCCGCACGCGCAGTTCGGCTCGATCGAGGACGTCTGCAACTACCTGCTCGGGAACCCAGGGCTGACCAAGTACATGCGCCCCCACGGGGCGCATGGCAAGGCGGTGTTCGTGTTCTTCGACGAGGAGACCGAGCGGCGGGCCGCCGACGTGGGGCTCGACGTCGCGCTCCCCTCGGCCGAGCTTCGCCACCGGCTCGACTCGAAGATCATCACGACCAAGCTGGGCGAGGAGGCGGGCGTCCCGAGCGTGCCGAACGTGCTGGGGCGGGCGACGACCTACCCGGAGCTGCTGGAGCTGGCGGCGACCGCTAATCTCGGCGACGACCTGGTCGTCCAGACCCCTTACGGCGACTCCGGCAAAACCACGTTCTTCGTCCGGGGCGAGCGGGACTGGAACGCGGACGCCGGTGAGATGTCCGACCAGGAGCTCAAGGTGATGCGGCGGATCGACCCGAGAGCGGTCGCGGTCGAGGCGTGCATCACCCGCCACGGCACCGTGATCGGTCCGCTGATGACCGACCTGACCGGCCACCCCGAGCTGACGCCGTACCGCGGCGGCTGGTGCGGCAACGACATCTTTCCGGGCGCGCTGTCGCCGGCCAACCGCGAGCGCGCGCTCGACCTCACCCGGCGCCTCGGCGACCGCCTCGCCCAGGAGGGGTACCGCGGCCAGCTCGAGGTCGACTACCTCGTCGACGCGAACACCGACGAGCTGTATCTGGGCGAGCTCAACCCGCGGCTCAGCGGGATCAGCTCGATGACCAACGTCAGCGCCAGCGCGTACGCCGACATGCCGCTGTTCCTGTTCCACCTCGCCGAGTACCTTGACGTCGACTACGAGCTCGACGTCGAGGATCTGCGCCGCCGCTGGGGCAGCGACCACCTCACCGACGTGTGGGGGCAGATCATCCTCAAGGAGTCCGACGACGGGATCGAGTTGCTGACCGACGCGCCCCGGACCGGCATCTGGCGCCTCGAAGACGACGGGCAGATGACGTTCAGCCGCCCGGCGGTCGACTGGCACGGCCTCGGCGACGAGTCCGAAGGCTTCTACCTGCGGATCCTCGGCCCCGGCGACTACCGCTATCGGGGAGCCGACCTCGGAATTCTCGTCACGCGCACGCGCCTCGAGAATCCCGACGGCCGGCTGACCGACCGTTGCCGCGCGTGGATCGAAGGGATCCGGTCGCGGTTCGTCGGCACGCCGCTCGAACCCGAGGCGCCGGCTCCCATCCACGACGCGCTGGCGTTCAAGACGGGTTGAGCCCCGGGGTGCAACGGGACGAGATCCTGGCCGCGGTCGCCGCTGAGGAGACCGCGACCCAGCAACTGCTGATCGACCTCGTGCAGGCGCCGACACTCCTCGGCGACGAGCGCGCCGGCCAGGAGATCATGCGTTCGGCGTTCACGGACCTCGGCCTATCGCCCCGCGAGATCGCGCTCGACGCCGAGGCGCTGAGGACCCACGCCGGCGCGTCGCCATTCAGCTGGGACGTCGAGGGCAAGTTCAACGTGGTCGCTGATTGGGGTCCGGCCGAGTCCGCCAACCCGCGGCAGCCGCGCGCGGGGCGGTCGCTGATCCTGAACGGCCACATCGACGTCGTCGACCCCGGTCCGCCCGATATGTGGGCCTCGCCGCCGTTCGTCGCCCGCCGCGACGGCGACTGGCTCTACGGACGCGGCGCCGGCGACATGAAGGCGGGCCTGGCCGCGATCGTCGGCGCGGTGCGCGGTCTGTGCCGCCTCGATCTGCAACCGCTCGCCAAAGTCGAACTGCAATGCGTGGTCGAGGAGGAATGCACGGGCAACGGCGCGTTCCAGTGCGTGCTGTCGGGACGGCCGGCCGACGCGGTCATCGTCACCGAGCCGACGAGCCTGACGATCCAGACCTCGCAGGTCGGCGTGCTGTGGTTCCAGGTCGTCGTGCGCGGCCGCCCCGCTCACGCCGGCGACGCCCCGATCGGGCTGAACGCGATCGAGGCGAGCTTCCCCGTGATCTCGGCCCTACGGCAGCTCGAGGCCGAGCTGAACGTGACGCCGCCCGCTCCCTACGACGTGTACGAGCACCCGATCAACCTCAACATCGGGATGATCCGGGGCGGCGACTGGCCCTCGACGGTCGCCGCCGAGAGCGTGCTCCACTGCCGGCTCGCGCTGTTCCCGGGTGCCCGCGTGGACGAGCTGAAGGTCCGCGTCGAGGCGGCGGTCGCGAAAGCCGCGGCGGAGCTGCCTCCGGGGTTCGATGCCCGGGTCGCCTACGACGGGTTCGCCTGTGAGGGCTACACGCTCGAGCACGACTCGCCGCTCATCGGCGCGCTGTCCGACGCGGCCGACCATGCGATCGGCGCGGAGCCGGTCCGGATCGCGTCGACCGCGACCACCGACGCACGCTCGTTCGCGCTGTACGCCGGCACGCCGGCCGTCTGCTTCGGGCCGCACGCCGAGTCGATCCATGGAGTCGACGAGCGCGTGTCGCTGCCCTCGGTGCTCCAGACCGCGCAAGCGCTCGCGCTGTTCATCGACGGCTGGTGTGGGGTCGAGCGCGGATGACCGACGGGCCGTCTGTAGCGTTGGGAGCATGTGGACGCGCGACGACCTCGAGCTGCTCCCGGCGCACACCGCGCCACCGGGGTTCCGAGTCGTCGACGAACCACAGCCCGGTGAGAACTTCCAGGACGCGTTCGCCGCGATGTGGCCGGCCTACCGGGCCTGGTGGCTGAAGGAGGGCGAGTGGGCGCGGCCCGATCTGAGCACGTGCCGGGCGATGCTCGACAAGTGGATGCCGGAGCTCGCGCCCACGTTCGAGCGTCTCGTCGAGCTCGCCGACGGCGACCCGCTCGCCGCCCGCTTTCTGTCGATGTACCGGCCGCCCGGGTTCGTCGTCGGCTGCTCGCAGGCAGCGTTCACCGGCGACGGCGGGCCGGTTTTGGTCCGGAACTACGACTACCCAGCGTCGCGGGTGGAGGGGATCGTGTACCGGACGTCGTGGACCGGGCGCGGCGTGATCGGGATGAGCGACTGCTTGTGGGGGCTGCTCGACGGGGTCAACGATGCCGGTCTGGCGGCGTCGCTGACGTTCGGCGGGCGGCCGGCGGTCGGGGACGGGTTCGGGATCCCGCTTGTGATGCGATACGTGCTCGAGGTGTGCGATGACGTCGAGGCGGCCTGCGGCGTGCTGAGCCAGATCCCCGTCCACGCGGTCCAGAACGTCACGCTGATCGACCTCGGCGGGGATTTCGCCACCATCCGGGTCGGGCCCGATAGGGAGCCCGAGGTGCTGACCGTGCCGGTCGCGACCAACCACCAGCACCGCGGCGACTGGCCCGAGTACGAGCGCGCGGTCGGCACGTTCGAGCGCGAGCGGCGGCTGCTCGAGCTGCTCCGGACCCCGGGCATGACCCGCGACCGGCTCGTGCAGGCGTTCCTCGAGGAACCGCTGCACCGCGACGATTTGGCGAGCGGCTTCGGGACGCTTTATACGGCCGTTTACTTTCCGGCCGATGGTCGCGCGGAATACCGTTGGCCGGACGGCATGATGATGACCCAATCTTTCGTTGAGGCAAAGGAGAGGCTATGACCAAAGTGCTGACCAACTTCGTCGACGGTCAGGTGGCCGGCCAGAACGGCCGCGACCTCGAGCTCGTCGACCCCGTGACCGAGGAGGTGTTCGCGAAGGCGGCCGTGTCCTCCGAGGAAGAGATCGACGCTGCCTGTAAGGCGGCGGCGCGCGCGTTCGAGAGCTGGGGACAGACGACCCCGTCGGAGCGCCAGCTCGCGCTGCTCAAGATCGCCGACGCGATCGAGGCGCGGGCCGAGGAGCTCGTCAACGTCGAGAGCGAGAACACCGGCAAGCCGAAGGCGCTCGTGCTGTCCGAAGAGGTGCCGCCGATGGTCGATCAGATCCGGTTCTTCGCCGGCGCCGCCCGTGTGCTCGAAGGAACCTCGGCCGGCGAGTACATGACCGGCTACACCTCGTGGATCCGGCGCGAGCCGATCGGCGTGTGCGCGGCGGTCACGCCCTGGAACTACCCGGCGATGATGGCCGTGTGGAAGTGGGCGCCGGCGCTCGCCGCCGGCAACACGATGGTGCTGAAGCCGTCCGACACCACGCCGGCCAGCACGGTGTGGATGGCCGAGCTGATGGCCGAGTTCCTCCCCGCGGGCGTGTTCAACGTCGTGCTCGGCGACCGCGACAGCGGCGCCGCGCTCGTCGCGCACAAGATCCCGCAGATGGTGTCGATCACCGGCAGCGTCCGTGCGGGCATGGCGGTGGCAACGTCCGCCGCATCCGACGTCAAGCGCGTCCACCTCGAGCTCGGCGGCAAGGCCCCGGTCGTGATCTTCGACGACGCCGATCTCGCGAAGGCGGCCGAGGAGATCGCGGTCGCCGGCTACTTCAACGCCGGCCAGGACTGCACCGCGGCGACGCGCGTGCTCGTCGCGCCGCGCGTGCACGAGGAGTTCGTCGACGGGCTCGTCGAGCAAGCGAAGGGCACGGCCACTGGCGCGCCTGACGAGGACGTCCTGTACGGGCCGCTCAACAACGCCAACCAGCTCGGCCACGTCACCGGGATGGTCGACCGCACACCCGACCATGCGAAGGTCGTGACCGGCGGGCACCGGGCCCGCGACAAGGGCTACTTCTTCGAGCCGACCGTTATCGATGGGCTCCAGGAGACCGACGAGCTCAGCCAGACCGAGATCTTCGGGCCGGTCATCACCGTGCAGCCGTTCAGCGACGAAGACGAGGCGGTCCGGTGGGCGAACGACGTCCAGTACGGGCTCGCCTCGAGCGTGTGGACCAAGGACCACGGGCGCGCGATGCGCGTCTCCAAGCGGCTCAACTTCGGCTGCGTGTGGATCAACACCCACATCCCGCTCGTCGCCGAGATGCCGCACGGCGGCTTCAAGCACTCGGGCTACGGCAAGGACCTGTCGCACTACGGCCTCGAGGACTACACGCGCATCAAGCACGTGATGAGCCACATCGAAGCGTGAGGTCATGAGCAGCACGGGCGAGGCGGCGACTTCGGCGGCGGGCATATCGCCGCGGTGGTCGCATACCCCCGAGCAGCCGGTCGCGCCGTATCTCGACGCGGTCGTCGAGTACGCGTTCCGCGGCGCGGCGCGCTACCACGTCCCGGGCCACAAGGGTGGCCCGGGAGCCGACCCCGGCGTGGTCAAGGCGATCGGGCTCGACGCGCTCGCGTGTGACGTACCGCAGCTGATCCACGGGATCGACGTCGGCCCGTCGCCGACGCCGTATGAGCGGGCGGAGGCGATGGCCGCCGAGGCGTTCGGCGCCGCCCGCAGCTGGTTCCTTACCAACGGCGCCACGCAGGGTAACCACGCCCTGTGCATGGCGCTCGCGCCGCTCGGCACCCGCGTCGTCGTCCAGCGCAACTCGCACTCGTCGGTCGTCGACGGGCTCGTGCTGAGCGGCGGCCTCCCGAGCTTCGTGATACCCGAGTACGACGAGGAGCTCGGGATCACGCACTGCGTCACGCCCGAGACGCTCGCTGCGGCCTTGGAGGCGGCGCCTGGCGCGCGGGCGGCGTGGGTGGTGTCGCCGACGTACTACGGCATGGCCGCCGACATCGCCGGTCTGGCGGAGGTCGCTCACGCTTTCGGAATGCCACTGGTTGTCGACCAGGCGTGGGGGCCGCACTTCGGCTTCCACGAAGCGCTGCCGCCGCCGGCGCTCGAGCAGGGCGCCGACGCGATGCTGACCAGCACGCACAAGATCGCGGGGTCGCTCACCCAGAGCGCGATGCTGCACGTCGGGTTGAGCGGACGGATCGACCCCGAGGCGGTGGCGCGGGTGCTGCGGCTGCTCAGGACCACGAGTCCCTCGTCGCTGCTGCTGGCCTCGCTCGATGGAGCGCGGCGGCAGCTCGCGTTGCACGGGGAGCAGCTACTGCACGAGGCGCTCGAGGCGATCGCGGTGGCGCGGGCCAAGCTCGAGACGATCGGCGGGATCCGGCTCGTCGACTCCTCTTGGGTCGGACGGTCAGGGATCGCGGGGTATGACCCGATGCGAATCGTGATCGACGTGCGCGGCACCGGCTGCACTGGCTACGAGATGGCGGACGCGCTGCGCCGCTCCTACGATGTCCAGGTCGAGCTGCCGACGCAGGCGACGATCGTGCTGATCGTCGGGCTCGCCGACACCGCCAAGGCCTTGCGGCGGCTCGCCGGCGACATCGAGGAGACCGTCAAGCGGATCGCCAAGCCCGGCACGACCGCCGCGATCGTCGGCCCGGCGAAGATGCTGCTTGGCGAGATGGCCGTGCCGCCACGCGACGCGTTCCTCGGCGAGGCCGACGTAGTGGCGGTCGCCGACGCCGTCGGGCGGATCTCGTGCGAGTCGATCGCGAGCTACCCGCCGGGCGTGCCCCAGCTGCTCCCGGGCGAGCGGATCTCTGCCGAGATCGTCGCCCACCTGAGCGAGCTCGCCCGGACCGGCGCCCGGCTCCACGGCGCCAGCGACCCGCGGTTCCGCACGATCAACGTTTTGCGCGAGTCGCGGGCCCCGGTGATCTCGTCGGCGGCGGTTTAACGGCGGGTACCTGAGGGTGGGTGGCTGCGTCCCCCGGGCCGTTCCGCGGCGCCGCGAGCATGCATGACGCGCCAATCGGTGAGCTTCGGGCAGGCCGTGACCTACTACGCATGCCCCACATGCCTGACACGCCACGGCTCCCCGGGATCGCGTCAATTGGCGCGCTATGCATGCTCCGCGATCCGCCCCGCCCCGGCGACCACCCCCACCCCGCTCCAGATGCCCGCCGTCCGACCCAATCCGCCCAAAAACACGGACGCACGCTGAAAACGACTACTTAGACCGCAGGGCACGGACGCCCTGCGGAACCGGCATTGCGGCGACGGCCCGCTCGGCATCCTTGCCTCGCCTAACGGGCCTGCCGCAATTTCATCCGGAGGACGCCGAGCGAAGCGAGGCCCCTAATCGCCGCGACGCATTGCGATCCCGGTGAGGATCTCGCGGACGATCCGCTCGCCGGCCAGGGCGGCTGGATCCGCGGAGCCGATGCCGGTCGGGATTATCTCGACGACGTCGGCCCCGACCACTTCGAGCTCGTGCCGCCACCGCGCGTGCCGCCCACAGCAGGTCGACCGTCGTCATCCCGCCCGGCTCCGGGGTGCCGGTGCCGCCCGGGATGTACGCGGGGTCGAGCACGTCGATGTCGACGGTCAGGAACACCGGGCCGGGGCCGACGATGTCGATCGCGTGGCCGATGACTTCGCGGATCCCGCGGTCGCGCACGTCGTGCATGAACAGGCTCGCGATCCCGCGCTCGGCCTGCCACGCGAACTCGGCCGGTCCCGGCCAGTAGCCGCGCAGCCCGATCTGCACGTAGCGGCGGGGATCGATCACGCCCTCGTCGACGATCGTCCGCATCACGGTCCCGTGGGACAGGGTCGCCCCGAACACCTCCTCGCCGGTGTCGGTGTGGGTGTCGAAGTGCACCAGGCCGAGCGGCCCGCTGATGGCCGCGCACGCGCGCGCGTCTGGCGCGGTGATCGAGTGGTCGCCGCCGAGGATCACCGGCAGCAGCCCGGCGTCGACGATCTCGCGCACGGTCGTCTCGATCGCGGCATGGCTGCGCTCCGGCTGGGCGGGGACGACGGGCGCGTCGCCGAAGTCGACGATCCGCAGCCGCTCGAACGCGTCGACGCCGACCTCGAGGTGCGGGCCAGGGGGGCAGCTCGCGGCGCGGATCGCGCGCGGGGCGAACCGGGCGCCGGGTCGGTCGGACACCAGCTCGTCCATCGGGGCGCCGACGATCGCGACGTCGAAGCCGGGCAGCTCGTCGGGGTCCTGCGTGCACGCGACGCCGCCGAACGTGAGGGGGCCGGCGTAGTCGGGCTTCTCGCCGTACTCGCGCCAGCGCTGCATGGGGTCGAGCATCGGGCGTAAACCTACACGTAGGATTCGGCCGCGATGACCTCGACCCACCCACTCGATCCGCTCACCGCCGAGGAGATCCGTGCCGCTGCGGCGGTCGTGAAGCGCGACTGCGGCGTCACCGAGCGGTGGCGGTTCGCCTCGATCGACCTGAAAGAGCCGCCGAAGCGCGCGCTCGGTGACGCCACCCACACGCCCGCCCGCCAGGCCGACGTCGTGTGCTGGAACCGCGACGACGGCGCCGCCTACAAGGGCGTCGTTTCACTTGCGGACCAGCGCCTGATCAGCTGGACCCCGCTGCTACCCGGCGAGCATCCCGCCGATGACGCCCGACGAGTTCCACGAATGCGACGTTGCGCTCCGCAAAGACCCCGGCGTGATCGAGGCGCTGGCCAAGCGCGGCGTCACCGACATGGACCTCGTCCTGTTCGACACCTGGGCGTACGGCGCCGAGCTCGTGCCCGAGCGCTACCGGGGCCGGCGGATCGGCTGGGCCGACGTGTGGCACCGCAACTCGCCGGGGGCGAACCCGTACGCGAACATGCTCAGCGGGCTCCACCCGGTCGTCGACATGAACACGATGGAGCTGCTCGAGCTCGAGGACGTCGACCCCGGCCCCGCGCCGACGATCATGGGCGAGTACGCGCCGGCGCTCGTCCCCGGCCTAACGCAGCGAACAGACGTAAGAGCCCTGGACATCACCCAGCCCGACGGCGCGTCATTCACGCTAGACGGCAACCTGCTCAGCTGGCAGAAGTGGTCGATGCGGCTCGGGTTCAATTTCCGCGAGGGCCTCGTGATCCACACCCTCACGTACGACGACTCCGGCAGAACCCGCAAGGTCGCCCACCGGATGTCGTTCGCCGAGATGGTCGTCCCCTACCGCGACTCGACGCCCGACCACTACCGCCGCACCGCGTTCGACATCGGCGAGTGGGGGCTCGGCCTGATGACGACCTCGCTCGAGCTCGGTTGCGACTGCCTCGGCGAGATCGCCTACCTCGACGCGGTCCTGCACGACTCGCGCGGCGAGCCTTATCGCATCAAGAACGCGATCTGCATCCATGAGGAGGACAACGGGGTCCTGTGGAAGCACGTCGACGATCGCACCGGCGCCGAGACCCGCCGGATGCGCCGGCTCGTCGTCTCGTTCCACGCCACCGTAGCCAACTACGAGTACCTCGTGTACTGGCGCTTCCACCAGGACGGGAACATCGAGTGCGAGGTGCGCGCCACCGGGCTCATGGTCACCACCCCGTTCGCCGGCAACCCGCCGTCGTACGGCACGGTGATCGACAACCGCACGTACGCGCCGTTTCACCAGCACTTCATCGTCGCCCGGCTCGACCTCGACGTCGACGGCGAGGACAACACCGTGTACGCGGCCGAGGCGGCCCCGCTTCCGACCGGCCCGGATAACCCCTACGGCCTCGCGCTGACCCAACGCCTCACGCCGCTGAGGACCGAGCGCGAGGGCATCCAGGACTACGACTGGCGCCGCCAGCGCTCCTGGAAGGTGCTGAACGACAACGTCGCCAACGGCCTCGGCACCCCGGTCGGCTACAAGCTCGAGCCGAGCGCCGCGATCCCGTCGCTGCTCGACCCCGACTCGCCGGTCGTCCGGCGGGCGCGCGCGATCGAGCACACGCTCTGGGTGACGCCCTACGACGAGGACGAGCGCTGGCCGTGTGGCGAGTTCCCGAACCTGAGCGCCGAGGACTCCGGCCTCCCGGTGTGGACCGCAAGAGACCGACCGATCGAGAACACCGACGTCGTGCTCTGGTACGTGTTCGGCATCAACCACGTGACGAGGCCCGAGGACTGGCCGGTGATGCCCGTCGACACGGTCTCGTTCTGGCTGAAGCCCGTCGGGTTCTTCGACCGCAACCCGGCCCTCGACGTGCCGGGACATCACGCCGCTCCCCCCGATGTTTGACCACGTGACGATCCGGGTCACAGACCGGGACGCCTCAGAACGCTTCTATAACGCGGTGCTGGGACCGCTCGGGATCGACGAGAGCTACCGGACCAACGCGTTCTCCCAGTGGGGCGAGTTCATCCTGACCGCGGCCGACGCACAGAACCCGCGGACCCGCCGCCTCCACGTCGCCTTTGTGGCGCCCACGCGTGACCAGGTCGACCAGTTCTGGCGAGTCGGCACCGAGTCGGGCCACCGCGACGACGGTCCCCCTGGGCCGCGGCCCGAATACAGCCACGATTACTACGGGGCGTTCCTGCTCGATCCCGACGGCAACAGCGTCGAGGCCGTCAACGACTCTGCGCCGAACCGCAGGGGGATCATCGATCACCTGTGGATCCGGGTCGCCGACCTCGCGGCCGCGAAGGCGTTCTACGACGCGATCGCGCCTCACGCCGGTCTGATCCTCGGCGCCGAGACGCCCGAGCGCGTCCAGTACCGCGGCTCGGCGGGTGGCTCGTTCTCGCTTGCTCCAAGGCACGCCGACCGAGCACGTCCACATCGCCTTCACGACGCACGACAACGCGGTCGTCGACCGGTTCCACGAGGCCGCGACCGCCGCCGGCTACACCAGCAACGGCGGCCCCGGCGAGCGCCGCCGGTACCACCCCGGCTACTACGCCGCGTTCGTGTTCGACCCCGACGGCAACAACATCGAGGTCGTCAACCACAACCGCGACTAGCGGTGCCGTAGGCTTCAAGCATGAGCGACGAAACCATCACCGCGCGGATCGAAAGCCTGGTCGCCGAGGAGCACGCGCTTCGCACCCGCGAGCAATCCGACGCAGCGGACGACGACGCGCTCGAGGCCGATCAGCAGCGCCTGCGCGACGTCGAGATCGAGCTCGACCAGTGCTGGGACCTGCTCCGTCAACGGCGCGCGGCGCGCGACGCCGGGGGCGACCCCGACGCCGTCCACGTCCGCGACGCCAACACGGTCGAGCGCTTCTGGCAGTAGCTCCGCGGGACAAGTTTCGCCGCGCCCCTTGACGACTTTGTCAAGGTGGGGGTGCGCAACCGTGAGCGCGCGCCAACCGAGACGAAACGAGGGACCATGGAGCTGGACGGGATTCACCACATCACCTGCATCACCGCCGACGCGCCGGGCAACGTCGATTTCTATGCGCGTGTGCTCGGCCTGCGGCTGGTCAAGAAGACGGTCAATTTCGACGCCCCCGACGTCTACCACCTGTATTACGGCGATGAGTCCGGGGCTCCCGGCTCGATCCTGACGTTCTTCGAGTTTCCCGACGCGGCGCGTGGCCGCGCGGGCGCCGGCATGATCCACCGCCTGATCTGGCGGGTGGGCTCCGACGACGCGCTCGCGTTCTGGGTCGACCGGCTCGCTGCCGAGGGGGTCGAGGTCCAGCACGACGCGATCGGCCGCGCGATCGTGTTTGAGGACCCCGAGGGACTCGCGCTCGAGTTCGCCGCGGTCGACTCCGGCGACGAGCCGCTGCGCGCCAACGCGGCCGATATCCCACCCGAGTACGCGCTACTCGGATTCGAGGGCGCGCGCGCGTACGGGCGGGTGGGCGAGGACGACGCCGAGGACCGGCTCCTGACCAAGGGCATGGGGTTCGAGCGCACGGCGCCCGGCGTGTACGTGATGCGGGGCAACCGGCGCGCGACCTACACCTACGACGACCCGCCGCCCGCGAGCGGCTTCCAGGGCGCCGGCACCGTGCATCACATCGCCTGGTGCGATCGCGACGACCAACACGAGCAGTGGCGCGAGCGAGTCGCCTCTTTCGGTCAGCACCCGACGCCGGTGATCGACCGCCAGTACTTCCTCAGCATCTACTACCGCGTGCCGAGCGGGGTGCTGTTCGAGCTCGCCACCCCGAGTCCCGGGTTCGCGATCGACGAGGACCCAGCCCACCTCGGCGAGGCGCTGCGGCTGCCGCCTCAGCACGAGCACATGCGAGAACACCTCGAGCACACGCTCACGCCGCTGATCAACCCGCGCGCGAAGGCGGCCCGGTCATGAGCGCGATCGTCCCCTGATGGCCGAGCCACTCGGCGCCGGCTTCGAGGAGCCGGTCAACCGCAACGGCGCGTTTCCCCGACTCGACGAGGAGCAGCGGGCGCGCCTGCGCGCGGTCGGCCGGACGCGGACCGTGGAGTCAGGCGAGGTCCTGTTCCGCGAGGGCGACGCCGGCTACGACTTCTTCCTGGTCGAGTCGGGCGCGGTCACGATCGTCCAGGGCTACGGCCACGAGAATCGGATCATCGCGGTCCACGGGCGCCACCGGTTCCTCGGCGAGGTCAACCTGCTGACCGGCTCGCCGCCGTATCTGAGCGCGGTCGTACGCGACGCCGGCGAGGTGATCGAGGTCTCGGCCGAGCGGCTCCGCAACCTCCTCGCCAACGACGAGGAGCTCAGCAACATCATCCTGCGCGCGTTCCTCGCGCGCCGGGAGATCCTGATCGACCTCGGCGCCGGGGTGAAGCTGGTCGGCTCGCGCTACTCGCAGTGCACGCGCCGTCTGCGCGAGTTCCTGGCTCGCAACCGCATGCCGTTTCAGTGGCTGGACCTCGAGGAGGACGAGGAGGCCGACGGGCTGTTGCGGGCGCTCGGGATCTCCGCCGGCGAGACGCCGGTCGTGATCAGCGGCGAGGGCGTGCTGCGAAACCCGAGCAACGCCGAGGTCGCGAAGCTGCTGGGGTTCGGCTCAGGTGGGGCCCCACCGCCGATGTGCGACCTCGTGATCGTCGGCGCCGGACCCGCCGGCCTGGCGGCGGCCGTGTACGGCGCCTCGGAGGGGCTCGACACGCAGGTGATCGACAAGATCGCGTTCGGCGGCCAGGCGAGCACGTCGGCGCGGATCGAGAACTACCTCGGGTTCCCGACCGGGATCTCGGGGAGCGAGCTCGCGGAGCGCGCGACGCTCCAGGCGAGGCGGTTCGGCGCGCGCATGGTGGTGCCGGCGTTCGCAGTCGGCCTGGCGGCCGACGACGGCCATTACACGGTCGAGCTGTCCGACG
Source organism: uncultured Solirubrobacterales bacterium (assembly GCA_963755525.1). Classification (GTDB taxonomy): domain Bacteria; phylum Actinomycetota; class Thermoleophilia; order Solirubrobacterales; family Solirubrobacteraceae; genus Palsa-465. The sequence goes on along the minus strand of CAVWKC010000008.1, from coordinate 3,729 downwards.
GGTCGGTGATCAACGGCCGGACGATGATCGTCGCCACCGGCGCCCAGTATCGAAAGCTCGACCTCCCCGAGCTCGAGCGGTACGAGGGCCTCGGCGTCTATTACGCCGCCACCCAGGCGGAGGGGCAGATGTGCGCCGGCGACCCGGTGCTGATAGTCGGCGGCGGCAACTCCGCCGGCCAGGCCGCGATGTTTCTGTCCCAGCACGCCGCCAGCTGCCGCCTGATGATCCGCGGTGGCGACCTCTCCAAGTCGATGTCGCGGTACCTGATCGACGAGCTCGAGAACCGTCCCCAGGTCGAGCTGATGACGTATACCGAGATCGTCGAGCTCAAGGGCGATCCCACGCTCGAGGCGGTCGTCGTCGTCGACAAGCGGACCGGCGAGCGCCGCGAGCTCGAGGCCAAGGCGCTGTTCGTGTTCATCGGCGCCGATCCCCACACCGACTGGCTGCGCGGCCACGTGGCGATGGACGAGCACTGCTTCTTGATCACCGGTCGCGATCTCCCCTCGAGTGATCTCGCGGAACACGGCGACGAACCCCCGCTCTTCCTCGAGACGAGCCGGCCCGGGATCTTTGCGGTCGGCGACGTTCACTCGGGCTCGGTCAAGCGGGTCGCCTCCGCCGTCGGCGAGGGCTCGATGGCCGTACAGCTCGTGCACCAGCGCCTCGCCGCGCGGTAGTGCGCACTTCCCTTGCAAACCCCCCTGAGATGAATCAGGATCGCTTGGCATGAGACCGAACAAGAATCTCGTGCTGGCGGCGATGGTGTTTGCCGTCGCGATGACGTTCATCGATCAGACGATCGTCGCGATCGCGATCCCGAAGATCCAGACGGAGCTGTCGCTGTCGCCGACCGGCACGCAGTGGGTCATCAACGGGTACCTGCTCGCGCTGTCGGCGCTGTTCGCGTTCGGAGGGAAGCTCGGCGACGTGCTCGGGCGCAAGCGGATGGTGCTCGTGGGCGTCACCGGCTTCGCGATCGCCTCGGCCGCGTGCGGGCTGACGCCCAAGGGCTCCATCGCCGAGGCCTGGATCATCTTCTTCCGCGTCGTCCAGGGAGCGACCGCGGCGCTGCTGTTCCCGTCGGCGGTCGCGATCGTGGTCGCCTCGTTCCCGCTGCGCGAGCGCGGCAAGGCGATGGCGATCTTCTTCGGCATCTCGGGCGGCCTGACCGCGATCGGCCCGATCGCGGGCGGGTTCCTGACGGAGTGGACGTGGCGGGCGATCTTCTGGATCAACATCCCGGTCGCGATCGTCGCGGTCGTTCTGACCCAGATCGCGTGTCCGGAGGACGAGCCTCGCCCGCAGAAGCTCGACTACCGCGGTACGGCCCTGATCACCGGCGCGATGTGCCTGATGGTGCTCGGCTTCGAGCAGTCGGGCGTGTGGGGATGGAGCAGCCCCGCGACCTGGGTCTGCATCATCGTCGGCGCTGCTGCTGATGGTCGTGTTCGTGCGCTTCGAGCTCAGGATCAAGTAGCCCGCTCCTGCGTCTTCAGATCTTCCTCGACCGCGGGTTCGCGACCGATACGGTCGTGCTCGGGCTGATGTCGATCGTGTTCGTCCCGTTCTTCTTCTTCGGGAGCGTCTACGCCCAGGTCGCGCTCGGCAAGAACTCGTCCCAGGCGGGTGAGTACATCCTGTGGTTCTTCATCGGGTTCGTGATCGCGGCCCAGGTCGGCGGCCGTATGCTCGACCGCCGAGGGGCGAGACCCGCGATCGTGATCGGGGGCGCGCTCGGGGCGGTCGGGTTCTTCCTGCTTGCCGGGAAGCTCACCGACCTGTCGCTCGGCGCGCAGAGCCTCTACATCGCGATCGCGGGCGCGGGCCTCGGCCTGATGCTCGGCCCGGCGAGCACCGACGCGGTCAACCGCGCGCCGAGCACGAGCTACAGCGAGGTCACCGGCATCACGCAGACCGCGAGGAACTTCGGCGCGAGCTTAGGCTTGGCGGTCCTCGGCGCGATCCTGATCAGCCGCAACGACACGAACGTGACCAAGGCGCTGACTCTGCACGGCGTCCCCAGCGGGGTCGCCCACAGGGTCGCCGCCTCGTTCAGCGCCAGCGGCGCGCCCTCCGGCTCCGGCTCCGGGCACACGGCCGCGCTCGTGCACTCCGTGCAACTCGCGTTCGCGCACTCGACCCAGACCGTTTTCTACATCATGGCCGGGGTGATGGTCGCGACGTTCATCGTCGCGGTCCGCTGGCTACCACGCGGGCGGCTGGAGTCGGTCGACGACGATGAGGAGGGGCTTGTGGCGGCGGAGGCCGAGCGTGGGACCGTGTTGCGGTGAGCGACGATCAGCTGGTTACCAAGCTGAGCTCGCGATCGGTCGCGGACACGGTGGCGCGTTTCTCCGAAGTCCTCGGCGCTAAGGGCGTGAACCTGTTCGGGGTGATCGATCACAGCGGCGAGGCGCACGCGGCCGGCCTCGAGTTGCGCGACACCAAGGTGGTGATCTTCGGGGCGCCCGAAGCGGGCACGCCGGTGATGGAGGCCGTGCCGGTCGCGGCGCTCGACCTGCCGCTCAAGGTGCTGGTGTGGGACGACGAGGGCCAGACCAAGCTCACCTACACCGCGCCCGCTGCGCTCGCCGCCCGCTGGGGCCTCAGCGACGACCTGTCGGCCAGGCTCGCCGCGATTGACCCGCTGACCGACGCGGTCGTCGCCGACTGAACGCCCGGTGCGGGGTCAGGCCGCGCCGGCGAGCGCGCGGCGGCGGGCCGGGGCGGCCGAGCGCAGCTCGAGCTCGGTACGTAGCTGCCGTACCAGCGGCGAGTCCGCGATGTGGCGCTCGAGCAGCTCGAGGCAATGCCGGTAGTGGGTCAGCCGGCGCTGACGTGTCCGTGAGACGGTTGCCGCCAGCCGAGCCGCATCGCTCCCCTCCGGTGCCACGCTCAGCTCGCGCACCTTCGAGACCTTGTCGGCCGCGAACACCAGCATCGCGTCGGTCCCGGCGGCTTCGACCTGCCCGCGCAGCGCCGCCTTCCGCGTCGCGTAACCGGCGATGCTCTCATCCTCGCTGACCGCCGCGACGAGCCGGGCGACTCTCGGGCCGAACCGCGTGCGGAGCTCGGTCCAGTCCGTGCGCGTCTTCTCGAGCGTGTCGTGGAGCAGGCCGGCTGCGATCACGTCATCGTCCGCGCCGGCGTCGTAGAGCAGCGACGCGACCTCGATCGGGTGCGCGATGAACGGCGCGCCGTCGGTCTTGCGCAGCTGACCGGCGTGCTTGCGCTCGGCGAAAGCAAGTGCCGCCTTCGTCCGCGGCAGCCGAGCTACCAGATCAGCAAAGCCTCGTCCACTCCTCACGGGAGGCGGGAGTCTAAGCGATCGCGGAAATTCCGAGCAATTTATTTACCGCAGTTGCGGTAAGCGGTCCGTGAGACGGCTCACGTCAACGCGCGCCCACGTCGCCGGCCGGCTCCGCCTCGATCTTGGGTTCGTCCGCGGCTTCGGACTTGGACTGGTCCTTGGACATGGGTTTGGAGTCGCCGTTGGCCGAGGATTCGGGCTCGATCTCCGGCTGGGACGGAGGCATCTTCACGCCCGCGGCGGCGTAGGCGGCCGCGCCGTCGAGCGTCTCGGCGAGGAGAAGCGCGTGCGCGAGGCTGTCGAGCTGGCCGCGGTGGCTGCGCAGCAGGTCGGTCACCGCCGTGTGGGCCTCCTCGACCATGCGTTGCACCTCCTGGTCGATCAGCCATTGGAGGTGCGGCGAGGTTTCGCTC
>CAVWKC010000007.1:0-32638 GCA_963755525.1 uncultured Solirubrobacterales bacterium | reverse complement strand
CAAGGACTAGGCGATGGCGCTCAGCGACGAGGACATCCGCGAAATCCTGCGGATCATCGACGAGTCAACGCTGACCGAATTACAGATCGAGACCGAGGGCTTTTCGCTCCACGTGCGCAAGGGCGGGGGGGACGCCGAGGCGTCCGGCCGCCCTCGCGTTCGAGACGTTTCGGAACGCGATCCGAAAAGGCACGCGCCGGGCGGCCCGGAGGTCTCGGCACCCCCGCCAGCCCGGCAAGCCGGGAGCGACGGTCTCGCCACGATCACCGCCCCGATGCTGGGCACGTTCTACCGCGCGGAGGCCCCCGGCAAGCCGCCGTTCGTCGAGGTCGGCGCGCACGTCGTGCCTGACACGATCGTCTGCATCATCGAGGTGATGAAGATGATGAACTCGGTCACCGCGGGCACGACGGGGACGATCGCCGAGGTCGTGCCCGAGAACGCCGAACTCGTCGAGTACGGCCAGCCGCTGTTCCGGGTGGAGCCCGCGTGAAGCGGATCAAGCGCGTGTTCGTCGCCAACCGCGGCGAGATCGCGCTGCGGATCGTGAACGCGTGCGAGCAACTCGGGGTCGAGACCGTAGTCGGGACCTCCGAGGCCGATCGCGATGGTCTGGCCGCGCGCCGGGCCGACCGGGCGGTTTGCATTGGGCCCGCTCCCGCGGGCGAGAGCTACCTGCGCGACGACCTCGTTGTCCAGGCAGCGCTCGGCACCGAGTGCGACGCGATCCATCCCGGCTACGGCTTCCTGTCCGAGAGCCCGAAGCTCGCGGCCCGCGTCCACGAGCACGGTCTGATCTTCATCGGCCCGCCGCCCGAGGTGATGGCGCTGAGCGGCGACAAGCTCCGCGCGCGTGCGGAGGCCGCCCGCGCCGGCGTCCCGGTCCTCCCCGGCAAGGAAATCGCTCCCGGCGACGACGCGCGCAAAGCGGCCGACGAAATCGGATACCCGGTGCTGGTCAAGGCCGCAGGCGGTGGTGGCGGCCGCGGAATCAAACTCGCCAAGGATGGCGACGAACTCGACAACCTCCTCAGCCTCGCGCGCAGCGAGGCCGGCGCGGCGTTCGGCGATGAGCGTGTGTACCTCGAGCGGTTCGTCGCAAATGCGCGCCACATCGAGGTCCAGATCGCCGCCGACGATCACGGCGCGGTCGTCCACCTGGGCGAGCGTGACTGCTCGGTCCAGCGTCGCTACCAGAAGGTGGTCGAGGAGGCACCCGCGCCGAACCTCGAACCCGCGACGCGCAACGCGCTCACTGCCGAGGCGGTGGCGTTCGCGACGGCAATCGGGTATCGCAACCTCGGAACGGTCGAGTTCGTGCTCGACGCCGACACCGGCGAGTACTTCTTCCTCGAGATCAACTGCCGGATCCAGGTCGAGCATCCGGTCACCGAAGCGGTCACCGGCCGCGACCTGGTCGAGCTCCAACTCCACATCGCGGACGGAGACCCGCTCGGCTTCGCCCAAAAGGACGTCATCTTCGACGGCCACGCGATCGAATGCCGTCTAAACGCCGAGGACGTGGCGCACGGGTTCATGCCGAGCCCCGGGACGCTGTCGCTGTTCGCGGTGCCGGACCACTCACACCTTCGCGTCGACACCCACCTATGCGCCGGCTCCACGATCCCGCCGTACTACGACTCGCTGATGGCCAAGCTGATCGCGCACGCCGAGGGCCGTGAGGCCACGATCGACGTCCTGCTGGAGGCGCTCGAGGACCTCGACATCGAGGGCGTGGAGACGAACCGCGCGCTGTTGATCAGCGTGCTCGCGCACGAGGACTTCCGCCGCGGCGCGGTCAGCACCGACTGGCTGGAGCGCGCGATCGTATGACCGCCGCCGGCGAGCGCACGATCGACCTCGTCGACACCACGACCCGCGACGGCAACCAGAGCCTGTGGAGCGCCACCGGCCTGACCACGCCCGACGTGCTCGCGATCGCGCCGACGATGGACCGGGTCGGCTATCACGCGCTCGACTTCACCTCGAGCACGCACATGGCGGTGTCGGTCAGGTTCCACCGCGAGGACCCGTGGGAGCGGATCCGACTGATGAGCGCGGCGATGCCGAACACGCCGCTCAGCATCATCACCACCGGGATGCGGTTCATCTCGTGGGTGCCGGCGGACCAGGGGGTGATCGCGCTCGCGTTCCGGCTGGTCGCTCGCAACGGCCTCAGACGGATGCAGATCGCCGATCCCTCGAACGACCCGGACCGGCTGAAGCGCCTCGCCACGATGGCTCGCAACGAAGGCATCGAGGAGGTCGTGATCGGTCTCACCTACTCGATCAGCCCGGTCCACACCCACGAGTACTACGCCGAGCGCGCCGCGATCCTCGCGGACTGCGCCGACATGAACCGCCTGTACCTGAAGGATCCGGGAGGGCTGCTCACCCCCGACTCGGTTCGAGAACTGGCACCCCATTTCGCGGGCGCCGCCGGCGACAAACCGATCGAGCTCCACAGCCACTGCACGATCGGGCTCGCGCCGCTCGTGTACCTCGAGGGCGTCCGGGCCGGCTTCCAGGTCGTCCACACCGCGTCGGGCGCACTGTCGCGCGGCACCTCTCAGCCCGAGGTGTTCAGCACGGTCCGCAACCTGGAAGCGATCGGGTACGAGACCGATCTCGATCTGGACGCGCAAGCCGCAGTGTCCGAGCACTTCGATCAGATCGCGCGGGTCAAGGGCCTCCCGCCCGGCGCCCCGCGCGAGTTCGATGCGGTCTACTACACCCACCAGCTTCCCGGCGGGATGGTCACGACCACCCGGCGGATGCTCGAGGAGCTCCGCCGCCCGGAGCTGTTCGACGCCGTGCTCGAAGAGGTCACCCGCGTCCGCGCCGAGATGGGCTACCCGATCCTGGTGACCCCGGTGTCGCAGTTCGTCGCCAGCCAGGCGGCGCGCAACGTGATCGACGGGAAGCGCTGGGCCAACGTCTCGGACGAGACGATCCGCTACTTCCTCGGGCACTACGGCGATCCGGCGGCGCCGGTTGACCCAGAGATCGCCGACCGGGTACTACACCTACCGCAAGCGAGCAAGCTGCGCGAGCTGCAACCGATCACGCTCGACGGCGCGCGCGAGCGGTTCGGCCGGCGGATCTCCGAGGAGGAGCTGCTCCTGCGCCTGACCATGCCGCAGGAGCAGGTCGATGCGATGATCGCGGCGCGCGGACAAGCGCAACCAGTACCGGCGGCACGCCCGGGCCGCAGCCCGCTGGTCACGCTTCTGCATGAGCTCAAACAGCGTCCCGCAATCACGGAGTTTCAACTGAGCCACAACCACGGCGACACGGTGGTGTGGCGCCGTGCTTGACGGGCTCGAGGGCCTTGGCCTCGACGACGTGCGCGGGTTCGTGTTCGACGTCGACGGCACGCTCGCACACCGTGGCCCCGACGGTCGCGCCGAGCCCCAGCCCGGCGCGGTCGAGGTGCTCGAGCGGATCCGCACATCGGGGCGGAAACTCGTGCTGTTCACCAACGGCAGTCACGTCCGCTCGGAGACGATGGCCGCCGCGCTCAGGGAGGATGGCCTACCGGTAGCCGACGACGAGATGCTGACGCCGGTCGACAGCGCGATCACCTATATCCGCCGGCGCCACCGCGACCGGCCGGCGCTGCTGTTTGCATCGGACGTCGTGCGCGCGCGGATGGTTGAGGCGGGAATCCCGGAGGCCAAGAACGAGGAGGCCGAGGTGGTGTTCGTCGCGCACGTGGATGAGGCCGACCTGCCCTCGATGGAACGCGCGGCGCGTGCGGTCGAGCGGGGCGCGCCGCTCCTCACCGGCAGCTGGGCGCGCGGCTATGCCGGCGCCAACGGGATCATCTTCAGCCGCGGCGCGATGGTGACCGCGGCGATCGCCAAGGTGACAGCGAAGCGGCCGCGGATCGTCGGCAAGCCCTCGCGCGCCGCCGTCGAGGAGATCCGCACGCGGCTCGGCATTCCCACCGAGGAAGTCGCCGTGATCGGCGACGACGTCGGCATGGACATCGCGCTCGGCCGCATGGGCGGCTCGCGGACCGTGCTCGTGCGCAGCGGCATCACCGGCGCGACCTCGCTCGACAAGCTGCCTGAGAGCCGCCGTCCGCACGCGGTGATCGACCGCGTCGCGGATCTGCTCGAGGTGCTCGGCTAGCGGCTAGATCCGCTCGGGGTCGGCGGTGAATTCGCTCGTCTCGGCGTCGCCTGTGTTGGTCGTCCCGATCGGCTCGATCACGAGGATCTCAGCCTCCTCGTCCGCCCTCGGGCAATGCTCGACGCCGCGCGGCACGACGAACAGCTCGCCTTCGCCCAGCTCGACGTCGCGATCGCGCAGCTGGATCGTGAGCCTGCCCTTGAACACGTAGAACAGGTCGTCCGTGTCGTCGTGCTTGTGCCACACGAACTCGCCGCGGACGCGGGTCAGCAGGAGCTTGTTGTCGTTGTACTCAGCGACGAGCTTCGGCTTGTAGACCTCGTGGATGAGCGCAAACTTGTCGGCGAAGCTGACCTTGTCCATCGTCCCTCCTGCATCACTCGCGGGTCTCGTACGTAGGCCACCGTAATGTGAAAGGCTGAACCGATGGCCACGACCGATCAGCAGCAACCCGCCGCGATCCTCGAACGGGCGGGGCTTACCGTCGAGCAACTCTACGACGAGCTGACCGACGGTTGCACGAGGCCGGTCAGGCTCGAAGACCTCGTCTACGAGGCCGCCGAGCGGGTCCCGGGACTCGTCCCGACGCGCGCCCAGATCGACGTAGAGCGCACGCGCAAGCTCGCCGACAAGGAGCGACTCGAGCTTGGACAGGGGCTGCTGCTAGCCGAGATTCTCGCGATTCCGCGTACCGGGCTGCACCTGGTCGAGTCGATGCTGTACCCGACACCGCTCGCGCTCGAGCGCCTCGACGAGCTTCGCGCCAACGGAAGCGTGGACCTCGGCCACGCACGCGTCACGCGGCGGGGCCGCGCGGGCGTGCTCGAGCTGTGCAACCCGCGCCACCTGAACGCGGAAGACGGCAACACGCTGACCGAGACCGAGGCCGCGGTCGACCTGGTCCTGCTCGATCCCGAGATTCAGGTCGGCGTGTTCCGCGGCGGCGTCGTCGACCATCCGCGCTACGCCGGCGAGCGGCCCTTCGGAGCCGGGATCAACCTCACCCATCTGTACCACGGGCGCATCGACTTCCTGTTCTACGTCGTGCGCGACATGGGCTACGTCAACAAGCTCTACCGCGGCCTCGCCGGACCCGACGCCACCGAGAAACTGTGGATTGCGGCGATCGAGAAGTTCGCGATCGGCGGCGCCTGCCAGCTCACCCACGTGATGGACCACGTGATCGCGGTTCGGGGCGTGCGCCTGTACCTGCCGGCGCGCAAGGAGGGGATCATCCCCGGCGCGTCCAACCTGCGCCTGCCCAGGTTCGTGGGTGACCGAGCCGCCCGCCAGGCGATCCTGTCGGGGCGCGAATGGACGGCTGGCGACGCGGACGCCGACCTCATTTGCGACGAGGTCGTGGACCAAGACGAGATCGAGGACGCGATCGACAACCGGATCGAGGCGCTGACGAGCTCCGGCCTAGTCAACGCGTCGGCCAACCGTGCCGCGATGCGGGTTGGGCAGGAGCCGATCGACCTGTTCCGCGAGTACATGGCCACGTACTCCCGGGAGCAGGCCTACTGTCACCTCAGCCCGGCGCTCGTCCACAACCTCGAGGAGCACTGGAATGCAGACCGTCGCACCGTCTGAGTCCCTGATCTGGGACGCCTCGGCGGAGACGATGCCGCGCGAGCAGCTCGCCGCGCTCCAGGTAGCGCGGCTGCGCCACACCGTCGCGCGCGTGCTCAAGGGGCAACCGCTCGGAGCGGAGCGCCTGAAACAAGCTGGAATCACCGACCCGGGCGACATCGACGCCCTCGACGATCTTCCCAAGCTCCCGTTCGCCCACAAGAACGACCTGCGCGAGAACTACCCGTTCGGGCTGCTCGCCGTCCCCCGCGAGGAGATCGTTCGCGTCCAGGCCTCGAGCGGCAGCCACGGCAAACCGACCGTGGTCGGTTACACGCGCGCGGACCTCGAGAACTGGACCGACCTGATGGCGCGGTCGATGACGACGGCCGGCGTCCGCCCCGGGATGCTGATCCACAACGCCAACGGCTACGGCCTGTTCACGGGCGGTCTCGGCTTCCACCAGGGCGGCGAGCGGATCGGCGCCACCGTGGTTCCCGTCTCGGGCGGCCAGACGGCCCGGCAGGCGATGCTCATCCGCGACTTCGGCGCGCACGTACTCGTCGCCACCCCCTCGTACTCGCTCGTGATCGCGCAGGCGCTGCAAGACGCGGGGATTGCCGCGGAGGACAACACGCTCGAGCTCGGGCTGTTCGGCGGGGAGCCCTGGACCGAGGGACTGCGGACGAGGATCGACAGCGCGCTCGGGATCAACGCGATCAACTTCTACGGCCTGTCGGAGATGTGCGGCCCGGGTGTCGCCACCGAGTGCCTGACCGCCCGCGACGGGCTCCACGTCCAGGAGGACCACTTCCTGGTCGAGGTCATCGATCCGGCAACAGGCACTCCCGTCCCGCCGAACACCGACGGTGAGCTCGTGTTCACGACGCTGACCAAGGAGGCACTGCCGCTAATCCGCTACCGCACCGGCGACCTCGGCGCGATCTCGCTCGAGCCGTGCGCGTGCGGACGGACGACCGCGCGGCTGATCCGGCTGGGCGGTCGCCGCGACGACATGATGATCATCCGCGGAGTCAACCTGTATCCGTCGGCGGTCGAGCAGATTCTGATGTCAGCCGACGGCGTTGGCCCTCACTGGCGGCTGGTCTTGGAGCGTACGGGGCCGATGGACGAGCTCACTCTCGAGTGCGAACCGAGCACGCTCGATGGCGACCGCGCCGGCTTGGCGCAGACGCTGGAAAAAAATCTAAAAGAAGGCACGGGCGTGAGGATCGTGGTGTCGGTACTCGACCCCGGCTCGGTGCCACGCAGCGAGGGCAAGGCCGTCCGGGTGGTCGATCGCCGTTAAGTGGGTCTCGCCTCGGCCTTCCGGGCGGCTCGCTTCGGCTCAACCCACTAGTGACCGTTGTGCCCGGCCGCGCCGTTCCGGGGCGCCCCGTTCTGCAGCGCCCCGTTCTGCGGCGCCCCGTTCTGCAACGCCCCGTGGCGCACATCGCTCGGCGTCACCCCGAACGCGCGCTTGAACACGCGCGAGAAATGCGCCGCGTCGCAGAACCCCCACCGGAACGCGATGTCGGTGACCGAACCGCCGTTCGGGCGCTGGAGATCCTCCAGGCACCGCGCGAGTCGCTCGCTCCGGACCAACCCCGCCACTGACGCGTCGACGTCCTCGAACAGCGCATGCAGCGCGCGCACCGAGATCGAATACGCGCGCGCGATCGACGCCGGTCCCAGCTCGGGGTCCTGGAGGTGCGTCCGCGCGTAGCGCCGGATCTCCGCCCGCATCGCCTCGCGGGCGGCGGCGCGACTCGTCGGGACCGACGGCTCGACCGCGGCGCGGAGCAGCTCGAGCGCGGCGTTGGCGGCGGCGACCCCGCCCGCGGCCTCGAGCTTGGCCTGCTCGAGCGCGAGCGCGTTCATGTAGCGCACGAGCAGCCGCGCGGGACCGTTGTCCTCGAGCGGCGGTAGCGCCCGGAGCTCGGCCAGCCGCGGGCACACGGCGAGCACGCGGTCGCGCGGGAACAGCAGCGTGCGCTTGTGGAATGCCTCGACGATCTCGACGTCGGTCGGCTGGAGCCCGTCCCACAGCACGACGTCGCCCGGGGTCAGCGACAGCCCGCGCGAGCCCTCGCTGACGGTCTCGATCCCCTTGCACACGAGCTGGAACCCGAGGATCTCCTCGTGCTTGGCCTCCGAACTCATCACCGCGCGGCTACGGTGGCCGAGGAACGGCGAGGCGGCGCAATCAACGAGCATCAGATCGCCGATCGGCCGGCGCGTCACCGTGCCGTGGAAGTCCGCCGGGGTGCGCTCGGTCGCATGCACTTCGAACGCGAGGTGCGTCGTGGCGAGGATCTCGGACCACGAGTCGAGCCGCTCCTTGATACAGCCCCCGGCGACCCGCCACCGCTCCGGTTCGCGAACCGCCGGACCCAGCGCCACATCCGCTGCAAACGTCTGCGCCACGGAGCGATGTTACCGCCGCGACGGCCTTCGCCTACCCAGCCGAACGCGCGGTGGCGAGCGCCACGAACGCGTCGAGGGCCGCTGGGTCGAGCAGCGAGTCGCGGCTGGCGACCCGCTCTGAGGACTCGCCGCGCAGGATCCGCTTGACCGGGGCCTCGAGCTTCTTGCCGGTGAGGGTCCGCGGGATTGCGGGGACCGAGACGATCGTGTCGGGCACGTGGCGCGGCGAGAGCTCGTTGCGCAACGCGCGTGCGATCCGGTCGCGCACGGCGTCGTCGACCTCGGCGCCGTCGGCGGGCACGACGAACAGGAGCAGCTCGCCGGCGCCGCCCCCGGCGTCCTCGAGGTGCACGACGAGCGCGTCGATCACCTCGGGCACGTCTTCGACGACCGAGTAGAACTCGCCGGTGCCGAGCCGGACGCCGCCGCGGTTCAGCGTGGCGTCGGACCGTCCGGTGATGATGCAGCTGCCGCGCTCGGTGAACTTGATCCAGTCGCCCTGGCGCCACACGCCCGGGTACACGTCGAAGTACGAAGAGCGGTAGCGCTCGCCGGTCTCGTCTCCCCAGAACGCGACCGGCATCGAGGGCATCGGCTGGGTGATCACGAACTCGCCGAGCTCGCCGATCAATTCATTGCCGTCGCGGTCGAACGCGTGGGCGTCAACCGCCAGGCACGCCCCGGTGATCTCGCCCTCGTACACCGGCTGGGCGAAGCTTCCCGAAACGAGACCCGTGCACACGTCGGTCCCGCCCGAGCCGTTGTTGAGCAGCATGTCGGGGCCGAGTTGTTCGTACGCGTACAGATAACCCTCGGGCGGGAGCGGCGAGCCCGCGGTGCACAGCATCCTGATGCTGCTCAGGTCGCACTCGCGGCCGGGCTCGATCCCGGCCTTGCGGCACGCCATCAGGTACGCCGGCGCGACGCCCATGACCGACGGCTGGAGCTCCTCGGCGAGTCGCCACTGCTCGAGCAGGTCGGGCCAGGCGGGGTCGCCGTCGAGCATCACGATCGACGAGCGCAGTTGGAGGCCCGCGACGAGCGCGTTCCACATCATCCAGGCGGTGGTCGAGAACCACAGCAGGCGGCCGCCCGGCTTGAGATCCCAGCCGAGTCCCAGGTTCTTGCGGTGCTCGATCAGCTGGCCGCCGTGGCCGTGCACGATCGGCTTGGGCAGCCCGGTCGTGCCTGACGAGAACAGGACATAGATCGGGTGGTCGAACGCGACCTGCTCGAACTCGAGCGGCGCGCTCTCGGCGGTCAGCTCGTCCCAGCTGACTGCGTCGGAGATCTGGGCCTCTCCGAACGGCACCCACACCACGTGCTCGATCGACGGAATCCGACCCCGGATCGTCTCGACCTCCGGACGCCGGTCGACGTAGCGGTCGCGGTAGCCGTAGCCGCCGATCGCGATCAGCACTTGCGGCTCGATCTGGGCGAACCGGTCGACGACGCTGCGGGCGCCGAACTCGGGCGCGCACGTGGCCCAGATCGCGCCGAGGCTCGCGGTTGCGATGAACCCGATCAGCGTCTCGGGGATGTTCGGCATGTACGCAACGACGCGATCGCCCTTCTGCACACCGAGGCGCTGAAGGCCCGCACGGACCCGCCCGGCCTGCTCGATCAGCTCGCCGAAGGTGAGCTCGCGCGGCCCGCGCGTCTGCGAGCGCGCCACCACCGCCACCCGATCGCGGTCCTCCTCGAGACCGATCAAGTGCTCGGCGTAGTTGAGACGCGCTCCGGGGAACCACTCCGCACCCGGCATCGTCCGGGACCCCAGAACGCGCTCGTACGGCGTCGACCGGATCCCGTAGAAGTCCCACAGCCCGCCCCAGAATCCCTCGAGGTCGTCGACCGACCAGCGATACAAGTCGTCGAAGGCGGCGAACTCGCGCCCGCGCTCGTCGCGCAGCCAGTTCATGAACCGGCCGACTTCGGTCGTGTCCCGCCAGTCCGCGGGAGGCGTCCACAAGATGTCCCCGATCATCGGCAGCGGGCAGGATACTGCGATAGGCGATCGGGGATGGCAAGTAGCTTGCGATTGGGGGTTGACGAGCTGGCGCGGTCACCGAGGATCTGAACAACCGATGAATGCGCCGCCCCACGGTCGTTTCAGCGCTCCATCGCTGCGACAATCAGGCCATGGAGGACCATGTCCGGGGCTCGGTGCTCGTGGTCGACGATGAGCCCACGATCGCCGAGGTGGTTGCCCGCTACCTGAACCGCGCGGGATACTCGACGCGGGTCGCCGCCAACGGGCGCGAGGCGCTCGACGCCGCCGCTAGCGAGCGCCCCGACCTCGTCGTGCTCGATCTGATGCTCCCCGGCATCGACGGCCTCGAGGTCATGCGCCGGCTCCGCGACCAGGATCGCGACCGGGTGGCGGTGATCCTGCTGACCGCCAAGGGCGAGGAATCCGATCGCGTGATCGGACTGCGCCTCGGCGCCGACGATTACGTCGTCAAGCCGTTCTCGCCGGCGGAGCTGGTGGCGCGGGTCGACGCCGTGCTCAGGCGGTTCGACACCTCCAAGGAGCAGCAGGAAGCGATTGAGCTCAGCGACATGACGATCGACCCCACCGCGCGAAGGGTGTTCGTCCGCGGCGAGGAGGTCCAGCTCACGCACCGCGAGTTCGACGTGCTGCTGTACCTCGCCCGGCATCCGGGGCAGGCGTTCTCGCGCAACCAGTTGATGGACGCCGTATGGCAGTACTCGTTCTACACCGACACCTCGACCGTCACCGTCCACATCCGCCGCCTGCGGTCGAAGATCGAAGCCGATCCCGCCCAGCCCGCGCATATCCAGACGGTCTGGGGGGTCGGGTACCGGTTCCAGCCGTGACCGTTGGCAAGATCGCCGCCTGGGCTCGCGAGCGCGCGGGATCGCTGCCGCGGCAGTTCGCGCTGGTGGTGGCGATCGTGGTGGCGCCGGTGCTGGTGGCGCTCGTCGTGGTGGGATCGCTGATGGTCGTCTCCGACGGCGGCGCCGCGCTGGTGGCCGCGATCGTCGCGGCCGCCGGCCTCGTCGCGATCGTCGCCGCCCGGCTTGTCGCCGGCGGCATCCTCCGCGACGTCGAGGCGATCCGCGACGGCCTGGTGGCGGTCGGGCGCGGCAAGCGCGAGGTGCGGATCGAGACCTCCGCCCATGACGAGCTCGCCCAGCTCGCGACGGCCGCGAACATCATGATCGTGCAGCTGCGCGACGAGGAGGCGGCGCGCGATCAATCCGACGCCGCCCGCCGGGACCTGATCGCCGCGGTGTCGCACGACCTGCGTACGCCGATCACCTCGCTGCGCCTCCTCGCCGAGGCGATCGGCGACGACATCTTCGAGGACCCCGAGACCCGCCGCGGATACCTGCGGCGAATGACCACGCACATCGACGCGCTGAGCGTGCTGATCGACGACCTGTTCGAGCTCTCCCGGCTCGAGGCCGGCGACATCAGCTGGACGATCGAGCAGGTGCCGCTCCAGGAGCTTGTCGGCGAGACCGTTGAGGCGATGCGCGTTCAGGCCGAGGCCAAGGGCGTGGCGGTCGTGGCCGAGGTCCCCGACACGCTGTCCCCCGCTCAGGCCAACCCCGAGAAACTCCAGCGGGTTCTGTTCAACCTGATCCAGAACGCGATCCGGCACACGCCCGCGGACGGCAGCGTGGTCGTGCGCGCGAAGCCGGTCGCCACCGGGATCGAGTTCGAGGTCGCCGACACCGGCGACGGGATCAGCCCCGAGGAGCGCGAGCACGTGTTCACCGCGTTCTATCGCGGAGGCGCCGAGGCCGCGCGCACGAGCCCGGGCGCCGGACTCGGGCTGGCGGTGTCGCGCGCGATCGTCGAGGCGCACGGCGGCCGCATCTGGCTGGCGGACGCCAACATCGGCACGCGCGTCCGGTTCAGCTTGCCGGCGGCGACTTAGCACCGACTCCCGGCTTAGCACCGACTCCCGGCGGCGCGGTTCTCCCGCGGGAAGGATCTCTGAGGAGGCGGGGTCTATCCGCCTGAGGGGCTTCCGCCAATGACCGCCAACCGTAGCTGAGCAGTGCCGTTCGCCGCCGATCATGCGCTGCCGCAGTCAGACGTGGCGTCCACGCCGGCGCGCCGCCTCGATCCCGATCAGCTCGGCGATCACCTCGACCGGCTGTACCGCGCGGCCTGGGCGCTCTGCGGCTCGCGCGAGGACGCTGAGGACCTCGTCCAGGAGACGTATGCGCGTGTGCTCCAGAAACCGCGGATGCTGCGCTCGGGCGAGGATCTCGGGTACCTCCTGCGGGTGCTGCGCAACACGCATTTCTCGGGCCTACGCGCCGCCGCACGGCGACCGCGGGCCGACCCGCTGCCCGACGAACTCGATCGCATCGTCGACCCCTCGGCCAGCGCGCCCGAAGCCGCGCTCGACGCCTCCGAGCTGTACCGGATGATCGCCGAGCTCCCGGAGCCGTTCCGTGAGGCGCTGGTCGCGATCGACGTCGTCGGGTTGTCCTACCGCGAGGCGGCGCGCGCGCTCCGCGTTCGCGAGGCGACGATCACGACCCGCCTGTACAGAGCCCGGCAACGGCTCGCGCACTCGCTCGGCAACCAGCGGCCGGCGGCCGGCGGCACGACCGGGTAGTCGGGATGCGCCACCGTGACCGACATTCCCGCGCACTCGAGCGCGATCTCGCCCGCCTTGCCGACGGCACGATCGAGCCTGGCCGGCGTGAGCGGGTGGAGCGCTCGGTCGCCGCCTCCGACGAGCTTCAGGCCCGGCTACGCGAGCAACTCATCGCGGTGGCGGCGACGCGCACGCTCGCGTCCGAGCGCGCGCCGGCGACGCTCCGGATGCGGCGGCGCTGGTTGGCGCGCGCGGTGGGTCCGCACGCGTCAGGCCGGCGGGCGTCGTGGCGTTCGCGGAAGCGCTCGCCGGCGCTTGGCCTCGGGATGGCCGGCGTCCTCGTGGCGGCGGTGTCGGTGCTCGTCGCGCTCGGGGGAAGTCAAGCCGGCCTGACGGTGGCAAACGCGGCCACGCTCGCGGTTCGCCCGGCGACCGCCACGGTGGCCGAGCCGCCCGACGACGGAACGACGCTTCCTCACGTGCGCGCCGCCGGCCTTCCGTTCCCGTACTGGGAAGACCGCTTCGGCTGGGTCGCCACCGGCGTCCGCCGCGACGACGTCGACGGCCGGGTCCTGACCACTGTGTTCTACGGTCGCCACGGCCGCGACATCGCCTACACGATTGTTCCCGGGACCTCGCTCCGAGCGGGCCACGATGCCCGGACGCTCCGGCACGGCGCGCTCCGGCTCGTCACGTTCACGACGGGGCACCGGCTGGTCGTCATGTGGCTCCGCCGCGGTCACACATGCGTGCTCTCGGGCGCCCGCGTCCCGCTCGGCACGCTCGTGAAGCTCGCCGCCTGGCGCGGCCACGGCACGCTTCCCTATTGATTGGCCTCCAGGTACGGGCCGATCAGCGACAGGTCGGCCTCGCCGAGGCGGTCGTTCGCGGTCCAGGCCTGGTGCCAGAACGGATAGATCAACGGCGGCCGGCTCACCGCCTCGAGCTTCGCGGTCTCCTCGGGGGACAGCGAGAGCGAAGCGGCGGCGAGGTTGTCGGCGAGTTGCTCGTCCGTGCGGGCGCCGACGATCACGCTCGTGACCCCGGGGCGCCCGAGCAGCCAGGCCAGCGCCACCTGTGCGGGCGACACGCCGCGCCCCTCGGCGACCTCGACGACGGCCTCGATCGTGTCGTACAGCTTGTCCTCGTCGTAGATCGGCGGCTCGTTCCACTCCGACGCGTGGCGCGAGCCGGGAGGCGCGTCCTGCCCGCGCCGGTACTTGCCGGACAGCAGCCCGCCGGCGAGCGGGCTCCAGATCAGCAGCCCGAGGCCCTGGTCGATCGCCGACGGCACGATCTCGTACTCGACCTCGCGCGCCTGGAGCGACAGGTGCACCTGCTGGCTGACGAACCGCGGCAGGCCCGCGCGGTCGGCGATCCCGAGCGCCTTCATCACCTGCCAACCGGCGAAGTTCGAGCACCCGACGTAGCGAACCTTGCCGCTTCGCAGAAGGTGGTCGAGCGCTTCGAGCGTCTCCTCGAGCGGCGTCTGCCCGTCCCACTCATGGACCTGGTAGAGGTCGATGTAATCGGTTCGGAGGCGGCGCAGGCTCGCCTCGCACGCCCGGATCAGGTGGTGGCGCGACAGGCCGGCGTCGTTGGGACCCTCGCCCATCGGGAACCGCGCCTTGGTCGCCACCAGCACCTGCTCGCGCATCCCGTGCAACGCCTGACCCACGATCTCCTCCGCGGCGCCCGAGGAGTACACGTCGGCGGTGTCGATCAGGTTCACGCCCGCGTCCATCGCCATCCTGATCTGCCGGCGGGCGCCGTCGAGGTCGGTGGCGCCGACGTCGCTGAACTTGTCGCGCCCGCCGAACGTCATCGTGCCCATCGTCAGCTTCGAGACGCGAAGGCCCGACCGCCCGAGTTGCCGGTATTCCATTTCGTGCTCTCCTTGTCGTTAGTTGACGTCCGAGCTTAGGAGACCGAGCTCGCAGCCTCTCGCGGCGAGCGTCCCCGTTACGGGCGGAGCACGATCTTGCCGCGCGTGTGCCGCTTCTCGAGCTCTCCGAACGCGTCCCGGACGTCGTCGAGCGCGTACACGCGCGCGATCGGCACCTCGAGCCGGCCCTCATCGATCAGCTTCGCGAGCTCGGCGAGCACGTCGACACTCGCGGCAAACGCCGTCCCCTCCATCTTGACCCCGTACTTCTGCCCCGCCTCCCAGTCGATGATCGTGTCGACTCGCTCCGGCGCCACGCCCAGGTCGTCGACCGCGAGCGCGACGTAGCCCGATCCGAACGTATCGATGAACGCGTCGACCTTGCTCTCGGAGACCTCGCGGATCCGGTTGGCGACGCCGTCGCCGTAGGCGACCGGTATCGCGCCGTGCTCGAGCAACCACTGATGGTTGGTCTCGCCGGCGAGGCCGATCACGGCGGCTCCGGCGATCACGGCGAGCTGCACGGCCAGGGACCCGACGCCACCCGCGGCTCCGGACACGACCACCGTGTCGCCCGAGGACGCGCCGACCGCGCGCACCGTGGCGTAGGCGGTCGTGCCGGCGACGAACAGCGCGCCGGCGGCCTCCCACGAGACTCCCTCGGGCTTTTGCGTCAGCTGGTCGGCGGGCGCGACGACGAGCTCGGCGTGGCTCGCGCGCTGATCCGTCCACCCGAGCACCGGCTCGTCCACCTCGAAGCCCTCGACCCCGGGCCCGAGCTCCTCGACGACGCCGGCGAGGTCGCTCCCCTCGCCGGACGGGAACGTTGCCGGCCACTGCGCGTCGAGCAGCCCCTTCCGGATCGAAGCCTCGCCGGGGTTGATCCCGGCCGCCTTCACCCTGACGAGCACCTCGCCGGGCCCCGGGACCGGGCGCTCGACCTCGACGACGTTCAGGACATCGATGTCGCCGTAATGATCGAACCGCACCGCGCGAGGCATCCAGCCGCAGTTTTATCAGTCGCGGGGCGCGAGCTATTCGCCCAGGTACCGCGCCGGCAGCACGTGCTCGATGGCCGCTCTTCGCCGTCGTAGTGCGGACAGGCGCTCCCAGGCAGTAGCCCGAGCCCGTCGTGGAGGGGCGCAAGCTGGGAGAGCGAGAACGAATCGGTGACGGACTCAGCAAACCAGCAGTTCATGCCGGCGCTCAGGCCGCAGAGCACGACCCCCTGCTCCCAGGCGCTGCGGAGGATCCGGTCGAGCCCGTGGACGCGCCACACCGCGAGCATGTTCGCGGTATTCCCACCCCCGACACGCGGGCCGGTCACGGCCACACGGACTCGGCGACCTCGTAGTGCGTGACGGTTTCCTCGCGCTCGACGAGGTAGCGATCATCCTCGGCGTAGAACACCGCGACCTCGGGCTCCTGCCCGGCGAATGCCTGGATCGCCTCCATCGAGTCCCACAGGGTGAACATCACGAACTCGGTCTTCCCGTCGACGTCGCGGCGGAGCATCCAGGCGCCCCGGTTGCCCGGGGTGTTCGTGTAACCGGCCATCCCGGTCCCGTGCATGTACTCGGCATACGCGTCACCGTCGGCTTGGGCGACGGCGCCCCGCCAGATGCGGGCGATCATCGGTCCTCCTGGGTCGAGGGGTGGCGCCCGCAGCCTAGTGCCCCGACACTAGTAAAGGCCCGCTGGGGTTGGCTACGCCAGGATCGAGATCGTTCCCGACGCGCCGCCGCGGCCCGCGATCCGCTGGGCGTTGGCGGTGTAGCCGGCGAACGGCGTTTCCTCGGGCCCGGTCTGATCTGTGCCCGCGCCCTCCCCGCGGTCGTGATCGAGCGAGTGATCGACGGGCTGGTCGAGCGTCGACTGGTCGAGCGGCCTCGGGGCGCCCTGCGTTGCGCCGCCGGCGGTTCCGAGCTGCGAGGCGTAGGCGGCCACGCCGACTGACTGGATGTCCACGAGAGGTCTGGCTTTCGATCGAGGGAGTCGGCCCAGTGATCGGCAGGCCGGTCCCGGATCTTCAGCCCGTCCGGGCCTCGAGCGGAGGATTTGCGAGTACCACCGAGGTAACTACCTGGCGCTCGGGGATCGACCAGTAGTTCCGGAGCAGCGCGGTCTTCTGCTCGGGGGTGACCAGCTCGAATCCGTGCCGGTGGTAGAACCGGATTGCCCACTCGGCCGCGGCCCACGTCCCCACCAGCATCCGCTGTGTGCTCACCGCAACCAGGTGATCGAGCAACGAGCTTCCGACCCCGCCGCGCTGGCGGCCTGGAAGGACGTATGCGTGCCGGATCAGGTCGACATCGCGCACCGTCTGAATCCCCATTACCCCGAGCAGCTCGCCGTCGGCCTCGTAGCCCCAGAACACGACGCCGGCCGCGATCTCCTCATCGAGCTCGCTCGCCGGCATGTACGGGTCGTGCCAGCGATCGGCCGGGATCACGCCGCGGTAGGCCTCGGCGGCGAGGTTGACGATCCGCAGGATCGCGACGCGCTCGTCGTCGCGGCAGCGCCGCACACAACTCACGATCGCGCCACCCGGACCTGCCGCTCGTGCGCCTCCACCACGATCCCCGCGATCTGCGCCGGATCGCTGACGACCCGCAGCTCGGCCAGGTCCGGCGCCTCGATCCGGTGGTCGGCGAGCGCCCGAGCCCGCAGCCACTCGATCAGCCCGTCCCACTCGCCCTCGCCGACGAGGATCGCGGGGAAGTGGCGGATCGTGTCGGTCTGGATCAGCGTCAGCGTCTCGAACAGCTCGTCGAGCGTGCCGAATCCGCCGGGGCCGGCGACGAACGCGCTCGCGTAGCGCACGAACATCACCTTGCGCGTGAAGAAGTGCCGGAAGCGCAGCGCGACGTCGAGGTAGTCGTTCTGGCGTTGCTCGTGCGGGAGCTCGATGTTGCACCCGACCGACAGAGCGCCGGCGTCCCGTGCCCCCCGGTTGGCCGCCTCCATCACGCCGCCCCCGCCGCCGGTGATGACCGCGAACCCGGCCCGCCCGAGCGCCGCACCGACCTCCCGCATCAGCGCATAGTGCGGGTGCTCGCGCGGAGTGCGCGCCGAGCCGAACACGGTCACGGCGCGGTCGATCCCGGCCAGTCGGTCGAACCCCATCGCGAACTCCGCGGCGATCTCGCGGACCAGAGACGCATCCGCGGCACGGTCCCGGGGCGACTCGTCCCCGAGCCAGAGCAGCAGCTCCTCGTCGAATGTCGGCGGCGTCCCCATCGGTGGTCCATCCCGGCCGGCAGCTCCCGGCCTGCAGGGGGCGCGAGTCTATCTCCGCGCCGCGAGTAGCCTTGGCGCCAGGAGATGGCAGCGACCGCGAGAACGTCGACGCTCGGCGAGTGCGTCCCCGAGAACGCGATGACCGACCCCGGCGAGATCGCGCGCTTCTACGACCGCTGCAGCGACCTGATGCGCGAGTTGCTCGATGGGCTCGCCGCGGCACCCGACCGGCCGCGGCCATTCCCCGAGATCGAGGACGCGATCGGATGGCCGAGGCGCCGGATCGCGTCGGTGCTCGGCGGCGTGTGTCACCTGCGCCGGATGGAGTTCGCCGGACGCCGGCCCTACCACTTCCACGACCCCAAACAGGCCGCGTCGCGACGGTGGGAGATCTGGATGGACGGAGCCCAGGCACGCGCCGTTCAGGCCGAGCAACAGAGGTAGCGCCCGCTTCTAAACGATTGGGTAGCGCGCACGCTTGCAACGCCGGGGCGTAGGCAAGAGACTCGCAATGTCATGCCGTTCTCCTTGCGTCGCCGCCGCGTCCGGCTTCGTTACCGGGATCTGACGCCGGACCGCTACCTCACCGACGGGCTCCGGCTGCTCCGGGTCGTCTCGCGGTTCGTCAACGACGGCTCGGTGCTCGTCGTGCTCGAGGACTGCGCGACGCTCGACGCCCATGCCCTGGCCGCCGTCGAGCTGGTGGCGCTAGGTATGCGGCCCGTGCGCAGGCCGAAGTCGCCGCCGACGGAGCCCCAGCCGTCTCCGGTCCCGGGCAAACCGCTCGAGACCGACACACACGCCGTCGCTTGACCTTGAGAAGTCGGCGATCCGCGACGCCGCGCCCGTCACGAATCTGACACTGCTTGCGGACTCTCCCGGGCCGCGCGGCGCCGGAGACGCGCGGCACCAACCGGCGCCCGATCTTGTGCCGCGTCGACCGGCTGGCCCGCGATCTGCCCGCCGGCGCAGTCCTCGCAGCGCACCTGGCGCCGCGGGTTCTGAATCCCGACCAGCCCAAGCAGCCCACCGAGCGCGACGAGCGCGGCCGAGATCACGATTCCGAGGTGGAACGCCTGCACCGACGCCGACTGCACGGCGTGAGCGACCTGCACTCCGACGCGCGCGGGATCGACGTGAGCGAGCGTCTCCGTTCGCGCCTGGGCGACCGCTGTCCGCGCCGCCACCGACAGCTTGACGCCGACCAGGTGCTGATCGAGCTTCGATTTGAACTGCGTGCTGATGATCCCGCCGATCGCCGCGATCGCGATCAGCCCGGCGACGCGCGCGACCGCGTTGTTGACGCCCGAGGCGATCCCGGCATCGCCCTGCTCGGCGTCGGACAGCACCGCCGCCGTCAGCGGCGCCACCGTGCAGGCGAGCCCGAGCGAGAACACCAGCAGCGCCGGCAGCAGATCGGTGACGTAGTTCACATGTGCGCCGAGCATCGACATCAGGGCCAGGCCGACCGCGGCCGTCAGCGGGCCGAGGCCCATGAACAGCCGTGGGCCGTAACGGTCGGCCAGTTTCCCCATCCGCTTCGACAGCAGGAACATCACGATCGTCGAGGGCAGCAGCGCGAACCCGGCATCGAGCGCGTTGTAGCCCGCGACCTCCTGAAGGAAGATGACAAGCAGGAAGAAGGTGACGCTGAGGCCGCCGTACATGGCGAACGTCTCGATGTTCCCGATCGTGAAGTTGCGGCGCTTGAACAGGCCGAGCGGAAGCATCGGCGCCGGAGTCCGCCGCTCGTGCACGATGAACAGCGCGAGCAGGAGTAATCCCCCGATTCCCGGCCCCCACACCTGCGGGCTGCTCCAGCCGACGTCCGGCTGGCGGATCAGCGCCAGCACCGGGCCGGCGAGGCCGAAGAAGGTGAGCACGGCGCCGAGCCAGTCGACGCGGGCGTGGACCGTGCCCGGCGCACGCGGCGGCACCGCGATCGACACGAGCATCAGCGTGGCGATCACGAACGGGATGTTCACGGCGAAGATCAGCCGCCACGAGACCGTGTCGACGAGGTACCCGCCGGCCAGCGGGCCGATCACGGTGGCGATTCCGGACCACGCGGTCCACGAGCCGATCGCGCCGCCGCGCTCCGCGGGCGTGAACGCGGACACGATCACGGCGAGCGAGCTGGGCATCAGCAAAGCGCCGAACGCGCCCTGGATCGCGCGGCACGCGATCAGAAAGCCGATGGTCGGCGAGATTGCGCACAGCAGCGATACGACTCCGAACCCGCCGACGCCGATCGAGAACACTCGCCGCTCCCCGTACAGGTCGCCGAGCGAGCCGCCGACCAGGATCAGCGAGCCGAGCGCGAGCAGGTAGGCATTGGACACCCATTGCTGACCGGCGAGCCCGCCGCCGAGGTCCGCGCGGATCGCCGGCAACGCGACGTTCACTGCGGTCGAGTCCAGGCCGGCCACGAACGATCCCATGATTGCCGCGACCAGAGCCAGCTGCTTGCGCCGACCAGCCACGGCGCTGACGTTACCGTGCCCGATGTGTCGCGTTTCGTCGTTCAGCTTCATGACGCCACCGCGCTGCACTTCGATCTGCGCCTGCAGGTCGGCGACGTGCTGCGGTCGTGGGCGGTGCCGAAGGGGCCGTCGCTCGACCCGGCAGCGCGGCGGCTGGCCGTTCCGGTCGAGGACCATTCACTGGAGGCGGGCGAGTTCGAGGGCGTGCACGAGGGAAGCTCGCGCGGGACGGGCGCGGTGATCATCTGGGACGAGGGCACCGCGGACATCGACGCCGGCGACCCCGATCACCTGTCGTTCGTGGTCAACGGGCGCAAGCTCCGCGGACGCTTCGGCCTGACCCGGACCGGACCCGACCGCTGGATCCTCGTCAAGGCACGTGACGAGGACGCCCGGCCCGGCTCCGACATCGTCGCCGAGCGCCCGGAGAGCGTTCGCACGGGACGCACCTGGCAGGAGGTCGCAGAAACGAATCACCCGATCGAGCCCGGCCAAAACTAGAATCGCCCCCCGCGACAAGACGGAGGAGAACGATGGCGGACAACGCGACGACGCTGCGCGGGATCTCGGAGCTCCGCGGCTTTTTCCGGACCAACCAGACGCCGGTCTACTTCATCTCGCCGATCGCCTTCAACCTGCTCGGGATCGATCGCTGGGTGCGGCGGTTCTACTACGTCAACTACTTCGACTCGTTCGACGGCGGCCATCCGTGCGTTTTCGTCCCGCCGCGGACCCCGCACGCGCAGTTCGGCTCGATCGAGGACGTCTGCAACTACCTGCTCGGGAACCCAGGGCTGACCAAGTACATGCGCCCCCACGGGGCGCATGGCAAGGCGGTGTTCGTGTTCTTCGACGAGGAGACCGAGCGGCGGGCCGCCGACGTGGGGCTCGACGTCGCGCTCCCCTCGGCCGAGCTTCGCCACCGGCTCGACTCGAAGATCATCACGACCAAGCTGGGCGAGGAGGCGGGCGTCCCGAGCGTGCCGAACGTGCTGGGGCGGGCGACGACCTACCCGGAGCTGCTGGAGCTGGCGGCGACCGCTAATCTCGGCGACGACCTGGTCGTCCAGACCCCTTACGGCGACTCCGGCAAAACCACGTTCTTCGTCCGGGGTGAGCGGGACTGGAACGCGGACGCCGGTGAGATGTCCGACCAGGAGCTCAAGGTGATGCGGCGGATCGACCCGAGAGCGGTCGCGGTCGAGGCGTGCATCACCCGCCACGGCACCGTGATCGGTCCGCTGATGACCGACCTGACCGGCCACCCCGAGCTGACGCCGTACCGCGGCGGCTGGTGCGGCAACGACATCTTTCCGGGCGCGCTGTCGCCGGCCAACCGCGAGCGCGCGCTCGACCTCACCCGGCGCCTCGGCGACCGCCTCGCCCAGGAGGGGTACCGCGGCCAGCTCGAGGTCGACTACCTCGTCGACGCGAACACCGACGAGCTGTATCTGGGCGAGCTCAACCCGCGGCTCAGCGGGATCAGCTCGATGACCAACGTCAGCGCCAGCGCGTACGCCGACATGCCGCTGTTCCTGTTCCACCTCGCCGAGTACCTTGACGTCGACTACGAGCTCGACGTCGAGGATCTGCGCCGCCGCTGGGGCAGCGACCACCTCACCGACGTGTGGGGGCAGATCATCCTCAAGGAGTCCGACGACGGGATCGAGTTGCTGACCGACGCGCCCCGGACCGGCATCTGGCGCCTCGAAGACGACGGGCAGATGACGTTCAGCCGCCCGGCGGTCGACTGGCACGGCCTCGGCGACGAGTCCGAAGGCTTCTACCTGCGGATCCTCGGCCCCGGCGACTACCGCTATCGGGGAGCCGACCTCGGAATTCTCGTCACGCGCACGCGCCTCGAGAATCCCGACGGCCGGCTGACCGACCGTTGCCGCGCGTGGATCGAAGGGATCCGGTCGCGGTTCGTCGGCACGCCGCTCGAACCCGAGGCGCCGGCTCCCATCCACGACGCGCTGGCGTTCAAGACGGGTTGAGCCCCGGGGTGCAACGGGACGAGATCCTGGCCGCGGTCGCCGCTGAGGAGACCGCGACCCAGCAACTGCTGATCGACCTCGTGCAGGCGCCGACACTCCTCGGCGACGAGCGCGCCGGCCAGGAGATCATGCGCTCGGCGTTCACGGACCTCGGCCTATCGCCCCGCGAGATCGCGCTCGACGCCCAGGCGCTGAGGACCCACGCCGGCGCGTCGCCATTCAGCTGGGACGTCGACGGCAAGTTCAACGTGGTCGCTGATTGGGGTCCGGCCGAGTCCGCCAACCCGCGGCAGCCGCGCGCGGGGCGGTCGCTGATCCTGAACGGCCACATCGACGTCGTCGACCCCGGTCCGCCCGATATGTGGGCCTCGCCGCCGTTCGTCGCCCGCCGCGACGGCGACTGGCTCTACGGACGCGGCGCCGGCGACATGAAGGCGGGCCTGGCCGCGATCGTCGGCGCGGTGCGCGGTCTGTGCCGCCTCGATCTGCAACCGCTCGCCAAAGTCGAACTGCAATGCGTGGTCGAGGAGGAATGCACGGGCAACGGCGCGTTCCAGTGCGTGCTGTCGGGACGGCCGGCCGACGCGGTCATCGTCACCGAGCCGACGAGCCTGACGATCCAGACCTCGCAGGTCGGCGTGCTGTGGTTCCAGGTCGTCGTGCGCGGCCGCCCCGCTCACGCCGGCGACGCCCCGATCGGGCTGAACGCGATCGAGGCGAGCTTCCCCGTGATCTCGGCCCTACGGCAGCTCGAGGCCGAGCTGAACGTGACGCCGCCCGCTCCCTACGACGTGTACGAGCACCCGGTCAACCTCAACATCGGGATGATCCGGGGCGGCGACTGGCCCTCGACGGTCGCCGCCGAGAGCGTGCTCCACTGCCGGCTCGCGCTGTTCCCGGGTGCCCGCGTGGACGAGCTGAAGGTCCGCGTCGAGGCGGCGGTCGCGAAAGCCGCGGCGGAGCTGCCTCCGGGGTTCGATGCCCGGGTCGCCTACGACGGGTTCGCCTGTGAGGGCTACACGCTCGAGCACGACTCGCCGCTCATCGGCGCGCTGTCCGACGCGGCCGACCATGCGATCGGCGCGGAGCCGGTCCGGATCGCGTCGACCGCGACCACCGACGCACGCTCGTTCGCGCTGTACGCCGGCACGCCGGCCGTCTGCTTCGGGCCGCACGCCGAGTCGATCCATGGAGTCGACGAGCGCGTGTCGCTGCCCTCGGTGCTCCAGACCGCGCAAGCGCTCGCGCTGTTCATCGACGGCTGGTGTGGGGTCGAGCGCGGATGACCGACGGGCCGTCTGTAGCGTTGGGAGCATGTGGACGCGCGACGACCTCGAGCTGCTCCCGGCGCACACCGCGCCACCGGGGTTCCGAGTCGTCGACGAACCACAGCCCGGTGAGAACTTCCAGGGCGCGTTCGCCGCGATGTGGCCGGCCTACCGGGCCTGGTGGCTGAAGGAGGGCGAGTGGGCGCGGCCCGATCTGAGCACGTGCCGGGCGATGCTCGACAAGTGGATGCCGGAGCTCGCGCCCACGTTCGAGCGTCTCGTCGAGCTCGCCGACGGCGACCCGCTCGCCGCCCGCTTTCTGTCGATGTACCGGCCGCCCGGGTTCGTCGTCGGCTGCTCGCAGGCAGCGTTCACCGGCGACGGCGGGCCGGTTTTGGTCCGGAACTACGACTATCCAGCGTCGCGGGTGGAGGGGATCGTGTACCGGACGTCGTGGACCGGGCGCGGCGTGATCGGGATGAGCGACTGCTTGTGGGGGCTGCTCGACGGGGTCAACGACGCCGGTCTGGCGGCGTCGCTGACGTTCGGCGGGCGGCCGGCGGTCGGGGAGGGGTTCGGGATCCCGCTTGTGATGCGATACGTGCTCGAGGTGTGCGATGACGTCGAGGCGGCCTGCGGCGTGCTGAGCCAGATCCCCGTCCACGCGGTCCAGAACGTCACGCTGATCGACCTCGGCGGGGATTTCGCCACCATCCGGGTCGGGCCCGATAGGGAGCCCGAGGTGCTGACCGTGCCGGTCGCGACCAACCACCAGCACCGCGGCGACTGGCCCGAGTACGAGCGCGCGGTCGGCACGTTCGAGCGCGAGCGGCGGCTGCTCGAGCTGCTCCGGACCCCGGGCATGACCCGCGACCGGCTCGTGCAGGCGTTCCTCGAGGAACCGCTGCACCGCGACGATTTGGCGAGCGGCTTCGGGACGCTTTATACGGCCGTTTACTTTCCGGCCGATGGTCGCGCGGAATACCGTTGGCCGGACGGCATGATGATGACCCAATCTTTCGTTGAGGCAAAGGAGAGGCTATGACCAAAGTGCTGACCAACTTCGTCGACGGTCAGGTGGCCGGCCAGAACGGCCGCGACCTCGAGCTCGTCGACCCCGTGACCGAGGAGGTGTTCGCGAAGGCGGCCGTGTCCTCCGAGGAAGAGATCGACGCTGCCTGTAAGGCGGCGGCGCGCGCGTTCGAGAGCTGGGGACAGACGACCCCGTCGGAGCGCCAGCTCGCGCTGCTCAAGATCGCCGACGCGATCGAGGCGCGGGCCGAGGAGCTCGTCAACGTCGAGAGCGAGAACACCGGCAAGCCGAAGGCGCTCGTGCTGTCCGAAGAGGTGCCGCCGATGGTCGATCAGATCCGGTTCTTCGCCGGCGCCGCCCGTGTGCTCGAAGGGACCTCGGCCGGCGAGTACATGACCGGCTACACCTCGTGGATCCGGCGCGAGCCGATCGGCGTGTGCGCGGCGGTCACGCCCTGGAACTACCCGGCGATGATGGCCGTGTGGAAGTGGGCGCCGGCGCTCGCCGCCGGCAACACGATGGTGCTGAAGCCGTCCGACACCACGCCGGCCAGCACGGTGTGGATGGCCGAGCTGATGGCCGAGTTCCTCCCCGCGGGCGTGTTCAACGTCGTGCTCGGCGACCGCGACAGCGGCGCCGCGCTCGTCGCGAACAAGATCCCGCAGATGGTGTCGATCACCGGCAGCGTCCGTGCGGGCATGGCGGTGGCAACGTCCGCCGCATCCGACGTCAAGCGCGTCCACCTCGAGCTCGGCGGCAAGGCCCCGGTCGTGATCTTCGACGACGCCGATCTCGCGAAGGCGGCCGAGGAGATCGCGGTCGCCGGCTACTTCAACGCCGGCCAGGACTGCACGGCGGCGACCCGGGTGTTGGTCTCACCGCGCGTCCACGAGGAGTTCGTCGACGGGCTCGTCGAGCAAGCGAAGGGCACGGCCACGGGCGCGCCTGACGAGGACGTCCTCTACGGGCCGCTCAACAACGCCAACCAGCTCGGCCACGTCACCGGGATGGTCGACCGCACACCCGACCATGCGAAGGTCGTGACCGGCGGTCACCGGGCCCGCGACAAGGGCTACTTCTTCGAGCCGACCGTTATCGATGGGCTCCAGGAGACCGACGAGCTCAGCCAGACCGAGATCTTCGGGCCGGTCATCACCGTGCAGCCGTTCAGCGACGAGGACGAGGCGGTCCGGTGGGCGAACGACGTCCAGTACGGGCTCGCCTCGAGCGTGTGGACCAAGGACCACGGGCGCGCGATGCGCGTCTCCAAGCGGCTCAACTTCGGCTGCGTGTGGATCAACACCCACATTCCGCTCGTCGCCGAGATGCCGCACGGCGGCTTCAAGCACTCGGGCTACGGCAAGGACCTGTCGCACTACGGCCTCGAGGACTACACGCGCATCAAGCACGTGATGAGCCACATCGAAGCGTGAGGTCATGAGCAGCACCGGCGAGGCGGCGGCGACTTCGGCGGCGGCTCACGCCGCGGTCGGGTCGCATACCCCCGAGCAGCCGGTCGCGCCGTATCTCGACGCGGTCGTCGAGTACGCGTTCCGCGGCGCGGCGCGCTACCACGTCCCGGGCCACAAGGGTGGCCCGGGAGCCGACCCCGGCGTGGTCAAGGCGATCGGGCTCGACGCGCTCGCATGTGACGTGCCCCAGCTGATCCACGGGATCGACGTCGGCCCGTCGCCGACGCCGTACGAGCGGGCGGAGGCGATGGCCGCTGAGGCGTTCGGCGCGGCCCGCAGCTGGTTCCTTACCAACGGCGCCACCCAGGGCAACCACGCCCTGTGCATGGCGCTCGCGCCGCTCGGCACCCGCGTCGTCGTCCAGCGCAACTCGCACTCGTCGGTCGTCGACGGGCTCGTGCTGAGCGGCGGCCTCCCGAGCTTCGTGATACCCGAGTACGACGAGGAGCTCGGGATCACGCACTGCGTCACGCCCGAGACGCTCGCTGCGGCCTTGGAGGCGGCGCCCGGCGCGCGGGCGGCCTGGGTGGTGTCGCCGACGTACTACGGCATGGCCGCCGACATCGCCGGTCTGGCGGAGGTCGCTCACGCTTTCGGGATGCCACTGGTCGTCGACCAGGCGTGGGGGCCGCACTTCGGCTTCCACGAGGCGCTGCCGCCGCCGGCGCTCGAGCAGGGCGCCGACGCGATGCTGACCAGCACGCACAAGATCGCGGGGTCGCTCACCCAGAGCGCGATGCTGCACGTCGGGTTGAGCGGACGGATCGACCCCGAGGCGGTGGCGCGGGTGCTGCGGCTGCTCAGGACCACGAGCCCCTCGTCGCTCCTGCTGGCCTCGCTCGATGGAGCGCGGCGGCAGCTCGCGTTGCACGGGGAGCAGCTACTGCACGAGGCGCTCGAGGCGATCGCGGTGGCGCGGGCCAAGCTCGAGACGATCGGCGGGATCCGGCTCGTCGACTCCTCTTGGGTCGGACGGTCGGGGATCGCGGGGTATGACCCGATGCGGATCGTGATCGACGTGCGCGGCACCGGCTGCACGGGCTACGAGATGGCGGACGCGCTGCGCCGCTCCTACGACGTCCAGGTCGAGCTGCCGACGCAGGCGACGATCGTGCTGATCGTCGGGCTCGCCGACACCGCCAAGGCGTTGCGCCGGCTCGCCGGCGACATCGAGGAGACCGTCAAGCGGATCGCCAAGCCCGGCACGACCGCCGCGATCGTCGGCCCGGCAAAGATGCTGCTCGGCGAGATGGCCGTGCCGCCACGCGACGCGTTCCTCGGCGAGGCCGACGTAGTGGCGGTCGCCGACGCCGTCGGGAGGATCTCGTGCGAGTCGATCGCGAGCTACCCGCCGGGCGTCCCCCAGCTGCTCCCGGGCGAGCGGATCTCCGCCGAGATCGTCGCCCACCTGAGCGAGCTCGCCCGGACTGGCGCCCGGCTACACGGCGCCAGCGACCCGCGCTTCCGCACGATCAACGTTTTGCGCGAGGTGCCGCGGGCCGCCGGTGCCTCTCGGTCGGCGGGGGTTTAACGGCGGGCATCTGAGGGTGGGTGCTTTGGTCCCCCGGGGCCGTTTTGCGACCCGCGACATGCATGACGCGACAATTGGTGCCCGCCGGCGAGGCCGTGCCGTACTAAGCATGCCCCACATGCC
This sequence comes from uncultured Solirubrobacterales bacterium, assembly GCA_963755525.1. Lineage (GTDB taxonomy): Bacteria > Actinomycetota > Thermoleophilia > Solirubrobacterales > Solirubrobacteraceae > Palsa-465. The sequence continues at coordinate 4,884 of CAVWKC010000007.1, read as the reverse complement.
TGACACGGCACGGCCGACGCAAATGCCCTCAATTGACGTGTTATGCATGATCCGCGACCCGCCGCGCGCCGGCAACCCGCCCCCACCCCACTCCAGGTGCCCGCCGTCCAGACCCAATCCGCCCAAAGACACGGACGCACACGGAGAACAACAAACTAAGGCCGCAGGGCATGGACGCCCTGCGGAACCGGCATTGCGGCGACGGCCCGCTCGGCATCCTTGCCTCGCCTAACGGGCCTGCCGCAATTTCATCCGGAGGACGCCGCCGCAGGCGGCCCCTAACGACCGCGGCGCATTGCGATCCCGGTGAGGATCTCGCGGACGATCCGCTCGCCGGCCAGGGCGGCTGGATCCGCGGAGCCGATGCCGGTCGGGATCACCTCGACCAGATCCGCGCCGACCACTTCCAACGATGCCGCCACCGTGCGCGCCGCCCACAGCAGGTCGACCGTCGTCATCCCGCCCGGCTCCGGGGTGCCGGTGCCGCCCGGGATGTACGCGGGGTCGAGCACGTCGATGTCGACGGTCAGGAACACCGGGCCGGGGCCGACGATGTCGATCGCGTGGCCGATGACTTCGCGGATCCCGCGGTCGCGCACGTCGTGCATGAACAGGCTCGCGATCCCGCGCTCGGCCTGCCACGCGAACTCGGCCGGTCCCGGCCAGTAGCCGCGCAGCCCGATCTGCACGTAGCGGCGGGGATCGATCACGCCCTCGTCGACGATCGTCCGCATCACGGTCCCGTGGGACAGGGTCGCCCCGAACACTTCCTCGCCGGTGTCGGTGTGGGTGTCGAAGTGCACCAGGCCGAGCGGCCCGCTAATGGCCGCGCACGCGCGCGCGTCTGGCGCGGTGATCGAGTGGTCGCCGCCGAGGATCACCGGCAGCAGCCCGGCCTCGACGATCTGGCGCACGGTCGTCTCGATCGCGGAATGGCTGCGCTCCGGCTGGGCGGGGACGACGGGCGCGTCGCCGAAGTCGACGATCCGCAGCCGCTCGAACGCGTCGACGCCGACCTCGAGGTGCGGGCCAGGGGGGCAGCTCGCGGCGCGGATCGCGCGCGGGGCGAACCGGGCGCCGGGTCGGTCGGACACCAGCTCGTCCATCGGGGCGCCGACGATCGCGACGTCAAAGCCGGGGAGCTCGGCGGGGTCCTGCGTGCACGCTACGCCGCCGAACGTGAGGGGGCCGGCGTAGTCGGGCTTCTCGCCGTACTCGCGCCAGCGCTGCATGGGGTCGAGCATCGGGCGTAAACCTACACGTAGGATTCGGCCGCGATGACCTCGACCCACCCACTCGATCCGCTCACCGCCGAGGAGATCCGTGCCGCTGCGGCGGTCGTGAAGCGCGACTGCGGCGTCACCGAGCGGTGGCGGTTCGCCTCGATCGACCTCAAAGAGCCGCCGAAGCGCGCGCTCGGTGACGCCACCCACACGCCCGCCCGCCAGGCCGACGTCGTGTGCTGGAACCGCGACGACGGCGCCGCCTACAAGGGCATCGTTTCACTTGCGGACCAGCGCCTGATCAGCTGGACCCCGCTGCTACCCGGCGAGCATCCCCCGATGACGCCCGACGAGTTCCACGAATGCGACGTTGCGCTCCGCAAAGACCCCGGCGTGATCGAGGCGCTGGCCAAGCGCGGCGTCACTGACATGGACCTTGTCCTGTTCGACACCTGGGCGTACGGCGCCGAGCTCGTGCCCGAGCGCTACCGGGGCCGGCGGATCGGCTGGGCCGACGTGTGGCACCGCAACTCGCCGGGGGCGAACCCGTACGCGAACATGCTCAGCGGGCTCCACCCGGTCGTCGACATGAACACGATGGAGCTGCTCGAGCTCGAGGACGTCGACCTCGGCCCCGCGCCGACGATCATGGGTGAGTACGCGCCGGCGCTCGTCCCCGGCCTAACGCAGCGAACAGACATAAGAGCCCTGGACATCACCCAGCCCGACGGCGCGTCATTCACGCTAGACGGCAACCTGCTCAGCTGGCAGAAGTGGTCGATGCGGCTCGGGTTCAATTTCCGCGAGGGCCTCGTGATCCACACCCTCACGTACGACGACTCCGGCAGAACCCGCAAGGTCGCCCACCGGATGTCGTTCGCCGAGATGGTCGTCCCCTACCGCGACTCGACGCCCGACCACTACCGCCGCACCGCGTTCGACATCGGCGAGTGGGGGCTCGGCCTGATGACGACCTCGCTCGAGCTCGGTTGCGACTGCCTCGGCGAGATCGCCTACCTCGACGCGGTCCTGCACGACTCGCGCGGCGAGCCTTATCGCATCAAGAACGCGATCTGCATCCATGAGGAGGACAACGGGGTCCTGTGGAAGCACGTCGACGATCGCACCGGCGCCGAGACCCGCCGGATGCGCCGGCTCGTCGTCTCGTTCCACGCCACCGTAGCCAACTACGAGTACCTCGTGTACTGGCGCTTCCACCAGGACGGGAACATCGAGTGCGAGGTGCGCGCCACCGGGCTCATGGTCACCACCCCGTTCGCCGGCAACCCGCCGTCGTACGGCACGGTGATCGACAACCGCACGTACGCTCCGTTTCACCAGCACTTCATCGTCGCCCGCCTCGACCTCGACGTCGACGGCGAGGACAACACCGTGTACGCGGCCGAGGCGGCCCAGCTTCCGACCGGCCCGGATAACCCCTACGGCCTCGCGCTGACCCAACGCCTCACGCCGCTGAGGACCGAGTGCGAGGGCATCCAGGACTACGATTGGCGCCGCCAGCGCTCCTGGAAGGTGCTGAACGACAACGTCGCCAACCGCCTCGGCACCCCGGTCGGCTACAAGCTCGAGCCGAGCGCCGCGATCCCGTCGCTGCTCGACCCCGACTCGCCGGTCGTCCGGCGGGCGCGCGCGATCGAGCACACGCTCTGGGTGACGCCCTACGACGAGGATGAGCGCTGGCCGTGTGGCGAGTTCCCGAACCTGAGCGCCGAGGACTCCGGCCTCCCGGTGTGGACCGCAAGAGACCGACCGATCGAGAACGCCGACGTCGTGCTCTGGTACGTGTTCGGCATCAACCACGTGACGAGGCCCGAGGACTGGCCGGTGATGCCCGCCGACACGGTCTCGTTCTGGCTGAAGCCCGTCGGGTTCTTCGACCGCAACCCGGCCCTCGACGTGCCGGGACATCACGCCGCTCCCCCCGATGTTTGACCACGTGACGATCCGGGTCACAGACCGGGATGCCTCAGAACGCTTCTATACCGCGGTGCTGGGACCGCTCGGGATCGACGAGAGCTACCGGACCAACGCGTTCTCCCAGTGGGGCGAGTTCATCCTGACCGCGGCCGACGCACAGAACCCGCGGACCCGCCGCCTCCACGTCGCCTTTGTGGCGCCCACGCGTGACCAGGTCGACCAGTTCTGGCGAGTCGGCACCGAGTCGGGCCACCGCGACGACGGTCCCCCTGGGCCGCGGCCCGAATACAGCCACGATTACTACGGGGCGTTCCTGCTCGATCCCGACGGCAACAGCGTCGAGGCCGTCAACGACTCTGCGCCGAACCGCAGGGGGATCATCGATCACCTGTGGATCCGGGTCGCCGACCTCGCGGCCGCGAAGGCGTTCTACGACGCGATCGCGCCTCACGCCGGTCTGATCCTCGGCGCCGAGACGCCCGAGCGCGTTCAGTACCGCGGCTCGGCGGGTGGCTCGTTCTCCTTGCTCCAAGGCACGCCGACCGAGCACGTCCACATCGCCTTCACGACGCACGACAACGCGGTCGTCGACCGGTTCCACGAGGCCGCGACCGCCGCCGGCTACACCAGCAACGGCGGCCCCGGCGAGCGCCGCCGGTACCACCCCGGCTACTACGCCGCGTTCGTGTTCGACCCCGACGGCAACAACATCGAGGTCGTCAACCACGACCGCGACTAGCGGTGCCGTAGGCTTCAAGCATGAGCGACGAAACCATCACCGCGCGGATCGAAAGCCTGGTCGCCGAGGAGCACGCGCTTCGCACCCGCGAGCAATCCGACGCAGCGGACGACGACGCCCTCGAGGCCGATCAGCAACGCCTGCGCGACGTCGAGATCGAGCTCGACCAGTGCTGGGACCTGCTGCGTCAACGGCGCGCGGCGCGCGACGCCGGGGGCGACCCCGACGCCGTCCACGTCCGCGACGCCAACACGGTCGAGCGCTTCTGGCAGTAGCTCCGCGGGACAAGTTTCGACGCGCCCCATGACGACTTTGTCAAGGTGGGGGTGCGCAACCGTGAGCGCGCGCGCCAACTGAGACGAAACGAGGGACCATGGAGCTGGACGGGATTCACCACATCACCTGCATCACCGCCGACGCGCCGGGCAACGTCGATTTCTATGCGCGTGTGCTCGGCCTGCGGCTGGTCAAGAAGACGGTCAATTTCGACGCCCCCGACGTCTACCACCTGTATTACGGCGATGAGTCCGGGGCTCCCGGCTCGATCCTGACGTTCTTCGAGTTTCCCGACGCGGCGCGTGGCCGCGCGGGTGCCGGCATGATCCACCGCCTGATCTGGCGGGTGGGCTCCGACGACGCGCTCGCGTTCTGGGTCGACCGGCTCGCTGCCGAGGGGGTCGAGGTCCAGCACGACGCGATCGGCCGCGCGATCGTGTTTGAGGACCCCGAGGGACTCGCGCTCGAGTTCGCCGCGGTCGACTCCGGCGACGAGCCGCTGCGCGCCAACGCGGCCGATATCCCACCCGAGTACGCGCTACTCGGATTCGAGGGCGCGCGCGCGTACGGGTGGGTGGGCGAGGACGACGCCGAGGACCGGCTCCTGACCAAGGGCATGGGGTTCGAGCGCACGGCGCCCGGCGCGTACGTGATGCGGGGCAACCGGCGCGCGACCTACACCTACGACGACCCGCCGCCCGCGAGCGG